>NZ_JBIWKS010000012.1:0-327898 GCF_044765805.1 Lentzea sp. NPDC102401 | reverse complement strand
GCATCCGTATCGGGCTTGACCTGTCCAGGCCGCGGCATCCAGGCACCTCCTGAATGCTCAACTTACCGAACCAACCCTTAAGTCACCGGTATTGGGCCTAGCGGTCGTCCTGGTGGATGCGCCGATGCAGCGACTCCATCCGGTCGTCCAGTTGGGCCGCGATCATCGCCGTCGACATCAGCTCGCCCACGAAGTCCGCGGGCGGGCTGTCGTCGTACTTGTAGAACAGCTTGTGCTCCAGCGTGGCCCAGAAGTCCATCGCGATGGTCCGCAGCTGCACCTCGACCTTCACGTGCTCGACCCGGTCCGACAGGAACACCGGGATGCGCACGATCAGGTGCAGGCTGCGGTAGCCGTTCGGCTTCGGCGTGGCGATGTAGTCCTTGGTGCGCAGGATCTCCACGTCGTGCTGGCGCGCGAGCATCGCCTTGACCCGGTAGACGTCCGAGACGAACGGGCACACCACCCGCACGCCCGCGATGTCGTCGAGCCAGTCGCCGATCGCGTCGAGGTCGAGCGGGAAGCCCTTGCGCTGCAGCTTCTCCAGGATGCCTTCCGGCTTCTTCACGCGGTTGGTGATGTGCTCGATCGGGTCGTGCTGGTGGACCGAGTCGAACTCCTCGCTGAGGATGCGGAGCTTCGTCATGAGCTCCTCGATCGCGAACTTGTAGACGAGCAGACGTCGTTCGAGGTCGCGCAGCAGGCTCAGGTCGTCGGCCAGGTCGGTCACCACACCAGAGTACTGATCACCCCGGGTCAGAACTGGGCCACGGCCTCCGGCGCGTACCCGTAGAAGCCGGGAAGACCACCCGTGTGGAGGAACACGACCGGTACGTCGCTGTGCGGGGCGATCTCGCGGAACTTCACCGCGGCCTTGCCGGTGTAGACCGGGTCGAGGATCACGCCCTCCGTCCGCGCGAAGAGCTTCAGCACGCTCCACATCTCCGGCGTCGGCACGCCGTAACCAGCCCCGATGGTGTCGTCGGTGACCGTGACGCCGGCGAGCTCCGGGGCGGGTAGCCCGAGCAGGGCGGCGGCGTCGGTGGCGAGGTTCCGCAGTTCCTGCTCGGCGTCCTGAGCGGTGTGCGAGACGCTCGCGGCGTGAACGGTGCCGGGCCAGCCGAGCAGTTCGGTGCCGAGTGCGATCCCCGCCGCCGTGGCGCCGCTGCCGTCCGGCACGACGATGGTGGCGTTGCCGATGCCGCGCTCGTTCAGCTGGCCCACGAGTTCGATGGCCGCCGCGACGTAGCCGAGCGCGCCCAGCCCGTTCGAACCGCCCACGGGCAGCGTGACGGCCTTGTCGTGGTTGATCTTCTCGTACGCCTGGACGGTCTCGTCGGCGTCCGCGCAGACGTGCACGTTCGCCCCGAACATGTGGTCCAGGACGACGTTGCCGGACCTCTCGTACGCCTCGCCCTTCATCGGCACCTTGGCCGTGAGGACGAGCTCGCACCGGAGGCCGAGCTTCGCGCACGCCGCCGCCGTCTGCCGGCCGTGGTTGGTCTGCAGCGCGCCGAACGTGATGATCGTGTCCGCGCCCTGCTCGATGGCCTGGCCCAGCAGGAACTCGAGTTTGCGCAGCTTGTTGCCGCCCGCGCCGAGACCGTTCACGTCGTCGCGCTTGATCAGGACCGGCGGGCCGCCGAGCTCGGTCGCGAGCCTCGGGGCGTCCTCCAGCGGGGTCGGCCAGGTGCCCAGTGAGACTCGGGGGAACGCGCTCAGGTCCATGGTTCGAGCTTAATCGCCTCGGTTGTGGAGGGCTTCTGCCCGATTCCGTGCAGAACGTGGGCGAGGACCTCGATTCCGCGCACCACGCGCGGGCCCGGCCGGTTGAAGTACGACGGTCCATCCAGGACCCACGTCTCGGGCAGCGGCTGGTCCGGGAGCTCCTGGAGCGTCCGTTCGACCGGGAAGCCGCACGGCATCAGGAGGGCGATGTCCGGTCGCGCGTCGTGGACGGTCTGCCAGGTGATCGGCCTGGTGTGCTCGCCCTTCTCCGCGATGAGCGGGATGCCGCCCGCCGCCGCGATCTGCTCGGGCACCCAGTGGCCGGCGGGCCACACCGGGTCGAGCCATTCGATCGCGGCCACTCTTGGGTGCGCGAGATCTCCGGTCTGGCGCTCGAAGTTCTCGATGCGGTGTCGCAGCGCGGCGATCTTGTCCGTGCTGTCGACGCCGAGCACGTCGCCGACGGTCTTCAGACAGCCCAGCGCTTCGTCCAATGTGGAGGGTTCGAGGCTGAGCACTTTCGGGCCGACGTCCATCATCCGGACCGTGTCGGTGACCTTGCGGTACGAGATCGCGCAGACGTCGCAGAGGTCCTGAGTGAGGATCACGTCCGGCTTGAGGTCGTTCAGCAGGTCCGCGTCGAGCCCGTACAACGACGACCCGTGGTGGACGGTCGAGTTGATCTCCCGGCTGCTCAGGGTGTTCTGGTCGATCCCGGTGCTCGTGACGACGGGGACGCCCGCGGCCTCGGCCGGCCAGTCGCACTCGTGGGTGCGTCCCACCAGGTGCTCGACGAGTCCCAGTTCGGCGACGACGTCGGTGGCCGCGGGCAGCAGCGAGACGATCCGCATCAGACCTCCCGGCCGAACTCGGCGTACCGCGTGGAACCGCTCTCCAGGGCCGTGACGGCGAGGGTGAGCCGCCGGTGCAGTGAGGGGTAGACGCGGTGCCGTGCCTCGTCCAACGTCAGGTACAGCACGCCCTCCAGTTCGGGATCGCACGCCGCCGCGTCGTCCACGACGCCGCCGTCGAACACGAACTGGTGGCAGTCGCGCCAGACCCCGTTGCGCGGCGTCCAGTCGACCACCAGCAACGGCCCGAGCGTCAGCGACAGACCCAGTTCCTCGTGGATCTCCCGCAGCGCCGCCGCCTTCGGGGACTCGTCGTCCTCGGTCATGCCGCCGGGGATGTCCAGCACCGCCTTGTACGTCGGCACGACGAACAGCACGCGTCCGGTGGAATCGCGGATCAGCGCGCCGCCCGCGCACGTCTTGGTGGGGCGTCGTGACGCCACTCCCGGCACGTGCTCCAGCTCGGCCGGACCCTCTTCGAGAACATCGGCGGCGAATGAGGCGGGATTCCCCGCGTGCAGTGCGGACACCAGTTGATGATCACACCACCGGGTGAATCGCGCACGTGCTGTGCAGGGGTTTCCCGCCGGTGGGCGGATGTCCGGAAAATGACGGTCTGCAACCAAACGACCGAGGAGTACGCTTGGACCTGTAACTCCGTGCGATCAATCGCCGATGTCCACGACAACATCGGTGGAGGTGACGCCAATGGGGGCAACCGGTGCCGCCAAGCGCAGACACGAGGGTGGTTCCGCCCCGTGGTCGGTGGTCGGACTGACCGTCGTGTTCGTCGTGGTGGCCCAGGTCCAGTTCGCCATCGCTGTCGCGGAATCGGTCTGGTGGCCGGCCGTGCTCGGGATGTTGCTGCTGGTCGCGGCGGTCGTGTTCGTGAAGACGGCGCGCAGGCTGCGTTGGGAGGACAGCGACTCGTACGAGGCGCCGCCCGAGGTGGCCCAGCCGCTTCCGGCGCGGTACGAGAGCCACGTCGACGCCGACGGAAGCCTGGCACGCGCGGTCGGCGAAGTCGTCCACGCGTCCCGGCGCTGGCGGGCCTGACGGCCGCGTGGTGCGGAGACCGGGTCACACGTGGCCCGGTCATTTCGCCGTGTCGTCGACAATGGCGCCATGCCGACGTCTGCCGAGTGGCTCGAAGTGCGCGCCCACCTGCTCGAACACCGTCACGCGCTGGCCCTGAAGGCGGTCTCGGAGTACCCGGACGTGCCCAGGGTCGCGGGGACGCCACTGCTCACGTCGCCGGGCTGGACGCCGGCCGCGCCGATCCCGCTGGCCGATCTCTCGCTGGAACTGAAGGCCTCTGCCGAACTGCCCGAGGTGCCCGAGGTGCCGGCCTCCGTGCTGCCCGACGGGTTCGGAAGCTACTCGGCGGCGATGGCCGCGCTCGCGTCGCCCGCGGTGTTCCAGAACCGCGAGACCTATAGGCTGCTGGACTTCTCCGGCCGGCACCTGACGTTCGGCCTCGGCACCTACTTCGACGGCATCGACGTGGGCGAGGCCTGCGCGCACGAGTACGCGGCGCGGGAGCTCGGCCGGATCGGCGCGCTGCCATCGCGTTCGGCGGTCGGCGACCCGTGCGATCCCCGGCGCCGTCCGGTCAACGTCGCCATCAGCACCCTCACCCTGCGGCACGACGAGGCGTCCGGGGAGGCGACGTTCTTCCTGCACTGGCGCGACCCGAAGCGCGTCGGTCACGCGGGCGGCATGTTCCAGGTGCTGCCGGTCGGCGTGTTCCAGGGCTCGTCCGAGGACGACTTCTCGTTGTGGCACTGCATGATCCGCGAGTTCGCCGAGGAAATGCTGGGCGCGGAGGAGATCCACACCGTCGACTACGCGGCCTGGCCGTTCGCGCGGCGGCTGACCGCGGCCGCGCGGGTGTTCTACCTCGGCATGGGCGTGGATCCGCTGACGTTCGCCACCGACGTGCTGACGGTCGCGGTGATCGAGGCGGGGGAGTTCGACGAGTTGTTCGGCGATCTGGTGTCGCACAACGAGGAGGGCGAGGTGCTGCGCGGGCTGCCGTTCACGGCGGAGAACGTCGAGCGCTTCGTTCATCAAGAACCGACGCAGGCAGCCGGTGCCGCGCTGTTGACGCTGGCGTGGCGGCACCGTTCGGCGTTGCTCAGCGCCTGAACGGGTTGGGCAGGTAGGCCCACGCCTCGGTCTTCGGGTCGAGTCGCATCAACGTGAGCGGCTTGGCGGGCAGCGGGTCGTTGAGCAACGCGTGCCGGTCCGGCGTGTCCGGGACGGTCTTCGCCACCACGTCCCACAGGTCGGCGTCCGGGGCGTCGAGCGTGCCGACCAACCCGGTCAGCGCGGTCGCGAAGAACGTCGCGAACGTCTTGGCGCGCAAGGCTTCCGGGTCCGCGTGCAGTCGTGCCGGCAGACCTGCGCGCTGGCTGACGCGGATGTCGGCCAGGTCGCGGTAGATCACCCGGCTCGGTCTGCCGTTCACCAGGCCCACCAGCAGGTTCTGTTCGTGCGCCTCCAACGCGACGCCGCGCGCCAGCAGTGTCATCAACGGCGGCACGGTCAGTTCGGCGAACTCGGCGAGCCACTCGATCGGGTCGGGGATCCGCCAGGCGCTCAACGCGGCCAGGGGCAGCAGGGTCTCGCCCTCGCGTGGCACGGGCTTGTCGCGCAGGATCACGCCCAGCCGGCGGTCCGGTTCGCCGTTGGTCAGCACCGCGGCCGATGCCCGGTTGTGCTGCAGTTCGATGCCCTCGACGGTCGCGCTCAGGAAGTCGGAGACCGACGTCGCGGTCGCGATCGAGCCGCCGGAGATGTCCCGCACGGCCGAGGTGATCTGGGCGCTCAGCGTCGTTTTGACGTGCCAGGAACCGGTCGAGAGGGTGCGCAGCGCCATCAGCGGGCTCGCGTCCAGGGTGCCCTCCGTGGGCACGTTCAGCCGGTCCGCCTGCCACGGGTGCACCGGCAGGAGGATCCGCTCGCCGTCGCGAAGCTCGTCGGGCCAGTCGCCGAACACCACGTGACTCGGCGCGGAGTGCAGTCGCAGCCGGACGATCGGGCGGTGCTCGGGGCCGTACGCGAGGTGGTCCTGGGCGGTGAACCCGGTGCGGTTGCGGCAGCACGGGTGCAGCGGATGGCCGTCGACGACGCTCTGTTCGTGCTCCTCCAGCGACCTGCTCAAGAACGGGGTCGTGAGCGGGCTCGTCGTGCGGGACAGGGCCAGTCCGGCGACGCTGTGGGCGACCTCCGTGACCAGGCTCTCAGCGCGGCTCCAGCGCAGTGCGGTGAGGAGGTCAACCGGGTGTAGGTACTCGGCCGGATCCACGCTGACCTGCGGCAACGGCTCGATCGCGAACGCCCGGCGCAGGCGCGCGAGGATCGCCGCACGGGCTCCCGGCAGCGCCGCGATGAACCTTTCGGCACGTCTTTCGTCCAGCGCGGCGGCGAACTCGGACTCGACCGGTGTCTGCGTCAGAATGATCTGATCCTGACACATCCCCACAGGGAAGCGGACACCGGTGGACGCCAGCACTGACCCCGACGCCGTCACCACGACGGCCCTGCTGAACTGCCTGCGCCGCGAGGTGGGGGAGTGGGCGGACGGCACGCTCCGCCTGCCCCGCACCGGCGTTCTGCTGCGGGTGCGGGAGGGGCGCTGGCTGTCGGATCCCGAGGTGTTCAGCGGATCGTGGCAGCCGTTGTCGTGGCACGAACTCGCCGTGCTCATCACGAAGGAGCTCGGCGATCCGCCGGTCGGTTTCCTGGACGAGATCGCCGGCTCGCGGTCGGCCATCGCCGCCGTGCTGGACGCCCGCGCCGCCGCACCCGCCGACCTCTACCGGCGCTCCGAGCAGGCGTTGATCGCCGGCCACCGCTACCACCCCGCGCCGAAGGGCCGCGGTGGCCTGCCCGCCTCCCAGTGGCTGCCGTATTCGCCCGAGGTGCACGCGAGCTTTTCGCTGGCACACCTGGAAGGTGAGTTCATCGACGACGGCGAGGTGCCGCTGCCCGCCGGTGTGCTGCCCGCGCATCCGTGGCAACTTTCCTTGCTGGGCCTCACGGGTGCGGTGGCGGAGCACGAGGTGTGGCCGACGTCGTCGGTGCGCACTGTCTACGACCCACCCGCGGATCTGTTCTACAAGTTCAGCCTCGACGTGCAGATTACCAACGACGTGCGCCGGTTGTGGGAGCACGACCTGCGGTGGATCCCGCCGCTCGCGCGCCTGCTGAGACCGGTGTTCGCGGACATCGCGGCTGACTTCCCCGGCGCGGCCTTCCTGATCGACCGCGGCTACCGGACCTCCCCGGACTCGTTCGAGGGTCTGGCGGTCGTGGTGCGCGACGGCGTCCGGCAGCACGTCCTTCCCGGTGTGACCCCGCTGCTGGCGGCCGGGATCAGCGAGGGCTTCGACGGGAACCCGTTGGACGGACTGGATTCCGAGAGCGCGCTGCGCTGGTTCCGGCAGTACGTCTCGGTCGTCGTTCCTCCAGTGCTGCACGCGTTCTTCGCGCACGGCGTCGTGATGGAGTGCCATCTGCAGAACGTTCTGGTGGGCGTGGACTCCGCGGGCATGCCGGTGCAGGCGATCTACCGCGACCCCGAGGGCATGCGGCTGCTTCCTCGCCACGCCGACCTGCTGTCCTCAATGGACGGACTGGACGGGGCGCGGGGAGTCTCCGAGGCGAAGGGCTGGGAGCGGCTGCGGTACTGCCTGATCGTCAACCACCTGATCGAGATCGCCGGCGCGGTGCTGGTCCGGCACCCCGGCCTCGACGTGTGGGCCGAGGCACGGTCTGTTTTCGTTGCTTATGCAAGAGATCACGGATGTGAACAGGTCATGTCGTTGCTGGAGAACCGGTTCGTGCCCGCGAAGGCGAACCTGCTGCTGCGCTGGACGCGCGCGGAGGGCGCCGCGAGCCGGTACGTCGACTGCCCGAACCCGTTGTACCGGAACTAGCTCCTTTCGTTGACACCGTTTTCATCGCGCCCATACGTTCAGGGACATGACACGTCTGCCGGCGTTCCTGCTGCCGCTGCTTCTGCTCTCGGCGATGTTTGTGGGCACACCAGCGGCTTCGGCTTACGCGCCACCGGTGACACGCGCGCAGGTGAGCCTTGACGCGGGCTGGCGGTTCCTGCGCGCGGACGCCGCCGGGGCCGAGGCGCCGGGATTCAACGACGCGGCATGGTCGCAGGTCAGCGTCCCGCACACGTGGAACGCCACCGACGGTCAGGACGGCGGGTCGAACTACTACCGGGGAATCGGCTGGTACCGCAAGCACTTCACGCCGTCCGCCACGCTGGCCGGGCGTCGGCTGTGGCTGCAGTTCGACGGGGTGAACCAGGTCGCGGACGTCTGGGTCAACGGCGTCAAGCTGGGCCAGCACCGCGGCGGCTTCGCCGGGTTCCGGTTCGACGCGACGGCGGCGCTGAAACTGGGGCAGGACAACGTGATCGCGGTCAAGGCGGACAACGCCGCGAAGGCCGACATCGCCCCGATCTCCGCGGACTTCACGTTCTTCGGCGGCATCTACCGGGGTGTCTCGCTGACGGCGCTGGACCTGCTCGCCGCGCGCATGGGCGACTCCGGCGGCCCCGGTGTGTATCTGCGGCAACGGTCTCTGAGCGACGCGTCCGCGAGCGTCGAGGTGACCACCAAGGCCTGGAACAACCGCGCCTCCACGGCACGGGTCAAGATCCGCACGGTCGTCGCCGACCACGCCGGTGTCATCGTCGGCGAGACCACGTCCGCGACCCGTTCGGTCAACGCCTCCACCGGGTTCGACACCGTGCAGACTGTCACGATCGCGCGCCCGCACCGGTGGAACGGCAAGGCCGACCCGTACCTCTACCGCGCGAGCGTGGAGATCATCGACGCCGACACGAACGTGGTGAAGGACGTCGTCACCGAACCGCTCGGCCTGCGCACCACCGCCGTCGACGCCGACACCGGATTCTCGTTGAACGGCAGGCCTTTGCGCCTCAACGGCGTGAACGCCCACCAGGACCGGCTGAACGCGGGCTGGGCCGTGACGCCCGCGAACCAGCGCCAGGACTTCGACCTGATGGACGAGATGGGCGTCAACGCCCTGCGCACCGCCCACTACCAGCAGGCCGAGCAGGTCTACGACCTCGCCGACGAACGCGGGTACGTGGTGTGGACGGAGATCCCGCTGGTCAACGAGATCACCGACAGCGCGGCGTTCCGCGCGAACGCCCAGCAGCAGCTGCTGGAGATGATCCGGCAGAACTTCAACCACCCGTCCATCGCGTTCTGGGGCATCGGCAACGAGCAGAAGACCAGCAACACCGCCACCAACAACCTGCTGCGCGACCTCGCCGCCGCCGTCCGGGCCGAGGACTCCGGCCGGCACTCGACCTACGCGAGTCACATCGGCGATCTGGACCCGGTGTCGGGCCACGCGGAACTGGCCGCCTACAACAAGTACTTCGGCTGGTACGACACCAGCAGCACCGGCCCCGGCGGGTGGGCGGACCGCCTGCACGCCCGTGACCCGGCCCGCAAGATCGCCCTGAGCGAGTACGGCGCCGGCGGCAGCATCGCGCAGCACGAGGAGAACCCGCGCCCGCCCGTGACGACCTCGCGCCGGCACCCCGAGGAGTACCAGACGCTCGTGCACGAGAACCACTGGGCGGACATCAAGACGCGCTCGTACCTGTGGGGCACGTTCGTCTGGAACATGTTCGACTTCGCCGTCGACAGCCGCTCCGAGGGCGACACGCTGGGACGCAACGACAAGGGCCTGGTCACCTACGACCGCAACACCCGAAAAGACTCCTTCTACCTGTACAAGGCGAACTGGACGAACACCCCGTTCGTGCACCTGAACAGCGCCCGCTGGACCCAGAGAACGGTCGCGGCCACCACCGTTCGCGCCTACGGCACGACGGACAGCGTGCAGCTCACGGTGAACGGCGTGGCCGTCGGCGCACCGAAACCGCCGGCCTCCGACCACATCTTCACCTGGCCGATCACCCTGCGGCCGGGCGCCAACACGGTGACGATCACCGGCACGCGCGACGGACGGACTTACGCCGACACGGCAACCTGGACGCTCGCTGCCGCGTGAGTGTTCCGGAGGTGGCGCCGGGTGTTGCGTCTTCTGGGAGAAGTGAGCGCGGGAGCGGTGGACCTGGGGCCGCCCCGGCAGCGGTGCGTCCTGGCGGCGCTGGCGGTCGACGCGGGGAAGGTCGTGCCGGTCGATCGGCTGGTCGACCGGGTCTGGGGCGTCGACGCGGCGCCCCGGTCGCGGACGACGTTGCACAGCTACGTGTCGCGGCTGCGGCGCGCGGTGGCCGGGATCGGCGGGCTGGAGATCGCGCACCGGTCCGGCGGGTACGTCCTGACCGGTGACGCCATCGACCTGCTGCGGTTCCAGGACCTGCGGGCCCGTGCGCGGGACGGTGACGCGATCGGGAAGCTGTCCGAGGCGCTGGCGTTGTGGCGGGCGGAGGCGCTGACCGGCCTCGACGGCGAGTGGGTGCGCGAGGAACGCGACCGGCTGGAGCAGGAGCGGCTGGCGGCCTCGAACGAACTCGTCGACGCGCGGCTGGCCGCCGGCGAGGGCGGGGAACTGGTGGCCGAGCTGTCCGCACGGGTCGCACGGAATCCGTTGAACGAGCGCGTGGCGGGCCAGTACCTGGTGGCGCTGCACCGGTCCGGGCGTAGCATCGACGCGTTGGAGCACTACCGGCAGGTCCGTGAGCGGCTGCTGGCGGAGCTGGGCGCCGAGCCCTCCGCCGCGTTGCGCGAATTGCACCAGCGGATCCTCGTCGGCGATCCCCTGCCGGCCGCGGCCAGGACGATCCCGGTGGTGCCGCGGCAGTTGCCCTCGGAGCCCGCGACGTTCGTCGGGCGCCGGGACGAACTGGACCGCCTCGACGCCACCCGCACCACGGCCGTCTCGGCGATCGCGGGCACCGGGGGGATCGGCAAGACCAGTCTCGCGTTGCGATGGGCGCACCGGCACGCCGGCCGGTTCCCCGACGGTCAGCTGTTCGTCGACCTGCGCGGCTTCTCCCCGACCGAGGAGCCGATGACCGCGGGGGAGGCGCTGGGAGGCCTGCTGCACGCGCTGTCGGTCGAACCCGGCCGCATCCCCGCCTGCACCCAGGACCGCGCGGCGTTGTTCCGCTCGCTCGTCGCGGGCAGGCGGATGGTGCTGGTGCTCGACAACGCCGCCTGCACCGACCAGGTCGTGCCGCTGCTGCCGGGCAACGACCTGTGCGCCGTGATCATCACGAGCCGCAACCGGTTGCCCGGCCTGATCACCCGGCAGGCGGCCCAGCACCTGCTGCTCAGCGAGCTCACCGAGGCCGAGGCCCGTGCGCTGCTCACCGACCGGCTCGGCGCGGGCCGGCTGGAGGCCGAGCCGGTCGCCACCGACCGGCTGATCGCGGTGTGCGGCGGATTCCCGCTGGCGCTGAGCATCGTCGCCGCCCACGCCCAGATGAGGCAGGGCCTCCCGCTGGCGACTCTCGCCGCCGAACTGGACGAGGCCGTCATCGACGTGCTCGACAGCGAGGAACCGTCCGCCAGCCTGCCCGCCGTGCTGTCGTGGTCGTTGCGCGCTCTCTGCCCTCGGCTGCGCGACGCCTTCGCGCTGCTGGGCATCGCTCCCGGTCCCGACATCGGCCTGGCGGCGGCGGTGAACCTCCTCGGCGTCGCACCGGCACAGGCCAGGCAGGCGCTACGGGCGTTGGAAGAGGCTTCCCTGCTGCACCAGGACGTTCCGGGCCGATGGCGGATGCACGACCTGGTCCGCGCCTACGCCACGACGGTCGTCGCCCGCGCTGTGCCGGAACCGGTGCGGGAGGACGCTTCGCGGCGGGTGCTCGACCACTACGTGCAGGCCGCGCGGGTGGCGGAGGAGGTAATGGACCAGATCTGCTTCCCGTCGCCGCTCGACCACGTCACGCGCGACGTCCACCTCGACCCGGTGCCTGACGACGCGACGGCGCAGGCTTGGTTCGAGGCCGAGTTCGCATGCCTGGTCGCCGCCCAGCAAAGCGCACTCGACCAGCGGCGATACGCCGTCACGTGGCTGCTGGCGTGGCACCTGCACACGTTCACGGTCCGGCGAGGGCTCGTGCGGGCGAGGCTCACGACGTGGCGGCTGGCCGCCGAAGCCGCCGGGCACCTGGACGATCCGGCCGTGCTCGCGAACACCGAACGCATGACGGGTGTCGCCCACATCTCCCTGGGACACCACGAGATCGCCGTCGAGCACCTCCACCGGGCCCTCGCCCTGGCCGAGCACTGCGACGACACCGTGCACCTGGCCGGGGTGCACTACTCGCTCGGGGTCGCCTGGGGACAGCAGGACCCCCGGCAGGCGCTGACGCACGCCCGCCAGGCGCTCGAGCTCTACCGGGCCGTCGGGGAACCCCGGTGGGAGGCGCGTGCGCTCGCGCAGATGGGCTGGCACGCGGCCGCCCTGGGACGGCTCGACGCGGCGCGCGGCTACAGCCGCCTCGCGCTCACGGGGCACCGCCGGCACGGCTTCCGCACCGGCGAGGCGGCCGTGCTGACGTGCCTCGGTCTCATCGCCCACCGGCGCGGCCACTACGAGGAATCCGCCCGGTACTACGAGGAGTCCATCGCCGTGGTGCGGGAACTGGGACATCTCCTCGGGCTCGCGGACGGCCTCGAACGGCTGGGCCACACCCTCGTCGCCCTCGGCCGGCACTCGTGCGGCGAGGCCGTGTGGCGGGAAGCGCTCGGCATCTACCTTCATCGTGGAATGAAGGCGGAGGCCGAGCGCGTTCACCACCTGCTCGCCCGGTGAAGGAGAAGATCCCCAGCCGGCGCAACGCCTGCCGCGATCACAGGAGCCGCTTGATCTCTCCCCTCGCGCGGTAGAAGCCGCCGCTCGCCGACGTGTGGATCTCGGTCACCAGGTAGCGCGCGCCGGGGACGCGGATGTCCTTCGGGAACTGCACGGCGCGAGTGCGGTCGTACCCGTCCGAGATGACGTGCACGCGCAGACGCCCGCCGTCTTGCACGCACTCCACGACGACGCCACCGGCCGGAACCGCGCCGGCCACCACGGTCTCCACCGCGGCCGTGGCCTCGACGCGCTGCCAGTGGTCGGCCTTGATGTCGCTGCGCTGCGGCAGTTCTCCTTGCTCGGCGGCGTGAATCGCCGCGGGACTGGCGTCGATGCACGCCAGCGAACCATCGGTCGTGACGATGTACAGGCGCTCGTCGCGGTACTGCATGGAGTACGCGGAACCGCAGCCGGTGCCGAGCTTCCACAACCGCGTGCCGTCGGCCGCGAAGCAGTACACCGACGAGTGATTGTCGCCCGCGAACACGTAGTCACCGCCCGGCGAGGTGGCGCACGAGAAAACCGCTGCGTCACAACGGTAACGCGCCTTCTCGGCGCCGTTCGAGCGAGCTAACCGGTGCACCCAGCCGCGGCTGGTGCCCGCGAACACCTCGGTCGGCTCCTGCCAGCCGAACAGCACGGCGCCCACCGTCTCGGCGTGCCACACGGGATCACCGCTGCGCGCCGCGTAGTGCGTGACGCCGCGAGAATGCCCGTGGAACACCCCTTCCGGCGCGCACCGCACCATCCACGCGCTGTCGCCCGTGCTGCGGCGCGACCACTGGAACTCGTCCTCGTGGTCGACGATCGTGATGCCGCCCTGCCGGTCCGACACGCCGAGCACGCCGTCGTCGATGTCGAGCCAGTAGATGTCGACGTCGTTGGCGATCTCGTAGGCGACGCGCGGAACCTTGCCGCCCAGGTCGTACACGCGGCCGTCGTCGCAGCCCGCGTAGATCCAGAAGTCGTCGGCGACGATGCACTTCACGCCGTCCGGCAGGCCGTACCGCCCCGTCACCCGGCCGTCGTGCGCGAGGGTGAAGACGTCACCGCGTTCGTTGCCGACCCACGCCTCGTCCTCGCCGATGAAGATGCCGAAAGCCGGTGCGCCGGAGTGGAAGCGCCACAACACGGGCGCCTGCCGGGCACTCGACCGCACGCTCGTGATCTCGCGTCGCGTGATCGCCCGCCGCGCCCGCTGCCCCTTGACCGCGGGCGCGTACCCCTTGCGCACCTTCTCGCCGATCTTCTTCTCGGCCGCGCTCACCGCCTTCGCCTCGTCGGCGAACGTGGACTCGCGAGTGGACCCGCGCTCACCGATGCGGCCGAACGTGATGGTGACCGTCGTGCCGGCCACGACCACCTCGTAGAACTTGTGCGCACTTCCGCCGGACTCCGACAGCTCCAGGTACGTGGTGGCAGCGGCCACTGTCTTTCCCCCTCGCGTTGATCAGCTGAAACCGACCGTAGCAAGGGGGTCCGACAATTCCGGAGACCGCGATGATCAGCCGACGCGGCAGGAGACGCTCGGCCAGTTCCAGTTGCCGCCGTGCTGGATGGTGAAGCCGAACGTGTTGCCGTTGCCGTTGGGGCGCGCGGTCATCACGTCGGCCGAACCCCATGTCGCGCTGGTGTTCCAGGTGGCGATGATCCGCTGCGGCGAGCTGACGGTGACCGTGACGATCCAGTTGTCCGTGCCGGTCACGGTGACGTTGCCGTTGAAGCGGTCACTCCACTTCTCACCCTCGGAGTAGGTCGCCGTGCAGCCCCCGCCGCCGGGGTTGGACGACGTCGTGGTGGTCGTGGTGGTGGTGCTCGTCGGTCCGGGGTCCGTGCCGCTGTTCAGGGCACTGAGGACCGAGTTGTACGCCGCCTTCTTGTTGCCGTTGCCGTCGAACAGCAACGGGGTGCCGGAAGCACGCCACGAGTCCGAGTCGCGGATGCCCCACACGGTGATGCCGGTGCACCGCGAGACGGCGAGACAGGCCTGGGTGACGCCCTGGTACTGCTGGGCCTGCGAGCTGCCGGAGCCTTCGATGTCCAGTTCGGTGATCTGCACGTCCACGCCGAGGGCGGCGAAGTTCTGCAGGGTGGTGTGGTAGTTGGACGGCACCGGGTTGCCGCTGTTGAAGTGCGCCTGGAAGCCGACGCAGTCGATCGGCACGCCGCGGGACTTGAAGTCCTGCACCATCCGGTAGACGCCCTGGGTCTTGGCGTGCGACCAGTTGTCGGTGTTGTAGTCGTTGTAGCAGAGCTTCGCGTTCGGGTCCGCCGAACGGGCCGCGCGGAACGCCGCCTCGATCCAGTCGTTGCCGGTGCGCTGGAGGTTGGAGTCACGGCGCCCGCCGCCGCTGCCGTCGGCGAAGGCCTCGTTCACGACGTCCCAGGCGTAGATCTTGCCGCGGTAGTAGGTCGCGACCTGCGTGACGTGGTTCAGCATCGCGTTGCGCAGCGCGGAACCGGACATGTTCTGCATCCAGCCCGGCTGCTGCATGTGCCACGCCAGGGCGTGCCCGCGCATCCGCTTGCCCTGGTTGCGCGCCTGGTTCACGATCCGGTCGGCGTTGCCGTAGCTGAACTGGCCCTGGTTGGGCTCGGTCGCGTCCATCTTCATCTCGTTCTCGGCCGTGACCATGTCGAACTCGCGGTTCAGGATCCCGGTGTAGGTCGAGTCGCCCAGCTTGCCCGCGGCCACCGCGGTGCCGAAGTAGCGGCCGCTCTGCTGGGCCGCCGCGCCCAGTGTGGAGGCGGCACCACTGGCGGGCGACGCTCCGATGATCGCGGCACCCGCGACGGCGGTGAGAAGGGCTGACACGAGCGTGACTCGTGCGACTGACTTCGCTGTCAGCGTCATTTTCGGCGCTTTCTGAGAAGCACCCGCGAGAGGCGGGTGGAGTGGATCGGTCAACACACCGTTCGGTGCGAGCGGCAGGGATTGCGCCAAATCCACATACCGCCCGAATCGAACTTCCAGCAGTGTCGACCGGACCCCTCCAGCGGATCAATAGCCGTCGAACCCGTCGAATGCGCTGTCGAATTCGTCGAAACTCCAGGTGAACGCCCGGCCCGGCGTCGCGGTGAAGGACGTCGAACGGCAAAGTTTCGAAACCGCCATCGACTTCAGTTCACCGGACAGGGCGAGAACAACCTGCGGGTGCCGGGACCGCTGTAGGCGGCACGATCGGAGAACCGGCAACCGAAACCGGGCGCGGCGACCGCGTCACGATCGCCGATCGCGTCACCGGCGGGCTTGCGGCCGCGGTCGGTCCACGCCACGAGGTCGTCCCACGCCGCGCCTGCCTCCGCCGGCGAGAACTCGCAGTGGTCCACCGTGCGGATCGCCCGCTGCACCAGCAACTTCGACTGACCGTGGCGGGCGACGTCGGCCCGGTAGTCCTGTTCCATCGAGAACGGCACGAAGAGGTCGCCCAGGCCGTGCAACGAGAGCACCGGAACCTGTGGCCTGCCCGCGATGCCCGGCACCTCGGTGAGCGCGGGGGAGAGGCGGGTCCGCCAGTCGCGCGGCGCGACCCTCTGCACCGCGCGGTCGAGGTCGACCGGGGTGTTCGGCCGGTAGCGGGTGCCGAGGTTGGTCGCCAGCCGGCCGGGATCGAGCGCGAGCGGCGCGCTGTCGTTCGCCGGCGAGGCGAGGCTGAACAGGAAGTCCTTCCAGTACGCGAAAGCAGGCGTCGAGCCGGGCCGCGGTCCGCCGCTGAGCTCGACGACGTTCGCGCGGAACTGGGCGCCCCGGTCCGTGACGGTGTCCGGGCCGCCGGGCACGAGTCCGGTCAGCCCCAGCTTCTCCTGGATGCGCGGCACCACGGCCGTCGGGTAGTCGGCCGGGATCGGATGGGCGCGAATCCCGGCGAGCGCCTGCGACGTCAGCTGGTAGTCGAGGAAGAAGTCGAACAGCTCGTGGTCGCCCAGCACCCCGCACATGGGCAGAGCGCCGTCGTAGAAGCCCGGATACTGCTCCAGCGAACGGCCGATGACGTGCCCGCCCATCGACACACCCGCGACGAACACCTCTTTCGGCCTGGCGACCAGCGTGCCGAAGTGCTGGGCCAGGTCGTGCGTCGCCGTGACGCCGGCACGGACGTCGTAACCGTTGCTGTAGTAGGAGGACGCGGCCCAGGCGTAGCCCTGGCCGAGCATCCGGGTGCGCAGGCCGTACGCCGGCGGGTCCACGGTGAGCACGGTGCCGGTGCCGCGGTAGCCGTGCGCCCACATGGCCAGCCGGCCGTTCCACTTCGCGGGCACCTCGACGACGTACGCGGAGTGCCGGTGGACGCCCTGCAGCACCCTCGTCGGCCGCCCGTCGATCACCTCCGGCGCCAGCGGAGGGTTGACGATGGTGTAACCGGGCAACGGCTGGTCGCCGGGAACGTGCAGCGGTTCCGCCACCGCGGGCGCACCACCCGCGAGAAGCACGAGCCCCAGCAACGACACCACGAACCGTGTTCGCATGGCACACCTCCGTTGGCGACTCCGCCGGATCATTGGACCCCGGCGGAGCCGCCCCGGTCACCACTCAACGGCCCAATGAGGCCCCGGCAGGAGCTTCCTGCGGCAGGCGGCCGAGCTCGGCCGTGGGACGCTTGTACGTCTCGCGTCCCGTCGCGATCGCCGTCGCACTGAGCGCGCACACCCCGGCCGTGAAGATCGCGACGCCGATCCAGTCGTCACGCCCGGAGCCGATCGCCGCCACCACGCTCGGCGCGAAGCCCGCGATGGCGAACCCGATCTGCGTGCCGATCGCCATGCCGGACAGCCTGACCTCGGTGCTGAACATCTCGCCGTACAGGGACGGCCAGATGCCGTTGATCGCGGAGTAGCACACGCCGAACAGCAGGATGCCGAGCGCGAACACCAGTCCGTACGCGCCGATGGAGATCGACCACAGGTACGGGAAGATCAGGATCGCGCACGCGCCGCAGCCCGCGAGGAACACGGGTTTGCGGCCGATCCTGTCCGAAAGCCCTGCCAGCAACGGGATCGCGGCCAGCGCGACGACGTTGGCCAGCACGCCGACCCACAGCATGGGCGTGCGCTCCAGGCCGATCGTGTTCACCGCGTAGCTCAGGGCGTAGACGGTGAAGATCGTGCTGACCGAGGCGATCGTGGCCGCGAGGACGACCCGCAGAACGTCGGCCCAGTGCGTCCGGAACAACACCGCGACCGGGAGCTTGGCCGCCTTGGTGCGCTTGAACTCCGCGGTCTCGTCGATCTTGCGGCGGATGACGAAGCCGACCACCACGACGATCGCGCTGCACCAGAACGGCACGCGCCAGCCCCACGACAGCAGGTCCTCCTGCGGAAGTGCCGCCACGGGCAGGAAGATCGCCGTGGCGAGGATCTGGCCCGCCTGCGTGCCGCTCAGCGTGAAGCTGGTGAAGTACGCCCGCCGGTTGTCCGGGGCGTGCTCCAGCGACATCGAGTTCGCGCCCGCCTGCTCGCCCGAGGCCGAAAGTCCCTGCAGCAGGCGGAGAAGGACGAGCAGGATCGGTGCGAGGACACCTGCCGTGGCGTAGGTGGGCAGGCAGCCGACGGCGAACGTGGCCACGCCCATCAGCAGCAGCGTGAAGACGAGGACCTTCTTGCGGCCGAAGCGGTCCCCGACGTGGCCGAGGATGAACGCGCCGAGCGGTCTGGCCAGGTAGCCCACGCCGAACGTGCCGAGAGCGAGCAGGGTTCCCGTCGCCGGATCGGCGGCGGGGAAGAAGACCTTGTTGAAGACCAGCGCGGCGGCGGTGCCGTAGATGAAGAAGTCGTAGTACTCGAGGGCGCTGCCGATCCAGGCTGCCAGCGCAGTCTTGCGGGCCATCGATGTGGTCACGGCGTACTCCCATGTACGACCTAGTTAGTTAATACAAGGTCGGATATGTGACCCCCGTGTGTCAAGAGTGAGATTTCAGCTGGTCAGATAGTCGATCAGCATGTCACCGAGCATGCGTCGGTAGTGCTCGCGGCGGCCGGGGTCGAGCATGTCCCTGCCGAAGATGGCGGCGAACGTGTGCCGGTTCGCGAGCCGGAAGACGCAGAACGAGCTGATCACCATGTGCACGTCGAGCGGGTCGGCGTCGGCGCGGAACCGGCCGGAGGCGCGGCCCCGTTCGAGGATCTGCGTCAGGCCGTCGAGCGCCGGGTTCGCGAGTCCGGCGAGGACTTCCGAGCGGGCGATGTGCTCGGCGCGGTGGATGTTCTCGATGCTGACGAGCCGGATGAAGTCGGGGTGCGCCTCGTGGTGGTCGAAGGTCAGCTCCGCGAGCCTGCGGATGGCGTCCTCAGGTTCGAGGTGCTCGACGTCGAGTTCGGCCTCCAGCGCCCGGATCTCGAGGTAGGCCTGCTCCAGAACGGCGATGTAGAGCTGTTCCTTGCCGCCGAAGTAGTAGTAGATCATCCGCTTGGTCGTGCTGGTGCGCTCGGCGATCTCGTCGACCCGCGCCCCCGTGTAGCCCTTGTCCGCGAACTCCCGCGTGGCTACGTCCAGGATGTCGGCGCGGGTGCGGTCCTTGTCCCGCTGGCGCTCCTCGGATGACGGCGGTGCGGCCACCGAGCCCCCTTCGATCTGCGGATGACCAGCCAACTCTAGTCCAGCACTTCCTGCGGGCGACTCGGCGCGCTAGAGTGAACTCACTAGTTCGTACATTAAGTGGAGGCCGGGTGACCACCTACCAGATCGGGCTCATCGGCTCCGGCATCGGCCCGTCGCTGAGCCCGGCGCTGCACGAGCGCGAGGCCGCCGAGCTCGGACTGCGCTACTCCTACCGGTTGCTCGACCTCGACGTCATCGGCCTGCCGCTGAACGAGGTGCTGGCGCAGGCCAGGGCCGAGGGGTTCGACGGCCTCAACATCACCCATCCGGCGAAGCAGGCGATCCTGCCGCACCTCGACGAACTCGTCCCGCAGGCCGCCGCGCTCGGCGCCGTCAACACCGTGGTCTTCGAGAACGGCAGGGCGATCGGCCACAACACGGACGCGACGGGTTTCGCCCGCAGCCTGAGCCGGGGCCTGCCAGACGCCGGGATGCGCGACGTCGTCCTGCTCGGCGCGGGCGGGGCGGGCGCCGCCGTGGCCCACGCACTGCTCTCGCTCGGCATCGGACACCTCGGCGTCCACGACGTCGACCAGGAACGCGCCGCGAAGCTGGTGACGGCGCTGGAACGCAGCTTCGGCGCAGGCCGGGCCTCCACCTGCACCCCTGAGGCCGTGCGCACGGCGGACGGTCTCGTCCACGCGACCCCCACCGGCATGGCGGCACATCCCGGCCTGCCGCTCGACGAGTCGTTGCTGCGGGGCGAACTCTGGGTCGCCGACATCGTCTACCGGCCGCTGGAGACCGCACTCCTCGCCGCCGCGCGCGCACGAGGCTGCCGGTTGCTGCACGGCGGCGGGATGGTCGTGCTGCAGGCCGCAGAGTCGTTGCGGCTGTTCACCGGCGTCGAACCGGACGCGGACCGGATGCTCGCGCACTTCGAGGAGCTGGAAGGAGAGCCCGCTCATGCGTCCTGACCTGCGCACCGCGATCGCCACCGTGTGCCTGTCCGGCACGTTGGACGACAAGCTGACCGCGTCCGCCGAGGCGGGTTTCGACGGCGTCGAGCTCTTCGAGAACGACCTGCTCGCCGACCGCCGCGGTCCGGCGGAGATCCGGCGGCGCTGCGCCGACCTCGGCCTGAGCATCGACCTGTACCAGCCCTTCCGCGACTTCGAGGCCGTGCCGCCGGACGTGCTCGCCGCCAACCTCCGCCGCGCCGAGCAGAAGTTCGACGTCATGGCCGAACTGGGCGTGGACACCGTGCTGGTGTGTTCTTCCGTTTCGCCAGAAGCCATCGACGACGACGATCTCGCCGCGGAACAGCTGCACCTGCTCGCGACGCGCGCGGGCGAACGCGGCCTGCGCATCGCCTACGAGGCGCTCGCCTGGGGCAGGTACGTCAACGGCTACGAGCACGCGTGGCGGATCGTGCGCCGCGCCGGGCATCCGTCCCTCGGCGTCTGCCTCGACAGCTTCCACATCCTGTCCAAAGGGGACGATCCCAGGGCCATCCGCGCGATCCCGGGCGAGAAGATCTTCTTCCTGCAGCTCGCCGACGCGCCGACGCTGCCGATGGACGTCCTCCCGTGGAGCCGCCACCACCGGCTCTTCCCGGGACAGGGCGACTTCGACCTGACCACGTTCACCCGTGACGTCCTCGACGCCGGGTACCGCGGTCCGCTTTCTCTCGAAGTGTTCAACGACGTCTTCCGCCAGTCCGACCCGCACCGCGCCGCGGTCGACGCCATGCGGTCGCTCGTCGGTCTGCAGGACTCCTTGCGGCTGCTGGACGTTCCCGCCGCGCCCGTTCCGACCGGCTACGCCTTCGCCGAGGTCGTGGGGGAGTCGGACCTCGCCGTGCTGGGCTTCACACGGGCAGGCGTGCATCGCTCGAAGCCGGTGGAACTGTGGACGCAGGGCGAAGCGCGCGTGCTGGTCAACGCGGAGGGCGAACTCGGCGCGATCGGTGCGCTCGGCGTCTCCGTGCCGGACCCGGCCGCCGCCGCGGTGCGCGCGAAGGTCCTGCTCGCGCCCCCGCTGGCACGCGAGGCCGGTCCTGGCGAAGCGCCGCTGACGGCGATCGCCGCACCGGACGGCACCGAGATCTTCCTGTGCGCGGACGACGACTGGCTCGGCGACTTCGTGCCGACCGGTGAGTCGGCGCCGGAAGCCGGCATCACCGGCATCGACCACGTCGCGCTGACCCAGCCGTTCGACAACTTCGACGAGGCGGGCCTCTTCTACCGTTCGGTGCTGGGTCTGGAACCGGGGGTGACGGCGGAGTTCGCGGCGCCGTTCGGCCTGGTGCGCGGGCGCGGCGTGAGTGGCGGCGGCGTCCGGCTCACCCTGGACTGCGCGCTGGTCCGGCGCGGGGGCTGGGCGCCGGCGGTGGAAGAACCCCAGCACATCGCGTTCACCTGTACCGACGCGGTCGCGTGCGCGGAAGCGTTGCGGGAGTTGGGTGCACGGCTGCTCGACATCCCCGGCAACTACTACGACGACCTGATGGCGCGCACGAACCTGCCGGCCGACCGGGTCGGCGCGCTGCGGCGGAACTCGGTGCTCTACGACCGCGACGAGTTCGGTGAGTACCTGCACTTCTACACCGAACTGGCCGGCGCGAGGGTGTTCTTCGAGGTGGTCGAACGGATCGGTGGCTACCGCGGGTTCGGGGTGGTCAACGCGCCCGTCCGGATGGCCGCCCACCACGAGGCGCGGCGGTTCGCCCGCACCTGATCACCTCGGCACCGGCGGGTGCTCCCCGAAGATGAGCTCCCACTCCAGCTCCCGCTCGGGTGCCGGGCGCGGTTCGGGGATGTGGCCGTGCGTCGGGACGATCGAGCCGTTGAGGAACTGCCACACCTCGTCGCCGGCGCGCTGCTGCGCGGCGGCCTTCCTCGGCAGCGGAACGCCGGTCGGAATCGTTGCCACGAAACGGATTCCGCGGAACCCCTCGGCGTCGGTGGCCTCCAGCGTGCCGTGGTGCCTGGTGGCGATGCGCCGGGCGATCGCGAGCCCGAGACCGGCGCCGCCCGCGGCACGGGTGCGGGCCTCGTCGAGCCGGGTGAACCGGTCGAAGACGCGTTCCCGGTCCGCTTCGGGGATGCCGGGTCCGTCGTCGATGACCTCCAGCGTCGCGGAAGGCCCGCCGCGCAGCCGCACGACGACCGCGGTGCCCGCGTGGCGTTCGGCGTTGTCCAGCAGGTTGCCGAGCAGCCGGGACAGCTGGGCCTGCCGTCCGGGAACGAGGACCTGGTCGTCGGCCTCCAGGGTGACCGTCCCCCGGCGGGAGACCTCCCGCCGCACCACGGCGGTGAGGTCCACGGTGTCCTGCCTGTCCAGTGCGTCGGCGTCCAACCTGGCCAGCAGCAACAGATCCGTGGTCAGCTCCTGCAGCCGTTCGGTGTCCTCCAGCGCCGCTTTCACGACGGTGGTCCAGTCGGCCAGGTGCGGGTGGGAGAGCGCGATCTCCAGCTCGGCGCGCAACGCGGCCAGCGGGCTGCGCAGCTCGTGCGAGGCGTCCCCGACGAACCTGCGGGTGTCCTCGACGGCCCGGTGCATCCGGTCCAGGGTCTCGTTCAGCGTCTTGCCCAGCCGGGCGATCTCGTTGTCGGAGGACGGCACCGGGACGCGCCGAGTGAGGTTGTGCTCGTTGATCTCGGCCACCTCGGCCCGCATCGCCTCCACCGGCCGCAGCACCCGGCTGGTCGCGGCCAGCACCGTGACCGAAACCAGCGCGATGATCGAGGCGAGCACGCCGAACAGGACCAGCGTCGCGTTGTTCAGCTGCTGTTGCGCCTGGTCGACGATCGTCAGCGCCTCTTCTTCGTTGGGACGCCACCCTTCACCGATCACCTGGTACGGGGTCTCGCCGGGGCCGGTGAACGGCCAGATCGACAACTCCGGCCGCACCTCGGTGCTCGCGTACCGGACCAGCACCCCCGGTGTGGGCGCGGTCGTCCGCTCGCTCAGCCGGACGCAGTTCTCGGTGCTGGAGCACATGTAGTGCACGCGTGAGCTGTCCGCGGTCTGGTCGGCGATCTGCTGGCGCTGTGCCGTCAGCATCAGCGTTCCGACGAGCCCGATCAGCACCGCGGTGATCACCGTGGCCAGCACGGTCACCTTGACCTGCAAGGACTTCATCGGTCCACCAACCGGTAGCCGACGCCGCGCACGGTGGTGATGCTCCGCCGGTCGAACGGCGTGTCGATCTTGCGGCGGAGCGCGCTGATGTAGACCTCGACGAGGTTCGGGTCGGGGTCCTGCGCCGCGTCCCACACGCCGTCGATGATCTCCGACTTGGTGACGACCTCGCCCGCGTGCCGCAGCAGGAAGCTCAGCACCGAGAACTCCTTGGCCTTCAGGTCGATCCGCGCGGTGCCCCGGTGGCACTCCCTGCTGACCGGGTCGAGCACCAGGTCACCGGCCCGCAACAGCACCGGCTGGGAGGTGCGCGACCGCCGGGCCAGCGCCCTGAGCCTGGCCACCAGCACCACGTAGGAGAACGGCTTGGTCAGGTAGTCGTCCGCGCCGGTGTCCAGGCCCTCGGCCTCGTCGAACTCGCCGTCCTTCGCGGTGAGCATCAGGATCGGCGTCCAGACGCCCGCGTCCCGCAACTCCTGGCACACCCGGTAGCCGTTGAGACCGGGCAGCATGATGTCCAGGACGATCACGTCGTACGGGTGCTCCCGCGCCCGCCACAGCCCGTCCGTGCCGGTGCGCTCCACGTCGACGGCGAACCCTTCGGCGGTCAGGCCGCGGGTGAGCAGGTCGGCGAGACGGGGGTCATCCTCCACCACGAGCACGCGCATGGGAGCAGCGTGCCGCATCCCTCATGATCGCGTCCTGAAATCCGGTTCAGGTTCCTTCAGCGTCTCTTCAGGTTCACCCTGGCAGGCTCTGCCGCGTGGAGGAGGGGATCCACGATCGGGGGAGAAGGTGGCGGCGCAGCGGGGGGAGCGGCGCTGCCACCTTCTGGTCACCTCACGAGGTGAGCGGACAGGGGACCAGCGCCCACACGGACTTGCCGACCCTGCGCTGGACCACGCCCCACTGCTTGGCCAGCTGGTTCACGATCACCAGGCCGCGGCTGCGCACCGAGTCGGGCGAGACCGGCTGCAACACGGGCTTCGACGGGGAGGCGTCCTCGACCGCGATGGTGACCGTGCACGGCTCGTAGGACTTCCGCAGTTGGACGCGCGCCGGGAACCGGGCGTGGTCGTAGACGTTCGACACGAGTTCCGTGACGACCAGCAGCACGTCGACGAGCTCGTCCTGGTGCAGGCCGGCCAGGGCGGACTCGGTCCACCGGCGAATCCTGCCGAGGTCGGTGGCGTCGCGGTCGAGTTCCAGAACGTGCGCGGCATCCGAAGAGGTCCTGCCGTTCATCACTTCGCCCTCACTTCGCGATGTCACGCCGTGTACGCCGGTGATGGGATGCCCGCTCACCGAAGCGATCAACCGTTGCCCGGCTCACCTGAGCGAGTGACGGTCTTCAGCAGGGTGACGGCGACCTGGCGGAGCTTGACGTTCTCGCGCTGAGAGCGTTCGACCAGCATCGTGAAGGCTTCGTCCGCCGTGCACTCGTACGCGGCCATCAGCGCGCCTTTGGCCTGTTCGATGACGGCACGCGACTCGAGCGCCTGCTCCAGGTGCTGGATGTGCTTGCGGGAGCGCTGCCACCGTTGCGCGCTGGTGACCGTGGCGGAGGCCGCGGTGGTGAAGAGACGCATCAGGCTCTCGTCGAACGGGTCGAAAGCGTCCGCGGTGCGGCTGTAGATGTTGAGCGAGCCCACGTGCTGCGCCTCGGACCTCTCCGACGCCGGCAGCACCACTGGCACGGACAGGTAGGCGCGGATGCCGTGTGCCGCCGCGGCCGACTCGAACTCGGGCCATTCGTCGAGGTGTTCTCCGACCACCGCGCGGACGGCTGTCAGGGTGCGGGCGGCCTCCAGGCACGGGCCGCGGTCGGCGCTGTACTGCTTCTCGTCGACCTCGGCGAGAAGCTTGTCGGTCGCGGCCGCCGTGTGCGTCTGGTCCAGCTCGAGCACCGAGACCGTCACCGCGTCGGCGTCCACGATCGCCTTGACCGCTGTCTCCGCCAGCCGCTGCAGCGCCTCGTCCAGGTCCTCCTCGCCGGTCAGCGCGTCGCGCAGCACCGCGAGTGCTTCCGTCGTCTCGTCGAGACGTTCGACGGGATCAGGCCGATCGTCGGTCGAGGGAGCCGGTGACGGCGGGAACGTTCCTGGTTCGTCGGCCATGCCGCCGCGCTCCTTCTTCGCCTGGGGGAGTACACGGCGGCGCAGGCTGCTCGACGCTCGCCAGAGCATCGTAGGGCTGTTCACCGTGCCAGGTTCGGTCTCGCCTCGGTGAACTTGGGCGGATGCGGTCTGGGGCGCAGCGCGAGGACGCAGACGTCGTCGCGACCCTGTTCGGGAGCGACGGCGCTGATGACCGCCGGCACGAGCTCGTCGAGGCGTTCGGGCAGGTGCGGCGCCGTCACGGCGGCGCACAGCTTCTCGACACCCGTGTCGATGTCGTCGTGGCGATGTTCCACGAGCCCGTCCGTGTAGACGACCAGCACGTCGTCCGGGCGAAGGGACGTCTCGAACGCGAGGTACTCGGCGTGCTTCACGGCGCCCGTGATCAGCCCGTGCCGGTGCGCCATCGGACGGGCGACGCCGTCGCGGACCAGCAGCGGATGAGGGTGACCGGCGTTGGCGTAGCGGAGAGTGCCGTCCCACGGCGTGTAGACGCCGTAGAACACCGTCGTCATCGTCATGTCATTTCCGGAGTGAACGAGCAGGTTCAGGTCTCGCAGCACGCGCTCGGGAAGCGGGTCCAGCATCGCGTAGGCGCGGATGGCGCTGCGGACCCTGCCCATCGTGACCGCGGCCCTGATGTCGTGGCCGATCACGTCACCTACCGCGATCGCGAGCCTGCCGTCGGCCAGCGGGAAGGCGTCGTAGAAGTCGCCGCCCACACCGGCCGAGCTGTTCGCGGGCTGGTAGGCCACGGCCAGCTCGGTCGCCTCGACGGCCGGAATGCTCGGCGGGAGCAGGGCCCGTTGCAGCTGGAGCACGATCTCCCGCTCGTCCTTCAGCTGCGCCGTCATCTCGTCCGCTCGCACCACGGCCGCCCGCGCGTCGGCCTCGGCCGTGCGCCTGGCGGTGCGGTCGACGCACATGCCGCGCAGTGCGACCACGGTTCCGGTGGCGTCCGCGACCGCCTCGGCGATCGCGGAGATCACGACGACGCGGCCGTCGGGCGTGCACAGCCGGTATTCGATGTCGGGTGTGGGCGTGTGCAGGGTGAGGCCGGTGAAGGACGCCCTGGCCGGTTCGAGGTCCTCGGGATGCACGAGCGCGAGGACTTCCTCGAGCGTGTTCGGGGAGTGGGTGACACCGGCGATGCGGCAGAGGTTGGCCGACCACACGATCCTGCCGCTGCGCAGGTCGATCTCCCAGGAACCCGTGCCGCCCGCGCGTTGCGTCCGGTCCAGCCGGTCGGTCCACTCGGCCTCCACGCGCAGGCCTTCGAGCTCGGCGACCTCGTGGGACCTGGTGAGGTCCTGCACCGCCACCACGGCGGCGATCACCTCGTTCTCGTGATCACACAGCGGGAACAGGTTGAGCAGGAGCTGTTTCCTGGTGTTTCCGACGTCGGCACGGGTCTCGACGTCGCGGTGCACGGCACCGGCCCCGAGCACCTCGGCGACGTGGGGTTCCAGCGTGGCCTCGTACGCGGGGGAAACGACCTCGCTCATCGTCAGCCCGACGTGGTCACTGCCCGCCAGGCCGTGCATCGACACGAACTCCGGGTTGGCGTAGAGGAACCGCATCCGCTCGTCCACCACGGCGAAGCCCACCGGCGCCCGCTCGATCATCGCCGCGATCTCCGGCAGCGACCGGCCCGACCCGGCGAGGCCGCGGGCGAGGTCGATGGTGCCCGCCGACGCGCCGTTGAGGAACTCCGCGTTTTTCCCGTTCACGAACCACATGACTGGTCGTTCCTCCTGTCTCACCACACAGGCTCGGCTCCAAGTTCCTTGGCATGGCGCTACTTCCGGCAACCTTGATACCCGGCTATCGGAACGGATAAACACGGAATCAGCCTGATGAGGGCACGGCAGGTCCACAGAGGACGTGCGGGGTGAGCGCGCGGTGTTCGAGCCGGCGCGGGTTACAGGTCGGGCTGGATGATCATCAGCTGGAACGTCGCGGACGGCGATTCGCGCCCGCACGTCTGCAGCATGTGCCAGGCCAGGTTGCCGGGGCCGTTGCCGGCCTGCGGCAGCCGCTCCCTGCTGATCCCGAGGACGCCGTCCGGGCTCTCGTCGAGGATCTCCGGCGTGCCGACGAGCACCGCCAGGCCGAACGCGAGGACGTCGGCGCGCAGGCCGTCGTCCAGGTCGTCGGTGAGCCCGATCTTGCACTGCGGCTCGCCGTCCGGGCCGGAGCCGACGCCGACCAGGCCCGCGAGTCCCGCGCTGTGCGCCACGGGCACCTCGAACACGCGGACATCCGTACCCATCGCCAGCGCCATCATCCTGGCCAGCGGCGTGGTGAGCATGGGGTCGTCGATGACGGCGTCGCCGTTGCCCGCGGGGTCTTCCGTGCCTTCACCCATGATGCGCCGGATCATACCGCCGAACGCCCAGGTGGGACGTGGCCGAGCAGCCAGAGGACGGGTGCCCAGGGGGTGTCGGCGGCCACGAAGTAGCGGACTCGGGTGAAGTGGTTCCGCGCGGAGTTCACCAGGTCGACGCGGCCGTGGTCGAGCAGCCACTGCCTGATGGTCATCGAGTGATCTCCCGTGCCCGGCGCGTCGGTGCCGGTGAGGAGCACGGCCAGTGGAACCGCGGTTCCGCGCAGTTCGGTCAGCGCCTCGGTCACGCGGTCGAGCACTAGTTTCGGGTCGGGGGCGGCGAACGGATCGATGACGAGGATCACGCCGCCGGCCAGTCCGAGGGCGGTGGCGTGCTCGAACGTGTCGCCGACGGTGTCGTGGAGGTGTACCCGGCGCCGGGAGTTCTTTTCTCCCAGGAGAACGCCGTGCGGCGGGACGGCCTCGACGAAGGCCGACCGTCCCACCGCGCTACCCACGATCGCGAGGTGCACGGCGGGGACCGACTGGGCCAGCGGTGGCAACGGGGTGTGGCACCGGCCGCAGCTCGCGGGCAGGGAGTGCTTGCCGTTGAGCAGAAGCACCGGCAGGCGGTGGCCGCACAGGCAGGTTCGCTGGAGGACGCCCTGAGCGCCTGGGGTGAGGTCGTGGTGGACCCGTCCGCACGTGCACGTGTACGCGGGGCGGACCCGTTGCTCGCACGTGCCGCACTCCGTGGTGACGCCGCGCAGGGTCAGCGTGATGATCTCGAACCAGCGCAGGCAACCCGCCGTGGCTCGCACGGCCAGGACGATCGTGCCCGCCAGCACCGCGTGCAGTGCCGTGACGGCCGCGATCAGCAGCGTCACCGTCAGGAAACCCAGCGCGTACCCGCCTGCCAGGCCCGCGGGCGGGAGGATCAGCGGCCCGTCCAGGTTCCTGATCGACCGCCTGCGCCACATCCTGGCGAACATCGAGTCCGGGAACTCCTGATCCGGCAGTGCCACGAGCCGGCGGTAGGTCGCGTGCACGGCGGCGCGGCTCAGTCGCCCCACGTCCTGGAAAGCGGGGCCTGCCAGGTAGATCCGGTGTGCGGGATCCTCGCCGGCCCGGTGCGCCGGTTCCCGGCGTGCCGGGCTGCGGATCGCGGTCGCGATGCCGATCGCCGTGCTCGCCGCGAACGCCACGACGAACGACACGAGGGCGAGCGGCGCGAGTACGACGAACGCCACGACGGCGAAGACGCCCATGGCTCAGGCCCTCGTCGCGCGGAGCTGGGAGAGCAGCCACAGCAACGGTTCCGCCACCCGCTGTCCGTCCACGGCGGACAGTGCGAAGCAGCGATGACCGGACGGAGTCCCGATGCCGCCCCAGCGGGCCAGCCAGGCCTCGACCTCGTGGTGCACGTCGAGGCTGTCCGACTCCACGTGACCGCGGTCCTGCGGGCTGGGGCGCCGCAGCGGAGAGCCGTCGGTGAACATGTCCCGGATCAGGTCGAGCTTGCTCACCGTCATCGCTGTCGGGGCGTGGTGCGTCCACGGCAGTGGTCGCGGTAGCTGGGGTTCCAGGCCGAACAGCGTGCGAACGCCGGGGAGCCGTACCGGGTCGATCACCCGCACCACCCCCGCCGCGGTGGCCATGACGTCCGGCGGGCAGTCGTCCTCCGGCAGTTCGTACAGCGCGAGCACCGACGGCTTCGCGCTCACCGACCGGATGCTCATCAACAGCGGCTCCGTCGTCGGGGTGCCCAGATCCGCGTACCGGTTGCGGGAACTCTCGCCGAGCAGGTGCACGGACAGTCCCGCCAGCGCCGCTTCGCCGGTCTCGAACTGGCGGACGGCCGCCGAGATCCACGTGCTCTTGCCCGCTTCGCGTTCTCCCACCACGACGATCGCGCGGCCCGGCGCCTCGGCGTACTCGCGGGGAACGGCGCGTCCGCAGGCTGGGCAGACCCGCCGGGCGAGTGGAACGCGGCCGTGCGGGCATCGGTTGCGCCGCAAAGCTTTCACCGCGAACGGTGGTGCGGACGCGCACAGCGGACCGCAGCTCATCAGCAGTTGGTCCCCGGCGCACCGAGTCCGGCAGTACGGGCAGATCACGACGCTCCGATCACCGCACGACGAGGTCGCGCGGGTCGGGATGGCACACCCACATCGAGTCGTCGAGCGCGAACGCCCGCAGGTGCACCGGTCCGCGCAGTTCGGCGGGCACGGTGAACTCGGCCCGACCGGCCCGCTGCCCGCCCGGCACCGTCGCGAGCACGACACCGTCGTCGGGATCCAGCGGCCGCCGAGCCTCCTTCCCGAGAACGACGACGTCGGGAAGGTCCGCATCGCACTCGACCTCCACCGCGAACGTGCGCGCCCGTCCGTGCAGCCGGTAGCGCAGCTGGACCGGGCAAGGCGACTCGACCGTCGCAAGTGGACCGAGCTGCCCGTCGTCGAGGACGCACACCCCGAACCAGTGACTGCCCGCCTCGGCCGCGTTCAGTCGCGCCCCACGGGTCAGGTAGGCGGTTCTCGTGACGCGCCATCGGTGTGCCGCCGGGTCGTCCGGTCCGGCGAGCGGGCCGCCGTGCCGCCACACCACCAGCACCTCCCGCGCCCATGCGGGCCAGTGCCAGGAGAGCTGGACCTGGGGGCCGAGCCGCACCGCGCGCAGGCCGGTCACCTCCACGGACGAGATGTCGACGGTCGCCGGTGTGCCGATGGTGGCCACCGGTCCGGACACGGTCACCGGTACCAGCGTGCGCCCGCCCGCGAGGCCGGCGGCGGGCACCCGGACGCGTCCGCAGCGGCTCGTGGCGACGACCGGTCCCGCCAGTGCGGCCTGGTCGAGCCGGACCACGCCACCGGGCGCGGCCTCGGGAGCGGTGAGCAGCCGGATCTCGACCTCGTCGCCGTGCGGAGGTGTCCAGGTGAGGTCGACGACGTCGCCCGCCGCCACGGCCCGCAGGTCGGTGACGGCGTCCGGCTCGCCGAGGCAGACCACCCGGACGTCGACGCCGGGGCTGCGGAGCGTCGCGTACTCGACCAGCACCCGGTAGGTGTACGCGGTTCCGGGCTCCACGTCCCGATCGGTGAAACCGGTCTCGTCCGCGGGCACGCCGGAACCGGTGCGCCGGACGACCGCTCGCAACGCCCCCGGCGGCAGCGTCCACCGCCCGAAGACGACTCCCGGTTCGGTGACGAGCCTCAGATCCGTCACCTCGGACAGCACCGCGACCGGTTCGGCGGACGCGGCTCCTCCCGGCACGCCATCGCGCAACGCCGTCACGGTGTAGATCAGGGGCACGCCGACTGGCGCTTCGAGGTCGACGAGTGGTGCGGTCGCCTGCTCGGCCAGCAGCGTCGTCCCGCGGCTCACCCGGTAGCCGATGTTGCCCGCTGCGGACGGCGATGGCTGCCAGTCCACGACAACCGCGGCACCGTCCACAGTGGCCGAGACCGCGGCGGGAGCGGCTGCCGGGCAACGCAGGAGACCCTCGTCGACAGCCGGGTCCGTCAGCTCGCGGCCGATCGCCAGGTAGCGGGCGGCGGCGTCCTCCGGGTTCGCGGCCTCCGCCTCGTGAGCTTGGGCAAGACCTGCGAACAGACGGTCGAGCCGGACGCGCAGCCCGTCGCGGACGCGGGCCCACGAGTCGGGCAGCGGGCGTGACTCCAGCAGGTCCAGCGCGGCGGGGAGCCGGTGTGCGTCGACCGCCGCGAAGTAGGCCTCCGTCCACGCCGCCTCCTCACGGGCGCACCAGACGGCGTACGCCACGGCGTCGGGAGCGGCGGAAAGGGTTGCGGCGCAACGTTGTGGTGAGGTCAGGTCACGTACGGCCTGATAGCCGCACACCGTCGCGGCGGCGAGTTCGGCCAGCAGGTCGTGCGCGAGTGCGGCGGACAGGCCACCGGGCGCCGCCGCCCACAGCCGGACGAGTGCGAGAACGGCCCGTTCGGCGTCCGCGGCCCGGTCGCGCGAGACCCGCAAACGTTGTCGCCGCGTCTCCACCTCGGCCGGGGTGGTGTCCGCGCCGCGCAGTTCCGCGGTGCGGGACAGGTACTCCCACAACGAGTCGTGCGGAAGGTCGGCCAGGTGCTCGCGCAACGTCTGCCAGCGCTTCGGCCGGGGTGTGCGCGGCAGCGGCACGGGTTCGCGCACGGCGGCGCCGACGGTGTGCAGCGCGGCCACCACGTCGGGAGTGCTCCACCGGCCACCGGCGACGCGCACCACGGCGGCGACGTCGTCACGGGTCAGGGCCGGCGCTCCGTGCAATCGGTGGCGGACGACCTCGACGAGGGCGTGGTGCTCGCGTTCGACGAACTCCCGGTGCCGGGCGCGGGCGGCGGGGTCGCCGAGCACCGCGGTGGCTGTGGCGTGGCAGGCGTGCAGGCGTTCGCAGGCCACGGTGTGCAGGCGCAACTCGGGCGTTCCCCACCGTGCGGGCAGGTCGGCCAGTGCCGCGTCGACCTCCGCCTGACGAGGGTGTGCCGGCAGGCGGTACACCCGGAAGTAGTTGCGGTGCGGAGACCAGCCGGTCCGCACCGGCACGAGCACATCGTCCACGTAGGACTCTTCGCTGAAGGTCATGTCAGCGGCGGATTCCCGGCAGTGGCGCGCTCATCTCGATCTCGGTCATCGCCCCGGCCACCTCCGCGTCGAGCCGCAGCGACGCGCCGTTGCCCGCGCGGGCGTGGACCCGCAGGACGCCGTCGGCCTTCAGCTCGAAGCAGATCTCCACCGGCTCGCCCTTCGGCAGACCGGCGGGCAGTCCGGTGATCTCGCCCGCGACCAGGCTGACGTGGTCGGCCGGATCGTCCGCGAGGTCCCCGTGCACGAAACCGGTCGCCGACTCGTAGACCCGGATCGCCATGCGGCGCTGGTCGTCGCGGATCGTGCACACCTGATGCCGTTGCACCGCGGGGGCGTCCGCGCCGGGCGGGATCATCCACAGCACCCCGTGCCCGAGCGCGGGACGGGCCGCGTCGCGCACCACCGCCACCCCGTACCCCTTGGCGGTGACCGTGCTGATCTCGTCGGTGGTGTCGTGTCCCAGGGCGTGCCATGCCAGCCGGGCCGCGCCCTTGGCGACGGTGTGGTCGGCGTCGTGGGCCAGCCGGGCGGCGGGCAGTTCCGGCAGTTCCTCGGCGAGCCTGCGCGCCACGGCCGGGGTGCGGGACATGCCACCGGACAACAGCAGGTCGTCGATCTTCTCGACGCCATGCGGGCGTGCCTTCTCCAGCGCGTCACGGGTCAGTTCGACGGTGCGGCCGAGCAGGTCGGCGGTGGCCTCCTCGTACTCGTCGCGGGTGATCGTCACGACGTGCTCCGCACCGCCGGGAACGGTGATCAGCGCGGTGTGCCGCTCGACGCCGGTCAGGGCGATCTTGAGCTGTTCCACCTGCCGGACCAGCCCGCCCATCAGCTTCGGGTCGCCGCGCAGCGAGTCCGCGGCGGAGTTCAGCCTGCCGAGCAGGAGCTCGGTCAGCTGCCGGTCCCAGTCGGCCCCGCCGAGGCGGTGGTTGCCCTCGATGGCGACGACCTTCGCCGAGCCGTCCGGCCGAACCTGGATGACGGTCACGTCGAACGTCCCGCCGCCCAGGTCGTACACCATCGCGGTGCGCTCGCCGCCGCGGTGCAGGCCGTGGGCCACCGCGGCGGCAACGGGTTCGTTGACCAGGTCGAGCAGGTTGAGCCGTGCCAGCTGGGCCGCCTGGGCGGTGGCCTTGCGCTCGGCCGCGCCGAAGTAGGCGGGCACGGCGACCACCGCGTCGGCGACCGGCCCCGTCACGGGCATCGCACGGCCGAGGTGCCGCAACGCGTCCTGGACGACCTTGAGCAGGATCACCGCCGACACCTGCTGCGGGTGGTAGCGGCGCCCACCCGCGTCCACGGTGACGTCGGCCCTGCCCATCTCCCGTTTGATCAGCGAGACGACCCGGCCGGGTTCCTGGTCGCGCCGGGCCACGGCGGCGCTGCCGACCAGAGCCGTGCCGTCGTCGGCGAAGTAGACCACCGACGGCGTGATCGACTCGCCGTCGGCGTTGGGCAGCACGACCTCGCCACGCCGGTCGATCCCGGCCACGCACGTGTAGGTGGTGCCGAGATCGATGCCCAGCACCGGCCGTGCCTGTTCATTCGGGGGCACCGGTCTCGGTCCTTTCGTTCAGGGACGGCAGACCGGGGCTGATGTCGAACACGTCCAGCCCCTCGGTGGCGTCGAACGCGGGGATCGCGATCCGTTCCGACGGCTGCGAAGGGCCAAGCGGAAGGGCGGCGGGCATGCCACCCGTGAGGATGATTGGAGCGTGGGTGGCCTGGGACGCGATCGTGTCCAACTGAACGCGCCTGACGTGATCCAGACCCAGCCGCTCGATCAGCACGTCCAGCTGGGCGGAGAGCTTCGCCTTGTGCACCTCCAGCTGGGCGCGCTCGATGTCGTTGGCCACGTGCTGGTTGAGCAGCTCCTGCTCGAGCTGCCGGAACCGCTGCTGCAGCACCACGTACTCGCGGTACTCCTTGTTGAGCTCGTCGGAGGCGAAGCGGATCTCGCCGATCGTCGTCTCGCGGGCGTCGACCTGGACCTCGGCCAGCGCCTGGGTGATCTGGACCTTCAGCTTGCCGCGCAGGTCGGCGAGCTCGTGGAGGAACCTGTCGATCTCGCCGGCGCTGGCGCGTTCGTTGAAGTATCCCCTGACCTTCTCGCCGAGCACCCTGCCCACGAACCGCTTCACCGCCGTGGACTTGTGGTCGCCGACGTCGCCGTCCGCGTCCTCGCCGAACCGCTTGACCAGGAAGGGTGCGGCGTGCGGAGGGATGGACAGCGTCTGGGTCAGCTCCACCTCCAGCACGAAGCCCTGGATGGTCACCTTGAGCGGGCCCAGTTCCGAGTCGTAGCGGTCCTCGCCGCCGGACTTGGTGCCCCAGGTCAGGGTCAGCTCGCGGGTCGGGATGTGCACGACCCGCGCGAACAGGGGGTTGATCGCGTAGGTCGCGCCGCCCGGCAGGATGTCGGTCTGCGGCCCGCTGCGCCCGCCGTTCCAGAGGAACTCCCACGGTTTCTGGAAGTTGTTGTGCCCCTCCACCACGGGCGCGGGCGCGCGCAGGTCGTCGGGTGCCGGCGCGTCGGTGACGATGACGACACCGACGTCCTCGGCGTCCACGGAGACCAGCCGCAGGTCGTCCGCCTTCGCCGGGAAGTCCGCGGGCAGAGTGTCCACTGTGTACACGTCGAACACCTGCGGGTCGATCGCGTACGCCTCGCCACCGCGCAACAGTTCCGGCTGCACACCCTGCTCGCAGTCGCCTTTGAGGAACTTCGTGACGCTCTGGAAGCGCTCGCAGTCGACGTACTTGGACAGCCGGCGGCCCGCCGGCGCGTTGGCGCCGATCTTGGCCTTGACCAGTCCCACGGTGCCCGGAGGGATGCTGATGTAGTCGTACTCGTGGATGTCGTACAGCCACGACCACGGCGGGATCGTCTGCCCGCCGCGCACGATCCGCGTGCGCCGGAGCAGGAACTCCTCCCGCGACTGGTTCGGCGCGGGCAGGCCCCATCTGCGCGTGGCGACGGCGTATCTGTGCAAGGGGAGGTACCGCATCCTGCGCAGGATCGGCACCGCCGCGGCGATGAACGCGACGGCCAGCACGACGAGGACAACGATGACCACGATCATGAGAACTCACTCCGGATTCGCCCGTAGAGCGCGGAAACAGTGACGTTCCAGTTGTCGAACCAAGCGTCTGACGGGACTTCGTGGCGCAGGGTCGGGAAGAACCCGGGGCCCGCGCCGGTCACCCAGACCGGGTAGTCGGCGGGAATGCTCAGCGGGTCGCCCCAGCCGAACAGGTGGGCCAGGTCGGCGACCTCGGTCCCGGTGTGGTCCGTCATGAGCAGACGCTGTGCCTGAAAACCGTGCTTGCCGTCCGTGCCTTCGTGCCAGACGTGCGCGCAGTCCCGCAGTAGTCGTTCGCCGATGGACGCGACCTCGTCCAGCCCTGCCCAGCCGTGGTCCGCGCAGCCCGCCGCGGCCAGCAACACCGCCGTGGTGCGCAGATCCGCCGTCACCAGGTCGCCCTCGGCGAGTGCGGCGGCGATCTCGGCCACCGCGGGGTCGAGCGCTGCCGTGGCGTCGAGCGGTGCCGTGGGAAAGAACTCCGGGACCGGAACGGTGTCCCAGCCCATCGCGAGAACACGCAGGGCCCGCAACTGAGCGGCATCGGGCAGCGCGCCGGTGCGGGCGTCGAGGAAGACGTCCGGTTCGTGGTGGCCGCCGGCGAGCACCACGAGCACGGTCACCCCGCGCTGCCTCGCCGCGAGCCGCATGTCCCGCACCGCGGCGTCCGGCCGTTCGGACACGATCACGACCAGAACCCGTGCGTCGGCAAGGGAATCAGGGTCGGCCGACACCCGCACGGCCAGTCCGTTGTCGTGCAGCACGGCCAGCAGGTGTGCGGTGTGGCTTCGTCCGTTCCCGCCGCACAGCACCACTTCCGCGCCCACGGTGGCCAGCTCGTCCAGGATGTTCCGCACCGACGGGCGTTGTTCGGGACGCTTGTCGAGGGTGCGCGCGACCAGTTCGCGCACGACGCCCGGAACGCCGGTGAGGTCCGGGATCGGCTGGGTGAGCGTGGTCCCCGCGCTGGAGAAGGCGGCCCGGCCGGTGGCGGCGAAGTAGAGCAGGCAGCCCCAGGAGAACACGTCGGAGGCGGGCGAGGCCGGTGCCGCCCGGCGCGGGTCCACCAGTTCGGGCGCCAGGTAGGGCAGCGTCCCGACGACGTGGCCGGTGGTGGTCACGCGGACGAGGTCGGACAGGTCGGCCGCGATCCCGAAGTCGATCACGACCGCCCGTTCACCGGCCATCATCACGTTGGAGGGCTTGAGATCGCGGTGCACGATCTGGTGCGCGTGGATGTCCAGGAGCGCCTGCGCGGTGTCCCTCGCCACGGTCAGCAGGCGATCGGGGGCGAGGCCTTCTTCCAGGCCGGCGAGACTCGTGCCGCGCACCACCTCGGTCACCACGTACGGCTCGTCGGCCTCCAGTTCCGCGTCCAGCAGCCGCGGGACGTGCGGGGACCTGATCAATGTCGCGGTCCGGACCTCGCGTTCGAACCGGACGCGGTACTTCGGGACCTCCGCGTAGGACCGGTTGATCACCTTGATCGCGACCTGCCGATCGGTGCCGGGCCAGACGGCGAGGTACACGACGCCCATGCCGCCCGCGCCGAGCCTGCCGAGCAGCCGGTACGGTCCCAGTCGCCGCGGATCACCGGGCCCGAGGGCGGTCACCTCACTCATCGGTCTTCCTCGTGATGTCGCAACAGGTGCCGCCTGATGGGTGAATCGTAGGATCGAACGACTGTGAACTGGGCTTTTGTCCACTTGTTGGCCACTGGCTCATGGCCACCACCGGTGCACGTCGTGCAGTGCCGCCTCGAGCCACCCGGCCGCGTCGTCCCCGGCGAGGGCCTCGATCCTGGGCAGCGCCGCGGCCAGGATCGCCGTGCAGGTGACGCGGCCGCCGCGGCTCAGCGCGTGGCGGAGCAGGGCGACGAAGGTTTTGTCATCAGCCACGTCGCCGGCTCGCAGGAGCACCGCGCAGAGCAGATCCCGTTCCCCGTAGGGAGTTGCGGCCAGCGCGTCAACGAGCTGGGCCGATGTGGACAGGTGCGGCACCAGCTCTGTGAGTGCGCGGGACCGGGCGCGGTTGTCGGTGTCGGCGGCCGCTCGCGACAGGAGGGTGTCGAGATCGGTTCCTTGCGGGACAACGGGTTCCTGCCTTCTCCTCAGGTAGGCCGACATCGTCGTCAGGGTGTCCGGCCGGCTGCGGGTCGCGGTGAGACCCGGCCAGTCCAGGCCCGCGGGCAGGTCCCGCCCACCGTCGTCGGGAGCGGTGGCCGCGGCGAGCGCTTCGGCCAGTGCTTCTCGTCGTTGCGCGATGGGCAGCAGGGGTGCGAGTCGCGTCAACGCTTCGGCGCGGTCGTGTGGATCGGTGATCGCGTAGGCCGCTTCCCGCGCTTCCCGGACCGGTTTGCGATCGGGTGCCGGTGTTCTCGTGGTCAGCGCTGCCACGGCGGCGGCGCGGTGGTGTCCGGTGATGGTCTCGGCCACGGCCAGGGCTTCGGCCGACTCGGTGTCGGACAGGTGTGGCGCGAGGACGGCGAGCGCATCGGCCCGGTCCTCTTCGCTGCTGATCGCGCGCACCGCATCGAGGGCGCCGGTCCGGTCGCCGAGCGCGGTCAACGCCCGCGCTCGGGCGTGGGGGTTGGTGAGGTCTTCCGCCAGTGTCCGCGCGGCGCCGAGGTCGCTCAGCCAGGGAACCAGGTCCGCGATGGCGCCGGCCCGTTCGTGCTCACCGGCGACTTCCGTGATGGCCCGCAACGTCTCGGCGGCGAGGCTTGGACGGCAGGGGACCAGCTTGAGCAGCACCTCGGCGCGGGGGTACGGGGAGGTGACCTTGTCGGCCTGGGCGAGCGCCAGGTCCAGGACGTCCTGTGCGCCGGTTTCGGCCGCGAGCACGGCCAGCACGTGCGCTCGCGCGGTGGCTGTGGGCAATCTGAGTGCGTGGGTGACCGCACGCGCCTGTGTCCACACGCCGCCGGTGACGAGCGCGGCGACCAGTTCGGCGGGGATCGCGTTGGTACGGCTGACGACCGAAGCCGTGACCAGGTGGTAGTAGATCTCGTCGCACAGCGTCGGTACGGGCTGGTTCTCAGCGAGCGCCTGGTCGGTCGTCTGGGCGTTGAGGTCGCGCGCGACGGCGACGTCGGACAGAAAGCCGTCGACCGAGCCGGCTCGGTCGTGCGCGGCGAACCACGCGGGCCGTCCGCTCGGGTCGTCCGCGCGCAGCAGGCGGTGCAGGTCCTCGTCGCGGCCCGCGCCGACGAGATGTCGTGCCAGGTGCCTGAGCGGATAGCCGTCGTCGACCGTCCCGGTCAGGTAGTGCTCGGCGATCCGGTCGTGCGCGGCGATGGTGGCCGACCGCAGGAAGTCCCACCACTTCCAGTCCTGCTCCGGACTCTCGTCGCCGGGACGCACGCCGGCGAGGAACTCCCGCAGACTGGCGTGGTACAGCGCGAAACCGCGCCCGTCCTGCCCGTCGACGGCGCCGAGGAACGGCCGCAGCGTCCGGTGACAGTGTTCCCTCACCGCGTGTTCGTCCACATCGGACAGTGCGGCCAGGGTTCTGGCGTCGAGCGGTTCGCCCGCGACGCCCAGCGTCGCGAGGAGCGGCAGCAGCGCGTCCGTCCGGCACCGCTCCAGCGTGTCGGCGTAGTACCGCGCCAGGTCCCTCGGCAGCGGGTCGGCGGTCGTACGGGTGCCCTGCTGGAACTCGTTGAGGACGTACCGCAGATACACCCACACGCCGCTGCAGCGTTCGACGAGTTCGCCGGCGGCGTCGGGCCGGACCTTGGCCACGTGCTCTGCCAAGTCGGCGATGTTGCGAGGATCGGTCGCGGAGAGCCGCACCACCGCCGCGGGTGCTGTGGACCTCGGCGGCGGGCTGCCCGTCCGGTAGGTGCCCACCACGAAGACCCCTTGCGGCAGCTCCATCGGCAGTCCCCACGGCTGTGCGCCCGCCACCTGCTCTGCCTCGTCGGCGCCGTCCACGACCAGGACGAGCGGAGGGGTGATCTTGGCCAGCAGTGCCGGGAACCCTTCCGGCGTGCACCACCGTTCGGGCAGCAGACCTCCTGGCGCGAGACCGTGATCACGTGCGAGTTGCCCAGCCAGGTTGCGCAACGCGACCCGCGCGGAACCGCCGAGCGTCAGCCGCGAGAAGTGCCCGGCCCAGCCCCGTTCGCGGACGAGATGCGCCGCGAGCGCGGTCTTCCCGACGCCCGCGTCCCCTTCCACCCAGGCATAACCGCACGGCTGCTCGGCCACGAACCTGTCGATCTGCTCGATCAGCCACCGCCGCCCGGTGAACCCGCCCGCTAGCACGTCGGCGAACAACGGATCGAGATCGCGCACCGCCTCGTCGACCGGCACGTCCCCGGAAGCGTCGAATCGCACGGTCTGCACGTACCCCGCCTGCAACACCCTGTCGGCGGTCCCCTTGAAGACGTTCCGGTACTCAGCCACCGGCCACCACCGCGTTCCGGAGCCGGAGCGCCTCGACGATCGACTCCGGCGGCGGCCAGAACAGCCGCGTCTCCTCCCCGTGGTCGGCCACCTGCGCGGTGATGTCGTGCAGCGCCAACGGATCCACCGCGTCGAGGTCGGCGCGGAACCGCTCGACGGCCTTGCCGCCGATCCGCCGCGCCGACACGAGCTCGCGCACCTGCCGGTCCCGGCACCGCACGGCGTCGAAGGCCGTGGCGTGCCGCACCAGCTCCCGCTGCCAGCTGGTGCCGAGCAGCAACGCGGCGCTGTTCCCGACGGTGGCGGCGACCTTGGCCCGGACCCGGTGCGGCACGTGCCATGCCACCACGAACCGCCCCTCGAACCGTCCGCGCAGCCCGGCCACCACGGACAGCACGTGATGCCCGTCGTCCGGCAACTCGTCGACGGGCATCAGCAGCAGCACGCACGCCTTGGAATGCGTCTTGATGTCCAAAGCGGACGCGGATTCCGCCGTCAGTCCGTTGCGCCCCAGGACAGAGCACAGCGCAGGGCCTCGCTCCGCGCCTGATCCGTCGACCACGACGACGTCCGGCCCGCGCCGCCGCATCAGCGGCCGCCGCCGAGCAGGAACAGCTCGACCTTGGCGTCACCGGGCGCGCCGTCCGAACCGAGGTAGGCGCGCATGTCGTTCATGGTGCGCAGCTGCGGCAGGCCCGCCGGCACCACCAGGTCCTTGAGCTGTTGCGAGACCAGGGTTCCCTGCGTCGGCACGGACGGGTCGCGGGACTTCCCGAACACCAGGACCAGCCCGACACGCGCGTCCGGCCCGACCTCGTCGAGAAGCCTGCGGCGGAACTCGTCCACCACGCCCGCGCCGGACCCGTCCACGGACATGATGAACGACCTCGTGGTCAGCGACAGGCCTTCCGGCGAGGCCGTGGCGCTCGTGGCCGGGGCGGGTGACGCGGGCGGGGTGGCCGGCTGGGCCGCCGCCGGCACGTGATCGTCCGACCCGAGGGCGACGATCATCAGCACCAGGGCCAGTTCCGCGAACAGCCAGCCGGCGATGCCGAGGGCGTTGACCGGTTGCCTGCGCGCCATCACGCCACCTGACCCGGAGGTGAGGCCTGGTCGGGCGGCGTCGGCCAGCCGGTGGGGCCCGCCTGGTCGCCGTGGCCGGGTGAGCCGGTGTGACCTGACTGGTCGCCGTGGCTGGGCGGCTCGGCGTGGCCTGGCGGGTCCGTGTGGCGGGGCTGGGCGTGGTCCGGGTGTTCGGTGGGATGGCGCAGACCGTCGGACACCATCGCGAGCCAGTTCACCTCGCGGATCGTCTCCCGCAGCTTGCCGGTGGTCTCCTGCAGTGCGGACACGGTGGCCTGGAAGCGATCCGCCGCCCCCGCGACCGAGTCGGCGGCCGCGGAGAACGGTTTCTGCGCCTCCTCCAGCAGGTCGCGGTGCGCGGCGTTGCGGGTGGAGAGGTCGTGGGCCAGCGAGGTCTGCACGGTCGCCGCGCGCACCACCTCCCCAGAGGTGACCGAGGCCTCGCGCGCCAGGGCCGCCGCGACGCCGACATCGGCCACCACGGTCTCGAGCGGCGCCACCGCGGCGACGATCTCGCGGGCCTGGTCGCCGAACCGTTGCTGCACCGCGGAGAACGCGTCCACCTGGCGGGCGAGGTCGGGCAGGGCGGCCACGAGTTCCCTGGCCACCGCGCCCAGGCGGTCCACCACCTCGGAGGCGGCGGCCAGGCGGGAGGAGGCCTCGCCGAGGCGTTGTGCGGCACCGGCCAGGGTGGCGGCCGCCTCGCGCGTCTGCTGTTCCGGCGACGACGTGCCCAGTTGGGCGCGCAGGACGGCGAGCGGCGGGAGCAGGTCCACCTCGAGCTGGTGTGCGACGCGGTCGATCGTGTCGGCGCGGCGATGCGACGACCAGGTGCGGCGGTGGTTGAGCATGATCCACAGCACCGTCACGACGATCACCAGCGACAGCATCACCGGGCCGAGGTACCAGGGCTGGGAGAGCCAGTCCGCGAAGAACGACGGGCGGGCACCGGGATCGCTCGACGTGTACTGCTCGACGTAGCGCCATTCCGCGACGCCGAGCGCGGACCAGGTGAGGACGACCGGGAGCAGCACCAGTGCGTTGCCGGGGTGTGCGGGCGGGTGTTCGCAGATCGCCCGCAGGTAGCCGGGTTCGCGCAGCCGCCACAGGTCGGCGTCGCGGTCGGCGGCCGCCGGGTTCGTCTCGACCTGCTTGGCCTGCTGCACCGCGATCTCCAGGACGCCGTGCAGCTGGGCGAGGTGCGGAGGACGGTTGCGGGCGGACACCCCGGCCGTCCTGTCCATGGTGGACATTGCTGCCTTGGTCAGCGCGGCCACCTGCCGGGCCGCGGACAACGGTTCGGTCATCACTACCCCAATCGACCGAGCACGGCGCTCACCAGCAGGAAGAGCACGACCACCACCGATGTCGCCACCAGCGCGGACACGGCCCACCACGAGCCCTGTCCGTCGTCGTCCCGGTCATCCTCCGGGACGGCCTCGGGGACGAACGCGAGCGACCGGGCCGGTTCGTCACGCACCGGCCAGCCGTCGTCCTGCCGTGGCACCGGTGAGGGCGCTCTCCTGGCAGGTGCCTTGGGACGCAACAGAACCCCCGCGTCCCGCAGCACCACCTGTGCGACGGGTTCCTTCTCCGACAGCACGCTCCAGTACTCCAGCACCGACGCCAGGAACGTGGCGGGCAGCGGCCCGGCCTTCTCGAGGTGCTGGGTCCCGGCGATGACCGCCGCCTCCTTCACCCGGCTCGACCCGGTCGTCGTCATGAGTTTGACGAGCCACGCCGCGGCTTCCGACTCGCGGAACGTGTTGTGCGCGAGCACGGTCCTGAGCACCTGGACCCTGCCCTCGGAGTTGTCCGGCACCGCCATCAGCACGGCGGCGCCCGCCGGGGTCACGTCGTTCATGCGGTGCACGACCGACCTGATCGCCTCGGCCGGGTCGCCCGAGGCCCGCAGGAACTGCTGGTGCGCGTCGGAGATCCGGCCGTTCTGCATCAGAGCAGCCGCGATGTCCTTGACGGGCAACGGGAAGATGGACGGGTCGTTCGGCGAGACGCCGAGTTTCACCAGCCAGTTCCGCCAGTCCTGCACGAGATCGGCTGTGCCGAGCGGCTTTCCGGGCGCGACCACGTGGTCGCGCACGAACCGTTGGAGCTCCTCCTGCTGGCGGTAACGCGCACGAAGGAGTTCGGCGAGCCGCCCGTGCCAGCTGCCGCTGACGGCGTGCGCTGGTGGGAAGAGCGCCGGATTCTGCCCGCGCCCGGCGTGCAGCTGCGCGTGCATCAGCCCGTCGAACAGCAGCGCCTCCAGCCACTGCGGCGGTGTCCGGAGCAGTTCACTGATCGCGGAGCCGGGCTGCTGGGCCGCCCACCGCAGCACCATGTCCGGGTTGGTGCCGTTGCGCAGCCGCTGGTCGTGCGCGTGCACCAGGCTCGCGATGTCCGCCTCGGTGATGCCCAGTTCCTCGGCGATGATCAGGTCCAGCAACGTCCGCAACGACGCCGAGCGGCGGTGGGCGGGGTTGCGGCGCCCGGCCGCGGCGAGCTGCGCCAGCCACGCGAGCGCCTCGTCCGCGCGGCGGGGCAGGGACTCCGGCAGCTCGTCGGGATCGGGCTCCAGCCAGCGCGCGACCCGCCGGGCGCTGAGGGTGTCCGACTGCTCGGCCGGCCACCGTCCGGTGACGCTGGGACGCTTGTCCAGCACCGGCGTGCTCAGCGGGAACGTCATCCAGATGTGCTCGGCCACCACCGCGCTCGGCAACGCCGTGACGAGGCAGCCGATCACGGCGGCGACCTCGGCGGGAGAGCCCGCCACCGCGACGCGTCTGCGACGTTCGGCCAGCGCTGTGAGCGGCCCCAGCAGCAGAGACGGGTCCACGCCGTGCGGCGGGACCTGGTGCGGTTCGTGACCGAGCTTGCCGTCCCTGCCGACCAGTGCGACGCCGTGCGCCCACACCTCGGCGGGATCCGCGGCGACGGGCGCGAACAGGAACTGGCAGCTGCCCGCCCGCCCGAACGCGCCGCCCCGGCCCTGCACGGTGAAGCACCAGTGCGGACCGTGGTCCTCGACGTCGACCTTCTGCAGTCCCCACACCGGGAACCGGTCGTTGTCGCGCGCGTCCTCCGGCGGCTGAGGCACGATCTCGTCCTGCAGGTCGTTCGCCGCCCGCACGAACGCGGGCGCGGGCGCCTCACCCCGCCGCGGATCGGCGTACGGCGCGAAGCCGCTGCCGGCGTGGTCACCCCACTCAACGACGACGTGTTCGGTCACGGCCGCATCCTCCGGAGCAGGCAGAGCAGCAACTGGGACAGTGCCGCTGATCTCTCGTCGACATCGGGGAAGACCGCGCTCGCGTCCTGCGGCTCGATCAGTTCGCTCGTCGCGGCAACCCGGACGGGCGCGTGCTCCAGTGGAGAGCACAGGAAGAACCGGACGTCGCGCCATCTCTGCCCGAGCATCGACTCGACGCGTTGCTCGAACCCGAGGGCGAACGCGATGCCGCACCCCAGCGCGGACATCACCAGGTCCCTGGTGCGCAGCACCGCCGACTGGTGTGGCGTGAGCGCGCCCGCGATGTGCGAGTCCAGCGACGGCAACAGGATCCGGCTCGCGGGCAGCACCGACGAGTGCTCGCCCTCGCGCACCTCGATCACCGCGCCACCACCGACGTGCACCAGGTTCCACCACGCGTCCGGGTTCGCGTGGTGCTCCACGATCGCCGTGGCGAACTGCCGCACGGTCGCCTCGAACAGGTTCGGCTCGTGCCGCGTCCGGTCGATCGGGTCGACGATCGAGTGCAGGGCCGCGTCCTCGACCATCCTGCGGTTCGGTCCGCTGAACCGGACCGCGAGCTCCGCCAGGTACCGCGCGGCGCCCTTGACGATCGCGCCGGGCGCACCGAGTTCGTCGAGCCTCTTTCCCCGGCGCAACCCGAGATGGACGAGGTCCATCTTGGTGATGCACACCAGCACGTGTTGCCGTGCCCCGATGTTGGAGGCGAGCGGGCTCGACTCCTGCGCCAGAGTGCCCGCGACCCGGCGCTGCATCGCGTTGCGCTGGTTCAGCACGCCGCGCAGGTCGTTGTTCACGCTCTCACCCGGCCGGACGCTGGCCGCGATCGTCTCCTCGGCGGTGTCCTCGGGGATGAACGCGGCGAACGGTTTCGCGATCGCCGGGTCGATCACCCAGGTGAGGGTGCCGTAGTTGCGCAGCAGCCGCTGGTGGTAGTCGTCCTCCAGCGCCGACTTCGCGAACTGCTCACCCGCGAGGTCGGCGATCGCGACGAGCACCCGCCTGCCGCCGATCTGGTACCGGCACAGGATCGGCTGACGGATCCGCCGTCCCCAGGACGACCGGTCGAGGTGCCCCTCGCCGCCGAGCTTTTCCTGCAGCTCAAGGAGAGCGGGCACGACGTCGGGGGAGATGTTGGCGCTGAGGAAGTGGAACGGCACCGTGGTGCGCAGCACCGTCGGCCCGAGCGGGAGCCCCTTCTCCTCGGTCTCGCGGTAGTTCTGCAGCAGCACCTGCAGCGGCGTGTCCTCCAGCCAGTCCACGGTGTGGCTGTTGACCTGCATCGGCCGGTCCGGCGAGGTGATGTGCGGCAGGCCGCTCACCGACAGCTGCTGGTGCAGCGTGCGCAGGACCAGATAGCTCTTGCCGGCCGCGACGCCACCGATCGTGGCGGCCACGTCGAAGTCGTCGACCGTCCACTCCGTACCGACGCTCTCGCCGGTCATCCTGATGTGGTCGAGGAAGACGTGGCCGTCACCGCACATCCGGTACACCCAGCCGGGCCGGGACCGGTGGTAGCCCTTCGACTGCGCCTCGACGGCCTTGTCGAACGAGCTGAGCCGCCACTCCATCGCGCCGCGCTCGGTGCCGCACACCTCCAGCAGGAGGCTCGGCCGTCGCCAGGAACCGTCCTCGGCGTGCGACGGCGGGACACCCAGGTCGTCGTCGCACGCGGGACATCGCCTGAGCTGGTTGAGGTTGTGGGACCACGTCATTCGCGTCTTCCGTTCACAGCAGGGCCAGCAGGACGAACAGCACCAGCAACAACGCCGTGACCGGCAGCAGGACGATCCGGGCGAACGCCCTGCCGCACGTCGCTCCCGCCGCGGCCGCCTGTTCGAGATAGCCGTGCACGTGCGGCTCGGCCTCCCGCCGCGCGACCGTCGCGGTCGGCTCCTCCCACAGCACCCAGTCGCCGATCACGTGCCGGATCGACTCGTCGAAGTCCGGCGGCGGGCACACCCGGCGCACCGCGTCGCGCAACGCACCGGGCAGCGTCTCCTCGTAGCGCACGACATCACCTCCCCATCCACAGGCCGAACAGCAGGATCAGCGGGACCGCCATCGGCAGCAGGCCGAGCACCGCGACCTCCCGCCAGTACGCGTGCCGCGCCACGGACAACTGGTGCCGCTGCACCGCCGCGACGACCGCGGGGACGCGGTTCTTGTGCCCCGGCGGTTGCGCCCGCACCTCCGCGCGGATCTCGTCCACGTGCCGCGCGTGCCTGCCGACCGGGGGCAGCGGCTCGTCCTCGCCTCGATCGTCCTGTGTGGACGGACGGGTCCGGATGAGCGACTGCAGCTCGTCGATCCACCTGGTCGCGCTCCACTCGTCGCCGCCCAGCGCGCTCGGCTGGAAGGGTGCCGCGAGCACCTTGGCGAACGGCCGCCAGTGCTCCGGCCAGTAGGCCGCGAGCGCGCCGGCCACGACGTCCGGCGAGTCGACCGTGCGCCGGCCGTCGTCGTCCTGCGTCAGCATCGGCGCGACCCGGTCCTCGCCGGCGACCGCGGTGAGCACGACCAGCGCGAAGCCGAACCGGTCGTGCTCGCGCAGGTCGATCTCCTGCCGTTCCCTTCCCGGCGCCCGCATGCGGTGCCGCTGGTAGAGCACCTCCGGTGAGGCGTAGGCGGCGCTGAACCTCAGCTCCGGCAACTGTGCGGTGGCACGCGCCACCGAGTCGCCGTCGATCAGCACGTACCCGCTGCGGTTGTTCGCGGTGAGGTAGCGGCAGACGTTCGCCGGCTTGATGTCGCAGTGCGCGATGTCCCGCTTGTGCATCGCGTCCAGGCCGATCGCGAGGGTGCGCAACTCCGGCAGCTGTTCCACGCCCGGCGCGACCGTGCGCATGTCCGCCCTGGGCCAGCCGACAGGCGTCAGCAGCGGCGACACGACGAGGACGAAGCAGGCGGGCTGAGGCCGGTCGGCGACGCCGAACCACGCCGACAGCCGGTTCTCCGGGTCGGACACCACCTCGTGTTCCGGCATCGAGAGATCCGTCGCCTGCGGTGGTCCGGTCAGACCGGTCCGGCCGGACAGCACGTGCACCGGCGTGATCACCCACGGCGGCGCCTGCGCGGTGCCTCCGACCGAGGCGTTGACCTGTTCGATGAGCACGGCCTGGGTGCGCAGGTACCGGCGCAGCTGGGCGGCGTGCTGCGGCGTCGCGCAGCGGTACATCTTGACGTGCCAGCGGTGTGCGGGCCGGTCCTGCTCGGCGGCCACGGAGTAGAGCACCTGCGTCACCAGGTGCCGCATCGGCCGGTCCGGGCTGCTCGACGGCACCGGGAAGAGCCTTTCCTCCGGCTTGTTCGCGGTGGACGGCGGTTCGATCAGAAGGATCCGGCCCGTCTCGTGCATGGTGGGGTGCGGCGAGCCGTCCAGGTGGTCGGGTTCGCCCGGCACGCTCGGCTGACCGACCAGCCAGTCCTGCAGCTCGTAGTCGAGCGTGCAGCCCAGACCGGTGTTCACGTCGGTGTAGGTGATGCGGCCCCGGCGGCCGACGACGTGCGGGCTCTGCTCGGCGATCAGCAGGTGGTCGTCGGCGGACACCGCGATGTGCGGGCCGTGCGGGAACCGGCGCAGCTCCAGCTGCCCGTTGTGGAAGCGGAAGTCCAGCAGCCTGCCGGACGGCACGGCGAGCATCGAGCGGGGGAGCACCACGCCCGGCCCGTAGTCGTCCCTGGCGTGCGGGCGGCCGAACGGCAACCACTTCGGGCTCGCCGACAGCACGAACTCGAACCGCAGGGCACCCCAGCTCAGCACCAGCAGCTCGGACTGGTCGTCGTCGAACTCCGGTGGCGGCTCGGAGACCTCCTCCCGGCCCGCCTCCGCCGCGTCGCAGCGCACCTCGCAGCCGCGCGGCACGGCCGGGTCGACGACGAACGTGACCCTGGTGCGGACGTCGCGGTGGCCGCCGCGCACGTCGAGGAGCGACTCGCGGATCTTCGCCCGTACCGGGTCGGACAGCGGGCGCGACGTCACGATCCGGATCTTGACCAGCCACACGCCGCTCGCCGGTGCCTTCTCGCGCACCAGGAACTCGTGGAACCTCGTGGTGGCCTCGATCCGCGCCGCCTCCTCGAAGCGGGGGTCGATGTCGGCGGTCATCCGCGCACCTCCGTGACCTTGTCGATCGCCTGCTGCGCCAGCAGGCGGACTCGCGCCGCGCCGGCCTGCTCGTCACTCGTCTCGACGGCGACCGCGAACGACACCGGTCCCTTCGGCGTCGGCACGGCGCCGACGAGCCACGCGATCTGCCGGACGAACTGTCCTGGCGGTGCCGCCGCGCCGTCCTCGACCAGCACGTGCGTGCCGGTCTTCACCCACAGCTCCCGTCCGTCCGCGGTGGACAGTCCGGTCGCGGTGCCCGCGGTGGTGGTGGCGGACAACGCCTGCCGCAACTGCTCGGCCTGCGCGGGTTCCAGCACCTTGCGCGTCTCACCGGCGACCGGGCGGCGCTGCCCGCCGTTCGGGTCGGTGACCGAGGTGACCAGCGACGGCTGGACCGTGGTGCCGTTGCCGGCGACCGCGGCCATCACCGCGGCCATCTGCAGCGGCGTGCCCTCGACCTCACCGCCGCCGAGCACCGGGTTGCCGATGTCGGACGCTGCGAGGCCGTGCGGCACAACGGAGTCCACTCCCGCGGTCACCCCGGCGAGCCACGCGGGCCCCGGCTCGGACCCGGCGAGCGAGAACCCGAACGCCTTCGCCGTCTCCTCGACGCTCTGCCAGCCGACCTTGCCCGCGAGCTGGACGAACGCGGTGTTGCAGGAGACCGCGAGCGCCTGGGTCAGCGAGATCTTCCCGTCGGGGGTCGTGCCGGGGCAGAGGACCTTGCCGTAGTTGTTGATCCGCTGGCCGCCGAGTTCCAGGAACAGCGGCGCGGGGATCAGGTCCTGGGCGGTCGTGCCCGGCTGGCGCAGGTACGCCGCCGCGACGACCACCTTGAACGTGGAGCCGAGCCCGTACCGCTTGCCGAGCGCCCGGTTGACCGTCGGACCCGGCAGCGTCACGCCCTCCAAGCCACCCACGTAGGCCCGCAGACCCGCCTGCACCTCGGCCGAACGAGGGCCGGGATCCGCGCGCAGACCCCAGCGAACGCAGCCTGCGCGTTCCTCGTCGGTCGGCTGGGCCGTGTTGCAGGGACGCGTCTCGTCCGGCGTGCCGTCCTGCTTGCGGTGGTAGTACTTCCGGTGCGCGGTGAGGAAGTTCTCCATCTCCGGCGTGACCGTGACGTCGGCGGTGGCGCGGGCGGTCTCGGTCGGCGCGCTGGCCGACGTGAGCACGTGCCCGGTGCGCGCGTCCAGCACGACCAGTCCGCCGGCGAGCGGGCCGGCGCTGGTCGAGGGCGTCCGCAGCGCCGTCGCCATGGCGGCCTGGAGCGTGGGGTCGACCGACAGCTCGACCGAACCCGGCGTCGTGGTCGCCGCCGGGCCGACGCGTTCCGCGAGCGACGTGCCGGATCCGCTCGACAGCGCGTCGTTCAACGCACTGCCGTCCACGATGCCGGCGAGATCGGCCAGCGCGACGGTGGGTTGCCCCACCGGCGTCCAGCTCGGGTCGGCGCCCTTGCGCACGTACTGCGCCTTGCCGCCGACGACGAGCTCGACCGACGTGCGGGCGTGCGCGATCCGGTCGGTCGAGCACCGCTCGGCGTCGACCACGGCCGACGTCGTGGCGCAGAAGGGCCGGTTCTCCGCGAGGCCGGTGTAGGGCCAGACCGTGACGCCCCACGCGAGCATCAGGCAGGTCAGGAAGGCCAGCAATGCGGGGGAGAAGCTCAGACTCAGCGCCTGCTTCGGTCTCGGTGACGGCTGGGGTCGCGGTTCCGCCCGGTAGTGCAGCGCGACCGCGATGATCACGCCGAGGCCGAGCGCGACCGTGGACTGCACGCCGTAGGACAGGAACGGCGCGGTGATGCCCGAGTGCGGCACGGCGTTGACCGTCGCGGCCAGCACGAAGAGGAACTGCACCAGCACCATGCCCGCGAACCCGCCGATGAACAGCCGTTCCGGCGACGCAGCCTGGCCCGTGGTGCGGGACAGCTTCGCGAGCGCCGCGGCGAGCAGCGCCAGCAACGCGCTGAGCAGCAGCACCACGAAGCCGCCGAGCTTGCTCCAGATCACCGCGAGAACGAGATCCGAGCTGCCGGCGGGCAATCCCCGGGAGGTCGTGTCGGCGAGTCCGCGGCCCCACACGCCGCCGTCGGCGATGGTGGCGAGCGACTGCGCGATCTGCGAGTTCGTGCTGGCGAAACCGCCGGCGAGAGTCTCCTGGCACGCCTCGGTTCCCGGGGGAGCCGCCGGTGGCGCCGCTGTCTCCGGAGCGTCCACACAGGACTGCGCCCAGTTGTAGACCCACGGGTTGCGCTGCGTCTCCCACCGCGTCGTGATGTACGAGGTGGTCACCATGACCAGAAGACCCAGTGCCGCCAGCGCGAGCAGCGGCACGACCGCAGGCTTGACGAACGTCCACGCGGTCCGCGTCGCGGCCATCGACCGCTTCGCGCCCCGCTGACCGCTCACGTACAGCGACTTCGACACCTCGGCGCGGACCACGAGCCACACCATGGTCACGGTCGCCGCGAACACCGGGATCAACGGCCCGATGTCGGACTTGAGCGTGCTGGCGACACCGACCACGCCGAACAACGCGAACGGGTACAGCAGGTGGCGCCGCGTCTTGATCGCGAGCTTCGGGTCGGTCCTCGCGTTCCGCAGCGGGTCGCGCTCGATCCGGAACCCGTACGCGTGGTCGGCCAGCATCATCGCGAGCACCGCGAGATAGATGATCTTCCCGTACTCCGGCGTCGCGATCCCGCCCAGCGTGAGCTGCCCGTCGCCCAGCAGCGGCGCCGCGAACAGCAGGAAGACCACGGCCAGCCCGCCGGCGTGCCACCGGTCGTGCCGCGGCCGCTCGAACCGGATCCGCCCAGGCCGCAGCTTCAGCGCCAGCAGCCCCAGCGCCCCTGCGAGCACCGCGGCGGGCAGGATCACCTTGGTCAGCGCCGCCGCCGGGGCATCCCCTTCGAGCGCACCGAGAAACCCGACACCTGGATCGCGCACGACCTCCAGCCGCACGGTGAGCAACAACCCGAAGAGAACGAGCACGCCCGTCGTCAGCAACACCGCCAACGCAGGCCCGGACACCACTTCTTCTCCGCGACGCGCGTGCGCCGCCCTCAGCAGATGCAGCCCGAACGCCACCGCGACCAGCACGAGCACCAGCACCGCGAGCGACCAGTGCGTGGTCCGGAACCCGGTGCCGAACCAGAATCCCAGCCACAGCAGCGCGAAGGGCCACCACAGACTCGGAATGCCACCTCGCACCAGCACGGCGGGCACGGTGAAGAACCGCCCCGGCTGCGGCGAGCCGAGCGCGCCGATCGCCACCGACGGCCTGCTGGTCAGGAACCGCAGCCCGTTGCCGACGGCCAGCGCCAGCCCGAGCAGAACGAACAGCCGGCTGAAACCTGCCGTCCCGCCGAAGAACATCGACAAGTATGCGGAGAGGCCGTTACTCATCGCCGCTGCAGCCCTCCGATTCCTGAACAGGGGTGAACGTCACTGATTGTTGAATGGGGAGACGCGGTGAGTCGCGCTCCGGTTGAACCACATTGCTGATCGGACCGTCATCGATCCGCGTTACGCGCGGCGGTGAACATTCTGGATATTCCCGGCGACGTAGACTCATCATTCTTCCGCGCGCCTGAAAAGGCCTTTGAGCGCCGTTGATTCGCGATTTCTATGGCACTGCGGTAGCGGCAGAGTCTGTTGTGCGGCAACGGATCGACGTCGTCACCGCAGAGTGTGCCCGTGCCGGCGAGCGACGGGGCGGGGTTTCGTTGCCAGAAAGTGGCCAATTACCTCCGGGGCGAAGTTCCTTGTGGGCGCGGCGCCGACTTCGGCTCCGCATGCTGCTGGAACGCACTATCGCCCCGTCTTGTTGCAGTCGAAGTTCAACTCATTCGGGCTGCGGAGCCGACGACGACAGAACGGCCGTTGCGGCGAGGAGCCGCCACGGCCGAATCGTGGTCGGGCTGGTGCCGCCCTGGCTCGTGACGGCGGAACGGCCGACGTAGTTGTCACCGGTGCCCGCCCGGTCGCTGACATCCGCCGAAGCGGCCTGCCGCTGACCACGATGCCGACGGTCTTGATCCGCGCCGCGGGTTGTCGTGCGACCTGCGGTCGAGCGGGTGCAGGGGTGGCCGCGTTCGGTCTTGTTTCGGCGGTAACAATTCGGTTGAGCCGATGAACTGTTCTGTACGTATTCCCGTTCATGCGCCGCACGAACGAGGAGTACGCATGACGCACCGCGTGACGGACAGACGGAAGTTTCGCCTGATCGCATCGTTGTCGGCGGTGGCCGTGGTCGCAGCGGGTACCGCCACCGTTGCGCTGGCCGCCAAAGACGGCGAGCCGGCACCGCTCGGCGCGTTCGTGCCCATCGAGAAGGTGAGCAAGAACGTCGTCGAACCGAAGGTCGGCAAGAACGGCGCCGGTGGCGTCTTCAGGGTCGACTGCGGCACGAACGAGACCGGCAAGTTCAGCGCCGACAACCCGGTCGCCCAGCCGGGTCTGAAGCACGGTGCGCAGCACGTTCACGACTTCGTGGGCAACCAGTCGATCAGCGCTGAGTCGACGGACGAGAGCCTGGTCGACGCGGAGACGACCTGCCGCAACGGCGACCGCTCGTCCTACTTCTGGCCGGTCGTGCGCATCAACACCAAGGCCAACCCGCAGGACGTCGGCTCCAACCCCGACAAGATCAAGGAGAACGGTCCGGGCGAGGTCGCGTGTCCGGGTGTCGCCCAGCGCCTGCCGGCCGTTCCGCAGCGGGTGCGCGACGAGATCATCCGGAACCTCCAGCAGCTCGCGCAGCAGCTCAGGGAGGCCAACGACCGGGTGGCGAGCGCCCAGAACCCCGGCGACCCGAACTTCGTCAACAACACCGTTCTCGGCCCGCTGCGCAGCAAGCGGGTCGCCACCCTCGAACGCATCGCGAACGCCCTGAGCCGGTCCGCGCGCAAGCCGAACCTGACGCCGCTCGCCGACTGCGACCTGCGGTGGGGCCACGGCGGCGGTCACGGCGGCGGCAACCACTCGTCGAAGCCGCACAAGTTCGCCGCGGACGGCGTTCTTCAGCAGGCTGGGCAGAACGGCGCCGAGCAGGACGCCGCCACGCCGACGATCAAGTGCCCGTCGGTGCGCGAGGCGCTGCCGGGTGTGCCGGACCAGGCTCTGGATGAGGTGGACAACAACCTCGACCAGTTGGACAAGCAGATCGCCGAGGCCAACCAGCGCCTGGTGAAGACCAAGGGCCAGGGCGGACCGAACTTCATCGACAACGCGATTCTCGGGCCGTTGAAGGACAAGCGGGTCGCGACCCTCGACCGGATCGCGATCGCGATCGGCCGCAACGCCGAGAAGCCGCAGGGGCTGGACCGCCTCGCGAAGTGCGGTCTCAACGAGGGCGACGAGGGCGGCAACGAGAACAACGGCGGCAACAACGGCAACAACAACAACGGCGGCAACAACAACGGTGGTGCGACGACCACCACCGCGCCGCCTCCGCCGCCCCTGGCCGCTCCCACCGGCAAGAACCTGGAACTCGTCGGCAACAACGGCAAGATCGTCCGGCCGGCCGAGGTGAAGATCGAGTACCGGGGCAACGCGACCAGCAAGGTCACGGCCATGCCGAAGTTCCTGAAGATGGTCGTCGGTGACGCCAAGCCGACCAGCCGCGGCCCCGCCAACGCCCGCGCCACGTGGACCTGCAGCGGGTCCGAGGACCGTCTGTCCGACAAGTACGTGATCTGCCCGAACGGCAGCAAGGTCATGCGGGTGCACGACTTCGCGGGCTGCTGGGACGGCAAGAACGCCGACAGCGCCAACCACCGCGACCACGTCCGGTTCGCCGACAAGCAGACCGGCGCGTGCCCGCAGGGGTTCAAGGCCATCCCGCAGCTGCGGATCAGCATCTCCTACGACATCTCCCGTGACATCCAGCAGAAGGGCCAGTACCAGCTCGACGCCTTCCCGGAGGAGAACCACAACCCGTTCTCCGACCACAACGACTTCGCCAACGTCAACTCCGACCAGACGATGGCGAAGATCGTGAAGTGCGTGAACGACGGGCGCAGGTGCTCCTGACCGTCACCTGAACCACCGCGGGGAGCCTGTCCAGGCCTGAGGCCCTGGCAGGCTCCCTTTGCGCTGCAGTCGACGTCGGCCGCTGTCGCTCTCACCACAGTGGACGCTCGTGTGGTGGCCGTCTCTTGTTCGTTCCGAGCACACGCCGAAGGCGCGCCCGGCAACCGCCGGGCGCGCCTTCCGAAGGAATCGCGTCACACGATGATGTTGAACATGTTCCAGCCGAAGCCGAGTTCCTCGCCCTGGCTGTAGGGCCGGCCGTTGTCGCGGCGGATGTTGTTGGAGTACATCCACAACGAGCCGTCGGGCTTGCGGGCGACGAGGTCGGAGAAGGCGTCACCGGTCACGTTCGCGCCGACGATCGTGTCGAACATGTTCCAGCCGCTGCCGATCTCCACGCCCTGGCTGTAGGGCCGGCCGTTGTCGCGCAGGATGTTGTTGGCGTACATCCACAACGTGCCGTCGGTCTTGCGTCCCAGCATCTCCGAGAAGCCGTCACCAGTGACGTCGGCCGCGACCAGCTTGTCGAACATGTTCCAGCCGAAGCCGAGTTCCTGGCCCTGGCTGTAGGGCTTGCCGTTGTCGCGGACGATGTTGTTGGAGTACATCCACAGCGAGCCGTCGGGCTTGCGGGCGAGGACCTCGGCGAAGCCGTCACCGGTCACGTCGGCCGCGACGATCGTGTCGAACATGTTCCAGCCGAGACCGATCTCGCGGCCGGAGGCGTAGGGCGTGCCGTCTTCCTTGCCGTCGTTGGCGTACAGCCACATCGAGCCGTCGGAGGGCTTGCGCGCCAACACGTCCGTGTAGCCGTCGCCGGTCACGTCGGCGGTCAGGACGATGTCGAAGCCGTTCCAGCCGTGGCCGATCTCCTGGCCGTCGTGGTACGGCTGGCCGTCGTCGCGGATGATGTTGTTGGCGTACATCCACAACGTGCCGTCGGGCTTGCGTCCCACCAGGTCGGTGAACGAGTCGCCGGTGATGCTGTGGTCGACGACCGGCTTCGGCGGAGTGGTGCCGCCACCGCCGTCGCCGATGCCCACGGGGGAGACGTAGCCGATGATGTCGCCGTTCGAGCGCTGGTAGCTCGACCGCCGGACCCGGCTCGGGTTGCCCTGGTTGCCGCCGATGGTGTTGACCCTGGTGCTGGAGGAGCTCGTCACGATGGCCACGTGGTCGATCGGGTGGTCGTCGCCCGAGCTGTGGTCCCAGTCGAACACGATGGCGTCACCTGGTTGTGGCGTGTACCCACTGGACCGCGAATGGTAGGTCCCGTTGTCCTGGCCGTAGGACTTGAACGACTGCGCCCAGCCGTCGAGGCCTTTGAGGTCCGAGACGCCGCCCTTCTTCCACACCCAGCGGGCGAACTCCGCGCACCACGCCATGCCGCAGCTGTTGTTGTAGCCGGGCGAACAGGCGGAGCCGCCGAGCTCGGCGGTGGCGGCGTCGACGATGCGGTCTCTCGACGGAGCCGCGTTGGCCGGCGTCGCCAGCATGACGGTGCCGGTCATCAAGGCCAGCGCGGCGGTCAGAACGGTGCGGGTGGCCTTGCGCAGGCCGGTGCCGGTGGGCTTGGGCTCGCTGTGGCGGATTGCGGATCGGAACACGTGGTTCTCCTCGGCTCTGGTGGGGGGATCCGGTCGGTGTGTCCGGCCGGTGATGGACCCAACATTCGCCAGGAGGGGTTTCAAGACGGTCCACGAAACCTTTAACCGCAGCACAGAACGTGTGCACATGGCGTTGTGCCACCCGAAGCGCGCCACCGGACGCGCCGGCCGCGTCCGGACGGACGTACGTGGCGTTAAAGAAAAATTCCAGTACGCGCGTGCACCGTCGTGCGACCGCGTGATCAGAACGGTGAACCAGGAGGAGAGTCGTTGGAGATGGTGTGGCTGTCGGATCCCGCTGTGGCGGCGGTTCCGGTGCGCGAGCGCGGCGAGCCCCTGGTCGACCTGCGCACCGTTGCCGCTCTTCGGCTCGACAGCCGGCTCGCCGACGAGGAGGGGCTGTACGCCCAGTTGCGGCTCGGCGTGGTGGACCGGCTGGTCACCGCGCAGACGTTGCTGCCACCGGAGCTGAAGTTGCTGATCGTCGAGGGGTACCGGCCGCAGGCGTTGCAGATCGCGTCGTTCGAGTCGGCCGTCGCGGAGTCCCGTGCGCGCTCACCCCAGGCCGGCGAGTCGGTGCTGCGACAGAGGGCGAGCATGCGCAGTTCCCCTCCGGAGGTGGCACCGCACGTCGCCGGGGCCGCGGTGGACCTGAGCCTGTGCACGGTGGACGAGATCGAGCTCGAGCTGGGCACCGCGGTCAACGACACCACGACGGAGCGGTCCCACACCGAGGATCCGGCGGTGGACGCCACCGCGCGCCGCCACCGCGCCGTTCTCGCGCAGGCGTTGCGCGGCGCCGGACTGGTCAACTACCCGAGTGCGTGGTGGCACTGGTCCTACGGCGATCGGTACTGGGCGTACCTGACGGGATCCGCCCAAGCCCTCTACGGTCCCATTCTTCCCTGATATATCCGCATTTTCCGGAACCACGACCCCCCGGCGGGTGTGATCTACTTGCACCGGTGACGCTGGGGAGGTCACGATTTGCTGGAGTTCCGACTACTCGGTCCGGTCGAAGCACTCGCGGGCGGCAGAGCCGTACCGCTCGGCGGTCTCAAGCCGCAGGTGCTGCTGGCCGCGCTGGTGCTGGAGCGCGGCCGGGTGGTGTCGGCGAGCCGTCTCGTCGAGCTGCTGTGGGGTGAGGAACCGCCCGTCAGCGCCCGATCACTCATCCAGACCTACGTTTCCAAGCTGCGCAAGGCTTTCGCCGACCTCGGTGCGCCCGACGTCATCGTGTCCAGGTCGCAGGGCTACCTGGTCCGGCTCGACGACGCCCGCGTCGACGCCGACGAGCTCGCCGTCCTGCTCGGCAAAGCCCGGCAGCAGGGACATGACCAGGCGGCGCGGCTGCTGGCGGAGGCTGTCGCGTTGTCGCGCGGTCCCTCGTTGTCCGGCCTGCAGGACACGCTCCTGAGCGGTCAGGCGCGACGGCTCGACGAACTGCTGGTGACCGTTGCGGAGGAACGCTTCGCGGCCGAGCTGAGCCTCGGCCGGTTCGGCCACCTCGCCGACCTGACCGCCGTGGTGGCTCGATACCCGGTGAACGAACGGCTGCGCGGGCAGCTGATGGTGACGCTGTACCGCCTGGGACGGCAGGCAGACGCCCTCGCGTGCTACCGGGAGGGCCGGGACGCGCTCGTCGGCGAGCTCGGCGTGGAACCCGGCTCCGAGCTCGGCGCGATCCACTCCGCGATCCTGCGCGGCACCCTGGAGCTGGTTGCGGTGGACGCGGCACCGGTCGCCAGGACCGCGCTGGCGACGGCACCCGCGCAGTTGCCCGCGACGCTCGCCGACTTCACCGGCCGGGCGCGGGAGCTCGGGGAACTGGCCGCCGCACTGTGCGAGGAGAGGTCCGCCGTGCAGATCGTGGCTGGACCGGGAGGGTGCGGGAAGTCCGCGCTGACCGTCCGCGCCGCGCACGTGGCGGCGGAGTCGTTCCCCGACGGCCAGCTCTACGCAGAACTCCGCGGCACGAGCGACCTGCCCGCGACCGCCGGCGAGGTCCTGGGCCGATTCCTGACCGCGCTCGGGATGGACCCCGGTCAACTGCCCGAGTCGGCGCAGGAACGCCAGGAGCTCTACCGGACGTTGCTCGCCGGCCGCCGGGTGCTCGTCGTGCTCGACGACGCCGCGTCCGAGGAACAGGTGCGGCCCCTGCTGCCGGGCGCCGCCTGCTGTGCCGTGCTCATCTCGTCGCGCGACCGCCTCGCCGGACTGGCCGGAGCGCTGTTCACCGAACTGGACCTCGTGACGCCCGGCGAGGCGTACGACATGCTCGCGCGGATCGTCGGCGAAGTGCGGCTGGCGGAGGACGTGGACTCGGCGCACCGGATCGTCGACGCGTGCGGACGCCTGCCGCTCGCGTTGCGGATCGCCGGCGCCCGCCTGGCCTCGCGGCGGCAGCTTCCGTTGCGCGTCCTCGCCGATCGTCTGACCGACGAACGCCGGCGTCTCAACGAACTCTCCGCGGGCGACCTGGCCGTGCGCGGCAGCATCGCGTTGAGCTGCCGGGCACTCGACGACCTGGCTCGCACGGCACTGGGCCGGATGGGACACCTCGGCCTGCCCGACTTCTCCACCTGGGTGGTGAGCTGGCTGCTCGAGACGTCCGAGGCGGACGCGGAGAAGGTCCTGGAGGTGCTCGTCGACGCGCAGCTGGCCACGTTGTCCGGTGCCGACGCGGCGGGAGTCCTGCGCTACCGGCTGCACGACCTGGTCCGGCTCTACGCCCGCGAACGAGCAGAGGCCGACGAGCCCGCCGAGCTGACCGCGTCGATCGCCCGCGTCCTGGACGGCTGGATCGCCCTGCTGAGCCGCACGGCCGCGAACAGCTCCTCGGCCGAGTCCACCTGGCGCCCGGCCACCGGGCACCGCGAACCCGACGGCGTCACCGCCATGGCCGAACGCCTGTCCGACGACCTCGACGCCTGGCTGCTGGGCGAGGAACCGGCGTTCGCGGTGGCGGTCGAACGCGCCGCCGCCACCGGCCTGCACCGGCACGTGTGCGACTTCGTCTCGGCCCACACCGCGATCGAGCAGGTGACCAACTGCTACGACCTCCGCGACCGGATCATCGGCGTCGCGATGACGTCGGCCCAGCACGTCGGCGACCCCGGCCTCGCCACGGACGTGCTGGCAGAACTCGCGCGCCTGCGGTTCTTCCAGGACCGTTTCGCCGAGGCCCGCCAGCTCTTCGGCGAGGCGCTGGGCTGCTACCGCGAGCTGCACGACGTGCGCGGCCAGGCCGCCTCGCTCACCGGGATGGGCCTCGCGTGCCGCGAACCAGGACACCTGACCGAGGCGGTGCACTTCCTGAGCCAGGCCGCCACCCTGTCCCAGGCGCTCGACGACCAGGTCGGCATCGGGCACGTGCTGCGGATCAGGGGTTCGGTCCACCTGGAACTGGGCGAGTACGACGAGGCGTGGGCGGACCTGGAGCAGTCACTGGCGGCGTACCGGCGGGCCGGCAGCAGACGAGGGGTCGCACTGTCGTTGCGCAGCACGGGTCTCTACCACCGGGCACGCGGGGACTACGAGACGTCCATGGCCGTGTGCGCCGACGCCGCCACGATCTTCGCCGAACTCGGCGACGACCTCATGCACTCCTACGCCGTGCGGGCACACGCCAAGGCGCAGATGCGGATGGGCCACTGCGCGGAGGCGTTGCCCCGGCTCGAAGCGGCGCTCGCCACCGTCCGCGCCAAGGACGACCGCTGGGGCCAGGCCATCACCCTGCGCGTCCTCGGCCAGCTGCACCTGGCGGAGGGACGGCTGGACCTCGCGCAGAACTACCTCGACGCGGCGATGTCGATCTGGGACGCCATGGAGACACCGCTGTGGCGGGCCCGCACCGAGCACGACCTCGCGCTGCTGCACCGGAGCCGGGGTGACGCGGAGGCGGCGGACGCGGCGTTCACGCACGCCCGTTCGGTGTTCCGCGCGCGAGGGGCACGGGAGTACACGGAGTACGTCGAGCTACCGGTGTAGCCGCCGGCACCTCGTCCAGGCACGCCTGCGTCTGCAACCGTGACGCCGCGGAGGCAGTGATTGGTCTTTCTTCCTCAGATTTCGCCTGTGTGCATTTGTTTTAACGGTCGTCTCAGGTCCGCTCGGTATGAACTAGGCATCGCCGGGCGACGCGGTGTCGGCCTCGGCGGCATGGCCGAACCCGCCGCGCTACGGCGTCCACGCGACCCTGAGAGGCAGCCGTTCATGATCTCCGTGCTCGTGGTGGACGCCCAGCCGTTGCAGCGCTTCGGGTTTCGCATGCTGCTGGAGAGCACCCCCGACACCGAGATCGTCGGCGAGGCCGAGAACGGCGCCGAAGCCGTTCGGCGGACCACCGAGCTGCATCCCGACGTGGTGCTGATGGACATCCGCATGCCGGGCGTCGACGGGATCGAGGCCACCCGGCGCATCGCCGCCGGTGGGCGTTCGCGAATCCTCGTGCTGACGACGTTCGACGTGGACCGGTACGCGTTCGCCGTGCTGCGGGCCGGGGCAAGCGGTTTCCTGCTCAAGGACACCCGCCCGGAGGAGCTGCTCGCCGGCATCCGGGCCGTCGCCGCCGGGGACGCGGTGATCGCGCCCGTGCTGACTCGGCGGCTGCTCGACACGGTCGCCGACCAGCTCGACGACGACCTCTGCGGGTCCGTGCGGAAGGATCCCCGGCTGGACTCCCTGACCGGCCGCGAGCGCGAGATCCTCGTCGCCATCGGCCACGGACTCACCAACGGCGAGATCGCGCAACGGTTCACGCTGTCGGAGTCGACGGTGAAGACCCACGTCGGGCGGGTCCTCGCCAAGATCGGCGCACGGAACCGGGTCCAGGCCGTCATCCTCGCCTACGACCTGAGACTCACCCGGCCGATCTAGCCCTTCGTCTCGCGCGTCCGTCGAGGCGTGACCGCGGTTCCCAGCCGCACCGCTCCGGGCCGAGCCGCTCCGCGTGGGAGACCGTCATGATGCCCGTGCACATCTCGTCGTCAGGGATCCGCAGGGACTCCGAAGATCAGGCGAGCACGACCTGGCCCTCAACGACCTTGATCGGGATCTTGGTCAGCGGTGCGGGTGCCGGCCCTCCGGTCACCTCTCCGTTCTCGTCGTAGGTGGCGCCGTGGCAGGGGCACCGGAATCCCGGGCCGGCGTAGGAGACCGGGCAGCCCTGATGACTGCAGGTGGCGTTGAACGCCAGGAAGGTGTCCTGCGCCGGGCGCAGGAGATGGGCGGGCGTCCCGTCCGGCATCGTGAAGCTCTTCGACGAGCCGACGACGACGTCGTCGACCGCGGCGATCACCGCGCCGTGGCTCACCGAGTCCGCAGGCGGGCCGGCAGGGTGCCGGGCGAGCGCCAGCACGCTGCCCGCGGTGACTCCGGCAGCGGTCGCCGCCCCTGCGATCAGACCGCCCCGCAGCACGGTGCGCCGCTCGACGTCGTCCCGCACCGTCCCGTCTTCGGCCGGCGTGGGGTGCACCGGCAGGCCGAGCCCGTGCCGCACCTTCGCACGCAGCCGGGCACTCAGTGACAACACCCCGGCGTCGCCCGCGATCAGCAACGGGGTCCAGGCGAAGGCGAACACGATGTCGGCCCCGAGGTAGTACGGCCGAGTCGTCCAGCTCACCGTCAGGAAGAAGCTGAGCGAGAGGAGGACACCGCCGAGTGCGGCGAGCCGGGTGAACAGCCCGAGCAGGGTGCCGAGCCCGACCGCGATCTCCCCGAAAGCGATCGCCAGCCCGGCGACGGTCGCGTGGTCGGCGGCCAGCGAGACCAGCGGGCCGATCGGGGAGGTCGCGGCGGCGTTCACCATCTGCGCGTGGACACCGAGTGGCGAGGTGCCGTCCAAGTAGTGCGTGTCGAGGAGCTTGGAGAAACCGGCGTAAAAGAAGGTGCCACCGAGAAAAGCACGCAACGGCAGCAGAACCCAGACCGGCGACCGCCTCGGGGAATCCCAACGCAACCGGATCATGTTGTGGCCGACCCTCCCTTCAGGACTTGCGGGGAGAGACCGTCATGATGCCCGTGCACATCTCGTCGCTGGTGCCGTCGCCCCACACCACGTAGCGCGGCGGCAGCTTGCTCAGCTGCGGCAGCTGTTTGCGCAACCCCGCGTCGTGCGTGCACGTCACCCGCAGCGTGTCCCCCGGACCGATCTCCACCGGCTCCGGCAGCTTCATCAGCCGCTGGTTGTCGAAGTCGAACTGCGGCACGTCCAGCACGACCTTGGCGTTCGGCTTGCCGGGGTTGAGTTCGACCTTGATGGCCCGCCCGAGCAGGTGCATGTGGCCGAACCCGGCGAACAGCGTCATGGGCGCCTCCACCTCGTGGTCGCAGGTCTGGGTGTTGCCGGGCTTCGGCGCGCTCTGGCCGCACTCCTCCACCTGTCGGTCCGCGGATTCGCCGACCTCCTGCCCGAACCGCTTCGTCACGTCCGCGATCGAGGCGGCCCGGTCGCAGAGCGGACCCGATTCGCCTGCGGCGCAGGGCAGGTCGGTCGGCGCGTCGAGCGGCAACGTGTCGAGTTCCCGGGTCTGCGGCGTGCCGTCCGTCAGCCGCAGCCGCACCGCCGAGCGGTCGGACCCGGCCGGCCTGCCGTCGGAGGCGAGCAGGTTGTAGTGCATCTGGAGGACGATCAGGCTGCCCGGCACCAGCTTGAAGCCGACGTCCTGGGTGAACAGGGTCTCCGAGGCACCCGGCGCCCAGGTGTCCACCCACGCCGCCTCGCCCTGCTCCACTTCGGCGCCCTCCACGCCGGTCCCGCCGAAACACTGCCAGCCGGCGCCGGGGGTCTTCGCGTCCCGCTCGCGCACCGCGGCAGCGCCGCCCGGCGGCACCGCGTACACGATCGCGTGGTGCGCGAGGGCGACGTTCTCCGGCGTGACCTGGGTCCCGGTCAGGAACTCCGCCTTGGTCAGGCCCGGATCGATCACCTGGCACCGGTACTCGTCCGTGCCACCACCCTCCGGCGGCTGGGGCGTGTAGGACTCGGCCATCTTCAGGTCGACGAACCGCTCGCCGGCGCGCAACGGCAGTTGTGCCGCCGGCGGCTGGCCCGAGTGCGCGTTGTGCGAGCCCGCGGAAGGAGGCGCCACGCCGTTGCCGGTGTTCGACCCGCAGGCGACGACGGTGAACGCCGTCGCCAGCGCCACGGCGGCCGCCCCTAGCCTCCACAGTGGACTGTCAGGTTTCGTCATAGTCCAGACGCTAGGCCGAAATCCGTCCCGTTTCGTCGTACCGCGGTCGTCATTTCGGCAGGGAGGCGGTACGACGGTACTACCCGTGAAGTCCTCTTAGCACTTTCGACGGGCCTGACCACCGCATTAACGGTCCTCTCACCTTCGCTCGGTAGGAAGTCGGCGTCAGACAGGCGATGTACACGTAGGCACGTAGGTAGGAGGCTGGAGATGGCAGTCGACACAGCACCGTCCGGGAAAGCACCGGCCGGTCGGTTGGCAGGCCGGTGGGTGCCGTGGTCGGTGATCGGCCTGTGGTTGGTGCTGACGGTGATCATGGGGCCGTTGAGCGGAAAGCTGAGCTCGGTCACCACCGACAAGGCCGCGGACACCCTGCCGGCCGGCGCAGAGTCCACCAAGGTCGCGGTGCTGGAGGACAGTCTCCCCGGCGGGAACGACAACACGTTCGTCTTCGTGTACCACCGCGACAGCGGCATCACCGACGCCGACCGCGCGACGGTCGAGCGCCACTACGACACCCTCGCCAAGCGGTACCCGCCCAAGGTGGTGACCCCGGAGGGCGAGGAGGACGAGGGCCCGCAGACGAGACCTTCCGCTGACGGCAAGGCGATGATGTTCACCCTCGACGTGAGCACGACCTACGGCGCACCGGAGGCCATCGTCGGCCCGTTGCGCGACGCCGCGAAGGACCGCCCCGCCGGCCTGGAACTCGACGTGACCGGCCCGGCCGCGATCGAGGGCGACATGGACGCCGTCTTCGACGGCATCGACCTGCAGGTCCTCCTCACGACCCTCGTCGTCGTCACGCTCCTGCTCATCATCACCTACCGCAGCCCGGTGTTGTGGATCATCCCGCTGGTGGCCGTGGGCGCGGCCGCACTGACCTCGATGGCGACCGTCTACCTGCTCGTCAAGGGCTTCGGCATCGTGATCAACGACCAGAACTCGGCGCTGCTGACGATCCTGGTGTTCGGCGTCGGCACGGACTACGCGCTGTTGCTCATCGCCCGATATCGGGAAGCGTTGCACCACCACGAGAACGTCCGGGTCGCGATGATCCACGCGCTGCGCGGCGCGGCACCGGCCATCGTCGCGTCCGCGGCCACCGTGATCGCCGGCCTGCTCTGCCTGCTCGTCGCGGATCTGAACAGCACCAGCGGGTTGGGCCCGATCGGTGCGGCCGGCATCCTGTGCGCGCTGGTGGCCATGCTGACGCTGTTCCCGGCGCTGCTGGTGGTGCTCGGCAGGCGGATCTTCTGGCCGGCCATCCCGCGGTTCAGCACGGCCGTGGAGGAGAAGCCGGGGCTGTGGGTGCGGCTCGGCGCCGCCATCAGCCGCCGCCGGTGGGTGGCGACGCTCGGCTCGCTCGGAGTCCTGGGCGTGCTCGCCCTCGGACTGACGGGCAACACCGGCGCCCTGCGGGAGCAGGACCAGTTCGTGTCCGCGCCGGAGTCGGTCACCGGCTTCACCGTTCTGCGCCAGCACTTCCCGGAGCTCGGCGGCCAGCCGATGACGATCTTCACGCGGCCGGCGCACCAGGAGCGGGTGCTCGACGTCGTCAAGGCCGTTCGCGGTGTGGCAGTGGCCGTCCCGGGCCAGACCAGCGGCGGCTGGGCCGACATCTCGGTGTTCCCGACGGACGCGCCGGACACCGCCGCGGAGTACGACACGATCAAGCGGGTGCGCACCGCCGTGCACGCGGTGAGCGGGGCGGAGGCGATCGTCGGCGGGCCGAGTGCGGAGCACCTCGACACCGAGCTGACCACCAGCCGCGACGAGAAGCTGGTGATCCCGTTGGTGCTCCTCGTCGTCCTGATCGTCCTCGGGCTGCTGCTGCGAGCGATCGTGGCCCCGCTGGTCCTGATGGCCACCGTGGTCGTCTCGTTCGCGGCGGCCTTCGGCGGCAGCGTGTTCGTCTTCGACACGATCCTCGGGTTCAAGGGCATCGACTACTCGGTGCCGTTGCTGGCGTTCCTGTTCCTGGTGGCGCTCGGCGTCGACTACAACATCTTCCTGGCCAGCCGGGCCCGGGAGGAGACCGCGCGTCTGGGCACCAGAGAGGGCATGCTCAAAGCCCTCTCCGCCACCGGCGGCGTCATCACCTCGGCAGGCCTGGTGCTGGCGGCCACGTTCGCGGTCCTCACCACGCTTCCGCTGGTGATGCTGATCGAGGTCGGGTTCCTGGTCGCGTTCGGCGTGCTGCTCGACGCCCTGCTGGTGCGGTCGGTCCTCGTGCCCGCCCTCACCCTGCTGATCGGCCGGCGGATGTGGTGGCCGAGCCGGCTGTCCCGGCCGGTGGAGCTGCCGGACGGTCGACGGTCGCTGGCCGACGATGCGGAGCCCGCGCTGCAGCGGTGAGTGCGGCACGGACGAGAGCCGGAACGGGCCCAGTCCCGTCCCGGCTCTTTTCACGGGCCCCGGCGGTCGCCGCCCTTCGGCCCCGCGATCGGGGCAGCCGGAAGGTCGACCCGGAGCAACGCGCCACCGCGTGGGGAGCGGCCCACGGTGGCCCGGCCGCCGTGGGCGTCGACGACCCGCTGCACGATCGACAGCCCCAGACCGGATCCTGGCAACGCCCGAGCGCTGTCGGCACGGTAGAACCGGTCGAACACCCGCGGTACGTCGGCGGCGTCGATGCCCGGCCCGGCGTCGTCGACCTCGAGCACCGCCGACGCGCCCCTGGCACGGAGCCGAACCTGGACCGGCTGGTCCGCGGGGGACCACTTGCCGGCGTTGTCGATGAGGTTGAGCACCGCCCGTTGGAGCGCGGCGGGACGCCCGCTCACCCACACGGAGGTCACGTCGAGCGCGACCTCGATGTCGGGCGTGCGGGAACACGCCTGCGCCGAGGCGGCCACCACCACGTCGGCGAGGTCGAGCAGTTCGGTGTTCTCGTCGGTGACGTCACCGCGCGCCAGGTCGGTCAGCTCGGCGGCAAGGGTGCTCAGCTCGGCCACCTGGGCGCCGAGGTCGTTGAGCAGCCGGGTGCGGCTCTCCGAGGGCAGTGCGCTGTCCAGGGTGCCGCGCCGATCGAGCCGGACCAGCAGTTCGATGTTGAGGCGCAGGCTGGTGAGCGGGGTCTTGAGCTCGTGGGCGGCGTCCTCGGCGAGCAGTCGCTGGGCCTGCCGGGAGTCCCGGAGCGCGGCGAGCATGTCGTTGATCGACTGGATCAGCCGCCGGATCTCCCCACCGCCCTCGTCCGGGATGTCGGCGTCGAGATCCCGGGTGTGCGCGACACGGACGGCGGCGGCGGTCAGCCGGTCGATCGGTGCCAGCCCGGTCCGCGCCACGGCCCGCCCGACCAGGGCGCCGCAGACCACGCAGAGCAGCCCGATCAGCAGCATGCCCAACCCGAACTGGTTGATCGGGGTGTCGTCGGCGGCGCGGGCCACCTGGACCGCGCCGCCGCCTGCCCGCAGCGTGTGGACGAGGTAGCCGTCGTCGTCGCTGTCGCCCGACTCCATCAGGTCGGTCGACGCGCCCCGCGCCACGCGCCCGGCGTCCTCGCTGACCGGGGGCAGCGCGGGTTGGCCGTCCGGCGTCCGGATCGAGCCGTCGGGCAGGATGACCCGCACCAGCCGGCCGGATCCGGGATACGGCGGTAGCTGGAGCTGCGCCAGACCGGCGTGCTCCGCGTTCGCCGCCAGGACGCGGGAGTCGGCGCGCAGCTGGTCCTCCGCGGTGTTCCGCAGCTCCCAGTCGAGCAGCTCGCTGGCCACCTGGAAGGCCAGGAACACGCTGGCCGCGATGGCCGTCGCCGCGATCACCGTCAGCCTGGTCCGCAGGGACCGCCGACGCCACCAGCGGGTCAGCCGCCGCGGGCCCCGGCCGGCGGGCCTGTTCACGGAGGAGTCTCCCGCAACGTGTATCCCAGGCCGCGCCGCGTGTAGATCAGTCGCGGCTCACCCTCGGCCTCCATCTTGCGGCGCAGGTAGCTCACGTACACCTGGAGGTTGTTGGAGGTGACGCTCATGTCGAAGCCCCAGATCGCCCCGAACAGCTCGCCCCGGGTCAACACCCTGGTCGCGTTGCGCACGAGGACCTCCAGCAGGAAGAACTCGGTCCGGGTCAGGCGGAGCGGCCGCCCGCCCCGCCACGCCTCGAACCTGTCCGGATCGACCCGCACGTCGGCGAACGTCAGGATCTGCGACTCGTCGTCGCCCGGCGCGCGGCGGCGCAGCAGGGCCCGGACCCTGGCCAGCAACTCCTCGGTGGCGAACGGCTTGGGCAGGTAGTCGTCGGCACCCGCGTCCAGCCCCGCGACCCGGTCGGAGACCTGATCCCGGGCGGTCAGCATCAGCACCGGCAGATCCCGGCCCGCTGTCCGCAACCGCCGGCAGGTCTCCACCCCGCCGAGGCGGGGCATCATCACGTCGAGGATCAGCAGATCCGGCTCGTCGTCGTCGATCCCGTCGAGCACGGCGAGACCGTTGGCGACGGTGCTGGTGTCGTAACCCTCGACCTGGAGCACCCGCTCCAGCGACTCACGGATGGCCGCCTCGTCATCCGCGATCATGATCCGCACGCCGGACCGCCCCCTCCAGTCGATGCTTTTGCCGCTCATGGTCCCCGATCAACCTGAGGCCAGGGTTAGAGCGTCACCGCTGTGGCCACGGCTGTGGTGGGCTGGACCAGCCAGGCTTGCCGCAGCCGTCGATCTTGGCGGGTGACACCGCAGCAGGCGACGCGCACACCGGGACAGCGCTACCGGGCTGGCCCCGGTGAGACACGACGCCAGCGTGTACAAACCGGATCTGGAGCGGTGTCGAGACCACGAATTCACTCGATGGTGTGGCCCTTCCACGGTTGGAGCCCGCGTGCGAAACCTCGTACAGTCACGATTTCCCACTGCTCTTCGACGCGCGATGCGGGCACCTCTCGGTAGTCCTCATCGGTGTGGCGTGCGCCCTGTCCATCCGGCTGGGCGGCGGCCCCGGAACGAAGTCGGACGGGCCGAGACTGAGGAGTTCTGTGCCGGAACGTGATCAGCCGCGATCGGTTGTCTCCCTCGAACGCGGAGATCCCGGGGCGGCGGCGAGTGCGGACGAACTCCTGTTGCGGGTGGCGCGTGGTGACGAGGCCGCGTTCGGGCAGTTGTACGACGCGGTGTCGGGTGCGGTTTTCGGGCTGGTGCGGCGGGTGTTGCGGGACCAGGCTCAGTCGGAGGAGGTGTTCCAGGAGGTCATGCTCGAGGTGTGGCGGACCGCGAGCCGGTTCGATCCTGAGCGGGGCAAGGCGATGACCTGGATCCTCACGATGACGCATCGGCGTGCGGTGGACCGGGTGCGGTCGGCGCAGGCTGCGGCCGACCGGGACGAGCGGGTCGCGGTGCTGGGCGCCATGACGCCGTTCGACGAGGTGGTCGAGCAGGTCACCGAACGTCTCGAGCAGCGCAAGGTCCGGCGGTGCCTGGGCTTCCTGACCGAGTTGCAGCGCGAGTCGGTGCAGCTGGCCTATTACCAGGGGTACAGCTATCCGGAGGTGGCGAGCCTGCTCGATGTTCCCCTGGGCACGGTGAAGACTCGGATGCGCGATGGTCTGATCAGGTTGCGCGACTGTCTGGGGGTGGCGGTGTGAGCGCGACTGTGGATCTGCACACGCTTGTGGGCGTCTACGCGGTGAACGCGCTGAGCGACACCGAACGCGCCGAGTTCGAGGCGCACCTGCACGGTTGCCCGTCGTGCGCCGAGGAGATCGCCGAACTGCAGGCCACCGCGGCCGTGCTGGGGACGGTGGCCGAGATCGCACCGCCCGCGCACCTGCGCACGCGGGTGCTGACCGATGTCACTGCCACACGCCAGTTGTCTCCGCAGGCGTCTGTGCCCGTGGAGCCGATGGCCGCGTTGCCGGCGCGCAATCGATGGTTGGTCCGTACCAGCGTGCTCGCGGCGGCGGCCAGTGTGCTGGTGGCCGTGGTCGTCGGTGCCCAGGGCGTGCGGGACCGTCGTGAGCTCGACACCCTGAGGCAGTCCGCGGCCGGCCACAGCCAGGTGTCGGACCTGCTGAGTGCTCCTGACGCGAAGGTTCTGAGCGAGCCCGGGGCTGACGGGGGCAAGGCGACGGTGGTGATCTCGCCCAGCCGCGGCAAGGCTGTTTTCCTCGCGAGCGGCTTGCCGTCCCTGTCCGCGGACCGCGACTACCAGTTGTGGGTGGTGGGAACCGGTGACCCGCGTCCCGCCGGGTTGCTGCGGGGCGAACCCGTGGTCGCCGACGGGCTTGCCGACGCGCGGGCGTTCGCGTTGACCGTCGAACCGAGTGGGGGCTCCCCGGCTCCCACGACGGTCCCTGTTCTCGCGATCGCGGTGGCCTGACCGCGGAGGCCGGTGCTCGGAAGTGATGAGAGCGAAGCGAAGTCGGCGCTGTTGATCGTCGACTGTGGACAGAGTCCCGGCTTTTCCGGCCTTGTGCTGGTCATGAGCGTTCTGCGGGAAGTCGGGTAACGGATCGGTAACCGCACCCATCCGTTCTCGTGGGGGTGGCGAATCACGAGCAGCAAGTCTCCCGTTCACTTCCTTGGAGATGTCCCGTCATGAACAAGACCGTCCGCAACACCGTCCTCGCCATCGGAGCCGCCTCGCTCGCCCTGTTCGGCGCGGCCTGCGGCTCGGGCGACATGGCCAGCAGCAGCTCCAGCACCGCACCCACCTCGGCGACCTCGACGGCGCCGTCGTCGGCGATGGCGGACCCGGCCGCGAACCTCGTCGGCCCGGGCTGTGCCGACTACGCGAAGCAGGTTCCGTCCGGCGCCGGTTCCGTGTCCGGTATGGCTGCCGACCCGGTTGCCGTGGCCGCGAGCAACAACCCGTTGCTCACGACGCTGGTCAGTGCCGTGTCGGGCAAGCTGAACCCGAAGGTCAACCTGGTCTCGACGCTGAACGGTGCGGAGTTCACCGTGTTCGCGCCGGTCGACTCGGCGTTCGCGAAGATCGACGCCGCGACGATCGAGAAGCTCAAGACCGACGACGCGCTGCTGACCAAGATCCTGACCTACCACGTCGTCCCCGGCCAGATCTCGCCCGACAAGATCGCCGGCGACCAGAAGACCGTGCAGACCGGCACCGTGAAGGTCACCGGTTCCAAGGACGCGCTGAAGGTCAATGACGCCAACGTGATCTGCGGTGGCGTGAAGACCGCGAACGCGACCGTCTACCTCATCGACTCGGTGCTGCTGCCTGCCTGACATCTCCAGGGGTAGCAGTACCGCGAACTCCGGGAACCGCGCTGTGTACGCGGTTCCCGGAGTTTTCACGTACGCGGATCTTGACCTGAACATCGCAAGTGGACGGTCACCGCGCCTTCGGAGACGAACAGCGCGTGGTTCTCCGGTTCGCGGATGAGTGCCACGATCACGGTGTCGGGGTTCAGGGGCCGGATCGCTCTGGCGATCAGGAAGGCGTTGAGGTCGTCCGGCACCGCGATGACGATCCGGTCGGCGAGGTCGGCGGCGGCTTTGTCGAGCGCGCATCCGTCCCTGCCGTCACCCTGGATCGCGGTGACACCGTTGGCGGTGGCCTCGGCGGCGGCGACGAAGTCGATGTCCAGCACCGTCAGCCGCGCGTCCGGTTGCGAGGCCAGGACCGAGTTGACGGCGTCGCGACCTGTGTCGCCGTACCCGATGACGAGGATGTGGTCTGTCACACCTCAGGATTCGGCGCGTCGCCCGAACCGGATTGGCCGTGTGCTCAGCGCAGGGTGATGGTGATGGTCGGAGCGCCTGTCGGGCTCGGTGAGCCTCCAGCGGGCTCGATGGTGAGGACTGCCTCGCCGACCCCGTCGATTCCGCGCACCAGCATCGAGGTCACGCCACCGGCGGGATGCGTGGTCCCTGCTGAACGCGGGCCGTGGTCGTCCACCAGCCACAGTTGGTAGGTGCGACCGGCGGGCAGGGCACGCAGACCGTCGGCGAGGAAGAGCATCTCGCTGCGGCTGTCCGACAGCGCCGCGCTTCCCGCTGGATCTCCCGCGCTGACCAGCCGCAGGTCCGGTGCCGCGAGCAGGTCGCCGATCGGGGTGTGTGCGGTGGCCGTCACCGGCGAGGTGGAGGCCGAGGTCAGTGCGCTGTGCACGCCGGCCACCGCACCGGCCACCAGGCAGGCGGCGGCGACGAGTGCGGCGGCGCGCTGGAGGCCTTGACGCCGCGAGGAGACGTTGACGTGCTCCGAACGCGGCGGCACCTGCCGTACGAACGTGACCGCGTTCAACACCTGCGGGCGAAGGGATCTCGGATGGAGGCGGTCCACCGCACCTCCGAGCAGGGCGGCGGTCTCCCGCAAGCCTGTCGTCTCGTCCGCACAGGCCTGACACCTGTCCAGGTGTGTCTCGAACTCCGCGCACTCGAAGTCCGGCAGCGCGTCGAGTGCGTGTGCACCGGTCGGCAGGTGCGGGTTGATCGCACGCGTCATTCCCGGTTTCACTTCGGTACTTCGGCGCGGTCCGGCGACCGGATTGCCGCGTTCCGCGGATCTTGTTCCCCGGATCTGCGAGAACACCGCCGCTGTCAGTCCGAAGTGGACTGTTCGTGCGGCGCTGACGCCGGAAGGCCGCCCCGGAGCGCGGTCGGGGCGGCCTTCAGCAGAGGTGTGTCAGAGGCTCAGGTCGAGGTCGTTGAGCACGCCGCCGACGTTGACGTCGCCGAGCTCGCCGGAGATGTCGCCGATCTTTCCGATGTCGCCGACGTGGCCGACGCCGGTCACGTCGCCGAGGTTGCCCACGTTGGACACGACGTCGGTGACGTTGCCGACGTGGTCGAGCGAGAGGTCGTTGTCGGTGACGTTGCCGATGGTGGAGGTGAGGTCGCCGCTCAGCACGTCCTGGACGCCCAGGTCGCCCGTGTGGAGGTTACTGGTGACGTCGCCGGCCACGTCGGTGATGTGGGCGGTGTCGAGGACGTCGGTGCCGTTGCTGATGTTGCCGACGGTGTCGGTGACGTCGAGGTCGGTGACGGTCCTGGTGACGTCGGTGATCTGGGTGTCGCCGACGGCGTCCAGCGCGCTGGAGGGGTCGCTGAGCACGTCGAAGCCGTTGGTGACGCCGTGCACGGCGGCGGTCAGGCCGGAGACCGAGCCCAGGACGGAGTTGTCGTCGACCTGCTGGCCGACGGTGTTCTGCAGCGTGCTCATCAGGTCGAGCTGCTGGTCGAGGTCGAGGCCGGAGATCGTCGAGCCGAAGTCGCCGACGGCGGTGGTCGGGGCGAAGTCCAGCACGAGGGGCAGCAGCTCCTGGATGTCCGCCGGGTGCACGTCACCGAGACCGGCCGCGTCGAGCGAGCCCTGCGGGTCGAGCTGGAAGGCCGACCGGGCGTCGGGGTCGCCGAGCAGGTTGAGGGTGAAGTCGTGCAGCGTCTGGGGCAGGTCCACGTCGAACTCCAGGTGCGTCGTTGTGCTTGTGCCACTGAAAGCTACGAAGAACGGCGCTCTCACCGCATCGGGTGACATGCCTGGTCTCATCGAGCGGCAACGGATCGGGGATTTGCTCGACTCCGAGTAGGGGGATAGGGGTATGTCCCGATCTTGGGGCGATGACCAAACCTGAACGGGTGACGCACCGAAGCACAGAGGTGGAGTCCGACCCGTTGGAGGTGCACGCGCCCATGTCCCCGTTGTCGGACACGCCCTTGTTGATCGACGACGGGTCCAGGCGAACGCTCGAACGCGCACGCGGTGCGGACCACGTCGTGCTGACCGGACCGGCCGGGTGCGGCAAGACCGCGCTGTTGTCCACCTTCGGCCAGCCGATCGTGGTCGACGACGGCCACTTTCTCGGTGATGACGAGGTCGATCGGCTGCTGGAGGAGGTCGACGCCGGAGGCCGGCTCGCCGTGGCCCACCGCACGTGGCCGGACAACCGGGCGCTCGCCCGTCTCGTCGGCAAGCTGCCCGGTTCGGTGGTCCGGGTGCAACTGCGACCTCTGTCGCGCGGACATGTGCGGTCTCTCGCCGCGCGCGTCCAGGGCACCGAGGTGAGCGAGGAGTTCGCGGAGTTGCTGCACGAGCGGACCGGTGGAACCCCGGGGTTCGTGCTCGACGAGCTCTCGCGGGATCCGCGTACGGCGTTCGCCCGCCACTTCGACGGGTTGTCCGTCGCCGCGCACGACGTCCTGCTCGCTCTGTCCGCCGGCGCTCCCTTCGACGTCGGCCTGCTCGCGGCGGTGCTCGCGCTGGACCTCGGCGTGGTGTCGGAGTCCGTCGAGGCCCTCAGGTCGGCGGGTCTGCTGCGGATCGACGGAACTCCGCTCGCCGTCGCGGCGGACGCGATCGAGGCGTACGCGCCGGCGGAACAACGAGCGGACATGCTGCGCAAACTCGCCCTCAACCAGGCTGACCGCGCCGAGCCGGTGGCCGGCTACGCGCGGTCCCTGCTGGACCTCGGTGTGGCGGATCCCGGGCTCGCTGACGTGTTCGTGGCCGCCGGCCAGGAGGTGATCGACGACGATCCGACGTTCGCGGCGCGCTTGTTCACCCTCGCCGGCACCGGATCCTCGGCACTTCTGGCGAGGGCCCGCGCTCTCAGCGGTGATCTCGACGGCGCGGTGAGCGTCCTGGACCTGGAACACGCCGACGCGGACGCGTTGCTGGTGGCTGCGACCGCGCTGACCCTGCGAGGGCAGGTCGGCCGCGGAGGCGAACTGCTCCAGCGCTCGGACAACGGTCTTGCGCTGGGCTTCGCGGTGACGGGCCTTCTCGGCGCGGGGCGGCTGGAGGACGCCCGGACCGTCCAGTCCGGCGCCCGGTCGCATCTCGCCAGGTCGTTGACCGACACGCTCGGGCACCGGCTGGCCGACGTGGTCCTCGGGACCGTCACCGGGTCGCCGATGGCCGCGGTCGCCGCCGCGGTGGCCACGGCCGGGGTGAACCAGGCCGGAGCCCGCGCGGTGGTGCAACCGGACAGTCCCACCGCGCTCGCCGCGTTGATCTGCGTCCACGCGGGGGAGCTGACAGTGGCGAGGTCGCTGCTCGCCAAGGCCGTCCAGGACGACGGCGGCAGGGGACTGCACGCGGACCGGCACCAGCTGTTGCTCGCCTGCGTGGAACTCCTCGGCGGTGACATCGAGGCGGCACGACGACTCTCGCGTCCGGGCCTCGCCAGGGAGCCACGCGAGGCCCTGCTCGCCGCTGCGCTGGAACTCGGCATCACCCGCCGCGGCGGAGACCTCCGCGCGCTGTCGGCGGCGTGGGAGCCCGCCCAGCAAGCCCTGGTCGTCCACCCGGTCGACCTCTACACCTTGATCCCGTTGACCGAGATCGCCGTCGCCGCGGCCAGAATCGGCCAGTACCACCGGGTCGAGACGCACCTGAACGAGGCGTGGACGCTGCTGGCCGATCTCGGCGACCCTCCACTGTGGTCGGTTCTCCCGCGCTGGAACGCCTTCCACACCGCGCTCCTGCTGGGCGACCACGGATCGGCGAAGGAACACCTCGCGATCCTGGACGATGCGGCGAACGCGTTGCCGTTCGCCCGTGCGCTCTCGCTCGCCGCGCACTGCTGGAGCCGGGCAGGCCTGGGGGACGTGGACCACGCACGCGTCGAGGCGGCGGCACAGGAACTGCACGCCCACGGCATGCGCGCGGACGCGGCGAGGCTCGCCGGGCACGCGGCCATGCACACCACCGACCGCAAGGCGATGACCCGGCTGCTCGACATCGCCCGTCAGTTCCACGGCAGCGGGGGACAGAGCAGCGGTGGCGCCGAAGTCCTGAGCGAACGCGAGCAGGAGGTGGCCGCGCTGGTCCGGGACGGGCTCACCTACCGAGAGGTCGGCGACGCGTTGTTCATCTCGGCCAAGACCGTCGAGCACCACGTCACCCGCATCCGCAACAAACTCGGTGCCAAGAACCGGCGCGAGCTCGAACGCGCCCTGGAGGACGTCGATCTGTCCTAGGGAAGTGCTGATTCGATCAGGCGGACTGGACCTCGGTGTCGATCGTCCTGCGCAGCCGGCACAGTCTCGGGCATCACTCCGCGGTGGTGAGTTCCGTCGCCGCCCAATCTGCCGGAGGGTTCGTCCCGAACCACTGGTGTGAAGGCAACGCGATCCATCCTCATCGGCCTCGTCTCCGTGACCGCGGCACTGGCGGCGGGCCATCTGGTCGCGGGACTGGTGAGTCCGTTGGCCTCTCCGTTCCTGGCGGTCGGCAACACCGCGATCGACCTGACCCCGCACCCTGTCAAGGACTTCGCGATCCGCACGTTCGGTGAGAACGACAAGCTGGTGCTGCTCGGCGGCATGGCGGTCGTGCTCGCCGGACTCGGCGTCGTGGCGGGCCTGCTGTCGCGGCGCAGCCCGTGGCCAGGCACAGCGCTCGCCGGCCTGCTCGGTCTGCTCGGGATCGCCGCGGTGCTGACCCGGCCGACGACGACCGGGTGGGCGGTGGTCGCGCCGCTCGCGAGCCTCGTGGTCGGAGTCGTCGCGTTCCGCTGGTTGTGGTCCCAGGCTCCCGCGGTGGCGCCGGGAAGGCGGAAGTTCCTGCTGTCGACGGCGGCGGTCGCGGCGGGAGCCGCGGTCGCGGGAGTGGGTGGGCAGTTGCTCGCGGGCCGGGTGGACGTGGAGGCGTCGCGGCGCGGGATCACGTTGCGGCCGGGGAGGAAGGCGCCGGAAATCCCGTTCGACGCGGACTTCTCCCGTGAAGGCACGCCGTCGTTCCTGACGCCGAACGAGAAGTTCTACCGCGTCGACACCGCGCTCTCCATCCCTCGCCTTCGGGCGGAGGACTGGCGGATGCGCGTGCACGGCATGGTGGACAACGAGATGGTGCTCACCTACGACGACCTGCTGCGCCGCCCGCTGGTGGAGAAGACGATCACGCTCGTGTGCGTGTCGAACGAGGTCGGCGGCCCGTACATCTCGACGTCGAACTTCATCGGCGTGGACCTGGCCGACCTGCTGCGCGACGCGGGTGTGCAGTCGGGTGCCGACCAGCTCGCGACCCGCAGCGTGGACGGCTGGACGTGCGGCACGCCGGTCTCCTCGATCATGGCGCCGGGCTCGAACGCCATGCTGGCCGTGGGCATGAACGGCGAGCCGTTGCCGCTGGAACGCGGTTTCCCGGTCCGCTTGGTCGTACCCGGTCTCTACGGGTACGTGTCGGCGACGAAGTGGTTGGTGGACATGGAACTCACCACCTTCGACGCGTTCGACCCGTACTGGGCGCAGCGCGGCTGGGCGAAGAAGGCCCCGGTGAAGGTGATGTCGCGGATCGACCGGCCGAAGTCGTTCGAACGGGCGCCCGCGGGCCGGTTCGTCGCGGCGGGCATCGCGTGGGCCCAGCACCTCGGCATCGACAAGGTCGAGGTCCGCGTCGACGGCGGGTCGTGGCAGCAGGCGAGCTTGAGCAAGGAGGTCAACGTCGACACCTGGCGGATGTGGCGGATCGAGCTCGACGTGGCGCCCGGCAACCACACGGTCGAGTGCCGCGCGACCGACCGGAAGGGCTACACGCAGACCAACGAGCGCGCGGCCCCCATCCCGGACGGCGCCACCGGCTGGCACTCGATGGTCTTCACCGCCGTCTCCTAGTGCCGCCCGGCCGCCTGTTCCTGCAGAACCGCGAGAGCCTGGTCGGCGTGGGCGTCGAACTTCAGCTCACTCTTGATCACTTCGAGAATCCGGCGGTCGGTGTCGATGACGAAGGTGCGCCTGCGGGTGTGCAGGGGCAGGAAGCGCCGCCAGGCACCGAACTGCTTCGCGACCGCACCGTCCACATCAGACAGAAGTGGGTAGTCGAAGCCGTGGGCGGTGGAGAACTCGCTCTGCTTGCTCACGGCGTCCGGGCTGATCCCGATCCGGTGTGCCCCGAACTCGCGGAACTCCCCGGCGAGATCGCGGAAGTGACAGCTCTCCTGGGTGCAGCCACCGGACAGCGCCGCGGGGTAGAAGAACAGCACGACCGGGCCGGTGGCCAGGAACTCCGACAGGGTGCGAGGCGTACCCGTGTCGTCGGGCAAGGTGAAGTCGGGGCAGGTGTCTCCGCGTTTCATGCTGGTGGTTCGGGCCAGTGGCCGACGCGGATTGGTGTCCGCGGGTGCCTTTGCCTGATCAGGACCGGGGAAACGTGGAGGACAGCGCGACCGCGCCCGTCTCGTCGCGCACGACGAAGCCCGCCGCGCTCGCGCGCAGGACCGAGCTGTTCAGGTTGCACCGCAGGAGGTTCTCGCCCGTCCCGATGAACGACCCTGCGGACACCTCGCCGCCGTCGGTGCTGGTGACGGCGACCCGGTAGGTCTGCCCGGACACGAATCCGCGGCCGTCGAGTTTGATCTCGACTCCCCAGGTGTGCGGGACGATCGCGGCCTCCGCGGTCACCCCGGGGGCCTGCCTCGCCAGTGCGACCGGTTCGAGCGGTGCGGAAGGGCGCAGCAACCACCAGCTCGTGCCGGCGACCACCAGTGCGGAGGCGGCGGTGAGCAGGATCCGCGTGCGGATCCTCTGCCGGCGCCGGCCGTCGAGCCGTCGCAGCACCGACTCTTCCAGGTGCGCGGGCGCGGTGACGTTGTCGGCGTTCACGCCGGCGAGCGCGCGTGCCACGGGGGTGAGTTCGGTGACGGTGTCCTGGCAGTCGCCACAACTGTCCAGGTGGTCGCGGACGGCCCGCAGTTCGGGTCCGGTGAGGTGACCGAGGACGTAGGCGCCGAGCAGTTCGGTCCGTCGTTCGTGCACGGAGTCGTTCACGGCCGCACCCCCATCTCCCGCATGGCCAGCCGCAGCGCCTTCAGGCCGAAGAAGACGCGGCTGCGCAGCGTCACCTGAGAGACACCCAGCTCGGCTGAGACGTCCTGGTAGGACCGGCCGCGCAGGTAAGTCTCCACCAGGGCCGTGCGGTGGTCGTCGCTGATCCTCAGCAGAGCCTGTTCCACGAGACGCTGGTCGAGCACCGCGTCCGCATGATCGGAAACGTTCCCGGTGGGCTCTGCCGCCACGGCGTCGAGCCGCCGGTGGTGCCGGGCACGTGCCCGTGCCTCGTCGATGACGACGTTGCGTGCGATCGCGAACAGCCACACACGCAGGCTCGCCAGCGCCGGGTCGAAGCGGTCCGCGGACCGCCACGCTCTGAGGAACACCTCCTGCACGGCCTCCTCCGCGGCTTGACCGTCTCCGAGTTGGCGGAGCGCGAAGCGGTACAGCTCGGGTCCGTGCGCGGCGTAGACGTCCCGGAGGTCCAGATCCGCCCGCTTGCCGATGATCGCCATGAGCTCCCCATCGCCGCACCTGAAAGCCAGTTCGTGGCGGAGCCCGGTGCGGATGGGTCTGATTTGTTCGGTTCGTCCTTCAACGCCGGGCGAGGACGCGTCGTAGACACCCGTGTTCCGCGTTCACGGCCTTTGGGAGAGACCATGCGCATCGTTCGCACGACCGTCATCGCCGCAGCCGCGGCACTGCTCGCCGGTGTGCTCGGCGCGGCGCCCGCCTCGGCGTCCGGCGACCAGCTCCGCGTGCACCTGCTCACCGACGACGGTGTGCTCAGCACCCGCACGTGGTCGTCCCCGCTGTTCGCCCAGCACCGCGTCCGCGTCACCGGCCTGAAGGCCCACGACCGGCTCGCCGGCATCGACGTGCGACCCGCCACCGGCGTCCTGTACGCGATCGGACGTTCGGGCCAGCTCTACACCCTCGACACCCGCACCGGCCGGGCCACCGCGGTCGGAGCGCCGATCACGCTCGACGGCACGGCGGTCGGGTTCGACTTCAACCCGACCGTGGACCGCATCCGACTGGTCACCTCGGCCGGTCAGAACCTCCGCCTCGTCCCCGACACGGGCGCGCTCGCCGCCACCGACGGCACGCTCGCCTACGCGCCGGGTGATCGCGCGGCGGGCTCCACGCCGAGGGTGTCGGCGGCCGGCTACACCAACAGCGTCGCCGGAGCGACCTCCACCACGCTCTACGACCTCGACAGCACCAAGGACACGCTGGTCACCCAGGGCACCGCGGCCGGTGTCACGCCGGTCGTCTCCCCGAACACCGGCCAGCTCTTCACCGTCGGCAAGCTCGGCATCGACGTCGACAAGGCCAACGGCTTCGACATCGCCACCGTCGACGGCCGTCACCACGCCCTTGCCGCCGTGCGGCCGGGGCTGTCGTTGCTGGGTGGCTCACTGCTGGTGAAGGTCGACCTGGGGACCGGCCGCGCCTCGGTCGTCGGACTCGCGGCCGGCGAGGTCGTCGGCGTGGCGTTCGCGAAGTAGTACGCAGTGGCCGTGACGCCGGTGCCGGAACGTCGCACCGGCGTCACGACCTCGGGCCGGTGGTCAGCGAGTCGCGAGCGCGTGGTTCAGGAACCGCAAGATGGCGAAACGTGCCGTCTGGGCGGGGATCGAGCCCCAGACCAGGTCGAAGCAGTGGTCCGCCTGCCTGAGCGCCACGAGCGTCGGCAGTTCGACCGCCATCACGTACGGCGTGATCGTGTCGAGCGGTACCCACTGGTCGCGTGCCCCGGTGATCACGCAGACGTGCGTGGGCGCGGTCTCGGCGTGGGCGATCGGCGAGCTCCACTCCCAGCGCTCCGCCACGTCGTGCGGCGTGCCGCCCAGGAAGTCCACCAGCGGTGACACCTCACGGTCGACCGGCGTGATCCGCTTGCCGCGCAACGAGTCGTACAGGGTCAGCAGGTCCACCGGCCCGTACACCGACACGACGGCACGGGGACGTGGGTGTTCGTTGAAACTCGCCGCGAGCAGCGCCAGGTGACCGCCCGCCGACGAGCCGAGCAACGCGATTCGGCCGGGATCGACGCCGAGTTCGTCCGAGTGGGTCTCGACCCAGCGCAGCGCGTCGACCACGTCGAACGGTGCGACGTCCCACCGGGCAGGTGGAGCCAGCCGGTAGCTGACGCAGATCGCGCGGTAGCCGTTGTCCGCCAACCAGTTCGCATAGGCGCGCAACTGCCGCCAGTTCCCGCCGGCCCACCCTCCACCGTGGACCAGCACGACCGCTGGGCCTGAGACCGCGCGATCGGCCGGGTGCCAGACCCCCAGCGGAAGCCGGGCACCGTCACGCGAGAGGAGTTCGTGTCGCTCCGGCGCGCGTGCGCGGAGAAAGCCCGTCAGGTCGAAGAAGACGGCGAGCGGGGATGGACGGGCACCCAGCGCGAGGGCCTGTCCCCACTGTGCTCCGGCCACGCAGATCTGCGCCCCCGCGGTGACCGCCGCCGCCACCGCGAAGACCAGGTTCCCGTTGGACACCGCCACCGCTGCCAGCGCGATCGCCGCCACGGCGAGCGGAGGCGCGAGGCTCAGCGTCAGCGCCCGGACCACCCACAGCGCCGGCGTGGGAGAGGGGAGCAACGACACCGCCGTGAGCACCGCGACCAGCACGATGACGGTCTGCAACAAGCCGATCAGCCTCTCCGGGTGCGTCCGACTGCCGAGCCGCGCTGTTCCGCGGCCCGCACGGTCGTGGTTCGTCGGCGCGAGCCCCGCGGATTGGGTCGTCGCGCCGAGAGCGTTCCGGGGGCTGACCGGGACCCGCATTTGATGCCAGCCGTTGGCAAGAGCGCGATCGGGTGAACCGGGCAAACCCGCACTTCATCGGTGGCGAATGAACGTCGTCCTGTCCGCGTGGCGGGTGTCGCTCCGGGCAGGCACGTATCCGAAGGGATGGAGCATGTCAGCACCCCCTCCCACGCGTCGTCGACGACGCGTGGCGGTAAGTCTGATAGCGGTCGGGAGCACGTTGCTCGCGGCTGGTTTGATCGGTGGGTCGGGTTCCGCCGGGGCGTCGAGCCACCGTGAAGCGCCGTTGATCGCAGGTGACCCGGCGGTGGACAACACCGACGTGTACGCGTTCGTGAGCCCGGACAAGCCGGACACGGTCACGCTGGTGGCGAGTTGGTCGCCGTTCCAGGAGCCGAACGGCGGGCCGAACTTCTACCCGTGGGCCACCGACGCCCGCTACGACATCAACATCGACAACGACGGTGACGCCAAGGCGGACCTGACGTATCGGTGGACGTTCCGCACCGAGGACCGTCGTGGCAAGTCGACGTTCCTGTACAACAACGGGCCGGTGACGTCGCTGGACGACGAGAACCTGTTGTTCCGGCAGACCTACGCGCTGGAGCTGATCGACCGCGACGGCCGTGAGCGCAAGCTGATCCGTTCGGGCAAGGTCGCGCCGTCCAACACCGGCCCGGCGTCCATGCCGGACTACGGCGCGCTGAGCGCTCAGGCGGTCACCGACGTTCCCGGTGGCGGCAAGAGCTTCGTCGGCCAGTCCGACGACGCGTTCTTCCTCGACCTGCGGGTGTTCGACCTGCTCTACGGCGGCAACCTGTCCGAGGTCGGTCAGGACACGCTGCGCGGCTACAACGTCAACACCATCGCCTTGCAGGTGCCCAAGTCGCAGTTGGCGCTCAAGGGTGACGCGACCCGCAACCCGGTCATCGGGGTGTGGAGCGACACCGAACGGCAGTCGATGGTGCTCACCCCTGGCGAGTCCCGGGCGGTGGGTCCGTTCGTACAGGTCTCACGTCTGGGCAACCCGCTGGTCAACGAGGTCGTCGTTCCGGCGGGGCTGAAGGACAAGTTCAACGCCCTCACGCCCGACCGCGACGGCAAGACGCCCGAGCTGGTCAACCGGGTCACCGACCCGGAGGTGCCGAAGCTGATCCAGGCGATCTACGGCCTGCCCGCACCGGCCACTCCGCGCAACGACCTGGTGGAGATCTTCCTGACCGGCATCACCACCAAGGCCGGCGGGCCGATCAAGGCCGACCTGAACTCGCAGCTCAACAACGCGGACGTGAACCCGAAGAAGTTCACGCCGTCGGAACAGCTGCGGCTCAACACGTCCATCCCGCCGGCGGCGTCGCCGAACCGGCTGGGCGTGCTCGCCGGTGACCTGCAGGGCTTCCCCAACGGACGCCGGCTCACAGACGACGTGCTCGACATCGGCGTGCAGGCACTGGAAGGCGCCGCGGTGAGCGGCATCGTGCCCGCGCTCGCGGCCGGGGACAAGGTCAACGCCAACGACAAGGCGTTCGGCACCGCGTTCCCGTACGTGGCGCTGCCCCACAACACCGCGGTCAACTCCGGTGCCGCCGGTGCCGTGGCACCCACGGGTGGTGGCAGCGGTGGTGGCGGTCTGCCGGACGGGCTGATCCTCAACGCCGTCCTCGCGGCGCTGCTGATCGGCTCCGGCGTGTGGCTGCTGGGCCGCCGTCCACTTCGGACCGCGGTTCCCGCAGTCGCATGACACCTGTTCCGGGGGACGGATCCGTTCGTCCCCCGGCACGGTCCCGCGTGACCTGACCCGGCAGCAACCCACGGAGCGCGCCATGAACCGCCGCAAGATCATCGCAGTGCTGGCGATCACCGCCGGCGCCGCGCTGCTCGCCACCACCGCGACCGCGCTGAGCCGCGGCGACGACCCCGCCCCCGCCGCATCGGGCGCCGCTGTCGTGCGCAGCGACGTGCAGCGCACCATCTCCGCGGCCCAGGACCGGCTCAAGCGCGTGCCCGGCGACGCCGCCACGTGGGCGCAGCTCGGCTCCGCCTACGTCGAACAGGCCAGGATCACCGGCGACCCCACCTACTACGCCAAGGCCCAAGGCGCGCTCGACACCTCCCTGCAACACAAACCCGAAAGCAACGGCCCCGCCCACCTCGGCCTAGGCGCCCTGGCCAACGCCCGGCACGACTTCGCCGCCGCCCGCGACCAAGCCGAACTCGCCCGCGACGCCCTTCCCGACACCGCCGAGGTCTACGGCGTGCTCGCCGACGCCCTCACCCAGCTCGGCGAGGCCGACGAAGCGCGGGCCGCCGTGCAGCGGATGCTCGACCTCGAACCCGGCGTGCCCGCGTTCACCCGCGCCGCCTACGACTTCGAGCAGCGCGGTGACGTCGACGCCGCCCGCCAGGCCCTCACCCGTGCCCTCGACGCCTCCCCCTCGCCCGCCGACTCGCTGTTCTGCCGCTACCACCTCGGCGAGCTGGCGTTCGACAACGGCGACCTCGACGAAGCCGCCGCCCAGTACGAGCAGGGCCTGCAGATCGATCCTCTCGACCCCGCACTGCTGCAGGGACGCGCCAAGATCGCCGCCGCCCGCGGCGACCTCGCGGACGCGCTCACCATCTACGCCGACCTCGTCACCCGCGTGCCCTCACCGCAGTACCTGCACGAAAACGCCGTCCTACTGGGTGTCGCAGGCCGCACCGAGGATGCCGCGCGCCAGTTCGACCTGCTCGCGCAACAGGAACGGCTGCTCGCCGCCGCGGGGAGCACCGACGAGCTGGCCACCTCGATCGTCGCCGCTGACCGAGGTGACCCCACCACCGCCCTGGCCGCGGCCGAGCGCGAGTGGAACCGCCGGCAGCACCCGCTGGTCGCGGACGCGCTCGCGTGGGCCCTGCACCTGGCCGGACGTGACGCCGAAGCCATCGGCCACGCCGACCGCGCCGCCGCCACCGGCTGGCGCAACGCGACGTTCGCCTTCCACCGCGGCATGATCCTGCGCGCCCTCGGCCGCACCGCGGAAGCCGCTGACGCACTCGGTTCGGCATTGAAGACCAACCCGCACTTCTCGCCCGTGGACGCTCCGGCCGCCCGCAGCGCACTGGACGGCCTGCGGTGAAAACGCTGGCAGTCCTCGTCCTCACCGTGCTGGCCGTGCTGGCGATCCCGACCAGTGCCGGAGCCCATCCGCTGGGCAACTTCACGATCAACCACCACCACGCCATCACCGTGCACCCCGACCGAGTCGACCTCGTCTCCGTCATCGACCTCGCCGAGATCCCGACCCTGCAGGAACAACCCGCCCGCCAGGCCGACTACGCCGCACGCGAGTGCGACACGGTGCGAGGCAGCCTGGAGGTGAACGTCGACAGCACGCGGACGGCCGTGGCGCTGCGCTCTGCCTCGGTCGAGTTCCCGTCAGGCGAGGCCGGACTGGCCACCACCCGCCTCACCTGCCTGCTCACCGCTCCCACCGACCTCAGCGCCGCCGGCACCGTCGAGGTGCGCGACAACTACCGGCCGGGCCGCGTCGGCTGGCACGAGATCACCGCCACCGGCGACGGCATCGCGCTGATCGATCCCCCCGTGCCGGCCACGAGCTCCAGTGACGAGCTCCGCGCCTACCCCGACGACCTGCTGGCCAACCCGCTCGACGTCCGCGCGGTGAGCCTGCGCGTGGAGCCGGGAACCAGCGCGACCTCAGGCGTCGCCGCGGCCCAAGGCGGCAGCACGGTGATCGGCATGGCCACCCGCGCCTTCACCGACCTCGTCGGCCACCAGGACCTCACCCCGCTGATCGGCGTCCTCGCCGTGCTGCTGTCACTGCTGCTCGGCGCCTCCCACGCCGCACTGCCAGGACACGGCAAGACCGTCATCGCGGCCTACCTCGCGGGCCGCGACGGCACCGCGCGTGACGCTGTGGTGGTCGGTGCCACGGTCACCCTCACCCACACCGTCGGCGTGCTGGTGATCGGCCTGGTGATCAGCGCCTCCAGTGCGCTGGCCGGCGAGTCCCTGCTGCGGCTGCTCGGCGTCGCCAGCGGTGTGCTCGTCATCGCCATCGGGGTGTTCCTGCTCCGTTCGGCGCTGCAGCGGCAACCCGTCGCCGTCGGACACGGCCACGGCCATGGGCACGGCCACGGCCATAGGCATGGGCACCGTGTGGGTCGTGGGGGTCTGATCGGCATGGGTGTGGCGGGCGGTCTGGTGCCCAGCCCGTCAGCACTGGTCGTGCTGCTCGGCGCGATCGCCCTGGGCCGCACCTGGTTCGGCGTGCTGCTCGTCCTGGGCTACGGCCTGGGCATGGCCACCACCCTCACCGCCGTCGGTCTCCTCCTGGTCCGCCTGCGCGACCGGCTCGCCGCCGTCGAACGCTTCCGAGACCGCTTCACCGCCCTGCCCGTCATCACCGCCGGGCTCGTCCTCGTCGTCGGCCTGGGGCTGACCGCCCGAGCCCTGTTCGAATAGGAGGCGCGATGCGCGCTCTCGTCACACTCCTGTGCGGCGCCACCGTTCTGACCGCCTGCAGCTCCCCACCCGAGCCCGGACCGGTCTTCGACAACGAGAACGGCACGGAGCTCACCTGCCTGACCCATCAACCCCAGCCACCGGGCCCCCGCTACACCGACGAATCGATGCGCAGCACCGGTGAAACCCTGGCGCTGCTGCGCTACTACACCGCACATGGCCGCAAACCCTTCTGCGACGGCAAAACCCCCACCGACGCCGACAAGCAGTGGGCCCAGGTCTACGTGACCCTCGGCGCCGACCGCGCCAACGTCACCGCACTGCTCGACTGAAGTCGCCACTCACTCGGGCCGGCAGAACGCGTCACCGAGAGGCTCGATCCGCTGAACCCCCAAGCGACGAAAGAACCAGTGTGAGACTCAGTGACTGGATGGCCGCGGCGACGACGCACGCCACCGCCCGCTGGACCGTGCGCTACGGCGAGGCGCTCCGTTTCGCGGGCTCTGACCTGCCACGGCCTCGGATGATCCGGGTGCCCACCCGGCACGGCCGCGTCCGTGTGCACGTCTACCAACCGCACGCCGAGCCGGTGCCCGGCGCCGCGCACGTCCACTTCCACGGCGGAGCGTTCCTGATGCGCTACCCGTTCATGGACGACTGGTGGTGCCGCTACCTCGCCGCGACGACCAACGTCCCCGTGCTCAACGTCGACTTCCGCGCAGCCCCCTACGTCGCCTATCCCGTCGCTCACCACCAGTGCCACGACGTCGCGGCGTGGGCAGCGGCGGGCGGCGGCGAACTGCGGCTCGACGGCGCGAAGATCTCGGTCGGCGGGTTCTCCTCCGGCGGCAACCTGGCGGCATCGGTCAGCCTGCAGGCCCGCGACGGCGGACACTGGCTTCCCGCCTTGCAGGTACTAGGGATTCCCGTGCTGGACTTCCACAACGAACCCGGGCACGAGCCCGGCATGATCACACCGCAGCTCCGCCGGCTAGTACGCCGGGTGTACTTCCCCGACCCCGCCGGCCAGCTGGACCCGTGGGCATCTCCTTTGCTGGCAACGAACCTGTCAGGCCTGCCGCCCGCCGTGGTGCTGACCGCCGAACGCGACGTGCTCCGCCACGACGGGCGACGTTACGCCGCACGTCTACGCGAGGCCGGCGTGCCGGTGCACCACGACGAAACGCCAGGCACCGACCACTACTTCCTCACCGAGGACCCCGTTCGCGCCCGCACCACGATGGCCATGGTCGCCGAGTCCATCGGCACGGCGGTGTCCTGACCATGGCCTAGGTGAGATCGTGCGCGGCATGCTCGTCGGCAACACGCCGGCGAAAGAACGCAAGAACGGTCCGGTAGGCCTCGCGCACGATCACCAGCGAGGCGGAAGGTGGGGACTCCCCGTCCGGACGCGTGGGCAACTCGTCCAGACCGGATGTCACGGTCGCGGCGCAACCGCAGCGCCCACTCTGCGCCGTCCGAGTCGCGGGCCGTGACGGTGGCATCGCGATCCCGATCTGCCAGCGTGGGCGCCAGGTCGGACACGCTGGCGCCGGGCTCGGCTGTGAGCGCGACCTCACGCCGGAAAACCACCACTGTCGCGGCCGAACTGCCGAGCCCGCGCGGGTAGCAGAGGCCCCGACCAGCTGTAGGTGACTACAACCTGGAACGAGGTGTCGCCGACGTTGCCAGCCGCGTCGGTGGCGGTGCACGTGACTTCGGTGGTTCCGAGGCCGAACTTCGTCGCGGGTGCAGGAGCGCAGCCGACCGACAGCCCGCCGCTCGCCAGGTCTGTTGCAGTAGGGGGCGGGTAGGAGATGACGTTGATGGTGAACGCGCCGTGAGCAACGTTGCCCGCATGATCGGACGCGGTGCAGGAGATCGTGGTCGTTCTGAGTGGATAGACGGTTCCGGATTGGTGGTCGCAGGCAACAGAGACCGGTCCGTCGACGGTGTCGACCGCTGTGGGGCGGGGAAGGCGACAGTGGCTCCGGACGGGTCTGTTGTGTTCGCAGTCTGATTGGCGGGCAGTGTCAGCCTGGGTGAGGTGCTGTCCAGGACGGTGACAGCGAAAGATCTGCTGCTCATGTTGGACGCTGCGAAAGTGAAGTTGATCCGACTGCACGACGTCTGACACAGCTACGCCACGATCTCGCTGAGGTCCGGCGTCCAGCCGAAGATCGATGAGCAGTCGGCTCGGTCGCGCCACCGTCGCGTTCACTCTCGACACCTACACCGAGGACATCCCTGATCTCGATGCTGATGCCGCAGAGAGCATCGGCGGTCTATTCCTGCCGACGCAGGACGGGGAGGACGACTGACCCTCTAGAACGCCGTTTGGCTACCGTTTCGGCTACCGCAGGGTGGGTTCCGGCCTAGTTGGCGTACGCGAAAAACCAGAAAGCCCCTGACCTATGCAGGTCAGGGGCTTTCTAATCGATATGGGCGATACTGGGATCGAACCAGTGACCTCTTCGGTGTGAACTATAGCGCCGATACTGCGCTGACCTGCGGAAACAAGACTCCCACAGGTCGGCGCGGTTCCGTTCAGGTCCATTGAGGATCGTTCCGGTGCGTTGAGGGCATGGAGTTGCTCCCAATCTGCTCCCAAACCGTGCTCCCAGTGCTTCGCCGCCGCACACCTCCAAGTCGAGGTGGAGGAGCCGGCAGAAGACCGATCGAACGGGCCGGACGAGCCCGGTGATGAGGTTGTGGATCACCTGATCGAGTTGTATGCCACTGCTGTGAGGTGTCGTGGTGATCGATATGGCTGCGACTCCCTATTGTCCGGATGGGTTGACTTGAGTTGTTGTCTGACGCTGGACGGAGGGGGTTCAATGAGCTTTGCGGTGAACACATTTCAGCTGAACTCCTATGCGGGTCTCGTGCGAAATCATCACGAGGACGCTATTCCGGCTGCCGGATACGCTGAGCGCAACCTCACCGCCGGCCCGTCCGCGGGCGAGGGCGTGATCAACCTCCTGACGTCGTCGCATGAGCAGGTGCGGTCGGATGTCGTTGCCGCGATGCAGCGACTGGCCGAGGTCTTGGGTTCCTGTGCGAGTGCCCTGGACGCGTCGGTGAAGATGTACGACTCGACCGATCGGGGTTCGGCCGAGCAGCTGGACTCGACCTACCCGAACCCAGGGGATCCGCCGAAACTTCCGCCACTGCCAGGTGGAATCGACCAAGGCGGCACCATAAGCGTCGTGTGGCAGGCACGGTTCCCCGCGGGGCGGCTGACCGAACCCGGAAAGCCGGTGGACTTCCAGAACCCCATTCAGATCATCAACGATCTCACGAACCTGCTCAGCCCCGGCTGGTGGATCGCCCAGATCCTGAAAGAGACGATCGGCGTCAACCCGGTGGAGGAGTTGGCGAAAGTCATCACCGGAGATTGGGAGGCGATCGCCAAGTGTGCGAGCACCTTCAACTCTCTTAGTTTCTTCTGCGAGGACGTTGCCTACGACCTTCGGATCAATCTGGGTGCCCTGCTGGAGACCTGGCACGGCAACGCCGCAAATGGAGCGTTCCAGTACTTCGGCGCTTTCGGCGCCACGATCGAAAGTCACCAGCAAGCACTGGGCGGCCTCCGGGACAAGTACCTGGAAGCCGCCAGAGGCGTGTGGGAGATGGCCGAGACGGCCGGCGACCTCATCCAGGGCATCTTTGACTGGGCATTCTGGGCCGCCGTGGAGGTGGCAGCTGGAGGTGTGCTGGTGGAGACCGGCGTTGGACCAGCGGTCCTGTGGTCACTGGCCGCCCTTCAGTGCGCGGCGATCGTACGCGACTGGAAGGCTGTCACCGACCTGATCATGAAGGTGCAGAACCTGGTCCGGGGCATTCACGGCGAGATCCTCAACCTGATCGGATCGAACGGTGCGTTCAAAGCCCACCCGTTCCCCGCTGACGGCTACCACAACCCCGGGGTGAGGTAGCAGTGGCCGACCCTCGACAACCACGGTTCTCCGTGGACCCGACCAACGACGCGGTTCGGCGAAAGCTGCTGCAGAAGCTCTCCATCAACAGCAAGAATCCAGCGTTGGCGGAAATGGCCAGAGAGCTGCTGGCCGGGCGAATCAGCCCGCGTGAGGTGATGACCTCCAGTAGCTACGCCTCCGCACTGGAACCGGGAGTGGCCCAGTTCCAGCACTGGTACGGAAGTCTTTCGGATGAGCAACGTGCCGAACAGGAAGAGCTCGGACGTGCCGCCCTTGATCGACTGGCGAACGAGCCCGAGACGCCTCCGGTGAGGGCTTGGCGGCAGAATCCGCCCGAAGGCCACGAGGACGAGGACTTCTCCGACCGCAGCTGGCTCACCTGAGAGGCGATCACCGTGACGTCGACCCCCCGGCCCCCGTTCGAATACGACCACAACATTCGCCGGTACCACTGGGCCGGATACGTCATCCCTGCCGTTCTGGTCGTGTCGTCGATCGCCGGAGCCGTGAAATATCCCAGCTGGCTTTGGCTGCCGCCCATCGCCTGTTCGCTGGGCACGGCGCTCGCGACGTTCCGCATTCGCAGCCGCACCAGCTACGCGCAAGTTTTCGTCTACGCGGCCACGGCCGTGGTGCTGATCATCATCGCCATCGTGGCGGTGAACCTGGCCATGAAGTCTGCTGTACCCCGGTAGCTCTGGTCGACAAAGGAGCTCGGCCGAGAGATGGCCGGGCGATTGGAGTTGGTCAGCTGGTAGCCAGGCCGAGCGCCATTCCCGCAGCCGTTCGTGGCGGAACTGGCACACCGGCCCTTCTTGACGATGTGTGTCCTCCAGGTCCCCAACGGGCTGGGGCCTTTGGCCGTGCTGTCAATGAGGACCGGTGTACTCCAGTTCTTGGCCCACGCCCATGGGTCGTAACCCGAGCACCGCACCGTCGGTATCCATTGCGATGACTCCGCCCCATTCCGCCTCCGCCTCTTGGCGCCGGTCCGCCCATACAGCCAGCACGCTGGGAAGCGCCGACTGGTAGCCCTGAAGATCCTTCTCCGCGAGCAGCTGACGTAGCCCGACCAGCACTCCCGAGAAAGCTTCCATCCGCTGCGAGCCGAACCGGAAGACGTGGTCAGTGCCGATGAACCGCATGCCGCCGAGCACGACGCCGGTGTCGAAGACCGTGTCGGTGCCGGGAAGCGCGTACTCGGATCCGACGCGGGCCTGCTGACGGGGAGTCAACAACTCTCGCGCGCCTTTTCTGTCTCCCACGAACGTGAGCAAGCTGGCGGCGGACGTCCGAGCGAGCACGCGAGAGAACCACTCCGAACGTTCCGGCGGAAGATAGAACCCCGGCCGTGTGTCGTCCGAGCCATCCGACGCCTTGACGGGAATGCCTGCGAAATCGTGGAGCTCCTCGATCGGCCCGTTCAGCGACAGGGCGCGTTCTCCTGGCACTGCGAGCACGCCGTCGCCGTCTGGATCGAGGATCAGCATCTCGATGCCGCCGCTGCCGGCCAGCGCAGTCGCCATCATCAGACTCGGTGGCGGCGCGGCGCTCCCGTCACCACCTCCCACCACCACCGCGTGGACCTGCGAGGACGCTTTGGCCAGCTGTTCGTGTTGCGCCACCGCCTTGCCGTGCGATCCCTTGCACTCCACGGTGACGAGGCGCGCCGGTTGATCTTCCTTGAGGCCGACGAGGAAGTAGTCGGGCCGCAGCAGGGTGTTCTCACGCGACCGGACCTCGGTGCCTCTGAGCGCCCACCCGGCTTCAAGCGCGACGTCGGCGTCGACGATCTGAAACTGGTAGTCAGGATGTCTCCGCTGGACGATGCGGAGTGAGGCGGCCAGGGCGAACGCAATCCCCAGGTCCTCGGCCTGAACCGACTTCCTGTGATAGCGAGGATCACGGCCGTCCTGCGACAACTCCATCCGTCCCTGGTAGTTGGCCTGCAACGTGGTGATGTATTTGAGGCAGCTCCAGTGTTGCGCTAACGCGCGCGACGACCCCTGACCGGACAGCACGGTCGCGCGGCCGAGGGTGTGGAGCAACTCCCACGGCATGATCGACATTCCGCCGTTGTGCTCGTTTTTGGCGACTGGAGTCAGCTGCGCCTTCCGCGCAGGAATGTCCTGCTGCTTCTCCTTGCGATCGAGGTCGATCTTGGCTGCCTTCTGGAGAACTTTCCCGACAAGTTGCGAATCCGACTGAAAGGGCACCCACGACGATTCGAACAGCCGCCGTAGGGCCTCGACCACATCCGCCAAGACTGCCCCCTCGTCTCCGACCCAGCCATCAAGTCATACCGCGCCAGCAGTTCAGGCGCCTGCCCGCAAATGAGTGAACGAGTGGAACGATCGAATGGCATAACCAGCCGTTCGAATTTGGTTGAGCGGCAAGGGCGCGGTGATCAAGTCCGCTACAGCATGGGAACCGCAGTTCGTAACGGTGTGGTTTCGGCTGTATCAACGCGCACTGGAGTGGCGATGAGCAGTTCGTCTGTCCGGTGGCGAGTAAGGAGAACGGCGTGGCTAACGGTGGGGCCGCTCGTGGTCAGCACGACAAGACGGTTGATCGAGCGGTGCGGCTGTTCCAGTTCCTCGCCCGCAGCCAGCAGCTCAAGTCCAATCCGGCACGGACGACCGACAGCTACGAGTCGGTGCTGTGGTTCGGGCGGTTGCCCGAGCACCCCGCGGTGCGCTCGGCGCACCACGACACGGTGTTCGAGGCCGGGGGTTCCTTGCTCACCGTGGAACGCGTCGCCCACCAGGACCCGCCGGAGCCGGACGCCGCGCTGAGGCCCTGGTTGGACGGTGACTGGGACGATCCCGGCACGCCACCTCGCCTGCGCGACGCGATCGGCGAGGAACCGCAGCGGGTCGCGATCGAGGACGCGCCTGAGGTCCAGGAGCTGCACGCCGACTGGGAAGCCCTCTGGACCGCCTGGGCCGAGCAGGAGAAGAACGACCGGCCGGCGCGCGAGGTCTACAACGAACTGTTCGCCGCCTATGTCACCGCCGCGGGCCACGCGGAGGAACTGGAGCTGGTGATCGGTGTCGGGTGCCTGTCGTGGTCGCCTCTCGGCCACTACGCGGTGCGCCGGCACCTTGCCACCGTGCCCGCGGTAATCCGCTTCGACGACGAGACCGGCCGGTTGACCGTCCACCACGCGGAGACCGCCGAGGGGTTGACCGTCGAGCTCGACATGGTCGATCCCGGTCGCGTCGCCAACCCACAGCACGTCGTGCAGATCAGGAACGAGGCCGGTGAGGTCACTGCGGCCGTGTTGTGCCGCGAAGAAGTGGGTGGCGTGCTGCGCAGGCTGGTGCATGCCCTCGACGCCGAAGCCATCTACCTCGACGAGGACCAACCGCAGAAGGCCGGAGCGCACGCGGTGGCGGCGTTCGCCCCCGCGGTGATCCTGCGCCGGCGGTCCCGGCAGGGGATCGTGGACATCCTCGACTCGGTGGCGGGCCAGATCGGCGAGTCCGGTGTCGTGCCGGACGGGCTGCTCCCGCTGGTGGACCCCGACCACCGGCCGGCCGCCGTGAGCTCACCCGAGGCGGGTGCGCTGGTCGACCTCGGCGACGAACCGTTCCTCCCATTGCCGGTCAACGACCGCCAGCTGCGTGTGCTGACCCAGGTGGACACGAAGGCGCAGGTCCTCGTCCAGGGTCCGCCGGGAACAGGCAAGACCCACACCGTCGCCGCCCTGCTCTCGCACCTGCTCGCACAGGGAAAGCGCGTGCTCGTGACCGCGCACACCGATCGCGCGCTGAAGGAGGTCCGGGCGAAGCTTCCCGAGGCCATCGCACCGCTCGCGGTCTCCGTCGTCGGTTCCTCGCGCTCCGACCTGGCAGACCTGAAGGTCGCGGTCGAGCGGATCAGCCACGTGGCCAGCGAGTACGACGCCGAAGCGGCTCGCCGCGCCGTCGACGAGCACACGGCGGCGATTGAGGAACTGCGCCTGCGTCGTGCTGGTCTGTACCGGTGTCTCCTCGACGCCCGCATGAAGGAGGTCACCGAGTTCGACGTGGCCGGATACCGCGGCACGCTCGCCGCGATCGCGCAGAGGCTCGAAGCCGAGCGGGAGCGGTTCGGCTGGCTGGCCGATCTCGTCGAGGTCGGAGAAGCTGCTCCGTCACCGTTGCTGTCGAAGGACGTCGTCGCGTGGCACCGAAGCGTCGTGGACGACGCACTGAACGCGGACGAGCCGGAGTCGCGGCTCAAACTGCTGGACCTCGCCCTGGTGCCCGGCCCGGAGGAGTTCTTCGGCCTGGTGACCGCCGAGCAGCGGGCCATCGTCGCCGAGGAGGGACACGGCAGCCTGACCCGGCACGACGCGTTCGACGGTGTGCGGCGCCTGGACCAGGCCACCCGGACCCTGCTCCGCCAGCGCCTCAACGGGTTCGCGCGGGAAGCCGAGGACCTCTCCCGGCGGCGCGAGGCGTGGATGAACGACGCGCTGGCGGAGGTGCTGTCGGGGCGCGCGAACCTGTGGAGGTCGCGCGGACACCAGGTCGCTCAGCTGATCGAGCGCATCCGTCCCCTGGTGGATCGGCTGGGGCCGCTCACCGACGTGCGGGTCGGCCCGGCCGACACGGGCGTCCTGGTCTCCCTCGCGGGTTCGCTCCGCGCGCACATCGGCGACGGCGGCACGCTCAAGGTGAATCCCGACGGGTCGCCCAAGACCGGCGCTTTCGCGCCCAAGGCCGTGAAGCAGGCACAGCCGTTGTTCCAGGCGGTGCGGGTCAACGGTGTTCCGCCCACCAGCGCGGACCAGTTAGACCTCTTCCTGATGTGGGCTGACGCCAGCCGCGTGCTGGAGGCGCTCGACCGGGCCTGGCCGGACTCGGTGCACGTTCCAGCGGAGGACACGCTGAGCGAGCGCCTCCAGTGGCACGTGACGGAACTGGAGCAGCTGCGTCGCGTTCTGGCTTTGGGAGAAGCGCTCGAGGCGGAGGAGCGCGGTCTCGCCGGACTCGGGCTCCCGCGGCCGAACTGGACCGACCTCGGTGCTGTGCAGATTTACGCGCGACTTGTAGACGCGGCTGCCGCTTCGGACGCGCGCACCGCCGCGACGTTGCCGTTGCTGGAGGTCGCGCGGACCATTTCGGACGTGGCGCAGTGGGCCGATGCCGCGCCGTGCGTCAAACACCTCGCGCAGGCGGCGGAGCAGCGGGACCACGAGTCGTACGCGGTCGCGCATCACCGGCTGGTGCGGCTGACCGAGGTCGCCGAGCTGACCCGGCGCCGTGACGACGTCGCGGCCGTTTTCGCGCAGTCGTTGCCGCAGGTCCACCACGCCATCTCCGACGATCCGCGCGCCCCGGCCTGGATCGGGAAGCTCGCCGACTGGGACGCTGCCTGGTCCTGGGCCGTCGCCAGGGCGTGGGTGATGAACCGCGGCGACGAGGACGTGAACGCACTGCAGACTGAGGTGCTGCACGTCGAGGAACAGGTGCGCCGCCGTGTCGAGCAGCTGGCGGCCGAACGCGCGTGGAGCCACGCCGTGTCGCCACAACGGTTGTCCGGCAAGGCCCGTGCCGACCTGCTCCAGTACGCCCAGCTGGTCAAACTGCTGGGCAAGGGCACCGGCGTCTACGCGAACCAGCGCCGCGCTGACATCAGGGCGGCCATGGGACGCTGCCGGCCGGCAGTGCCGGTGTGGATCATGCCGGTCTACCGGATCGCCGAACAGTTCCGCGTTCAGCCGGACATGTTCGACGTCGTCGTGGTGGACGAGGCGTCGCAGGCCGGTCTCGAAGCCACGTTCCTGCAGTACCTCGCACCGAAGATCGTGGTCATCGGCGACGACAAGCAGGTCTCGCCGTCGGCCGTCGGCACCGACCAGCAACAGCTGCGCGACCTCGCCCAGCAGTACCTCTGGGACGACCCGCACCGTGCCTCGTGGCAGGAGCCCAAGCGCAGTCTCTTCGACGAGGCGAAGATGAGGTTCGAGGGCATGATCACCCTCGTCGAGCACCGCCGGTGCGTGCCCGAGATAATCGGCTTCTCGAACCGGATCGCGTACGAGCCCGACGGCATCCGGCTGGTGCCTGTGCGCCAGTACGGAGCGGATCGGTTGGAGCCGATCAAGCCGGTGTTCGTGGACAACGGCCACGAGCGAGGGGTGACCGACAAGGTCAACCCCGCCGAGGCCGACGCGATCGTGGACCAGATCGAGAAGTGCATCGCGGATCCCCGCTACGACGGCCTGACGTTCGGGGTCGTGTCGCTGCTTGGTCGCGCGCAGGCCAAGCGGATCGAGAAGCGGTTGCTGGAGCGCATCCCACCGGAGGAGTGGAAGGCCCGCGACCTCAGGTGCGGTGACTCGGCCGACTTTCAGGGGTCCGAGCGCAACGTGATGTTCCTGTCGATGGTGAAGGCACCGGAACCCGGCGTCCGGATTTCCTCGCTGACGCAGGACATGTACGTCCAGCGCTTCAACGTGGCCGCGTCGCGCGCCAAGGACCAGATGTGGGTGTTCCACTCGCTGCGTCTGTCGGACCTCGGAAACCCGGAGGACATGCGGTTCCAGCTGCTGGACTACTGCTACGCCCTGTCCGGGCGCGCGGGTGACGCCGGTGAGGAGAGACGTTCGGTCGTGCCCGACGACCGACGGGTGGAGCCCTTCGACTCGCTGTTCGAGCAGCGGGTGTTCAACCGCCTCGTCGACCGCGGGTACAGCGTCGTGCCGCAGTTCCCGGCTGAGGGCTACCGCATCGACCTCGTGGTGGTAGGAGCGAAGGCACGGCTGGCGGTCGAGTGCGATGGCGACGCGTGGCACGGACCCGACGCTTATGAACGCGATCTCGCCCGGCAACGCGACCTGGAACGTTGCGGCTGGACGTTCTTCCGCATCCGTGAGTCCGAGTTCTACGTGGACCGGCCGGCCGTGCTGGCGCGGCTGTGGGACGCGCTGCACCAGCTGGACGTCCACCCGTCCGGTTGGACTCCGCACGCCGACCTCCCGACCGTCGTGGTGCCGGTGCCTCCGGCTGTCGCCGAGCCGGCGCCGCCCGCTGAGGTCCCGCAGACCGCGGAGGTCGTGGCCGTCGCCGAGCCGGTGCCGCAGGAGCTGGACCGGCCCGAGGTGTGGGAGGACCAGCCGACCGCTGTGGAACAGGTCGTGCACGAGCCGGTGACCGCGGTGCGGGAGGCGGTACCGGCAGCAGCAGGCGACCTCGTCCTGGCCGACTACCGGCAGTTCGACGGAACGGTCGTCCAGGTTGGTGACGCGTCCCGGAAGGAGATGGTCAGCGGCCTGATCCGGCTCGTCGAGGCCGAGGGACCGGTGCGCGGCAGCCGCCTGCACACCGCCTACGTCCGTGCCTCCGGCGCCGTCCGCGTCACGAAGACGGTCGCGGTCGAGTTGAACAAGGCGATCTCGCAGGCGGTGCGCAACGGACAGCTGATCGAGGACGATCCCCTCGGAGAGAGCGGCGTCAAGCCGCGCACCTACCGGGTGCCGGGGCAGCCGGAGGTGTGCCCGCGACGGCTCGGACCGCGTTCGCTCGACGAGGTGCCCCCGGCCGAGCTGGCGGCCTTGTTCGACCACGTCGTCGCGCGCGACGACGACCTCGGTGAGGAGGCGCTCCAGCGGGCGGTGCTGGAGCTGCTCGGGTTGAAGCGCCTCACCGACAACGTCAAGAGCCGGCTGACCGCCGTGCGCGCCCTGCAGTCCTGAACCCGAGTGGACCGCGGTGGTTCCGTCCGCTATTTGCTGGTCGTGACCACCGCCAGAGCCGACTCGCGCACGTCCGGGAGGGTCACAGGCGCAAGTGCTCAGCGGCTCCGAGAAAGGAGTGGATCTTCAGGACGGTGACCAACTGCGGTCAGCGTGCTGGAACTAGCCAACTGCGCTTAGTGGTGCAGAACGTCGTATTTCTACAGGTCAGGTGACCGTGAACTCATATCTGGGGGCAAGGGCTCGGTCAAGCATGTGTTGTGTGGGACGGGCATCGTCGAGACCGCTCGTGGGCGACTTGGTGCAATGCCTAAGACGGCGATGCAAAGTGAGGCGAGCTTGACGCCTGGTGACCTCTTAGGTGGCGGCGAAGAGGTCACCAGCAGTCCGATGAGCCTCAATTCGCTGACCTGCGGATTTGCAAATCTCGGTGACAAGACTTCGCGTAGATCTGGCGAGTTGGGGGAGGACTTCTGCTCCCAATCTGCTCCCACGCAACGCAAACGGGGTATCGATGAATATCATCGATACCCCGTTTGACCTGGTAAAACACACTGTGGGCGATACTGGGATCGAACCAGTGACCTCTTCGGTGTGAACGAAGCGCTCTCCCGCTGAGCTAAACGCCCGTGTTCTGTTGTGGTGCTGTCCCGCTCTCGCGGTGTGGCCATAGCCTACAACATCATCAACGAGAACCAAAAATCGGGCTCTGCAACCAGGTCCACTCCACGCCGAACCAGCCTCCCACCAGTGCGAACACGTTGAGGAGGTAGCAGGTGACGAGGACGATGGCGCAGACGCCCGCCATCACCAGGCCGCGGACCCAGCCCGGCTGGCGCTTGAGCCAGGCGACCCAACGGTCGTAGTAGCGCTTCGCGAACTTCAGGACTCGGCCTGCCCACTCGAATTCCGTGGCGAGGATGGCGAGGCCCGCGAAGACCACGAGCCAGCCCGGGCCGGGGTACGGGATCATGATGATGCCCGCGATCAGGACCAGGCCGCCGATCACGCCCACGCCGATTCGGTACGCCAGGTTCAGCGCCGGGTTCCGGTGGAACCAGTGGCGCCAGCCCTTGTGCTCGTCGGGCTTCACTTCGGGCTTCGTCATGTGTCGATCATCCTGTTGGGATTCAGGCGGGTGCAACCTGACCGCCTGCCAGCACCTCCGAGGGTTTCGGAGGGGCCTGGCGGCCTGGTTCGAGCGACACCGCGAAGGTCGTGTGCTTGTGCGCGTCGGCGGACCAGGCCAGCAGTTGCGGGTCTGTGGAGCCTGCGCGCACGTCGAACACCGCCAACGGTACCGGCGCTTTCGTGCTTGCACCCCAAACTACGTAAACGTGACCCGTGTCGTTCGGTTTGAGGTTCATCGGCATCACGGCGCCCGAGGTCGGGTTCGAGAGAACCACGGCCACTTCGTCGCCTGAGGTCGTGCGCAGGACCGCCCTGTTCGTGGACGGGTCCGCGGCCAGGGAGAGGGCCTTGTTCAGCTCGTCGGTGCGTGTCTGTGCGGCCGTGACCTCGCTCGAGAGTTGGTTCACGCGCACGCCCAGGTAGCCGCCGCCTACCAGCACGACCAACGCTGCCGCGGCGGCCAGCAGTACGCGGCCGGTGCGGCGGCGGTGTTGCGGGCGCAGCGGAATCGGGGCCGCGTGGCGCGGGGCGTGTTGTGCGGGCACTTCCTGGGGGATGTGCTCGATCTGTTCCATCAGCCTCGCGCGGAGGCGGGGTGGTGGTTGTTCCTGGCGGACCGCGCCGCCGATGCCCGCCAGGACCTCCTGCGTCGCCTGCACGGTGTGTTGGCACGTGGTGCAGGTCGGCAGGTGGTCGCGGACCACTGCTTCCTCGTCTGGCTCCAGGGAGTGCATCGCCCAGCCGACGGCGAGCTCCTCTTGAGCGCACAGGTCGCCGTTCACCGGTGAACTCCTGTCGTCTCGCCGGTCTCTCCGGCCCACAAGTTCCCCAACGTGCCTCTCAGGCGTCTGATCGCCGCGAACGTGCGCGATTTCACAGTGCCCAGGGGTACGCCTGTCAGCTTTGCCACTTCGCACTGCGTGTAGCCGCCCAGATAGGCGAGCGCTATTACCTGGCGCTGTTCTTCCGGCAACGTGTGCAGGGCCGCTCTGACCTCGGCGCTCACCACGCTGACCAACGCTGCGTGGTCGGAGCCTTCGGCAGGAGGGGAGACATCGTCGGTGAGGGGAACAGTCCGACGACGCTGAGTGTTCTCCTTACGTACGGCGTCCACCGCGCGGTGGTGAACCAAAGTCATCAACCAGGTGCCGAAACTTCCGCGGGCGGGGTCGAACCTGGCGGGGTGCCGCCAGAGCGCGAGGAAGGCTTCCTGGACGACGTCCTCGGCCAGATCCGGGTCCACGCAGATGCGCCTGGCCAGCGAATACGCTGGCGTGCCGTACCTGTCGTACAGCTCACCGAACGCCGGCCGATCGCCCTGTGCGAGTCTTTGCACGAGCTCGAAATCGGTCGGCCGGCCGTCGCTCGACGCAACGGTTGGGCCGGGTGAGTCAGCCACCAGAGATGTCCTCACGTCCAACATTCGCGCAACAGCCGGTACCGGGTTCAGGTTAGACCCAGCAAGATGGGAGTCGCTGAACTTCGGCTAACGAGCGAGGAGGACACGGAGCGCGTGCATACGGTCGCGTTGCGGAGTCAAGCTGACCCGATGGGGTGATCTGGGCCCGATTCGCGAGCGTTCCTCGCCACATGCACGTCACAACTAAGGTGCTCGGTCGTTTCATTGACCGGGAAGGGAGAAGAGGGTAACGACGATGCGCAACGATCACGTGACGCTCCGCTCGACAGCGGTCTTCGACCTGCTGGCACCGAGGACCCCTGCGGTCCCGGTTCAAGTGGAGCTGCGATACGACACAAAGGACCCGTACGCGGTCGTCGCCGCGTTCCGCACCGGCCGCGCCGGTTGGGTCGAGTGGGTTTACGCCCGCGACTTGCTCGCCGACGGTCTCATCGCCGACGCCGGTGACGGTGACGTCCGGATCCGCCCCGCCGCCGACGACCCCGAGGTCGTCGTGATCGAGCTGAGCTCACCTTCCGGGCACGCCATGTTCGAGGCGTCCGCCCAGGAACTCGCCGATTTCCTCGACCGGACCTACGACGTCGTCGTGCCGGGCAACGAGCACCTCTGGGTCAACGTCGACGAGGCGCTCACGCACCTCATCTCGAACGACCTCAGCTGAGTAATCCGAGGTAGGGGGCCCGCGATGGCGATGCGGGACCCCCCGGTGAAACCCGCTTGAACCCCTCGTATAAGCTTTGTTTCAACATCATGAAGTCAGTGATGAACGCGGATGTAGCGCAGTTGGTAGCGCATCACCTTGCCAAGGTGAGGGTCGCGAGTTCGAGTCTCGTCATCCGCTCTGTGGTTCCCCGGTGTCTTCACCGTGGATCCATGCTCCTGGCGGAGTGGCCGAGTGGCTTAGGCAAGGGCCTGCAAAGCCCTGTACACGGGTTCGATTCCCGTCTCCGCCTCGGACGATTAGCTCAGCGGGAGAGCACTACCTTGACACGGTAGGGGTCACAGGTTCAATCCCTGTATCGTCCACTTTGGATCATCAGCGGGGCCAGGTGCACAGCGCACCTGGCCCCGCTGTCGTTCACGCACCTTTCCCGCGGCCGGCTCGGCGCATCCCGGCAGGCTCAAGATCAGCCGATTTGGAACTTCGGGGGAGCGTCGGATAAAGTTCCTCTCGCACCACGGGAAACCGGCGGGGCACGCGGATGTAGCGCAGTTGGTAGCGCATCACCTTGCCAAGGTGAGGGTCGCGAGTTCGAGTCTCGTCATCCGCTCGGACGATTAGCTCAGCGGGAGAGCACTACCTTGACACGGTAGGGGTCACAGGTTCAATCCCTGTATCGTCCACTCATCACAGGAAGCCCTCGATCATCATGATCGGGGGCTTCCTGCTGTTCTGGGCTGGAGTGCGTCAGGTATCCAGTTTTTGTCCAATTGTGGGTGGAACAGCTGAAAATGCCCACTTTTTTGTCTTTTATCGACGTGGGTTGCGCACCTACCGTTGTGCGCTGTGTCCTACAAGTACGATTTCTTCATCAGCTACTGCCGATACGGCACTGTGCAGAAGTGGCTGATCAACCACTTCCTGGGCAAGCTCAAGGAATGTCTTGCTGATCAGTACGCGCCAACTCCGTCGGTGTACGTCGACCGCACGATGGAGCGCGGCGTGCACTGGCCGTCGAACCTGCAGGACGCGCTACGTCACAGCAAGATCATGGTCCAGCTCCTCACGCCGCAGTACTACGAGTCCCGCTGGTGCATGGCCGAGCAGAAGAGCATGCGGGCCAGGGAGGACATGCTAGGTGTCGCAAGCCTCGAGGTCTCCCAGGGGTTGATCTACCCGATCCTCTACTCCGACTCAGAGAACTTTCCCGTGGAGGAAAAGGAGAGGTCGTGGGTGGATTTCAAGGATGTCGCACACCCGGATCCCGTTTATCAGCAGAGTCGGAAATATCTTCGATTCCACACGCGGGTGAACGATCTCGCGGCTGATCTCGTCCGGCTCGCCAAGCAGGCACCGCCCTGGCAGTCGGACTGGCCTGACGTTGATCCGCCGGAACCCCCTCTCATTCAGCCGCCCCAGATACCGAGGTTCTGACCATGGCCGGGACCGTCATCACCTTCTACTCGTACAAGGGCGGTGTCGGGCGCAGTTTCACCATGGCCAACATCGCGGTGTTGCTCGCGCGCTGGGGTTATCGGGTTCTCACGATCGACTGGGACCTGGAAGCTCCTGGCCTGCACCACTACTTCGCGCCGGTATTGCGGGGAGCATCGAAAGGCGGCGTGATCGATCTCGCGCACGATTTCCTCGCGGGTGCGAACGAACCCGCTGCTCACGCGCTGAAGGTCGCCGTGGAAGGCAGCGGCTCGCTCGAGTTGCTGGCCGCAGGGAAGATGGACCGCTCCTACATGCGGCGGATGCAGGCGATCGACTGGGCGCAGCTGTACGAGAAGGGGTTCGCGCGCTTTCTCGAGGTGTGCCGTGACCGTTGGACCGCCAATCACGACTTCGTGCTGATCGACAGCAGGACCGGCATCTCCGACATCGCGGGCATCTGCACAGCTCATCTGCCGGACCGACTGGTCGTCGTCTTCACCGCCAACGACCAGAACCTCGACGAGGTCGTGGACATCACCCGGCGCGCCGACGACGCGAGAGACCGGATGCCCTACGACCGGCCTCGGCACACCGTGCTCCCCGTGCTGTCCCGACTGGACAACCGGGTCGAGTACGAACGTGCGGACAAGTGGCAGCGAAAGTGCGCCGCGGTGGTCGCCCCGCTGTTCGAGAACTGGCTCGTCAAGAGCGTGCCTGAAGATCTGATGCTGCGGCATCTCACGGTCCCGTACGTCTCCTACTGGAGTTTCGGCGAGCAGCTCCCGGTGCTGGATGAACCCATCCCCTCCCCCGACCAGATCTCGTACGCGCTGGAGACCATCGCCGCGGTGATCGCGCAGGGGTTCGACCGCACCGACGTGCTGGAGGACAACCGAGACGCCTACGTCGCGGCCGCGCGCAACCATCACCGGGACTTCGACCTCGACCTGCTGGTGTCCAGTCCCCGGACGTTGTTGAAGGCCACCGAGGACCTCATCGCAGAATTGAACGCACTCGGGCTGCGTGCCGAGCGTTCGGTGTCCGGCGACCCGGAGATCCTCGAGAAGACCGGTGAGCCGGCGGAGCACCTGTGCCTCCTGGTGGATGGAGAGGCGAGCCGGTGGCAGATCACCGAGGCGGAGCGCTTCCTGCGGCACACCATCGGCCCCGAAGGCGATCAGCGGCAGTTGTTCTGCGTGCTGACGAAGAACACGGATCGAGACGAGCTACCGGGCTTCCTGCGCAACCTGCGGCACCTGGAACTCGGCCCGCGCCCTGAACTGGTCGCGCGGCAGCTCCACGCCCTCATCCAGGGGACTCCCGACCACGAACCGAACCACGAGGCGCTGATGGCGGCCGCGACCGCGTTGCGCGGTCTTCCCGACGAGATGCCGTACGCCGGCCGGTTCGTGCTCGTCCAGGAAACCGTCCACGGCATGACGGCGGCGCTTGACAGCGATGACATGGAGCTGCTGCTCGACCTCTCGGCTGCGCTCGTGCTCACCAGTAAGACGCGTGGCAACGGCGCCGAGGCCCCGATGCCACCCGAACTGCGAACCGCGGTGGAGCAACTGCTCGCCCGGATCGATCGACGACTCAACGCGTTCACCGACTGAGAGGCGGCATGATGCCGGAGAAGTTTGGCGCCCCCGAACGTGCGGCGCTGACGGTGCTGATGCTGGAGAACCGGCCGGTGCTCAACACGGAGCTGGGCGACCAGGTCAAGCTCACGAAGCCCGGTCGCGAGAAGTTGAACAAGGCTGGTTTCATCCGGACGGACGAAACCGTGAAGCCGATGGTTCACGAGGTTACGAACGAAGGCATCGCCTGGTGCCTGCAGGACCTCGTCAAGGGAGAGTTGCCTCCGAGATCGACTTCGCACGCACGCGTCACGTTCGGGCTGCTGAAAAAGTTCATCCTCCACCACGAGGCGCACGGGACGCTCATCGAGGTGATCCGGTCCCGGGACCTGGAGTCGTTGATCCGGTCCGTCTACGAGGAACTGGCCGTCGAACCCCAGGACTGGATCCGGCTCGCCCGCATCCGGCCCCGGCTCAACGGCGCGGACAAGGGCGAGGTCGACGAGACGCTGGTGAAGATGATGAAGACCGGGACCGTCCATCTGGCGCCCGAGTCCAACACCAAGGTGCTCACCGCCGACGACCACGCCGCCGCACTGCGGGTCGGTAGCGAGGATCTGCACCTCGTGGCGATGGAGGAGTCGTGACCGCACAGCTGCGGGAAGCGTTGGCCGCGTTGCGGTTCAACTCCGCCGAGACTCCGGACGACGTCTGGCGCACTTCGCCGTCCCACGTCGACGGTCTGCACACGAGAGCGGAGCACCGCATCCGGACGGCGATCGCGGATGCGAGGGACAGTGCCGGTTCCAACCCCATCGGCCTGATCCTGCAGGGGCGCAAGGGGGTCGGGAAGACCCATCTGCTCGGCACGGTGCGCAGCATGGTGCAGGAGACCGGTGGTTACTTCTTCCTGATCGAGGTCAGCTCGGCGGCGATGTTCTGGGACGACGTCGCCGAAGCCATGCGCAGCGAACTGCTCAGGACCGATGACACCGGACAGCTTCAGCTCATCGTGCTGTTGCGGGAGTTGTGCCGTGGCGCTGATGTGCCCGAGGAGGTCACCAAGGCGATCGTGAACGAGGCACCGCTGAAGCCCGAGCACCTGGACGCCCTCGTCAACGGCCTGCGCAAGGTGGACGCCCGGATCGCGACCGACTGCAGCGCCGTGATCCGCGCACTCGTGTTGTACGCGTCTCCGCATTCGCTGACCGGCCAAAGCTATCTCGAAGGCCTGGACGACGATGCGGGCGAGTACCGCCGATGGGGCTTGGTGACCAAGGCGAAGGCAGCGCGGTACGTGGTGCGGGACATCTCGCGCGTCCTCGCCATGACGGGGCCCTGTGTGATCGCGATCGACCAGCTGGACACCGTGATCAACAAGGCCCAGGATCTCATCGAGGACGACCTCAGCCCTGAGGAAGCGAGCGAGCTCGCGCTCATTTCGGACGGATTGATGCAACTGCGCGAGATCACCCGGCGAACGCTGACGATCGTCGCGTGCCTGCCCACGACGTGGATCAAGCTGCGCCAGGCCGCCAGCGACACGGTCGGCGACCGGTTCACGCTGACGCCGATCCTGGGATCTGTCACTGATCCCTCGATCGCCAGAACGCTCGTGGAGAAGTGGCTCGCCGTGATCTATCAGAGCCAGGGGATCACGCCTCCTCACTCGACCTGGCCGGTGGCAGCGGAGGCGTTCGGTGACGACTGGAAGGAGGAGACTCCGCGCACGCTGCTCAAGCGGCTGCATTCCCATGCGGAGGCCTGCCTGCACGGTGAGATCCGGGAACTCCGCTCGTTCCAGGAGCCGGAACAGCAGGAGGCGCCCGTGCCGGCGGTCCCGTTCACGCCGAAGGCAGGGCCTGTACCGGACTACCTCGCCGAGCTCGACGCCAAGTTCGCGCGGTTGCGGGAGAAGGCCGCGCTCGCCGCCGCCGACGTCAGGTCGCAGAACGAGGACGACGTGATGCCGGCGTTGCTGCTGGCAGGGCTGAGGTCGTGGGTCACCGAGATCGGCAACGACGATCTGGCGTGGCACCCCGAGCCCCAGGCCGAGGACAAGAGCCTGCACGCGAGCCTGCGGCACACGGTGGACGAGGAACGGGACGTCGAGGAGCGCTGGGTGTTCCGGCTCATCGCCAGCAGTCACGGGAACAAGGTGCTGCGCAAGTTCCGCAACGCGCGTGCGGCGGCCGAGGACGGGCGCGGCAGGCACCTCGTCCTGATCCGCAAGGGTTCCACCGGTTGGACCGGGGCGAAGACGAAGGGCGAGGTCGCGGAGTTCGTGCAGCGCGGCGGGAAGAGCGTCGACGTGTCCGACGACGACCTGCGCACCTTCATCGCGCTCAAGGAGATGTGGTCGTCGCAGTCGCACCAGTTGCTCGCGTGGCTGGTGGCGCGGAAACCGGCCAGCAGCAACACGTTCCTGCGGAAGATCCTGCCGGATCCGGCGCGGAGCGGGACGAGGAGTGGACACCAGGAGACCCGCCCTCCGCCGCAGCCCGAGCAGACGACGCCCCGACCGAGGCCCCGGCAGACGCCCCAGCCGCGGTCCAGGCCGCAGTCCTCCGGCGAGATCGTGCTCGGGATGGACGGGGAGATCCGGATCGAGCTGGAGTCGCTGCGCAAGCACGCCATCGTGTTCGCCGGGTCCGGTAGCGGGAAGACGGTGCTACTGCGCCGGATCGTCGAAGAGTGTGCGCTGCAAGGGGTTTCGGCGATCGTGCTTGATCCCAACAACGACCTGGCCCGGCTCGGGGACGCCTGGCCCGAGGTTCCGGGGGAGTGGCGGGCGGGCGATGAGGCTCTGGCCGCCGAGTACTTCGCCGGCACCGAGGTCGTGGTGTGGACGCCTGGACGGGCTGCTGGGCGGCCGCTGAGTTTTCATCCCCTGCCGGATTTTGCTTTGGTGCGTGGGGATGAGGACGAGTTCGGGGCTGCTGTCGAGGCTGCTGTGGCTCGGTTGGTGCCTCATGCGCGGATTGCCAACGAGACGAAGTTCGCTGTTCGTGGGCGGGCGGTGTTCAAGGAGGCGTTGAAGCACTACGCGCGCAATGACAGGCGGGACCTGAACGGGCTCGTGGACCTGTTGGCGGAGTTGCCGGACGGGGTCAGCAAGTTGTACTCGGCCACGGCGACCGCTGCTGATCTGGCGGAGACGCTCAGGGCCGCGATGGTCAACGATCCGCTGCTCGCGGGGACCGGAGAGGCCACGGATCCCGGGGCGTTGTTCGAGCCCTCGCAGGGGAAGAAGGCGCGGATCTCGGTGATCAGTTTCGTCGGGCTGCCGTCCGACGAGCAGCGGCAGGGGTTCATCAGCCAGTTGCAGCTGGAGGTGTTCGCCTGGATCAAGCGGAACCCGGCTGTGGATCGGCCGCTCGGCGGGCTGATGGTCATGGACGAGGCGCAGACGATCGCGCCTTCCGGGCAGGCGACGGCCAGCACGCAGACCACGATTCTGCTGGCGTCGCAGGCACGTAAGTACGGGCTCGGGTTGTTGCTGGCGACGCAGGCGCCCAAGGGCGTGCACAACCAGGTCACCGGCAATGCGACCACCCAGTTCTTCGGGCGGTTGAACAGTCCCGCGCAGATCGCCGCGGCCACGGAGATGGCGCGGGCCAAGGGAAGTTCTATCGCGGACATCTCGCGGTTGGAACGCGGGCAGTTCTACGTCACCGGGGACACGTTCGGGTTCCGGCGGATGCTGGCTCCGCTGTGCCTGAGTCACCACCCGCCCAGTCCGTTGCGGCTGGAGGAAGTGATCGAACGAGCCAGGCAATGAGAAAGGGCGGTGTCCCCGTGACGGGGGCACCGCCCTTTTCGCGTCACGCGGTCGCGGTCAGCATGTCCTCGATTCGTTGCCACAGCGTGGAGAACAGCTCCGGGGACTCGCCCAGCACGACGAAGTTCACGATGTCGTCGCCGCGCACTTCGAGTGCGTACACGGCGTCGTTCGCCCGTTCCACGCGCACCGCGACCGTCGTGTCGCCCAGGTGCAACGTGCCGGCGAGACCGCGCTTGGCGAGTGCGGGTGGCGCGGCGGCGAACTGTTCGGCGAGGGTGCGCAGGGCGCTGTTCTGCGCGGGGGCCTCCGGCTGTTTGAGCGCCGCCACCAGGTCGGCGACGGGGACGAGGTCGTGGCCCGCGGTCTCGGCGGCCTCGATGCGGGCGACGAGGGTGTTGACGAGGTGCTCGTCCGCCCGCAGGTACGTCACGTTCGACGACGTGGGCGGCTCGCCGGTCAGCACCGGCAGCACGTGCTCGCGGTCGCTCACGATCTCGTCCACAGTGGACACGAACGGCACGAGGAAGCGCACCTCTGCCTGCGGCAGGTCGTTGCTCTCCAGCACGGTCAGGCCGCGCTGACGGCACGCCTCGACCACTTCGTCGACCACGGCGCGCTGTTCCTCGGCGAACGACACGGCGATGTCGTAGGTCGCGGATTCGGTCACTCGAACCTCCCTGATGACGACCGGCCGGCGGCCGGGTGCGCGCAGCATCCACGGCGGGTGTTGACCAGAAGTGGATGAGGAGTGGACGTGTTGACCACCTCGGTGGGCAACGGGAAACACCTGTTTCAGGCCTTTTCGAAGACGAATGCTCGAAGGGAGCCCGCAGAGAGCGGGCGAAATCCGGAAATCAATTCCGACTCCCTTCGGAGGATTCGCCATGTCCAAAATCGTGTCCACTTTCGGCGTGGGTGTCGCCACCCTCGTGACCGCGCTCGCCGTCGCCGCTTCCGTTTCCGGTGGTGTCGCGGCCAACGCGGACGACAACCCGCCGCCGCCTCCCACCACGACCACCACGGAGACCCAGGACGGCCACGGCAACCCGTGGCACGGATGATCTGACGCGAATGCGCCCCGGCCATTTCTCGAAACGGCCGGGGCGATTGCGGCACAACGGTCGGGATGATGTACTCGGAAGACGCCGGAGCGGGAGGCAATCGTGTCCGAAACTTTTGGTGAGTTGCTGCGCGCGCACCGCGTCGCGGCGGGACTGTCGATGGGGCAGCTGGCCAAGCTGATCCATTACAGCAAGGGTTATCTCAGCAAGATCGAGAACGACCTCAAACCGCCGACCCCGACGTTGGCGCGGCTGTGCGACGGCGTGCTGGACGTCGGCGGCCGGCTGGTCGAGGCCGCCGTCCACGGGCCGTCTCCGCGTGACGTCAGGGGTCTCGGCCGGCGTCAGGTGCTGGTGGCCGGAACGATGCTCGGCGTCGGCGCGCTCACGGGCGGCGGGCGGCGGCCGGTGCTGGACGAGCAGGTGATCGCCGGGATGCGCACCTCGTTCGAACAGATGCGGGGTCTCGGGCTGCGCACCAGTCCGCAGGTGCTGCTCGAACCGTTGCAGGCCCTGCAGCACACGGTGCACGGCCTGGCGCGCGAGAACGCCGGACCGGTGGGCACCCGGCTCCTCCTGCTCGTCGCGCGCATCGCCGAGTACACCGGCTGGATGTGCCAGGAGGCGGGGGACGACGAGGGCGCGCTGTGGTGGACCAGGCACGCGTCCGAACTCTCCCGTGCGGCGGGAGATCCGGACATCGCGAGCTACGCGTTCGTGCGGGAGGCAGGTCTCGCGCTCTACCGCCAGGACGCGTCCGCCACGATCAACCTCGCCCAGCAGGCGCAGTGGATCGGCAGGGCCGGCTCACGCGTCCTCGCCCTGGCCGCCCGGCGCGAGGCGCAGGGCCATGCGCTCGCGGGCGACCGGAGCGCCGCGGAACGCGCGTTCGACCGTGCCGCGAGCAGGATGGAGGCCGCGTCTCCGGACAGCCCGTACCCCGTGCTCGGGTCGACCGCCCCCGACCCGCTCGAGCTGGCCAGGGGCTGGGCGTTGTCCGATCTCGGGCTGAACGCCGAGGCCGCGGTCGTGCTGGACCGGCAGCTGGCGCTGGTGCCGGCCACCTCCCGCCGCAGCCTGGCGCGGTTCGGCGCCCGGCGTTCGCTCGCTCTCGCGTTGTCGGGCGAGGTCGACGAGAGCTGCCGCACGCTCGCCCTCGTCCTGGACGACGCGGCGCACGTGGACTCCGCGACGGTGCGGACGGACCTGAGGCAGCTGGCCAGAACCCTTGGCCGGTGGCACAACCACGGTGCCGTGCGCGAGGTCTACCCCGATCTGAAACGACTGTTCGTTCACCGCTGACCACACGCGCACGTCAGCTCGGCCCGTTCCCGCCGCACCTCCTCTGCCTCCGGCTGGCCGAGTTCGCGGTACACGGCCTCGGCCGCGTCCCAGTGCGCCACGGCTTCCGCGTGCCGGCTCATGGCGTGCAACGTTCTTGCGGCGCCGATCTGGCCGTATGACTCCTGCGTGCGGTTGCCGGTACCCGTGGCCACGTCCAGCAACTCCTGGTAGAGCCGCAGCGCCGCGCCCGGCCGGCCGCGATCCTTCTCCGTGGCGGCCCGGTCGCGCAGGAGGCTTCCCTGCAGTTCCGCGTCGGCCAGCCCGGCGGCGGCTTTGGCCGCGAGGTCGTGGTGGTGCAACGCTTCGGGGAACCTGCCCGCGAGGCGGTGGGCGTCCGCGATGTTGGTCAACGCGTAGGCCGCCACGCAGAGGTCGCCGAGCTCGTCCGCGATCTCGTGCGCCTCCAGGTGATGGAGGATCGCCTCGTCGAGCATCCCCAGGTGCTGCTGGTTCGCGCCCAGGTTGTTCAGCACGTGGGCGAGTCCCTGCTGGTGGCCGCTCTCCCGCAGGAACCGCACGGCGGCTTCCTGCTGTGCAATCGCTACTTCGTACCTGCCGTGCTGCTCGTTGAGGTAGCCGAGCGAGCTCAACGCGTGCCCTTGGCCGCGCACGTCGCCGCACTGCTCGTACTTCGCCAGCCCGGCCTCGAAATGCCTCGCCGCCTCGTCGTGCCGGCCGAGTTGCATCTGCGAGACGGCGATCGCGCACAACGCCGCGGCCTCACCGGGCACGTCGCCCAGCCGGGTCCAGCACGCCAGCGCCTGCTCGGCCAGCTCGACCGCCTCGGCGTGCCGGCCGCGCCGGTCGTTGGCGATGGACAGGCGGTACAGAACGTGTGCCCGGCCGTAGCCGTCGTCCGGCCGCACGGAACTGACGGCGTCGATCCAGTCGTCGATCCGGTTCGCGGTGTTGAAGTGCCGCCAGATCAACGAGGCGAGCAGCCACGCGCGGTCCGAGTCCGCCTGCTTGATCGCGGCCATCAGGTTGTCGCGTTCGGCGATGATCCACGCCATCGCCTCGTCCTCGTGCGTGAACCGCAGACTCCGCGGGCTTTCCCGTTCGACGGACGGCAGGGCGGCGCGGTCGAACGGGTACGCGACGTTCACGGCGTCCGCGAGCGTCACGAGGTAGAAGTCGAGCAGGCGCTCCAACGCGTCCGCGGACGGAGGTTCGAGAGCGGCGAACTCCTTGATGGAGTCCAGCATCTGGTAGCGCTGCGGCGCGACCTCTTCCAGCAGGCAGACCTCGTGCAGGTCGTGGAGCAGCTTGCGGGTGGCGGCGATGTCACCGCCGATGAGCGCCGCCGCGCCGATGATGTCCACGTCGGGCCCTGGCAGGTGGCCGAAGAGACGGAAGACCTGCTGCTGGTCGGCGTCGAGCTGCCGGTAGGAGGCGTGGATCGCGGCGCCGTCCTCCCGCCACGCGCCGGTGTCGTCCAGCTGGCCGATCAGGTAGTCGAGCGACCACCTGTCGTGCTTGCGCAGCAACGCGGCCGCGATGGTGATCGACACGGGCATGTAGCCGCAGCGCTTCACGAGCCCAGCGACGTCCGCGGACCTGCCGCGCACGCGCGACGAGCCGTTCGTCAGCCTCTGGAACAGCGCGGACGCGTCGCCGGCCGGCATCGGAGCCAGCCGCACGTGCTCGCTGATGTCCGGCTCGCCCATCTTCCTGCTCGTGACGACGGCGAAGCACTCGCGTGTCTCGGGCAGCAACGGCCGGATCTGCTCGGGTGATGCCGCGTTGTCCAGCACCACCAGCGTTTTCGTCCCGTAGAGCCGCGACTGGTAGACCGTCGCCTTGCGCCCCACCGTGTCGGGGATCTGCTCCGCCGGCACGCCCAGATCGGTGAGCAGCTGGGTCAGCGCGTCCGAGACGGACATCGGCGCCACGTTCGGCGTGAAACCGTTGAGGCGCACCAGGAGCTGACCGTCCGGGAACCGGTCGCGCAGGAGGTGCGCGGCCTCGACCGCCAGGCCGGACTTGCCGACGCCGGGCGGGCCACTGATCCACACGGCTCGCCGTTCGTCCGAACCCGCCGCGGCCGCGGCGATCTTGTCCAGCTCGCCGGACCGGCCGGTGAACGCGCCGGGACGGGACGGCAGCGAACTGGCCGGTTCACCGCGCCGGGCACGTTCCACGAGGTTGCGCAGGACGGTTCCCGGCTCCATGCCGAACTCGGCGAGAGCGCTGGACGCTGTGTCGAAGACCCGGATCGCGCCCACGCCGTCGCCGCCCGCGATCAACGCCCGCATGAGCAGTTCGGCGTACTTCTGGTGGTCGGGGGAGGTGCGGACCGCGCGACGCATCCGGTCTCGCGCCGACCGGTAGTCGCCCGTGACGAGCTCCAGTTCGGCCAGGTCGCCGAGCGCGTCGTGGTAGCTCTCGGTCGGCGGGAACACCTCGGCGCCGCCGACCCTGTCGACGTCGATGTCCTCGAGGAACCGGCCGCGCCACAGCGTCACCGCCTCGCGCAGCAGGTCGATGGCCCGGCGCTGGTCGTTGTCCTGCTGGGCGAGCGCCGCCTCCTCGCGCAGCCGGTCGAAGCGGACCGTGTCGATCCGGTCCTCGTCGACGCGCAGCACGTACCCGGTGGCCGTCCGCTCGATCTCCGCGTCGGTTCCGTCGAACGTCTTGCGCAGCTTGTTGATGTAGCCGCGCACGAGCGTCCGGCGTTCCGGGTTGTCCGGCCACACGATCTCGGTGATCCGTTCGGGTGACAGCGGCTTGTTCGCGTGCAACAGGAGTACGACGAGGATGAAGCGTTGTTGCTGGTCCCCCAACGGTATGGCGGTGTGGTCGTGCCACGCCTCCAGCGGACCCAGCATCCGAAATTCCACGCCGCCTCCCGATCTGTTGCTTCCGTCTGGGTGGAATGTCGCGCAGAGTCCCGTCTGCGTGTCACCGAATCAGCTTTTTGTCCACGTTTGATCAACGCGATCCGGTAACGGTGCACGGCATGGACCGTGAGGTGTTGCCTTGTTACGTGGCGTGCGATGTGTCCTTCTCGATGGCCGCCCACATCGACGAGGTGAACGCCGGCATGCGGGAGTTCCGCGGTGTGGTGCACGCGGATCGCCGCCGTGGTGCCCAGATTCGGCTCTGCGTGGTCGTTTTCGCGGAACGACCGCTGGTCGTGCACCCGCTGGCCCCCGCGCTCGACCCGGTCGAGGTTATTCGACCGCGCCAGGAATCGGGTTCTGACTTCGGATCCGCGTTCACCCTCGTGCGCACCGTCATCGAGCGCGACGTGGAGAGCTTGAAGGCGCAGCGGATGCGGGTGCGCCGCCCGATGTTGTTCTTCGTCTCGGACGGCAGGGCCACGGATCCCGCCTGGCCCGCCGCGCTGGAACGACTCAGCGCCACGACGTCGTGCCCGGAGATGATCGCGTTCGGGCTCGGAGCCGTCGACCAGCGCGCGCTCGGCCGCATCGGCCGCTCGCGGGTCTTCCTCGGCGGCGACGGTGTGCGGCTGGGCATCGCGCTGGCGTCGTCGGTGGCGCGGACGGTGCTGCGACCGGACCACGTCTGACCGATCCACGGCGTGTCCACTTCTCGTCCACATGGTCGACGCAACCTGCCTCCGCCGCACGTGAGCACGCAAGGGGAGGAGAACCGGGATGACGACGACGAGCCTGGTGCAGGAGCTGAAGACCCTCCGCAAGGGACGAGGGGTGCACGCGGGACGGATCGTGGACAAGATCGGTCCGGCGCTGGCCGCGGCGTGCGGGATCACCGGGGCCGACGGGGCGGTCGCCGCCAAGCAGAAGCTGGTCACCCGGCTCACCGAGCTGGTCGAGCAGCTCCCGGAGGACCTGCACCTCGCGGCGCGGGTGGCGTTCGGCCTCATCTCGGACGTCCGGCACCCGCTCTACCAGGAGCGCGTCAGCTGGCTGGCGGCCACGATCGACCGCGACGCCCGCACCGTGCGCCGGCGCGTCGACGAGGCCGTGGAGCAGCTGGCGGAGCTCGCCGCGACGACCATGCGTCGTGACGTGGGCGGCTGGCACACCGCGGAACTGGCCGTGGCGGTGATGCTGGACCAGGAACGGCCGGAGGTGCTGGAGCGCTACCAGGTCGTGGTGAACCAGGACGGGGTGACCTCGTTCGACTTCGCCGCCGCGTTCCCCGTGCACCGGCGGGACGTGGAGGCGCAGCTCCTGTACGGCGGCACGTTGCAGGACCGGGGCAACCTGGAACGGCCCGGCTTCCGGCTCGTTCCGGCCGAACCGCTGGTGCGCGGCGAGACCCACGACTTCGCGATCCGCTACCGGCTGTCCCACCGCGACGCCATGCGTCCGTGCGTGCTGCACGTGCCCGAACGCCCGTGCGACGTGTTCGACCTGCGCGTGCGGTTCGAGCACGACCGCAAGAGGCTGGTACGGGCGTTCGACGGGGTGCTGGTGCAGCGGTCCGAGGCCGAGCCGGCCGGGACGGCGCAGTCCGTGGACCGCGCGGGGGAGGTCCACCTGCGGTTCCGGCGGCTGCTGCCCGGGCTGCTCTACGGCGTCCGGTGGGGCAGCGCGGCGGTGTGCCCTGCGCGCCGGGCCTCATGACCGGCGGGGCTCGTACCAGGTCTCGCCCGCCGGTTCGCCCGCCATGTTCCACGCCCAGACCCTGGTCGGCGTGATCCGGCAGTAGACGCCGGGGCCGACGAGGCCGGTGCGGGCCTCCGGGTCGTCGGCGGTGCCGTAGACGCGGATCGCCCGCGCCACGAACGGGCTGAACGAGACCAAATCGTCGACCACGAGCGACACCTTGCGGCGGCCCGCGGTGATGTTGCGGAACTTGCGGGTGTTCCTGACCTGGTCACCCGCACCGCCGACCCAGAGGTGCGTGCCGTCGTACTCGAACGCCAGCGGCACCACGTCGGGCCAGCCGTCCTCGTTGATCGTGGCGAGGCGGGCCAGGGGCTGTTCGCGCAGGTAGGCGATCTCTTCGTCGGTGAACATGCTCCTTGTACGAACGGCAGGCCACGTTTTCGACTACTGGTGCGGGTAGACCAGGCATGCTGGACGTGGTGAGACCGCTGATCCTGCTCGACGTCGACGGCCCGCTCCACCCGTGGGCCGCCAACCCCAAGCCGGACAACTACCGGCTGTTCGAGATCAAGGCGGGCTGGCGCCGCAGGCTTCGCGTCTGGCTCGACCCGGACCACGGTCACCAGCTGAGACGGCTGGCGGAGGACACCGGCGCCGAACTCGCGTGGGCCACGACGTGGCTGCATCGGGCGAACACCGAGATCGGACCGCGTCTGGGGCTTCCGCCGCTCAAGGTGATCGAGTTCCACGACGCGACCGGCTGGAAGTACCCGGCGGTGGCGCGCTACGCGTGGGAACGGCCCCTCGTCTGGTTCGACGACGACTTCGGGCTCCACTCCGCGCGCCGGGAGGAGTTCGTCCACAAGCGACGGCACCTGACCACCGCGCTCATCCACGTCGATCCCGGTACCGGGATCTCGGCACAACACCTGAGTGAAGCCCGCGCAGCATTCGGCGGCAACCCCGGGGACGCCGAGAATTCACGGTAGGAGTCGAGAAGGTCTCAACCGGCGCGGCTGGCTTGACAACGAAAGCATCCCGAGCCAATCCTCCGCTGGTGCTGAAGCGAGGGAACGTCACGACGAAGTTGATTGGCGTCGGCGCGTTGGTGCTGGCGGTGGCCGCCTGTGGCGCCCCGCCCGCCAAGGAGACGCCGGCTGGTGCCGCCGGAACCGCGAAGTCGGCGAGTGAGCTCGGCGGCATGGACAAGCTGGTCGAGGCAGCCAAGAAGGAGGGCAAGCTCAACGTCATCGCGCTGCCCCCGGACTGGGCGAACTACGGCGAGATCATCAAGGCCTTCGAGGCCAAGTACGGCGTCAAGGTCGACTCGGCGCAGCCGGACGCGTCCAGCCAGGAGGAGATCAACGCCGCCAAGCAGCTCAAGGGCAACGACCGCGCGCCGGACGTGTTCGACCTCGGGCTCAACGTGGCGCTGGCCAACAAGGACCTGTTCGCCCCCTACAAGGTCAGCACGTGGGACGACATCGCCGCGGAGCTCAAGGACGCGGACGGCGCGTACTACGGCGACTACGGCGGCTTCATGTCGATCGGCTACGACGCCGCGAAGGTGCCGGCGCCGACGAGCGTGAAGGACCTGCTCAAGCCCGAGTACAAGGGCAAGGTCGCGCTGAACGGTGACCCGACGCAGGCCGGTGCCGCGTTCTCCGGCGTCATGATGGCGGCGCTGGGCAACGGCGGTTCCGCCGACGACATCGCCCCCGGTGTCGAGTTCTTCAAGCAGCTCAAGGCCGCCGGCAACTTCCAGCCGGTCGACCCGTCGCCCGCGACCATCGAGTCCGGTCAGACGCCCGTCGTCATCGACTGGGACTACACCAACGCCGCCCAGACCGAGAAGCTCAAGGGCAAGCTCGACTGGAAGGTCGTCGTCCCGGCCGACGCGCAGATCGGCGCCTACTACAACCAGGCCGTCAGCAAGGACGCGCCGCACCCCGCGGCCGCGCGCCTGTGGCAGGAGTTCCTGTACTCCGACGAGGGCCAGAACCTGTACCTGAAGGGCATGTCCCGCCCGGTGCGCCTGGACAAGATGGGCGACAAGGCGGACAAGGCGGCGAAGGACAAGCTGCCGAAGACCGAGGGCAAGCAGGTGTTCCAGACGCAGGCGCAGGCCGACAAGGCCAAGGCCGTTCTCACCGCGACTTGGGCGCAGGCCATCGGATGACCTCAGTCGCTCCCGTAGCGGCGGCAAAGCCCGGCGGTCCCACCCCGAAGAAGGGTGGGGCCGCCGGTCGGCCATCTGTGGCCGCCTGGCTCGTCGCGGTGCCGTTCCTGGCGTTCGTCGGCACCTTCCTCGTCTATCCCACGGTGCTCGTGCTGTTCGGTGCCTTCCAGGACTCCAACGGCGCGTTCACGTTCGACAACCTCACGACCCTGTTCACGGGTGTCGTCTTCGACGCCTTCGTGCGCAGCATCGAGCTGTCCGCGCTCACCGCGGTCATCGGTGCGATCTTCGGCGCGCTGCTCACGTGGGCGATCGCGGTCGGCAACCCCGACGGGATGCTGCGCCGGATCGTCGTCGCGGGCAGCGGTGTGCTCGCCCAGTTCGGTGGCGTGCCACTGGCGTTCGCGTTCCTCGCGACGGTCGGCTTCGAAGGTCTCGTCACGAAGTTCCTGCGTGACAACGTTGGCATCGACCTGTTCGCCGGCAGCGCCTGGCTGTTCGACCTGCCCGGCCTGACGCTCGTCTACACGTTCTTCCAGATCCCGTTGATGGTCATCGTGTTCCTGCCCGCGCTCGACGGCCTGCGTCCGCAGTGGCGTGAGGCGAACGCGAGCCTCGGCGGCACGAGCTGGACCTACTGGCGGCACGTCGGCGGCCCGATCCTGACGCCGCCGTTCCTCGGCGCGCTGCTCCTGTTGTTCGCCAACGCCTTCAGCGCCTACGCCACGGCCGCCGCGCTCGTCTCGCAGGGCAGTCCGATCGTGCCGTTGCAGATCCGCGGGTTCCTCACCGGTGAGGTCGTGCTCGGCCAGGAGAACCTGGGCAAGGCGCTGGGCCTCGGCATGGTGATCGTGGTCAGCATCGCGATGGGCGTGAACGTGCTGCTGCAGAAGAGGGTGGCCAAGTGGGTTCGCTAGTGAAGCAGCGCGTCCTGCGCACGATCATCCTGCTGATCCTCGGCGTCTACTTCGTCCTGCCGCTGATCGCGATGGCGGAGTTCTCCACGCGGGGCAAGGGCGGCAGCCGCAGCCTGGAGTCGTGGACGTCCATCGTCGACGACGAGGGCCTGATGGAGGCTCTCGTCAACTCGCTGCTGCTGTCGGTGACTTCTGCGGTGCTGATGCTGGTGCTGCTCGTGCCGACGATGGCGTGGATCCGGCTCAGGCTTCCCCAGCTGCAACGGCTCGTCGAGTTCCTGTGCCTGCTGCCGCTGGCGATTCCCGCGATCGTGCTGGTGGTCGGCATGGCGCCGCTCTACGCGTGGGTGAACTTCTTCCTCGGCGACTCACCGCTGACGCTGACGTTCGCGTACACGATCCTGGTGCTGCCGTTCGCCTACCGCGCGGTCGACGCCGGTCTCGCCGCGATCGACCTGAAGACGCTGGCCGAAGCCGCGCGCAGCCTCGGCGCGTCGTGGTTCACGGTGTTGTGGAAGATCGTCGTGCCGAACATCCGCGTGGCGCTGATCGGTGCTTCGCTGCTGTCGGTGGCCTTGGTGCTCGGCGAGTTCACCATCGCGTCGCTGCTCAACTTCGACACGTTGCAGGTGCAGGTGAACCTCCTGGGCAAGCGCAACGCGGGTGTGTCCATCGCGGTGTCGCTGCTGTGTCTGATCTTCGCGTTCGTCCTCCTGTTCGCACTTTCCTACGTCGGCCAGCGGCGCCGTCAGACCGTGGTCGAGGAGTAAGCACATGGGTCACTTGGAACTCAAAGGGCTGCGCAAGTCCTTCGGTGGGAACGCGGCTTTGGACGGTCTCGACCTCGAACTGGCCGAGGGCGAGCTCGTCTCGTTGCTCGGTCCGTCGGGCTGCGGCAAGACGACGGCGCTGCGCATCGTCGCGGGCTTCGAGACGTCCGACTCCGGCACGGTCACCGTGGGCGGCAAGGACATCACGAAGGTCCCGGCCAACAAGCGGGACATGGGCATGGTCTTCCAGGCGTACAGCCTCTTCCCGAACATGACCGCGGCGCAGAACGTCGCGTTCGGTCTGAAGATGCGCAAGGCGGACGCCAAGAAGGCCGGCGAACTGCTCGAACTGGTCGGCCTCTCGCACCTCGGCGGCCGCTACCCGCACCAGATGTCGGGCGGTCAGCAGCAGCGCGTCGCACTGGCGCGCGCGTTGGCGATCCAGCCGCGCGTGCTGCTGCTGGACGAGCCGCTGTCCGCGTTGGACGCCAAGGTCCGCGTGAACCTGCGGGACGAGATCCGTCGCATCCAGACGGAGCTCGGCATGACGACGCTGTTCGTCACGCACGACCAGGAGGAGGCGCTCGCCGTCTCCGACCGCGTGGGCGTCATGTCGCACGGCAGGCTGGAGCAGCTCGACACCCCGTCGGTCGTCTACCGGGAGCCGGCGACGGCGTTCGTGGCGCAGTTCGTCGGCGTGACGAACAGCGTCGAGGCCAAGGCGGAGGGCCAGACCGTCGTGGTGAACGGTGTCACGGTGGCCGCGTCGCACGACCAGCCGTCCGGAAGCGACGTGCGAGTGATCGTGCGTCCCGAGGACATCGGCGTCTCCGCGCACGACGGCGACTCCAATGGCAAGATCGTGGGCGACGTGCTGACCCAGTCGTTCCTCGGGCCGGTCACGCGGATCTCGGTCAGGGTGGGGGAGCAGGTGCTGCGCATCGACCAGCCCTCCAACACCGCCTCCGCCTACCAGCCCGGCACGCGGGTCGCGCTCGACCTCAGCGAATCACGAATCATGGTGGTGCCGGGATGATCAAGAAGCTCCTCGCGCGCGACACGGCGGAGACCCACCGGGTCGCGACGCCGTTGGAGCTGCTGTTCGACCTCAGCTTCGTGGTGGCGGTCGCCCAGGCCGCCGCCTCGTTGCACCACGCGGTGTCGGAGAACCACGTGGGCGCGGGCCTGCTGGCGTTCTGCATGGCGTTCTTCGCGCTGTGGCTGCCGTGGCTGAACTTCACCTGGTTCGCCAGCGCGTTCGACAACGACGACACGCTCTACCGGATCATCACGATGGTCCAGATCGCCGGCGTGCTCGTGGTCGCGGCGGGCATCCCCGCCGTCTTCGAGCACCAGGACTACCGGATCGTCGTCGGCGGCTACATCGTCATCCGGCTCGCGATGGTCGCGCACTGGATGCGTGCCGCGCGGGACAACCCGGCGCACAGGGCGTGCGCGCACCGGTACGCGGGCGGCATCGCGGTCATGCAGGTGCTGTGGGTGCTGTGGCTCTTCGTTCCGCCGAGCCTCGCGGTCGGGCTCTGGGTGCTCGGCATGCTCGCCGAGCTGCTGATCCCGGCCTGGGCCGAGCGGACGACCGCCACGACCTGGCACCCGCACCACATCGCGGAACGGCACGGCCTCTTCACACTGATCGTGCTCGGTGAGTCGATCCTGGCCGCCACGCTCGCGTTCCAGAAGGGCTTCGACAGCGGCGTCAACCTCATCTCGCTCGCCGTGGCCTCGCTGACCATCGTGTTCTCGGTGTGGTGGATCTACTTCGAGGCGCCGTCCCACCTGCACAACCTGAAGAAGGCGTTCCTGTGGGGCTACGCGCACTTCTTCATCCTCGGCTCCATCGCCGCCCTCGGTGCCGGTCTCGCCGCCAGCGTCGACTACGACCTGCACCTCTCGCACGCGCCGGGCACGACGGTCGCCGCGTTCACGACGGTGCCGCTGGCCGTGTTCTTCCTGTGCGTCTGGTACGTGCAGGACTGTCACGACCAGACGGGGATCCGCAAGTACCTGCTGCCGCTGGGCTCGCTCGCGGTGCTGGCAGCGACGTTCGGACCGGCGCCGATCCACGTCACGGCGGGGATCGCGCTGGTCCTCTGCGTCGCGACGCGGCTGGTGCAGCCGGCCGATCAGCACGTGGCGGTGTGAGGCACTTTCGCGTCTTCTCGTCCTTCTGACACCGGTGGTGCGATGATCGTCGCCATGACCGGTGTCCGTGAACTCCGCCTGGTCGTCACCGCTGACGACTACGAAGAGGCCCTGCGTTTCTACCGCGACGTGCTCGGCCTCGAGCAACGGGCGGCGTTCACGTCCGACGGCGGGCGGGTCACGATCCTGGAGGCCGGCAGGGCCACGCTGGAGATCACCGATCCGCCGCACGCCGAGTACATCGACGAGGTCGAGGTCGGCAAGCGCGTCGCCGGGCACGTCCGGGTGGCCTTCGAGGTCGACGACTCCGCCGCGGCCACCCGTGCGCTGGAAGCCGCCGGTGCCGAGGTGATCGCGGAACCGACGCGCACGCCGTGGAACTCGCTCAACGCCCGGCTGGCCGCGCCCGCCGGGCTGCAGCTGACGTTGTTCCAGGAGCTGGGCGACTAGATGACGATCTCCGCTGCCGGGTACCGCGACCTCGCGAACCGGGACGTGCTGGCATGCGCCGTCGTGACGGTCGCCGCGAAGCTGCCGATGTCCATGACGCCGCTGATGATGGTGTTCCTGACCAGGGGACTGCCCGGCGGGTACGTGCTGGCCGCGTCACTGGTCGCCGTCTACGTGCTCGGCGAGATCCTCGGCGCCGCGCTGCTCGGGCTCTTCCTCGACCCGTCGCGGATGCGCGGGCAGCTGTCGATCGGGCTGGTCGTCGGCGCGGGCGCGTTCACGACGCTGGCGCTGACGCAGAACGTGACGGTGCTGGCGATCGCGGCGTTCGTCGCGGGCGCCGGGCCGTCGACGACGCCGGGCGGACTGCGGGCGATGCTGCTCGGGCTGGTGCCGGACTCGTTGGTGCCCAAGGCGATGGGCTTCGACGCCATGATCACGCAGGTGGTGTGGGCGGTGGCGCCCGCGCTGGTCACCGTGCTGGCGCTGAGCGTCGACCACCGCGCGCCCGTGGTGGTGTCGGTGTCGCTGGTCGTCGTGGCGGCCTGGCTGGTGTTCATCCTGCCGCGCGGGCACGTGACGTCCCGTTCCGGCACGGCGAAACCTCGTGTCGTGGCGTCGGCCTGGCCGATCTACCTCGTGAGTGCGGCGGCGCTGGCACAGCTGGCGGTCGCGGAACTCGTGCTGCCCGCGTTGCTGGAGCACCGGGGGATCGGGATCGGCTGGATCGGACCGCTGCTCATGGGTTTCGCGGCGTGCAGCGCGCTCGGTGCGGTGCTGTACGGGTTGCGGCCGTGGCCGGGAACGTTCCGCACCCAGGGTTTGGTGCTGCTCGTCCTCACCGCGACGTGCGTCGGCGCGCTGGCGTTGTTCCCGAACCTGCCGGGCATCACGGGCGCGTTGCTCGCGGCCGGGCTGTTCCAGTCCGGTGTGCTGGTGACGCGCAGTCTCGCGTTGCGCGAACGGCTTCCGGTCGGCGCGCACGCCGCGGGGTTCTCGATGATGTACGCGGTGACCGGCGCGGGCTACGGGCTCACCGCCGTCGTCGCCGCGTGGGCGATGGACGTCGGCTCACCGGTCTGGGCCGTTTTCGGTGGTGTGGCGGTGACCTTGGTCCTGACAGCAGTCAGCGCGGCTGCCGAACGCCGGCAGCCGCGCTGATCTGAGAGGGAAGCGTCTACCCGCGGTAGAAGTTCCCCTGGGTCTGCACGTTCAGCTCGTCCGTGCGGAACAGCTTCGCCACGAACGTGCGCGGGTCGCGCATGTCGATGACGTCGAAGCCGCGGCCCATCTCGGAGGAGTAGATGTAGCCGTTGTACCAGTAGGTCGACCAGGTGCCGCCGCCCTGGAGGTTCGGCATCGGGCCGCGCTCGAAGAAGCCGATCTCACGCGGCTTGGCCGAGTTCGTGAAGTCCCACACCGAGACGCCGCCCTGGTACCAGGACTGCACCATGATGTCCTTGCCGGGCACCGGGATCAGCGAACCGTTGTGCGCGACGCAGTTCTCCGAGTCGCCCTGCATGCGCGGGATCTTGTAGTAGGACTTGAAGACCAGCTTGCGGTCCTTGCCCTTGCCCACGATGTCGTAGATGCCGTTGGCGCCGCGGTTCGGGCCGATCTTCTCGTTGCACGTCGCCGCGCCGCCGCCGCCGAGCTCGTCGGTGAAGACGACCTTGGTGCCGCTGTTGTTGAAGGTCGCCGAGTGCCAGAACGCGAAGTGCTTGTCGTCCTGGACGCGGTTGATCTCCACCAGGTTCTCCCTGTTGGAGATGTCCCAGAGGACGCCGTCACCCATGCACGCGCCGGCCGCGAGGTCGAGCTGCGGGTAGACGGTGATGTCGTGGCAGCCGGTGGTGGCCGAGGTGTAGCCGGTCTCGATGGTGCCGGGGGTACCGGCGTTGCCGCCGTCCGGGAAGAGCACCGGTGCCTTCAGCAGCGAGGCCGAAGCCGGGTTCTTCACGGGAACCTTGACGATCGAGATCTTGTCGTGCGGCGGCTGGCAGTCCGGGAACGTGGCGTTGGGCGAGTAGGAAGAGACGTAGAGGTACACGTCCTTCTTGTTCTTGCCCGGCACCAGCGTGTGGGTGTGCGAACCGCAGTCGGTCTCGACGGCCGCGACGTACTTCGGGGCCTTCTTGTCGCTGATGTCGAAGACCTTGATGCCCTCCCACGACTCCTTGATCGTCGCAGGCTGCGCCACGCTGTTGCACGAGTTGTCACTGCGCGACGAGTCGGTCGACAGGAACAGCAGGTTCCCGTACACCGAGATGTCGTTCTGCGAACCGGGGCAGAGGACCGAGCTCGTGATCTTCGGCGCCCGCGGGTTGCGGACGTCGTAGATGGTGAAGCCGTTGTAGTTGCCGACGAACGCGTAGTTGTCCTGGAACGCGATGTCGGTCTGGGTCGAGTCGAGCGGAGCCTGCTTGTCCAGGTGGGAGACCAGGACCATGTTGCGGCTACGACTGATCTCGTCGACGCCGGGAAGGCCGGTGGCACCGTCGGCCCGCGACTCGAGCTGGGCCTCGCTCAGCCCCTTGCCGTCGGCGGGAAGATCGGGCTCGGCGAACGCGGGCGCCGTCAACGTTGACAGCGTCAGCGTGAGAGCCCCCAGAATCGCGAAAGGCGTTCTACGCCGCCGGGCCGTTTCGCGTGAACTCACAGCTGTACCCCCTCGGTACGGGTTGGTGAGGGGGAGTATGACCCTTTCGCCTTGCTAAGGGCCAGCATCTTTCGGAGGGTATTGTCCCGTTCATGTGTTCTGGGGTCGCGGTGATCGCGCTGGTACTGGCCTTGGCAGGGTGCACGTCCGAGCCCGAGGCGGCGCCGGTCATCGCACCGGACACGCCCGGCGGCTCGGCGTCGACTGTGGCGCCTTCGGACGTGAGCGGCGTGATCCAGGCGCCGCCGAACGACGCCGACCGTGAGTACGTGTCGATGATGATCGCCCACCACGAGCAGGCGCTCGCCATGACCAGGTTCGCCCCCGAGCGCGCGCAGAACGAGACGGTGAAGGGCCTGGCAGACCGCATCCGGTACAGCCAGGAGCCCGAGATCGGCGCCATGAAGCAGTGGCAGCGCACGTTCAACGCCATCGGCACGCACGGTGACCACGGCCTGATGCCGGGCATGGCCACGCAGGACCAGCTGAACGCGCTGGGGGCTGCGCGCGGCAAGGACTTCGACCGGATGTTCCTGGAGCTGATGATCAAGCACCACGAGGGTGCGATCAAGATGGCGACGGACGTGCGCGGGGCCGGCGCCAACGTCCAGGTCGAGGAGATGGCGGACGACGTGGTGGCCACGCAGTCCGACGAGATCAACCGGATGAAGAAGCTGCTGACAGAGCTGTGAGCTTGGCGCGCGCCGTTCCTACTCGGTGCGCTGTCGGGGCAGAACCATGTCCTCCGCGTGCGTGAACCGCTCCGGCTCGTTGCCCGTGACGAGGCGTGCGATCGTGCGGTGGCCCTTGTGCGCCTTGCGGAATGCTTCGGAGGCGACCCACGCGCGGAAGGCGTCCTCCGACTCGAACTCGTTGACCGAGACGTACGGCTGGTCGTCCTGCGTCGGCTTGAGCAGCGTGCTGCGCAGCAGGCCGGGGACTCCGGGCAGGTGGGTGCGCATGTTGCCGCGGAAGTACCGCTCGAACTCCTCGGACATGTCCGGGTTGACGAACATCCGGTTGGTCGCGATGAACATGCTGGCCTCCGTGATCCCGACGCTCTGTCGGGAACTATTCCAACTCCCCGTCGGGAAATCAAGCGCGATACGATCCCGATGTGCCGAGGATCAGCGCAGACACCGTCGCGGAGCATCGCGCCAACCGGTTGCGCGCCCTGCTGGACGCCGGGCGGGACATCGTGGCGACCGAGGGAGCGGAGGCGCTGACGCTCGCGTCGCTCGCCAGACGCGTCGGGCTGTCGCGGCCGAGTCTCTACGAGTACTTCCGCTCGCGTGAGGAACTGGTCGCCGCGATCGTGACGGACGCGCTGCCGGAGTGGGCGGACAAGCTGGAGGACGCGGTCAACAACGCCTCGTCCGTGCCGGAGAAGATCGAGGCGTACCTGCGCACCGAGCTCGCGATCATCACCGACGGCAGCCACGGGGCGGTGGTGGCCCTGTCCGCGCACACGTTGCCGGACTCGTCGCGCGAGCAGATCAGGGCCGAGCACGAACGGTTGCTGGCGCCGCTGGTCGGGGTCTTCAGGGCGGCAGGGGTGGAGCGCGCGGCGCTGCGGGCGATGCTCGTGCACGCGATGGTCGAGGCGACGTCCCGGATGATCACGCCGGGTCGCAACGAGCACAACGAGTCCGTCATCCGGACGCTGCTCGACCAGGTGGTGCACGGGCTGGACAAGCCCATCAGCTGAACGGCACGACCTCGCCGTGGCGGACGAGTTCGCCGTAGTGCTCCGGCTTGAGCGGGTTGAGAGCGAGGTCCAGCAACGCCGTCGCGGCCTCGGCCGGCGTGGGCGCGGTGCTGACGTCCCACCACAGCGCCGATGTCGGCGTGTTGATCATTCCTGGGCACACCGCGGCGATCAGGACGCCTCGGGCGAGGTCGGTTTCGCGGCGTTCGCGCGCGAGGACGCGGACGGCGGCGACCTGGCCGATCTTCGACGGGATGTTCACGAACCCCGGCCAGGCGCCTGCTTTTGTGCGGCCGTCTCTCACCGCGTCGCGCCAGCGGGCGACCTGCGCGTCCAGCTCGTCCAAAGAGGACGGTCTGGTGAAGTGCCCGTGCAGCACCGGTGCGAGGTGGTGCAGGGTGCCGAGCGAGCTGGCGACCACGATCAGGCTGCCGTTGTCGTCGAGCAACGGCGCGAACGCCTTCAGGAGCCTGGTCGTGCCGAAGTTGTTGACCTCCGTGTAGGCGTCGATGATCTCGCGCGGGTCGTCGTCGGGGCCGACGCGCATGACGGCGTTGCCGAAGACGACGTCGATCCCGCCGTGCCTGTCGTGGATCTGGGCGGCGAGTTTCGCGGCGGAACCGGGGTCCGCGACGTCCAGGAGTTCGCCACGGACCTTCGCGCCACCACCAGGTGTGGACTGCACCGCGGAGGTGATCTTCTCGACGTCCCTGCCGGTGAGGTAGACGGTGTCGGTGGGCTCCAGACGGTGGGCGAGCCCCTCGGCCAGCGCCAGGCCGAGGCCCTGGGTGGCGCCGGTGATCAGTGCGATCGTCATGCCTCAGGCCTTCGCGAGGAGGGTTTCGGAGTACGTCCACAGCCGGGCGGCGTTGTCCGGGTCGAGGGCGTAGCGGGCGACGCCGTGCAGGGGCGGGGCCTCGCCGCGGCCGTCGACGGTCTGAGCCTCGTCGCAGTCGTCGAAGTAGCGGCCGCCGATGCCCTTCAGCAGCGGTGAGGTGGCCAGCAGGACCGATGTCGCCGCGCCCTGCTGCGGCGTCTTGATCGTGCTGAGGTCGACGTCGCTCTCCCTGATACCGAGGTGGGCCGACAGGTTCGTGAAGATGGCGCCGGGCATGAGGGCGTTCGCGGTGATGCCGTCCCCGGCCCAGCGCCGGGTCGCCTCGACCGCGAACAGGACGTTGGCGGTCTTGCTCTGGCCGTAGGCGGTCCACGGGTCGTAGGTGCGGAACGCGTAGTTGACGTCGTCGAAGACGACCGGCGAGAGCATGTGGCCGGTGGAGCTGACGACGACGATGCGCGCCTCGCCGGCCGCTTTGAGCGCCGGGTGCAGGCCGGTGGCCAGCGCGAAGTGGCCCAGGTGGTTGGTGGCGAACTGCCATTCCCAGCCCTGGCCGGTGTACTGCTCGGGGACGGCCATCACACCGGCGTTGGCCACCAGGACGTGCACCGGGCCGTCCCAGCCGCGGACGAACGCGTCGACGGAGGCGAGATCGGTCAGGTCCAGCTTCGCGACGCGGATGTCGCCGCCGATGTCCCGAGCGGTCTTCTCACCCGCGTCGGTGTTGCGGACGGCGAGGGTGACCTCGGCACCTCTGCCGGCCAGCGCTCGCGCGGTCTCGACGCCGATGCCGGAGGACGCGCCGGTCACGATCACGCGCTTCCCTGTCAGGTCGACGCCCTCGGCGACCTCGGCGGCGGTGCTGCTGAACCCGAATCCTGTTGTGATCACGTCTTCGACGCTAGGCTCGATTCAGCCATGCGGGTAGCGAGATTATGTCAAGAGGGGTATGCGTAAACGTCATGTCTCTGGCTGATGCCTCACTGGTGGCGCTGCGGGTGTTCCGCGAGGTGGCCGAGCGTGGCTCGCTGACCGCGGCGGCCACGGCCCTGGGGTACACGCAGTCCGCCGTGTCCCGGCAGATCGCCGCTTTGGAACGGTCGGCCGGTGTCCCGTTGCTGGAGCGGCGGCATGACGGCGTGCGGCTCACCGCGGCTGGACGGCTCGTGTTGCGGCGCGCGGCCGTGGTGGTCGATCAGGTCGATGCGGGTGCGCGAGAGCTCGCGGGACTGCCTGAGGACGTGAGCACCGTCAGGCTTGGCTGGTTCGCGACGGCCGGGGCGTGGCTGCTCCCTCAGGCGCTGACGGCGTTGGGGCGCACGCATCCGTCGATCACGGTCGTCACGCGTGAGGGGAGCACACCGGCGTTGGTGCGCGCGCTGCGTGCGGGCACGGTGGACATCGCCCTGATCTCGTCGGCGCCGCCGTTCCGCGCTCCGGACGACGAGATTCCCGCGCTGGAGACCGACACCCTCGTCGAACGCAGCCTGCGCGTGGCCGTTCCGTCCATGCATCCCTTGGCGCGCAACGACTTCATCGACGTCGAAGACCTGCGAGGCCAGCGCTGGATCGCCGGGCCCGGCGATCCGTGGGTGATGGGGGTGTGGCCAGGGCTGGACGAACGGCCGGTCGTCGCGCACACCGCGCGGGACTGGCTGGCCAAGCTGCAACTGGTCGCGGCGGGGCTCGGCATCACGACGATTCCCACGTCGCTGAGCGAGGTCGTCCCCGCCGGGGTGCGCATTCTGCCGGTGAGGGGCGGGCCTGCCGAACAACGCCGGGTCCTGCTCGCACGGCTGCCCGGACCGTTGCCGGAGCCGGTGGCGCGCCTGGCCGCTGCTCTGCGTGCCGCCGTTCTCGAGACTGACTGACGGCATCAACCGATCGGTTGATCCAGGTCGCGCTCGTCGTTCGATGATCTTCGAGCGCCGTTCTCCGACGCTGGTGGCATGGCGATCATCGAAGTGAGCGACCTCGGGAAGAGGTACGGGCCCCGCGTGGCGGTGGACTCCGTGTCGTTCGAGGTGGCCGAGGGGGAGATCTTCGGCGTGCTGGGCCCGAACGGGGCGGGCAAGACGACGACGGTCGAGTGCGTGGCCGGGCTGCGGACGCCGGACCGGGGGACTGTGGCGGTGCTGGGGCAGCGGCCCGCGGACGTTCGCGCGTCGATCGGGGTGCAGCTGCAGGACTCGGAGCTGCCGGAGCGGATGCGGGTCAGCGAGGCGTTGTCGCTGTTCTCGTCGTTCTACCCGGCGCCGGCGGACTGGTCCGAGCGGCTGGGGCTGACCGGGCACCTGGGGGTGGAGTTCGGGCGGCTGTCGGGCGGGTTGAAGCAGCGGCTGTCGATCGCGCTGGCGTTGATCGGCTCGCCTCGGGTGGCGATCCTCGACGAGCTGACGACGGGGCTCGATCCGCAGGCGCGGCGGGACACCTGGTCGGTGATCGAGGAGGTGCGGGCAGCGGGCGTGACGATCCTGCTGGTCACGCACTTCATGGAGGAGGCCGAACGGCTCTGCGACCGGGTCGCGGTGTTTCGCGACGGGCGGATCGTGGCCCTGGACACGCCCTCCGCGCTGGTGTCGCGTGTGGACGGTGCCACCCGCGTGCGGTTCGTGCCGTCCGCCGCCCTGGACGTGGCGTTGCTGGAGGAGCTGCCGGAGGTCACCGCCGTGTCGTCGGCAGGGGAGCAACTCGTGGTCAGCGGGTCGGAGAACCTGCTGCACGCGGTGACCTCCCTGCTGGCGCGGCGGCAGATCGTGGCGCGCCAGCTCCGCGTCGACCAGGTCTCGCTGGACGACGCCTACGTCGAACTCACCGGGGGTCGTGATGTTGAAGATCATTGAGATCGAGTCGCGGTTGTTCCTGCGCGATCGGCTGAACTCGCTGTTCGCGATCCTGTTCCCCAGCCTGTTGTTGCTCGTGCTGGGCGCCATACCGGCGTTGCGCACACCGGACGCGAATTTCGGCGGCCAGCGGTTCATCGACAGCTACATGTCCGCGCTCGTCGTGTTCACGTTGGTGTTCATCGGCCTGCAACGGTTGCCCGCGGTCGTGGCCACGTATCGCGAGAAGGGTGTGCTGCGCCGGCTGTCCACCACGCCCATGCACCCGGCGCGGCTGCTGGCAGGCCAGATGGTGGTCAACTTCGTCGCGGTGATCTTGTCGGTGCTTCTGCTTATGCTTGTGGGGTACGTCGTTTTCGGCGTCGACCTGCCTCACCATCCACTCGGCCTGGCGTGTGCCGTGGTGCTGGGAGGCGCGGGCACGTTCGCGCTGGGCCTGGTGATCGCCGCCTTGGCCCCGAACGCGCGATCGGCCGGTGGCTGGGCGACGGTGGTGTTCATGCTGCTGATGTTCTTCGGCGGCGTGTACCTGCCGCGGTTCATGCTGCCCTCGGTGATCCAGGCGATCGGGTCGTACGCGCCTCCCGGTGTGGAGGCGTTGCAGCAGGCGTGGCTGGGTACCGCGCCGGACTGGAGGCATCTCGCGATCATGGGGCTGGTGAGCCTCGTGGCAGGTACGGTCGCGGCCAGGACGTTCCGCTGGGAGTAGTTCGTGGACATGGCCGCGTTGGACACGTGGGAGCGCAGACTCGCCGGGATCGCCCGAGTGATCCCGTACTTCGTGCTGACCATCACGACGATTCTGTACGCGATCTTCACCACGCAGCCGGCGCAGGAGCGCTGGTTCACCTACGGCGTCGTGGCGTCCTGCTTCGTGTGGATGGCGTGGTGGTTCACGCTGCATCCCGGGTGGCGCAACCGTTCAGGGCTCATGGCCGTGTTCGTCGGTGGCATGGTCGTGTTCTACGCGGTGCTGGGAATGCAGGAGCACTGGTTCGGTGCGGTGTCGTACGCGGTGTACGTCTACGCGAGCGAGGTTCTTCGCGGTCGCTGGATGTTCGTCGTGGTGGCGCTGACAGCGGTCCTGGCGGCGTTGTCGTTGTTCGGTGGCTACCCGTCGGCGGGTGAAGAGGCCGCCTTCTGGTTGCTGCTGCTCGTCTTCGTGGTGCTGGCGTGCACCTTCACGTACGTCGGCCACGTGACGACCGAACAGTCCCGGCTGCGCAAGGAACTCCTGGAGGAGAACGAGGGCCTGCACGCCCAGTTGCTGGTGCAGGCGCACGAGGCAGGCGTGCAGGACGAACGCCACCGCATGGCCGGCGAGATCCACGACACCCTGGCCCAGGGCCTGGCCGGCATCATCACGCAGCTGTCCGCGGCGACCGAGTCCGACTGGGAACGCCGCGTGGCGGTGGCCGCCGAACTCGCGCGCTCGAACCTGGCCGAGGCCCGCCGCTCGGTGCACGCCCTGCAACCGCCCGCCCTGGACTCGGCGGCGCTGCACGAGGCGCTGGACGACGTGGCGTCGGGCTGGTCGAAGCACAACGGCGTACCGGTCTCGGTGACGCTGACCGGAGCCGTGCGCGAAATGCACCCGGAGGTGGAGGTCGCCTTGCTGCGCACCGCCCAGGAAGCCCTGGCGAACGTGGCGAAGCACGCCTCGGCGTCCCGCGTGGGCCTGACCCTGTCGTACATGGAGGACGTGGTGACCCTGGACGTGCGTGACGACGGCGTGGGCTTCGACCTCGCGCGCCCCTCGGACGGCTTCGGCCTGCCCGCGATGCGTCACCGCGTGCACCGCCTGTCCGGCGCGCTGTTCGTGGAGTCCGAACCGGGCGCGGGAACGGCGATCTCGGCACGGGTGCCGGCGTGATCCGCCTGGTCATCGTGGACGACCATCCGGTCGTCCGCGACGGGCTGCGCGGAATGCTGTCCGCCGCACCGGACTTCGAGGTGGTCGGCGAGGCGGCCTCTGGCGACGAGGCGGTCGCCGTGGTGACGGCGATGTCGCCGGACGTCGTCCTGATGGACCTGCGCATGCCGGGCTCGGACGGCCTGTCCGCGATCGAACGCCTGCGCACCCACCCGTGCCGAGTCCTGGTCCTCACCACCTACGACACGGACCGCGACGTCCTGCCGGCCATCAAGGCGGGTGCCACCGGCTACCTGCTGAAGGACACCCCGCGCGACGAACTGCAACGCGCGATCCGTGCCGCGCACGCGGGCGAGGCCGTGCTGTCCCCCGCGGTGGCGACGAGGCTGCTCGGGCAGGTGCGGGAGCCCGCGCTGGAACCGCTGTCCACGCGGGAGATCGACGTGCTGGCGTTGGTGGCCAAGGGATCCACGAACCGGGCGGTGGCGGCGGCGCTGTTCATCAGCGAGGCGACGGTGAAGACCCACCTGCTGCACGTCTACGCGAAGCTCGGGGTTTCGGACCGGGCGGCGGCTGTGGCGGTGGCGTACGAACGCGGACTGCTGAAGGGGAGCGGGCGTTGAGGAGAGATCCCCCGCGGCGGGACCACTTCGGTTGGTCCCGCCGCGTGCGGCAACTCCCCCTTGCCCAGTGGCACCCCCCGTGCCACTCCCTCACCCCTCGCGATGAAGGAACTCCCGCCAGTCGCCGAGATACGAGATGTCCTGGATGTCACCCGTTCGGAGCAGTGAATCGACCATCTCGTCGCGCAGCACGGTCGCCAGGGCCGCGCTGCCGTCCTCCAGTTCGATGACGCCGATCTCCAGTTCGGCGGGTTCGGCCGGGACCAGGTGGTCGCGCAGGATCTTCAGCGGCAGGTCGTAGAGCTCACCCACGACCGAGGCCGAGCCCGACTCGTGCATCGCGGGGAACTTCCCCCGCACCGAGAAGTAGCGGTACTTGGCCGCACTGCGCGCCTGGCACACCATCGGCGTGCCCTGCAGTTGCGAGTGCAGAGGGCCGCCCCGCATGCCGCCGCCGTTGAGGAAGATCAGTGCCATGACTCTCCAGGTTTCGGTGGATGGGGGTGGACAGCGCCGTCAACGGGAGCCCGGTGCCGCCGTGCCGCACGGCGACGAGTTCGGCCGCGATCGACACCGCGGTCTCCGCCGGGCTGCGGCCGCCGAGGTCGAGGCCGACGGGGGAACGGAGCCGCGCCAGCGACGCCTCGCCGACTCCCGCTTCCCGCAACTTCTCCAGCCGTTCCGCGTGCGTGCGGCGGGAGCCCAGCGCGCCGACGAACGCCAGCGGTCTGGCCAGCGCCTCCACGAGCACCGGGATGTCGAACTTCGGGTCGTGGGTCAGCACCACGACGGCGGTGGAGTCGTCGGTGTGGGTGGACGCGAGGTAGCGGTGCGGCCAGTCGACGACGACCGAGTGTGCTGCGGGGAAACGTGCGGGAGTGGCGAACACGGGTCGTGCGTCGCACACCGTCACGTGATAGCCGAGGAAACGCCCTATCTCGGCCACGGCGGCGGCGTGGTCGATGGCGCCGAACACCAGCAGGCGCGGTGGTGGCATCCACGACTCGGTGAACGTCCGCCCCTCGGCCTCGAACCGCACCGACACGGGGTGTCCGTCGACAGAGGCCTGAAGTGCCGCGCGCAACGAAGGGTTGTCGCGCTGCACCAGCACGTCCAGCGATCCGCCGCAGGTGAGGCCGGCCGCGAACGCCGTGTCATCGGAGTAGCCGAACGTGGCGAAAGCCGGTTCGGAGGTCTCCAGCACCTGGCACGCCAGGTCGTGGACCTCCGCCTCCACGCAGCCGCCGGACACGCTGCCGATCACCTCGCCGGCAGGGCCGACGGCCATCGCGGCGCCGACCGGGCGGGGCGCACTGCCGCGCACGGCCACCACCGAGGCGACCGCGAACCGGTCCCACGACAGCAAAGTCGGCGCCAGATCACGCATCGAGCCCTCCAGGTCAGGAGAAGGGCTCGGCCGGGTGGCCGCCCGGCCGAGCCTTCGAGTTACCTGCCGCTGATCAGATCCACGCCGAAGTACACGGCGAACATCAGCGCCAGACCGGTCATCAGCCAGCCGGGCCAGCGGCCCTTGCAGACGCGCAGCACGACGTAGGACACGAGGCCCGCGCCGATGCCGTTGGTGATGGAGTAGGTGAACGGGATGACGGCGATGGTCAGGAAGACCGGAATCGTGTAGTCCGTTTCCTGCCAGGGGATTCGACGGATCTGGGTCATCATCAGGCCGCCGATCACCACCAGTGCCGGAGCTGCCGCCTGCGCGGGCACGACCGTCGCCAGCGGCGTGAAGAGCAGTGCCACCAGGAACAGTCCGCCGGTCACCACCGAGGCCAGGCCGGTTCGGGCGCCTTCGCCAACGCCCGCGGCCGACTCCAGGAACACGGTGTTCGGGGCGGACCCCGTGACGCCACCGGCGATCGCGCCGGCGCCGTCGACCATCAGGATCCTGCCCATGCCCTCGACCTTGCCGTCCTTGGTGAGACCAGCCTCGTCGGAGACCGAGGTGATCGTGCCCATGGCGTCGAAGAAGCCGGACAGCACCAGCGTGAACAGGAAGATCGTCGCCGCGATCACGCCTGCGGACACGAAGCCGCCGAACAGGTCCACCCGCCCGAACAACCCGAAGTCCGGCGAGCTGACCACCGAGTCCGGCAGCGTGGGCGACACGAGGCCCCAGCCCTGCACGTGGAACACGGAGTTCACGACGATGGCGACGACCGTGGCCACCACGATGCTGATCAGCACGGCACCGGGCACGCCCCGCGCCAGCAGCACGATCATCAGCAGCAGACCCAGGCAGAAGATCACGATCGGCCAGCCGCTCAGGTGGCCGTCGACGCCCATCCGCACCGGCACCGTCGAGTGCGCGGCGTCGGGCGTGCGGGTCACGAAACCGGCGGAGACCAGTCCCACCAGGGCGATGTAGAGACCGATGCCCACGGTGATCGCGATCTTCAACGGCTCCGGGATCGCGTTGATGATCCGCTCCCGGACGCCGGAGGCGGCCATGATCACGATGCAGATGCCTTCCAGCACCACCAGACCGAAGGCCTGCGCCCAGGTCATCGTCGGCGCCATCTGGAAGGCGACCACGCCGTTCACGCCGAGACCGGCGGCTATCGCCAGCGGCGCGTTGCCGACGAGTCCCATGAGGACGGTCATCACTCCGGCCGCCAGCGCGGTCGCGGTGGTGATCTCGGCGATGGTGAGCTTGGCACCGGTGATGTCCGCGGACGCCCCGAGGATCAACGGGTTCAGCAGCACGATGTACGACATCGCGACGAAAGTCGTGATACCGCCGCGCACTTCACGTCCGAACGTGCTGCCGCGTTCGGTGATGCGGAAGAACTGGTCGAGCGACGAAGTCGTCGGTCGGCTCCGTAACTGGGTCATTGGTGGACGGCCTTTCCCATGCCGGTGGGCGCGTTCCAACGCTGGAACGCGTTTGTGCGATGCAAGCTCCGGTCAGCTGGACAGGCTTGTGGCCCTGGAGAGGTGACTAGTAATCGATTCGAGTTGCGAGAGACGTCCACGCGGTAAACGGGGCGTTGTCCTCGCCAGTGGAGATCTGGTGCACCGGCAAATCCCACTCAGAACGGGACTTGCTGAAGAGTTCGTAGAACTCCCGGTCGTCGAATCCCGCCGCCGCCGCGTCATCGCGGTCGGCGGCGTAGATCACCTTGTCCACGCGCGCCCAGAGCGCGGCGGACAGGCAAAGGGGACACGGCTCGCACGAGGAGATCAGCGTGCAGCCGGTCAGACGGAAGTCGCCGAGCGCCTGACAGGCCGCGCGGATCGCGACCACCTCGGCGTGCGCGGTCGGGTCGAGGGTCGGCGTCACCTGGTTCACGCCGGTGGCGATCACCTCGCCGTCACGGACGATCATCGCGCCGAACGGGCCGCCGCCGGAGGCCACGTTGCGGGTGGCCAGGTCGATGGTGGCGAGCAGATGTGCGTTCACAGCAGGAAACTCCAGAAGGTCATGTACCGGTGAGGTGTTCCGGGCGGACCGGGACGCGGGTGAGCGCCAGGCCGGTCGCCGCGCGGATCGCCGCCACGATCGCCGGGGTCGACGAGATGGTGGGCGGTTCGCCGACGCCACGAATTCCGTAGGGGGCGTGGGGATCGGCGAGCTCGAGCACGTCGATGCTCATCGGCGGCATGTCGAGCACGGTGGGGATGAGGTAGTCGGTGAAGGACGGGTTGCGCACCTTGCCGCCGGAGGTCTGGATCTCCTCCATCACCGCGAGGCCGAGGCCCTGGGCGGAGCCGCCCTGGATCTGGCCGACCACGGCCTGCGGGTTCAGCGCCTTGCCGACGTCCTGCGCGCAGTCCAGCGAGACGACGCGCACCAGGCCGAGATCGACGTCCACGTCGACCACGGCGCGGTGGGCGGCGAAGCCGTACTGGACGTGCGCGTTGCCTTGTCCGGTAACGGGATCGAGAGCCTCGGTGGCGCGGTGGCGCCACTCGGTGGTCTCGTCGATCACCTCGTCGCCGATGTCCGTGCGACCGTCCAAACGCGACCGGACCAGAGCGCAGGCGGCCTTCACCGCGCCGCCGGTGACGTACGTCTGGCGCGAGGCCGAGGTCGAGCCGCCGTTGCCGATCGTGGTGTCCATCGGCAGCACGGTGACGAGCTCGATGCCGAGCTCGGTCCGCACGATCTGCTGCATGATCGTCACCAGGCCCTGGCCGACCTCGCAGGCGGCGGTGTGCACGGCGGCGGCCAATGAGCCGTTGACCATCGACACCCGGACGCGCGCCGTGGAGTAGTCGTCGTAGCCCTCGGAGAAGCAGATGTTCTTGATGCCGACCGCGTAGCCGACACCGCGGATGACGCCCTCGCCGTGCGTGGTGTTCGAGACGCCACCGGGCAGTTCACGGATGTCCGTCAAACTCCCCGCGGGCAGCGGCTTGTCCTGCACGAGCTTCAGCAACTGGGCGACGGGCGCGGCCGAGTCGACCACCTGGCCCGTCGGCATCACGGAACCCTCGGTCATCGCGTTGCGGATCCGGATGTCGACCGGGGACATGCCCAGCGCCTCTGCCAGCTTGTCCATTTGGGACTCGTAGGCGAAACCTGCCTGCACAGCACCGAATCCGCGCATCGCTCCGCACGGCGGGTTGTTCGTGTAGAGGCCGTAGGCGTCGATCGTGACGTTGTCGACCTCGTACGGCCCAACACCCAGCGTGGCCGCGTTGGCCACGACAGCGGGCGTCGAAGACGCGTACGCGCCGCCGTCCAGGTACATGCGAGTGCGGACGTAGACGAGCTTGCCGGTGTGGTCGGCGCCGTGCTCGTAGTACAGCACGGCCGGGTGCCGGTGCACGTGCCCGTAGAACGACTCTTCGCGGTTGTAGACCATCTTCACGGGCTTGCCGGTGTGCAGGGCCAGCAGGCACGCGTGCACCTGCATCGACAGGTCCTCACGGCCACCGAAAGCACCGCCGACACCGGACAGCGTCAGCCGCACCTGTTCCTGCGGCAGGCCCAGAGCGGCCGCGATCTGGTCGCGGTCGACGTGCAGCCACTGCGTCGCGATGTACAGGTCGACCGAACCGTCCGTCGCCGGCACCGCGAGCCCGGACTCCGGCCCGAGGAACGCCTGGTCCTGCATCCCGACCTCGTACCGCCCGGTCACCACGACATCGGCCTCGACGTCCTGCGAGCCGCGCCGGATCGGCACGTGCCGCACCAGGTTCCCGCCGGGGTGCAACGGGGTGTCCTGCGCCGCGGTCTCCATGTCCACCACGGGTTCCAGCACGTCGTAGGTCACGACGATCTTCTTCATCGCCCGCAGCGCGGTCTCGGGGTGGTCAGCGCCGACGAGCGAGATCGGCTCGCCCTGGTAGCGCACGACGTCCACGGCCAGCACCGGCTGGTCCTTGTGCTCCAACCCGTACAGGTTGCGACCGGGTACGTCCGAGTGCGTCAGCACCGCGTACACGCCCGGCACCTTCAACGCCTCGGTGATGTCGACCGACGTGATGCGGGCGTACGGGTGCGGCGAACGCAGCGTCGCGCCCCAGATCATGTCCTCGTGCCACAGGTCGGACGCGTAGGCGAACTCGCCGCGCACCTTCAGGTTGCCGTCCGGGCGCTGCGGCGACGTCCCGATGCCACCCGAGACCGCGGAGGTGAGTTCGGCCGGAGTGAGGGTCATCGCGCTGCCTCCTGGAGCTTGGCGCTGGCCGCGGTGAGGTCACGCGCCAGTTCGTCGGTCGACGCCGTGAGCAGGACACCGTCCCGCACCACGACCTCACCGCCGACGATCAACAGTTTCAACGGCGGGGGAGTGCCGAGCACGAGTGCCGCCACCGGGTCCGCGATCCCCGCGTAGTTCATTCCGGACAGGTCCCACACGGCGAGGTCCGCGACCTTGCCCGGCTCGATCGAGCCCAGCGAGTCCGCGCGGCCCAGCACCTGCGCGCCGCCCATCGTGCCCATCCACAACGCCCTGCGGGCGTCCATCGCGCCCGGACCGCCGCGCTGCCGGGCCTGGTAGAGCGCCGACCGCAGCTCGACGACCAGGCCACCGTCCTCGTTGGACGCGGCGCCGTCGACACCGAGACCGACCGGCGCGCCAGCGTCCAGCAGGTCGCGCACCGGCGCGATCCCCGTGCCCAGCCGCCCGTTGGACGTCGGGCAGTGCGCGGAACCGGTCCGGGTCGCTCCCAGCCGCTTCACCGCGTCGGCGTTCAGGTGCACGGTGTGCGCGAGCCACACGTCCGGACCCAGCCAGCCGAGCTGCTCGGCGTACTCGGTCGGCGTGCACCCGTTCTCCGCCAGGCACTGCTCTTCCTCGTCCAGGGTCTCGGCGAGGTGCGTGTGCAGCCGGACGTCGTGGCGGCGGGCCAGAGCCGCGGCCCCGGTCATGAGGTCGCGCGACACGGAGAACGGCGAGCACGGCCCCACGGCCACTCGCACCAGCGCGTCATCGGCGGTGGAGTGGTAGTCGCCGATCGCTCGCTCGGTCGCGATCAGCGCGGCCTCGGTCTCCTCGACCAGGTTGTCCGGTGGCAACCCGCCGTGCGACTGGCCGCGGTCCATCGAGCCGCGGATCGCCTCCAGGCGGATTCCGACGCGCCGCCCCGCCGACACCAGCGCGTCGAAGACGTCGCCGCCACCGGACGGGAAGACGTAGTGGTGGTCGGCGGCCAGCGTGCAGCCCGTCAACGCCAGCCGCGCCAGACCGGCGGACGCCGCCGCGTGCGTCACGGTGTCGTCGAGGCCGCGCCACACCGGGTACAGCGTGGTCAGCCACTCGAACAGCGTGGCGTCGGTGGCGAGCCCGCGCGTCGCCCACTGGTAGAGGTGGTGGTGCGTGTTGATCAGCCCAGGCGTCACCAGGCACGACGACGCGTCGACGTAGGTGTGCGACTCGGAGGGCCGGGAGGCCGCACCCGAACCGACGGACTTGACGCGTCCGCCGTCGATCACGACGTGCCCGGACAGGTGCTCGGTCCCGGCCTCATCCACAGTGGACACCGCGCAGCGGTCGAGGACGATCATCGGCGCGACGCCGCCAATCGCACGGCGTCCAGGATCTTCTCGTACCCCGTGCAGCGGCACAGGTTTCCGGCCAGCGCCTCGCGGATCTCCGGGTCCGACGGGTTCGGCACGCGGTCCAGCAGATCGTGCGCCTGAACCACGAGGCCCGGCGTGCAGAACCCGCACTGCACCGCGCCCGCCTCGACGAACGCCTCCTGCACGGGGTCCAGCACGTCCCCGTCCGCGAGCCCCTCGACCGTCGTCACCTCGCGGTCCTGCGCCTGGCCTGCCGCGACCAGGCACGCACACACCGGCACCTTGTCCAGGTACACCGTGCACGAACCGCATTCGCCCTGCTCGCAGGCGTTCTTCGAACCGGGCAGTCCGAGCCGCTCGCGCAACATGAACAGCAGCGACTCGCCTTCCCACACGTCGTCGGCCTGGCGCTGCTCGCCGTTGACCGTCACGTTCACGCGCATGATCGCTCCCCATCGAGAAGTTCCTGCCAGGCCCAGCCAAGAGTCCTGCGGGCCATCACGGCCAGGGCGTGCTTGCGGTAGGCCGCCGAGCCGCGCACGTCGTCGATCGGCGACGCGGCCTGCGAGACCAGCTCCCCGAACTCGCGCTTCACCGTGTCCAGCAACGGCTTGGGGTTGCGGAAGTCCAGCGCCGAAGCCAGGAACTGCTCGGCCTCGCCGGCCCGCCGCGGTGTCGGGGCGGCGGACCCGACCGCCGCGCCCACCCGGTTCTCGTCGGGGAACAACGAGATCCCGAACGAGCACACCGCGATCACCATGGCGTTGCGCGTGCCGACCTTCGAGAACTGTTGTGGCCCCTTGGCAGGCGTCAGGTGAACCGCCACGATCAGTTCGTCCTGCTCCAGCGCGTTCCGCTTGACCCCCAGGTAGAACTCGGCGGCCGGGATCATCCGCGTGCCGCGCACGGAGGCCACCTCGATGACCGCGTCGGACGCCAGCAGCACCGGGTGCGTGTCCCCGGCGGGGGAGGCCGCGCCGAGGTTGCCGCCGACCGTGCCGCGGTTGCGGATCTGCGGCGACCCGACCGTTCGTGCGGCCATGGCCAGGCCCGGCAGTTGCGCGCCCAGTTCGTCGATGATCCGCACGTACGGCACGCCCGCGCCGACCCGCAGCCCGTCGGACCACTGCTGGAGCTCGGGAATCCGGGTCAGGTCCAGGAGTGCGGAGGGCCTGCGGTGGTCGTAGTTCATCTCCACCATGACGTCCGTGCCACCGGCGATCGGCACGGCGTCAGGGCGTTCCGCCTTGAGCTCCAACGCCTCCGCAAGCGTTTCCGGTCGAAGGAAGTCCATCGTCAGCTACCTCGGTAGGTGGAGTAGGCGAACGGCGACAGCAGCAACGGCACGTGGTAGTGCTGCGCCGGATCGGAGTAGTCGAAGGTGAGCACGACCTCGGGGAAGAACGGCGCCGCCTGCGCGGTGTCGAACACCAGCCGGTAGACCCCGGCCTCCAGACCATCACCCCATCCGGTGATCCGGCCATCGGTGTTCGTCTCGGCGCTGGCCACCTCGGTCCCGTCGCGGCGCTGCAGCGACACGGCGATTCCGGCGAACGGCCTGCCTCGCGCCGCGTCCAGCACATGCGTGGAGATCGTCACTCGCCCTCCCATCTGGTTGTGAGCCAGTACACAGACCTAGAGGTACACACCTCTACGGCGAGACACATGAATCAGGAGGTTCCTACACGTAACGAATTTGTGCTTTCCTACAAATGTCACTCCTTCTGGCTACGAATGGACGAAAGTGACCTCTCATGTTGCTCCTGCGGACGTTGCTGCAGATGCCGGAACTGCGCCTGAGCCTGCACACCGGTGAAGACCAGCTCGACCGCACCGTCACCCGCGTGTACGGAACGGAGCTGCCCGACCCCAGCCGGTACCTGTCCGGCGGGGAACTCGTGCTGTCCGGCCTGCTCTGGCACCACGGCCCGCAGGACTCCGAGACGTTCGTCCGCTCCCTCGCCTCGGCCCGCGTCGCCGGCCTGGCCGCGTCCGAGACCGAGAACCGCGCCCTGCCCGACGACCTCGTCGACGCCTGCCTCCGCCACCACGTGCCGCTGCTGGAGGTGCCGGTCGACCTCTCGTTCGCGACCATCACCGAACGCGTCTCGATGGAACTCGTCGGCCTCTCCCGCCACCGCCGCCTGCTGAACGTCGTCGCGGAGGGCTCCGGCCTGCCCGCGCTCCTGCTGGCGGGCAGCCACGAGCTCGGAGCGTCCTGCTGGGTCCTGTCCACGACCGGTCGCGTCGTCGCGGGCGGCGAACTGCGCGAGCGGGTCGCGCTGGTGAAGGAGTTCCTGCAGGCCGACCGCCTCCCGAAGACGGTCAGGGGCGTCACCCTGGTCCCCGTCTCCGAACGCGGCGGCAACCGGCTCACGAGCTGGATCCTCGTCGTGGGCGGCTCGGTGCAACCCGAGGCCGCCGCCGAACTCGCCTCGCTCGTGGGGCTGGAACGACTGCGCGAGGCCCAGGGCCGCCAGATCGAGAACCGCACGGCCGCGCCCCTGGTGTCCGCGGTGCTGAGCGGATCGGCCGACCTGGAGTCACGGCTGGCGGCCGCCGGGCTGGAGAGCGCCCAGCTGCGGGTGATCAGCGCGGTCACCTCCGACCAGCGAACGGAACTCGCGGCGGCGGTGCTGGAGGAAGCACTGCCCCAGGCACTCGTGACACCGGTCGGCGACACGGTCTACGCGGTGGCGAAGGCCGGCGACTCGGTGCCCGACGACGTCCGCGAGGCGATGCGCGTGATGGAACCGGGCCTCGGCTCGTCCCGCGTGCTCGTCGGCATCAGCTCACCGGTCACCTCTCGCGGTCTGCGCGGCGCCGCAGAGGAAGCCACGCACGCGCGTCGGCTGGGAGAACGCCGTGGCGGCCGCACGTGCGTGGTGGCGGGCGAGGAGATCGCACTGCACCAACTGCTGCTCGCGGGCGTGCCGGAGGAGTTGCGCGCGTCGTTGCGCCGACGACTTCTCGGCCCCGTGCTGGACTACGACGCCGAGCACGGGTCGGATCTCGTGGGCACGTTGAAGGTGTTCCTCGACTGCTCTGGTTCGTGGACCGCGGCGGCAGGAAAGTTGCACGTTCACGTGAACACGTTGCGGTATCGGGTGGGACGCGTGGAGGACCTGCTCGGCGCCGACCTGGCGGAGTTCGAGGCGCGCGTGGACCTCTTCCTGGCGTTGCAGTCGGGGTAGCTTGGGCGGGTGCCCGAACATCGGCCGATAGAACGAATCGCGGCCGACCTTCGTCGCGTGCGCCGGGTGCGGGCCTCCTTCGAGCCCGGGGCGTCCGCGATCAAGAAGATCGGCGCCCGGCAGGCCTATGACGCGCTGCTCGTCCAGGCCTGCACCGCGTTGGGCGTCGAGCACCGGTTGCATTTGCTGCCAGAAGGAATGGACCGCGAGATCGAGCGGTTGCGGGTCGAGGAATGCCTGAAGCATCAGGGGTTGTCGCTGTGACGTGCCGTGGGACGGCGTCCGGGCAGACGCCGTCCCACGGTCCGATCAGGAGATCTTGAAGGAGCCTGCGCGGTTGTCCCACGCTCCCAAGGTCCCGGCGTTGTCCAGCCACGCGGAGGCGGTGCCGGTCCCGCCGGTCCCGTCGAACAGCTTGACGTCGCACGAGTTGTACGTGCGCACCGAGCTGATCAGGTTGTTGCCCGCGCCGCCGAGCGGTGCTCCGCCCTCGTTGTCGGTCGTGCTCGAAGAGCAGCCGACCTGGTAGGCCGGGTTGAAGACCACCACTTCCGAGCCACCGAAGTTCGGGTCGTGGTAGAGCCTGGCGACCACGAGTCCGTCGCCCGGCGAGCCCGACTGACAGCCGAAGGTGTTGTCCCGGACCGCGCAGTAGTAGACGGCGGAGGCGTCGATGTCGGTCAGGTCCGACACCATGACCGGCGTGTCGCTGCTGACCGCCTCGATCTGGATCCCCGTCGTGTCGGCGGCGGGCGCCGCGCCGGCCGGACCGGCCGCCCCCAGCAGTGCTACCACGCCGAGCGCGGCAGCGGCGAGACCGGCCGCGCGGCGCTTCCGATGAACGTTCATTTCCGATTCCTCCCTCGATTGCCGGCGATCCCACGGCTTCCGGGATCTTGGCCGCACGAGCGTCTCGACCGGCTCTACATTTCTCCTACACGGTTGTCACTCTGATGGCTGATGCTTCTCGAGCCTTCAGGCTGATGCCGGAGCACCCGTGGGCTTCCTACCGTTCGGGACATGAAGACCGCTGCCTTACTCGTGGGCCTGCTGCTGGCCGGAAGCGCCGGCTGTGCGGCAGCGCCCAACATCCGCGTGGTGGTCGAGGGGACGGGCACGACCGACCGGCTCACCTACACGTTTCCCGGTGAGGAGGAACGGACCCTGCGCAACCCCGACCTGCCGTTCGAGCGCATGGGCAAGCGCAAGGGGAGGGTCGTCATCCGTCTGGAGGGCGTGCACGGCGAGCTCACGTGCAAGATCATCGTCAACGGGCGGCAGGTTCGTTCTTCGACGTCGAAGAACGGGGCCGCGCTCACGTGCGATCACTCTATGGCCGTCTGATGTAAGACGAGGAAAGCCCGTAACTTCAACGTGTCGGGGAGGTACGGGTTGATGAGTGACGTACTGGCTGTCAGAGCCACAGGGGTCATCAGGGGCAGGAACGACGTACCGCCGCGGTTCAGGCCGCCCGCGCCGCCGCGGCACTTCGTCGGCAGGGACGCGGAGCTGGCGGGCATCAGGGCCGGGGTGACGGTGCTGCACGGCGCGAGCGGGGTGGGGAAGACCGCGCTGGCGCTGAAGTGGTTGCGGGAGCGGGGATCCGGTGACCAGCTCTACGTCGACCTGGCCGCGCACGACCTGAGTCAGGTGCTGCGGGCGTTCGGGCTGGACGTCGAACCGGGTGACGAGCCGTCGGTCTTCCGCAGTCTCGTCACGCTGCGGCAGTTCACCCTGTTGCTGGACAACGCGGACTCCGCCGAGCAGGTGACGCCGCTGCTGCCCGCCTCGGGCACGGTGCTCGTCACGAGTCGTGCGAAGCTGAACCTGCCGCAGGCGCAGGAGATCGGTGTCGAGCCGCTGGCCGACGACGGACGGCTCGGGCCGTTGCTCGATCGGTCCTATGTGGAGCTTCCGGAACGGCAGGCGCGGCTCTACCGGCTGTGCGCGTGGGAGCCGGACGCGTTCGGCGTGCCGGTGGCGGCGGCGATCGCGGGCGAGGCCGACTGCGACGTCGAGGACGCGCTGGACGACCTGGTGGAGAAGTCGTTGCTGACGGAGGTCGGGGACTACGCGTTCCGCTTCCATGACCTCGTGCGTGCTCATGCGCGCGCAAAGCGCTATCAATCGTAAATAGGGCGCACGGCCGTTTAACGCAAAGCATTCCGTCTAACGAAGATCGTTGGCAGTAAAGGGTTGTCCACACCGACCCGTCCCTTTCGGGAATCCGAATTGGTCATATCCTTCGCGTCATGCCGAAGGATTTCCGGGCCACGACGCTCGAACGCGCCATCGGGCGGCAGCTGGCCGGGTGGCGCGACGAGCGCGAGCTGAGCCTCACGGAGGCCGGCCAGCGCGTGGGTTTCAGCAGTGCCAAGCTGTCCATGATGGAGAACGCGGTGCAGCCGTCGGCGCCCGTGGACGTCATGGCGCTCGGTTACGTCTACAAAGTGCCGACTCCGGAATGGCAGGCCGTGGTGTTGCGGGCGCAGTACGCGGAACGGGCCCGTGCGCGCGCCGGTGGCGACGGCCTGCACTTCGATCCGGGCGCGGACTTCGCGAATCTGGTGTTCGAGGCGACGTTGTTGCGCGTGTTCACGACGGATCTCGTTCCGGCGGTGTTCCAGCTCCCCGGTTACACGAACGCCGTTCTGCAGGACGACGATCCGGTGCGGACGGCGCGGCTCGCGATGGTGCGGGAGGCGTGGGCGACGCGGCTGACCGACAAGGATCCGCTGGCCGTGCGGGCGGTGTTCCCGGAGGCCGTGCTGCGGCAGGTGATCGGCGGGCCGCGGGTGATGAAGGCGCAGCTGCTGCACCTGATGGAGGTCAGCGAGCACGAGGCGGTGACGGTGCAGGTCGTGCCGCGCGGGGCCGGGGCGTATCCGGCGATGGGGTCGCCGTTCACGTTGCTGGGTTTCCCGCACCGGCAGCACAACGACGTGGCGTACCTGGAGACGTTCATCAAGGGCGAGTACGTCGAGGAGCCGGGGCTGACCGAGCAGTGCGCGCTGCGGTTCGAGAGCCTGCGAGACGTCGCCCTGGGGACGGGGGAGTCGCTGGAGCTCATCGCCGAGGCCGCCGCTGACCTGTAGAGATGTCGGATTCCTGAGAAAACTCCTGTTCGGCCGCCAGCAGGAGAAGGATCAGGGACGCACCCCAATCCGAGATATCTCCTCTGGCAAGGAGGCGGCATGTACCGCAGATTCGGTGTCCTGCTCGCGGCGGTCCTGGGCGTCACGCTCACCGCCGCGGCGCCGGCCACCGCGGACGGTTCCACGCACTTCCCCACCGAGTTCTCCCTGCCCAACGGGTGGCAACCCGAAGGCATCGCGATCAGCGGCACCACGGCCTACTTCGGGTCGCGGGCCGACGGGTCGATCTACGCGGCGGACCTGCGCACCGGCACGGGCAAGGTGCTCGCGAAGGGGCCCGGCACGCCGTCGCTCGGTCTGAAGGTCGACAACCGCAAACGGCTGTGGGTCTCGGGTGGCACGGGCGGCGACGCACGGGTCTACGACACGCGCACGGGTGCGTTGCTGGCGAAGTTCCAGTTCGCCACCGCGGACACGTTCGTCAACGACGTCGTGCTGACCGACAGGTCGGCGTGGTTCACGGACTCGCGCAAGGCCGTGCTCTACGAGGTGCCGCTGAGCCTGAAACCGCACCGGACGCTCGCGCTGACCGGCGACCTCGTCGTCACCCCCGGCGCGACGAACCTCAACGGCATCGTCACGGGGCTCGACGGCGGCTTGATCGTCGTGCAGAGCAACACCGGAAAGCTCTTCCGGATCGATCCCCGGAGCGGCGAATCGACCGAGATCAATTTGAGCGGTCAAACACTCACCAATGGTGACGGTCTGTTGCGTGAGGGACGGCAGTTGTACGTGGTGCAAAACAGGTTGAACAAAGTCGCGCGCTACACGCTCAGTCGTGATGGCGCGACGCTCGCGGCGGAACGCACGGACGCCAGGTTCGACGTTCCCACGACGGTCGCCGCGTTCGGCAAGCGCCTCTACCTGCCGAATGCCCGGTTCAGCACGCCTCCGACGCCCGAGACGACTTACAACGTCGTCGCGGTGGAGCGCCCGTAGAACGAGCGACAGAACTAGCCCGTACGGGGGTTCTCACAAGGCAAGAACCCCCGTACTGGGTGTTGCTCCAGTCACTCGACTGGGTAGCCTGCGACCGCGTACTGCGTGTGATCGCTGTCATTGGGTAACGATGATCTCTCCCCGTAACCTAAATGCAGCCGAAGGAGTTAGTTGGGTTACCCGCAGCGCTAGCCGTGGGACACAGGAGACCGTGAGAGCGCTGTGAACGAGAAGAGCGGTTACACACCGACCAACTACCGGACCATTCGGTCCCGGCTGGCCGGTGTCGTGGTCGTTCCCAGCGTGGTCCTGCTGGTCATGTGGGCCGTTTTCTCCTCGTACACCCTTTTTGACGGTTTCTACATGCGGTCGGTCGCCGCCGGGGTCAAGGGCGCGACGATCCCGTCCGTCGAGGCGCTCGCCGGACTGCAGAAGGAACGCCAGCTGACCCTGGAGGTCCTCAGCGGCGTCGGGGGTGTCGACAAGGCCGGGCTGAAACGTCAGCAGGGCGTCACCGACGAAGCCGTGCGCAAGATGAAGGACGCGTTCGCGGAACTCTCCGACAGCGCGCCCCAGGACACCGTCGACCGGATCAACGCCCTCGACTCCGTGCTGAACGAGCTGCCTCAGCAGCGCACGCGCATCGACTCGGGGTCGGCGAACCCCCAGGCCGTCTACGACTACTACAACAGCCTGCTCGACTCGGGCGTCGCGCTGCTCGCCCGGCAGGCGCGTCTGGTGCCCGACTCGGAGGCGAGCCAGGCGAACGTCCAGGCCGTCACGATCTTCCAGGCCGCGGACTGGCTGTCACGCGGTGCCACGATCGGTTCGCGCGGGTTGCTCAACGGCAGGTTCACCCCGGCCGAACGGGTCGAGTTCGCCCGGCTGGTCGGCGCGTACCACTCGAGTCTCGACGCCACGATCCCGTTCGCGCTGGAGCAGCCGCGCTCGCTGTACGACGCGCTGCGTGGCAGCACCGAATACCGGTCGCTGCTCGATCTCGAAGGCCGGATCATCAACTCCGACGCGACGGTGACCGACGCGCAGTGGCGCGGGGTGGCCGCGCCGGTGCACGACAACCTCGTCGGGCTCGCCGTCACGCAGGCCCGCGACGCCGCCGACCTCGGTCTCGACAAGGCCAACAGCCGGGTCGCCGCGGTGCTCATCGGCAGCCTGATCGCGTTGCTCGCAGTCGTCGTCGGCATCGTGCTGGCGTTGCGCATCTCGAACCGGCTCGTCTCGCGCGCCCTGGTCACCCGGCTGGCGTCGCTGCGGGAGGACACGCTGCGGCTCGCGCAGGAACGGCTGCCGCACATCGTGGCGCGGCTGCGCGGCGGCGAGCAGGTGGACGTCCACCGCGACATGCCGCCGCTCGACTACGGCAACGACGAGATCGGCCAGGTCGCGGACGCGTTCAACGCCGCCCAGTACACGGCGGTCGCGGCGGCGGTGAAGGAGACGCAGGCACGCGAGGGCGTGAACCGGGTCTTCCTCGACATCGCGCACCGCAACCAGGGCCTGGTGCACCGGCAGATCAAGATCCTCGACAAGCTGGAGCGCGAGGAGGAGCACCCCGAGCGGCTCGACTCGCTGTTCCAGCTCGACCACCTGGCCACCCGCGCCCGCCGCAACGCGGAGAACCTGATCATCCTCGCCGGGGAGCAGCCGGGCAGGCAGTGGCGCAAGCCGGTGCGCCTGAGCGACGTCCTGCGGTCCGCGGTCGCCGAGACCGAGCAGTACGTCCGGGTCAGGGTCAACCCGGTGCCGGACCGCGCGCTGGTGGGCGTGGCCGTCGCCGACACCATCCACCTGCTCGCGGAACTCGTCGACAACGCGACGGCGTTCTCCTCGCCGCGCTCCGAGGTGATCGTCCACTCCAACGCCGTGCCGCACGGGATCGTGATCGAGATCGAGGATCACGGCCTCGGCATGACGCAGGAGGAACGCCTGCAGGCCAACGCGAAGCTCTCCAACCCGCCCGACTTCGAGACGATGGCGTTCCGCGGCGAGTCCCGGCTGGGACTGTTCGTCGTCGCCAGACTCGCCGCCCGGCGCGGCATCAAGGTGGAGTTGCGCGACTCGCCCTACGGCGGCACGGTCGCGTTGTGCGTCCTGCCGCCGAACATCGTCGCCCCGCACAACGCCGCCGGCGACATCACCGAGACCACGCAGATGCCGGTGCAGTCGTTCCACGACACGTACCACGGCCACGGCGCGGACCACCCGAGCTTTCCCGTGAAGGTGAATCCCGAAGTGCAGGAGGCACTGAACGCGGGGCTGAGGGCGCTCGTAGAACCTGATATGAGCCCAGTTGCCCCCGCGGCCGTGTCCGCAGCAGAAGCATCGGTGGAGGAACCGACCCCCGCGGCACCTCCGGCCCAGGACGGGAAGGCACCCCTTCCCCGCAGGAAGAAGCGGCAGAACCTCGCGCCGCAGCTCATGCAGTCCTCGGAGGAGCCGCCACCCGCCGAGCCGGTGACCGGCGAAAGGCTGGCCGAGCGATCCCGTGACGGACTGGCCGCGTTCCAGCGCGGCACCCGTGACGCCCGGCTGACCGACGACTGGAGATCAGAAGGAGCCCCCTCGTCATGAAGGACAACGCAAGCCAGCACGGCGAACTGAACTGGTTGCTGGAGGACCTGATCCAGCGAGTGGTCGGCGCCCGCCACGCGGTCGTGCTGTCGGCGGACGGACTCCTGCTCGGCCGCTCGGCCGGGCTGTCCCGCGACGACTCGGAGCACCTGTCCGCGATGGCGTCGGCGTTCCAGTCGCTCGCCCGCGGCACCGGCCGGCACTTCGGAGGTGGCGCCGTCCGGCAGACGATCGTGGAGATGGAACACGCGTATCTTTTCGTGACGGCCGCCGGTCACGGTGCCTGCCTGGCCGTGCTGGGCGAGGAGGACGCGGACATGGGCATGATCGCCTACGAGATGAACATGCTGGTCAAGAGGGTGGGCACGTACCTGTCGTCGGCTCCGCGCCAGGAGACGGCGACTGTGCCCTCGGCGCGTGAGTCGCGCTGATGACCGGGCGCGACGACTGGTGGTACGACGAGGCCGCGGGACCGTTGGTGCGGCCCTACGCGATGGTGCGCGGCCGCACCCGGCCGAACGCGCCTGACCTTCATCTGGTCACGCAGGTCCGTGCCTCCGCGTTTGCGTCCGACCAGACGTCGCTGATGGTCGAACATCGCGAGATCATGGCACTGTGCGCACGCCCGCTCTCGGTCGCCGAGGTCGCCGCCTACCTCGACGTGCCGCTCGTCGTGGTGAAGGTCCTGCTGTCGGACCTCATCGAGCGTGGCGACGTGCTCGTGCAGAACTCCACCCCCAAGATTCCCGACCGGGATCTCCTGCAGGCCGTACTGGATGGTGTTCGTGGGATCTGATGGCCAGCTGAACGTGCCGACCGCGGTCAAGATCGTCATCGCGGGCGGGTTCGGCACCGGCAAGACCACCATGGTCGCGTCGGTGTCCGAGATCCCGCCGCTTCGGACCGAGGAACTGCTCACCGAGGCCGGTGTGCACGTCGACGACCTCGCGGGCATCGAGGGCAAGGACACCACCACCGTCGCCCTCGACTTCGGCCGCATCACCATCAACACCAAGGTGGTGCTCTACCTGTTCGGCACGCCGGGCCAGAACAGGTTCTGGTTCATGTGGGACGAGCTGGCGACCGGTGCCATCGGCGCCGTGGTCCTGGTGGACACGCGGCGCCTCGACTCGTCGTTCCCCTCGATCGACTTCTTCGAGCACCGCGGGATCCCGTTCATCGTCGCCGTGAACTGCTTCGACGGGTCTCAGCAGTACACGGTGGACGAGGTCCGGCACGCCCTGGACCTGGACGAGGCGATCCCGGTGCTGCTGTGCGACGCGCGGAACCGGGAGTCCTCGAAGGCCGTGCTCGTCGGGCTGATCCAGCACTCGATGAACCGGCTGGCCGCGGTCTAGCGATCGCTCACGTGGCGCGCGTCCGCGGGTCAGGAACCCTCGCGGACGACGTGCTCGACGAGCCTGAGCGCCTCGTCGATCGGCACGGTGTCCGTGTCCGGGTACTCGTCGTTCTGGCCGTTGGAGAGCACGAAACCGCCGCTGGAGCCTGTGGCTTCCGGGTCTGTTGCGTGTTCACCGGGGTCGCCTTCCCCGTCGAGCAGCATCACCATGGCGCGCTCGGCGTTGGTCACGAAGGCGAGCATGCGGCCGGACTCGCTGGTCAGCCAGGTTTCGAGGTGCCCGGCACTGATCCTCGCGCGCAAAGCGGCGACCACCTCGCCGGGTGCGAGGTGGTCGCCGTCAACGGTCCAGCTCTCCGGCACTACTTGGCGTAGTTGTGGAAACCCCGGCCCGACTTCTTGCCCAGCAGGCCCGCGTCCACCATGCGCAGCAGCAGCGGCGGCGGCGAGTACAGCGGCTCCTTGAACTCGTCGTACATCGACTCGGCGATGGCCTTCGTGGTGTCGAGGCCGATCAGGTCGGTGAGGCGCAGCGGACCCATCGGGTGCGCGCAGCCGAGCACCATGCCGTTGTCGATGTCGTCGGCCGAGGCGAAGCCGGACTCCAGCATGCGGATCGAGGAGAGCAGGTAGGGGATCAGCAGCGCGTTGACCACGAAGCCGGCGCGGTCCTGCGAGCGGATGACCTCCTTGCCCAGCGTGGCGCGCACGAACGCCTCGGCGCGGACCTGGGTGGTGGCGCCGGTCAGCAGCGACGGCACGATCTCCACGAGCTTGAGCACCGGCACCGGGTTGAAGAAGTGCACGCCGATGACCTGCTCGGGGCGGCCGGTGGCCATGCCCAGCTTCATGATCGGGATGGACGACGTGTTGGACGCGAAGATGGCGTCCTCGTCCTTCACGACCTTGTCGAGCGTGGTGAAGACGTCCGTCTTGATCTGCTCGTTCTCGGCGACCGCCTCGACCACGAACTGCCGGTCGGCGAACTCGCCCATGTCCGTGGTGAACCGGATGCGCCCCAGGGCGGCGTCGCGGTCCTCCTCGCTGAGCTTGCCCGACTTGACGCCCCTGGCCAGCGAGGTGGCGATCCGCCCCTGCGCTGCCTCGGCCGCGCCCGCGTTGACCTCGGCGACGATGACGTCGAGGCCGGCACGGGCACTCACCTCGGCGATTCCGGAGCCCATGAGCCCGGAACCGACGACTCCCACACGTTGAATGTCACTCACGCGACCGATCCTGCCACGACCTGCTCGAAACGAGGTCGCGGAGCGTCTCCTGGACGGTGGCCGCGTAGTCGCCGACCGGCCGGTAGCCGAGTGCGAGAGCGGCGGACGTGTCCAGGACGAAGCCGCGGTGCCACGGGTGGCGGCCGGCCTGGTCGTGGTCCAGCAGGATCTCGTGCCACTCGTGGCCGAGCGAGCCCGCGATGATCCGGGAGATCTCCAGGCCGTTCGGGGCGTCCGGGTCGGCGGCGTTCAGCACGCGCGCGCCGGGGCGCAGGGCGGCGGTCTCGATCAGCGCGGCGAGGTTCGCGGTGGAGGTCGGGTGGTCGACGCCCTTGCCGCGTGACGCCAGCACGACGACCTTGTTCCCGGCGAGGATCCGTTCGACGAAGTACTGCTCCAACGGCCGTTTGTTGCCCGGACCGTGCACTTTGGACGGTCGCAGCACGGTGACCGGCAGGCCGCTGTCGAGAAGCGTTCGCTCCGCCGCGACCTTGTTCGGCCCGTATCCCTCGCGGGTGAACGGGTCCGAGTCGAGTGGTGCGAGCGTCGGCTGGTCCTCGGTCACCGGGGCGTCGAAGCGCGGCGGCTCGGAGGAGTTCGCGTGGCGTCCGTGAGAGTCCACGTACACGGCCTTGGCGGAGATCATCACTGTCGAGATGGCCTTGCGCGCCAATGGCATCAGCGTGCGCGCGTCGGCGACGGAGTAGCAGAGGGTGTCGACGAGGAGGTCGGCGCCGTCGCCCATCGCGGCGGCCAGGGCTTCGGGATCGCCGCGATCGACCTCACGGCCGGGGGCGTCGACGGTCCAACCGGCCTCCCGCAGACGCCGAGCGGCGGCACGGCCGATGAGGCCCGTGCCGCCGAGGATCAACGCTCGTCTGCTCATTCGAGCATCAGATCAGAGGCCCAGGTGGAGGCCTTCGGTCAGGCCGCCGACGCCGTCGAGCAGGTCGAGATCGGTGACGCCGCCGAGCACGTCGCCGCCGAGCGCGTTGCCGACGGTGTCGTGGACGGTGTCGTGCACGCCGGCGACCGGCGCGACGTCCGGGACGACCTCGTGGACCACGTCGGTGACGGTCGTGACGTCGGTGGTGACGGCGCCGAGCACACCGGGCACGCCGTCGACGGACACGACGTCGGTCACACCGGTGACGGTGCCGAGAACGCCGTTGACGTCCGTCACGCCGGTCACCGTGCCGAGCACGTCGCCGGTGCCGGCAAGACTCGTGACACCGGACAGGTCGGTGACGTTGCCGAGGTCCGTCACGTTGCCGAGGTCCGTGACGCCACCCAGGTCGCTGAAGCCGGGGACGAGACCGGTGACGCCGTCGAGCGTGCCCGACACGTCGCCGTGGCCGGACAGGTCGCCGACGAGACCGTTGGCGGCGTCGAGGTCCGCGAGGCCCGTGAGGGCGCTGTAGGACGAGAGGCCGTCGACGTCCGCGATCGAGACGGCGTCGAGCACCAGCGGGAGGATCTCCTGGACGTCACCGGGGGTGATGTCGTTCAGGCCGCAGGATCCCAGGACGCCTTCGGGGTCGAGGTTGAACGCAGACAGGGCCGCCGGGTCGTTCAGGAGGTTCAGGGCGAACTCCTGCAGCGTGGCCGGCTGGGCCTCCTGAGGCACGGCCGCCGGGGTGGCCGGTGCGGGCGCGGCGGGCTGAACGGGCTGCTGCGGGGTGGCCGGCTGGATGTCCTGCTGCATCATGGAAGTGAAGCTCCTACGGCGGTTCGGGGGATGTCGCCAGGAACCGTATTGAGATCAACGTCCCCCTGACATCGGGCGTGATCCCTAGATTTCGGGCGGCCGAGCTCCTTAGGGGCCGACCATCACCCGTTAGGGGGATGCTGCACCTCGTTAGGGGCACCGCGTCCACCCGGACGCAAAGCGGCGGCACGGCCGACGAGGTCCGTGCCGCCGAGGATCGACGTTCGCCTGCTCAGACCGAGTCGAGATCCCGTTCGATCGCGGCCAGTTCCTCCGGCGTGCCCTGGACCTTGGGGCCGGTGAACCACTTCCGCGCGGACACGAGCCACCAGATGCCCGCGAACCCGAGCACGACCAGCACGGCGATCGGCGTGTAGTTGAACGTCTTCGCCGTCACCGGACTGGCCTGGGGCAGCATGAACAGCACGGTGATGAACAGGACCCACGCCACCGCGATGACGCCGATCGGCCTGCTCCACCTGCCGAGGTGCCACGGCCCGCGCTGGAACCGGTCGCCCTGCAGCAGCCGCAGCAGGGTCGGCAGCACGTACGCGATGTAGAGGCCGATCACCGCGATCGACGTGACGGCGGCGTACGCGGTCGCGTTCCACAGGTACGGCAGGCCGAGCACGAACGCGCCGCCGGCGGCCAGCCAGATCGCGTTGGTGGGCGTCCGGGTGCGCTTGTTGATCTTGTGCCACACCCGCGACGCCGGCAGCGCGCCGTCACGGGAGAACGCGTAGATCATCCGCGAGTTCGCGGTGACCGACGACATGCCGCAGAACAGCTGCGCGCCGATCGCGATCAGCAGCAGGAGCTTGCCGCCGGTCACGCCGAGCGCGTCGATGAAGATCTGCGCCGGGGGCACGCCCGTCGAGCTCGCGATGGCACCGTCGTAGTCGCGGATCGCGAACGTGATGCCCACCAGCAGCACCCAGCCCGCGATGAGCGACACCACGATCGACATCACGATGCCGCGCGGTCCGCTGCGGGCCGCGTCGTGCGTCTCCTCGGTCATGTGCGCCGAGGCGTCGTACCCGGTGAAGGTGTACTGCGCCAGCAGAAGCCCGAGCATGCCGACGTAGAACGCCGACGACCAGCCGGTGTTGTTGACGAACGTCGTGAAGACCCATGACGCGGACTGGTGCTCCGACGGCAGGATCACCAGAGCACCGACGATGACGAGCACGCCGACGATGTGCCACCACACGCTGATGTCGTTCAACAGCGAGACGAGCTTGACGCCGAACGTGTTGAGCAACCCGTGCAGCACGAGGACGATGCCGAAGATCAGGATCGTGTGCGGGGGCGTGGCCGCGAAGCCGAACTGCAGGTCGAGGAACGCGTTGATGAAGAACGCCGCGCCGAAGTCGATGCCCGCGGTCACCGCGACCTGGCCGAGGAAGTTGAACCAGCCGGTGAACCACGACCAGGCGGCGCCGTTGCTCGGCGCGAGCTTCGCCGCCCAGTAGTACAGCCCGCCCGCCGTCGGGTAGCTCGAGCAGACCTCCGCCATCGCCAGGCCGACGATCAGCGTCATCAGGCCGACGAACGGCCAGCCCCACACGATCAGCGCGGGACCACCTGTGTTCATGCCGAAGCCGTACAGGGTGAGGCAGCCGGAGAGGATCGAGATGATCGTGAACGACACCGCGAAGTTGGAGAAGCCGGACATGGTCCGGGAGAGCTCCTGCGCATAGCCGAGCTCGTGCAGCCGCTGTTCGTCGGCCGACCGTGAGGGGGTTGGGGGACTGTCTGCATCGTGACTCATCGGCGTCCTCCTCAATTGGACTCCGTCCAGTCCTTTAGACGGTGGTCGAGGGTGGCGCTCGCCACCCAGTGGTGTCAAGATGGTGCGGCCAATGGCTCGCAGACATACCTTTGGAGGACCGTCGGGATGCTGACCGTCGAGGAGTTGCGCGAGGCCGTGGACGCCGGTGAGATCGACACCGTCCTGGTCGCGATCGTGGACATGCAGGGCCGCCTGCAGGGCAAGCGTTGCGCCGCTCAGTACTTCCTCGACGAGGTCCTCGGGCACTCCGCGGAGGGCTGCAACTACCTGCTCGCCGTCGACGTCGAGATGAACCCGGTCAGCGGCTTCGAGATGTCGAGCTGGGAGCGCGGGTACGGCGACTTCGTGATGAAGCCGGACGTGGAGACGCTCCGGCGCGTGCCGTGGCAGGAGGGCACCGCGCTCGTCATGTGCGACGTCGTCTGGGAGAACGGCGACCCGGTGGTCGCCTCGCCGCGCCAGGTCCTGCGCAAGCAGCTCGACCGGCTCGCCGAGCTCGGACTGGACTGCTACGTCGGCACCGAACTGGAGTTCATCCTCTTCGACGACTCCTACGAGCAGGCGTGGAACGCCGGCTACCGCAACCTCACGCCGTCGAACCAGTACAACGTCGACTACTCGCTGCTCGGCACCGCGCGCGTGGAACCGTTGCTGCGGGCCATTCGCAACGGCATGACGGGCGCGGGCATGGTCGTCGAGTCGGCCAAGGGCGAGTGCAACCCCGGACAGCACGAGATCGCGTTCAAGTACACGACGGCGCTGCGCACGTGCGACCAGCACGCCATCTACAAGAACGGCTCCAAGGAGATCGCGGCACAGCAGGGCAAAGCGCTCACGTTCATGGCGAAGTACAACGAACGCGAGGGCAACTCCTGCCACATTCACCTTTCCCTGCGCTCCAAGGAAGGCGAGCCGGTCTTCGCCGAGGGCCACGGCATGTCGCAGCTGATGAAGCACTTCCTGGCGGGTCAGCTGGCCGGGCTGCGGGAGCTCACCTACTTCCTCGCGCCGAACATCAACTCCTACAAGCGTTTCGTGAAGGGCTCGTTCGCGCCGACCGCGGTGGCGTGGGGTCGTGACAACCGCACGTGCGCGCTGCGGGTCGTCGGCCACGGTCACGGGCTGCGGTTCGAGAACCGGGTTCCCGGCGGTGACGTGAACCCGTACCTCGCGGTGGCGGCGCTGATCGCGGCGGGCCTGCACGGCGTCGAGCAGAAGCTGGAACTGGAGGACGAGTTCGTCGGCAACGCCTACGCGTCCGACCGGCCGACCGTGCCGACGACTTTGAAGGAGTCCGCGGAACTGCTGGCGGGCAGCACGATCGCGCGCGACGCGTTCGGCAAGGACGTCGTCGACCACTACCTGAACGCGGCCAAGGTCGAGCTGACCGCGTTCGAGGCGGCGGTCACGGACTGGGAGAAGGTGCGCGGGTTTGAGCGTCTCTGAGCCGCTCATCGGCATCAGCACGTACCTGGAGCGCACGCGCTTCGGGCTCTGGGACGTGGAAGCGGCGGTGCTCTACCGCGGCTACCTCGACTGCGTCGTCGAGGCGGGCGGCAACCCCGTCATGCTGCCGCCGGTCGGCACCTGGAACGCCGAGACCATCGGGTTCCTCGACGGCCTGGTGATCGCGGGCGGCGCCGACGTCGACCCCGCCGCCTACGGAGCCGAGAAGCACGAACGGACCGGCGAACCGAGCCGCGCCCGCGACGACGCCGAGTTCGCGCTCGTCGAGGCCGCGCTGAAGCTCGACCTGCCGGTGCTCGGCGTGTGCCGCGGCATGCAGGTGCTCAACGTGGCGCTCGGAGGCACGCTGCACCAGCACATCGAGGGCCACAACGAGGCACCCGGCGTGTTCGGGAGCACCGACATCACGGTCGCCGCCGATACCCAGCTGTACGCGATCCTGGGCGATCGAACGACCGTTCAGTGCCATCACCACCAGTCGCTGGACCGCGTGGCGGACGGGCTGCGCGTCACCGCGAAGGCACCCGACGGGACCGTGGAAGCCGTTGAGCTGGACGGAGCGCGGTTCGTCGTCGGCGTGCAGTCGCACCCGGAACAGGACATCGAGGACCTGAGGCTTTTCGAAGCTCTCGTAGCCGCCGCAAGGAGTAAAGCGTCGTGACCTTTGACGTCATCAACCCCGCCACCGAGAAGGTCGTGCGGTCCGTGCCGCACGCCACTCTCGGCGACACGGACGCGGCGATCGGCCGGGCGCAGAAGGCGTTCGAGAGCTGGCGGAACGTCGCCCCCGGCGATCGCGCCCGGCTGCTGCGGAAGTTCGCGGAGATCGTCGACTCGCACGTCGAGGAACTGGCGCGGCTGGAGGTCGAGAACTCCGGGCACACCATCGGCAACGCGCGGTGGGAGGCGGGCAACGTCCGCGACGTGCTCCAGTACTACTCGGCCGCCCCGGAACGCCTGTTCGGCAAGCAGATCCCGGTCGCGGGCGGGCTCGACGTCACGTTCCACGAACCGCTCGGCGTCGTCGGCGTGATCGTGCCGTGGAACTTCCCGATGCCCATCGCGGGCTGGGGGTTCGCGCCCGCACTCGCGGCCGGCAACACGGTGGTTCTGAAACCCGCCGAGGTGACGCCGCTGACCGCGATCCGGCTCGGCGAGCTGGCGCTGGAGGCGGGCATCCCGGAGGGCGTGTTCCAGGTCCTGCCGGGCAAGGGCAGCGTCGTCGGCAATCGGTTCGTCACGCATCCGTTGGTGCGCAAGGTCGTCTTCACCGGCTCGACCGAGGTCGGCAAGCAGATCATGGCGGGCTGCGCGAACCAGGTGAAGCGGGTGACCCTGGAACTGGGCGGCAAGTCGGCGAACATCGTCTTCGCGGACTCCGACCTGGAGAAGGCCGCCGCCACGGCGCCGTACGGCGTGTTCGACAACGCCGGGCAGGACTGCTGCGCCCGGTCGCGCATCCTCGTTCAGGCCAGCGTCTACGACAGGTTCATGGAACTGCTGGAACCCGCGGTCAAGGGCGTCAAGGTCGGCGAGCCCGGCGACGAGGCGACCGAGATGGGGCCGCTCATCACCGCGGCGCACCTGGACAAGGTCGCGTCTTACGTCCCAGACGACACCCACGTCGCGTTCCGCGGATCGTCGCCGGACGGACCTGGTTTCTGGTTCCCGCCCACGGTTCTGACGCCTCCAGCCAGCCACGTGACGGTCACCGAGGAGATCTTCGGACCGGTCGTCGTCGTGCTGCCGTTCACCGACGAGGCCGACGCGATCCGGATCGCGAACGACTCCGAGTACGGGCTGTCCGGGTCGATCTGGACGAACGACGTCGGCCGCGCGATCCGCGTCTCGCGCGCGGTCGAGGCCGGGAACCTGTCGGTGAACTCGCACTCGTCCGTCCGCTACTGGACGCCGTTCGGCGGGGTGAAGCAGTCGGGCCTCGGCCGTGAGCTCGGCCCGGACGCGCTCGACTCGTTCACCGAAGTCAAGAACGTCTTCATCGCTACCTGATTCCAGGCGAACCCGAGGAGAACAACAGATGGTGCAGCGACTCGAAGGCCGCGTGGCCGTCGTGACGGGTGGCGGCAGTGGGATCGGCCTCGCGACCGTGCGCAGGTTCGCGAGCGAGGGCGCGAAGGTCGTCGTCGCCGATCTCGACCTCGCGTCGGGCAAAGCGGCCGCGGACGAGGTGAGCGGACTGTTCGTCCAGGTCGACGTGACCGACGAGGAACAGGTCAAAGCGCTTTTCCAGACCACTGTGGACACTTACGGCAAGCTGGACATCGCGTTCAACAACGCCGGCATCTCGCCGCCCGACGACGACTCGATCCTCACCACGGGCATCGAGGCGTGGGAGCGCGTGCAGAAGGTGAACCTCACATCGGTTTATTTGTGTTGCAAGTACGCGCTTCCGCACATGCAGGCCAACGGCAAGGGCTCGATCATCAACACCGCGTCGTTCGTCGCGACGATGGGCGCGGCGACGTCGCAGATCTCCTACACGGCGTCGAAGGGCGGCGTGCTCGCGATGTCGCGTGAGCTCGGTGTGCAGTTCGCCCGCGAGGGCATTCGCGTCAACGCCCTGTCGCCCGGCCCGGTCAACACGCCGCTGTTGCGGGAACTGTTCGCGAAGGACCCGGAGCGGGCCGCACGGCGCCTGATCCACGTACCGCTCGGTCGGTTCGCCGAACCTGAGGAAATCGCCGCGGCGGTCGCGTTTCTGGCGTCCGACGACTCGTCGTTCATGACGGCGTCGAACTTCCTCGTGGACGGCGGCATCGCCGGCGCGTACGTGACACCGCTCTAGCGATGATGGAGCACGCGCAGGAGGCGTTGTTCCGCCCGGTGCGGGCGGGCAACGCCTTCGAGGAGACCGTCGAACGGCTCATGCAGTCCATCCGGCTCGGCGTCGTCGCGCCGGGTGAGCGGCTGCCGTCCGAACGGGAACTGGCCACCCGGCTCGGCGTGAGCCGGGTGACCGTGCGCGAGGCCATCAGGTCGTTGCAGGAGAACCATTACGTAGAGTCCCGAAGGGGACGGTACGGCGGCACGTTCGTCAACGAGGTGCTGCCGAAGTCCGCTCCCGGCAAGGAGTTCGGCGACCTCCACGACGTGCTGACGTTGCGGAAGGTGCTGGAGACGGGCGCCGCGGAGACGGCGGCGGGACGGTCGCTGGGGCCCGCCGAACGACGCGGACTGCGCGCCCGGCTGGAAGAAGCCTCCACCTCATCGCTCGTGGAATATCGGCGCAAGGACTCGCGGCTGCACCTGGCGATCGCCGAGGCCACCGGGTCCGCGGCCCTCACCGCCGCCGTCGCCGAGTCGCGGATGCGCGCCAACGAGCTGCTGGACCACATCCCGCTGCTCGAACCGAACCTCGCGCACTCCAACGCCCAGCACGAGCGCATCATCGCCTCCATTTTGGACGGAGACCCGGCCACGGCCCGTCAGGCCATGGCCGAACACCTCGACGGAACGGCGTCGTTGTTGCGCGGTTTCTTGGTCTGACCGGTCAGACTCCCGCGAACGCAGCAGTGTGGAAAGGTCCCGAACACGAACCAGACGACCTGAAAACGTTTTCAAGTCCAAATGTCCCGTTGTCATGCACATTCCGCATCGAACAACACTTGGCGTAGGGCTTTCGGGCGGTTACCGTCCGAAACCTCGGGGACTTGCAGCGCAAGGAGCTGTTGATGCCAGGGTTGCGCAAGGTGTTTCGCGACGCCATGGGCAAGGTGCACTCACTCCGTGTCTTGTCCGAAGCGGGCATGGTGAGTCTCACGAACGTCAAGATGTCCGTGCAGGCTTTGAGAGAGGTCCAGGTCTGGGGGCCGAACGTGACGGCGCTGCGCCGTTCCGTCCGGCTGAATCCGGACGGCGTCGCCATCGTCGACGACCGCGGTTCGGTGACGTACAGACAACTCGACCGGCGTTCCAACGCGATCGCACAGGGATTGCGCGCGCTGGGGGTCCAGCACACGCACGTCGTCGCGCTGATGTGCCGCAACCACCGCGGCACGGTCGAGTCGCTGCTGGCGTGCGCGAAACTCGGTGTGCGCGTGCTGCTGGTGAACACGGGATTCGGCGCACCGGTCGTCATGGATCTGCTGCAACGTGAACGCGCGTCGCTCGTCATTCACGACGAGGAGTTCACGCCGCTGTTCCACCAGTTGCCGCCATCGATCCCGCGCTGGCTCGCGTGGTCGCGCGACGGACTGGACCGCCGCACGCCGACACTGGACCAGTTGGTCGCCAAGGCACCGCGCGGAGAGCTCGAACCGCCGCGCGAACCGGGCGTCGTGATCCAGTTGACGTCCGGCACCACCGGCACCCCCAAGGGCACCGCCCGTGAGATCAAGTCGGTGCTGACCGCGTCCGACTTCCTCGACCGCATCCCGATGCACTCCGGCGAGTCGACGTTCATCGCCGCGCCGATCTTCCACTCCGTCGGCTACTCGCACCTGACGCTCGCGATGTCGCTGGGTTCGCGCGCCGTGCTGCACCGCCGCTTCGACCCGCGCAAGACGCTGTGGTCGGTGCAGGGCCAGCGCTGCACGACGCTCGTCCTGGTGCCGACGATGCTGCAACGCATCATGGAACTCGAACGCCACGTGATCGACTCGTTCGACCTCTCGCACCTGGCCGTCGTGTTCTCCTCCGGCGCGCCGATCCCGCCGGGCCTCGTCGAACGCACCCAGGCCGTCCTCGGACCGGTGCTCTACAACCTCTACGGCTCAACGGAAGTAGCCGTCGCCACCGTCGCCACACCGGAGGACCTCGCCGCCGCGCCGTCCAGCGTCGGCCTGCCACCGCACAACTGCGTCGTGCGCATCTACGACGCCGAGGGCAACCGCATCACGCGGTCGTTCGTGACGGGCAAGATCTACGTGCGCGGCTCACTGACCGTTGACCTCTACACCGACGGCACGCAGAAGGAGTCCATCGACGGACTCGTCGCGACCGGCGACCTCGGCCACTTCGACCCCAGCGGCCGGCTGTACTTCGACGGCCGCGAGGACGACATGATCGTGTCCGGCGGCGAGAACGTGTACCCGGTAGAGGTCGAGAACCTGCTCATGACGCACTACCGCGTGCGCGACGCGGCGGTGCTCGGCGTACCGGATCCCGAGTACGGGCAACGGTTGCGCGCGTTCGTCGTGCCGGTCGCGGGCGCACGGATCGACGTGCGGGAGCTGCGCGAGTTCGTGCGCACCCGGCTGGCGCGGCACAAGGTTCCGCGCGAGGTCGTGGTCGTGCCGCAGCTGCCGCGCAACGCGACCGGGAAGGTCCTGCGGCGTCAACTGCTGGCGATCAGGCTGGGACCGCAGCCGCACTAGCGACGCGCCACTGGAACCGAGGCATGGACGGAACGCGCGCCGCCGCAGAACGAGGGGGACTAATTCCGGCGGGGCGCGCGTTCCGGGTTTTGGGGAGCGCGCGACTCACGTCGTCGGGGATCGGGTCGTGAGTCGCGCGCTCGGTCGGGTCACCGCTCGAAGCGGTCGCCGGGACGGCCCTCGCCGAACGGGCCGCGCTGGTCGCCGCGGTCGCCACCGCGGGCGGGGCCGCGATCGGGTCCGCGCTCGCCGCGTTCGTACATCCGCACGTGGCCGGGGCCGCCGCGGTCGTCGAATCGGTTAGCGGCGACGGCTCCCACGATGCCGCCGCCGAGGACGAGACCCAGCAGGCCCACGGCGACCAGCTGGGTGGCGCGGTGCCCCGCGAAACGCCTCGCTCGGCCACGGGGTGCCGGTGCCACAGCCGAAGGGGTCGCAGTCGCGGTCGGAGGGGGCGGCGGGCCCGCCGGTGCGTGTGCTGCCGGGGCCTCCGCGGCCGTCGTGGCCTGGGTGGCCGCCGGTGCTGCCGGGGTCTCGGCCGCCGGGGTGGCCGGCAGTTCGGTGGTCGGCTGCTGGCCAGACCGGGCCGCGTCGGCCGGCAGCGGGGTGGTGGCCTGGTCCGGTGCGGGCTGCGCAGCCCGCGGATCGTTCTTGGACGGCTCCTGCGGTGGAGGCGTCTGTCCCTGCTCGCTCATGTTCTCAACGATGCGCCGTCCTGCTGAGCTGTGGCTGACAGCCACCTGTTCGTTTCCTGAAGTCCTTCAGGTTGCCTCAGCGAGTTCATGACAGGCCTGGAACCAGCGAAAACGTGCCGCTGGTCGGCGTAGGTCGCGCCGAAGAGCTCGTCGTCCATGACGCCCGTCCACAGGAAGTGCAACGTCGTGCGCGTGCCGTTGCGGGCGTCTCGCCGTGCGTAGTGGTCGCGCAGGTCGGCGTAGAGCAGGCGCAGTTCGTCCCGGTTGGACTCGGTGAGGCGGACCGGGCATTCGACGACCAGGTCGGACATGATCGATGCTCCATTCGGCGGGCCGGGAGACAACAGAGTGCTCGCCCAGGGCGCTCGGACGCATCCGAAAAACCACTCAGAAGCGTGTACGTAGCTGTCACGGACGGAATCCGCTTGCGCCCACCGGCTTCAATCGGAGCATGGAACTCGTACCTCTGCGCGCGGAGTTCGCGGCCGAGATGGCCGCTTGCGGGGCGAACGACGAGGTCAATCGGCTCACCGGTACTCACGGGACGTTCACGCTGGAGGATTACGAGGCTTACATCGAGCGGACCCTGAACGATCCGAACCGCTACACCCGTGCGATGACGGAGGACGGGAAGTTCCTCGGCGAGGTCGTGCTCACCATCAATCCGCACAACAGGTCGGCGGGCATGCGGATCGCGTTGTGGGGCGGTTTCGGCAGGGGCTACGGATCGATCGCGATCAGGCACGTGCTGGACCACGCGTTCGACGAGCGCGACCTCCACCGGGTGGACCTGGAGGTGTACGACTTCAACGACCGGGCCATCCACGTCTACAAGAAGCTCGGCTTCCGCGAGGAGGGCCGGCTGAGGGACGCCCTGCTCTGGGACGGCGTCTTCCACGACGCGATCGTCATGTCCATCTTGAGCACCGATAACATCTGATCTGCAATCCGCATCTTCGAACGTAGGAGTCACCGTGTCCGAGTCGCGCCCAGCAGTCGCCCAGAATCCGCCGCGCGTGGTGGTTCCGGCTGGGACGACGGCGGGCACGGCCGTGCGCGAAGCCGGTCTCCAGGGCAAGGGTGCCAAAGACCCTGCCGCGATCGTCGTCGTGAAGGACGCCGAGGGCCACCTGCGCGACCTGTCGTGGACCCCGCAGGTCGACGTCGAGGTCGAGGCCGTCGCCGCGGACACCGAGGACGGCCGCAGCGTCATCCGCCACTCCGCCGCGCACGTGCTGGCTCAGGCCGTGCAGCAGCAGTTCCCCGATGCCAAGCTCGGCATCGGCCCGCCGGTGAAGGACGGCTTCTACTACGACTTCCAGGTCGAGAAGCCCTTCACGCCGGAGGACCTGCAGGCGCTCGAGAAGCGCATGAAGCAGATCATCAAGTCCTCGCAGCGGTTCTCGCGCCGCGTGGTCGAGTCGATCGACTCCGCGAAGGCCGAGCTGGCGTCCGAGCCGTTCAAGCTGGAGCTCGTCGACATCAAGAGCGACGTCGACACCAGCGAGATCATGGAGGTCGGCGGCGGCGAGCTGACGATCTACGACAACCTCGACCCGCGCTCCGGTGAGCAGGTCTGGGGCGACCTGTGCCGCGGCCCGCACGTGCCGACCACCAAGCACATCCCGGCGTTCAAGCTGACCCGCGTGGCGGCGGCGTACTGGCGCGGCAACGAGAACAACCCGCAGCTGCAGCGCATCTACGGCACCGCGTGGGAGTCGCAGGAGGCCCAGGACCTCTACCTGGAGCGCCTGGCGGAGGCCGAGCGCCGCGACCACCGCAAGCTGGGTGTCGAGCTTGACCTGTTCTCGTTCCCGGACGAGATCGGCTCCGGTCTCGTGGTGTTCCACCCCAAGGGCGGCATCATCCGCAAGGCCATGGAGGACTACTCCCGGCAGCGGCACACCGAGGCGGGCTACGAGTTCGTCTACTCGCCGCACATCACCAAGGGCAAGCTGTTCGAGGTCTCCGGTCACCTGGACTGGTACAAGGACGGCATGTACCCGGCGATGCACCTCGACGCCGAGTTCAACGAGGACGGCACGGTCCGCAAGCCCGGCCAGGACTACTACCTCAAGCCGATGAACTGCCCGTTCCACGACCTGATCTTCAAGGCGCGTGGCCGGTCCTACCGCGAGCTGCCGCTGCGCATGTTCGAGTTCGGCGGCGTCTACCGGTACGAGAAGTCCGGCGTGGTGCACGGCCTGACCCGCGTGCGCGGAATGACGCAGGACGACGCGCACATCTTCTGCACCCGCGACCAGGTTCGTGACGAGCTGAAGTCGTTGCTGACGTTCGTGCTGGACCTGTTGCGCGACTACGGTCTCGACGACTTCTACCTGGAGCTCTCCACCAAGAACCCGCAGAAGTTCGTCGGCCCCGACGAGATCTGGGAGGAGGCCACCGCGACGCTCGCCTCGGTGGCCGAGGAGTCCGGCCTGGAGCTCGTGCCCGACCCCGGTGGCGCCGCGTTCTACGGCCCGAAGATCTCCGTGCAGTGCCGTGACGCGCTCGGCCGCACCTGGCAGATGTCGACCATCCAGCTCGACTTCAACCTGCCGGAGAAGTTCGAACTGGAGTACACCGGCCCGGACGGCTCCCGCCAGCGCCCGGTCATGATCCACCGCGCGCTGTTCGGCTCGGTGGAGCGCTTCTTCGGCGTGCTGACCGAGCACTACGCGGGCGCGTTCCCGGCGTGGCTCGCGCCGGTGCAGGTCATGGGCATCCCGGTGACGTCCGAGAACGCCGACCACCTGTTCGCGGTGCGCGACGTGCTGCGCAAGGCCGGCATCCGGGTCGACGTCGACGCGTCCGACGACCGCATGCAGAAGAAGATCCGCAACCACACCATGCAGAAGGTGCCGTTCATGCTCCTGGCCGGTGCCAAGGACGTGGAGGCGAACGCGGTGTCGTTCCGGTTCCGCGACGGCACGCAGATCAACGGCGTGCCGGTGGAGCGGGCCGTCGAGCAGATCGTCGACTGGGTCGGTCGCCGTGAGAACGCCTCGCCCACGGCGGAACTGCTCTCGTGACGCCTGAGTTCTCCGAGCAGGACGGTGTGGGGGTCCACGACGCGTTGCAGCGTCTGTGGACCCCGCACCGCCTGTCGTACGTCCAGGGCGCGGGAAAGGCCCACGGCGACGAGCCGGAGGGCTGCCCGTTCTGCCGGGTCGTGTCCCTGGACGACGAGGCTGGGCTGATCATCGCGCGCGGGGCCGAGGTCTTCGCGTTGCTGAACCTGTACCCGTACAACCCGGGCCACCTGATGGTGCTGCCGTACCGGCACGTGGCGGACTACACCGAGCTCACCGTCTCCGAGACCGCGGAGCTCGCCGTGTTCACGCAGAGGGCCATGAAGGTCGCGCGGCACGTGGCGGCGCCGCACGGGTTCAACATCGGCATGAACCAGGGCGTCGTCGCCGGCGCCGGGATCGCCGCCCACCTGCACCAGCACGTGGTGCCGCGGTGGGGCGGGGACGCGAACTTCATGCCGGTCATCGGGCACACCAAGGTGCTGCCGCAGCTGCTGGGGGAGACCCGGCAGCTGCTGGCGGACGGCTGGAAGGCCGTCGACTGATCGTTTCGCGGCACCTATCGGTTGACTTTCGATAGATCGCGAGTGATAGTCGATCTATGCCTAGACTGCTGCAGTCCCTGGTGGGCTGTGTGCTCCTCGTCGCGCTCGGAGTCGGCGCGATCATGTACGCCGACCACGACGACGCCCCCGGTCTGGGGCTCATCGGCTTTGTGCTCATTCTCGACGCCATCGCGCTGGGTGTTCGGGCGGTATTGCGGGCTAAACGCGACGTTTAGCGAGGGCGTTGTGATTGAAAGCCGTACCAATTGTTGGACAAAAGAGTGACAAAAACCACTCAGCTTGTCCGCACTCGACAATCAAGGCTGTTTCCACGTCGAGCGGAATGGCTTTCGGTTACATCTTTCGGGTACATTTCTCCAGTCGATCGAGACGTAACACCAGCACAAAGCGATTCCAGGTAGGTGAGATCACCCACCTGGAGGTGTCAACTGCGAGTCAAGTCCCCGCCTATGGCCGATCGTCTCACCGTGTGCGAATGGTTACGGTGCGAACATGACCGCACCTGAGCGTTCGCGATTAGCGAGAGAGCGGCTTTCGCGTGAACTACGCCGGTTGCGCACCGAGGCGAAGATGACCGGCACGGCCACCGCCCGTGCCACCGGGATGAGCCAGTCAAAGCTGTCGAAGATCGAGAACGGCATGCTGCTTCCGTCCGTCACGGACGTGGAGCGTCTCGTGGCGGAACTGGCCGCCGCGAGAGAGACGCGCATCGAACTGGTCGAACTCGCCAGGTCGCTGCACGCGGAGGCGGAAACCCGCCGCGTCGTGCTGCACCGAGGAGCGCACCGCCACCAGCAGACGATCAGCCGCGTGGAGGCGCGGGCAGCGACATCGAGGTTCTTCCAGGTAAATCTGGTGCCCGCGTTGTTGCAGTCCGAGCCCTACCTGCGGACCGTGCTGGGGACGATGCCGCATTCGGAGCAGGAGGCCGCGGTGGCCGCCCTGCGCACCCGGCGTGCCCGGATGGACGACCTGGCGAAGCAGTTCGTGTTCGTGCTCTCCGAAAGCGCGCTGCGCTGGCGGATGGGCCCGGCCGAGTTGATGGCGGAACAGATCGAGCACCTGGCCGCGATCCAGCGCCGCCCGAACGTCCGTCTCGGCGTGGTCCCGTGGTCGGCGGACGCGAACGTGGTCGCCCTGCACGGTTTCCACATCTACGACGAACGCGTCGTCACGGTCAGCGTGCTGACCGGCAACGCCACCATCACCGACCCGCTGGACGTGCGCGAGTACCTCGCGCTGTTCGGCCGGCTGGAGCGGCTGGCGGTGCGAGGGGAGGAGTTGCAGGCGCTGCTGAAGCGCATTGCCGAAGACCACCGCCGGCTCGGTTAGACGGGCCAGGGGCTTCAGCGAGGGGGGTTTGGACGGGCTGCACGCGCGTGCTGTCGCCGGTGTGGAACGGCACTCGCACGGCCCGCCCTCGCCCGCTCTCGGCCTGTGCGCACGCGATCCCCGGACGTCCTCGCCTGCTCTCGGGCCTGAGTGCACACGATCTCCGGACGTCCTCGCCCGCCTTCGGGTCTGTGCGCACGCGACCCCGGACGTCCTGGTCCGCTGAAGGCGCTTCTGCGTCCGCTTGCACCCGCGAGTCGCCGACACGTTTCCGCCGCGGGGTGTCCCGCGTCCCGCGCTTACCCGCGGGACACCTGTTTCGGCAGCCCAGCTAGGCTGCGACCTGCCATGCTGAACATCTTCGCTCGCGCGTCCGTCTCGCGCGTCACCGATCCGATCGGGGCGTGGCTGCTGGCGCGTGGCCTCACGCCCAACGCCGTGACCGTGGTCGGCACGATCGGTGCCGTGGCGAGCGCGCTGTGGTTCATTCCCCGCGGGCAGCTGTTCCTGGGCTGCGCGCTGGTGACCTTCTTCGTGTTGCTCGACCTGATCGACGGCGCCATGGCCCGTGCGCAGGGACCCACGAGGTTCGGGGCCGTGCTCGACGCCACCTGCGACCGCATCGCGGACGGGGCGCTGTTCGCGGCGCTCACCTGGTACGCGTTCGACACCGGCGACCGGTGGACGGCCGCGGCCGGGTTCATCTGCCTGGTCGCCTCGCAGGTCATCTCGTACGTCAAGGCACGCGCCGACGCATCCGGGCTCGCGGCTGACGGCGGGCTGGCCGAACGGGCCGAGCGGTTCATCGTCGCGCTGATCGGCGCCGGTGTGCAGGGTCTGGGAGTGCCGTACCTGATGGCCATCTCGCTGTGGCTGCTCGCGGTCATGACGGTCGTGACGGTGCTGCAGCGGATCTTCGCCGTCGCGAAGTCGGCGCGGGAGGCCGCGTGAACCTCGCGACCCTCGGGTACAGCGCCGGGTGGCGGCTGATCCGTCTGCTGCCGGAGTCGTGGGCGCGCGGGCTGTTCCAGGCCGGTGCCGACTACGCGGCCAAGCGCGGTGGCGAGAGCGTCGACCAGTTGCGCACGAACCTGCGCCGGGTCGTGCCGCGGGCCGGCGAGGAAGAGCTCGACGAACTCGTGCAGGACTCGCTGCGGTCGTACGCGCGGTACTGGTGCGAGGCGTTCCGGCTGCCGTCGATGGACCTGCGCGCCGCCTACGAGAAGTGCGACTCGCAGGTGTCCGGCGTGGAGAACCTCGATGCCGCGCTGCAGGCCGGCACCGGTGCCGTCGTCGCCCTGCCGCACAGCGGCAACTGGGACATGGCGGGCGTCTGGCTCGTCGGCCACTCCGGCACGTTCACGACGGTGGCCGAGCGGCTGAAGCCCGAGTCGCTGTACCGCAAGTTCGTGGAGTTCCGCGAGACCCTCGGTTTCGAGGTGCTGCCGCTCAACGGCGGCGACCGTCCACCTGCGACAGTGCTCGCCGAACGCCTGCGCGCCAACAAGGTCGTCTGCCTGCTCAGCGACCGGGACCTGACGTCGTCCGGCGTGCCCGTGACGTTCTTCGGCGAGCAGACCCTGATGCCCGCGGGCCCCGCCCACCTGGCCGCGACGACGGGCGCCGCGCTGCTGCCGGTCGGCTGCTGGTTCACCGCGGACGGCTGGCACTTCCGCATCCACCCGCCGATCAAGGTCGGCACCGTCCAGGCCGCCACGCAGGCCGTCGCGGACGTGTTCGCCGCCGACATCGCCGCGCACCCGGCCGACTGGCACATGCTGCAGAAGCTCTGGCTCGCCGACCTGCCGGAGAAGCGCCGCGCCGCACTGGCCAGGAGGCTCGCGCGGTGAAGGTGGGGATCGTCTGCCCGTATTCCCTCGACGTGCCAGGAGGAGTGCAGGCCCACGTCGTCGATCTCGCCCGCGCCCTGATCGGCCTCGGGCACGACGTGAACGTCTTCGCGCCCGCCGACGACGAGCAGGAACTGCCCTCGTTCGTCACGTCCGCGGGCCGCGCGGTCGCCATCCCGTACAACGGGTCCGTGGCGCGGCTGTCGTTCGGTCCGGTCTCGTACGCGCGGGTTCGCCGCTGGATCGACGAGCACTCGTTCGACGTCCTGCACCTGCACGAGCCCACCGCGCCCTCCTTGTCGTTCCTGGCTTTGGTGGTCGCCGACGGCCCGATCGTCGCCACCTTCCACACCTCGACGCCGCGTTCCAAGATGCTGTCGGCGTTCCAGCCCGTGCTGCAGCCGTTCCTGGAGAAGGTCACCGCCCGCATCGCCGTCTCCGCGCTGGCCAGGCGCGTGCAGGTCGAGCACCTCGGCGGCGACGCGGTGGAGATCCCGAACGGCGTCGACGTCGACTTCTTCGCCTCGGCGTCCACTTTGGACGGCTACCCGCGCGCGGGCGGCACGATCGGCTTCGTCGGCCGCTACGACGAACCGCGCAAGGGCATGCCGATCCTCTGGGAGGCGTTCGGCCTGATCGCCGACGAGTTCCCCGACCTGCGCCTGCTCGTCGTGGGCCGCGGCGAGGACCCGTTCGAGGGCCGCTTCGCGGACCGCGTCGACCTGCTGGGCCAGGTCAGCGACGAGGACAAGGCCAGGATGCTGCGGTCCGTGGACGCCTACGTCGCCCCGAACACCGGCGGCGAGTCGTTCGGCATCATCCTCACCGAGGCCATGTCCGCCGGCACCGCCGTGGTGGCTTCGGACCTGGACGCGTTCCGCCGTGTGCTGGACGACGGCAAGGCGGGCGCGCTGTTCCCGGTCGGAGACGCCCACGCCCTGGCCGACGCGCTGCGCTCGGTGCTGAGGGATTCCGCGTTGCGCGCCGAGTACGTCGACCTGGCGTCGGCTCGGGTGCAGGCCTTCGACTGGTCCGTGGTCGCGTCACAGGTGCTGCGCGTCTACGAGACCGCCATCGCCGCCGACCCCCGCAGGGTGAGCGAGGCATGACAGCGTTTTTTCCTCCAGACGAGAGCAAAGGTGGTCACGGCCGGCTCACCCAGTGGTTCAACGCTGACCCGTGCGGGGTGAGTCGACCGTGACCACCGCGCTCGTCGTGGTTTTCGTCGCTCTGCTGCTCGCCGCCTGGATCCTGAAGATCGCGAACCGCCTGGACCGCCTGCACGTCCGCACCGACGCCGCCTGGGCAGCCGTGGACGCCGCTCTGGGCCGCCGCGCCGTCCTGGTGCGCACGCTGCTGGTACCGGAACTCTCCGCCGCGGCCTCCCGCGCCGAGTCCGCGTCGCGCGCCGACCGCGAACAGGCCGAGAACGAACTCTCCGGCCTCCTGGGCGCCCTGGACCGCTCGACTTTGGCCCCAGCGCTGGCCTTCGAACTCGCCGACGCCGAAGAACGAGTGATGCTGGCCCGCCGCGTCCACAACGACGCCGTCCGCGACACCCTGTTGCTGCGCCGCCGCCGAGTGGTCCGCTGGCTGCGCCTGGCAGGCACCGCCCCGCAACCGTCGTACTTCGAGATCGCCGAACCCGTCAGCCCGTCCGACGCCGCGATGCTCAAACCCCGCCCGTCCGCCCGCGTGGTCCTCACCGACCCGGCCGGCCGAGTGCTGCTCTTCCAGGGCTTCGACCCCGCACGCCCCCAGGAGTTCTTCTGGTTCACGGTCGGCGGCGGCGTGGAGAACGGCGAGGACCTGCGCGCCGCGGCCGTCCGCGAGGCCTTCGAGGAGACCGGTCTGAAGCTCGCACCGGAGTCGCTGGTGGGTCCGATCTGGCGTCGACGCACGGTTTTCAGCTTCGACGGCGAGACTTTCGACGCGGAGGAGTGGTTCTTCCACGCCTCTGTCGACGGCCTCGACGTGGACACCTCGGGGTTCAACGACGTCGAGGAGACCTCCATCATCGGGTTCCGGTGGTGGAGCGCGCAGGAGCTGGAAGCCGCCGAGGACACCGTCTATCCGGTGCAGCTGGCCGAACTCATGCCGACGCTCGGTGCGGAGTGGGACGGCGAGATCCGCACGGTCCGCTAGTGCGGTGGCCACTAACCTTTACCCGGTATTTCGCCGGTCAGACGGGTGCATCGCGGTGCCGTCCCCGCGTCCCGAGTACTGGACGTACGGGGGCGCGGGGACGGCGCCGCGAGGCGCCCTGCTGAGCGCCGGAAGACCCGGTGAAGGTTCGTGGTCACCGCACTAGGGCGTTCCCGTAAGTCTGTTCGACTATCGCGGACGAGGCTTACGGGACACGCCCTGGCCCTCAGCCTCCTGCCGCCAGTGCTCGAGCCCGTCCTGGACGCGCTGCGTGTCGGGGTGGTCCGGGCCGAGCACGTGGAGACACTCGGCCATGAGCTGTTCGAGCTCCCGCACCGCACCGGCAGGATCGCCGAGCAGACCTCGGTACTCGACGAGGTCGGTGCGCGCGGTCAGCGAGTTCGTGTGGTGGGGGCCGAACACCCGCAGCAGGTCGGGGATGACCTGGTTGTACCCGGCGAGCGCCCCGGCCACGTCCCCGGACCTGGCCCGCCACTGCGCGAGGTCGAGCAGGGCGACCAGCGTCTGAGGATGTTCCGGGCCGTACCCGCGGCACAGACACGTGCATGTCCAGCACGTACGCACCTGCATGGGCCAACGCCAGCGGCAGGCAACCGAGCTCGCGCACGACCTCGGTGGCGCCGTCGAGCAGGGCCGGTTGGCGGGCCAGCACCGACCGCAAGTAGTTCAGACCTTCGCTCTCGCTGAAGGTCTCGATCTCGACCACGGTCCGTTCGTGCCCGCGCAGAGCCGCGTCCCTCCGGCGGGTCGTGACCAGCGTGCGGCCGTTGCCCGGCGGCCACAGGTCAGCCAGGTCGGCGGGATCCCGCAGATCGTCCAGCACGACGAGCCACGGCTCTGGCGTGCGCGCCAGCCATTCCAGCAGCTTGCGCGCGCCCCGCCCGGCCTCGTCGCGGCCGGTGAGTTCCGCCGCCGCCTCGCCGTAGGCCGACATGACGGCGTCCCGCGAACCGGCCGTCACCCACACCAGCAGCCGTACCTCGCCCGAGGCCCACGCCGACGCGGCGTGGTGGGCGGCGAGCTGGGTCTTGCCGACTCCGCCCATCCCGGAGAGCACGACGGTGGGGGAGTCCGGCATCGGCTGCCTTTCCTGGAACGACGCGGCCCGTTGCGGGACCACGCCGACCAGGAGAGGAAGCTCCGCAGGCGGCCTGACCGTCGAATGGTGGTGCAGAGTGAGATCGCCCCGGACACCACCGATCTGCAGGTTCATGCCGTGGACGTCACCGTGCACGGAGTTGTGCACGGACCGCGGCGGTTCGTCGGACACGCAAACAGTATGGACCTAAACGGCCTGAATGATCGCCGATCCGTAGGCGTCGCGCGTCTTGTCCTTCTCGTCGTGCATCAGGTACAGCGCGAAGTTGTCGACGCCGATCTCCTTCAGTTCCTGCAGCCGTTCGACGTGCGCGGATTCCGGGCCGACGAGGCAGAAGCGGTCCACGATCGCGTCCGGCACGAAGTCGGTGGAACGGTTGCCCGCCTTGCCGTGGTGGGCGTAGTCGTAGCCCTCGCGGTCCTTGATGTAGTCGGTCAGGGCCTTGGGCACCACGCCCGAGTCCCCGTACCGCGCGACGAGGTCCGCGACGTGGTTGCCGACCATGCCGCCGAACCAGCGGAGCTGGTCGCGCTGGTGTGGCAGGTCCGTGCCCACGTAGGCCGGTGCCGCCACGCACATCGTGATGGCCGACGGGTCACGTCCGGCGGCCACCGCCGCTTCCCGGACGGAGCCGATGGTCCAGCGGGCGATGTCCGGGTCCGCGGTCTGCAGGATGAAGCCGTCGGCCTGTTCGCCGACCATCTTCAGTGCGCGCGGGCCGTAGGCGGCCATCCACATTTCGAGCTTTCCGTTGCGCACCCACGGGATCTGCACCGCTGTGCCGTGGTGCTCGACCTCGCGACCCTCCGCCAGTTCCTTGATCACGTGCATCGCGTCGCCCAGCGTGGCCAGGGACGCGGGCTTCTGGCCGATCACGCGGCGGGCCGAGTCGCCTCGGCCGATGCCGCAGACCGTGCGGTTGCCGAACATGTCGTTCAGCGTCGCGAACAGCGATGCCGTCACCGACCAGTCGCGTGTGGACGGATTGGTGACCATCGGGCCGATGATCAGATCGCGGGTGGCCGACAGGACCTGAGAGTAGATGACGAACGGTTCCTGCCACAGCACGCAGGAGTCGAACGTCCAGCCGTAGCGGAAGCCGCAGTCCTCGGCCGCGCGGAGGCCTTCCACCACGTCCCGCGCCGGCGGGTCGGTCTGCAGCACTACACCGAAGTCCACGGGTTACCGCCTTTCTCAGACGAGGTACTGGTTGAGGTCGCGGGACACGAAACGGCCGTGGCCGGTCGAGCCGTGGTACGCGCCGTCCGCGATCACCTTGCGGCCGCGGGAGAACACGGTGTCCACCCGACCGGTGACCTCGAAGCCCTCGTAGGCGGAGTAGTCCACGGCCATGTGGTGCGTTTCGGCGGAGATCGTCTGGGTCGAGGAAGGGTCGTAGATCACCACGTCCGCGTCGGCTCCCGGTGCGATCACGCCCTTGCGCGGGTACATGCCGAACATGCGCGCGGGGGTCGTGGAGACGATCTCTACCCAGCGTTCGCGGGTGATCTCGCCCTTCACGACGCCCTGGTGCAGCAGGTCGACGCGGTGCTCGACGCCGGGCATGCCGTTGGGGATCTTGGAGAAGTCGCCGACACCCAGCTGCTTCTGGTCCTTGAAGCAGAACGGGCAGTGGTCGGTGCTCACCACCGAGAGGTCGTTGGTCCGCAGGCCGCGCCACAACGACGACTGGTGTTCCTTGGGCCGCAACGGAGGCGAGGCCACGAACTTCGCGCCCTCGAAGCCAGGACGTGCCAGGTCCTCCAGCGACAGGTACAGGTACTGCGGGCACGTCTCGGCGAACACGTTCTGACCCGTGTCACGAGCGGCCGTCACGGCGTCAAGCGCTTGCGACGCCGACAAGTGCACGATGTACAGCGGCGAGCCGGTCACCTTCGCGAGCTGGATCGCGCGCGACGTGGCCTCGCCCTCCAGCTCCGGCGGCCGGGTCAGGCCGTGCTGAACGGGGTCGCCCAGCCCCGAGGCCAGCGCCTGCGCGACGAGCTGGTCGATCGCGATGCCGTTCTCGGCGTGCATCATGATCGTGGCGCCGGTCTCGCGCGCCTTCTGCATGGCGCGCAGGATCTCGCCGTCGGTGGCGTAGAAGACGCCGGGGTAGGCCATGAACATCTTGAAGCTGTTCACGCCGGCCGCGATGCACGAGTCCATCTCCTTGAGCGACTCGTCGTTCACGTCGGAGATGATCATGTGGAAGCCGTAGTCGACGGCGCAGTTGCCGTCCGCCTTGCTGTGCCACTTGTCCAGAGTGGACAGCAGCGACGAACCCTTGGGCTGCACGGCGAAGTCGACGATCGTGGTCGTGCCGCCCCACGCCGCCGCGGTCGTGCCGGTCTCGAAGGTGTCGGCGGACTGGGTGCCGCCGAACGGCATCTCCATGTGCGTGTGGGCGTCGATGCCACCGGGGATGACGTACTTCCCGGCCGCGTCGATCACCTCGTCGGCCTGCACCTCGAACCCCGGCGTGACCAGGGCGGCGATGTGCTCGCCGCTGATCAGCACGTCGGCGGCGTGCGAACCGGTCGCGTTGATGACCAGGCCGTTGCGGATGAGAGTGCTCACGGGTTCACCAGGCCCTCGTAGGTGTCGGGGCGGCGGTCGCGGTAGAACGCCCACGTGTCGCGGACCTCGGTCAGCAGGTCCAGGTCGAGGTCGCGTACGACGAGCTCTTCCTCGGTGTCGGACGCGGCCTCGCCGACGAGCTGGCCGCGCGGTGACACGAAGTACGTCTGGCCGTAGAACTCGTTGTCACCCAAAGGTTCCACGCCCACGCGGTTGATCGCGCCGACGAAGTACTCGTTCGCGACGGCCGCGGCGGGCTGCTCCAGCTTCCACAGGTACTCGCTCAGCGAACGCGAGGTCGCGGACGGGTTGAACACGATCTTCGCACCCGCCAGACCGAGAGCACGCCAGCCCTCGGGGAAGTGGCGTTCGTAGCAGATGTAGACGCCGATCCGGCCGACCGCGGTGTCGAACACCGGGTACCCGAGGTTGCCGGGCTTGAAGTAGAACTTCTCCCAGAACCCCTTCACCTGCGGGATGTGGTTCTTGCGGTACTTGCCGAGGTACGTGCCGTCCGCGTCGATCACGGCGGCGGTGTTGTAGTAGACGCCCGGCTGCTCGACCTCGTACATCGGCACGATCAGCACGATGTTGTTCTGTGCGGCGACCTCCTGCATGAGCTGGGTCGTCGGTCCGTCCGGGATGGACTCGGTGTAGGAGTAGAAGTCCGCGTCCTGCACCTGGCAGAAGTACGGGCCGTAGAAGAGCTCCTGGAGACACAACACCTGTGCGCCTTGGGATGCGGCCGCGCGGATGTGCTCGACCGCGTTCGCGATCATCGACTCCTTGTCGCCCGTCCACTTCTGCTGGACGAGCGCCGCCCGGATGATGTTGCTCACCTGGTCGTCTCCTTTGCCGTGTTGTCCTTCAGAGCGAGGAAGACCAGGAAGCCGGCCGCGAAGCCGACGACCCAGTTGTAGTCGTAGAGCGGCTTGAGGAACGGGATCAGCCCGTCCACCGGGAACGGCCCGCCGTGGGCGCCGCCGACCGCGAGCACGGAGCCCACGAGCGTCGCCAGCACGGCCCGCCAGTTCCAGCCGCCGTTGAACCAGTACGCGCCCCTGCCGTCGAGGTAGAGGTCGGTGAGCTCCAGGTGCGTCTTCTTGATCACCCAGTACCCGGCGACGAACACACCGGCGACGGACGCCAGCAGGCCGCCGTAGAACCCGAGCCACGCGAAGATGTAGATGTTCGGGTCGGAGATCAGCCGCCACGGCTGGATCACGATGCCGATGACGCCGGTGATCAGGCCGCCCACGGCGAACGTGATCTTGCGCGGGAAGGCGTTCGAGAAGTCGTAGGACGGGCTGACGACGTTGGCCGCGAGGTTCGCCGAGATCGTGGCCAGCACCAGCGAGACCAGCGCGATGACCACCAGGAACGTGTTGTCGAAGCGGGACGCGAGATCCGCAGGGTCCCAGATCGCCTCGCCGTACAACGCCTGCGCGCCGGACGTGGTCAGGATCGCGACGATCGCGATGAACGACATGGTGGTCGGCAGGCCGAGGATCTGCCCGGTGGCCTGCTTCTTCTGCGACCCGCCGAACCGGGTGAAGTCCGGCATGTTCAGCGACAGGGTCGACCAGAACGCGATCATGCCCATCAGCGCGGGGAAGAAGAGCTTCCAGAAGTCCGGTCCCCAGCCGAGCTTGCTGGGCGTGTCGAGGATCGGCCCGAAGCCGCCCGCCTTCACCAGCACGTAGCCCAGCAGGATCAGGAACCCGACGCTGACCAGCGGCGCCGTCCAGTTCTCGAACCGCCGGATCGCGTCCATGCCGCGCCAGATCACCAGCATCTGCACGACCCAGAACCCGAAGAAGCACAGCCACAACGTCCACGGCTGGCCGCCGATCTGCGCCGCCTTGGTCCACCCGTCGCCGGTCAGGCGCCCGATGATCACGTGCAGCGCCTTGCCGCCGACCCACGTCTGGATGCCGAACCAGGCGCAGGCGATGAACGCGCGCAGCAACGCCACCAGGTTCGCGCCGCGGATGCCGTAGAAGGCGCGGGCGAACACGGGGAACGGGATGCCGTACTTCGTGCCTGCGTGGCTGTTGAGCAGCATGGGAACGAGCACGATCAGGTTGCCCAGGGTGATCGTGAGGAACGCCTGCACCCAGTCCATGCCGATCGCGATCAACGACGCCGCGAGCGTGTAACTGGGGATGTTGTGCGCCATGCCCATCCACAGCGCGAAGAAGTTGTACGTCGTCCATGTCCGCTGCTCGACGGGCACGGGTGCGAGCTCGGGGTTGAAGAACCTGCTGTCCTTGATGGGACCTGCGTCGCTCAGCTCGACGCGGCCGTCAGGTGTGACCTGGGGCGGTGAGGACTCGACTGCCATCGTTCAACCCCCTGTTACGCTGCTGAAACAACCTCAATCCTGGCGGATTCCATCCCGGAATCCTGGGTCCGGCGCCGCAGGTGTGGCAGTGTCAGAGTGTCCACGCTTGTCATGATCGGCGCACATTGTGTTCCACTGGAGCGCATGGGGATGTCGCGGCGAGCTGTCCTTCTCGGTGGTGCGGGCCTGGTCGGAGCGGCCGGGACGTGCGGAGCGCTGACCCCGCTCGGCCGCCGTCTCCTCGGCTGGACAGGCCCGGACGGCGCGGTCCCCGACGTCGCACCCGTACCCGTTCAGCCCACGCCGTGGGGCGCGTGGATGGGCGCGTCCGGCCCGGTGGTGCTCGTGCTGCACGGCCGCGGCGGCAGCGTCGGGTGGTGGCAGGACCTGGGACTGCCGAAGTTCCTCAACGGGTGCGCGTTCCGGTGCGCGGTGGTCAACGGCGGCGAGGACTACTGGGTGAACCTCACGCCGCCGGTGCCGTTCGACGCGGCGCTGGGCGTGTCGATGGGCGGGTTCGGGGTGCTCGACATCGCGTCCCGGCAGCCGCTGAAGGCCGTGGCGGCCATCAGTCCGGCCCTCTTCCCGTCGTGGGAGGACGCCCAGCGGATCGACGGGTTCGCGTCGCGCCAGGTGTGGGAGGCGCATGAACCGTTGCGGCACAGGGAGAGGATCAAGTCACCGGTCGGCGTGTGGTGCGGGCGGGAAGATCCGTTCCACGATCCCGCGCGGGAGCTCGCGGAGGCGGTCGGTGCACAGGGATCGTTCGAGCACGGCGAGCACGACGCCGGCTATTGGCGCCGAGTGCTGCCGGAGGCGTTGCGGTTCATCGGGGATCGGCTGTGAGCATCCGTGCCAACGCGTCCCTGTCCACCGCCGCCAGCCGCGCGTCCTCGTGCCTGCCGTTGCGCTCGAAGGCGAGCACCAGGCCGTCCAACGCGTCGTGCATCAGCGGCAAGTCGTTGCTGTGCCGCACGACCTGCCAGGCCTCGTAGAGGTTGCCCAACGCCCGCTCGTCGTTCCCCGTCCGCAGACAGGAGTGCCCGAGCCGCACCTGCAGGACCGCGACGAACCACGTGTTGTCCAGGTTGATCGCCGCGTCCACGGCCCGCTGGTCGGTCGTCAGCAGGTCGTCCAGGTGGCCGCGCAGACCGAGGTAGTCGTGCAGCGCCTGGGCGATCGCGCCCGCGTGGGGGATGTGCCGGAACAGGAGCGCGGACAGCACGGACGCGACGAGCGTCGGCCGGTGGCGGTCGAACCAGTGCAGCGCTTCGGACTGCTTCGGGGTGCGGAGCGCTTCGTCCATCCGCGCGGCTCGCTCGGCGAAGTAGGTGAAGAACCGCGTCATCGCCTTCTCGCGGGTGTCCTTCTCCTCGTCGACGCGCACGCAGTCCGCCGCGAACTGGCGCACCAGGTCGTGGAAGCGGTCGCCGGGTTCGATCAGGTGCGCGGTCCGCAGTTCCCGCAACGCCTTGCGCGCTTTGGCTTCGGTGCATCCGGCGAGTTGCGCGGCGCCTTCGACCGTCACCTCGTGCGACGGGTGCAGCGCGGACAGGCGGAACACCCGGCGCTGCTCCTCGGTGAGCGCCCGGTAGGAAAGTTCGAACGCCGCGCGCATGGACCGTTCGTCGCCGTCGTCGAGCAGGTCCAGCTCGACCTCGCGCAGTTCCGCGACCCAGTCATGACCGGGGTCGGTGCGCCGCAGCGCCGCCATGATCCGCAACGCGAGCGGCAGCCGTCCGCACAACTCGGCGAGTTCGAGATCGCCCACCAGCGCGGTCGCCTCGTCCAGTGCGAGCAGTCCCAGCTCCAGGTGGTGGGCGTCGTCGAGGCCGACGAGCCGGTGCCTGCTGGTGACGATCGTGCGGTGCCGGTTGGGCAGCAACGGCCGCACGTGCTGCGCGGACCTCGCGTTGTCGATCACGATCAGCATCGGTTCGCGGTCAGCGACAAGGGTGCGGAACAACGCGGCACGCGCGTCCTCCGAGCGAGGGATCTCCCGCACCCCCAACGCGGTCAGGAACTCCTCCAACGCCTGCGCCGGCGTCATCCGGCGCTCGTCGTCGTAGTCCTGGAGGTCGACGAAGAGCTTGCCGCCGGGGAACTTCTCGGCGTGGCGCAGCACGAGTTCGGTCTTGCCGACCCCCGCGAGGCCCGACACCACGGTCAGGCCGGGCACGTCCAGTTCGGCGAGTTCCCGCTCCCGGCCGACGAACGACTCGCTCGCGTGCCGGAGACCGTCGAGCGCGGTGGGCGCCGGTGCGGGGGAGGTGAGGTGAATGGAACCCACGGTGTTCGCCTGCACCACGTTCCCGTGGTTCTGCCCGACCTCGTTGGTCACCGCTGGGATTGTGCCACCTTGAGGCGCACCACGGCCGTGCCCGCCTTGCGGTCGTGCCAGGTCCGCGTGCCACGGAGGTCAAGCGCCTCCACGGCGGACAGCACGAGCAGCACGAACCCGCCGACCAGCAGCAACGACGCGAGCCAGCCCGGCGACCTCACGGCGACGTGCTCGCCGATGACGACCCACGGTTGCTGCCAGCCGAGGCCCGCCATCAGCGCCGGCTCCCGCCAGCCCAGACCGGTCAGCACGAGCACCGCGCCCGCGCCGGGCAGCGCGGTCGTGATGAGCGTGCGCGTCAGTGCGCGTCGGAGGTTCAGGCCGGACGCGGGGCCCACGACCCGCAGCCCCGTGAGGACTTTGCCGAGGGTGTTCAGGCGGAGCAGCAGAGCGTCGTACAGCGCCGCGCAGAGCACCACCAGCACGGGTTCGTGGACCAACGGCCACACCACGACCAGCACCAGGAGCCAGTCGAGCAGACGGGCGATCAGCCGACGAACGAGCATGATTCACGCTAAGCGGCAGAAGTCCGTCATAAGTGGTCAGTTCATGGCCACTTAGCGCACGAACTCCGCGGTCCAGCGGGCCTCGTCGCGACCCACGTTCAGCGCGGTGAGACCGTCCGTCTGGAACGCCATGATCTCGGACGGCGTCAACGGCCACGGCGGACCGTCGGGAACCGGTCCTTCCTCGCGGGCCACGGCCAGGACCAGCAGTGTCGAACCGGTGAGCCACGCGACCCGTTCGATGGCCTGGGCATGCGTGTCGACGGGCAGTGCCTGCACCGTCATGTTCTCCACGACGAGGTCGAACGCGTGGTGCCACTCTGCGGGCGGGTTCAGCAGGTCGGCGACCACGTACGAGACGGCGGACTCCGGGTGGCGCGCCTGCACGGCCGCCACGGCGGTGGGGGAGATGTCGAAGGCGGTCACCTCGAACCCCAGCGAGGCCAGGAACTCCGAGTCGCGGCCGTAACCGCAGCCCACGACCAGCGCGCGCTGGCCCGTGCCGTCGACGCCGTCGGCCCACCTGACGAGGTGCGGCTGCGGGTGGGGGACGTCCCACGGGACGGAGGCCGTGCCGGCTTCGGCCTCCGCGTAGAGATCCTCGAACCACCCGGTCGGGTTGGCGGCCTGCAGACGTCGGTCATCGGGAAGCATGACCAACTTCTACCGAACTCACCGTGCGGCGCGCGCCCGAGTCACGTAATCCACCAGACCGTCGTCGGCGGGCCAGCCGATCTGCGTGCTGATCGACGCCTTGTTCTCGGTCCACGACTTCTGCGCCGCGGCCTGGACCGCCGGGTCGCCGCCGGTGAACCGGGCGCCGAGCTCGTCCCACCGCCGCGCCAGTTCGACGACGCGTGGGTCGTCGGCGGGAGTGCCGTCGGCCATGTGCTGCCGCAGCTGTTGCACCAGCTCCAGCCAGGACGCCTTCAGCGCCTCGACGGCCTCCGGGCCCATCGCCGCCGCGCGCGACCTCATGTCGCCCAGCTGGTCGGCGGTGAAGTAGCTCTCGTACACGGACATCATCTCCAAAGTGGACAGAAGGGACTCGGTGGTGTGCCCGTCGAGCAGCGCGGTGAGTCGCGACCGCAGTGCCTCCACCTGCCGCGCCTGGGCGTTCAGCGCGGCGAGCTGGGCCTCGAAAAGCGGCCGCAGCGAGTCCGAACGGGACAGTGCCGATCGGACTTCTTCCAGCGAAAGACCGAGCTGGCGCAGAGATCTCACCTGATAGAGGCGGCGGACGTCGTCCGGCGTGTACCGACGGTGACCGGAGGTCGTGCGCTCGGAAGCGACGACCAGTCCGATCTCGTCGTAGTGGTGCAGCGCGCGGACTGTCAGTCCGCTCGCTCTGGCCAGGTCACCGACGCTCCAACGGGTCACACCACGACCGTAGGACCTCCCGCCGCGTGAGGTTCAAACCCTCACCACCCGATCGAGCGGGTTAATTCTCGAACCGAACGCGCCGATGAAATCGAAGATCGGTCCCCAAACCAGATTGAGGAAAACTGTGTCTCGTTCCGGACTGTTCCGTGCCGCCGCCCTGCTCGCCGCCAGCGCCGCCCCGCTCCTCGCGGGTTCGGCCAGCGCCGCCGAGCTGCCCCAGCTGGGCGCCGGTGTCCCCGAGGTCGGCGCGGACAAGCTGATCTCCGACGCCCAGCAGCACGCGAACCCGCTCGAGTCGGCCTCCGCTGTCCAGCTCCCGCACCTCGGCGCCCCCGTCGCCAACGATCTGCCGGTGCCCGCGCTGCCCGCCGTCCCGGCCGCTCAGGAGCGCACGGTGCCGAACCCGGTCGCCGCCGAGCTGGGCACCCTGCCGTCGCTGCCGAACACCGACGCCCTCGCGGGCAACGCGCACGTCGGTGACATGAAGGCGCCGGCGCTGTCGGACCTGCCGACCAACAACGTCGTGCCGAACCCGACCGTTCTCTCGGGCACCTTCCCGACGATCAACGGCTGAGTTCACACGTCGAAAATGGGCCCGTGCGCGCTCACGGGCCCATTTCGTGCACCAACAGGGCGACGTAGAGCGAGAGCACGGACTCCGGGTCCTCCAGCGAGACGCCGAGAACCTGCTCGATCCGCGCCAGCTGCTGGTAGTAGGCGGTGCGGGACAGGTGCGCCGCCGCGGCCGCCGCCGACTTGTTGCCGCCGTTCTCGCACAGGCACCGCAGCAGCTCGACCAGCCGGGAGCCCTGCGCCGAGTCCCGCGCCAGCAACGGCCCGAGCTCGCGGTCCGCGAACGCCCGCACCCGTTCGTCCTCGCGCAGCAGGTGCAGCAGGCCGCGCAGCCGGACGTCGTCAAGCCGGTGGTACAGCTGGGAACCCGGTGCCCGCAGCGCCGCCCCTGCCACGTGCACGGCCTCGCCGAGCGACCTGCGAACGTCCGTTGTGGACGTCACCGTCGTGCCCACCGCGATCACCACGGCCGACGCCGCCGTCCGGTGGATCTCGCGCGCGACCTTGCGCAGAACCCCTTCCACGCCAACGGTCACGGGCACCGACAGCAGCGCGCGCACCGACGTGTCGTCCACGACGCCGACCAGTGCCGCGACCGTCACCCGCCGGGCCGCCAGCGCCGTCGCCTCGGCGAGATCACGCAGAACCTCCTGCGTGGCAAGCGTTTGCCCCTGCAGAACGGACACCGGACGGACCGCCACGCCGATCAGCTGGCGTCGTTCCAGCGGCACCCCCAGCGCCGCCGCCCGCGCGCCCAGATCCGGCGACTGCGGCGACTGGCCGAGCAACTGAGCCAGCAACGTCCGGTGCGTCTGCCGTTCCAGCGACTCCCGATCGCGCGCCACGAGCCGATGCACGGCCAACGCCGACGCGGCACGTTCAGCGACCACGACGTGCCGGTGCGGTGGTGGCTCCGGCGAGACCATCACGAGCCGGCCCCAGTCGGCGCCGCGCGCCCCGACGATGGTGATCAACCAGCCGGACGCGGTGTCGTAGGCGGTCCGTTCGGTGACCGTGACGGCCCGCGAGCGTGCCGCCCAGTCGTCCAGCAGCGTCACGGGATCGTGCCCGGCCGCGTCGTAGGCGAGCACGTCGTGGCCGAGCGTCTCCAGCACGACCGCCAGCCCGGACGTCCTGGCCACCTCGCGCAGCACCTCGGAGGGTTCGGCGCCCGCGACCGTCAGCGCCGTGAACGTCTCGTGCACCTGTTCCGCGGCCCGCAGTTCGGCCAGCTGGGCGTCCACGATCAACCCGACGACGGCCTCGGTCACGGCCACGTACTTGGTCTCCTCGGTGAGCGTGACCAGCGGTAACCCGTGCCGTTCCGCCGCTGTGACCAGTGCACCGGGCACGTCGTCGCGCCACCGCCTGCCCAGCTCGACGATCAGGCCCGCGCAGCCGACGGCGGCCAGTTCCTCGATGTAGCGGGCGAGACCGGACTCGGGCAGCATCACGCCGGTCGTGAGCACCAGTTCGCCGCCTCGCAGCAGCGGCGCGATGTCTGCGATCTCCGCCACATGGACCCATCGGACGCGTCTGCCGAGTCCGGCCGATCCGGCCACCAAACGGGGCTTTCCCTGCCGGATCACCGGCAGAGCGACGACTTCGGAGACCGTCGGGTACATGGACACAACGTAATGCCAACCAGCCGATCCGGGTACAGGTTGTGCATGGCGGCGCACCCGGCGCGCCAGCAGACTCCGAGGCAGGCGTCGGACCCCTGGAGGACGAGATGGCTCACAAGGAGCTGCTGGCACGACACCGCGCGGTGATGCCGAAGTGGCTGGCCCTCTACTACGACGAGCCCATCGAGATCGCGAGCGCCTCCGGGCGCCGGGTGACCGACCGCGAGGGCACGACCTACCTGGACTTCTTCGCGGGCATCCTGACCAACGCCATCGGCTACGACGTCGCCGAGATCAGCGACGCGATCCGCTCCCAGCTCGACACGGGCGTGCTGCACAGCTCGACGCTGTACCTGATTCGCTCGCAGGTCGAGTTGGCCGAGAAGATCGCCGAACTCTCCGGCATCCCGGACGCCAAGGTGTTCTTCACGAACTCCGGCACCGAGGCCAACGAGACCGCGCTGATGCTCGCCACCCAGGCACGCCGCAGCGAGCAGGTGCTGGCGCTGCGCAACAGCTACCACGGTCGTGCGTTCGCCACGATCGCCATCACGGGCAACCGCGGCTGGTCCGCGTCCGCGCTGTCGCCGATCAAGGTCAGCTGGGTGCACGGCGGCTACCGCTACCGTTCGCCGTTCAAGTCCTTCTCCGACGCCGACTACGTCAAGGCGTGCGTCGACGACCTGCGCGAGATCATCGAGACCACGACGTCCGGCGACGTCGCGTGCATGATCGCCGAGCCGATCCAGGGCGTCGGCGGCTTCACGTCCCCGCCCGACGGCCTGTTCCGCGCGTTCAAGGACGTGCTCGACGAGTACGGGATCCTGTTCATCTCGGACGAGGTGCAGACCGGCTGGGGCCGCACCGGCGAGCACTTCTGGGGCATCCAGGCGCACGACGTGGTGCCGGACGCGATGACGTTCGCCAAGGGCCTCGGCAACGGCCTCGCGATCGGCGGCGTCGTCGCGCGCGGAGACCTGATGGACACCATCAACGCCAACTCGATCTCGACGTTCGGCGGCAACCCGGTCTCCACGGCCGGTGCTCTCGCCACGCTCAACTACTTGCTGGACCACGACCTCCAGGCCAACGCGGCCAAGCTCGGTTCGCGGCTGCTGAGCGGACTTCGCGAGCTGGCCGAGAAGCACCCGGTGATCGGTGACGTGCGCGGCAAGGGCCTGATGGTCGGCGTCGAGTTCGTCGGTCCCGAGGGCGAACCGAACGGCGCCGCCGCCGGTGTGGTGCTGGCGGAGGCGAAGGCGCGCGGGCTGCTCGTCGGCAAGGGCGGCCTGTACGGCAACGTGATCCGGCTCGCGCCGCCGATGACGCTGACCGAGGACGAACTGGAAGAGGCTTTGGGCATTCTGGCGCAGGCGGTGGAGCAGGCGTGATCAAGCACTGGATCAACGGCAAGCCCTTTGACGGCGCGCCTGAGCGGCTCGGCGACGTCTACGACCCGACGACCGGCAAGGTGGCCGCCCAGGTCGCGTTCGCGTCGGTGTCCGAAGTGGACGCGGCGGTCTCGGCTGCCGCGGAAGCGTTTGCGTCGTGGCGAAACGCGTCCCTGGCGCAGCGCTCGACGGTGATGTTCAAGTTCCGCGAACTGCTCAACGACCGCAAGGGCGACCTCGCGAAGATCGTGTCCGCCGAGCACGGCAAGGTCGTGTCCGACGCGGGCGGCGAGATCCAGCGCGCGCTGGAGTCGGTCGAGTACGCGTGCGGAATCCCGCAGCTCCTGAAGGGCGGCTTCAGCGAGAACGCGTCGACCCGCGTCGACGTCTACTCGATCCAGCAGCCAGTCGGCGTGGTTGGCGTGATCTCGCCGTTCAACTTCCCCGCCATGGTCCCGCTGTGGTTCGTGCCGACCGCCATCGCGTGCGGCAACACCGTGGTCCTGAAACCGTCCGAAAAGGACCCTTCGTCGTCGAACTTCCTCGCCGAGTTGTTCGCCGAGGCCGGTCTGCCGGACGGCGTTCTGAACGTCGTGCACGGCGACAAGGTGGCCGTTGATCGGCTCCTCGAACACCCGACCGTGAAGGCGATCTCGTTCGTCGGCTCCACCCCGATCGCCCGCTACGTCTACGAGACCGGCACCTCGCACGGCAAGCGCGTGCAGGCGTTGGGCGGCGCCAAGAACCACATGGTCGTGCTGCCGGACGCCGACCTCGACCTGGCCGCGGACGCCGCCGTGTCCGCGGGCTTCGGCTCGGCGGGCGAGCGGTGCATGGCGATCTCGGTCGTGGTCGCCGTGGGCGAGGTCGGCGACGCGCTGGTCGCCAAGATCCAGTCGCGGATCGCCGACGTGAAGGTCGGCGCCGGCTCGTCCTGCGAGATGGGCCCGCTGGTCACCGGCGTGCACCGCGACAAGGTCACGTCCTACCTGGACGCGGGCGTCGCTGCCGGCGCCTCGCTGGTAGTCGACGGCCGCGACCACCCGATCGACGGCGAAGCGGGCGGCTTCTGGCTCGGCCCGACGCTGTTCGACCACGTCGGTACGGACATGACGATCTACACCGACGAGATCTTCGGCCCGGTGCTCTCGGTCGTCCGCTGCGACACCTATGAAGAAGCCGTCGAGATGGTGAACAGCAACCGCTACGGCAACGGCACCGCCATCTTCACCAACGACGGCGGCGCGGCCCGCCGGTTCCAGAACGAGATCGAGGTGGGCATGGTCGGCGTGAACGTGCCGATCCCCGTGCCGGTCGCCTACTACTCGTTCGGTGGCTGGAAGGAATCGCTGTTCGGCGACTCCCACGCGTACGGCCCGCACGGCGTGCACTTCTTCACCCGCTCGAAGGTCGTCACTTCGCGCTGGCTCGACCCGTCGCACGGTGGCGTGAACCTGGGCTTCCCCCAGAACACCTAGCGGCGCCAAAAAACACCACTGCGGTGGTGGACGGACATTGTGCCGGCCACCACCGCAGTCGTATTTCTACCTGGCAAAGAATTCTTATAACCGCTGCTCTCACGTGTTGCGGATCTCCCGGCGGCGAATGATCACGGTGCCGTCTCCGGTGTTCATCGCACGCCAGGGCGACTTCGGCTTGCCGCGGGCCAGCCAGACGCCGAGCACGATCGGCCACACGAACATCGTGGCCATCTGGAGCAGAAACCACGGCAGGCTCATCAGGACCGTGAGCAGCGACAACCGGCCCCGTTGACTGATGCCGGCGCGTGATCGGCCGACGCCTGCCGAGACGAGCATGCCGATGAAGTAGGTGATCCCGAATGCCGCTCCCATGCCGTCCTGGCCTTTCCTGACAACTCTCGTGTCCGTGTGTGAGAGTCCATCGGGAACACCGGTGCGGCGTTACCTTCCGGCGCGCGACCCTGCCGGATTCACTCGTTCGGCTCACTTGGCCGGAAGCCGCCAAGTCTCGGCGGATTCGCGGGCGTCGACGCCTCCGGAATCCCTTCGGAGAGCGGAATCTGCTGGTCGACGACCTTCTTCTGGCTGCGCAGCTCGTCGGCGAATTCGAAATCGTCGCCCGCGGTTTGCTCATTCATGGGCTACTCTCCTCTGCGGTCGGGGGCCCAGGTTCGCAACTTCGTGCCGGAAATTGCAACCGGCAATCCGGTCGTGCACTCGCAGAGGGAGCCGTGATGCCGTCCACGCTCACCGGGCTGATCATCTTCGTCCTGCTGCTCGTGCCGGGTTTCGTCTTCCAGCGCCGCCGGGCGCGCGACCGGCCCGCGGCCGAAGAGACCGCGTTGCAGGAAGCGCTGACGATCCTGTTCACCGGCCTGCTCCTGGACGGCCTCGGCCTGGCCGTGGTGGGCGGGCTGTGGGAGGTGATCCCGGGTAGCGGCGTCGACGTGGGCAAGCTCGTGCTGACGCCGTCCGCCTACCTGGCCGCGCATCCGGTCAGAGTGCTGGGGTGGGCGGCGGCCGTGCTGCTGATCGCCCTCGTCGCCGGATACCTCGCGGCCGGACGCCGGGTCCAAGCGTTCGTGCGGCGGTCGGCGCGCAAGAGGGCGTCGACGGAACCCCACGCCTCGGCATGGTGGCTGTTGTTCGAGGAACACCCGGCGGCGGTGCCGGTCCACGTCGGGTGCTACCTGAACGACGGGGGCTACCTGAGCGGCCGCCTGCACAGCTACAGCCGCGTCGGCAAGGAGTCCGGGGATCGCGAGCTGACGCTGCGCGACGAGATCACCTACCGCGAACCGGGCGACGACTCGGCCGCGCGGGTGCTGGCCAATGTCGGCGCGGTGAGCATCAGCGCGCGCAGCATCCAGTTCCTGACGGTCACCTATCTCGCCCCGCCGGAGCCACCGGCGGCCGACCCGGAGAAAGCGGACTCCTGATGGCTCGAAGACCGTCGGCGACGATGTTCGGCTACACCGCGCCTCGCCGGGCGGAGGTGGTGGGCTGGCGATGCCACCAGGACGGATGCCACCGCGCCGAGGACGAGGTTCCCCGCACGTGGCCGCACCTCTGCGACAACTGCTGTCATCCCGTGGATCCCGTGTTCGCCGAACCCTGGGCGCACGACGCCAAGGGGTACGAGTTGCGGTCCCTCGTCACGTCCGCGGACGAGGCCGTCCGCGAGTACGCCGCCGCGGACCTCTGCGTGTGGCGGTTCGAAGAAGCGTTGCGTCACGACGATCGCCAAGCGGCGGCTGAGGCGCGAGCGGACCTGGCGCGGCTGGAGACCCATCGGGGGCGTGGCCGGTGGAGGGTCATCTCCTCCGCCCTGCGGCACGACGGGCTGGACCACGCGGCGGAGGAGATCCTGGCCTTCTATGAAGACGTGCGGGAGATCAGCGAAAACGACCTGGAGAACAACTCCCCCAGGGCCGAGGTGCGGTCGTTCGTCGGTGCCTGCCTGCTGTTCCTCTGCGACGAACGGTCGCTCAGGCATCCGCGGGAGAACGACGTCACCGCCGTCATGACGGACAGGCACGACTTCCTGCGAAAGCACCAGTTCTCGGTCGGCTCGCTGGACGACGACCGGGATCAGGCGATGCGGATGCGCGCCATGGCACGGGGATCGACACGGCCCCGGGTGACCGAGTGGCTGCCTCCCGCAGACATGCCCCCGCCCGTGAACGACCGCGACCTGCCAGGCCCCGTCCGCGACCGGCTGGAGGCGGCCGCGGCGGTCGTCGCCGCAGCGAAGTGCGGGCAGCGTCTGGAGGAACTGGCAGGCGTGGTCGACGGCATGGCCCGCATGGCGTCGGCGTGCAACGGGACCTCGATCGTGGTCAGCGCGGCGGGAGTCCTGGCCGGTGCAGCGCTCGCCATCGCCGAGATCCACGACGACCCGGCGCCGCTGGTCGCCGCGGCGGACCGGCTCGACCCGTCCTCGGCGCTGACCCTCCTGCTCAGAGCTCGTGCCCACGTCGTCACGGGCGAGTTCTCCCTGGCGGCGAAGGAGATCGGGGAAGCCCTGTGCCGTCACGACGGATCGCGGCTCGGGTTGCTTCCATACCTGCACGCTCTGAACGGCTGGCTCGCCGTGCGGCTCGACCCGCGCGGGCTCGACGCGGGGATCGCCGCCTGCCGGGCGGGTCGTGAGCTGGGGACGGGCCGTAGCACCGCGGCCGACCCGGTGCTCGCGGGCCTGCTCGTGGAGAAGGCACTGCACCGGCGCACCCCGGCGGACGAAGCGGTGCCGTTGCTGGAGGAGGCTTTCCGCCTGGCCAAACGGGTCGGCGCGCAGGTGGTCGCGCAGGAGGCGAAGTCGGCCCTTGCGGCGTTGACCGGCCGGGGCGACGCGCAGAAGCGGTTGCGCGCCTGGCGTTCTGCGGTGAGGCGTGCGGAGAGCGCTCCGGTCGCCGCGCAGATGCGGCTGGCGACGGCGTGGGTGCGGTGGGCGCTCGGCACCGGCGACACGGACCTGGCCGCGGAGGCCTACCATCACGTCGTCTCGCTGCTGCCCGCGCTCGTCAGGGTCCGGTACCGCGCGGACGCCCAGGCGCGGGTGCTGGCCACGGTGCGCGAGCACACTGAGGAGGCCGGATACTGGCTCGCGAAGGCGCGGCGGTTCCGGGACGCCGCCGTGGCTCTGGAGACGGGTCGCGCGGTCGCACTGAGCACCCTCGTCGAGCGGGACGATCCCGTTGTGGCGCAGGCGTTGCTGGACGTCGGCCGCGGTGACCTGCTGGCCCACTACCAGGAATCACTGGCCGCGGTGGGAAACGGTGACAGCCATCAGGAGTGGGCGCGTTTCCGGGCGGTTGCGCGCGAGGTCGCCGACGTCATCGGGGCGGACCCGGTGGAACCCGTGGTCGAGTATGCGGACATCACCTGCGCGACCGGGGAGGGGGCGCTGGTCTACGTCGCGTCCGCAGAGGCGGGCGGGTACGCGTTGATCGTGGCCGCGGCCCACGACCCGCAGTGCGTGTGGCTGCCGGACCTGGGCAGGTTCCCCGTCGAGGAGTGGCTTCGGGGTCAGGGGGTGGCCCCGAAGACCCGGGAGGTCCAGCTCCCCGAGTACCTCGACTGGTTGTGGCTCAAGGGGATGCGCGACCTGCTGGCGTTCTTCGCGCACGGCTCGATCGTCACGCTGATCCCGGTCGGCGCGCTGACGTTGCTGCCGCTGCACGCGACCGCTGGTCGTGCGCTGCACTTTCCGGCGGTCAGGTACGCCCCGAACGCGCGCACACTGCACTGGTGCCGGGCCCGCGCCGCGACGATGGCCGATCGCCCGGCCCGCCTGCTCGTCGCCGACGTGCCGAACGCGCCGGGACAGGCCGTGCTGAGGCTGGCCCCGGCCGAGACCGCCGCCGTGGCGGAGATCTGGTCCGGTCAGTGCACTCGGCTGACCAAGGCGACCTGGACGGAGTTCGAACCCGCCGCACACCAGCACGACATCTGGCACGTCGTGTGCCACGGCGGTGTGAACTCGCAGGAGATCTTCCTGAGTTCGCTCAGTTTCACCGACCGCGACGTGACGATCGGGGATCTGCGCGAGCGGTTCCGCTTCGCGCCCCGCCGGCTCGCGATCATCTCCGCTTGCGACATGCAGAACGTCGGAGCCGACGCGCCGAACGAGGTCGCCGGGTTGCCGTCGGCGTTGCTGCAGCTGGGTTTCGCCGGGGTGATCGCCGCGTCGTGGCCGGTGTACGACAGGGCGACGGCGTTCCTCATGGCACGGTTGCACCAGGTGCTGCGGGACGGCGCGCACCCGGCTGTCGCGCTGGCCGTGGCGCAGGACTGGCTCAGGAACGCGGGAGCCGACGAACTGGCCGCCGTCGCGCCGTCGCTTCCGCTGCCCCCGCGCGACAAAGGGCCGTGTCCGTTCGAGCACCCGTGGAACTGGGCGGCTTTCGCTTACACAGGAGGGTGACCGTGCGGCCACGTGTCCGGGCCGTGGACGTTCAGCCACCGGCCCCACTCGTGGCCGGTGAGCATGGCGCTGGGCAGGTTGCGCATCCGCTTGAACTCGATCGCGCCGTCGAGCAGCGCCAAGGCGTCCGCAGAGTCCAGGACCCCCTTGTCGGTGACCAGTTCGCGGACGAGTCGGCTCGCTCCGTACGTGACGAAGCCCGATTCGTCGTTCTCGACGAACGCGCGCAGGTCGGCGACGAACCCCGCAGGATCGTTCTGCACGTCCGGCCAGAACGGTTCCAGGCAGTTCGGATAAATGTCGGCGGAGTCCACGCCGGAGTTGTGGACGTCGAACTCGAAGCGGCCGAGCATCTCGAGTCGTTGTGCCATGTCGGAGGGAAATCTGGAGCGAGGTTTGCGGCTGAACCAGGACATGCCGCCGATATCGCGCCCTCCGAAACGGGTGTTACCACCGTGCTCGAACGGCCCGTCGACCATCCACAATGGATGATCGACGGGCCGTTCGTCGCTACTTGGCCGCGCGTGCCGCCAACGCCTCCGGCAGCGGGTCGTAGCGGGAGAAGCGGCGCGTGAACGTGCCGGTCCCCGACGTCAGCGACCGCAGCTCCACCGCGTACCGCAGCAGCTCCGACGACGGCACCTCGGCGCGGATCAGCGTGCGCCCGCCCTCGTCCGACTCGGTGCCGAGCACCCGCCCGCGCCGTCCGGACAGGTCGCCCAGCACGGTGCCCAGGTGTTCGTCGGGCAGGCGGATCGCGACCTCGTCCATCGGCTCCAGCAGTTGCGTGCGCGCGGCGGCCGCGGCCTCCTTCAGAGCCAACGCTCCCGCGGTCTGGAACGCGGCGTCCGACGAGTCGACCGAATGTGCTTTGCCGTCGACGAGAGTCACCCGTACGTCGACGACAGGGGTGCCGTCGTGCAGGCCTCGTTCCAGCTGTGCGCGCACGCCCTTCTCGACGGACGGGATGAACTGGTGGGGGACCGAGCCGCCGACGACCTTGTCCACGAACTCGAAACCGGCACCGCGGGGAAGTGGCTCCACGAGGATGTCGCACACCGCGTACTGGCCGTGGCCTCCGGACTGCTTGACGTGCCGGCCGTGGCCTTTTCCTGAGCCCGCAAAGGTTTCGCGGAACGGCACGCGCACCGGTTCGGTGTCGATCTCCGCTCCGCCGGCGCGCAGGCGGGCCAGCACGACGTCGGCGTGGGCCTCGCCCATGCACCACAGGACCATCTGGTGCGTCTCGGCGTTGCGGTCCAGGCGCAGGGTCGGGTCGCTCGCGACCAGGCGGCCGAGGTTGCGGGCCAGGTTGTCCTCGTCGCTGCGTGTGCGGGGCACGACGGCGATGGGCAGCAACGGTTCTGGCATGTCCCACGGCGCCATCAGCAGTGGTTGTTCGGGGGCGGAGACGGTGTCGCCGGTTTCGGCGGTGGTCAGCTTCGTGAGCGCGCACAGGTCGCCGGCGACGCAGTAGGGGACCTCGCGCAGCGTCGAGCCCAGCGGCGAGTAGATGTGGGCGACGCGTTCGTCGGCGTCGTGGTCCTCGTGGCCGCGGTCTGCCATGCCGTGGCCGGAGACGTGCACGGGGCGTTCGGGGCGCAAGGTGCCGGAGAAGACACGGACCAACGACACGCGGCCGACGTAGGAGTCCACTGCTGTGCGGACCACCTCGGCGACGAGTGGCCCGTCCGGGTCGGCGGCCATGCGAGGTTGCGGGATGCCGTCCACCGACGTCACGTCAGGAACGTCGTGCTCCAGCGGTGACGGGAACGCGCGCGCGATGCCGTCCAGCAGCTCCACAAGACCCATGCCAGTTGCGGCGCACACGGGCATCACGGGGTGGAACGAGCCGCGCGAGACGGCGGTCTCCAGGTCGGCGATGAGCGTGTCCTGGTCGATCTCCTCGCCTTCGAGGTAGCGCTCCATGAGGGTCTCGTCCTCGCTCTCGGCGATGATTCCCTCGATCAACGCCGCGCGCTCGGCCGGGTAGCTCGCCCCGGACGTCAGCAGCCCGACCAGTGCGTCGCTCTCCGGCATGTACAGCGGCACGACGCCCGCGCCGAACGCCGCCTGGCACGCGATGACCTCGGTGCCGAAGTCCGCACGGTGGTGGTCGGTGCGTGTGATGACGACGGCGCGTGGCATGCCGACGAGAGCGCACTCCTCCCACAACGAGATGGTGGCCGCGTCGACGCCCTCGAAAGCGTTGACAACAAAAAGGGCCGCGTCCGCGGCCCGTAGTCCTGCCCTGAGCTCACCCACGAAGTCGACGTATCCGGGGGTGTCGATCAGATTGATCTTGATGTCCCCGTGCTGGATCGGGGCTACCGCGAGGCCCACCGACCGTTGTTGCCGGACGGCGGCCGGGTCGTGGTCGCAGACCGTGGTGCCCTCGGTGACCGATCCCGCGCGGGGCAGGACACCGGTGGCGGCGAGCAGGGCCTCGGTGAGCGTCGTCTTGCCGGCGCCGGACGGGCCCACGAGCACGACGTTGCGGACTTTGGCCGGGTCGTCTACAGCGACCGCGCCTGCCGATGTGCCGTTGTCGGAGTTCTTGCTTCCCATGGCGACCTCCGTCAAGTCGTAGTGTTCGATCTCACACCCGTTCCCCTCCCGGGACAACCCCGCAGACCCGACTGGACGCCCACCGGCACGCGAACACAATTCACAGCCAGCCCAGTGACAGGGCTCACCACCTGCGGTTGATCGGAAAGTGGCCTTCTGGTTCGGGGCTCCAGTGGCTTGGGCGAGAGGGCCACGTCAGACGTAGGGTGAGTTCACCAAGACTTCCCCTCGTGAAAGGTTGCCCCGGTGAGCACTGATCAGGTCACGGGTACCGCCCGCGTCAAGCGCGGCATGGCCGAGATGCTCAAGGGCGGCGTGATCATGGACGTGGTCGACGCCACCCAGGCGAAGATCGCGGAGGACGCGGGCGCCGTCGCCGTCATGGCTCTCGAGCGCGTCCCGGCCGACATCCGCTCCCAGGGAGGCGTCGCGCGCATGAGCGACCCCGACCTGATCGACGGGATCATCAACGCCGTCTCGATCCCGGTCATGGCGAAGGCCCGCATCGGCCACTTCGTCGAGGCCCAGGTCCTCGCGTCGCTCGGCGTCGACTACATCGACGAGTCCGAGGTGCTCACCCCGGCCGACTACGCCAACCACATCGACAAGTGGGCGTTCACCGTTCCGTTCGTGTGCGGTGCGACGAACCTGGGCGAGGCCCTGCGCCGCATCACCGAGGGCGCGGCCATGATCCGCTCCAAGGGCGAGGCCGGCACCGGTGACGTCTCCAACGCCACCACGCACATGCGCAAGATCCGCCAGGAGATCCGCCGCCTGCAGAACCTCCCCGAGGACGAGCTCTACGTGGCCGCCAAGGAGCTCCAGGCGCCGTACGAGCTGGTCAAGGAGATCGCGCAGAACGGCAAGCTCCCCGTCGTGCTGTTCACCGCGGGTGGCATCGCGACCCCGGCCGACGCCGCGATGATGATGCAGCTCGGCGCCGAGGGCGTGTTCGTCGGTTCCGGCATCTTCAAGTCCGGCAACCCGGCCCAGCGCGCCGAGGCCATCGTGAAGGCCACCACCTTCCACGACGACCCCGACGTCATCGCCAAGGTCTCGCGCGGCCTGGGTGAGGCCATGGTCGGCATCAACGTCGACGAGATCCCGGAGCCGCACCGCCTGGCCGAGCGCGGCTGGTAAGTCTCGGAAAACACAGAAGGGCGCGTCCCCACGAGGGCGCGCCCTTCTGTCGTCCTACGACGGCAGCACGAAGCAGTAGGTGGTCTTCGTTTCCTGGTAAGCCATCTTCTTCAACGAGTCCGGGCCGCACGCCGCCTCGTCCGCGGTGTTCGTGAGCACCTGAACCTTGATCGCTCCGGTCGCGCCGCAGTCCACCACAGGGTTCTCGGCGGTGAGCGAGGCGAGCATGAAGTCGTAGCACTCGCCGTCGAGGAACACCGGGATCAGGCACAGGTGCTCACCGTTGAAGCCTTCGTAGGTCGTGTACGCGTCGGGATCGTCGCCGCACTCGTCGGTTCGGAAGGTTCGCGCCTTGCTCACGGTGTAATTGTGCTGCTTGCCGTCGCGGGAGACCTTTTTGTACGTCATATTGGACTCCACGCCCGTCAGCTTCACGCAGTCGCCGACCGCCGCCCCGGGGGTGCCGGATCTCGGGAGCACGTAGAAGACCGTGGCCATCATCGCCAGCAGCAGGACGCCGAGACCGATCCCGACCACCAGGCCGGCGCGGGAGGTCCTTTGTGGAGGGCCTGCGGGTGCCGGCGCGAGGTAGATGCCGACCGGGTACGCGGGGAGCGGGGTGGCCTGGGGGCGTGGCGCCCACAGGTTCGCCGGCTCTTCCGGTGGAACAGGCGGGATGGGCGGAGTCGTCATGCAGTGCCCCCAATGCGGCTCGGACGCGGATGTGATCGTCTGGCCGACGCGAGCAGTCCCCCCAGACTTCCGCCCATCCTAGAGGCGGTCAGGTCTCTGCCCGACCGCCTGTCGGGTGGCACCCGCCTCAGATCGAGAACGTATGGCTCAGGCAGTAGGTCGTCTTGATCTCCGGGTAGGCCAGCGCCAGCGCGAGCCGCTCGTCCTGGCCGCACGCCGCCTTGTCCGCGGTTCCGGTGATCACCTTGGCCTTGACGACCATGTAACCACCGCACGCCTTCTTCGGGAACTCCGACTGCAGCGACGCGAGGGTGAAGTCGTAGCACTCGCCGTCGACGAACACCGGGATCAGGCACACGTTCACGCTGGAACCCTTGGTGTACTTGACGTAGCCGTCCGGCGGCGTGCCGCACTCCTCGGTGGACGTCGCCGGCACCTTGGACACCGTGTAGTTGTGCTTGTTCTCGGCGCACGCGGTCTTCTCGAACTTCGGGTTGAACGACCCGCCCGCGAGCAGCACGCAGTCACCGATCTCCGCGAACGCCTTCGGCTTCGTGGTGGTGGTGGTCGTCGTCGTGGTCGTGGTGACCGCCGTGGACGAGGCCGCGGCCGGTGTCTTGTCGCCCCGGTTCACCAGGAACACGGCGGCACTGAGCCCCAGCGCGATCACCACCAGCCCGGCGATGATCAGGAACGCCTTGCCCGACGACTTCCGCGGCGGTTCCGGAGCCGGATAGGACGGGTAGGGCTGGCCCGGATACGGCTGGCTGGCCTGGGGCTGACCCGGATACTGCTGACCCGGATACGCCTGGCCGGGGTACGCCTGGCCTGGGAAGGGCTGGCCGGGGTACGCCTGGCCGGGATAGGCCTGACCCGGATACGGCTGGGCCGGGTACGCCTGGCCCGGTTGCGGGCCCGGTGCGGCCGGACCCGCGGGCGGAGTCGCCCAGGGGTCGGCCGGGTCGTGGGGCTGGTTGGGCGGAGTGCTCACCAGCCGGACTTTAGAGCTGGTCAGAACCCCGCACCCACCGAATTACCCGCTTGTGCCCACGGTCTCAGCGAGATCGGACAAAGCGGCCGGCAACGCCCCGTGGTGCAGCACGCCGAGCCGTTGCGTGGCACGGGTGAGCGCCACGTACAGCTCCGCCGCACCGCGCGGCCCGTCCGCCATGATCCGTTCCGGCTCGACGACCAGCACCGAGTCGTACTCCAGGCCCTTGGTCTCCGAGGCGGGCACGGTGCCGGGCACGCCGGACGGACCGATCACCACGCTCGTTCCCTCGAGAACCGCCTCCTGCTTGACGAACTCCTCGATGGCGCCGGGCAGTTCGTCCGGGGTCACCTGCCGCGACCACGGCTGAACACCGTTGGCGCGCACCGACTCCGGTGCGCGAACGTCCGGCGCGAACTCGGCGAGGACCCGTGCCGCGACGGCCATGATCTCCGCCGGCGTGCGGTAGTTGACCGTCAGCGACCGGTACTCCCAGCGCCCCGGCACGTACGCGTCGAGCATCTGGCCCCACGACGTGGCACCCGCCGCCGCACGACGCTGCGCCAGGTCGCCCACCACCGTGAAGGAACGGCCGGGGCAGCGGCGCATCAGCACCCGCCAGTCCATTTCGGACAGTTCCTGGGCCTCGTCCACCACCACGTGGCGGTAGGTCCAGCCGCGGTCGGCCAGCGCGCGTTCGGCGAGCGTGCGCTGGTCGTGGTCCTCGAAGCGCTCGGCCAGGTCCTCGGCGAACAGCATGTCCGAGGCGAAGAGGTGGTCCTCGTCGTCCATGTGGTCGAAGCGGCCGACCATGCTGTCGAGCACCTCGGCCGCGTACCGGGCCTCGGCCGCGCGGTCGGCGGAGGCGGCCTGGTCGTCGGCCTGCTCGCTGCCGTCCTTGCCCAGCAGGTCGTGCAGCTCGTCGAGCAACGGCACGTCGGACACCGTCCACGCGGAACCGTCCACGCGGTGCAGCGACGGGTCGGCGCCCGCCTCCGCCAGCAGCTCCGGCGACGAGTACAGCGCGCTCAGCAGCTCGAACGGCGTCATGATCGGCCACAGGGAGTCGAGGATGGCGAGGAACGAGTCGTCGTCGGCGAGGTCCTTGACCAGCCCGGCTCGCATCTCCTCCCACGCCTGCTTGTCGGACCGGGACATCCAGCCCTTCCCGATCCGGCCGATCGCCCGCTCGGTCAGCACGTACGTGACGATCTCGCGGAACACCGCGCGGGCCTCGTTGTGCGGCAGGCCGCTGTCGCGCGCCTCCTGCCGGGCCCACTCGGCGACGTCCGCGCCGATGTGGACGACCACGTCCTTCATGCCCATCGGGATCGGCTCCGCCGGAACGCGCTGCAGGGCCGCGACGGCCGCCTTCAGCACGTCCACCATCTTGCGCGAACCCTTGAGCCGCGCGACGTCCGGAGTGTCCTCGGCGGTCGCGAGCAGACCGGGCAGCAGGCTGCCGGTCGTCGAGAACACGACGTCCGACTCGCCCAGCGACGGCAGCACCCGGCTGATGTGGTTGAGGAACGCCGGGTTGGGACCGACGACGAGCACGCCGTGCCGTTCCATGCGCTCTCGTTGCGTGTACATCAGGTATGCGACGCGGTGCAGCGCCACGACCGTCTTACCGGTGCCGGGGCCGCCCTCGATCACCAGCACGCCGGGGTGGTCGAGCCGGATGATCGCGTCCTGTTCGGCCTGGATGGTCGCCACGATGTCGCGCATGCCGTCGCCGCGCGGCGCGTTCAACGCCTCCAGCAGGGCCACGTCGCCCTGCTCCTCGCCGAGCTTGCCGAACACCTCGTCGGTGAACCCGGCCACGGACCGGCGGCGGGTGAGGAACTGACGGCGCCGGAGCATGCCCTCGGGGGTGGCCCCGGTGGCGGTGTAGAACGGCCGCGCCGCCGGTGCCCGCCAGTCGAGCAGCGCCGGTTCGAACTCGTTCTCCTCGTCGAACAGGCCGATCCTGCCGATGTAGGAACGGTCGCCGTCGACGCTGTCCAGCCGGCCGAAGCACAGGCCGTAGTCGGCCACGTTCAGGCGCTTCATCTCGCGGTGCCGGGCGCGCACCTCGTTGTCACGATCCATTGCGGTCTCGCCGGTGCCACCCAGCGCTGACAGGTAGGCGGCCTTCACGCGCGCGCGTTCGCCATCGAGCCGTGCGTAGAGACCGGACACGTATTCACGCTCGGACTGCAGTTCTTCTTCGTAACCCACGTGCTCCCCACAGCGCCCTTGTTCTGCCTGAGGCGATGAGTGTGAACGATCCATGGGGCCTTGTGGCAAGGCCCCCTGTCTGCTATACGGTTAAGTGGGAAGAATCGCACCCCGAACGTGTGGAGCGCGTGTAGGTCGCGGGTGGTTCTCGTCCCCGCGCCGCTTTCCGCTTGTCATCATGTCGGCATGAACGTGCCGTTCCGCTGGGACCTCGTGACGCCCGACCAGCTCGGATCGCTGCTCGACGACGTGGTCGCACCCGAGGTGTGGTACCTCGACGAGCTCGCGGAGTGCGCGGGCAAGGTCCTGGCTCGCAGCGGCAACGGCGACCTGGTGTTCGTCGGGCGATCGCTCGACTCGATGTTCGACCTGCTCAGCGGGGCGCTGCCGGACTCGGGACGGGCGCTGAGCCGGTTGCCGATCTCGCTGTACGGCTCTGGTGAGCTCATCCCCGGCGACGTCCGCCGTGCCAGGGAGATGGCCGCGGCGATCGGCATCACGCCCGCTGCGCTGGCCAGGCGCGATCGCCCGGTGACCTTCGTGGACGTCGTGCACGTCGGCTCCACGTTCACCAAGCTCTTCGCGCTCCTGGACGACTGGATCACCGAGGAGCGCGAGACCTGGCCCGCGATCCGGCGCAAGCTGCGGTTCGTCGGCGTCACGATGCGCACGAAGACCAGCCCCAACACCTGGCGCTGGCAGCAGGAGCACCCCGAGTGGACCCACCGCCTGCCGGCCTCCGCGGTGGTGAACGTCTCGCTGGAGAGGGCGGTCTGGACCTACTTCGGCGACCACCAGACCAAGCTGACGCGGGGTTACCGGCTGGTGAAGTGGCGTGAGTACTCCGGCGAGATCAAGAGGGATGAACGCACGCGCATGGCCCTGGCGGAGGCCGTGCACCTGGTCGAGCTCGGGCGCACCAAGGACGTCCGGCGCATGATCGCGCGCGCCATGGACGGCGAGCCCGCCCTCTCCGAGCCGTGGCTGCGCACGTTGCGAAGCCGGCTGAGCTAGACGGTGTGCTCCATGACCATCATCGCGGTCGTGCCCGGCTCCAGCGCCTTGCAGATGTGCGGCAGGTCGCCGGGATAGACGATGTAGTCGCCCGGCCCGAGTTCGATCGGGTCGTCGGCGAGGCCCGCCAGGCAGCGGCCGGACGCCACGATCATGTGCTCGACGCTGCCCGGCACGTGCGGCAGCGACTCGCGGGCGCCACCGGGTTCGAGGGCCAGCCAGTAGATGTCGTGCTTGGTGCCCGGACGGCACGCGGCCAGCAGTGTCGCGGAGTAGTGCGCCTGTTCGGAGTGGATGACCGGTCCCTCGCCGGCGCGGATCACCTGCACGCGCGGCACGGCGGGTTCGACGAGGCGGCTGAACGGGACGCCGAGCGCGACGCCGAGTGCCCACAGGGTCTCCACGCTGGGGTTTCCCGCGCCGGACTCCAGCTGGGAGAGCGTCGACTTCGCTACGCCGGCCTTCTTCGCGACCTCGGTCAGCGACATGCCGGTGCGGTCGCGCTCGCGCCGGAGGTTGGCCGCGATGAGGTCGAGTGGTGCGTTCGACACAGAAGTCCATCCGTTCGTCTTGACGAACACCGATCCCAGGTGTTCATCTTAATGGGTGGTACGTTCGATCTGGCGAACTCTTGATGCTGTACTTCTGCGTGACGTGGCTGCGGTCGCGTTGGGTGCCGCGGTGACCGGCGCGAGTTTCGGCGCGATCTCGGTCGGCTCCGGCCTGCCGTGGTGGATGCCGGTGCTGATGTCGCTGGTGATCTTCGCGGGCGGCTCGCAGTTCATGGCCGTGGGTGTCGTCGCCGCAGGTGGCAGCCCTGCCGCCGCGGTGCTGGCCGGGCTCGTGCTCAACGCGCGGCACCTGCCGTTCGGCCTCGCGGTCGGGGACGTGCTGGGCAGGAGCCCGCTCGCGCGGATCGTCGGCAGCCACCTGCTGATCGACGAGTCGACGGCGTTCGCGATGGCGCAGAAGGATCCCGCGAGAGCGCGTGCGGCCTACTGGGCGTGTGGCGTGTCGCTGTTCTTCAGCTGGAACACGGGCGTGCTCATCGGTGCGCTCGTGGGGCAGGCGATCGGCGACCCGATGACGTTCGGGCTGGACGCGGCGTTCCCGGCGGCCCTGCTGGCGCTCACGTTGCCGGCGCTCAAGGACGCGGCGACGCGCAACGCGGCGCTGGTCGGCGCCGCGATAGCGCTCGCGACCACGCCGTTCCTGCCCGCCGGTGTGCCCGTGCTGCTCGCGCTGGCCGGGCTGTTCGCGTTCCGCACGACGAAGAAGAAGGAGGAGCCGTGCCCGTCACCGCAGTCCTGATCCTGGCCGCCGGCACCTTCGCGATCCGTCTCGCCGGACCGTTGCTGCGCGACCGCGTCACGTTGCCGGAGAAGGTCCGCGAACTGATGTCCGCTTCGGCGACGGTGCTGCTGTTGGCGCTGGTAGCGGTCTCGGCGTTGACGAACGGCAGGCAGTTCGGCGGCTGGGCGCTCGCGGCGGGCGTCGCCGTCGGCGGGCTCGCCGCGTGGCGCAAGCTGCCGTTCGTGGCGGTCATCGTGCTCGCCGCGGCGACCACGGCGGGTCTGCGGCTCATCGGGGTGGCATAGCGCCAATGCTTCCGCGATAGGCGGCCAATGGCGGGCAGGCCTCAGATGGACCCATGGGCGCGAAACCTGGACTGGTCGGGCGGGACCGGGAGACGACGCGGCTGGCGGAGGCACTCACCGCGGCTTCTGGCGGTGACGGGCACCTCGTGGTGGCCACCGGGGGACTCGGGGCCGGCAAGACGGCACTGCTCACGACCGCGCGGGAGCTGGCCGCGCGGCACGGGTTCACGGTGCTGGCGGCGCGCGGCAGCTACCTGGAGCGCGACCTGCCGTTCGGGCTGGTCAGCCGCCTTTTCGTCTGCGTGCAGCCGGGGGACGACGTCCAGCACCAGCCGCGCATCGCGGCCGCGCTCGGGCAGTCCGACTCGCTGGCCGAACCGGGCCCGGTGACGTTGCCCGAACTGCACGTCCTGCATCGCGCGCTCGCTCGGATGGCCGCCGAACGCCCCGTCGCCCTCGTCGTGGACGACGCGCAGTGGGCCGACCAGCCGTCGCTGCAGTGGCTGAGCACCCTGCCGCACCGCATCGAGCACCTGCCGATCTTCGCGCTGGCCGGCATCGGTGCGGGCGAGGTGTGCGCCGGGCCGCAGACCCTCGAGGAACTGCTCGCCGCGTCGACCAGCGAGATCAGGCTGGACGAGCTGTCGTTCGCCGACTCGCGGGCGTTGGTCGAGAACGAGCTGGGGCCGCAGGACGACGACTTCATCGCGCTCTGCCGCGCTGAGGCGGGCGGCAACCCGTTGCTGCTGCTCAACCTCGTGCGCGCGTACACCGACCACGTCGTCGGACTCACCGCACCGGCGTTGCTGCCGACCGTCAACGTCCGCCTGCGCCGCCTCGCCCCGCACGCTCCGGACGCGTTGCACGCTTTGGCCGTGCTGGGCGGCGAAGTGACTTTGCCGCGCGTCGCCGAGTTGATCGGCATCGAGCCGTGCGAACTGGCCGGGACGATCGCCGCGCTGCACCGGATGGGGTTGCTGTCGGCCGATGGTTCCTTGGTGCATCCGTTGGTGCGCAACACTTTGCGCGAAGAGCTGACCATCACCGAACGCCAGGACCTGCACGCCGCCGCAGCCCGGTTGCTCACCGAGACGGGCGCGTCGGCCGAGGCGGTGGCCGAGCACCTGGTCGAGACCCGGCCGCAGGGCGAGGAGTGGGCGACCGAGGTGCTCGTGTCCGCCGCTCAGCGGTCCCGGACGCGCAACCGGGTCGTGGACGCCGTCCGGTACCTCAGGCGGGCGATGGACGAGCCGGAGGCCGCCGGGTTGCTGGCGGAACTCGGCGAGGTCGAGTCCTATGTGGACGTCCCGGCGGCGGTGGACCACCTGGGAGAGGCCGATCCCGCGCACCCCGCGTTGCCGTGCCTGCTGGCGTTGCTGGGGGAGGAGCCGCAGGTCGAGCCGGACGTCATCGGCGATCCCGACGTCCTGCCGTCGACGCCCTCGGAGTTCGAGCCCTACCTGCGGGCCGTTGGGTTCGTGAGGATGCGCGGCGAACTGACGGCCGCCTATGCGCGTGTGGACCGTGCGTTGACCGTGGCGCGTCGCTGGCAGCACCGGCCGTGCGTCGCGGCTGCACTCACGGCGCGTTCGGCGTGCCTGCGGGATCTGGGACGGCTGGCGGGTGCCGAGTCCGATGCCCGCGAGGCGTTGGCGGTTCTGGAGAGCTGCGGCGCGGCGCGCGTGTCGACGCCGGTGTTCGCGGCCCTGACCGAGCTTTCGTTGGCGCTGCTGGAGATGGGCGACGTCGAGATGGCGTCGGCCGTGTTCGAGGTGGTGCCCGGCGAGGTGCCGGACCTGTTCGGCGCGCCCGCGTTGCTGGCCGCGCGGGGACGGGTGCGGATCGCGGCCGAGCGGCGCAAGGACGGTGTGCGCGACCTGCTGGACTGCGGCGAACGGCTGCACGTGCGCCGTTGCGACAGCACGTCGTGGCGGCTGCCCCTCGGAGGAGACCACCTTCTCGCTGAGGAACGCCTTGCACGCTCGATCGGCGCGGTGCTGCCGTTGGCGGCGTCGTTGCGCGCGCAGGGCGTGCTTCTCGGCGCGGAAGGCATTGGGCTACTTCAGGAATCGGTCGACCTGCTGGCTTCGTCCGGCGCCCTCCTGGAACGGGCGCGGAGCCACTTCGCGCTGGGCCGCGCGCTGCACCTGGCCGGACGGGTGAAGCCGGCCCGCGCCGAGCTGCGCGTGGCCGTGGACCTGGCCGACGACTGCGGCGTCGAGGAACTGGCCGAGGAGATCCGGCAGGAGCTCGCCGCCGGGCCCGCGGGCCTCACCGAGTCCGAGCGGCGCGTGGCCGCATTGGCCGCCGAGGGCAAGATGAACCGCGAGATCGCGGCCGTGCTGTTCGTGCAACTGCGGACCGTCGAGATCCACCTGACGAAGGTTTATCGCAAGCTCGGCATTGACGGCCGCGACCAGCTCGCGCCCGCATTGCGGCTCGCCGGTTAATGCTTTCTGACGTGTGAGAAGAGGAGGTTTGTATGAACCTCTGTCACCTCTCGCCGGCTGGTGAACTTGTCGAGCACGAGTCGTTGCAGATGGCCGACGTCCGATACCGCGACGTGCACCAGGAAATCCTCCGGACCGGTCACGTGGGAGAGCGCGAGCGTTTCCGGAAGGCTCAGCACATAAGCCATGAACGGGTCGACGATCTCCTTGGTGTGCGGGCGGATCTTCACCGCGAGCATCGCCTGGACGTGCTGACCGACGGCGCCCGGATCGATCTCGGCGTGGTAGCCGGTGATCACGCCGCGTTCTCTGAGAGCCCGGTGCCGGACCACCGCCGTGGACTGCGCGACGTTGACGCGTTCGGCCAGGTCCTTGTTCTGCAGCCGCGCGTCCTTCCGCAACTCCCGCACGATGGCCTCGTCGATCGAATCCAGCACGGCCGTTCTCCGTTCCGCCGAATCGCCTGCGGTCTTCTGACCATCCTTCCGAGGAAGTCTCCACCATTCGGGCTATGACGCGCATCGAGACCATCGCAGTGCACGGCGGCCGCGACGACCTCGCGGAGCTCGGCGTGCACGCGCCTCCCATCGACCTGTCCACCACCTACCCCGTGCCTGACCAGGCGCTCGGCGGGGAAGCGCTGGGTGAGTGGGCCACCGGCGCCGCACAGGCGGCCTCGCCCGTCTACGCGCGGCTGCACAACCCGACGGTGGCCCGTTTCGAGCAGGCGCTCGCGGCTCTCGAGCACACCGAGACGTCCGTGGCGTTCGGCAGCGGCATGGCAGCGGTGACCGCCGTCGTCCAGGCCGCCTGCGTGATGGCGGGAAAACCGCACGTCGTAGCCGTGCGGCCGTTGTACGGCGGCACCGACCACCTGCTGTCGTCCGGTCTCCTGGGCGTCACGACCACGTACGTCGAAGCGGGCCTGGTGTCCTCCGCGATCCGGCCGGACACCGGGCTGATCGTGGTCGAGACCCCGGCCAACCCCAACCTCGACCTGGTCGACATCGAGCACGTCGTGCGCCAGTCGGGCGGTGTGCCGGTGATGGTGGACAACACCTTCGCGACGCCGATCCTGCAGAACCCCTACCTGCACGGAGCCTCGTACGTGCTGCACTCCGGCACCAAGTACCTGGGCGGGCACGGGGACGTGCTCGGCGGTGTCGTGGCCTGCTCTGAGTCGCTCGCGGCGGCGTTGCGGCAGGTCAGGATCATCACGGGCGCGGTTCTGCACCCGTTGGGCGGCTACCTGCTGCATCGCGGGCTGGCCACGCTGCCGTTGCGCGTCAAGGCCGCGTCGCAGTCGGCGGCCGTCCTGGCGGCGCGACTGGCTGAGCACGACGCGGTGGAGTTCGTGCGCTACCCGTCCACGTCACGGCAGATGCGCGGGACCGGCGCCATGATCGCGTTCGGCGTGCATGGCGATCCCGTCGAGGTCGTGCGCCGGTTGAAGCTCATCACGCCGGCCGTGTCACTGGGTTCGGTGGACACCCTTATCGAGCATCCCTCGGCTTTGACCCATCGCCTGGTACCCGGAGAAGAACTGCGTGCTTCTGGCGTTCCGGACAATTTGCTGCGCATTTCCGTCGGACTCGAGCACGTCGAGGACATTTGGGAGGACCTAAACGCAGCGCTGTGTGATGTCGCTTACGTTAAGTCTTCCCCAGGTGATTACTTGGTGATGACCGCCACTCGCTAGGGTTCCCCGAATCAGCGCGTCGGGGCGCGGGAGGTTCCGACGCGAGCATTTTTCCGTTTCGGAAGGAACCTCCTCGTGAGTTCTGTGGAAACTGATGCGGACGGCTACACCAAGGCGCTGACCAAGCGTCAGGTGCAGATGATCGCAATCGGTGGTGCTATCGGCGTCGGCCTTTTCCTGGGTGCGGGTGGACGCCTCGCCACAGCGGGGCCGTCGCTGATCCTCGCGTACGCGGTGTGCGGCCTCGCGGCGTTCTTCGTCATGCGCGCGCTGGGTGAACTCGTCCTCCATCGCCCCGTGTCCGGCAGCTTCGTCGAGTACGCCCGCGAGTTCATCGGTCCGTGGGCCGGGTTCACATCGGGCTGGCTCTACTGGCTGAACTGGGCGATGACAGGCATCGCCGAGATCACCGCCGTCGCGATCTACATGCACAAGTGGTTCCCGGACATGCCGCAGTGGATCACCGCGCTGGTGGCCCTGGTGGTGTTGATCGCGATCAACATGTTGTCCGTCAAGCTCTTCGGCGAGCTGGAGTTCTGGTTCAGCGTCATCAAGGTGACCGCGATCGTGGTCTTCCTGGTCGTCGGCGTGGGCCTGGTCATCGGCAACGCGGACATCGGCGGCACCACCGCGTCGGTCTCGAACACCCTGGGCCACGGCGGCCTGTTCCCGGCAGGCTTCGGCATCGCCCTGATGACGTTGCAGGCAGTCGTTTTCGCGTACTCGGCCATCGAACTCGTCGGCATCGCCGCGGGCGAGACCAAGGACCCCGAGAAGATCATGCCGCGCGCCATCAACGGCGTCGTCTACCGCATCGCGATCTTCTACGTCGGCTCCGTGCTGCTGCTGACGATGTTGTTGCCGTGGGACCACTTCACCGGCACCGAATCCCCGTTCGTGACCGTGTTCTCGGCCCTGGGCATCCCGGCGGTCGGCGACATCATGAACGCCGTGGTGCTGACGGCCGCGTTGTCCTCCTGCAACTCGGGGCTCTACTCGACCGGGCGGATTCTCAGGTCGCTGGCGCAGAAGGGTGAGGCTCCGGCCATCACCGGCCGGATGAACTCCCGGCACGTGCCGTACGGCGGCATTCTGTTCACCGGTGTCGCCTACCTGTTCGGTGTCGTTCTCAACTACATCGTGCCCAAGGAGGCGTTCGACATCGCGATCGCGGTGGCCTCGCTGGGTGTGGTGTCCACCTGGGCCACTCTGATCATCTGCCAGCTCCGGCTGCGCAAGAAGGCTTTGGCCGGCGAGATCCAGCGGCCGTCCTATCGAATGCCCGGCGCGCCCTACACCTCGTACGGGACGTTGGCGTTCCTGGCGTTGGTGATCGGGCAGATGGCGTTCGCCGGGACCGCCGAGAAGATCGCGTTCTGGTCGATCCCGGTGCTCGCCCTGGTGCTCTTCCTCGGGTGGCGCTTCGTCAAGTCGCGTCAGCCTGCCGAACCGGCGCGGGAGCAGCTCGTCCGCGCCGACTGACGGGACAGCCGCGTCAGCGGTGGCTCGCCATCGCTGACGTGAGCGCGTCGATGGTGGACTGGTGCGGCTGGTCGATCACCGCCTGGGACTCGTCGACGAGGCCGGTCAGCCGGCTGACCTCCTCGTCGGTCAGGTCCGCGGCGACGTCGGCCGCGGTCACGTTGGCGCGGAGGTGGTCCGGGTTCTTCGTGCCCGGGATGACGACCATCGCGGGGGACCGGCGCAGCAACCAGGCCAGCGCGACCAGGGCCGGTGTCGTGCCGAGCCGCTGCGCGGGACCGGTCAGCTCGTCGTAGGAGGCGAGCTGACCGGAGGCCAGCGGGAAGTACGGGACGAACATGATCCCCTGCGCCTCGCAGTCGGCGAGGACCTGCACGCCGCTGCGGTCGAGCAGGTTGAAGCGGTTCTGCACAGCCGCGATCGGCGTCAGCTCCCGTGCGCGGGCCAGCGCCTCCGGTGACGCGCCGGACAGCCCGATCCGGCGGACGAGCCCCTGGTCGCGGAGCTCGACGAGCACGCCGAGCGAGTCCTCCAGCGGCACGTCGCTCTGCTGCGACAGGCCGTCCCGGTCGAGCCGCAGGTAGGTCAACTCGCTGACCTCGGTGCCGAAGTCGGCCAGCGCCTCGTGCACCTGCGCCCGGACGGTGTCCGGGTGGTCCGTGATGATCCACGAGCCGTCCTGGCCGCGACCCGCGCCGACCTTGTTGCCGATGATCAACTCATCTCCGAACGGCCGCAGCGCCTCGCCGACCAGCCGGTTGACCGTGCGCGGCCCGTAGGCGTTCGCGGTGTCGAAGAACGTCACGCCCAGCTCGACCGCCAGGCGCAGCACCCGCCGCGCCGACTCGGGGTCGTCCGGAAGACCCCACACGTTCGGCCCGGCGAGCTGCATGGCGCCATATCCCACTCGGTTCACTGCGTCTCCCTGTGTGTATCACTGCGACGCAGAAGTGCGTATCAGTGCTCCGTAACAGTGATACGCCTGATGCCGTAGCATTGCAACATGGACGACGTGAAGGCCAGGACGCGGCAGCAGATCCTCGAGGTGGCCGCCGAGATCCTGGAACGCGAGGGCGCCCAGGCGGTGTCCACGCGCTCGGTCGCCGCGGCGGCCGGCATCCGCGCGGCGTCCCTCTACCAGCTCTTCGGGGACAAGGACGGCCTGCTCGCCGCCCTGGCGATCCACGCGTTCGACCTCTACCTCGCCCAGAAGCAGACCGTCGCGCACACCGACGACCCGGTGGCCGACATGCGCCGGGGCTGGGACTTCCACGTCGACTTCGGCGTGGCCCACCCGGCCTTCTACGTGCTGATGTTCGGCACCGCCCTGCCCGGCCGCCGCCCGCCCGCCGCCGAGCAGGCCCGCGAGCTCCTGCTGGGGTTCCTCGACCGCGTGGCCGCCGCCGGCCGGCTGCGCGTCCCGCCCGCTCTCGCCGCCGACCTGCTGACGGCCGGGATCACCGGCGTCACCCTCTCGCTCATCGGCACCCCGGCCGGGGACCGCGATCCGGAGGTCTCGACCAGGATGCGCGACGTCGTCGTCGACTCGCTCGTCACGGACGCCGCTCCCGCCGCCGGCCCCGGCCTCGCGCCGCACGCCCTCGCCCTCGACACCGCCCTCGTCACCGCCGGCGAGGACGGCCTTCCGCTGCGCCCGGCCGAGACGGCCCTGCTGCGCGACTGGCTCGGCCTGCTGGCCCGCTGACGGCCGGGCCGATCGCGCTCGAATATGCTGGTGAGCATGGTTGTCGCTGCCCCTCCCGTCATTGGCGTGCTCGCTCTACAGGGCGATGTCCAGGAACACCTCGTGTCCCTCGCGAAGTGTGATGTCACCGCACGGCCCATTCGCAGGCCCGAGGAACTGGACGAGCTGGACGGCATCGTCATCCCCGGCGGCGAGTCGACGACCATCAGCAAGCTCCTGGTCAACTTCGAGCTGCTCGAACCGCTCAAGGCCAAGATCAAGGCCGGATTCCCCGCCTACGGGTCGTGCGCGGGCATGATCCTGCTGGCCGAGACGGTGCTGGACGGCCGTGAGGACCAGGAACAGCTCGGTGGCCTGGCGGTCACGGTGCGCAGGAACGCGTTCGGACGGCAGATCGACTCGTTCGAGACCGATCTCGACCTGGCCGGCGAGAACGTGCACGCCGTGTTCATCCGTGCGCCGTGGGTGGAGGCGGTTGGCGAGGGGGTCGAGGTTCTCGCTACGGTGCCCGTTACGGCTGAAGCGGGTGATGCCGCCGGTAGGATCGTCGCGGTCAGGCAGGGCAACGTGCTGGCCACGGCGTTTCATCCGGAGCTCACGGGGGATGAGCGCGTCCATCGCCTGTTCGTGGACATGGTTCGTGGTTTGACTGGTTCGGAGGAGAAATGAGCGGCCACTCCAAGTGGGCGACCACCAAGCACAAGAAGGCCGCCATTGACGCCAAGCGCGGCAAGCTGTTCGCGCGGCTGATCAAGAACATCGAGGTCGCGGCCCGCACGGGTGGTGGGGACCCGGATGGCAACCCGACGCTGTTCGACGCGATCCAGAAGGCCCGCAAGAACTCGGTGCCGCTGGACAACATCGAACGCGCCCGCAAGCGCGGTGGTGGTGAAGAGGCCGGCGGTGCCGACTGGCAGACCATCATGTACGAGGGCTACGGGCCCAACGGTGTCGCGGTGCTCATCGAGTGCCTCACGGACAACCGCAACCGTGCCGCCACCGAGGTTCGCACGGCGATGACGCGCAACGGCGGTTCGATGGCCGACCCCGGTTCGGTGTCGTACATGTTCAGCCGCAAGGGTGTCGTGATCGTGCCGAAGGCGGAGACGTCCGAGGACGACGTGATGCTCGCGGTGCTGGAGGCGGGTGCCGAGGAGGTCAACGACCTGGGCGAGGCCTTCGAGGTCGTGTCCGAGGCCGGTGACCTGATCCCGGTCCGCAAGGCGCTGCAGGACGCGGGCATCGACTACGAGTCGGCCGAGTCGAGCTTCATGCCTTCGGTGTCGGTGCAGCTGGAGGTCGAGGGCGCGAAGAAGATCTTCAAGCTCATCGACGCGCTGGAGGACTGCGACGACGTGCAGAACGTCTTCGCGAACTTCGACGTGTCCGACGAGGTCATGGCCGAGGTCGGCTGAGCACGTCCCACTTTCGACGGAACGCCGGTCACGCGAATCGCGTGGCCGGCGTTCTGCATGTCCGACGAATGGCGGACGTGGCGCTAGACCTTGGAGGGTCGTGAGACGGCTCCTGTGGCGGTGGACTGGTCCCCTGACACCGAACTGGGGAGATGTCATGCGATTGCGTTGGGTGGTGCCGCTCGTCGCGGCCGGGCTGCTGGCGAGCACGGCGGTGGCGTCGGCGGACGACCTGGTCGTGCGGACCGGATACGGCGCCGTGCGTGGGGAAAGCGGCGGAAGCACGCGGGTGTTCGAGGGGATTCCGTACGCCGCTCCGCCGGTCCACGACCTGAGGTGGCGCGACCCGCGACCGCCTGCGAAGTGGGACGGCGTGCGGGACGCGGTCGAGCCGGGACCGGCGTGCGCTCAGCTGCCGGGCGAGTTGCCGAAGGGCAGCGACAGCGAGGACTGCCTCTACCTCAACGTCACGGCGCCCGCGGGCAAGCACAAGCCCGTGGTCGTGTGGCTGCACGGCGGCGGGTACTACATGGGGGGCGGGTCCAATTACGACGCGCGGCGGTTCGCGGAACGCGGCGACGTCGTCGTGGTGACGATCAACTACCGGCTCGGGATCTTCGGGTTCCTGGGCATGCCGGGGCTGCCGGGATCCGGGACGTTCGGCCTGCGCGACCAGCAGGCCGCGCTCAAGTGGGTGCGGGCCAACATCGGCGCGTTCGGCGGGGACCCGCGCAACGTGACACTGGCCGGGCAGTCGGCCGGGGCGATGAGCGTGTGCGCGCAGCTCACGTCGCCGGGCGCGGCCGGGTTGTTCGACAAGGCGGTCATGCAGAGCGGATCGTGCGCGACCGGGTGGCTCGACAACTTCGAGTACCGCGGCGAGCAGGAAGCGACGATCTTCCAGCCGTTGGACGCGGTCGCGGCGCACGGGGCCGACGTGGCACGCGAGTTGAAGTGCGCGGACGTGGAGTGTTTGCGCGGCAAGGAGATCGAGAAGCTGATGCCGTACCAGCGCGCCTTCATCCAACCCGCGTACGGAACGGCCGCGCTGCCCACCTATCCGGGCGATGCCGTGCGGGACGGGCGATTCCACCGTGTGCCGGTGCTCAGCGGCACGACGCGGGACGAGGCACGGCCGTGGATCGCCGCCTACGAGGACAACGGGACCGCCGCGATGCGTCCCGACACCTTCGAGACGGTGCTCGCTGAGACTTTCGGCGACCAGGCGGCGGCGGTCAGGGCCGTGTACTCGCCCGAGAAGTACGGGTCGGCGGCACTCGCATGGGCTGCGCTGGTGACGGACAAGATGTGGTCCTGCACCCAGCTCAAGACCGATCGTGGGCTTGCGGCCAAGACGCGCGTGTACGCCTACGAGTTCGCCGACCCCACTCCGCCGAAGCTGTCACCGCTTCCGCCGACCATGCCGCTGGGTGCCCAGCACGCGTCGGACCTGTGGGACTTCTTCGACCTGGGCGGGCGAACCCCGAAGTTCACGCCCGCCCAGGAGAAGTTGTCCGAGCGCATGATCGACCACTGGGCCGCCTTCGCCGCCCACGGCGAACCGGGCTGGCCGAGGTTCAGGGGCAGTGACGCCCTGTCGTTCGCGCCGGACGCGATCGGCCAAGTCGACCTAACCGCCACGCATCACTGCGACTGAGTGGCCTTCACGTTGTTCAAGAACGCCGACCACGCATCAGAAGAGAAGGGGAGGTGCGTGGTCGGCGCCTTGCTGTCACGGATGCCGACGCCACGGCCGACCTCGACGCAGTTGTTGCCGTCGCCGGTGTAGGTGCTCTTGCGCCACACGGTCATTGGAGGCCCTCCAAGATGCTGTTGATCACCGCCCTCGATTCTTCCTCATCCAGGGCGACGGCAGCGAGGTCCTTCAGGATGTTCTCGTAGACCTCGACGGTGCCCTTGTCATCGAAGAACAGCCCACACTTCACGCTCTCGATGTAGACGACCGGTGGGTACTTCGGGAACTTCATCAGCCGGAAGTCGCCCGCAGCACCGGCGTGCATGCCGACCGACCTCGGGATGATCCGGATGGTGATGTAGTTCCGCACCGACATCCGCAGCAGGTGAGCGAGCTGCTCCCGCCACACCTCCTCGCCGCCGACCGGAAGCCACAGCGCCTGCTCGTGCAGGTAGAAGGTGAAGGTCCGGCTGTATTCGAGGATCTCCGCTCGGGCGACCCTCGCCTCCACCGTCGCCGGGATGTTCTCCGGCGGGACCGTCCGTGCCTTGGCGGTGACAGCCTCGATGTACTCCCGAATCTGGAGCAGGCCGGGCACCACGATCATCGACCAGTCGATGATCTCGTTGGCTTCCTTCTCCTGGTTGATCAGAGTGCGGGCCTGGTCGGGCAGGCCGTCCTCGGGAATCTGCACGTAGAAGCTGCCGGACTCGCGGAACAGGTCGAGCAGGCGTTCGCGTTCGGCGAGCGGGACGCGGCAGTAGGCGAGCAGCGTGGCGACTTCCAACTCGTTCACGCCGCCCTTGCCGGCGAGCATGTCGGACAGTTTGGCCTCCTGCCAGCCGAGCACCTCGGCGAGCTGGCGCTGGGTCAGTCCGGTGCTCTCGATGGCGGCTCGGACGCCGTTGCCGAACTCGCGGCCCACCACGCTGGACGATCTCTTGGGCATGGACGGACGGTAGGGGCAGAGACCGCGAAACCTCTATCGTTTCGCGCCAAATCTGCCTGAAGGTGGGAGCGTTGGAACAGCTCCAAGCAGGCATAAGGTGCCGGAGGGGTGCCGTAGGCTGGGTGTCGTGCTTTCCGACGAAGACATCGAGCTGAGGGCCCGTCTGCTCTCCGCGGCCGACCGGTACGGCCACACCAACATCGTCGTGAACCCGGATGCCGAGGGGCCGGGTTACGTGTTCTCGGTGGGAGCCTGGCGCCGGTTCGGGGTGGCCGAGGCGGTGGTGATCGGGCTGCCGCAGGGCATGGGCGAGAACCTGGTCAACATGTACGTGAAGCGGGCCAGCGACGGCGAGCGGTTCCAGCCGGGCAAGCTCTACGACGACTTCTTCGAGGGCGTGCCGATCACGTTCGAGCGGGTGTACAAGGGGTTCTACCCGGAGTTCTTCGGGAGCGCGTACCTGCTCTACGACGGGTCGGAGTTCGCGGCCGTGCAGATGATCGTGCCGACTCCGCAGGGGCAGTGGCCGTGGCAGCCCGATGCGCCGCAAGGGTTCCACGACCACCAGATCATCCTCACGGAGAGCGGCCTGCCGGAGAGCTGGACGCCGGGGGTCACCGGGCCGTGAACGTCCACATCGGACAGCTGAAGCCCGAGCACGCCGGTGAGGTCATGACGATCCAGCGTGCCGCGTACCTCCAGGAAGCCAGACGGTACGGCGCGTGGGACCTGCCGCCGCTGGTCGAGACCCTCGACGAGATCCGGAAGCATCTCGAGGACGGCACGCCCGCGCTCGGCGCGTTCAGCGGCTCCAGGCTCGTCGGGTCGGTGCGCAGCCGCGTCGACGGTGAGCGGATGGAGGTCGCCCGGCTGTCCGTCGCGCCGGACGTCCAGGGCGCCGGGGCCGGGCGGAAGCTCCTCCAGGCGATCACCGAGCACGCGCCGGACGAGGTGGAGGTCGTCTGGCTGTTCACCGGGGCCGAGAGCGCCGGGAACATCGCGTTCTACGAGAGCGCCGGGTTCGTCCGGGTCAGCGAGCACCTCGACGCCGTGGGCATCAGGTGCGTCACTTTGGAGCAGAGACCAAAACGTTGTCCGGAGGTCGTTGTCCGCTGAAAGCGCTCCGACACCGGACAACGATCTACCTGTAGAAATGCGGTGCGACCAACGGTCCGGGGGGAATCCGGGGTTCGCGGCCGGGGGAGGAACGCCCCGCCCCGCAGGAGGCACAGGGGGATGCGGAGCGGGGCGTTTCGGAAAAAGAACCGGGAAATCTAGTTCTGGCTCAGGAACTGCTGTGCGAGTGACTCACCGAGTGAGGTGGCCTTCGCGTGGTCCTCGATCGGGGAGACCTTCGAGTTCTTGAAGTAGAGGTAGTGCACCGGGCCGTCGGTGCCGCCGTTCTCCGGGTTCGGGTTGATGCCCAGGTTCACCGCGGACGCGTACGAGGCCTCACCGATGATCGCGGTCGGGCCCGTGTCGCCGACCACCGCGTAGTCGACCCGGCCGTTGTAGATGACGGCGACGACGCCACCGCCCTGGATGCCGAACTTGCGGTAGTCCCAGGTGCCGCTCGGCGAGGGCACCACCACGTACGGCAGCTTGTCCGCGACCAGCGGCTTTCCCTTCGAGTCGTGGAACGCGGTGTCGGGCTGGAACCACGGGTCGGTGCTCTCGCTGCACTTCGCGGTGCGCTGGCCGTCGCAGTCGACGTCCAGGTCGGCCTTGTACCAAACGGCGCCGTTCTTGCCGCAGACCGGGATGTTCGCGGACGTCTCGGAATCCGACCGGTACTTGCCGCTGGAGATCTGCGAGCACGACGTGAGCTTGGCCAGCAGTTGCGACGCGCTCGGGCCGGCGGCCTGGGCTGCGGGGGACGCGAAGAGGGAAGCGACGAGAGCGGACACGGCGAAAAGCCCTGGGGCGAGCTTGCGCATTGTTGCCTCTTTCGACAGGGAACTTTCCTGACTGAAAGCGGCGGCAGGCTTACTGTGCGCAATTCGCGATCTGCCCGTCAAGGGGCTAAGGCTTACGTCCCAGAAGTCCAATCAGTCGTGTTTGGTCGTCGGCGTCCGCGCCAACCGGAACGGGCGAATCGAACATGGACGAACCACTCCACTCGTCGATGTTTCGTTCGACGTACTTCAACACGGTCGACGCGAGATCGGGATCAATTCGTTCGTCCGCGCCGATCGAGCGCGCCAGATCCCAGGCGTGGACCGCGAGATCCGTGGTCATCTGCCAGCAGTACTCCTCGGCGTCCAGCGTTCCCGACGAGACGTGCACGGGTTTCGCCAGCGCGTACTTGCCCAGCCACGCCTCGCGCGCCGCCGCGGCCGCCACGACCCAGGACACGAGCGGGTCGTCGCCCAGGTTGTCGTGGTCGAAGCGGTCGCCGACCTGCTCCGCCGTGCAGCCGGCGAGCAGTTCCGGGGCCCAGAGCTGCTCGTAGACCAGGTGGCCGACGAGGTCTCTGACCGACCACTCCCGGCAGGGGGTGCCGAGCGACCACTGGTCAGGAGCGATCTCCCGGACCCGTCGGTCGAACTCCGTCATCGCCACGCCGTGCGCCTGGATCAAGTCCATCCCAGCAGTGCATCAAATCTCGCCCAGGAGCGCACCCCGAGGTGAGAGTTGGGCCACTCGGACGCAACCCTGATTTCTAACCGTACGAGCGTTCGGCGTAATCTCGACCAGATCCGCCGTGACATCGTTGACACGAGAGGACGATGACTGTGAGCGCTCCTAGCGCCAGCATCTCCGCGCAGGACAAGGGATTCTTCGGGCACCCCCGAGGCCTGTCCACGCTGTTCTTCACCGAACTCTGGGAACGGTTCTCGTTCTACGGGATGAAGGCCATCCTCGGCCTCTACCTGTGGACAGCCGTGTCCGAGGGAGGTCTCGGCGTCGACAAGGCGCTCGCCCTGTCGGTCGTGGCCATCTACGGCACCGCGGTCTACATGTCCGGTGTCGCGGGCGGCTGGCTCGCCGACCGCGTCTGGGGTGGGCAGCGCTCGACGTTCTACGGCGGCGTGCTGATCATGTGCGGTCACATCGCACTGGCACTGCCCATCGGGATCACGGGCGTGTACCTCGGCCTGATCTTCATCGTCTTCGGCACAGGCCTGCTCAAGCCGAACATCTCGACCGTCGTCGGCGGCCTCTACGCCAAGGACGACACGCGCCGCGACGCTGGTTTCACGGTCTTCTACATGGCGATCAACATCGGTGGCTTCGTCTCGCCGCTGATCACCGGCGCGCTCGCGGACGGCGTCGGCTTCCACGCCGGGTTCGCTGTCGCGGCGGTCGGCATGGCGGCCGGTCTGATCCAGTACCGGCTCGGCCGCAAGAACCTGCGCGGTTCGGCCGCCGTGGCGCCGAACCCGTTGCACCCGAACGAGAAGGGCCGCGTCTACGGCATCATCGGCCTCATCGCGGTCGTGATCGGTGCGCTCGGCGTCCTCTCGTACGTGCTGGGCGACGTCGAGGGCGTCATCCTGATGATCAGCATCATGTCGATCGTCCTGCCCATCACGTACTTCACCGTGATGTACCGCAGCAAGAAGACGCTGCCGGAGGAGAAGCCGCGCGTCCTCGCGTACATCCCGCTGTTCGTCGCGGCGGCGATGTTCTGGCTGATCTTCGAGCAGAGCGCCTCGGTGATCGCGGAGTTCGCCGACTCGCACGTCGACAACCACGTGTTCGGCTGGGAGTTCCCGGTCGCCTGGTTCCAGTCGATCAACCCGATCATGATCATCGCGCTGGCGCCGGTGTTCGCGTGGCTGTGGCTCAAGCTCAAGGACCGCGCGCCCTCGACCCCGCGCAAGTTCGCCGGCGCGCTGGTGCTCGTGGGCCTGTCGTTCGTGCTCATGTACTTCGCCAGCAACTCGGCGGCCGACGGCAAGGTGACGCCGCTCTGGCTCGTGCTGATGTTCCTGATCATGACGTGCGGTGAGCTCATGCTGTCGCCGGTCGGCCTGTCGGTCACGACGAAGCTGGCGCCCAAGGCGTTCGCGTCGCAGACGATGAGCCTGTGGTTCCTCGCGGTCTCCGCCGGTACCGGCGTGGCCGCGCAGCTCGTGAAGTTCTACACGACGAGCCCCTCGGCGTACTTCTTCACGCTCGGTGGCGCGGCCGTGGTCCTAGGTGTCGCGCTCGCAGTGGCGGCTCCGGCGATCCGCAAGCTCATGTCGGGCGTCGAGTAGGTCGCTCTGGAAAGGCGAAAGGGAGGCCCGTCGCGGCGGCGGTGCGGCGGGTCTCCCTCTCGTCTACAAGGATGCACTACGCACATGTGTCATTGGGGCACGAACATTGCTCCAGCCGGGTGAAGTCGAGCACGTGCCGCAACAAATTTCGCCCGCGGTCAGCTCGACTTCACTGCCAGTGACCGTTTGGTTTCGTTGGCGCGCACCGGAAGTCGCAACGCGCCGCGGATGAGCTTGGACCGCCGGCGGGTCACCGGACCGTCCGCGCCGAGGTTCGGGAAGCGCTTGAAGAGCTCGTGCAACGCGAGCGAGCCCTCGATGCGGCTCAGTCCCGCGCCGATGCAGTAGTGGATGCCCGCGCTGAACGCGAGGTGCTCGCGCGCGTTGGACCGTGTCGGGTCGAACTTCAGCGGGTCGGTGAACACCCGTGGGTCGCGGTTCGCGGCCGCCAGCATCAGCATCACCGGCATGCCCTTCGGCAGGGACACCCCGGCCAGCTCCAGGCGTTCCTTCGGCCAGCGGATCGTGTACTGCACGGGCGGGTCGAGGCGCAGGACCTCCTCGACGAACCCCTCGGCGTACTCCGGGCTCTGAGCCAGCGGCGCGATCGTGTGCGGGTTCTCGAACGCCTTCAGCACGCCGTTGCTGATCAGGTTCACCGTCGTCTCGAACCCGGCGAAGAGCAGCAACCCCGTGGTGGCAACGAGATCCTCGCGGCTGAGGTCCTCGTGCTGCGTGACGAGGTGGCTGACGATGTCGTCCTTCGGGTTGCGGCGGCGCTCGTCCATCAGGCCGTCGATGAAGTCGTTGTACTCGATGATCGTGGCGTGCAGGTTCTTGAGCTGCTTGTGCGACCACACGCCGTCGAGCGTCTCCGCCAGCGAGCTTCCCCAGCGCGCGAAGACGTCCTTGTGGTCGTCGGGCACGCCCAGCAGGTCCGCGATGACCTGGATCGGCACCTGCGAGGCGAACTCGGAGACCACGTCGAACCGGTCGTCGAGGCGGTCGAGGTACTGGGTGACGATCTTCTGGATGGACTCGGTGCGGTCCTTCAGCGCACGCGGCGTGAAGAACGGCTGGACGAGCTTGCGCAACCGGGTGTGCGTCGGCGGGTTCATCATCAGGAACGAGTCCTGCACCGGGTTGACGATCTTCTCGCCGTCCTTGACCAGCGTGATCGGCACCATCGACGCCTCGTCGAAGGTCGCGGTGATGAACCTGTTGTCGCGCAGCACGGAGTCGCAGATCTCGCGGCTCGGCGTGACGTAGGCGCCCATGCGGCTGCGCACCATGTCGCCCTTGGCGCGCACCTTCTCGTACATCGGGTACGGGTCGCGGTCCGGCGGCGAGGCCATGACACCGGCGTACGGGTCACCGAGCAGCGCGTAGCCGCGGACGAGCGTGCGCAGCGCGAAGAACTGAGTGGCTGTCTTCAGCGTGGACGGCATACGTCCACATTGAGTGGTACGCGAAGAACTCTCAAGAGCTGCGGCGGTGTCGCCGCACGGTTTCTTCCACTAGATCGAGTACGGGTTCCATGTCGTCCGCGGGCAGGCCCATCGCGAGGTGGGAGACGAGGCCTTCGAGGACGAGCTCCAGGAAGCTGGTCAGCACCGTGACGTCGACGTCGTCGCGCAGGTTGCCGGCTTCGCGCTGCCGGATCAGGCGCTGACGGGTCGCGGCGGTGAGCTGTTCGCTGCGCTCGGCCCAGCGCGCCCGGAAATCCGGGTCGGTGCGGAGCCTGCGGGAGACTTCGAGGCGCGTGCCGAGCCAGTCGGCGGCGTGCTCCTCGGTCCGCTTCTCCGGCTCGTCGAGGAGGTCGCGCATGACCTGGACGAGGCCCTGTTCGGCCACCACGTCGGCCATGCGGAGCGCGTCGTCCTCGGCGAGTGCGAGGAAGAGCGACTCCTTGTCGCGGAAGTGGTGGAAGATCGCGCCGCGAGAGAGTCCCGTTGCCTCTTCCAGACGGCGTACGGTGGCACCTTCGTAGCCGTGTCGCGCGAAACAGGAACGCGCGCCGTCGAGGATCTGACGGCGGCGGGCGTCGAGGTGGTCCTGACTGACCCTGGGCACCGGTAGATGGTCGCAGGGGGAGGGTGGGAAATCCAATCCGTACGTACGGATTGGACAGGTCCATCAGTGTGATCTTCCCGGCGGATCCCTTTCGTGTGGATCATCGGGCGGGCCTGCGCGAACGGGCAGGCTTCCGGCCATATCCTTCCGCGCCATGGACACGCACGAGATCATCAAGCTGTCGGCGCTCGCTGAGCGCCTCGGGTGGCAGCGGCGTGAGTCCACAGGCGTCCACGTGATCGATCTGCTGCTCAGCCGCTCGGTCACGGATCTCATCTCCGCGCTGGCCGAGAACCGGGACGGGTAACGGGATTCTGGTAAGCGCTTTCCCGCAGTTCTCGGAGGGGGTTGACTCCAGATGCCACGGGTGGTGTGATCTGCGCGACAGTCAGGAAAGTTTCCTGTCTAAAACTGAATCCGCCGCCGCTCCGTCGTGATCCCCCTACCCGTCTTTGTGGGAGGCACAACAGTGGCACCGAGTAGAAGCCGGGCGTTTCGCACGTTCGGCGCGATGGGTGTTGCCTGCACAACAGCCATCGCGGTGATGTCGGTACCGGAGTCGGCCCTCGCGGCGCCGGTGCGGTACGAAGCGGAGAGCGCGACGATCTCGCAGGGCGTGGTGGAGTCGAACCACGCCGGGTTCTCCGGAACCGGGTTCGTCAACGTCGACAACGTGGCCGGGAGCTCGGTCGAGTTCACCGTGAACGCCTCGAAGGCGGGCCAGGCGAAGCTGGTCTTCCGCTACGCCAACGGAACCGCGGACAACCGGCCGGTCGACGTGAGCGTCAACGGCGGTCTCGCCGTCGACGAGCGCGCCTTCGCGGGCACGGGCGCGTGGACGACGTGGGTGTCGGCCGAGAACACCGTGAACCTGAACGCGGGCGAGAACAAGATCAAGCTCACGTCCACCGGCGCCACCGGCGGCCCGAACCTCGACTACCTGGAGGTCGAGGAGATCGGAGGAGTTCCCGCCCTGGAGCAGGAGGCGGAGAACGCGACGATCTCGCAGGGCGTCGTGGAGTCCAACCACGCCGGCTTCTCCGGCACGGGCTTCGTCAACTACGACAACGTGATCGGCTCGTCCGTCGAGTACACGATCAACGCCGACTCCGGCGGCGAGCACGACCTCACGTTCCGCTACGCCAACGGCACGACGGTCGACCGCCCGGTCTCGGTGACCGTGGACGGCGCCGGTGCGCAGACCGTGTCGTTCCCCGGCACGGGCGCCTGGACGACGTGGCAGACGCGGACCCTGAAGGTCACGCTGCATGCCGGTTCGAACAAGATCAAGGCGACCGCGACGACCGCGAACGGCGGCCCGAACGCGGACAAGCTCACCGCGGTGCTGACCGGTCCCGCGGACAACGAGGCGCCGACGCCGCCGCGCAACCTGCAGTTCGTGAGCTCCACGCACAACTCGGTGTCGCTGAAGTGGGAGGCGGCCACCGACAACGTGGGCGTCACCGGCTACGACATCTACCAGCACGGACAGCTCGTCACGAGCGTCGGCAACGTGCTGGAGGGCACCGCGACCGGCCTGCGCGCCGACACGGACTACGACTGGACCGTGTTCGCGAAGGACCGCGCGGGCAACGTCTCGCAGGCGTCGAACAACGTCGCCGGCCGCACCAAGCCCGCGCCGCCGGACGGCCAGGCGCCCACCACTCCCGGGACGCTGCGGTCGACCGGCACCACGTCGACCAGCGTGTCCATCGCCTGGGGTGCTTCGACGGACAACGTGGCCGTGACCGGCTACGAGATCCACTTTGACGGCGCTCTCAAGCAGACCGCCGACGGTTCGGCCACCTCCGCGACCGTCGCGGGCCTGGTCAACGGCCAGACGTACCTGGTGAAGGTGCGGGCGAAGGACGCGGCGGGCAACTTCTCGGCGTTCTCGAACGAGATCTCCGTCAAGCCCGGCGCGGGCGGCGGCACCGGCGTGCCGAACCCCGGCGCCGTCACGCAGATCGCCGGCGGCGTCGACGTGGCGTGGGGCCTCGGGTTCCTGCCCGACGGCTCGGCGCTGGTGACCGAGCGCGAGACGTTCAACGTCCTGCGCATCACCGAGGGCGGCAGCAAGACCGTCGTCGGCAAGGTGCCCGGCGCGGTCGGCACGAACGGTGAGGGCGGCGCGCTCGGCATCGAGGTCTCGCCGAACTTCGCCTCCGACCGGTTCATCTACATCTACCACACCTATGCCGACGGAAACCGCCTGGTCAGGGCGCAGTTCGACGGCGCGCAGCTCTCCGGCTGGACCACACTTCTGAGTGGCGTGCCGAAGAACCGCTACCACAACGGCGGACGCCTGCGGTTCAGCCCGGACGGCCGCTACCTGTTCGTCTCGACCGGTGACGCGCAGAACGGCAACAACGCGCAGAACCTCAACACCAACGCCGGCAAGATCCTGCGGCTCAACCCGGACGGCTCCATCCCGTCCGACAACCCGTTCTCGGGCAAGGCGATCTGGAGCTACGGCCACCGCAACGTGCAGGGCCTCGACTTCGACTCGCAGGGCCGCCTGTGGGCCTCGGAGTTCGGCAACTCGTCGCAGGACGAGGTCAACCTGATCACCAAGGGCGGCAACTACGGCTGGGACGCCTGTGAAGGGACGTCGGGCAACTGCACCGGCACCATCCCGCCGAAGAAGACCTGGTCGACCTCGCAGGCCTCACCCAGCGGCCTGACGATCATCAACGACTACGTCTTCGTCGCCACCACCGTCGGCCAGCGGATCTACCGGATGCGCATCGACGCCAACGGCAACCTCGTCGACCAGCAGATCTACTTCCAGGGCACCTACAACCGCCTGCGCACGGTCGAGGTGGACCGCGACGGCGACATCTGGCTGACGACGACGACGGACAAGGACGGCTCGGCCGGCAACGACCGCGTCCTGCACATCGACATCGTCTACGAAGGCGGTGGCGGCGGCGGTTTCAAGCTGACGTCCCCGGCGTTCGCGGACGACGCGATGATCCCGGCCAAGCACACCTGCGCCGGTGACGGTGTCGCCGGTCAGGACCCCTCGCCGCCGCTGGCGTGGGGCGAGTCGACCGGGGCGCAGGCCTACGCGATCGTGTTCGCGGACCGGGTGAACTCCGGCAACAAGCTGCACTGGGCGATCTGGGACATTCCGGGCTCCACCCGGTCGTTGCCGGAGAACCTCGGGTCCGGGTTCGCCGTGCCCGGTCAGGGATCGGCCAAGCAGAAGGCGATGGGGTCCGGGGGCAACGCCCTGAAGTACTTCGGGCCCTGTCCCGGCGGATCGACCAACCCGTACACGTTCACGTTGTACGCGTTGAACACCGCGACCGTGCCCGGGATCACTTCCGGTTCGACGATGGCCCAGATCGAGACGGCCATCAAGAACGCGTCAACCGCCAACACGGTGCTGCGCGGCCGTTCGAACGCCAAGACGTAAGACACATCTCCACCAGGTGAGACGAGTGCCCGTACGCACGCGTGCGTACGGGCACTTCACTTGTTTCGTAAGGATTTGAGAGCTGCAACTGTCAGACCCCGCGTGTAGCGTCGGACGGGCCAGACGATCACGGGGAGTGTGGCAGCGTGACTGCGTTGCGTAACAAACGGGCGCCGGCGAGGTTCGCCGACCGCGCCGAAGCCGAGGCATATGTGGCCTCGGTCTGTTTCAAGCACGGGCCTCCGAGGCTGTTCGGCGTGGAGCTCGAATGGACGGTGCACCACGCCGAAGATCCGGCTCAGAAGCTCGACAGGCACAGGCTGGCGGCGGCTCTCGGGGAGCACGCACCGCCGACACTCGTTCCGGACAGCCCTCAGCGGCCGCTTCCCAGCGGCACTCCTTTGACCGTCGAACCGGGCGGGCAGGTCGAGATCTCCACACCTCCCTGCACCAGCCTCCCGGACCTCTTCCGGACGGTCTCCCAGGACATCTCCCACCTCACCGCCATGCTGGCCGACCACGGTCTCGTGCTCGGCGAGCGAGGCTCTGACCTGCATCGCAGACCCACGCGCGTGCTTCAGGTGCCTCGGTACGCCGCGATGGAGCACGCGTTCGGCGCGCTCGGTCAAGACGGCATCTCGATGATGTGCAACACCGCGGGCCTGCAGGTGTGCCTCGACTTCGGCGAGCAGAAGTACCTGCAGGACCGGTGGGCCGCCGTGCACCAGCTCGGGCCGGTGATGATCGCGTTGTTCGCGAACTCACCGAGCATCGGCGGGATGCACGAAGGCTGGGCTTCGGCGCGCATGCGGACGCTCTACGGCTGCGATCCCGTGCGCACCAGACCCAGCGCCGTGTGCGCCGATCCGGCCCTGGCTTATGCGCGAAGAGTCGTGGACACGCCCGTCATCGTGGTGCGCGGGCCCGGTCCCAGTTGGATTCCGCCGCGGCCCATGACGTTTGTGGACTGGATGAACGGGGCACACGATCGGGTCCCCACCAGCGACGACCTCGACTACCACATGTCATTGATGTTCCCGCCGGTCCGGCCGCGCGGGTACATGGAGATCAGATACCTCGACACACCCGCGCCTGGCGGGTGGATCGCGCCGAGTGCGCTGCTCGTCGCGCTGTTCAGCGACCCGTCCGTTGTGGACGGTGTGCTGGCGGCGACGGAACGGGCCGCCGGGCGGTGGCTCACCGCCGCACGGCACGGAATGACGGACGCACGCGTCGCCACGGCCGCGAAGGAAGTCGTCGCGCTGGGGATCGAGGCGTTGCCCCGCACCGGACTCTCCGACGACCAGATCAGCACCATCAGCCGGGAGCTTGAGGGGAAGCTGTGACCCGCCAAATCAATGAAGACGGCCTCCGCGAGCAGGTGGCGGAGGAACTGTTGCGCTCGCGCGCGCGTTCCACCGCCCTGACCGACGCCGTCGACGAGCACGATCTCGTCCGGCAGCACTCGAAACTGATGTCGCCGCTGGTCTGGGACCTGGCGCACATCGGCAACCAGGAAGAGCTGTGGCTCGTTCGCGACGTCGGCGGACGCGAACCGGTGCGTAGCGACATCGACGAGTACTACGACGCGTTCAAGTTCTCCCGCAGCGTGCGGCCCGAGTTGCCGCTGCTCAACCCGCGCGAGGCCCGTCAGTACGTCGGGGACGTGCGCGGCAAGGTGTTCGACGTGCTGGAGAAGGTGCCGCTGCAGGGGCGCCGGCTCGTCGAAAACGGCTTCGCGTTCGGCATGATCGTGCAGCACGAGCAGCAGCACGACGAGACGATGCTGGCCACGCACCAGTTGCGCACCGGCGAACCGGTGTTGCACGCACCGCTGCCGCCCGGTGGAACCCTTGTTCCCGTAACGGAAGTGTTCATTCCGGGCGGACCGTTCGAAATGGGCACTTCGGACGAACCGTGGGCGCTCGACAACGAACGCCCCGCGCACGCCGTTCACGTCGACTCGTTCTTCATCGACACCACACCGGTCACGAACGGCGAGTACGCGCAGTTCATCCTGGCCGGCGGGTACGACGACCGTCGTCTGTGGACGGAAGAGGGCTGGGAGCACCGGACAAACGCCAAGCTGGTCGCGCCGAGGTTCTGGCAGCGCGAGGAGAACTCGTTCGTGCGCACCGCGTTCGGCGTGACCGAGCCGATCGTGCCGGACGAACCCGTTGTGCACGTGTGCTTCCACGAGGCCCAGGCCTACGCGACGTGGGCGCACAAGCGCCTGCCCACGGAAGCCGAGTGGGAGAAGGCGGCCCGCTTCGACACGGCGACCGGCAAGACCCGCCGTTACCCGTGGGGCGACGAGGAACCGACGGAAGCCCACGCGAACCTCAACCAGCGGCACCTGCGCCCGGCCCCGGTCGGCGCGTACCCGGCGGGGGCGTCGCCCAGTGGCGTGCACCAGCTGATCGGTGACGTGTGGGAGTGGACCTCCAGCGACTTCGGGCCGTATCCGGGCTTCGAGGTGTTCCCGTACAAGGAGTACTCCGAGGTCTTCTTCGGACCGGACTACAAGGTGCTGCGCGGCGGCTCGTTCGGCACCGACAAGTCGGCGGTCCGTTCCACGTTCCGCAACTGGGACTACCCGATCAGAAGGCAGATCTTCTCCGGCTTCCGCTGCGCCAGGGACGCCTGACCCGATGTGCCGCCATCTGGCTTACCTGGGCACCGCCATGCCCATCGGCAGCCTGCTCTTCGACGCACCGCACTCGTTGGAGCACCAGTCGTACGCACCGGCCGACATGCGGGCAGGGGGAACCGTCAACGTCGACGGCTACGGCGTCGGCTGGTTCCCCGGCCCGGTGCGGTACCGGCGCGCCGGAACGCTGTGGAGCGACGCGAACCTGCGTCAACTGGCGGGTGCTGAGTCAACGGCCTTCCTGGCCGCGGTCCGGTCAGCGACAACGGGTATGCCGGTCACCGACGCGGCCTGCGCGCCGTTCACCGACGGCACGTGGTTGTTCAGCCACAACGGACGCGTCGACGGCTGGCCGCACACCGTGGCGGGGCTGGCGAAGACGCTCGACGTGACCGACGTGCTCACGATGGACGCGCCGACCGACTCCGCGCTGCTGTGGACGGTCCTCAGGCGTCGTCTGGAGACCGGGAAGAACCCGGCCGAAACGCTCGTTGAACTTGTGCGAGAAGTTGCGGACGCGGCACCGAAGTCGCGCCTGAACTTCCTGCTGACCAACGGAGAAGTGCTCGTGGGGACGACGTGGACACACGCCCTGTGGGTGCTGCAGAAAGGCGAGGGCGTGACACTCGCGTCCGAGCCGCTCGACGACGACCCGGGCTGGCGGGAGATCCCCGATCAGCACGTGGTCACCGCCGTTCCATCCACTGTGGAGGTTCGACCGATATGACCGAGCCGGTGCTGGACGTTCATCTCAAGCCGGAGGACGCCGCACACGCGCTACGTGCCGATGTGCGGGCCGGACTGACCGCGGACCCGAAGTGGGTCTCGCCGAAGTGGTTCTACGACGCCGTCGGCAGCGCGTTGTTCGAGGACATCACCCGACTGCCCGAGTACTACCCGACCCGTGCCGAACGGGAGGTGCTCGCGGAGCGCGCCGGCGAGATCGCGGCCACGACGGGCGCGCATTCGCTGGTGGAGCTGGGTTCCGGCTCGTCGGAGAAGACGCGGCTGCTGCTCAGCGCACTGACGGAGCACGGAACGCTCAAGGAGTTCGTGCCGCAGGACGTGTCGGTGTCGGCGCTGACCGAGGCCGCGCACGCGATCATCGCGGACTACCCGGGGCTGCGGGTGCACGGCGTGGTCGGTGACTTCACGCAGCACTTGAGTCTGCTCCCAGGGGAGTCGCCGCGCGTGGTGGCGTTCCTGGGCGGCACGATCGGGAACCTGATCCCGGAGGAACGGGAGAAGTTCCTCCGCACGGTCCGCGACGTGCTGGAGCCGGGGGAGTGGCTGCTGCTCGGCACGGACCTCGTCAAGGATCCGGGCACGCTGGTGCGCGCGTACGACGACGCGCAGGGCGTCACGGCGGAGTTCAACCGCAACGTGCTGAACGTGCTCAACCGCGAGGTCGGCGGAGACTTCGACGTCGAGGCGTTCGAGCACGTGGCGTTGTGGAACGCCGAGCAGGAATGGATCGAGATGCGCCTGCGCGCCAAGCGGGCCATGCGCGTGACGATCGCCGAGCTCGGCCTGACCGTCGAGTTCCGCGAGGGCGAGGAGCTGCGGACCGAGGTGTCGGCCAAGTTCCGCGAGGACGGCGTGAAGCAGGAACTGGCGGACGGCGGCTTCTCGCTGCACCGGTGGTGGACCGATTCGGAGGGCAGGTTCGCGGTCTCGCTGGCCCAAGCGGTGTAACCCAGGCCACAACCCGACGATAGGCGGGTTCACGCGGTGCGCGCTCAGTGATGGGCTGCATCGATGACTCCTGCATCAACGCGTGCCGTGCGCGTGGCGCTCGCCAGTGCGCTCGCGCTCGGTACCGTCATCACCGGCCTGGGCAGCGCGTCAGCCCAGCCCGAAGCCGCCTCCGCAGTCAGACCCGCCGCGTGGGGGCCGTGCGCGGCGGACGTGCTCGCCGAAATTCCTGCCGCCGAACGCACGAAGGTCAGTTGTGCGATCCAGGCGGTGCCCGTCGACCACTCGCGGCCGCGCGGGGACTCGACCGGCGTCATCATGATGAAGCGCCCCGCCGGCGACCCGGCGAAGAAGATCGGCTCGCTGTTCATCAACCCCGGCGGTCCCGGTGGCGCCGGCCTGATCTACAGCGCCTACGGCTCCAGCTTCTTCACGCCGGAGATCCTGGAGAAGTTCGACCTCATCGGCTTCGACCCGCGCGGCGTCGGCCGCAGCGCGCCGCTGCGCTGCTTCCGCACCCAGGAGGAGGCCGACGCGGTGAACGTCGGCTGGTACGCGTTGCCGATCACCAAGGACGAGATCGCCAGCTCGATCCGGCAGTCCAAGGCCTACACGGACTACTGCAAGATCAACGCCGGTCCGCTGCTCAACCACATGTCGACCGAGGCCGTCGCCCGCGACCTCGACGTGATGCGCGAAGCCGTGGGGGACAGGCAGCTCACGTACGTCGGCTTCTCGTACGGCACGCTGCTCGGCGCGACCTACGCGAACATCTTCCCGCAGAAGTCGCGTGCTCTGGTCCTGGACGGCAACGTCGACCCGCAGCTGCGTCTGACCAATGGCGCGCAGTACGACCGTGAGCGTGCTCGTGGCTTCGAGATCGCGCTCGACGCGATGCTGAAGCGTTGCGACTCCGTCGGTGTGGAGAAGTGCGCGTTCGCCGGCGGTACCCGCAAGAAGTTCGACGACATCCGCGAGTCGCTGCGCAAGGCGCCCACGACGTTGCCGAACGGCACGCAGGTGACGCTGACCGACGTCGTCGGCCGCACGTCGAGCAACCTGTACAGCCCGACGACGTTCAAGGCGCTGACCGCGTGGCTGCAGTCGATCCACGTGGCCCAGAACCCGTCGGCGGCGCTGGGTGTTCAGTCCGTTGTGGACGTTCCCGCGATGCTGAACAACCTGGGCGGCAAGGCGGACGTGCGGGTGCTGCCGGAGACGCCGTACACGAGCGACGACTCGTACTACGCCGTCAACTGCACCGACAAGCCGTTCTCCCGCACGAACCGCAACTGGGCCACCACCGCGGCGAAGTGGGAGAAGGAGTCGCCCACGTTCGGCCGCTACCAGGCCGCGTCCGACCTGCTCACGTGCCCGACGTGGCCGACGCGCAACCCGGACCGGTGGATCGGGCCGTGGAACCGCCACACCAAGAACCCGATCGTCGTGGTGGGCAACTACTACGACCCGGCGACGCAGTACCTGTTCGCGCAGCGCATGGCCAAGGAACTCGGCAACGCGCGGCTGATCAGCGTCGACGCGTTCGGGCACTGCATCCTCGGTGACTCGGCCGGTGCCGACGCGGCGGTGACGAGGTACCTCGTCGACCTCACCGCGCCCGCGAACGGCCAGGTCTTCCAGCCGAACGCCCAGCCGTTCTGATTTGTCGTGAACGCCCGCCTGTTGTCGGTACAACCCGACGATAGGCGGGTACAAACGGTGCACGCTGGGTGATGGGGTGCATCCGTGACGTCATCTTCCAGTTCTTTGCGTGTTGTGCGCGCGGCGCTTGCGAGCGCCCTCGTGCTCGGCACCGTCGTTTCCGGCCTGGGCGCGGCGAGCGCCCAGGCCGATCCGTCCGTCAAGCCCGCTGCCTGGGGGCAGTGCGCGGCCGACGTGCTCGCGACCCTTCCCGCCACGGTGACGCCCGAGGAGCGCGCGAAACTCACGTGCGCGGTCCAGGAGGTGCCCGTCGACCACTCGCGCCCGCGCGGTGAGAAGACCGGCATCGCCATGATGAAGCGCCCCGCGAACGACCCGTCGCGCAAGATCGGTTCGATCTTCCTCAACCCCGGTGGCCCCGGCGGCTCCGGCCTGATCCGCGGCGCCGTGTCGAAGAACTACTTCCAGCCGTCGGTGCTCGACCGGTTCGACGTCATCGGCTTCGACCCGCGCGGCGTGGCCCGCAGCGCGCCGATGCGCTGCTTCCGCACCCAGGAGGAGGCGGACTCGGTCAACGAGGGCTGGTTCTCGTTGCCCATCACGAAGGACGAGATCGCCAGCTCCATCAGGCAGTCCAAGGCCTACACGGACTACTGCAAGATCAACGCCGGCCCGTTGCTCAACCACATGTCGACCGAGGCCGTCGCACGTGACCTCGACATCATGCGGGAGTCCGTGGGCGACAAGCAGCTCAACTTCGTCGGCTTCTCGTACGGCACGCTGATCGGCTCGACGTACGCGAACATCTTCCCGCAGCGCACGCGGGCGATGGTGATCGACGGCAACGTCGACCCGCGGCTGCGTCTGACGAACGGCGCCGAGTACGACCGCCAGCGCGCCGACGGCTTCGAGATCGCGCTCGACGCGATGCTGAAGCGCTGCGACTCCGCCGGTGTCGCGAAGTGCGCGTTCGCCGGTGACGCCCGCGGCAAGTTCGAGGCCCTCAAGGTCGCACTCGGCAAGGCTCCGGCGACGTTGCCGGACGGCACGAAGGTCACGCTGTCCGACGTCGTGGGCCGGGTCGCGGGCGACCTGTACTCGATCGCCAGGATCGCGCCGCTGGCCGCCTGGCTGCAGAGCATCCACAACGCCTTGAACCCGTCGCTCGCCTTCAGCGTTCAGTCCACTGTGGAGCTGGCCGCGCCGCTGAACAACGCCGGTGGCCGCATGGACGTCGACCCGCTGCCGGACACTCCGTACACCGCGGACGACTCGTACTACGGCGTCAACTGCACCGACAAGCCGTTCTCCCGCACCAACCGCAACTGGGCCCAGACCGCGGCCAAGTGGGAGAAGGAGTCGCCCACCTTCGGCCGCTACCAGGCCGCGTCGGACCTGCTGACCTGCGCGACGTGGCCGACGCGCAACCCGGACCGCTGGATCGGCCCGTGGAACCGCAAGACGAAGAACCCGATCGTCGTGGTGGGCAACTACTACGACCCGGCCACGCAGTACCTGTTCGCGCAGCGCATGGCCAAGCAGCTCGGCAACGCGCGGCTGATCAGCGTCGACGCGTTCGGCCACTGCATCCTGGGCCGCTCGGCGGGCACGGACGCGGCCGTCGCGAAGTACCTGGTGGACCTCATTGCGCCGGCTGAGGGCTCGACGTTCCAGCCGAACGTTCAGCCGTTCGCCTGATCCCTTCGCGGCCAGCGGTGGCGGTGCTCGTACAGCACCGCCACCGCGGCGGCGACGATCAGCAGGTACGCGGAGTACGAGGGCCGCAGCCACACGGTGAGGCCGAACAACGCCGCCGTGGCGAACACGGCCCAGGACCGCCGCACGACCGCCCACACCATCACCGCCGCGGCGACCACCCAGAGCAGGCTGTAGTCGTAGAGGAAGTCGAAGTTCGAGCTCATCTCGACGCCGCGCAGGGTGGTGACGCTTTCCTCGCCCGTGTACCAGTCCGGCTGGGTGCCGCAGCGTGCGCCGGGTTGCGCGCACACGTCGATCATCGGCGCGGTCGCGATCAGGGTCAGCGCCGCGAGTGCGCAGATCCCGAGCACGGCCCACGTGGGGATCTTCATGACAGCAGGCTCCTGACGATCAGCACCGCGGCACTTGTTCCCGCCACGACCAGCATCGGCGTCCGGATGCCCTTGGCGTCGAACTTCTTGCGCAACGGCCCCGAGAGCAGGAATCCGGCGACCAGGAACGGGACCAGCGCGAGCCCGGTCCACAGCTGGTGCGCGCTGACCTGATCCGCGACGAGCAGGCCGATGATCGACGCGCCGGAGCCCAGCACGAAGAACGCCGCCAGCGTCGCCCTGACCTGCGGCCCCGCCTGGTTCTGGTAGAGCAGCGCGACCATCGGGCCGCCCACCGCCGTGGCCGTGCCGAACGACCCGCTCGCGAACCCCGCTGTCACCAGGGACTTCGGCTGGGGTTCCGGGCGCCAGGTCGTGATCGACAGCAGCACGCACGCCAGCACCGAGCCGCCGACGACGAGCCCGAAGCCCTTCGGGTCGAGCGCGTCGACGATCCAGATGCCGACGAGGGTGCCGGGCAGGCGGCCGAGCATCGCCCAGCCGACGCCGCGCCAGTCGACGTGGCTGAACTCCCTCGCCAGCGCCATCGACGCGTGCGTGGCGGCGATCATCAGCACCGGCACCGGCAGCAGCGCCGGATCGAGCAGCGCGAGCAACGGCACGGCGACCAGCGCCAGGCCGAAGCCGATCAGGCCCTGCAGCAGGCCCCCGGCCGCGACGACCACACCTGCTGCGAGCAGCAACCCCCAGGACATAGTTCGCGATGCTATCGACCGTTGTTCGCCTGCTGTTGGCCCAGCGCACCTACGCTCCGCGCCATGACCGCGTCCCGCCGTTCCTTCCTGCTCGGCACCGGTGCGACCGCCGCCGCTGCCGCCCTGGTCACGCCTGGTTCCGCCAGTGCTGACAACGTTGTCGGGTACGGCCGTCCCGACCCCGAGGCACGGCGGTTCACGCTCGCCGTGATCCCGGACACGCAGTACATGTTCGACCTCGACCGCGGTGACTCCGCGCCGTTGAAGGCCACGCTCCAGTACCTGATCGACCACCAGAAGTCCGAGAACATCGTCTTCGTCAGCCACCTCGGCGACCTCGTCGAGAACGCCCGGAAGAGCGAGATCGACGACATCAGCGAGCGGTTCGAGGTGCTGGACCGCCGCCGGATCGGGTACAGCGTGCTCGCGGGCAACCACGACGTGCCGGACTCGCGGCTGGACGACCAGCGCGGCCGCACGCCGTACCTCGACAGGTTCGGGCCGCAGCGGTTCCGCACCTCGCCGACGTTCCGCGGAGCGAGCACCGACGGCTACAACTCGTTCCACGTGTTCCGTGCGGGTGGCAAGGAATGGCTGGTGCTCGCGTTGGACTGGCGCATGTCCGCCAAGGGTTTCGAGTGGGCGCGCTCGGTGCTTTCCCAGCACGCCAAGCTTCCCGTCATCCTCACCACGCACGAACTGGTCCACGACGGCGGTGACGGCGCCGCGGTGATGTCCGACTACGGCCGCAGGCTGTGGGACGAGCTGATCAAGGACAACGACCAGATCTTCCTGACGCTGAACGGGCACTTCTGGCCGCCGGCACGGGCGACGCTGCGCAACACCGCCGGCAACGACGTGCACGTGCACATCACGAACTACCAGGACCGCTACTACGGCGGTGGCGCGATGATCCGGCTCTACCACTTCGACCTGGACCGCCGGGTGGTCGACGTCCGCACGCTGTCGCCGTGGCTGCTCGGCAAGAGGTCGCTCAACCCGTTGGAACGCGGGGAGACCGAGCTGACGGGCCCCGCCGACCGGTTCAGCGTGCCGATCGACTTCGAGCAGCGGTTCGCCCGCTTCGACCCGCCGGTGCTGCCTCCCGCGCAGCCGGTCAAGGACGTGCTCGTCCGCGGCACCGTCGCGTACTGGCGGCTCGGCGAAGGGCTGAAGGACCTGTCGGGCAACGGGAACGACCTCCGGCAGACCGGCCAGCTGACGGCCTCGGACGAGCACCACCGGTTCGCGCCGTCACACCGTTCGCTGTACTTCGGGAAGACCGGCTACCTGTCCACTGTGGATTCCGCGCCGGTCAACCGCGAGACGTTCGAACGCGGCTACACGATCGAGCTGTTCCTCAAGCTTCCCGCGGGCTTCGACCACCCGTGGTGCGGCCTGTTCACCAAGCTCGCCCCCGGTTCCGCGGCCGGTAAGACCGGAGACGACCCCGGCGAGCCGATCGCCACGCTGAACGTCGCCGGAGGCGGCCAGTTGCAGTGGGCGGTGTTCCCGCGCAACCTTCCGGGCATCTCCACGAACTGGGGCCACGAGATGAGCTACGAGACGTGGTGGCACGTCGCCGTGGTCAACGACGGCGTGCGCACCACGATGTACGTCGACGGATCTCCCTTGCTGCGCAACCCGTCCACGCCGGCCCGTGGCATCTCGACCGCCGGTGACCTGTGGCTCGTCGGCGCCTACGCGTACGACAAGGTCGTCGAGAAGTCGTTGCACGGCTGGATCGGCGACATGCGGATCGCGAACCGGCCCCTCGACCGTTCCGAGTTCATGCGGTCGAAGGCAGCCCGAACTTCGGGAACAGACTGAGGTCGAAGAACGACGAGACGCGCGTGATCCGGTCGGACGCCTCCAGCACCTGGAGGTTGAACGGCCGGAACACGCCGTCCTCGGCGCGCAGGTAGAGACCGAAAGCAGGCTGGCCGTTGGCTTCGGTGGCGATCATCCTGGAGCCGTGCGGGACCGCCGGGCACTGGTTCGTGAGGTGCCACGCGACCATGTCCGGGCCTCGGTAGAACTGCGGGTACGGCGGCATCTCCCAGATGACGTCCTCGGCGAACATGCCGATGATCGCCGGGATGTCCTTGGCCTCGAAGGCTTTCACCCACCGGTCGAGCAGTTGCTTCGCGTCCGCGGGCTCGACCACCTCGTCCTCGGTGAGGTCCTTGAGCTGCGCGTGCGCCCGTTGCAGAGCGCTGTTCACGGCCGCCACGGTCATGTCCAGCTCGTCGGCGGTCTCGGCGGCGCTGAGCTTCAGCACGTCGCGCAGGATCAGCACCGCGCGTTGTCTCGGCGGCAGGTGTTGCAGGGCCGCGACGAACGCCAGCCTGGTGGACTCGCGTTCGGTGACGATCGCGGCCGGATCGGTCGGGAACGGCTCCAGCCACGGGATCTCGTGGTCCTGGGTGAGCGGGTCGGTCTCCGTGGCGCCCTGGGTGCCGAGCCCGAACGGCAGCGGGCGTCTCGTCCGGCCGTCGAGCGCGGTGAGGCAGACGTTCGTCGCGATGCGGTACAGCCAGGTGCGCATCGACGAGCGGCCCTCGAACTTGCCGTACGCCTTCCACGCGCGCAGGTACGTCTCCTGCACCAGGTCCTCGGCGTCGTGCAGCGAGCCGAGCATCCGGTAGCAGTGCGCGAGAAGCTCCCGTCTGAACGGGTCCGCGGCGGTCGCGAAGTCCACTGTCGCTGTCACCCCTGCACCCTAACCGCGTTCTGCATCCGGCCGATGAGGATCTCGATGTAGTTCCTGAGTTCCACCGGTTCGTGCACGTCGAACTCGAAGCCGAGGAACAGCAGGTGGAACACGATCCGTTCGAGCGCGTCGGCGCCCGTGCGCATCAGGCACGAGTTCTCGTCGATCGGTTCCAGCGCCGCGGACATCGGCGTGGTGCGTTCCGCGACGGTCCGCAGTGGCGCGTGGATCGTGAGCACCGCCTGGTAGGTGTAGACGCTGGAGGCGACCTGCCGGGACACGAAGTCGCCCAGGGACTCGGCCGGTGGCGTGCGGGGCGAGAAGCGCGCGGCGAGCGCGGGTTGCTCGGTGATCCGGTCCACCCGGAACGTTCGCCAGTCCTCTTTGGACACGTCCCACGCGACCAGGTACCACCGGCGGCCGGTGTGCACGAGCCCCTGCGGTTCGATCAACCGCTTCGAGGGCTCGCCTTGCGTTGAGGCGTAGGTGAACCGCAGCTGCTGGTGGTCGCGGCAGGCGGCGGCGATGATCGTGAGCGTCTCCGCGTCGACGGTCGGGCCCGCCGCGGTCAGGGGAGTGGTGTGGGCCTGAAGCGCCTGCACCCGCCTGCGCAGCCTCGTGGGCAGCACCTGTTCCAGCTTCGTGAGAGCGCGGACCGACGTCTCCTCGATGCCCGCGACCGAGCCGTTCGCCGCCGTCCTGAGGCCGACCGCGACGGCGACCGCCTCGTCGTCGTCGAGCAGCAGGGGAGGGAGTTCCGCCCCCGCCCCGAGTTGGTAGCCGCCGGCCGCGCCGGGCAGGGAGGTGACGGGATAGCCGAGGCTGCGCAACTTGTCCACGTCCCGGCGAATCGTGCGCACGTCGACGTTGAGCCGCCCGGCGAGTTCGGGGCCCGTCCAGTCACGCCGCACCTGCAACAGGGACAGGAGCTTCAGCAGTCGTGCGGACGTCTCCAGCATGTGACGGAGTCTAGATTCCATTGCGGACAACGGCCTGTGCTGGTTAGGGTTGCCGGTATGACTGCCGGGTCGGCCCTGTGCCGTGAGCGGAACGGTTGCCCGGCCCTGACTTGATCAGGGCCCCTCCACCCCCGCGCCTATCCGTAGTACGGGATACGCGCGCTTGGGAGAGGAGGTGATGCGCAATGCTTCCCAACGTTGGTGATGTCTTTTCGGGGAAGGTCGTCTCGACCGTTCCCTTCGGTTCGTTCATCGAGCACCCCGCCGGTGCACACGGGCTCCTGCACGGCCAGCAGGCCGAGGTCGGTGCTTCGGTGCAGGTGAAAGTGCTCGCGGTGGACGCCGAGCAGCAGCGGTTCAGCCTGGAGCCGGCGTGAGTTGAGCACCCGGGCAGAGGCGCCCTGCCCGGGCTTTCTCACGGTTTCCGGTAGTCCGCGCACTCGCCGGTCAGGCGGTCGTGCAGGGTTTTGCGGTGCCCTTCCTCGGAGGGCGCCGGACCCAGCGCGTCCGCAGGACTCGTGACGCCGTGCAGCAGCCGGTACAACACGACATCCGTTGCGGTGTAAAGCCAATCGTCCGCCCTGCCGGGGGGCGCGGCGGGTCCGAGCACGTTCTCGAACCACGCCGGGAACAGCAGATCACGCGCGACCGCGTCCTCGATGCGGGCGCGGATGAGCCGTCTCGTCCGCGCGATGGCCTCGTTGCCGGCCGACTTGGCAACGGTGTCCTTGGCGTACGTGTCGTCGTCCGGTGCCTCGGGCCGTTCCTGGGTCGTGACGGCGCGCCACTGCTTGTAGTTCTTGCGCCACAACGCTTCCGCTGTCGGCGGGAGATGCGTCAGAGCTTCGGCCGCGTCGATCGCCTCCAGCGCTTTGCGGTCGTACTCGGCGATGGCCTTGCGGGTGTCCTTGGCTTCCTGGGGCGTGAAAGTCCTGCGCGCGTAGGCTTCCTGGCCGGCCAGGATCTGGGTGATGAGCGACTCGGACACTTCCGGCCAGTCGTCGAAGTCGGCCTTCTGGGTCTCGCCCGCCCGGACTTTCCTGTTGAGCGCCACCAGGAGGCGTTCGAGCCGATGCACGCTCTCCGCCAGTTCGGTGACGCGGTCGTTGGTCTTCGTGAGCTTGCGGGTGTTGTCCTTGAGCTGGTTCGTCTGGCTCAGCTGGGTGTGCGCCGCCTCGGTCTGGGCGTGGTCGATGCGGGTCTCGAGGGACTTCAGCTCCTTCTTGAGGCGCTCGATCTTGTCGTCCAGTGCCTTGACCGGGTCGATGTTCACTTGAGCGTCCTCCAGGCCCACCATGCGATGCCCGCTGCCGTGATGAGTGCCGCCCAGCCGCTGGTCACCGGGGTCAGGAGAGCAGCCGCCAGCGCCGCGCTGATAGCCGCGGTCCGCGCTCTCGGCTCCCAGATGCCGCGGCCGACGGGATCCACCAGTACCGCCGCGGCCGTGGCCACCGCCAGCAGGAGCGACAGCAGCGACCAGGCGTCGAACCAGCCCACGGCGACGATCAGGGCCGCCGCCGTGGTGCCGGCGGCGATCGCCCGGTTCGGGACGGTCAGCCTGGCCGCCTCCACGTCCCTGCGGGCCGCCATCACGGCGTCGACCTCGGCGTTCGTGGTGGTCAGGAGGGTGTGGAAGTCGGGGCTGCCGGGGCCTGCGGCTTTCAGGGCTCGTAAGGCTGTTCGCAGGGACTGCTGGCGGTCGGCCAGGCGGGCGAACGGATCGGCTGCCATGCCCCGAAATCGTGATCAAGCCGGGTGGGCGCGGCTAGGCCTGTGGGGGGAGTTGGTCCGGTTGCCGACGAACTTCCCTCACTCGGCCTAGCCGTCTCGGCTCGTCAGGACTTCCTGCGCGCCTCGTCCGGCCACACGACCTCGATCGGCACCCCGGACGCCCGCGCCTGCTCCACCACGTCCGCCGTCCCGCCCTTCCCCTGGGCCGGCACGCCGTCCCACACCGCCACGAGCACCTCCACCGACGCGAGCATGCGCTCGTTGGCCGCCACGTAGGCCAGGCGCCCGCTCGACATGTGCGGCAGGACGCTGACCACCGTGGCGGCGGCGCGCAGTTCGTCGTAGTCGGCCACCTGGTGCGGCTTGAGGCGGTCGCGGTAGTCCAGGGCCGGGAGGACGACCTCCACCTGGCCGCCGAGTGCCAGGACGGCGCGGGCGAACACCTGGTCGGCGCCCGGCGCCAGGCAGGTCACGCCCACCAGGTCCGTGTCCAGCCGGGTCAGTGCCTCCGTGATGGCGGCCTGGACGGCGGGGACGCACTCGGGGACCAGGTTGCTGTGGCCGGTGATGCCTACGCGCATCAAGCGGTCCGGATCGCTCTGATCGCGTCCCTGGTGTCCTGCACGGCGGGGATGTGGCGGTGCCGTGCCGCTTCCTTGGCGAAGTCCTCCAGCTTGCGCAGGACTCTGCCCGAGGAGAGCTTCGCCGCCGTCGGCAGGACCTCGTTGATCAACCCGCACGCTGCCTCCGGGTCTCCCGCGACCATTTTGGTGCGCGCCAGTCCGATCACGTCGAATGCGCGGTTGCGCACCTTCGACGGGTCTCGCAGTTCCAGGGCGCGCCGGATGTGTTGTTCGGCGAACACGGCCTGGGTCGGATCGTGCATGGCGAGGTCGCGGCAGCGGGCGCCGATGACGCCCTCCAGCTCGGCCTCGTCGAAGCTGTGCAGGTAGCGGGGCTCGCCGTCGGCGTCGCGCTGGGCGAAGCTGTCCTGGGCCATCCCCACGGCCTGGTGGAACTCCCGCGTCCTGCCCATCTGGGCGTAGGCCCAGGCCTCGCGGGTGAGCAGTAGGGCCTTGAGGGTCGGCGTGCCTGTTCGGCGGGTGCCGTACTGGCCCAGTTGGACCAGCTCCAAGCCGTCCTCAGGGCGGCCCAGGTCGAACATCTGCCTCGCCATGGCGGCCAGGCACAGGGCCGCGAAGCCGTCGTTGTGGCCGGCCTTGGCCATGCGGACGGCCAGCACGTAGTAGCGCTGGGCCGCGTTGTGCAGACCCGCGTCGAACGACATGCTCGCGGCCACCTTCGACAGTTCGGCGCCGATGAAGAACGCGCGTTCCGTCGTCGGGCCGGACGGTGCCCTGCCCAGGCGTTCGGCCAGCTCGTCGAGCTGCCCCAGCACCGCCTTGCGGGCCAGTCCGTAGCCACCGCGGCCTCCCCAGCCGCGCAGGCCGTCGGCCACGCGTTGCAACGCGAAGAGCTCCTCCTCGCTGATCGCCGAGTGCGACGACCACTTCGACAGGTTCTGCAGGGGGTGCAACCACCGCTGCAGCGGTTCGACCAGTGCTGACCCCACCGTCACCGCGGCGGCTCCGGTGAGCGCCGCTCGTCTGCTGATCGCCAAGTCGCTCCTCGCCGTCTCCTCGACCGAACGGGCAATGCTCGTCGCCTCCCACGGGGCGGCGAGCACGTCTGGCGGGCCCGTGATGGGGGTGCCCACCTGAGCTGGGATGACGACTCGGTCGAACCACAGTCGTTCGCCCGGAACACCGAGCACCACCGCGAAATGGCGCAGCCGGTCGAGGCGGTCGATCTGGTTCTCGCCCGACTCGTAACGCGAGAGCTGCGCCTGGCTTATGCCGAGCCACGCCGCCATGCGGTCCTGCGTGACCCTGCTCAGGTGCTGGGGGTGATGCCGGTACGCGGAGATCAGCGCGCCCATGTCGCGGTCGATGCACGCCGCCGCGATCGCGGGATGGTCCCAGAAGTCGTTGGGGACCTCAGGTGGTCCGTGCACGTCCGCACGAGCGTTGCGGCGGCACCGGTGACACAGCCGATCGGAGTTGTCGGCGGCGATGAACGCCCCACACGGGCAAGCGCGTCTGGATTTGGGTCTCGATCTCGCTGCATCCATCGGCCTCGCCCCCGTCACTGAGCGTTTTCCCAGTGTACGGACGTGTGATCGTCAGTCCATCCATCTCATGCATAAGACGTAATGGATTCGCGTGTCGCAGTCCTGGTGCCCCCGTGCGGCGGATGAGCTTCATACGTCCGCTGCATGAGGCTCATGCACCAGGCGAGTGGTGTTGGCGGGAAGTGAGAAGCACCCTGCACAACGTCAGGCCGCGGGTCGATCCCCGTGGCGTGGCCAGTGCCTGACCCACCCAACGGGGAGGACAACCGCCGATGAGCCTCACGACCGCGGAAACCGGTACGGGTAGTGCCGGTATCCCACAGAACAGGGGACACGCACGCGCGATCGGGGAAGCCGTCGCCGGCTACCGGTTGCTCGGCTGGCAGGTGACCGTCACCGAGCAGGGTGTGTTCCTCCCACTAGGCCCCGCCACGACCGCACTGGCGATGCCGGCGCGGATCGGGTCACGGGTGCTGGCCGACCTGAAGTCGCGCATGCTCGCCGGACCGGTCACGGTCATCCCCGGCCCCCGCGAGCACTGGATCTTCCTCGCGGAGCTGGTGGCGTTGCTGCCCACGCACCTCAAGGCGCCGCCGGAAGTGCAGTTCGTGCGCTCGCCGCACCGGATCGCGCTCCCGCCCACGATGACCAGGTACGGATCGCTGCGCTGGGCGAACCCGCCGTCGCACTCGCGGCACTGGTTCCCGCCGTTCACCGCCGTGCTGGCACTGGCCCGGCAGGCCACCGCGGAGGACCACCGCCGATAATCGGTGCTCGTGGATCGTCGATCAGTGTTGTTGTGTGGGCTCGCCGCCGCTCTGAGCGCCTGTGGCGAGCCCGCTCCTCGCAAGACGGGTGGTGCCGGGACCGCCCGGCCGGGGGATCGGGTCGTCGCGGTCTCCTCGGTGCCCGAGGGCGGTGGCTTGCTGGTGGACATGCCCGGCAACGCCCAGCTGTTGGTCGTGCAACCCCGACCGGGTGAATTCCGCGCGTTCAATCCCGCGTGTCCCCATGTCGGTTCCCTGGTGAATCCTCCCGCGGGCGGAGTCATCACCTGCCCGTTGCACGGGAGCGCTTTCGACCCATTGAGCGGCGCCGTCCGCAAAGGACCTGCGACTTCGGGACTGACCGAGGTCGCCATCGCTCGTTCCGGCGATGAATTGGTGCTCTCCTGAGACCTGTGCATTTGCTGTGCATTGGGCGTCTGAATGAACTCTCACTGACCGTTCCGCGTAATGCTGTGGTGTGACCCCGAACACCCACCACCACGGAGGATCGGTCGTGAACACCGAAAGCCTGGTCAGCAGGCGGGCGGCGCTCTGCGGAATCGCGGTTGCCCTCGCGGTGCCCAGCGGACTCGTGACCGCCTGCAGTTCAACGGGTTCTTCCACGGGCTCGTCTCCCACCTCTGCCGGAGGGTCGGAACCCACGTCGGGAGCCGCCGGTTCGGCTGGGACGGCCCTGGTCGCGCTGGCCGACGTGCCCGAGGGCGGCGGCGCCGTCGTCGACGCCCCCGGCGGTCGCAAGATCGTCATCGCGCGCATCTCCGCCACCGAGGTCAAGGCGTACGACGCCTCGTGCCCGCATCAGGGTTCCGTGGTCGCGGAACCCGCCGGCGGCACCATCACGTGCCCTTCACACGGCAGCCAGTTCGGTGCTTCCGACGGCTCGGTGAAGAAGGGGCCGGCGACGTCCGGTCTCCGCGCGGTCGCGGTGAAGGTCGACGGCGACCAGGTGGTCCTGACCTGACCCTTTCTGTTTTTGTCGGACCACGTCGATAGTCTTGACGGCGTGGCAGATCCCTCGACGTACCGCCCCGCGGTGGGCACGATTCCTGAGGCTCCCGGCGTCTACAAGTTCCGCGACGCCGGTGGCCGGGTCGTGTACGTCGGCAAGGCGAAGAGCTTGCGCAGCAGGCTGAACTCCTACTTCGCGGATCTGGCCGGGCTGCACCCGCGCACCCGCCAGATGGTGACGACGGCGGCCTCCGTCGAGTGGACGGTCGTCACCACCGAGGTCGAGGCGCTGCAGCTCGAGTACAACTGGATCAAGGAGTTCGATCCGCGCTTCAACGTCCGGTACCGCGACGACAAGTCGTATCCGGTGCTGGCCGTCACGTTGCACGAGGACTACCCGCGGCTGCACGTGTACCGCGGCCCGCGCAAGAAGGGCGTGCGCTACTTCGGCCCGTTCGCGCACGCCTGGGCCATCCGCGAGACGCTCGACCTGCTGCTGCGCGTGTTCCCGGCGCGTACGTGCTCGGCAGGCGTTTTCAAGCGGCACAACCAGATGGGCCGCCCGTGCCTGCTCGGGTACATCGACAAGTGCTCGGCGCCGTGCGTGGGCAAGGTGTCGGCGGACGAGCACCGCGACATCGTTCTCGACTTCTGCGACTTCCTGGCGGGCAAGACGGACAACATGGTCCGCCGCCTCGAACGCGAGATGCTGCAGGCGTCGGAAGAGCTGGAGTTCGAACGCGCCGCACGCCTGCGTGACGACCTGGGAGCGTTGCGCCGCGCGATGGAGAAGCAGGCCGTCGTGCTCGGCGACGGCACGGACGCCGACGTGATGGCGTTCGCGCAGGACGAGCTCGAGGTCTCGGTCCAGGTCTTCCACGTGCGTGGCGGCCGGGTGCGCGGCCAGCGGGGCTGGGTGCTGGACAAGGTCGAGGCCGTCGACGACGGCGCGTTGGTCGACCAGTTCATCATGCAGTTCTACGGCGACAACACGGAGAACACCCCGCGCGAGGTCCTCGTGCCGGTGCTCCCGGACGACGCCCCCGCCCTCGAAGACCTGCTCTCCGAACAACGTGGTTCGCGCGTGGCCCTGCGCGTCCCGCAACGGGGCGACAAGCGCGCCTTGATGGAAACGGTGGCCCGCAACGCCTCCGAAGCCTTCGCGCAGCACAAACTCCGCCGGGCGGGCGACCTGACCGCCCGCTCCGCGGCGTTGCAGGAGATCCAGGACGCGTTGGCTTTGGACACCGCGCCGCTGCGCATCGAGTGCATCGACATCAGCCACGTCCAGGGCACCGACGTGGTGGCCTCCCTGGTCGTCTTCGAGGACGGTCTGGCCCGCAAGGCCGAGTACCGCCGCTTCGCCCTCCGCGAAGCGGCGACGGAAGGCGACGTCGCCTCCATCGCCGAGGTGGTCCGCCGCCGCTTCCAGGCGATGCTGCGCGAAACGGCGTCCGGCGGCCCGAACCCGGGCATCGACCCGGACACCGGCAAGCCCCGCAAGTTCGCCTACCCGCCCAACCTCCTGGTGGTCGACGGCGCGGGCCCCCAGGCCGCCGCGGCCTCCGACGTCCTCACCGAACTGGGCATCACCGACGTGGCCGTCGTCGGCCTCGCCAAGCGCCTCGAAGAGGTCTGGGTCCCCGGCGAACCAGACCCGGTGATCCTCCCGCGCAGCAGCGACGGCCTGTACCTGCTGCAACGAGTCCGCGACGAGGCCCACCGCTTCGCCATCGCCTACCACCGCCAGAAGCGCTCGAAGCGCATGACCACCTCCGAACTCGACGAGGTGCCCGGCCTCGGCGAGACGCGCAAAGCCGCGCTGCTCAAGCACTTCGGCTCGGTGCGAAAGCTGCGACAGGCCACAGTGGACGAGATCAGCGACGTTCCCGGGGTGGGGCGCCGCACCGCTGAGGCCGTGGTGGCCACGTTGGCCTCGGCGGGCGGCAAGTCCTGATGGCTTGGGAACCGGGCCGGCGAGTGGAGGCCGAGGCCGCCGGAGTCGCGAGCACCGCGTCGGCGTTGGACGGCGGTCACGGGTCGCCCGGCTCGGACCTGCCCGCGAGCACGCCGCTGCTGACTGACGGCTCGCCGACTGCGGAGGAGGGCTCGCCGGGCACTGCTGGCTCGCCGAGCGCTGTCGGTTTGCCGGGCACTTCTGGTTCGTCGCGGGCTGCCGGTTCGCCGAGCGCTGTCGGTTTGCCGGGCACTTCTGGTTCGTCGCGCATTGCCGGTTCGCCGAGCACTACCGGCTCGTCGCGAACTGGGCGCGTGGTGTCTGAAGAAGGCTCGCCGTCGACGAGCGCGGAGTCGCCGCCCGCGAGAAGCAAGACCGCTGCGGAGAGCGCGGTGTCGGCGAAAGCCGAGTCGCGGGCGCGGCGCGCCATGACCGAGGCCGTGGCGCTGCGCCCGCTCCCGTCCGCCGCGGAGACGCTGCTGTCCGACCTGCAGGCCCCGCCTCGCCTGGTGGCGCACCTGCGGGCCGTGCACGACGTGGCCTGCGAACTCGTCGCGTGGGTCGGGCGGCACCACCCGTCGGTGGCCGTCGACCAGGCCGCGGTGCTGTTCGGCGCGGCCACGCACGACATCGGAAAGGTGTTGCACCCCACCGAGTTGTCGGGTCCGGGCTCGGCTCACGAGTCGGCGGGGTACGAGCTGCTGCGTGCTCGCGGGGTCGAGGAACGGCTGGCCCGCTTCGCGCGGACGCACGGGTCGTGGACCGCGGACGGCGTGGGGCTGGAAGACCTGCTGGTCAGCCTCGCGGACAAGGTGTGGAAGGCCAAGCGCGTCCCGGACCTGGAGCAGCTGGTGACCGAGCGCCTCGCGGAGGCCGCGGGCCTGCAGGCGTGGGAGGTGTTCATGGCGCTGGACGACGAGCTGGACCGGATCGCGTCAGGCGCCGACGCGCGGCTGGCGTTCCAGTCGAGCTACCCGGTCGCGGGGTGACGCCTCTCATCCTTCTCACCAGCCGCAGCGGTCACTTTCGTCCTGCGGGTGCCCCGCGAACCGGGCGAGGATCGTGACCGCGGCCACTGCGCGGCCGTGTCGACCGTCGAACCTGCCGCGCGCGAAGGCCGTTCCAGTGGAGACTGCACGCCGGGCGTGTCGCGACAGGAGCGCAGCCCAGCACACAGCTTGCCCAAACGAGAGCGCCCAGCAGCGCTCATGAACAGGTAACGGAGTCGTAGTCGTGAACGCGGAGAAGTCCGGCATCGAAGTCGCCGTGGTGACCGGGCTGTCCGGTGCGGGCCGCAGCACCGCGGCCAAGTGCCTGGAGGATCTCGGCTGGTTCGTCGTGGACAACCTGCCGCCGGAACTCATCGCCACCATGGTCGAGCTCGGCGCTCAGGCGCGCGGGGCGATCACCAGGGTCGCGGTCGTCATGGACGTGCGGAGCCGCGCGTTCACCGAGGACCTGGCCGCCATCATCAAGGACCTGGACGCGCGTGGGTACAAGCCGCGCGTGCTCTTCCTCGAAGCCACCGACGACGTGCTGATCCGCCGCTTCGAGGCGGTGCGCCGCGGTCACCCGATGCAGGGGGACGGGCGGCTGCAGGACGGCATCGAGGCCGAGCGGATCCTGCTGACGCCGCTCAAGCAGGAAGCCGACCTGGTGCTGGACACGTCCGCGCTGAGCATCCACCAGCTGCGGGCCAAGATCGAGGACACGTTCGGCACAGAGGCAGCGACCCGCACGCGGGTCACGGTGCTGAGCTTCGGGTACAAGTACGGGCTGCCGATGGACGCCGATCTCGTCATGGACGTGCGCTTCCTGCCCAACCCGTTCTGGATCCCGGAACTGCGCGAGCAGACGGGTCTGGATGGTGAGGTGCGCAACTACGTGCTGTCCCAGGAGGGCGCTGACGAGTTCCTTGATCGGTACCACGAGCTGCTGAGGCTCATCGGTGCCGGTTATCGGCGTGAGGGCAAGCGCTACCTGACGCTCGCGATCGGCTGCACCGGCGGTAAGCACCGCAGTGTGGCCCTGAGCGAAGAGCTGGCCGCGCGGCTGGCTAGCGAGGACGGCATGGCCGTGAAGGTCGTGCACAGGGATCTGGGACGTGAGTGACGAAGTTGAAAGCTGTTGCTTTGGGTGGCGGACACGGGTTGCACGCGACGCTGACCGCGCTCAGACGGGTCACCGACGACGTGACGGCCGTGGTGACCGTCGCGGACGACGGGGGCTCGTCGGGGCGGCTGCGGCGGGAGCTTGAAGACCTGCTGCCGCCGGGTGACCTGCGCAAGGCCATGGCGGCGCTGGCGGGACAGGACGAGGCCAGCCAGCGCTGGACGTCCCTGTTCAAGCACCGCTTCGGCGGCACGGGGGCACTCGCCGGCCACGCGGTCGGGAACCTGGTGATCGCCGGGCTGCTCGAGCAGCTCGGCGACCCCGTGGCGGTGCTCGACCTCACGAGCCGGCTGCTCGGCGTCCAGGGCAGGGTGCTGCCGATGTCGAACGATCCGCTCGACATCGAGGCGGACGTCATGGGCCTCGACGAGGACCCGACCGACGTGCGGCGCATCCGGGGGCAGGTCGCCATCGCGACCACACCCGGCCTGGTGCAGCGCATCCGGCTGACAGCCCCGAACGGGCGACCTGTCGGCTGTCCGGAAGCAGTACAGGCTGTACTTGACGCCGATGTCGTGGTACTCGGCCCCGGATCGTGGTTCACCAGCGTGTTGCCGCATCTGCTGGTGCCCGATCTGCTTGACGCGCTCGTGCACACGCGGGCCAAGAAGGTCCTCGTGCTCAATCTCGTCCCCCAACCGGGTGAAACCGCTGGTTTCTCTCCGGAGCGGCATTTGGACGTAGTCTGCGAACACGCACCCGAGCTGAAGGTGGACGCGGTGATCGCGGACGTCGACTCGGTCCCCACCCCGGACCGGCTGACGCGCGCCGCCTCGGCACTGGGTGCGCGTACGCATCTGGCCAAGATCGCCGCACCGGACGCCGCTGAGCGGCATGATCCGGAGGCACTGGCCGGTTGCCTGAGGCAAGTGGTCGAGGAGACCGGAGTGGGAGGGACAGGCCCGTGGCGATGACGTCGGCGGTCAAGGACGAGCTGAGCAGGCTCGCGGTATCCAAGACCTGTTGCCGCCGCGCGGAGGTGTCCTCCCTGCTCAGGTTCGCCGGGGGCTTGCACATCGTGTCCGGCCGGGTCGTCGTCGAGGCCGAGCTCGACCTGGGTTCCGCGGCCCGCAGGCTGCTCAAGGAGATCCAGGCGCTCTACGGCCACCACGCCGAGGTCTTCACGATCCAGTCCAACGGCCTGCGCAAGGGCACCCGGTACGTCGTCCGCGTGGTCAAGGACGGCGAGGGGCTGGCCCGCCAGACCGGTCTGCTCGACCCGCGGGGCCGCCCGGTGCGCGGCCTGCCCGCGCCGGTCGTGTCCGGTGGCGTGTGCGACGCCGAAGCCGCGTGGCGTGGTGCGTTCCTGGCGCACGGCTCGCTGACCGAACCCGGTCGCAGCTCGTCGCTGGAGATCACCTGCCCCGGTCCCGAGGCGGCGCTGGCCCTGGTCGGCGCGGCCCGCAGGCTGGGCATCTCGTCCAAGTCGCGCGAGGTCCGCGGGGCCGAGCGCGTGGTGATAAGGGATGGCGACGCCATCGGGGCGATGCTGACCAAGCTGGGCGCGCACGACAGCGTCATGGCGTGGGAAGAGCGCCGGATGCGGCGTGAGGTCCGTGCCACCGCGAACAGGCTGGCGAACTTCGACGACGCGAACCTGCGCCGTTCGGCCCGCGCGGCCGTCGCGGCGGCGGCACGAGTCGCACGGGCGCTTGAGATCCTCGGCCCGGAGGCGCCGGACCACCTGGCCGCCGCAGGGCAGCTGCGGCTCGCGCACCGTCAGGCGTCGCTGGAGGAACTGGGCCAGCTGTCCGACCCGCAGATGACCAAGGACGCGGTGGCAGGCCGTATAAGGCGTCTTCTGGCCATGGCGGACAAGCGGGCCAAGGACCTGGGACTGCCGGACACCGAGTCCGCGGTCACGGCGGACATGCTCGAAGCCGAAGTCTGAGCAGCAGCGGTCTAGGAGGTGTGCCGGCCCGCCCACACGGCGAGCTGAGCCCGCGAGCGCAGTCCGAGTTTCGACCGAGCGTGCGTGACGTGTCGGGCAACGGTGTGCGGTGAGATTCCGAGCCGTTGCCCGATCTGCCGGTTCGTCAGCCCCTCCGCCACCAACGTCGCCACGTGCCGTTCGCGCGCGGAGATCACCTCGTCGGACTCGGCGAGCGGCTGCGCGGTCAGGGCGTAGGAAATGGCCTGTGCCAACGACATCCGCTCGCCCGTCGACTCGGCTGCCCGCAGCCGTGCGGCGGTGATCCGGTCGCGGCAGACGGCCCGCGCGTCGTCCAGCAGGCCCTGCCAGTACGGCTCGGCGCGGAACGCGTAGCGGGTGCGGACGACGGACGCCGACGTCAGCAGCGAGAGCGCGCGTTCGTCGTCGGAACCCACGCCGACCAGCCCGAGCGCCAGCCCCTCCAGGTCGTAGAACTGGTCCATCGGGTGCTCGGACCCCACCTCCAGGCTTTCCCGGAACAGGTCGACGGCCTCCGGAAAGCTCTTGCGCGCCAACGCGATCGCACCCGCGCTGTGCAGGATCGGGTTCAGCATGTGCGGCAGGCCGATCAACCGCGTCAGCGTCAACGCCTCGCGCACCAGCGGCGCCGCCCGGTCCGCGAAGCCGTGCTGCAGCAACGTCCAGCCGTAGGAGTTCAGCAGGATGGCGCGCGCGAGCCGGTCGTCCGAGTCGCGCAGCAGCACGGCGGCCTCGTCGAACAGCTGCCAGGCCACCGCGGGATCGCCGGTGTGGGCCTCGGCGGAGGCGAGCACCTCCAGCGCGCGGGCCGTCGTGCCGGGACGGCAGGCGTCGGCACGTTCGATGGCCAGGGACTCCTCGGCGAACCGGCGGGTCACGTGCCAGCCGCCGCGCACCCGGTGGTGCATCGCGGCCAGCACGGTGAGAGCGCTGCGGTACGCCTGCGGCATCGGCCGGGTCAGCGCCTGGTGCAGCAGCTCGGTGGGGGCGCCCCGCGGTCCGCGCGGGGTCGAGGTCCAGGCCGTGGCGACGATCGTGAGGGCGTGCCGCGGCCAGTCGCCGGTGTCCGCGGTCCTGGCCACGGCCAGTTCGAGCAGGCCCACGTTGCGGTCCAGACGCAGCACGACCGGCGGCGACGGGAAGAACGACGAGATCTCCGGCTCCACGAGCGAACACACCCACTCGACCACGCGGTCGGCCACAAGAGAGACATCTCCGTGCGCGATAGCGCGCTCATGGCAGTAGAAGCGCACTGATTCGAGCTGACGGAACGTCGTGTGGCCACCGACCCGATCGACGACCAGCAGCGACTTCTGTTCGAGGCCGGTCAGCAGCTCCAGGGCGTCGGGAACACCGCAGACCGCGCTCGCCACCCCGAGGTCGAACGGCACGCCCAGCACCGCGAGCCGGCGCGAGGCGGCCTGCTCCTCCTCGGACAGCAGGTCGTAGCTCCAGCCGATCGCGGCCCGCAGCGTGCGGTGCCGGTCGTCGGCGGCGCGCGGCCCACCCGTCAGCAACGCGAGCCGGTCGCCCAAACGGGCAAGGACGTCGGCGGGAGACAGCACGGTGATGCGCCGCGCGGCCAGTTCGATGGCCAGCGGCATGCCGTCCAACGACCGGCACACGGCGACGACGTCGGCGACGTTCGACGCGTCCACCTCGAACGAGCGGTCCACCGAGACGGCACGGTCGCGGAAGAGCACCACGGCGTCGTGACGCAGAGCTTCGGCGAGGTCGGCGTCCGCGGGCGGCAGCTCCAGCTCGCCGACCGCGAAGACCTGTTCCCCGGCCAGGCGAAGGGGCTCGCGCGAGGTCACCAGCACGCGCAGCCGGGGGCAGGAGGCCAGGAGCTCCGTCACGACGTCGCCGACGTCGAGCAGCAGGTGCTCGCAGTTGTCGAGCACGAGCAACGGCCGCCGGTGCTGCTCGATCTCGGCGATGACGGCGTCGAGCACCGACCGGTTCGGCAACGGGTGCGCGCCGACCGCGTGGTAGATCGCCTGGGTGGCGTCGGACGCGGGCGCCAGCGCCGTCCACCACGTCTGATCGGCGCGTCTGCTCACGTGCTGGACGGCCAGCCTGGTCTTGCCCGCGCCCGCCGGGCCGACCAGCGAGACGAGCCGGTCCGTGGCGAGGCGCGCCAGCGCGGCCAGTTCCTCGCGGCGGCCGACGAAGGTGTCGAGCGGCGCCGGCAGCGCCGTGTCATGCGGGGAGTCGTCGCGTGCCGAGCTGCGTTCGCGGTACGCGCGTTGACGGCAGGCGTTGGAGCAGTAGCGTCGGCCCGCGACCGCTTCGGTGAGCGGGTTTCCACATGTCACGCAGGCGGCATTGGCCGTCATGAACGATGACCGTACCGGCGCGTAACGGTCCGTAACACCCGCTGTTTCGGGGTATTGAAGGGTCCTTCCGAAGGTCGACAGGATCCCTGCATGACAGCGCAGGCCAGACCGTCGAACCCGCTCGTGCCGCCCCAGGACCGCCTCGTCGTGGACGAGTGGCTCGACCGCATCACCGCCGTGGTCGGAAGAGACGCGAAGGAGACCGGTCCGGAGGCTTGCCGCACCGCCGCGGAGGCGGCAGAGGAACTGAGCGCGTACCTCTGGATGCTCCGCGCCCTGCGCCGCCGAACGGCCTAATCAGGACAGGTTTTTCTGGCTCGATCAAGAGATACTCACTATCCCTGTGACCAGGGACGCAGTTCGGCAGATAGGGTGGGCTTGTTCCTACCAAGCTGAACGCAAGGAGTCAGTCGTGACGGTTCGTGTAGGTGTCAACGGTTTCGGTCGCATCGGGCGCAACTTCTTCCGCGCCGTGAGGGCCGGCGGCCACGACATCGAGATCGTCGCGTTCAACGACCTCGGTGACGTCGCCACGATGGCGCACCTGCTGAAGTACGACAGCATCCTCGGTCGTCTGGACGCCGACGTGCAGGTCACCGACGAGGGCATCTCCGTCGACGGCAAGGTCATCAAGGCCCTCGCCGAGCGCAACCCGGGCGCTCTGCCCTGGAAGGACCTCGGCGTCGACGTCGTGGTCGAGTCGACCGGCTTCTTCACCGACGCCACCAAGGCCCGCGCGCACGTGGACGAGGGCGGCGCCAAGAAGGTCATCATCTCCGCGCCGGCCAAGAACGAGGACCTCACCGTCGTCATCGGCGCGAACGAGGACAAGTTCGACGGTTCGCAGACGATCATCTCGAACGCGTCCTGCACCACCAACTGCCTCGCGCCCCTGGCCAAGGTCCTCAACGACAGCTTCGGCGTCGAGCAGGGCCTCATGACCACGATCCACGCGTACACGCAGGACCAGAACCTGCAGGACGCGCCGCACAGCGACCTCCGCCGTGCCCGCGCCGCCGCGCTGAACATCGTCCCGACCTCCACGGGTGCCGCGAAGGCCATCGGCCTGGTGCTGCCGGAGCTCAAGGGCAAGCTCGACGGCTACGCGCTGCGCGTGCCGATCCCCACGGGCTCGGCCACCGACCTGACCGTCACGCTCAAGCGCGAGGTCACCGTCGAAGAGGTCAACGCCGCGTACAAGGCCGCCGCCGAGGGCCCCCTGGCCGGCATCCTCAAGTACTCGACGGACCCGATCGTGTCGGCCGACATCGTCACCGACCCGCACTCGTGCATCTACGACGCGCCGCTGACCAAGGTCATCGGCAACCAGGTCAAGGTCGTCGGCTGGTACGACAACGAGTGGGGCTACTCCAACCGCCTCGCGGACCTGGTCAAGCTCGTCGCCTCGAAGATCTGAGCAGGAGCGAACAGTCAGTGAAGACTCTCAGCGACCTGCTCGCCGAGGGTGTCGCGGGTCGGCGCGTCCTGGTGCGCGCCGACCTGAACGTCCCCCTCGATGGCGACAAGATCACCGACGACGGCCGCGTGCGCGCGTCGGTCCCGACGATCAAGGCACTCGCCGACGCGGGTGCCCGCGTGATCGTCACCGCTCACCTCGGCCGTCCCAAGGGCGAGCCGGACCCCAAGTTCTCCCTGGCTCCGGCCGCCGCTCGCCTCGGTGAGCTGCTCGGCACCGAGGTCGCGCTCGCGAGCGACCTGGTCGGCCCGTCCGCCACCTCCGTGGTCGGCGCGCTCACCGACGGTGGCGTCGTGATGCTGGAGAACGTCCGCTTCGACGCCCGTGAGACCTCGAAGGACGACGCGGAGCGCGAGGCACTGGCCGACGAGCTCGCGGCGTTCGCGGACGCGTTCGTGTCCGACGGTTTCGGTGTCGTGCACCGCAAGCAGGCCTCGGTCTACGACGTGGCGAAGAAGCTCCCCGCGTACGTCGGCGGTCTCGTCGAGGCCGAGCTCAAGGTCCTCAAGAAGCTCACCGACGACCTGGAGCGCCCGTACGTCGTGGTGCTCGGCGGCGCGAAGGTGTCCGACAAGCTCGGCGTCATCGCGAACCTGCTGGCCAAGGTCGACCGGCTGCTCATCGGCGGCGGCATGGCGTACACGTTCCTCAAGGCCCAGGGCCACGAGGTCGGCACGTCGCTGCTGCAGGAAGACCAGCTCGACCAGGTCAAGGGCTTCCTCACCGAGGCCGAGAAGCGCGGCGTCGAGCTCGTGCTGCCGGTCGACGTGCTGGTCACGGCCGAGTTCGGCAACGTCGAGCACGACGTCGTCGGCACCGACTCGATCCCCGCCGACAAGATGGGCCTCGACATCGGCCCGAAGTCGCGCGAGCTGTTCGCGTCGAAGCTCGCCGACGCCAGGACCGTGTTCTGGAACGGCCCCATGGGCGTCTTCGAGATCGAGACCTACGCCGGTGGCACCCGTGCCGTCGCGGAGGCCCTGGTCAAGTCCGAGGCGTTCACCGTCGTCGGCGGTGGCGACTCGGCCGCCGCGGTGCGTGCGCTGGGGCTGCCCGAGGACGGCTTCTCGCACATCTCCACCGGTGGTGGCGCGTCCCTGGAGTTCCTCGAGGGCAAGGAACTCCCCGGCATCAGCGTTTTGGAGTCCTGATGGCAGCCCGGCTCCCGCTCATCGCGGGCAACTGGAAGATGAACCTCAACCACCTCGAGGCGATCGGTCTCGTGCAGAAGATCGCCTTCTCCCTCCCGGAGAAGTACTTCGCCAAGGTCGAGGTGGCCGTTCTTCCCCCGTTCGTCGACATCCGCAGCATCCAGACGCTGGTCGACGGCGACAAGCTGCTGATCAAGTACGGCGCGCAGGACATCTCGCAGCACGACTCCGGTGCCTACACCGGTGAGATCTCCGGCCCGATGATCAAGAAGCTCGGCTGCCACTACGTGGTCGTCGGGCACTCCGAGCGGCGCGAGTACCACGGCGAGACGGACGCCATCGTCAACGCCAAGGTCAAGGCCGCGCTGAAGGTCGAGGTCACCCCGATCTTCTGCTTCGGCGAGAAGCTCGACGTCCGCGAGGCCAAGGGTCACCTGGAGCTGGTGCGCCAGCAGCTGGAGGACGGTCTCAAGGGCTTCACGGCCGAGCAGGTCGCCAAGATCGTGTTCGCCTACGAGCCCGTCTGGGCCATCGGCACCGGTCGCACCGCCTCCTCCGCCGACGCGCAGGAGGTGTGCTCGCTGGTCCGCTCGTTCGTCGCGGAGAAGTACGGCGAGGAGACCGCGGCCGTCGTCCGGGTGCTCTACGGAGGTTCGGTCAAGTCGTCGAACATCGGCGATCTGATCGGGCAGAAGGACATCGACGGCGCTCTCGTCGGCGGTGCCAGCCTTCAGGCCGACGAATTCACCAAGCTGTGCGCATTGGCTGCCGGCGGGCCTCTACCCTAAGTTGATCTGGATAAACCCTTAACCCCACTGGTTGCACACGTTCGGCAGTCGAACAGGTACTCTATGGCGTCGGCTGCCTGACAGCGAGGAAGAAATGATCCTGTTCCTGCAGATCCTGTTGATCGTCTCCAGCGTGCTCCTGGTGCTGCTCGTGCTCTTGCACCGCGGCCGTGGTGGCGGCCTTTCTTCGCTGTTCGGCGGCGGTATGCAGTCGAGTCTGTCCGGTTCCTCCGTTGTCGAGAAGAACCTCGATCGCCTGACTCTGTTCGTCGGTGCGATCTGGATCATCGCCATCGTGGGCATCGGACTCCTGATCAAGCTGCCTCCGTCAGCCTGATCAACCGTTCAGCGGCAGAAGCCCTCCGGGGCTTGGAGTAACCACTTGGTGGGGGTGTAACGGTCGATGTCCGGTGGTAACGCGATTCGCGGTACCCGCGTCGGCGCAGGCCCGATGGGCGAATCGGAACGCGGCGAGTCCGCGCCCCGTCGTCGGGTGTCGTACTGGTGCGCGAACGGTCACGAGTCCCGGCCTTCCTTCGCGGTCGAAGCGGACGTGCCGGAGAACTGGGACTGCCCGCGCTGCGGCCTGCCGGCAGGTCGTGACGAGCAGACGCCACCCGCGCCTCCGCGCAACGAGCCCTACAAGACGCACCTTGCGTACGTGAAGGAGCGGCGCTCCGACGCGGACGGCGAGGCGATCCTCGAAGAGGCTCTCGCCAAGCTGCGCCGTCAGCGTGAAGTGCCGTAAGTTCGGCTCGGATCCTCCCAAACGCGAAAGGCCCCCTCATCCTGCGGAGAGGGGGCCTTTCGCGTTTCTCTTTTATCGCCGCAGTCCCGAGAACTGACGGCGCAGCATCGCGGCACCGACGAGCAGGAAGAACAACAGCACCACGAGCGTGCTGGTCGTGCCGCCGGACGAACTCGACAGCGTCACGTCCACGTTGCCCACGAGCACGATGCCGCACTCCGCGCGCACCTTGTGGCGGCCGGGCTCGATGCTCGCGAACTTCACCGGCGACCGGAAGGTGCCGTTCTCGTCCGCGGTCGTCTTGCCGACGTCCTGGCCCAGCGACTTCAGCGTCACGTTCGCGCCCTTGGGGCAGCCCGTGCCGGTGGCGGTCAGGTCGTCACCGGGCTGGATGTTCTCCTTGTCCAGGATCAGCACGCCGTCGTCGGGGTTGGTCAGCGCGTCGGTGGACGAGGACGGGGTCTCCGAGGACGACGACGGGGTGGTCGTGGTGGTCGTCGTCCCGGGAGTCGTGGTGGTGACGACCGGTGGACGCGTCGTCACGGGCGGATTGGTGACCGGCGGGTTCGTCACCGGCGGAACGGTGACGGGCGGCTTGGTCGTCGTGGTGACCGGTGGCGGCGGCACGACGACGCGCAACGCGGTGCCCGCGCTGCCGCACTTCGTGTTCGTCGACCGGGCTTCGAGCTTGTGACTACCGGCGGTGGTGCCCGCGGGCACGGTGGCCCCGACCGAGCCGCTGGAGGCCGAACCCGCGGTCGCGATCTGGGCGCCGTCGAGCGTGAAGATGATGCTGACGGCGCGACACGTGACGAATCCGCCCCAGGAAATGGTCACGGGGCCGCCTGCTGTGGCAGGCTGCGGCGCCGCGGTCACACTGGGCGGCTGCTGGGCCGAAGCCGGTGTGGCGACCAGCACCGTAACACCGGCCATCATGGCCACGAGTAAGCCTAAAGACCGCATTCCCTCTCCCCGGATCAGAACCTAAGGTGCGCTAGTGAGACGTCGCATGGCCGGTGCAGGTTTACTGCTGTGGTGCGGAATTATGCTGCTTCCCTCGGCGGCCCTCGCGCAGGACGGGTCTGTGATCCTCGAGGCCGATGTGGACGGTAGGCCGGTTGGAGTAGGGAATCTCGTTCTGGACCCGTCGCAGACCGCCAAGGTCTCCGTCACGGTCCGCAACAACACGACCACCGTGCAGCGCGTGAAGACCGTGCGAATCAGCGGCACCGCGCTGGCGTTGACCTTCTTCTCTTACGACACAACGGTTCCGTTCGACGTGCCGGCGAAGTCCTCGGAGACCCGGTCGTTCCCGCTGGAGCCCACCGACCTCGGCTCGCAGGCGATTGGTCTCCTTCCGGTCACAGTTGAGGTCATCGACGTCCAGAGGGAGAGCATCGCCTCCGTCGAGACGACCGGAGACGTCAAGGGCTCGCTCTGGTCGGTCTACGGCGCGTTCGGTCTGGGCGTGCTCGTGCTGACCGGGCTGTCGTGGGCGGGGGCGTTGATCGCGCTGGCCCGCCGCCGGCTGCCCCCGAACCGGTGGCAGCGCGCCATGCGGTTCCTGCCCGCCGGGATCGGGACCGGGCTGGTCGCGGTGATCTCGTTGTCGGTGCTGCGGCTGGTGGCGCCGTCGCCCACGGCCGAGATCCCGTTCGTCGTCGGCGCCGCCGCGGCCGCGTTCGTGCTCGGCTACCTGACGCCGCACCCCGGTGAGCGGCGTGATCCGTCCGATGTGGATACCGTGAGGATTCAACGGTGATTCAGTCCAGTGTGGTCGCCGCGCTGCCGCAGTACGCCGTCGGTGAGCAGATCGGCGAGGGCGGCATGGGTGTCGTCTACGGCGGTGTGCACCGTCAGCTGGGGCGTCCCGTGGCGATCAAACGGCTGCCGCACGCCGTGGCCGAAGATCCGCGGATGAGCGAGCGCTTCGAGCACGAGGCGAGGCTGCTGGCCCGTCTCGACCACCCGCACATCGTGCCCGTCTACGACTACGTACGGCAGCAGGGCGAGCACCTGCTGGTGATGGAACGGCTCGACGGCGGCACGGTCTGGTCGAGGTTCTCCGGCGACGGCCTGACCGCACAGCAGTCGTGCGGGATCGTCCTGGCGGCGCTGTCCGGTCTGCACGCGGCGCACGAGGCCGGCGTGCTGCACCTCGACGTGAAGCCCAAGAACCTGCTCTTCACCTCCAACGGCGTGGTGAAGGTGGCGGACTTCGGCATCTCCCAGGTGGTGTCGGAGGGCGCGACGCTCGTGACGCACGGTGGCGCGGTGCTCGGCACGCCCGCCTACATCGCGCCGGAGCAGGCGATGGGCAACGCGCTGTCGCCCGCGGCCGACGTCTACGCGACCGGCACGATGCTCTACGAACTGCTGTGCGGCGACCTGCCGTTCGAACGCGGCGGCGGCCCGATCGCGATGATCCAGAAGCGGGTGTTCCAGGAGCCGCGGCCGGTGCCGAAGGTGCCGGAACCCCTTGCGGGCGTGGTGATGCGCAGCATCGCGCGGGAGCCGGAGGCGCGCTACCGCAACGCCGAGACGTTCGCGATCGACCTGGCCGCTGCGGCGGGCCACCTGTTCGGTCCGGACTGGCTCGTGCGCCTGGGCATGCCCGTGCACCTCGCACCGCAGGTGTCAGCGTCCTCCACGCGTCCGTCGCTGCGGCCCGTGCCCGAACGCGAGACCGTCACGCTCACGGGGCAGCGGATCCGGGCCACGCTGGTCGACCCGATCCCCGCCGCACGGCTGAGCGGCAGCAGCACGCTGGTGCCTGCCTCGGAGGTGATCAGGCCGCCGTCGAAGCCGTGGGCGTTGTGGCTGGTGGCCGTTCTCGCGTTGATCGCGATGGCCGTGGTGCCGTTCGTGGCGACCGGCACCCCGCCTGCCACGACCATCGAGCTGGACCTTGCCGATCCCGTGAAGGTCGAGGGCACGCATCTCGTCGTGACGGCGGCCGGGATTCCGCTCGCGGACGTGCCCGAGCGCGCGCCGGAGGGCTTCGTGCTGCCGGGTGCGGCGCGGTGGATCATCGGCGGCGTCGTGACGGCCCGGGTGGACGACGGGGCGCCGTTCCTGCTCAAGTCCAGCCAGACGCCGTGGCTGAGCCTGATGGGCACGGGCTCGGCGTTGCTGCTGCTCTTCACGTTCGCGTACCTGGAGTCGAACCTGCGGGCGTTGCGGCGGCGGCAGACCGGCATGGCGGCGGTGATCGCGTCGGTGCCGCTGGGGCTCGGCCTCGGCCTGTCCGTGTGGCTGCTCGTGTCGGTGCTGCTGGAGCACGAGCCAGCGATGCCGATCGCGCTCACGTGCGGTGTGCTCGGCGCGGCGGCGGCACTGAGTGCGTCGCTCGCTTCCAAGCCCGCCTGATCGAACGCGACAGTTCGCCCCTGGCGGGCGTTCTCTGAGAAGCAGTGCTTCTGAGAGAACGCCCAGTCAGGGGGGCACGATGATCAGTCGAAAGGTGTTCCTGAAGTCCGTCGCCGGTGCAGCGGCGCTGGCGAGCATCGGGGGCGGCACGGCGGCCGCGGCGCCGAAGAAGCGCGGCGGCGTCTGTTATGACACCGGCGTGCTGCACGCGGCGGGGGAGCCGTTGAGCCGCGTGCGCTGGAGCCGTCAGCAACTGGAACGGGAGATCCGCCTCCTCGCCGGCGAGTTGCGCTGTCCGTCGATCACGGCGTTCGGCACCGACCTCGGCCGCCTCGCGGAGACGACGGACGCGGCGTTGCGCCACGGCATGCGGGTCTTCGTGCAGCCGAGGCTCTACGACCACCCGCAAGAGCAGATTCTGGAACACATGGCCGAGGCCGCGCGCACGGTCGAACGGAAGCGACGCGGCGACAACGTCACGTTCGTCACCGGCTGCGAGCACTTCCTGTTCACGCCGGGGATCATCCCCGGCGACACGTTCCTGGACCGGCTCGCGACCATCCCGGCGATCACGGACTGGCCGGCGGTCATCCAGCGCTTCCGCGAGTTCGTGATGAAGGCCGTCGAGGTGGCGCGCCGGGAGTTCCATGGCCGGATCACCTACGGCGCCGCCGCGGGGGCGGACGCCGACTGGAACGACTGGTCGTTGTTCGACCTCGTCGGCCTCGACTACTACACGCACTTCGAGACCGACGCCGAGTATGCGGCTGACCTGGACAAATATCGCCGCTGGGGCAAGCCGCTGATGATCATGGAGTACGGCTGCTGCACGTTCACGGGCGCCGCGAAGGCCGGTGGGATGGGCTGGGACATCGTGGACTACGAGGCCACCCCGCCCGTGATCAAGCCCGGCTACGAGCGCAACGAACGCGAGCAGGCCGACCACATCGCCCGCATGCTGCGCGTGTTCGCCGCACAGCCCGATGTCGAGGGCTCACACCTGTACTCGGTCATCACTCCGGACTCGCCGCACAACCCGACGTGCCGCGATCGCGACTACGACATGGCCTCGTACAGCTTGCTGCGCACGATGCGTGAGCGGTTCGACGACGACAACTCGCCCTATCGCCTGGAGCCCAAGAAGTCGTTCCACGCGTTCCAGAGCTTCAATCGGTGATGACGCGTTCCCTCGGGAACGACGCCGTCACCAGGAAGCCGCCGTCCTCGGTCGGGCCCGCCGAGAACTCGCCGCCGAGCAACGTGGCACGTTCACGCAGGCCGACCAGGCCGTGACCTCCGCTGGGCAGCGACGACGACGGGCTGGACGCGGCGGTGTTGCGCACCTCGACCAGCACGTTGTCGTCGTACTGGGCGTCGATGAACACCGTGGCGCTCGCGCCCACGGCGTGCTTGCGGATGTTGGTCAGGGCCTCCTGCACCGTCCGGTAGACGGCGCCGGACACCGGTGCGGGGAGGTCCTCGACCGGGCCCTTGAGCTGGACGGTCACCTCGAAGCCCGCGTCGGCGGCCAGGCCGGACAGCTCGTCGAGGCCCGGTTGCGTGTCGTCCGTGGTGCGTAGGACGGACACGAGCGTGCGGAGCTCATCGAGCGTGCGCGTCGACAGCGTGCGAATGGTGCCGGCGACCTGTTTGTGCTCGGCATCGACCACGGCCATGCGCAACGCACCGGCCTGCATGGCGATGAGGCTGACCTGGTGCGACACCACGTCGTGCATCTCGCGGGCGAGCTTTGCCCGTTCGTCGGCACGGATGGCATGCGCGTGCAGCACCCGTTCTCTCTCGCGTGACTCGGCCAGTTCGCGGATGCGGTCGGACAGCTCCTGGCGCGCGTGCACCAGCAGGCCGATCGCGATCGGCAGGCCCGACACGAGAAAGCCGTAGATCGCCGAGTGGAAGTGCCCGGAGGCGGGCCGGTCGATCAGCTCCTGGAACGGCCAGGCGACGAACCGGCAGAGCCACACCAGCGCGGCCGCGAGGCCCGTCTGCCAGCCGCCGAGATAGCGGCGGGCGACCGTGTACAGGGCGATCATCGCGGCGAGCTGCGACCAGCCGACGAAGAAGCCGGGAATGGTCAGCACGAGCGTGAGGAACGGGAACCGCCGCCGCAGGACCAGCGCGCCGACCGCGAGCCAGTTGAGCCACAGCTGGTAGTTCTCGACCGGCGGGAGGTCCGTGATCGGGTCGGCTTCGAGCCACAGCCCGTACAGCCAGACGTCGAGCACGGCGAAGAAGATCAACGCCAGGTCCGCGAGCACCTGCCGGTAGTCACCACTGAGCGGCCAGCGCGAGCTGGCCGCGGTCTCCTCCGACCGTCTGGCCGGGAGCAGCGTCGTGGTCAGGATCCGACCTCCCCTGTGAGCCTTGCGATCCTCACCGTACTGCGCGTATGCGGCGGATGGCATTGGCTGCCCCTTTACCCCGACCTGCCCCGTCATGGGGGTAAGACGCCCGCACACGCGAATCTGTACGCCGCTCCGCTCACATATGTGCTACCGCACACGTCCGTGCGGACGCGTGCGGTAGTCACAGCACTACTGAGGGGCTGTCAGGGGCAGGTTTTCCAGCTGAACTGGTAGGTCGTGTCGATCGCACCGTCCGTGGAGTCCATCGACACGAAGCTCGTCGTCGTGGCCGTGTTGGACGAGCCGGGGTAGACGCGGAGCTCGGTGTTGATGTTGAAGTTCCGCTTCTCGCCACACGGCGAGTAGACGATCGCGGCGACCTCGGTCTCGTCGGTCGCCTGCCAGTCGTCGCTGTGCGGGCCGTTGTACCGGTGCTGTGCTGAGTCGTTCTGCGACATGCCCTGGAAGTAGTAGTTGGCCTTCTGGATGGCGTACGCGCCTCTTTCCAGGTGCGCGAAACCTCTGTAGTCGGCCTGGGCGATGCCGTAGGTGAAGCCCTGCGGGACGTTGACCCGCAGGTTGAGCTGGCAGTTCTTGCGGAAGTCGGTCGGTCGCGCGCCGACGCCGACCTGGGCCAGGTAGTCGCTGTAGGTGACCGTGAAGGCCTTGTTGTCCTCGGACACCGCGACGGCCGCGGTGCCCGCCGGGCAGCCGGAGCCGTTGACCGTGACGACGTCGATGGTGATGTGGTCGGGCGGCGGCGTCTCGTTGGGCGAGCCGGGCGGGATGATGATGGTCGAGGCCAGCAGGGCAGCGGCAACCGCGTTGAGCATGAGGGGCACCTTTCCAAACGCGTCTCGCAGGGAGGGGTGGCGGCGGTTGGAACTCCGGTGGCGGCGGCCTTTGTCAGAAAATCAGCAGCGCTTCCACGAGAAGTGGTGCAGAGTGCGCACTTCTCCGCGCTGGTAGTCCATCGTCATGAAACTGTTTGTATTGGCGTCCGAGCTACCTTTGTCGACGCGCAGGGCGCTGTTGACGTTGAGATTCTTCTGCTCGCCGCACGGCGACCAGACGATCTCCGAGAACTCGGTCTTGTGGGTGATCGACCAGTTGTCGTCGAACGGCCCCGTGAACGAGTGCTTCCACGTGGTGGTGGCCGATTGACCCTGGAAGTAGTAATTCACCGACTGGTACCCGGTCGCGCCGGGTTTGAGGTACCCGTAGCCGCCGTAGGTCGCTTCCGCGATGCCGTACGTGAAGCCCTGCGGAATGTTGATCTGCAGCGTGAGCTGGCAGTTCTTGCGGAAGTCGGTCGCACCGGCACCCTTGCCCGCCTGGGCCAGGTAGTCGCTGTAGATCACCCAGAACGAGGTGTTGTCCGGTGAGACGATCACTTCGGCGCTGCCCTGCTTGCACCCGGAACCGTTCACCGTCATCACGTCGATCGTCACGCGCTCCGAAGGAATCGTCGCGGCGTGTGCGGGTGCTGACGACAATGTGAACAGCACGGCCAGAGCGGCTGCTGCCGTCGCTTTACGCATGAAGTTGGCCTTTCCTGGTGCCTCTTTCTCAGCGTGGAGCGGCAGCGGTGTCGCGAAGGTTAGCGCAGACCCTCAACCAATGGTGTGATCCAAATGGCCCAGGTCACACTGATGGAGCAGTTCGTGAAGAATTACCAAAAATAGTCGGACACCTGGTGCTGAAGGCACGAATAGTTTCCGGCATACTTGCCCGCATGTCGCTGGCTGGACTGGTGCTCGTGGTCGAGGACGAGGACCCCGTGCGTAGGTACACCGTGAGCCTGCTCGAGGAGCTGGGCTTCACAGTTCTGCAGGCCAGCGACGGCATCGAGGCGATCGCGATCCTGCGCGAACGGTCCGCCGAGATCAGCGCGATGCTGCTCGACCACAGCATGCCGGGCCTGTCCGGCGAGGAGGTGCTGGCGCAGGTCGAGCGCGAGGGCCTCGCCGTGCCGGTGGTGCTGACCAGCGGCTACGACCGCGCGTCGCTGGAGCGGCGGTTCGCGGGGCACGACGTCGCCGGGTACCTGCAGAAGCCGTTCCGGATCGAGGCGCTGGACGAGACGGTCCGTCTCGCCGTGGCCCGCCGCGCTCAGGCGTCCTGACCGAGCGGGCTGCTGGCCATCAGCCCGCTAGCACCTGCCGCACGCGTTCGAGCAGGTCCGACTCCACGTACGGCTTGGTGATCAGCACCTCGTCGTCGAGGACCTCGTCGGTCGTGTACCCGGACATGTAGATCACGGCCGGTGCCGCGCCGGTCGAGCGCAGCAGCCGGACGAGCTCGGGGCCGCCCATCTTCGGCATCACGACGTCGGTGAGCACGAGTTCGATCGTGCTGCGGTGCGCCGTGGCCAGTTGCAGCGCCTCCTGGCCGTCGCCCGCCTCGATCACCGCGTAGCCCGCGGTCTCCAGCGAGCGCCGGGTCATGACCCGCACCTGCGCGTCGTCCTCCACGAGCAGCACAGTGCCGATGCCCCGGTGCGTGGTGGTGCGACGCGCGCACGGCGCTTCGGGCGTGCCGTCGCGTTCGTGCGGCACGGGCAGATAGACCTCCACGGTCGTGCCCTCGCCCAGTGCGCTGATCAGTTCGATCTGCCCGCCGGACTGCTGCACGATGCCGAACACCGTGGACAGGCCGAGGCCGGTGCCCTTGCCGACCGGTTTGGTGGTGAAGTACGGCTCGAACACCTGCGCCTGCACGTCCGGCGCCATGCCCGCGCCGGTGTCCTGGACGCGCATCACGACGTACTCGCCCGGCCGCACGCCGACGATCCGGCCGCTCTCGCCGCTGCCGAGGGTCCTGTCCGCGATCGAGATCCGGAGCGTGCCGCCGTCGGGCATCGCGTCGCGGGAGTTGACCGCGAGGTTGAACAGGATCTGCTCGACCTGGCCGGCGTCCGCCCACACCTGCGCGACGCCTTCCGGCAGGTGCATCTCCAGTTCGATGTGGTCACCGACGAGCGTGCGCAGCATCGAGTGGACCTTGGTGAGGTTGACCTTGAGGTCCAGCGACTCCGGGTGCAGGACCTGCTGGCGGGTGAACGCGAGCAGCTGCCTGGTCAGGTTCGCGGCCCGTTCGCCCGCGTGCCTGATGTCCTCGATCGCCGTGCGCCTCGGATCGTCCGGAAGGGTGCGTCGCAGCAGCATCTCGCTGTTGCCGTTCACGACCGTGAGGATGTTGTTGAAGTCGTGCGCGATGCCACCGGTCAACCGTCCGATGGCCTCCATCTTCTGCGCGTGCCGCAGTTGCGCTTCGGTCTCGCCGACGCGTTCCTCCAGCCGAGCGCGCGCGTCCTTGAGTTCCTGCATCAGCCTGATGCTCCGCAACGCGCTGCTGAGCTGCTGCTGCACGGCCTCGTAGATCCAGCCGGGCTCCGGGCCCTCCTCGAAGATCACGTACCCGAGGTGGTCCTCGTCGGTGTAGAGCGGGGCGACCAGGGCGCTGAACGGCACGTTGCGCTTGAACGGGTACGGCGTGAGGTTGATGGTGGGGAACGGGGTGTCCGGCGGGGTCTTGAGTTCGGCGTTCTCGTACCGGACGAGCGCGCGCGCCGTGCCTGGCGTGTCGTACGCCATGACGTGGCAGCCGGGGATGGCGAGTCGGGGGAGTTCCTCGGCGAGTGCGGTCGTCAGCTCGTCCACGTCCCGTGACGCGATAAGCCGTTGTCCCGCCTCACGCACCGTCTGGTCGTGACGCTCGTGCGACAGGTACTTGAAGCGTGCGTCCGTGGCGAACGCATCGCCGAGAAGCAGCTGCACGCGCAACCACAGGTCGTTGATGATCGTCGCGTCGCTGATCCGCGCCGTCACGAACCGATGCAGGTCGAACAGCGGTGGCCACCACTTCGCCGGTTCGCACCCGGCGCGCGCACTCCAGCGGATGTACTCGGCCAGCAGCTTGAGGAACTCCGCACCCTCGACCTCACCGCGGCCCGCCGCCATCAGCTCGACGACCAGCTGCTCGGCCCACCCGTCCGGCAGGTTCGCGGAGGGCTTTCCGAGCGAGTCGCGCAGGTGGTCGGCCACCGTGGAGGCGGTCGCGGACTCGTTGATGCTGAGCCGGTCGTGCGCGGGGGCGTGGTCGCCGAGCCCGGACGGCAGGCAGCCGCACGACCGGCGCACGATCAGCTCGGTCGGCAGCGTCTGGTGCTCGCGCGTCGGCCGGCCCTGCACCAGCGCCACCGCGAGTTCGGCCGCCCGGAAGCCCATTTCGAGGAACGGCGCCCTGACGGTGGTGAACGTGGGCGCCGCGGCGTGCGTGCGAACGTTCGTGTGGTTGCCGTACCCGACGACGGCGACGTCCTCCGGCGTGCGGTACCCCAGTTCCTCCAGCGCGGACACGACCCCGATCGCGTAGTCGTCGTTCGCGGCGGCGATGGCGTCCGGCGGTTCCTTGATGCGCGCGAGCATCCTGCGCACGGCCTGCGTCGCGCCGTTCGGTTCCCAGATGAACGAGCCCGGCATCGTGACGAGCGCGGGATCGAACGGGATCCCGTGGTTGCGCAACGAATCCGCATAGCCGAGGAACCGCTCCCGGGCGCCCGCATGCGTTTGCGGCCCCCGGACGAACGCGATCCTGCGCTTGCCGTGCACCTCGATGAGGTGGTCGACGGCCTGCTTCATGCCGTCGCGGTTGTTCATCAGAATCGTTGGCCACTGGGCAAGGCTTGTTTCGACGCTCACTATGGGCATGGGCGCGTAACGCTTCACGTACTCCTGCATGCCCTCGGACCCGATGAGCTGCCCCACACGCGTAGTCCACACCACGAGCGCATCGATGCGGTTCGGCGAGATGAGGTCGTAGACCGTGTTCGCGCGACGCTTGAGCGGGTCCGGATGGTCCAGTTCACTGCCCACGAAACACACGAGGTCGCACCCGAGGCGCTGAGCTCCGTCGCTGACACCACGCCACTGCTCGCCCGCGAGCTCGATGAGCGGGCCAGCGGTGATCATCCCGATGGTGGGACGTCGCTTCGCACTGCCGTTTGCCACAAAACCCCCGCTACTCAACGCGATTGGGGATGATACGCGTTGTCGGGGGGAATGCCTGCCGTGTTACCAGGGAGATTGGTGAACGCTGTACTGGAGGGCCTGGCGTCGAACCCCGCGCTGCCGGCCACGTTGCTCGACCGCCTGGTCACCCACCCCGAGTTGGCGGCTGACCTGGCCGAACGCGCTGATCTCTCTCCTGCGCACGTGCGCGCGCTTCTTGCACATGGCGACTCCACAACCGTGTACACGCTGCTGGACAAGGGGTTGGTTCACCCGGCAGACATACCCATCACCAACGAATCGGTCGCCTTGGTGGTGACCGGAAGCCCTGACGCCGATCCCGCACTGGCCCGCGCACTGGCGTTCCACCCGGACCCCGCCGTCCGCGCGCGGCTCCCCGAGTGGGCCTGCTCCCTGCCCGCCGACGTGGTCGACCTGCTGGCCCGCGACCCCGATCCCTCGGTGGTCGCCGAGTTGGTTCTCTTCCAACCGTTACCTCCCGCTTTGGCCGTGTCATTGAGTGGCCACCCGAGCCTCGACGTGCGCCGGGCTCTGGCTTCCAGCCCGCACACACCTCCGTCGGTGCTGGCCTCGCTGAGTTCCGAGGACGCCCTGGCCCGTGAACTGGCCGCCAACCCGGCGACGCCCGGTGCCCTGGCCGCGGACCTGCTGCGCCGCCACGCATCCCGCTACTTCCTGGCCGAACGCACCGACCTGCCGTCCGACGTCTATGAACGGCTCGCCTCGGAACTGGAACCCGGCATCCTGTCGCAGCTGGCCGCGAACCCCGCCGTCCCCGTTCCGGTCCTGCGCCAGCTCACCGCGACCCGTGCCCTCCGCCTCCTGCTCCTGCGCAACCCGGCGATCCCGCTGGACCTCCTGGTGGAACTGGCTCCCGTCGCGCGGATCGGCCCCGATCCGGTGCCGCGCATCGCTTCCGCTTCTGGCTCTGAGCTCCGGGAACTGGCCGCGTCGCCGGTGGCGCAGGTGCGGATGATGGTGGCCGCGCGCCCTGATCTGCCTCCGAATCTGTTCGCCGGTCTGGTACTCGATCCCGACGCCGGAGTCGCCGGCGCGGTCGTGACTCATCCGCTGGTGACGGTTCCGCAGCTCTGGGAGCTGGTCTCGCGGCACGGGCCTGCGCTGCACCCGAGGGTGGCGCGGAATCCGCTGTGCCCGCCGGAGTTGTTGCACCACATGGCTTTGCGGGCCGGTTCGGCGGAGACGTGCCGGGCCGTGGCCTGTCATCCCGCTGCGCGGGGCGAGACTTTGGTGCTGTGCTTGGAGGATGCGCAGGCCCGGCACCTGGCCGCCGCGCATCCGCACCTGCCGGTGCCGACGATCGTGGAGTTGCTGGGGAGTGAGTTCACGGCGGGGGCCGTGGCGGCGAACCCGTCGTTGCCGGTGCACGTGATGGAGGAGCTGGTGGACGGGAGCGCGGTATGAGCGACTACCACCACTTGATGAGGTTGGTCTGCTCCTTGCGCACCACGTATCCGTTGGCCGCGTAGAACTCCCGCGCGTGCACCCGGTTCGCCCCGGTCACCAGCCGGACGCCGGCAGCGCCATCCGCCCGCGCCCATTCCTCTCCGGCGGCCAGCAACGCCCTCCCCACACCGCGGCGCTGGTGTCGCGGCGAGATGGCCAGCGTGATCAGGTTCTTCAGCGGCCGGTGGTAGGTGTTCTCGTAGTCGCTCAGCTGGACGTACCCGAGCACCTCGGTGCCGTCGTCGGCCACGAACAGCACCACGTTGGGCGCCTTGATGATCCGGGAGATCTGGGCCGCCGTGTCCTCCAGCGGGAAGTCGTAGTCCAGCGCTTCTCGGTTGATCTGGCGGATCGCCGGCGCGTCTTCGGCCAGCACGTCCCGGATCTGCAACTCGACCCCCTCGGTTGGCTCCTCCAGCTAACCACGCTGGGCGAGACGGGCGACTCGGCTGGACACAAACGGGATCGCGCTGGAACGCTCGAACCCGAGGTGATGACGTGCGCGCTCCCCGACGACGCTTCGACATGTCCGCCGTGATCGAGTTGCTGCTCGGGGTGCCGACGGTGCTGAGCAGCCTGCTGGTCATCACGCTCGTCGGCAGGGCCGTGACACCGGAGAGGCCTTGGCTGTTTCCGGTGGTGTGGCTGGTTTCCGGCGTGATCGTGTTCCTGCCGGCCACGGGCACGTTGCTGGCGGCGCTGGTGCACGGGATGCGTGGGCCGACCGGGACGGAGCGGGCCGTGCTGGAGCCGTTGCTGGGGGCGGCGTGTGGGGCGGCCGGGGTGGATCCGGGGAGGTACCGGCTGCGGATCCAGAACTCCAGGGAGATCAACGCGATGGCCGTGGGCGGGCATGTCGTGGGGGTGTCGACGGCGGCGTTGCAGTTGCCGCGCGAGCAGCTCGAAGCGGTGCTGGCGCACGAGATCGGGCATCACCTGGCCGGGCACACGAAGATCTCGTTGCTGCGCTGGTGGTTCGAGTTGCCGGCGCGCGCGACGGTGTGGCTGGTCATCATCATCGGACTGGGCATCTACCTGGCGGGCGACAAGATCGGCACGACGGGGGCCAAGGTCATCAGCTTCGTGCTGATCGTGGCACTCGGCATCGCGGCTGTGCTGGTCAGCCCGTGGGTGTTGCTGGTGCCGGTGATCGCGCCGCTGCTGGCGCTGGCGAGCAGGAAGGCCGAGTTGCACGCGGACCGGGTCGCGGCCGAGCTCGGGTACCGGCTGGTGCTGCTGGAAGTGTTGCAGCGCTGGGTGAAGGAAGGGCACGACGAGCAACGGGCCCGGGCCGGGTTCAAGGCGCGGATGCTGGCCTCGCACCCGTCGTGCGCGCTGCGCATCAGCAAGTTGCGCGGAGAAAAGCGAAGGCCCCCAAGCCGGAGCCTGGGGGCCTGAACCGTCACGCCGGTGGCGGTGCGAACAACGGCGGTACCGCTGATGCGGCCGCGGTGTCCAGCAGCCACAACGTCCTGCGGCGGCCAGTGGCACCGGCGGCGGGGATCTGCACCTCGCCCGCGCCGTCCAGCGCCATGGCCACGGCGGCGGCCTTGGCCTCGCCGGTGGTCATCAGCCAGACCTCCTGCGCGCATCGCACCGACGCCAGCGTCAGCGACACGCGCGTCGGCGGTGGCTTCGGGCAGTTGCGCACGGCCACGACCGTCCGCTCCTTCTCGTGCACGGCAGGAGAATCGGGGAACACCGACGCCACGTGACCCTCCTCGCCGACGCCCAGAAGGCAGACGTCGAACGTGGGCACGTCGCCGTGGTCCTCCGGCCGCGCGAGGGAAGCCAGCACGGCGGCGTAAGCCTCAGCGGCCGCCTCGGGGTCGTCGCCGAACCTGCCGTCCGAAGGCTCCATCACGTGCACCCGCGACGGGTCCAGCGGAACGTGGTCCAGCAGCGCGGCACGGGCCTGCGTCTCGTTGCGGTCCGGGTGACCGGACGGCAGGAAGCGCTCGTCGCCCCAGAACAGGTCCACCCGCGACCAGTCCACCGCGTCACGCGCGGCGCTCCGGTTCAGGTGCTCCAGCACCGCGGTGCCGGTGCGGCCGCCGGTCAGCACGACCGACGCGTAGCCGCGCGCGGCCTGGGCGTCGACCATGTGGGTCACCAGGCGGGCCGCCGCGGCGGCGGCCAGAAGGTCGCCGTCGCGGTGGACCACCACTTGCGAATTGCTCACGAACCAGCCTTCGCCTTCGACTTCTTGGGTGCGGCGGAACCGTTGGCGGACTCCGCAGCGGCAGGAGCCTCCTCAGGCGCCTCCGGTTTCACGGACGGCGTGCGGCCCCGCGAGATCTTCGACAGCGACTTCAACGCCGCCGCGTAGACCTCGTCCGGGTCGAGCCTGCGCAGTTCCTCGGCGAGGCAGTCACGCACCGAACGGCGCTGCAGCGCGACCCGCCGCGACGGCTGGCCGGGCTGGGTCAGCGTGCCGACCTTGCCGTCCGGGCGCAGCAGGTCGACGGCGCCGGAGGGACGGCCGAGCCGCACCTCCACGATGCCTTCACCCGACGTCGCCTTGAAGCGCTTGGCCGACACCTTCAGCCGGTCCGTCAGCCACGCGGCGAGCAGATCGGTGGACGGTGAGTCGGCCTCGCCGGTCACCTCGGCGTCCACGACCTTCTCGTACGGCGGCAGGTCCAGCGACGAGGCGAGCATGGCCCGCCACAACGTCAGCCGCGTCCAGGCCAGGTCCGTGTCGCCCGGCGCGTAGTGCGCGCGCCGCGACTCCAGGGCCTTGATCGGGTTCTTCTCGGCCGCGGCGTCGGTGATGCGACGCTGCGCGAGCTGACCGATCGGGTCCTTGGACGGCGACACCGGCGCGTCGAACGGCCACCACGCCACGACCGGGGTGTCCGGCAGCAGCAGCGGCATGACGCACGAGGCGCCTTCCTTGGCCAGTTCGCCGTACAGACGGAGAACGACGACTTCCGAGGCTCCGGCGTCGCCACCGACGCGGATCTGCGCGTCCAGTCGAGGTGCCGCCTGACGAGCACCGCGGGCCACGACGATCACGCGACAGGGGTGCTCACGCGAAGCGTCGTTGGCCGCGTCGATCGCGGCGTCGGTGCGCTGGCCGTCCTCGGTCACGATCACGAGGGTCAGCACGCGACCGAGGGTCGTCGCACCGCCTTCGTCGCGCAGCCGGACCAGTCGCGAGTTGATCTGGGAGGTGGTGGTCGAGGGCAGGTCGATGATCACGGACGCCTCCAGTGCCTTCCGGTGCGAGCCGTCATCGCGTCCGCCGACGGCGGGCCCCACGTACCGGCCTTGTACTTCTCGAGGGCGGGTTCGTCCTTGCGCGCCCAGAAGTCGAGGATCGGGTCGAGGATCTCCCAGGAGAGCTCGACCTCGTCGTTCTTCGGGAACAGCGACGGCTCACCGAGCAGCACGTCGAGCAGCAGCCGCTCGTAGGCCTCCGGTGACGACTCGGTGAACGAGTGGCCGTAACCGAAGTCCATCGTGACGTCGCGGACCTCCATCGTGTTGCCCGGCACCTTCGACCCGAAGCGGATCGTCACGCCCTCGTCCGGCTGAACCCGGACCACCAGGGCGTTCTGGCCGAGCTCCTCGGTCGCCGTGTCGTCGAACGGCAGGTGCGGCGCCCGCTTGAACACGACGGCCACCTCGGTGACGCGACGGCCCAGGCGCTTGCCGGTGCGCAGGTAGAACGGCACCCCGGCCCAGCGGCGGGTGTTGACCTCGCAGGTGATGGCGCCGAACGTCTCGGTCTTCGACTCGGGCGAGAAACCGCCCTCCTCCAAGAGCCCGGGGACCTTCTGGCCGCCCTGCCAGCCACCGGTGTACTGGCCGCGTGCGGTGGTCTCCTCGAACGGCTCCGCGGGGCGCGTCGCCGAGAGGATCTTCACCTTCTCCGCCCGCAGGTCCGACGGCTTGAAGGAGACGGGCTCCTCCATCGCGATCAGCGCGAGCAGCTGCAGCAGGTGGTTCTGGATGACGTCACGAGTGGCGCCGATGCCGTCGTAGTAGCCCGCGCGACCACCGAGACCGATGTCCTCGGCCATGGTGATCTGCACGTGGTCGACGTAGTTCGAGTTCCAGATGGGTTCGTACAGCTGGTTCGCGAACCGCAGCGCCAGGATGTTCTGCACGGTCTCCTTGCCGAGGTAGTGGTCGATGCGGAACACCGACTCCTCGGGGAAGACCTCGTTGACCGTGCGGTTGAGTTCCTTGGCGGACTTCAGGTCGTGGCCGAACGGCTTCTCGATGACGACGCGACGCCACTGGTCGGGGGCCGTCTGGGCGAGACCCGCGCGCTTGAGCTGGTTGACCACCGTCGGGAACGCGCCCGGCGGGATCGACAGGTAGAACGCGTGGTTGCCGCCCGTGCCGCGCTCGGCGTCGAGCTGGGCCAGGCACGAGGCCAGGTTGTCGAACGACTGGTCGTCGTCGAACGTGCCCTGCACGAACCGGATGCCCTCGGCGAGCTGCTGCCACACGGCCTCGTTGAACGGCGTGCGCGCGTGCTCCTTCACCGCGTCGTGGACGACCTTCATGAAGTCCTGGTCGGCCCAGTCGCGGCGGGCGAAGCCCACCAGACCGAAGCCCGGCGGCAGCAGACCCCGGTTCGCGAGGTCGTAGATCGCGGGCATCAGCTTCTTGCGCGACAGGTCACCGGTGACACCGAAGATGACCAGCGCGCTCGGGCCCGCGATGCGGGGCATGCGCTTGTCGCGCGCGTCCCGCAGCGGGTTGTGCCACTTGGCGGATGGGGTCACGAGCCGTCCTCCTGGACTGCCTCGACGAGCTGGGCCAAGCCGGCGATGCGGTCCTCGAGGTGAAGACGCAGCACCGGGCGACCGTGTTCGGCCAGCACCTGACCGTCGCCGAGCGCCTGCGCGAGCTGCAGCTGCGCCAGCGTGTAGGGACGGCCGGGCACCTCCAGGTCGTCACCGGACTCGCCGGTGATCTGGATGAACACGCCGTTCTGGTGACCGCCCTTGTGGTACTGGCCGGTCGAGTGCAGGAAGCGCGGACCCCAGCCGAACGTGGTCTGCAGGTGCGTCCTCTTCGCGATCTCCGGACGGAGCAGCTCGAACGACGCGTCGTCGATCCTGTCCAAGTACGCCTGAACCGAGATGTAGCCGTGGTCGGGCGCCACTTCGACGATCGCCGCAAGCGCTTCCGCGACGGTGCTGACCTTGCGCGGTGCCCAGTCCGTGCCGTGTCCCTCGACCGGGCCGTCCACGAAGGACGGGACGGTCGCGGCGACGGCCGGCGCGTCGAGCAGCGCGCGGGAGGCCTTCTTCGCGGCCTCGACGTCGGGCTGGTCGAACGGGTTGATGCCGAGCACCCGGCCGACGAGCGCGGTCGCGTACTCCCACAGCAGGAACTGCGCGCCCAGCGGACCCTCGACCGCGATGTTCGCCGACCCGGTGGCCGGTCCGATCGCGACGGTGGTGGCGTCGGAACGTGCGTCCACGAAGCCGGGAGCGCCGGGGCCCTCGACGACGACCGGCAGCAGGCCGGTGCCGTTCTTGCCCGTCGACTCGGCGATGAGCTGCTCGGCCCAGTCGCCGAAGCCCTTGATGCCGGACCCGGTGTCCGCGAAGACGATCTTCTCGGCACCGTGCGCGTGCGCGGCGCCGAAGACACCGGCCAGCACGACGGCCGGGTTCTCCACGGAGTCCTGCGACACGACCTTCGCGACCTCGGCCGCGTCGTCGAGCAGCGTTTCGACGTCCGCACCGGCCAGGTAGGACGGCACCAGGCCGAACGCCGTCAGCGCCGAGTAACGTCCACCGACGTTCGGGTCGGCCAGGAACACCTTGCGGTAGCCCGCTTCCTCGGACGCCTTCTGCAGGGGCGAGCCGGGGTCGGTGACCACCACGATGCGGGACGCGGCGTCGATGCCCGCGTCGGTGAAAGCCTTCTCGAAGATGCGCCGGTGGCTGTCGGTCTCGACGGTTCCACCGGACTTGGACGACACCACGATCACCGTGCGCTCGAGATCACCGGCAAGGGCGTCGGCGACCTGGGCGGGATCGGTGGTGTCCAGCACGACCAGCGGAACCCCTGCGGTCCGCGTGATCACCTCGGGGGCCAGCGACGAGCCACCCATTCCGGCGAGAACGACGCGGTCGACGCCCTCGGCGTGCAGTTCCTCGCGCAGCGCCACGAGATCGGGGAGCAGCGCACGGGACGTCTCGTGCAACGTCGTCCAGGAGAGGCGAATGCTCGCCTCGGACTCGGCTTCCGGCCCCCACAGGGTCGGGTCCTGCGCGGTCAGCTTGCTCGGCACCGAATCCGCGACCAGGTCAGCAGCGATGATGCTGACCTGGTCGGCGTTCGGTGACCTCACGATTTCGACGGAGGTCACTTCGTGATCAGCCCTTCAGTTGAGCCAGTTGGTTCTTCACCGTCTCGAGCAACTCTTCCCAGGACTTCTCGAACTTCTCGACACCCTCGGTCTCCAGCGTGACGAACACGTCCTGGAGGTCGATTCCCACGGCGGCGAGCCGATCGAACACTTCCTGGCCCTCGGCAGCGCGCCCGGTGACCGTGTCACCGGTGATCTTGCCCCCGTCGGCGACGGCGTGCAGCGTCTTCTCCGGCATCGTGTTGACGACGCCGGCGACGACGAGCTGGTCGACGTAGAGGGTGGGGGAGTAGCTCGGGTCCTTCACGCCGGTCGACGCCCACAGTGGACGCTGCGCGTGTGCGCCGTCCGCCTTGAGAGCCTCCCAGCGCTCGCCCTGGAACGTCTTCTCGAACGCTCCGTAGGCGATGTACGCGTTGGCGAGTGCGGCCTTGCCCTTGAGCGCGGTCGCCTCGTCCGTGCCGATCTTGTCGAGCCGCTTGTCGATCTCGGTGTCCACCCTGGACACGAAGAAGGACGCGACCGAGTGGATCGAGCGCAGGTCGTGGCCGTTGGCCTTGGCCTGCTCCAGGCCCGCGATGTACGCGCCCATGACCTTCTCGTACCGCTCGACGGAGAAGATCAGCGTCACGTTGACGGAGATGCCCTCGGCGATCACCTTGGTGATGGCCGGGATGCCCGCCTCGGTGGCCGGGATCTTCACCAGCAGGTTCGGCCGGTCCACGGTCTTCCACAGGTCCTGCGCCTCGGCCACGGTCTTGTCCGTGTCGAACGCGAGGCGCGGGTCGACCTCGATGGAGACGCGGCCGTCCACACCGCCGGTCGAGTTGTAGATGTCGCGGAACTTGTCGCACGCGTTGCGCACGTCCGTCGTCGTGACCTCGCGGATGGTCGCCTCGACGTCGGCGCCGCGCGACGACAGCTCACGCATCTGCTCGTCGTAGGACTCGCCCTTCGAGAGCGCCCCCGCGAAGATCGTCGGGTTCGTCGTGACACCGACGACGTTCCAGTCGCGGATCAGCTCGTCGAGGTTGCCGCTGGTGAGACGCTCGCGGGACAGGTCGTCCAGCCAGATGGAGACACCCGCGGACGACAGCGCGTCGAGATTCGGCTTGCTCACTGGATTAACCCCTCACTCGGTCAAGGGAACGGCGGGCGGCGGCCACGACGTTCTCCGTCGTGAAGCCGAACTCCTTGAACAGGACCTGGTAGTCGGCCGAGGCACCGAAGTGCTCGATCGAGACGATCTCGCCGTTGTCACCGACGTAGCGGTACCACGGCTGCGCGATACCGGCTTCCACCGCGACGCGCGCCTTGACCGACGACGGGATGACCGACTCGCGGTACTCGGCGTCCTGCTTCTCGAACCACTCGACCGACGGCATGGACACCACCTGCACTGCAACGCCGTCGGCCTGCAGGGCCTTCCCGGCCTCGGCGGCGACCTGCAGCTCAGAGCCTGTGCCGATGATCACGATCTCGGGGTTGGAGTCACCGAAGAGCACGTAACCACCGCGCTTGACGCCCTCCGCGGAGGTGCCTTCCAGCGTCGGCAGGTTCTGCCGGCTCAGCGCGAACCCGACCGGGCCGAGCTGCTCGATGACGGCCTTCCACGCGTACGCGGTCTCGTTGGCGTCACCGGGGCGGACCACGGTGAAGTCCGGGATCGCGCGCAGGGCGGCGAGGTGCTCGATCGGCTGGTGCGTCGGACCGTCCTCGCCCAGGCCGATGGAGTCGTGCGTCCACACGTACGTGACGGCGGCCTGCATGATCGCCGCGAGGCGCACGGCGGGACGCATGTAGTCGGAGAACACGAGGAACGTGCCACCGAACGGGCGGGTCGGGCCGTGCAGCGCGATGCCGTTGAGGATCATGCCCATCGCGTTCTCGCGGACACCGAAGTGCAGCACGCGGCCGTACGGGTCGGCGCTCCACATGCCCGTGGAGATCGACTCCGGGCCGAACGACTTGGCGCCCTTGATCGTCGTCAGGTTCGACTCGGCCAGGTCGGCCGAACCGCCCCACAGCTCGGGCAGGTGCTTGGCCAGCGCGTTGATGACCTCACCGGAGGCCTTGCGGGTCGGCACGCCCTTGGCGTCCACCGGGTAGACCGGCAGGTCGGCGTCCCAGCCCTCGGGCAGCTCGCGGGCGATCAGGCGGTCCAGCAGAGCCTTGTTCTCGGGGTTGGCCGAAGCCCACGCGTCGAACGCCTTCTGCCACTCGGCCTTGGCGTGCTCGCCGCGCTTCACGACCTCGCGGGCGTGCGCCAGCACCTCGTCGGCGACCTCGAAGGTCTGCTCGGGGTCGAAGCCGAGGATCTGCTTGGTGGCCTTGACCTCGTCGACGCCCAGCGCGGCACCGTGCGCGGCGCCGGTGTTCTGCTTGTTCGGCGCCGGGTAGCCGATGATCGTGCGCAGCAGGATGAACGACGGCCTGTCGGTGACGGCCTTGGCCTTCTCGACGGCCTCGAGGATGCCCTTGACGTTCTCGCCGGACTCCACGACCTGGACGTGCCAGCCGTAGGCCTCGTAGCGCTTCGCGGTGTCCTCGGACAGCGCGATCGTCGTGTCGTCCTCGATGGAGATCTTGTTGTCGTCGTAGAAGACGACCAGGTTGCCCAGCTGCTGGGTACCCGCGAGCGACGACGCCTCGGAGGTGACGCCCTCCTCGATGTCACCGTCGGAGGCGATCACGTAGACGTGGTGGTCGAACGGGCTCTCGCCCGGCGCGGCCGACGGGTCGAACAGGCCGCGCTCGCGGCGGGCGGCCATGGCCATGCCCACGGCGGCGGCGAGGCCCGAGCCCAGCGGACCGGTGGTGATCTCGACACCCCTGGTGTGGCCGTGCTCCGGGTGACCCGGCGTCTTCGAGCCCCACTTGCGCAGGTGCTTGAGGTCGTCGAGCTCCAGGCCGTACCCCGACAGGAACAGCTGGACGTACAGCGTCAGGCTCGAGTGCCCGGCGGAGAGCACGAACCGGTCGCGGCCGATCCAGTCCGCGTCCGCGGGGTCGTGCCGCATGACGCGCTGGAACAACGTGTACGCGAGCGGTGCGAGACTCATCGCCGTGCCGGGATGGCCGTTGCCGACGTTCTGCACGGCGTCCGCCGCGAGCACGCGCGCGGTGTCCACGGCGCGCTTGTCGAGGTCGGTCCAGTCGTCAGGCAGATCGGCCTTGGTGAGCCGGGCGATGTCGTCGGTGACGGTCACGGACTTACAGCTCCAAACTTGTCGCTAGGGCGGGTGCCCAGCTCGTTCGGAATCGATCCCGAAGAGCCTCACCCGCGTCTCTCCCACGTCCTCCGGCCAGCCTAGTCCTGAGAGATTCAGATGTTGCTCTGAAAGGTCCCAGGCACGTGTGTGCCGAGGCACACCAGCACCCGAACGGGCTGTGAATTCTTTACGCGGTTACCATCAGTCGCTGGATTTCACACCTGTCTCAACACGAGGAGCGTTCCCGCGATGAGTGCCGTCCTCGAGGCCCCCAGGTCGCCTCGCCAGGTTGTTGGCGCTTACGTGGCGCTCACCAAACCGCGGGTCATCGAGCTCCTGCTGATCACCACGATCCCCGCGATGCTCCTCGCCCAGCACGGCCTGCCGCCCCTGTGGCTCATCGCCTGCACCCTCACCGGCGGCACCCTCGCCGCGGGGTCGGCAAATGCCCTCAACTGCTTCGTCGACGCCGACATCGACTCGGTCATGAAGCGGACGGCGGCCCGCCCCCTCGCGCACAACGCCATTCCGCCGCGCAACGCCCTGATCTTCGGCATCGTGCTCGGAATCGTCTCGTTCGCGTTCCTGTGGATCTTCGTGAACCTGATGTCGGCCGCGTTCGCGGTGGCGACCATTCTCTTCTACATCTTCGTCTACACGCTGGTGCTCAAGCGCCGCACCTCCCAGAACATCATCTGGGGCGGCATGGCGGGCTGCATGCCGGTGATCATCGGCTGGTCGGCGGTGACGGGCACCGTCGAGTGGCCGGCGCTGGTCATGTTCGGCGTCATCTTCTTCTGGACCCCGCCGCACACCTGGGCGCTCGCGATGAAGTTCAAGGAGGACTACGCCCGAGCAGGTGTGCCCATGCTGCCCGTGGTGGCGACAGCTCAGCAGGTGACGCGGCAGATCGTGATCTACAGCTGGATCACCGTCGTCTGCACGCTCGCCCTCGCTCCCGTCACCTCCTGGATCTACGTGGCGATCGCGGCGCTGTCCGGCGTGTGGTTCGCCGTCTTCGCCCACAAGCTGCACAACGTTGTGCGCCGTGGCGGATCCACGAACACCATGAAGTTCTTCCACATGTCGAACCTCTACCTGATGCTGGTGTTCTGCGGTCTCGCCGTGGACGCCGTGGTCGGGTTGCCGGTGCTTGGCTGGCCGTTCTAGCTGCACTTCCAGTCGTACGGCTGTGGCGCCCGTTGAGTTCACCGTCACCGGTGGTGAAGGTTCACCACTGGACTTCGTCGCGGCACTGACACCCGCGTCCTCCCTGGTCGTGATCACCGATCCGGGCGGGTGGGCGCAGGTCAGCCAGGGGCTGGCCGTCGGAGCGACCACCTCGACAGTCGTCGAGACCGAGGTGCGGGTGCTGCGGTTCGCGGTGCTCGACCTCCGGCACTTCCCGTCGGCCTCGTCGCTGCCCTCGCTCGCGGACGTGCCGGGCGACGTGGTGGCGCTGCACGACACGCGCTCCTGGGACTCCGCTCCGGTGGTCGCGTCGTTGCGCGGACTCGGCCGGCCGGTCGTGCTCTTCACCGCCGTGCACACGTGGGTGTCCGGTGTGGACGCTTCGTCCGTGTTGATCGGGTGGAGCGCGCCGCACGTCGTGCTCGCGGTGCCGCGCGGATGCGGCGAGGGGCGTCTCGAGGACGTCCTCTGGCAGTTCCGGGAGCTGGAGCGGCGGGGTGCGATGACCTACACCTCCCTGCCCGCGCCGCCGGTGGTCGCGGACCGCGCCGTCACCGTGATGGTCGCGCTGCCCGGAGCGACCGAGGGCATCGCGGGAGCGTTGCGGCCAGGCGCGGACTACGAGGTGTGGGCGCGCGTCGGGGCGCACGACACCGTTCTGCCGGGGGACCTGGGGCTGCGGGCCGTGCTGAGCATGCCGGGGCGTCCGGTGCGGTCCGAGTCGTTCGTGCTGCCCGCCGAGGGGCCCAGTTCGTGGGTGAGCTTCGAGGTCACCACGCCGTACGCCTCCGTGCCGTGGACCGGTGAACTGGTCATCTACCACGGGGTCGTGCCGGTGCACGTTCAACAGGTCGTGCTGCCGGTCGGGGCGGGCGAGTCCCGGACGGTGCCGCGGCTGAAGCTCACCCGCACGTTCGCCGATCTCGCGCCTTCCTCGTCGCGGGCGGCGTCTGTGCTCGTGCTCGGTGACCGGGCTCTGGTGTCGGCGGGCGGGGTGCCGTCGTGGGTCAGCCTGGGCGGCTGCTCGCTGCCGCTGCCGGCGTTGTCCGGGCTGGATCCCTGGTACGGCAAGGACTTCCCGGCCTACTGCGCGGATCTCGCGTTTCTCGCCCGGCAGGGATCGGCGGTGTACGCGCGGCTGTTCGGTGATCTCGGGCTCGCCGACGCCATTCGGCAGGCGGCGCGGGTGACCGGTCGTCCGGCCGGGCTGATGATCGCGTCCCCGGACGCCGGGTCGGTGCCGTGGCCGATGATCTACGACCTGCCGTTCGCGGACGGGCCGCACCGGTTGTGCGCGTCGGTCGGGCAGTTCGGTCCGTTCGGTGCCGGGGGAGAGGTGCCCGCGCACTGCCCGGTGGCCGATCACAGCGGGAACGTGTTGTGCCCCTTCGGTTTCTGGGGACTGTCCAGCGTGCTGGAGCATCCGGTCGGGCCGCTGGTGGCGCGTGTCTCGCCGCGCCCGTGGCCGTTCGAGGTGTCGATGGCGGTCGACGCGGGGATGGATCGGGGCTTGACCGAGCGGCACGTCACGGAGCTGATGTCGCAGATCTCGCCGGAGTCCGTGTCGTCGGCCTACGTCACCCCTGCCGAACTGGGGCGCGTGCTGGCCGGTGAGTCGATGGACGTCGTGCACCTGCATTTCCGCGAGGGGTTCCTCGATGCCGAGGAGATCGCACGGTGGGACCGCGAGGGTGTGTGGCCGCGTCCGCACTGGCCCGTGCGCAAGCCGTTGGTCGTGGGGACGTCGCCGATGGGGAGCCTGGTGCCCTCGTTCGTCGAGCACGGCGCGTCGGGTGTCATCAGTCCCGAGGTCGCCGTGCCGCAGGACATGGCCGGCTGGGTGACGGGAATGGTGCTGTCACGGCTGGCATCCGGCTTGAGCGCCGGGGAGGCGTTGCGGCAGGTTCGCTGGGAGATGCTCAGTCGTGGCAACGTGATGGGCCTCGCGTACGCGCTGTACGGAAGTGCGGATCTCCGGGTTCGCTGAACCGGCGGCGTCGGCTGGTCGTTTACCTGGGCATGCTGAACTCGCAGGCCCAGATCCGTCAGGCCGTCGCGGAACTGGTCGAGGCCTTCGGTGACCGGCTGCCGGACGAGGTGATCTTCGAGGTGGTCGCGGCCACGCACGCCGAACTACGCCGCACCGCGACCGTGCACGCTCATCTCGCCGTGCTCACCGCACGACGCGCGGCCCGTGAACTCGCGTTCACCGCCATCGGAGTCACGATGCCTCAGCAGCAGACCGCGGGCCTCACGCCTGCTCGCTGACACGCAGGTAGACGGTCTCGGCGCGGCTCACGGCCGTGCGCGCAAGACGTGACAACTCACTGAGGTGCGCGAACGCGGCGTGGAAGTCCATGTCGACAAGAGGCGCCCACGACAGTGCGACGTCGTGCATGCGTGCCGGATCGGCTTTGACGAGCTGCGCCACGAGCGCATCAGGAAGCGCGACAACGTCGTCATCGGGCAGAGGCGCCCACACCTCGTTGAACACCTCATGCCACACGACAACGGCTTCGCGCGGGTCGTAGCCGCCGGCCGCGACCGACTCCGTGCCGTTTTCGACGAAGAACGTGCTCAGGACGCCACCTTGGTCAGCAGGTCCTCGACGCACGGGTCGTCGAGGGACTCAACGATGCACTTCCACAACAGGAGGTTCGTCTCGGCCCACTTCGTGTAGGTCGCGGCGGCCTCCGAGTCGTAAAAGTAGTAGCCCTCGTCGGCTTTGCCCACCTGCTCGCCCACGATCTTGTGCGCGAGCTCGCGCAACGTGATGCCGTTCTCCTGGAGGTACTTGTGCGCCAGGACGACCGGCGTGACCGGCAGTGCCTTGAACAGCGTGTCCGCGTCGGACAGCGCCTGCGCCTCCAGCGAGATGTCCCGGGAGCGGGTGCGCATCTCGGCCTCGACGACGATCCGCTCGATCCACTCGATGTCGCCCAGGGAGACGCCGGCGACGAACAGGACCTTGCGGCGCAACGCCTCGCCGTCCGTGGGCAGCGAGTTGCGGCGGACCATGTAGTTGAGGTCGTGCACCAGCGCGGCGACCTCGACGATGTCCGCCGCGGCGCCGTTGCGTCCGGCGAAGTGCACGGACTTGTCCCGGACGAAGCTCACGTGGTGCCAGCCGTGGAACTGCAGCTTCGCGGCCAGGTCCTCGCACAGCCGCCTCACGCGCTGCTCCACGTCCGCGATGACAGACCTCGGAATCAATGTGCGCGTACGCATCATCAGCCCTCCTGACAGGTGGGCTGATGGTAAGCGGGTCGCGGCGGCCTGGGTCAGGCTTCAGAGGTGGTTCGTCAGATCCTCCAGTCGGTCCTCCACCGGCACGTGCCGGTGGCTGATTCCGGTGTCCGGGTCGTAGCTGAGGCTCCACGGGTTCACGGCACGTGACTTGACCAGGAACGTCATGGTCCCGTCCGCCGCTCGCGGGATGCGGTGGAACTCGTGCGCGAGCATCGTGCCGGTGGTGCCCTCGGCGCACTGGGTGCGGTTCGTGAGCTCCGTGCCCACGACCGTGCGGCCACCGACGCCGAGCCGGGCGTCAAAACGTTCGTGCAGGTAGGCGCCGCTCAGGATGGTGGTGCAGAAGTGGTAGCGGTGGTTGTGCACCGAGTCGGCGTAGCCGGTCCGCCAGTCGCTCAGCGGTTTGTACTCGTGCAGCCAGAACGTGAACGGTTCGTCCGCTTCGTCGCGCAGGCACCACGCGTAATGCGTCGTCGTTTCGCGTGAATGCGCGATCACCCAGGTCGCCTCCTGGGGTGTGAGGCCGTCGATGTGCGCGCGAACCTCTTTGCGCAACCCGGGACGGGCCGCCCATTCGCGAAACCACGTGCCGACATCGGCCCAGTGGTCCACGACGGGGAATTCGGCGCGCTGCACCCGAGTGGCGAGCTCCTCGAGCGCGGACACCCCGGTGAACTCGGCTAGCAAGATCGATCAGCTCCTCAACTGAGCGGATGCGGAGAATTCGCGACGGAATGCGTGGAACTTGCCTTCGAGTTCCGTGAAACCGTCGGTGGTGAGCGTCTCGCCGGTGATCTTCTCGAACAGCGCCAGGAAGTCGTTCCTGGAAGTCGCTGGCGTGATGGCGAAGTGGTAGCCGGCCCTGGAATTGCTGATGCGCAGGAACTCCGCGCGTTCCATCGCGTAAAGGAACGAACTCTCGGTGAACCTGAGCGTGCGCGGATACGGCCTGAGCACTCCCGCGGTGTTGCTGTAGAGCGTGAGCCACGCCGAGTCGTCGAACAACTCGAGCCGATCGAGCGGCGGATCCGAAACGATGGTGACATCGATCCTGGAACACCGGCTGCGGGCCGCGTAGAGCCCGACGAGCCCGATGCCGATCTGCTCCTTGAGCCGTTTCTGGATCTCGTCGTAGTTCCCGTCCGCGCCTTCGTTGCGCAACAGGTACCGCGCGCGCCCGCTGATGGCGTTGTCGTCACGCGGGTCGGCCAGCACGGCCCTGAGCTCGCACTCCGTCTGGCTGAGCAGCACCCTGCCCGCAGCGTACCGGCCCGCGAACCCGCGGAAGCAGTACAGCCGCGTCCGCTCCAGGTCCTGCATCATGAGCTGGTTGAACACCGGGTCCGGCGTGGCCGTCGGCTCGAACACGTGACTGGGGAAGAACTCGCGATCGAGCGCCCGATACTCCTGGGTGAGTTCCCGGAGTGCCTTGCGGCTCTCCTCGATCACCGGAGCGAGAAGCGCCTTCTGCGCCGCTTTCGAGGTGATCAACGTCTGCGTGAAGCTCACGACCGCCGAAATGAGAGTGCCGGTACCCAGCGCTGTCAGCAGGTTTCTCGCTGTCCCGGAATCCATTTGACTGGAAATGGCCAGCGACGCACCCGACGTCACGACGAGTATGAGGAGGAGCAACCCGGTCCGAGTCCAGAACAACTCCTGGATCAGGTTGCTGCGGATGCCTCCGGCCTCCGCGGACACGAGTCTCCACCTCCCGGATCACCAGATTGGCCGCTACCCGAACGGACGAATGCGGTCGGTGTCCGATCAAGTGCGAGGAGTTACTGTACGCGTCGGTCAAAAGATAAGGAAGCTGCTATTCGTGCGACATTCAGGACCGGAATAACCGCCCTTGAGCCCAGTGGCCGACCCGTATCCGTGCACTTCGGTGACACCCTGTCGCGACTCACCCCTCGCGTGTCGGATGAGGGTGACCCACCCACCCGAACGCACCCACGGCGAGTGTTTTAGCCCTCCCGGCCGTTGCTGTTGCTGCTCCGGCAGGCAGAGTCCCGGGGCGGCCTTCGGGACGAGGTCGCGCGGCCTGCTACACGCCGCTCACACCCGTCCGAATACGCTCACCCACCATGCGTAACGTCCTGCTCATCGCTTCCCTGGCGCTCGTGGCGGCCACCGGCCTCGCCGGCTGCGGCAGCTCGGCCCAGCCCTCGGCCGGCGCGCCCACGACCCCCTGCAAGGCCGACGACTTCAAGGTCACCGGCGACTTCGGTTCGGCGCCCAAGGTCGAGATCCCCGCCTGCAAGCCCACCGACGAACTCGTCATCAAGGACCTGGTGCAGGGCACCGGCGCCGAGGTGAAGGCGGGCACGACGGCCTCGGTCAACTACCAGCTCACGACGTTCTCCGACAAGAAGATCCTCGACAGCTCCTTCGAGCGCGGCGAGCCGTTCGACGTCGAGAACGTCGGCCAGGCGCCGGTCATCGACGGCTGGAACGAGGGCATCGTCGGGCTCAAGGAGAAGGGCCGCCGGCTGCTGATCGTGCCGCCCGCCAAGGGCTACGGCCAGGGCGGTCAGGGCATCAAGGCGAACGAGACGCTCGTCTTCGTCATCGACGGCGTGAAGGTCACCCCCGCCGCCTGACACGCGCAGCGAAACGGCCCCCCGGAACATCCGAGGGGCCGTTTTCGTCAGGTCACGGCAGGAGCAGCAGCTTGCCGGTCGTCTTGCGCGACTGCAGGTCGGTGTGCGCCTGCGCCGCCTCCTCCAGCTTGTACCGGCCGCCGATCCGGACGTTCAGCTCACCGGACGCGATCGCCCCGAACAGGTCCGCGGCCCGCCAGTCGAGTTCCGCGCGGTCGAGCAGGTAGGCCCCGGTCGACGGACGCGTCAGGTACACGGACCCGGCCGCGTTGAGCCGCTGCGGGTCCACCGGCGGCACCGGCCCGGACGACGCCCCGAACAGCGCCAGCATCCCGCGCGGCTTCAGCGACGCCAGCGACTGGTCGAACGTGTCGGCGCCGACCCCGTCGTAGACGACGTCGACCTTCTCGATCTGCGAGGCGAAGTCGCCGTACCGCAGCACCTGGTCGGCCCCGGCCTCGCGTGCCAGCGCCTCCTTCTCGTCGGTCGACACCGTCGCGACGACGGTGGCGCCCTTCGACTTCGCCCACTGCGTCAGCAGCAGCCCGACGCCACCGGCCGCCGCGTGCACCAGCACCCGGTCGCCTTCCTTCACCACGTACGTCGAGTGGATCAGGTAGTGCGCGGTGATGCCCTGCAGCAGAGCGCCCGCGGCCAGTTCGACGTCCAGCCCGTCCGGCACCCGGACCGCGGACGCCGCGGGCACCACGACCTCCTCGGCGTAGCTGCCCAGCACGCCCATCCACGCGACCTTGTCGCCGGCGGCGAAGTCCGGGGAGTTCGAGACGACGACCTCGCCGGCGCCCTCCAGTCCCAGGGCGGTGGGCAACGGCACCGAGTACTGGCCGCTGCGCTGGTACGTGTCGATGTAGTTGACGCCCGCCGCGGCCACCTTCACCAGCAGCTCGCCATCACCGGCAACGGGCGAGGGCACGTCGGCGTACTCCAGCACCTCCGGGCCACCGGCCGAACGCACCACCACTGCCTTGGGCATCTGTCCTCCTTGATCGACTCACCCTGCTCAACCCGGGCCGTGACCCCGATGTTCCCCCTCCCAGCTGGTGGGAGCAAAAGGAGCGCGACCCTGGTAAGACCGATCCATGCGAAAAACAACCCTGCTGCTGATCGCATGTCTGCTCCTCATGGGAGCGCTTCCATCCCATGCCGCCTCCGCCAAGAAGGGCGTGAACGCGGCCGACGACCCCGGTCCGGCCGGCGCCGCCATGACCGCGCTGGACGCCCGCTGGTACTACACCTGGGCCTCGGACCGGCGAGGGATCCAGAGCAACGCCGAGTTCGTCCCGATGATCTGGGGCGCCGCCGGCGTGACCGACGCCGAGCTGACCAAGGCGAAGGCCAACGGCCGGCAACTGCTGGGGTTCAACGAACCTGACATGGCGGGCCAGGCGAACACGACCGTCGAACGCGCCCTGGACCTGTGGCCACGCCTGCAGAACACCGGACTGAGGCTCGGCGCACCCGGCGTCGCGTTCGGCGGTGACGTCGCGGGCGGCTGGCTCGACCGGTTCATGGCGGGGGCCAAGGCGCGCAACCTGCGCGTCGACTTCATCCCGCTGCACTGGTACGGCCAGGACTTCTCCTCCGCGGCCACCGGACATCTGGAGTCGTACCTGCGCAACGTCCACAACCGCTACAAGAAGCCGATCTGGCTCACGGAGTACGCGCTGATCGACTGGCGCTCCGGCCGCGCGGTCTACCCGAGTCAGCAACAGCAGACCGCGTTCATCACCGCGTCGACCAGGATGCTCGACGGACTGTCCTTCGTGGAGCGTTACTCGTGGTTCACCCTGTCCACGAAGACAAGTCCGACCGGACTCTCCACCGGTACGGCGCTGACGGCGGCCGGCCAGGCCTACCGCCCCGCCTAGCGGCGCACGTGCCGGTGTCCCTCGGCGGGGAACGCCGGCGGTGCGGCCGGGAGCAGGTCCTGCAGGACGTAGCCGCACTTGACCGCCACCCGGCAGGACGGGTGGTTGCCGCCCGCGTGCACCAGTTCCAGCCGGGTGAGCGCGACCACGTCCTGGGCGTCCAACGCCCAGTGCGACAAGGTGTCCACCGCGCGGGCGGCGATTCCCAGCCCCCGAGCGCGGGCGGCGGTCCAGTAGCCGACCTCGGCTGTGCCGGCCGAGGTCGGCTTCACCACCACGTGGCCCAGTGGGGAACGGTCGTCGGCGTCGGCGACCACGGCGAAGCTGAGCCGGGACGCCCTCGCCCAGCCGGCTTCCTGCGCGTCCAGCCACTGCCGGGCCTCGGCCTCACCTGTCAGGGAGGTGGCCAGCCAGCGGCGCAGCAGTGGATCGCGGTGCGCCGCCAGCAGCGCCGGGAGATCGTCCGGCTGCCACGGCCGCAACCGCAGAGCGGGCGCCGGCCCGGCGGGCGGTACGGAGAGGACGACCGTCACGGCGGGGCTAGTCCTCGCCCAGGGCGACCCGGCGCGCGAGCCCCAGCGGCAGCGCGCCGGACCCCGCGATCCGGTCGTGGAAGTCGCGCAGCGATCCCAGCCCCGCGGCCAGGTACTCGTCACGGATCAGGTCGATCTCCAACGCCCCGGTCAGGTACGACGGCGCCTGCGTCGGACGCGTGCAGTACCGCTTGACCTCGCCCACCGCGGTGCCCGGCGTCAGCGCCGTGCGCGCCACCATGAACGCTTCGGCCTCGGCCGGTGTCATGTCGCCGCAGTGCAGGGCCGTGTCGACGATCATCCGCGCCGCCCGGAACAGCCGCGCCTCGACGTGCCCCATCAACGCGCCCTGGGACGTGTAGTGGCCGACCGAGCGCAGCAGCTTCTCCGAGTACAGCGCCCAGCCCTCGGAGAAGTACGGCGTTCGGAACACCTTGCGCAACGGGTGCGCCGGGCCCTGCGCCGCCAGCCACGTCAGATGCCAGTGGTGGCCGGGATAGGCCTCGTGCACCGAGATCGTCGGCAACTGCGACCGCGCGTTGGTGCGCAGGCGGTGCGTGACCTGCTCGTCCGAGGCGCCGTCCGGCGTGAACGGCACGAAGAAGTAGCCGGCTCGCCGCGACGTCAGCGCGGGCGGGCCGAGGTAGCTCGCCACCGCCATGACCGCGCGGTGGAACGGCGGCCCCGGCACCACGTGGCACTCCTCGCCCTCGGGCAGCGTCACGAGCGAGTGCTCGACCAGCGCCGCCCGCGCCCGTGCCGTCTCGGCCTCGTACTCGGCGCGCATCGCCTCCAGCGTCGGCGGGTGGTCGTCCTGCAGCGAGCTCATCACCGAACGCCAGTCCGGCGAGCCCGCGAGCTCGATCAGTTCGGCTTCCAGCTCCGCGTAGGCGTCCTGCCCGCGCTGGTGCAGCTCCGGTGCGCCGTAGCCGAGCATCTCCTTGTCCTGCAACAAGGTCGAGTAGAGCTTCTCGCCCATCCGCCAGTCGCCGGTCGCCCGCACGGCCAGGTCTTCGAGGAACGCCGCGTGCCGGTCGAACGCGTCCGCGGCGGGCTCGGCGGCCTCGGCCAGCGCCGCGCGGAACTCCGGCGCCGCCTCCAGCGGCAACGAGTCCAGCAGGAACGACCGGCCCGTCCGCACCTGGTCCAACGCCCGCCGCACGACCAGCGGCGATGCCAGGGACGCGTCGAGGTTCGCCTCGGCGGCGGCGAGCACCGCGGGCACCTCGCGCAGCTTCGCGACCGTGGAGGCGACGATGTCGGCCTCGGGCAGCAGGCGGTGCAGGAACGGCGCCAGCAGCCCGAAGAACACCACCCCGGCGTACTCGTGCGGATCGCGCCGCCAGCCCGGCCACATCTCGTGCGCCGACGCTCCGCGCAGCACCGACAGCGCCAGATCGCGGTCCACCGACCTCGGCAACGGCTCCAGCCGCGCCAGCCACTCCTCGATCTCTCTGGCCCGCTGCTCGAACGCGGCAGCGGAGAAATCCCCGAAGGTGGAGTAGTGCTCCAGCGAGCCGGCCTGGGCCGCGTGCGCGGGGTGGTGGTCGAAGTACCACGTGAGGAACGACGTGAGCGTGTCGGTGGTCACCCGACTGAAGCTACCCGCTGGTTTTACAGTGTGGGGGTGTCTGATCAAACCACTCAGAAGCGCATCGCCGAGTTCGTGCAGGCCCACGGCAAGCCGGGCACCGCGGTCAGGGCCGTCGTGGAACCGATCGGCCGGGCCGGCGCGCGGATCGTGCTGGTCGGCGCGGACGGCGCCATGGGCGACGTGATGACCAAGGACGTCGAGTCCGCCACCAAGGCCGTCGAGGCCGCCGACAACGTCGAGCAGTCCGAATGGGACCGCGAGACCACCGCCGCCACCAAGATCGGCTCCGCGCACCGCCGCAAGATGGCCAAGATGCGGTCATGAAGGTCGTGCTCGCCTCGTGCGACGGTCTGCCCGAGGGCGACGGCGACGAGGAAGCGCTGGTCGCCGCCCTTGTCCGGGACGGTGTCGACGTGTCGTGGCAGCCCTGGGGCGGCGAGGTCGACGCCGACCTGGTGGTCCTGCGCGCGACCTGGGACTACCCGGACCGCCTGGACGCCTTCCTGACGTGGTGCGCCGGCGTGCCCGAGCTGGCGAACCCGGCCTCGGTCGTGCGCTGGAACATCGACAAGTCCTACATGGCCGAACTGGCCGCACACGGTGTCGCCGTCGTGCCCACCGCCGTGGTGCGGCCGGGGGAGACCCCGGTGTTCCCGGACGGCGAGTTCGTGGTGAAGCCGGCGGTCGGCGCGGGTTCGCGCGGCGCCGGTCGGTTCACCGACCACGCGGCGGCTCACGCTCACCTCGAAGCCATCGGTGTCAAAGCCCTGGTGCAGCCCTACCAGTCCAGTGTGGACGCGAACGGCGAGACGGCGCTGGTGTTCTTCGCCGGCGAGTACTCCCACTCGTTCCACAAAGGACCGATGCTGGCCCAGGGCCTCGGTGAGGCGGAGTCCGGCCTCTACGTCGAGGAGAGGCTGAGCAGCATCGAGCCTTCTGACGGTCAGGTCGCGCTCGCGAACCAGGTCCTCGACGTGGCCGCCGAGTTGCTCTCGTTGCGGCGCACGGACTTCCTCTACGCCCGCGTGGACGTCGTCGAAGGCCCCGGCGGCGAACCGCTGCTGCTCGAACTGGAGCTGACCGAACCGTCGCTGGGCTTCAAGCTCACGACCGCCGAAGCTGCCTCCCGTTTCAGCAAGGTGATCCAGGAAGCCGCGTCCTAGTTCGCGCTACGGTCGGAACATGACCACCGCGAACGTCAACGGCATCACCATCGGCTACGACGACGAAGGCACCGGCGACGACGTGCTGGTGCTGGTGCACGGCCATCCCTTCGACCGCTCGATGTGGCGCCCGCAGGTCGAGCACTTCAGCGCCGCGGGCTGGCGGGTGATCGCCGCCGACCTGCGCGGTTACGGCGAGACCACCGTCGTTCCCGGCGTCACGCCGCTGGACGTCTTCGCGTCCGACGTCGCGGGGCTGCTCGACCACCTCGGCGTCGAGAGGTTCGTGCTCGGTGGCCTGTCGATGGGCGGGCAGATCGTCATGGAGTGCGCGCGGACGTTCCCCGAACGCCTGCGCGGCCTGATCCTCGCCGACACGTTCGCGCAGGCGGAGACCGAGGACGGCCGCAGGAACCGCAACGCCATGGCCGACCGGCTGCTGCGCGAGGGCATGTCGGGCTACACCACCGAGGTGCAGTGGAAGATGGTGTCACCGCACAACCCGGCCGTCGGCGAGTTCGTCGCACAGCTCATGCACAACGCACCGCCCGAGGGCGCCGCAGCGGCGTTGCGAGGCCGCGCGGAGCGGCCCGACTACACCGAGACCCTCACGACGATCACCGTGCCGACGCTGGTGATCGTCGGCAGCGACGACGAGTACACCCCGGTCAGCGATGCCGAGTACATGAGCGAGCGCGTTCCGGGTTCGACGCTGGTCGTGGTCGACGGCGCCGCGCACATGCCGAATCTGGAACGCCCCGAGGTGTTCAACAAGGCGGTGGAGGAGTTGCTAGCGCAGGCCTGACCCGATGCCGGTCAGCCCGCGCACCTCCATCTCCGCCTGCTTGGCCGCGTCCGCGCGCTCGCCGCCGAGGATCGTGCCCAGGAACCCGGCCAGGAACGACAGCGGGATCGACACGATGCCCGGGTTCGACAACGGGAAGATCGCGAAGTCGGCGTCGGGGAACACCGACGACTTCGAGCCGGAGATGGCGGGGGAGAACGCGATCAGCAGCACGCACGACGTGAGGCCGCCGTAGATGCTCCACAGCGTGCCGCGCGTGTTGAACCGCTTCCAGAACAACGAGTACAGCAGCGTCGGCAGGTTCGCGGAGGCGGCCAGCGCGAACGCCAGCGCGACCAGGAAGGCGACGTTCTGGCCGTTCGCCGCGATGCCGCCGACGATCGCGAGCACGCCGACGCAGACCGCGGTGATGCGCGCGATCTTGACCTCCTCGCGCGGGTCGGCCTCGCCGTGCTTGATCACGTTCGCGTAGACGTCGTGCGCGAACGAGGCGGAGGCCGTCAGCGTCAGGCCGGCGACCACGGCGAGGATCGTGGCGAACGCCACGGCGCACACGATGCCGAGGAGCACGGTGCCACCGACCTGGAACGCCAGCAGGGGCGCCGCCGAGTTCTCGCCGCCGGGGGCGCCGGTGATCTTGTCCGTGCCCACCAGTGCCATCGCGCCGAAGCCGATGACCAGCGTGCACGAGTAGAAGATCGCCATCATCCACGTGGCCCACACGACGGACTTACGCGCCTCGCGGGCGTTCGGCACCGTGTAGAAGCGCATCAGCACGTGGGGGAGCGACGCGGTGCCGAGCACGAGCGCCAGCGCAAGAGAGATGAAGTCGATTTTCGACAGGTCCGAGGCGCCGTACTTCACGCCCGGCGACAGCACGGCCTCGCCCAGCGGCGAGCGCTGCGTCGCGCGGTCGAGCATCGAGGAGAAGTCGAAGCCGAACTTGCCGATCAGGAAGATGGTCAGCAGCGACACGGACAGAAGCAGCAGCACGGCCTTGATGATCTGCACCCACGTGGTGCCCTTCATGCCGCCGACCAGCACGTACAGCACCATGACGATGCCGACGACCGCGATGATGATGGCCTGGCCTACCTTGCTGTGCACGTCCAGGAGCAGCGCCATCAGGCCGCCGGCGCCCGCCATCTGCGCGATCATGTAGAACAGCGAGATCACCAGGGTCGAGTTCGCCGCGGCAGCGCGCACGGGGCGCTGGCGCATGCGGAACGCCATGACGTCGCCCATGGTGAAGCGGCCGGTGTTGCGCAGCCGTTCCGAGATGAGCATCAGGCCGATCAGCCAGGCGACCACCCACCCGATCGAGTACATGAAGCCGTCGTAACCGTTCACGGCGATAGCGCCGGAGATGCCCAGGAACGACGCCGCGGACAGGAAGTCACCCGAGAGTGCGATGCCGTTCTGCGTGCCCGTGAAACTGCTGCCCGCCGCGTAGTAGTCCGACGCGCTGACGTTTCGCGTCGACGCCCGATACACGATGTAGAGCGTCAGCAGCACGAAGATGCCGAAGACGGACAGGTTGATCGCGGTGTTCGCCCCGGTCACGCGAGCTCCTCGTCGGTTTCGACGAGCGCGCGCACCTTGTCGACCTGAGGGTCGAGCTTCCGCTTGGAGTAACGCGCATACGCCATTGTGATGATGATGGTGGTGACGATCTGGAGGAATCCCATCGTCAAGCCGACGTTCACGGTTCCGAACAGCGGAGTGCTCATGAAGTCGGCGGCGTAAGCTGAAAGCAATACGAACGTGACATACCAAGCGAGGAACATCAGCGTCGCCGGGAGAATGAAACGCTTGACCCGGCGCTTCAGAACGAGGAAATCCTCACTCGTTTGGAGGGCACCGAAATCAGGCTCACCGTCACCATCTATGAGCAATGAGTGAGCAGGCTCTTCAAAAGTCGCGAAACCGGGGGTGGCCGGGCGTGACACGGAGGGCAGCGCCTTCGTCATCAACCGCTCGCATTCGTTACGGGGAGTGCCCGGCGAGGCTCTGCGCGGAAGGCGCGTCCGGTCCGGGGGTGGGAGGCGCAAGCGTAACCACGCGTGGCGGCGAGTCAATCCCTGGAACGTGCATGACCACCCCAAAAGGTCTGTCGTCACAGTGGGTGATCGATCGTGCACGCCGCAGGTCGTTGTCGCGTCACGCTCTCTGGCCTACTATCCGCTAACACCCGATACGGCTGATCGAGATATCGAGCTGCGGGGGTCTCAAGCTCGCGGGGATTCACCAGGCCAGGAGGTAGCCGATAGTGGGGCACTTCGAGCGCGCCTTGGGGACCATTTCGTGAATGTCGAGTGGAGAAAGATCAGCGACTGGCGCAACTGGCGGCTGCCGGTCAAGCTCGGCGTCGTGCTGCTGGTGCCGGTGGCCGTCGCGGTCGGCGCGGGCGCACTGCAGATCTCCGGGTACGTGGACCGGTCCGAGAACTACGTGCAGATGCAGGGCCTGGTCCGGCTCAGGGCGGATCTCGCGCCGCTGATCTCCAGCGTCCAGCAGGAACGCACGCTCGCCGCGCAGAGCGCGACCAGCGGTTCCGGTGTCGGCGCCTACCAGAACCAGATCAGGTCCACGGACAACGCGGTCTCGACCGTGCGTCGCCGCATCGACCGCACCGACGGCGTGAGCGACGTCTCACGGCAGCGCTTCGCCGAGGCCGCCGGTCAGCTGGAGACGTTGAAGAACCTGCGGGAGAAGGTCGCCCAGGGCGGCGACGGCGGCGACCCGTCCGGCGGCACCTACGGCTACACCGCGATCGTGAAGTCCTTGCTGGACTTCGAACAGGCGCTCATCGGCCAGTTCAACGACAACGCCATCTCGGGCACCGCGGTGGCACTGCACAACATGGTCATCGCGCAGGAGCAGGTCTCGCTCCAGCACGCGTTCGTCTTGGCCGGGATCGGCCGGGGCAAGCTCCTCGGTCCGGAGGTCCGCGCGCTGGAGCAGTCCGACATCCGGTTGCAGGACCGCCTGAACGACTTCCAGGCCATCGGCACCACCGAACAGCGCCGCGCCTACGACCAGACCGTCACCGGTGCCGCGGTGGCGAGCCGCAACGCACTCGTCGAACGTGCGCTCACCCAGCCCGACGGCACCCCGCCGCCTGCCACGCGTCCCGGCCAGCCCAAGCCGCCGCAGGAGTTCGGCATCGCCGTCGACGACTGGAACAAGGCGTCCAGCACCACCGCGCGGCTGATGGAACAGGTCGGCCGCGAACTGCAGGACGAGCTCGCGAACACCGCCGCCTCGCTGCAGGACGACACGTCCAACAAGGCCGGCGCCGCCGCCGTCATCCTGCTCGCGATGCTGCTGATCGCCGGCACGCTCGGCTTCGTCATCGGCCGTTACCTGCTGCGCTCGCTGTCCGAGCTGCGGCGCTCTGCCCTCGACGTGGCGCACCACCACCTCCCCGAGGTCGTCGCCGCGATCCGCGCCGACCGCGCGCCGGACACCACGATCGAACCGGTGCCCGTGCACTCCATGGAGGAGTTCGGCCAGCTGGCTCGCGCGTTCGACGCGGTGCACGAGCAGGCCATCCGCTCCGCCGTCGAGCAGTCGTCGCTGCGGTCGGGCATGAAGAACATCTTCGTCAACCTGTCGCGCCGCTCGCAGGGCCTCGTCGAACGCCAGCTCAAGCTCATGGAGGAGCTGGAGCGGCACGAGGAGAACCCCGAGCAGCTCGCCAACCTCTTCAAGCTCGACCACCTCGCGACGCGCATGCGCCGCAACAACGAGAACCTGATGGTGCTGTCCGGCACGGACATGGCACGCCGGTTCAGTCAGCCTGTGCCGCTCGCGGACGTGCTGCGCGCCGCCGCGTCGGAGATCGAGCACTACCAGCGCGTCGTGGTGAAGTCGACGCCGTCGGTCGAGATCGTCGGCTACGCGGCCAGCGACCTCGTGCGCCTGATCGCGGAGCTGCTGGACAACGCCACCGCGTTCTCCGCGCCCGCCACCCAGGTCATGATCGGCTCGCGGATCGACCAGCAGGGCGCCGTGCTCGTCGAGGTCGCCGACCAGGGCATCGGCATGGGCCCCGCCGAGCTCACCGAGGCCAACGAGCGGCTGTCGTCCGGCACCGAGGACGACGTGCCCGTGTCCCGCCAGATGGGCCTGTTCGTCGTCGGCAGGCTCGCGGGCCGCCACGGCATCACCGTCCGCCTGCGCGGCGCGGGAGAGGGCCGTGAGGGCCTGCGCGCGTTCGTGCTCGTGCCCGCGGAGCTCGTGCGCTCCCACGAGGAGGCCCCGGCGCCGTCGCAGCCGCGGCACGCCGCCCTGCCGCAGCCGAAGCCCGCGCTGGCCAGGCAGCCGCACGTCGTCGTGAAGACGCCGAACCTGGCGCCGCCACCCGCGCCCGCCCCGGCCATCGACCAGCAGCGCGAGTCCGCCGAGTGGTCGTCGTTCCGCGGCGCCGCGATCGACGAGTCGTTGCCCCAGCGCACTCCGCGCCCCGCTTCGGCCGAGTACAACGGCGTGCCGGCCGTGTCACCGGTGTCACCAAATGAGACGACGTCTTCCTGGTTCAGGGGTACCGGAGTCTCGGGCGAATCGGTCAACGGTGATCATTCGCCGGCGACGACCCCACCTGTATCGTCACCGTCGGTAGTGGCGTCGTGGTTCGGGAAGAAGCCCGGCGGGACGGTCTGGGAGCAGGCGGGAGACCCCGCCACGGACGCCGGGGAGACCGACGCCGGGTTGCCGAAACGGGCGCCGCGTAAGAACCTGCTCCCCGACCTCGCGGAACGTCCCGAGAACGGCACACGCCCTGCCGCAGGCCCGAAGCGCGATCCGGAACGAGCACGGGGCTTTCTCGCCAGCTACCAGACGGGCCTGCGTCAGGCGCCGCTCGGCGGCAACGGGAACGGAAGCGGCCAGGGGAACGGCCAGTACAACGGGGAGAAGGCATGAGCACGCCTCAGTCGCGCCAGGTCGACCAGTTCGGCTGGTTGATCACGAACTTCACGGATCGAGTGGCCGGTGTCGCCCACGCGATCGTGATCTCGGTGGACGGCCTGCTGCTCACCAAGTCGACGGGTCTGCCACCGGACCGCGCCGAGCAGCTCGCCGCGATCTCCTCCGGTGTCACAGCACTGACGATGAGCGCTTCACGTTGCTTCGAAGGTGGCGGAGTGTTGCGCACCGTGATCGAGATGGACTACGGGATCATGCTTCTCATGTCCATTCGAGACGGATCTTGTTTGGCGGTTCTCGCCGCCCCCGACAGCGACGTCGGTCAAGTGGCCTACGAGATGACCGTGGTCGTCGAGCAGGTGGGCCAGATCCTCACCCCCGAACTGCGAGCACAGCTGCACAGCGTGAGGTGAACCATGAGCTCGTCCCCTGACGCGCACCGACGACGAAGGCGGGCCGAAACAGCCGCCGAGCAGACGTTCGCCGACCTGATGAACGGGTTTTCCCTGGACTCGGGCCGAAAGCGGCCGCGCACGCCGGACCCGGTGCCCGCGCGGGAAGCGACTCCCGTTGTACCGCAGGAAGACTTCGAGCCCTCCATTCAGGATGCTCAGGACTCGTCGATCGTTCGTGCATATGCCTGGACGGGTGGGCGCACTCGGTCCAACATCGACCTCGAGATCGAGACACTTGTCTCCGCCAATGATCAGAGTCGGCATTCGGCAGGTATCTTGCAGGCTGAGCACCAACGCGTTGTCGAGCTGTGCCACTCACCGCGATCCGTCGCGGAAGTGGCCGCACTGATGCGACTCCCTCTGGGAGTCGTGAAGGTGCTGCTCGGCGACATGGCGGAACGAGGTCTGGTGGACGTGCACCAGACCGCTTCCGCAGGCGGTGACACGCCGGACCTCGGGTTGATGGAGAGAGTGCTTAGTGGACTACGTCGGCTCTAGATTTCCCGAATTCGGCCCTCCTGGGCCGCCCGGTCGGGAGCTGACCTCGGCCAAGATTGTCGTCGCCGGTGGCTTCGGCGTGGGCAAGAGCACTTTCATCAGGTCCATCGTGGAGAACGATCTCCTGACGATGAACGCACTGCCGCCGGAACGCGCGGGCGCCGTGACGGAACTGGTGCGCATCCAGTTCGGGCGCGTGTGGCTCGACCCCGGCCTGGCGCTGCACCTCTTCGTGGCCCCGCAGTGGCAGGACCCACGCGCGGGCTGGGGAGACGTGGTGCGCGGCGCCGTGGGTGCCGTGGTGCTCTTCGACGTCATGCGTCCCGCGGACTCCGTGGACGCGATGCGGTACTTCGAAGACCACAACATTCCGTACGTGCTCGCGCTGAACAACGTGCACGCGTCCGTTCGAGCGGACGTGAAGGCCATCATTCGCGGCATGGGCATCTCGCCCGACGTGCCGGTCGTGAACTGCGACCCGCGCGTCCGGCTCTCGGTGCGCGAGACGCTGATCTCGCTGACCGAGCACGCGAAGCTGGACCGGTGGCGCCGGCGGGCAGGGCCCGACGAGACGACTCCGCTCGCGCCCGTCTGCTGACTTGGAGCTTCTCCAAGCGATAGCTCTTTCTGGTTGTTCGGTCACCAGCAACTGGCGTTGGAAGGCTTCCGCCTTCTAGCGTCAGTTCTCGTGCAACACTGAACTGTGGGTCGACCAGAGACAGAAGGCCAGTTGAGGGGTGAGGCAATGACCACCGCGCGGCGTCGGGACGGCTACACCCTGGACGACTGGGAGAGTCTTGACCCCCAAGAGGGCCGTCGTATCGAGCTGGTCGACGGGCGGTTCGTCGTGACTCCCGCACCGGCCGCCGAGCACCAGAGGGTCGGGGACAGGCTCGCCCGGATTCTCGACGACGCCGTTGCCTCGGAGGGCATGGAGGCGTTGACCGCCATCGGTGTCAGGGTCAGCGAGCACTTCGGCTACATCCCGGACGTGGTCGTGACGACCGAACGGGTCGAGACCGTGTCCGTCGACGTCGCGAACGTCGCGCTGGTGGTCGAGATCGTCAGCCCGTCCACGAAGAAGAGCGACCGCCTGGAGAAGCCCGCCGCTCTTGCCGCCGCCGGCGTGCCCGCGTACTGGCGGGTGGAGCTCGACATCGCGGACGGTCCGGTCATCTACTGCCACCGGCTGAATGGTGGCGTGTACTCGGACGTCGTGACGCTGACGCCGGGCAATCGGGAACCGGTGCACGTGGTCGGCACTGTCTCTGTCACCTTCGACCCCGCAGATCTGCACAAGCCTCGTCGCTGAACGGATCGCTTTTCGTATGCCCCGACAGAGAGCATGTCGTGCGAGCTTGATCATTCTGTGTCAAAGCTTCGGGCGTGGTCCAGCGCCTGGGCGAGGTGCCAGGAGGGTGACGTGTTCGGCCCTCAACCAGGCCGATGCGGTCCCGGCGTTGGGCAACTGGGCGGGGTGGATGCCGGGCGAGGGGCGGTCCGGGTTGCAGAAGCTGAAACCGGCAAAAGACCCGCAGGCGTATCAGCACACCGCAGAGAGCGCTGGCAGGACGTCAGTCGGGCGGCATGACGACATGGTCGCTATCGGTGCCGGGACGGAAGAACCGCCAGTCCTCGGCGTCAGTGTTCTCACGCGGCGCTTCGATCCGCAGACCGTCCGAGAGAAACACCGTTAGGTCACCTCTCTCGCTGATCTCGACCGACATCACGACGATCTCCTCGTCGGCCAGGAAGGTGACCAGCCCGGCGGCCCAGACGTCGAACCTGTTGGCGCCCTGCACGTCCCAGTCGAAGTTGCCGTCACCGCTCCACCCGCGCGGCGGCAGGTAGACGTCGCCTGAACCGGTGACGCGCTTCTCCCCGGCGAACACCTGCCATGAGCACTGCAGGTGCAGCGAGTACTCGGCGACCTCGCGGGTTCCACCCCGGTGGTCGTTCACCTCGACGTCCGGTCCGAACCCCAGCCAGACCAGGTCGCAGGCACGACCGGCGTAGCGCCACCGCTCACCGACCAGAACCGCCAGTGCCTGCCGCGCCGTCTCCATCACCCGATCATTGTCGGCACGAACCGTCAGCCGGGAAAACGCAATTTCAAACGGGTGTACGAGCGCGGGGTGCGACCGCGCGCGTCCCGGCTGTCCGCCACCCGTTCCGTCCCCTTCTTCAACACCTCACGGGCCGCACCGGCGTTTCCGCCGGCCATCAGCGACGCCGCCATCGGAGCGTTGTCGCAGCCGGGCCGGTCGGGCGTTCAGGTGGCCGAGTGCCGTGAACACCGGCGTGGTCGGGATGCCGAGGGTGCGGCAGACCTCGTCGCAATGGCGGAAGCAGCCGCCGACGAGCGGGGTCAGGTCGAGCGCGCCCGCGAAGCCGAAGCCGGGCCAGCGGGAGACTCCGCCACTCCGTTCCACGCGGCGACGAGCACGTCGGGTTTCAGTGAAGGCCTTACGGCCCCAGGCTCCCCAAAGGGCCGCCGGTGAGTCCAAGTTCGTCCCTGAGTCCTGACGACGGCTTTGGCTTCCAGTCGATTCTGGGTGAGGCCGAGGCGCTCTGGGCGAGTGCCGCGCCGTCCGAACTCGACCAGCGTTGACAAGATCGCTACGATGATTTCAGTGTCGACCGAAAGGGATCACCGAGATGAGCGTCGGACGCGAGACCCGCCTGTCCGCCTGGATCGAGCGGTTCGCGGCCCACTTCGCCGAGGAGGGCATCCCGCTGATCGGTGGCCGCATTCTCGGCTACCTGCTGGTGTGCCAGCCGGTGGAGCGCACCGCCGCCGAGCTCTCGCAGGAGCTGGAGGCGAGCAGCGGGTCGATCAGCACGAACCTCAAGTACCTGGTCAACGTCGGGCTGGTGACCAAGCGGACCCGGCGTGGACGGCAGGCGGCGGAGTACCGGATCAACGAGAAGGCCTGGACTGACTTCATCCAGCGCAAGCTCAACGCCATCGCCAGCGTCCAGACGCTGACCGAGGACGGCATGCGGTTGCTCAGCGGTGATCCCGAACGGTCGATGCGGCTCAGGACCGTCGACCACATCTACGGTTGGCTCTCAGAGGAACTGCCCGCTTTGTGGGAGCGCAGGCCCGCCTCGCCGAAGTAGCGTGGTGCCATGTGGCACCCGTTTCGCGACGACATCGAGTACTACGAGGAGCGGGCCAGGGGATTGCTGGCCTCCGCGTGGGACGGCGTGCCCGGTGCGCTGGAGGTCTTCGACGACGTGCCGCTGACGGACGAGGGCGCGCACAGCGTTCTCGCCCAGGCCCACGGGTGTGAGGACTGGAAGGCGCTCAAGGCCAACATTCGCAAGCCGCGGCCGTTCGCCCGTGCCTACCAGGCCATCGAGATGCAGAACCCCGGTGAGCTCAAGGCGATCATCACGCGCGACCCGTGGCTCGTGAAGGCCAGCGGTACCAACGGCAACGACCTGCTCGGGCTGGCGACGGCCAAGTGCGACGAACGCCTGGTCGAGGTGCTGCTGGGCGACGGTGCGGACATAGACCACCAGAACGTCCACGGCTGGACGGCGTTGCATCAGGCGGCCTACGCGAACCTGCCGAACCTGGCCGAACTGCTGCTGGCCAAGGGCGCTCGCACCGATCTGGACGCACGGGGTGAGGGCGGCACGCCGCTCACGGTCGCGTTGTTCTGGGGAAACAAAGAAACCGCCGAGCTCCTGGCACGGCACGGAGTTCACCCGCCGAACCTGCGCACCGCGGCCGGCCTGGGTGACCTGGATCTGGCCACCGAACCGGAGGCGAAGCGCGGCTATTACCGGCCCCACAGCGGTTTTCCGCGCTGGTGGCCGACGAACGACCCGCAGGAAGTGCTCGACGAGGCGTTGTCGTGGGCCGCCCGCAACGACCGCACCGAGATCCTGGGCGACCTGCTCAAGCGCGGGGCCAGGATCGACGCGGACGTCTACCGCGGCACGGCGCTCGCGTGGGCGGCCTGGTGCGGGCTGGAGAACGCCACCCGCACGTTGCTCGACCTGGGCGCGAATCCCAACCAGCGCACGGGTTTCGGCGGGCCGATGCACGGTGAGGGCGTGACGGCGCTGCACCTGGCGGCCGAACGCGGCCACCTCGAGGTCATCCGCATCCTGCTCGACGCGGGCGCCGACAGGACCATCACCGACGTGAACTTCGAGGCCACACCGGCGAACTGGGCCGGCCACAACGACCAGGGTGAAGCTCAGGCCTTGCTGAGTGCCTGATCGTCAGACGGCAACTCGACCTCGTGCGTGCGCTCGCGCGACGACGTCCACAAAGCAGCCGTGGCAACGACGACAGCACCGGCGCCGAGCACGTGGATTGACACCAGCACCTCGGGCACGCCCGTCCAGTACTGGACCATGCCCAGCGCGCCCTGGGCGAGCACGACGCCGACCAACGTCCAGTAGGAGCGGGTGCGGGTGAAGAACCCGACCGCGATCAGCAGGCCGAGGAACAGGAACAGCAGGTCCGCGTGGATCTGCGCGAGCGTCGCCACCTCGACGCCGAGGCGCGGAGTCGACGAGTCACCGGCGTGCGGGCCCGCGGCCGTCACCCAGGTGCCCGCCAGCAGCAACGCGCCCAGCACCACGGCCATGACGACCTGAAGCTTCATCAACGGCGCCGGCACCTTCAGCCGGGCAGGGCCGTCGCCCTCGGACAGCGAGCTCACGAGCAGCACGGCCATCCACACCAGGCCCATCGAGATCATGAAGTGGATCGACACGGTGTACCAGGCAAGGCCCGTCAGCACGGTGATGCCGCCGACGACCGCCTGCACGGCCACACCGACGAGCTGGACGAGCGAGAGCACGAGAACCCGCTTGCGTCGCGGCAGGTGGAACCACGCGGCGAGCACGCACAGGCCCGCGATGACGCCGACGACACCGGTCAGCGTGCGGTTGCCGAACTCGACCCACTGGTGCAGGGCCGCGACCTCGGGGTGTTCCACCGGGACGACGCTGCCCTCGACGCACTGCGGCCAGGTCGGGCAGCCGAGGCCCGAGCCGGTCACGCGGACGATCGACCCGGTGACCGCGATTCCGGCCTGCGCGATGACGACGGCAATCGCGAACGCGCGCTGCCAGGACACGAGGAAGGCGGTCAGCTTCGACACGCCCTGATGGTATGTCTGGTCAGGTAAGACGAGTCGTCCGGGTCGCCAGTGCGCCCGCGACAACGCCCCAGGCCACGAGTACTGCGACGGGGCCCACACCAGGGGCGGTGCCGTGCACCACAGAGGTTTCCAGCGCCTGGGCCAGCGCGGCGGACGGCAGCAGGTGCACGAACCCGACCGGCACCGACAGGGCCACGCCACCGACCATCAGCAGCACGAACCAGATGATGTTCGCCAGCGCCAGCACGATCTCGGCCCGCAGCGCGCCACCCAGCAGCACGCCCAGTGCACCGAACGTCAGCGTGCCCAGGACGATCAGCAGCACGACCCACGGCAGCCCGGCCAGCGGGAAGCGCCAGCCCAGGACCAACGCCGTGACCCCGAGCAGCACCATCTGCAAAGCCACCACGACCAGCGCGCCGCAGACGCGTCCGGCGACGAGCAGCCACCGGGGCAGCGCCGAGGCCGAAAGCCGCTTCAGCACGCCATAACGCCGGTCGAACCCGAGTGCGATGGCCTGCCCGGTGAAGGCGGAGGAGATGATCGCCAGCGCGAAGATCCGAGCCGTCGCCGAACCCACGCGCGGCTCGGGCATCGGGATCACCGACATCAACGACAACGCCACCAGCAACGCCAGCGGGATGATCACGGTGAGCAGGATCTGCTCGCCGTTGCGCAACGTCAGCATCGCCTCGGTGCGCGCGTGCACGAAGAGCATGCGCGGCAACGAACCGCGGCCGGGCGCGGGCTTGAACGTGCCGGGAGCGAAGGTGGTCACGAGCGCAGCTCCCTGCCGGTCAGCTCCAGGAAAACGTCTTCGAGGCTGCGCTTGGCCACGGTCAGCTCTTCGGCCAGCACGCCCTGCTGCGCGCACCACGACGTCACGGTGGACACGACCTGTGGGTCGATCATGCCTTCGACGACGTACGCGCCCTTCGTCGCCTCGCGCACCTTCAAGCCCTCTGGCAGTGCGGCGGACAGCAACGTGAGGTCGAGACCGGGTCGCGCGCGGAACCGCAGCTGCTGGTCGTCCGGCCGGTTCGCGGTCAGCTCGGCGGGCGAGCCCTGCGCGACCACACGGCCCTCGTCGATGATCACGACGTTGTCGGCGAGCGCCTCGGCCTCGTCCATGAGGTGCGTCGTCAGCAGCACGGCCACGCCGTCGTCGCGAAGAGCCCCCACGAGATCCCACACCAGACGGCGCGCCTGCGGGTCCATGCCCGCGGTCGGCTCGTCCAGGAACACGAGCTCAGGGCGTCCGATCAACGCGCACGCGAGCGACAACCGCTGCTGCTGACCGCCGGACAGCCTCTTGTACGGGGTGCGGGCCGCGCCACCGAGCCCGAGGATCTCGATCAGCCACGACGGATCGAGCGGATTGGCCGCACACGCCGCCACGAGGTTCAGCATCTCCTCGGCGCGAATGCCGGGATAACCGCCACCGCCCTGGGGCATCACGCCGATCCGCGGCCGCAGCGCCTCGGAGCCCGCCGCCATCCCGAGCACGCGCACCGAACCGTCGTCGGCCGAGCGGAAGCCCTCGCAGATCTCGACGGTCGTCGTCTTGCCCGCGCCGTTGGGCCCGAGCAGGGCGAGAACGGTGCCGGGCTGCTGAACGAGGTCGAGGCCGTCGACGGCGGTCTTCGAGCCGTATCTCTTGACCAGCCCCGACACTTCCACCGCAGGCTGGGGATTCGGGCTCACGAGCACGCAGCCTAGGCGGTCCGGGCGATCCGCACGCAGCTGGGTCATTCGGCCTATTTCTGAAGCAGAGCTGAAATAGGTAGGGCTAGCCCTACCCCGGTGACTCAGGGACACCTCAGGGTCTCCTCGGGGGAGTTCCCCATTGGTTGATCACCGCGTTCACAAGAGACTTTTCTCGTGATCCAAGCGGGGGAGAAAAGACGGGGCCTGGTGGTCGGGGGACTGGTGTTCTCACTGGTGCCGATTTTCTACCTGCATGTCGTGTCGGCGGGTCAGCTCAACCCGGTCACGGACGTGATCAGCGACTACGTGTTCGTGAACAACGGCACGGGCTGGCTCGCGGCGACGTCTCTTAGTCTCGCGGCCGTCTCGGCGTTGCTCGCCGTCAACCTGCGGGGTGTAGGCAGGTCAGCGCAGTGGCTGATCGGGATCTGGTCGGCGGGCCTGACCGTGTCGACGATCTTCCCGACCGATCCGACGGGAGCACCGACCTCGTTGTCCGGCTACGTCCACCGGTACGCGGGAGCGGTCATGTTCCTGGCTCTGCCCGCGGCCGGTGTGCTCATCGCCCGCAAATTTCCGGCTCTGCTCGGTGTCGCAATAACGGCGAGCGTGTCGAGCGCGGCGTTTCTGGTCAGCCACGTTTCCTTCGCCGGTTTCGAGGCGCGCGGACTTACGGAACGCGTTTTGTTCGCATCCCTTTATGGACTCCTTTTCGCCATCGCGGCACTACAGGTGAGGCGCACCTCATGACCATGCTCGCCATCACGCTCGCCGTGTTCGGTGCCGTGTGCTTCGCCCTGGCGGCCCGCCTGCAGCACGACGCGATCGCCCAGACCGGCGCGCGGGCCAGCGTCCTGAAGCAACCGCGATGGCTCGCCGGCTTCGCGCTGCTCGTCGGCGGTGCCGGGGTGCACGCGGCCGCGCTCGGCATGGCGCCGCTGACCGTGGTGCAGCCGATCGGTGTCCTCGCGATCGGCATGACCGCGTTGATGGACCGCCGTTTCCGCGAGTTGCCGGCGATCCTGCTCACGACCGTGGGCGTGGGTGCGTTCGTGTTGCTCGCCTCGGGCAGTGCGACGGCGACCAAGGTGGTGCCGGACGTCGAACTCACCGCCGGACTCGTGGCGCTCGGCCTGATCGCGGTGCCGGGCGTGGTCGCAGCCCTTACGTCGAACGCGCGCATTCGTGCCGTGGCGTTCGCATCGGCCGGTGGCGTCGCGTACGGGTACGTGTCCGTGCTGATGCGCGCCGTCTCACAGTCGGTGCAGCAAGGCGGTTTCGGGCTCTCGCACCTCGCGTCCGTGCTCGGCATCGCGCTCTCGCTCGCCGTCGGCGGCTGGCTGGTCCAGCACGCCTACGCGGGCGGACCTCCTCATCTCGCCGTCGCCTGCCTGACCGTGGTGGACCCGCTGGTCGCGGTCGGCCTCGGCGCCTTCCTGCTCGGCGAGGCCGCGCATTTGTCTCCTTTGACCGGTGTCGCGCTGTTCGCCTGCGCTCTCGCCGCCGTTTGCGGCGTGTTCGCACTTGCTCGTCAACCTCGTGAAAACATCCGAACGGAGCTTCTCGTGAACACCTCCAGCGCGCTTCGCGTCGTCATCGCCGCGGACACGTTCCCGCCGGACGTCAACGGTGCCGCGCGGTTCGCGCAGCGCCTGGCGGTCGGTCTCGCGGAGAACGGCCACGACGTCCACGTCATCGCCCCGGACTCGCCCAGGGCCACCGAGATCCCCGGTGTCACGGTCCACCGGCTGCGTTCGCACCGGCTCCCGTTCTACCCGGACTTCCGCTTCTGCCTGCCGTGGCAGGCCTCGAAGGAGGCCGACGAGCTGGTCAAGGCGCTCAAGCCGGACGTCGTGCACGTCCAGGCGCACTTCGTGGTGGGCCGGTTCGTCCTGAACTCCGCTGTCGCCCAGGGGATTCCGACGCTCGCCACGAACCACTTCATGCCGGAGAACCTGTTCAGCCACGCCCACCTGCCGAAGTTCCTGCAGGGCATGGCACGCAGGTTCGCCTACCGCGACCTGGCCCGCGTCTTCGGCCGCGCCGACGTGGTGACCGCGCCGACCCCGCGTGCCGTGCAGTTGTTGCACGAGAGCGGTTTCCCCGAACGCGCGGTGCCCGTCTCGTGCGGCATCGACATCGCTCGATACCAGCGCACGGTCACTCACAACGACCGGCCGACCGCGTTGTTCGTCGGGCGGCTGGACGAGGAGAAGCGCGTCGACGAGTTCCTGCGCGCCCTGGCCCGCGTGCCCGGAGCGTTCGGCGAGATCGTCGGGGACGGCACCTGCAAGGCGGAGTGGGAGCTGCTGGCCCGCGACCTGGGCATCACCGACCGGGTCCGGTTCCACGGCTTCGTGTCCGAGGACGACCTGCTCGACGCCTACGCCCGCGCCGACCTGTTCGTCATGCCCGGCGTCGCGGAACTGCAGAGCCTCGCGACGATGGAGGCGATGGCCGCGGGCAAGCCGGTGATCGCCGCGAACGCCATGGCGCTGCCGCACCTCGTGCACTCCGGCCGCAACGGCTGGCTGTTCGAGCCCGGCGACGTGAACCAGCTGGCCCAGCGCCTGCACACGCTCGTGCACGACGCGCCGATGCGGGCCCGGATGGGCGCCGCCAGCAGCGAGATCATCTCGCACCACGCGCTGGCGACGACCCTGGAGCGCTTCGAGGCGTTGTACGCGCGGGCGATGGGTCAGACGGTTCCGGTCATCGCGCTGGCGGCCTGAGGTTCGGGGGCGCGGCCCGCCAGGACTTGTCAGGCGGGCCGCGGTTCAGACGGGGGACGTGGCCTGGCGGGGGAGTCGTCGGGCCGCCGGGCCGGGGTCAGCGTTCGTCCGCGGGGAAGTCCGCGGAGGCGCTGACCTCGGCCCACTTCCGCGTCTCCTCGGTGCGCCGAGCCTCCGCCGCCAGCACCGTCTCGACGGCGGCGGCGCCCAGCACCAGGCGGCGCGGCGGCTCGTCCGAGGCGACGACGTCGAGGATCACCTGCGCGCCACGGGCGGGGTCGCCCGGCTGCACGCCGTCGGTCTCGTCGCGGAAGCGGTTGATCGCGCCCACGGTCTCCTCGTAGTCGGCGCCGACCTCGTGGCGGACCATCGAGGAACCCTGCCAGTCGGTGCGGAACGCGCCCGGTTCGACGATCACGACCCGCACGCCGAACGGCGCCACCTCGTTCGCCAGCACCTCGGAGAAGCCCTCCACCGCGAACTTCGCGGTCTGGTAGGCGCCCATGCCCGGCGTGCCGCCCGCGCGGCCGCCGACCGACGAGAACTGCACGAAGGTGCCGGAACGCTGTTGCCGCAACACCGGCAGCGCCGCGCGGGTCACGTTCACGACGCCGAACAGGTTCGCCTCGATCTGGGCGCGGAAGTCGGCCTCGCTCGTCTCCTCGATGGGGGCGCTGTTGGCGTAGCCGGCGTTGTTCACGACCACGTCGAGCGAGCCGAACGCCTCGACGGTCTGCTCGACGGCCCGGCGGGCCGCGTCCGGGTCGGTGACGTCCAGCGCGACCGCGCGCACCCGGTCGCCGAACCGTTCCACCAGGTCTTCGAGCTGCTCCGGTCGCCGCGCCGTCGCGACGACGCGGTCACCCGCCACCGCCGCGGCCTCGGCGAGCTTGCGCCCGAAACCCCGGGACGCTCCGGTGATGAGCCACGTCTTCGACATCGTCCGCTCCTTCATAAGTGTCACTCTCTATGACATTTAAGACGCTGAAGGCAGCCCGGAAATGCCCGGAGCGGGCATGGTCTCGGTCACAGGTCAGGCGCCCACGCCGTGCAGGAACGTCTCGATCACGAGCGCGGCGGCCGGACCGGGCTGGAGCGCGGGCATCTCCTGCGCGACCGTGTGCAGCTGGGTCTGCAGCATCCGCAACGCCCAGCCGCCGGGCAGGCCGGACGCGATCACGCCGGCCTCCTCGGCACGGCGCAGGAAACCGTCCATCCGCTCGTCCAGTTCCTCGCGGCGCCGCTGGATCGCCGGATCGGTCACCGCGCGGATGTCGACGGGCCAGTCGCGGCTGAGCCGGATGCCGCCCTCGGCGAACGCCAGCAGCGCGTCGCGCACCGGGCGTTCGCCGGAGAAGGACTCGTCGATCAACGCTTCCAGCCGGTCCAGCCGCGCGCGGTAGACCGCCAGCAGCAGCTCCTCGCGGGAGTCGAAGCGCCGGTAGACGGTCCGCTTGTCCACGCCGGCCGCGGCGGCGACGTCGCTGATCCGCGCGAGGGGATCAGCCGAGAACACCCTCGCGGCCGCCCGCAGCACCGCTTCGGCGTTGCGTGTCGCGTCGGCCCTCATCCGCGCGCCCTGAGCTTCTCCTCGATCCGTTGCGCGACGAGCAGTCCGGCCTGGGAGAGGGTGAGTTCGGCGGGGTGTTCGCCCTCGCCCTTCACCAGGAACCGGTACAGCGAGGCGTGCCCCTCCAGCCGTTCGCGCAACGTCGCCGCGACGTCGCCGCCGTCCGGGTAGATCGCCGGAATCGCCTCGGCCACCAGTTGCTCGCGGATCCGGCGGCGCTCGAGCCGCGGCACGTACCAGGACGTGATCAGCAGCAGCGTCAGGCCGAACGCCAGCGCGGTGCCGATCACCGCCTGCCAGCCCCACCCGCGCGGCCCGATGACCAGCAGCACGTCGGCGATCGCCAGGTACACCACGCCGTAGACCACGGCCCAGCCCGCGGTCGCCGCGGCGGGAGGCTCGGCGCGTTCCGTGCCCCACACGCCCTCGACCCGGCGCCAGCGCTGCAACGACTTGCCGCTCGACAGCGCCATGTAGACGCCGAACGCTCCACAGAGGACCGAAGCCGGGATCACCAGCCACGGCTTGGTGTGCAGCTCGAACCGCCACACCGACCAGACCATGCCCGCGACCACCAGCACGACCGCCGCCTGCTTCCAGCGGCGCTTGATGATCTGCCACGGCCGGAAGTCGGCCAGCACCGCGAGCGGCGTGCGGATCGGCGCGGGCAACGACCCGAGCACCAGCAGGGCCACGACGACGGCCGCGACACCGGCCACCGTGATCGTGCCGGTGGTGATCTCCGTGCCGTCCTCGGGCATCCGTTCGACGGCTATGGCCGCCAACGGGATCACGGGCGAGAGCAACACCAGCCCGTGCAGCATCGTGCCGCTGCGCAGGGCGGCGTACCCGAAGGCGGCGAGCAGGCTGGCCGCGCCGATCGCCGCGCCCGGACCCGCCGCCCACGCGGGCAGCATGCCGAACAACGCCATCACGACCAGCGCGCCACCGATCGCGAGCCCGAGCAGGCCCAAGAACTGTGCGAGGTTCCCGCCGCGGGTCAGGCCGGTGATCGTCCAGTAGGGCAGCAGCGCGGCCCCGCGGACCACCCGCGTCACGGGGCGGACGGCGGCGAGCCCTGACCGTTCGGAGTCGGCGACCGTGACGGCGACAGCCGCGGCGTTCGCGGCCGTGCGGATCATCTGGTCCGACGCCGCCTCCTGCGTGAGAGGCTCACGGCCGATGCCCGCGCGGTCGAAGGCGTTGAGCGCCGACATGCCGAGCGTGACCGTGTGCTCCTGCGGATATTCCAGGCGCCGCAACAGGTCCGCGTGCTCTTCGAGGAACAGCTCGCCACGCGAACGCCTGTCCGCGCCGTCGCCGCGGTCGGCGATGATCGCGGCCCGCAGCCGGGGCAGCTCCTCGCAGATGATCCGCCAGTGCAGGCCCCACGCGGCCAGCTCGGCGAGCTTCATCGACGACGGCGACAGCTCGTTGTCGGTCTCGTAGATGCCGCAGAGTTCCTTCTTCGCCTCCTCGGCGCACACGGCGACCTGCATCGGCAGCTCCAGGCCGAACATCGCCGTGACGACCTGGTCGACCACGGCCCCCGCTCGTTCCTCCGAGGTGCGCTGGTCGCCTTCAGGCCGTCCGAGGAGATCCATCCGCCGCAACCGGCGCGGGTCGAACAGCACGCGGCACAGCATCGTGGCGCCGTCGAGACGTCCCCAGATCCAGTCGTTGACCCGCCACGACCGCTTGAGGAACCCGGAGAACCGCGACAGCGACGCCCCACCGGCCTTGTCGTCGGCCGTGATGGACTGCTGCGCGAACGCGTTGCGCGTCTGCAGCGACACCTGCACCAGTTCGACCGCCGTGTCCAGCCCGGTCGAGCTGTCGTCGGACAGGCACGTGCCGGCGATCTCCAGTGCCAGCAGGCGGCTGAGCCACCGTTCGCCGTCGTCGAGCCCGGCCTCCGCCGGGGTGGCCGCGGGGTCGAGCAGGGCGTGCCAGCAGACCAGGCCGCCGAGCTTCAGCCGGCGCTCGTCGAGCTCCCCGAGCACCTTCCGTGCGGCGCCCACGATCCGGCCGATCTCGGCGACCTGCGCCTTGACCTCCAAGCCGAGATGCCCGTCGATCAGGTGCTCGTGGTAGCTCGCGAGCCTGCCGGTCCAGTAGGTCTCGCCGAGCGAGTCGGACGGCTTCCAGTCGAACAGCTCGGTGCGCAGCCGGCGCAGCTCCGCGCGAACCTGGTGGAGTTCGCGGCGGACTTTGGTGATCTCCTCGGCCTGGCTCTCGTCCACCACCCACACGAGCCGCTTGAGCAGGTCGAGTGCCGACGCCCCCAGGCGTTCGGCCATCGTGATGCCCCACTCCCAGCCCGCGTCCTCGCGGCACACGACGCCGGGCAGCTTCACACCCGGCACGTACGGCAGCACGCCGTGCAGCTTCTTCCACTTGCGCTGCGCGGTCTCCGCGGCCCTGCGCGCCCGTTCGAACGACCAGTTCGCCGGATTCCCCTTGGGCAGCGCGAACTGCTGCGCCGTCACCTGGCGGGCGGCCAGCCGGATCTCGATGTCCTCGTAGTGCCCGAAGAGCTTGTCCGCCAGCGAGTACACCTCGCCGACCACGTCGTCGCCGCCTGCGTGCAGCCGTTCCAGCAACGACATCCGGCCGCCCCTGCTGCTCGCGGCGCGCCGGTTGTGCTCCTCGATCTTCTCGACGTAGGTCCTGTTGGCCTGGCTGGACATCGCGCCCAGCAGCTTGCCGCCGGACGCGATCGTCGTCATGCTCTTGCCGATCATGTCGGCCACCGGCTCGGAGCCCAGCGGCTCGGCGTGCGGGAAGACCAGCAGCATCACCCGCCGCACCGGCCCGTCCGCCGGCATCCGGTCGATGGCTTCGAGGGCCTCCTTGGTCGGCGTGTTCACGAGAACACCGCCGTCGACCGCGAACCTGCTGCGGTCTCCGCCGTTGGCCCAGCTGGCGACGTCCGCCATGTCCGGGCGGTCCGGCGTGGCCTGGCCGCCGACGGGGATGAAGCTCGGTTCGAACGCGAGCGGGAAGCTGGCACTGCTGCGCGCGGCCAGCGCGAGCTGCAGCACGCGGTCGTTCAGCGTGGCGGGAGTGAAGTCGTCGCGGGTGTCCTCGGAGACCCAGGCGTACGGGTCGCGGCGGAACGAGAACGAGCCCTGGTGCACCGACTGGGTCAGCGGCTGGCCCAGGTCGTCGTAGGTGAGCGCCGGAACGCCGCCCAGCAGCGTGGTGGTGATCCGCAGGTCGATCGGGCGTTCGTCCGGCTCGGTCGGCTCGAAGTCCGTGGTGAGCCGCGCCAGCGCCTCCTGCAGCCGGGGGAGGAAGAACTCGTCGCCCTTGAGCAGCGACGCCGGCTGGCCGCGGAACGGCGTGCGCAGCAGCTGTTCCATCCGGCCCTGCTCCGCCCAGAGATCGCGGAGCCTCGTCAGGTCGGCCCGCTTGTTGACCTGCGACAACGCCAGCGCGGCCCCGTTGATGCCGCCTGCCGACGTGCCCGCGATGACGTCCGCCCTGGCCGTGCAGCCGACCAGGTCGAGCAGCGGCTGGTAGACCGATCCCGGCCTGGTCAGACGATCGAGCTCCAGCACGACGCCGCCCATCCAGACGGCGAGGCTCACGCCCCCGTTGAGCACGACGGCGAACCGGACCTCTTCGCGCGACATGGGTTGTTCTGACATCGCACGTCACCCCCTCCGGCGACGATCTTCCTCTGCTGGTCAGTCGTCCGCCGGGAGTTCGGGGTTACCGGTCAGACCTGCCCGCCACCGGCCGGGTCCGCCTTCAGGAACGGCCCGACCCGCTTGCGCGCGATCAGCACGCAGATCGCGAACGTGATCACCGCGCCCGCGATCGCCTGCGGCACGGTGTAGGCGCGCCCGTCGAACGCGGACCCGGTCGGCGGCAGGATGATCGCGATGATCGCCGAGGTCACCATGGCGAACATCCGGAACTTCGGCCCGACCACGGCGGTGGCCAGCGGGATCGCCGCCCACAGCACGTACCAGGGCTGCAGCACCGGCCCGAGGACCAGGATCGCGCCGAGAGCCGCGCCCAGGCCGTTCATCGCCTTGATCCGCCCCTTGAAGCTGCGCCACAGCAGCACGACCGTGATCACCACGGACACGCCCTGCCCGAGCATCCTGGTCAGCGAGATCATCGCCTCGGTGTGGTTGCCGAGGCCGAGCATGATCCCGGTGCCGGCGCCCAGGAAGCCCAGCGCGGTGGGCGGCGACATCCACGACTTGACGGTCGACGCGACGTTCAGCGTCTCGACCCAGCCGAACCCGAACCCGGTGCCGAGGCAGATCACCACCACCCCCACCCCGGCGATGACGGCCATGATCCCGGCCACCAGCGCCAGGTGCTTGAGCTGCCCGCCGAGCTTGCGCGCCACCATCACGCCCAGGAAGCCCAGCGCGGCCATCGCGGGGATCTTCACCATCGCCCCGCACACGATGACCCCGGCGCCCAGCGCGATCCACGACCACTTCAACGGTTCCAGCCCGCGCATCGCGAGCTCCAGGCCGACCAGCATCAGGCCGAGCGCCAGGCCGTCGTTGTGCACGCCGATGACGATGTGGAACAGCACCAGCGGGTTCAGCGCGCCCAGCCACAGCGCGCCGACCGGCGGCACCCCGAACCGGGCCGCGAGCCGGGGCAGCGCCCACACGATCATCCCCAGGCCGACCAGCACCAGCAGCCGGTGCACGAACACGCCGGACACCACGTGGTCGCCGGTCAGCATCGCGGTCAACCGGCCGAACGCCAGGAACAGCGGCCCGTACGGCGCCGGCGTCTCCCGCCAGATGTTCGGCACACCGCGCGTCAGCACGTGGTCGACGCCCAGCGCGTTGGCCGGTCCCAGCTCGTACGGGTCGAGCCCGCGCGCCGCGATCTCGCTCTGCGCCAGGTACGAGTACACGTCGCGGGAGAACATCGGTACGCAGAAGACCAGTGGAACGGTCCACATCAGCAGCGTGCGGTCCATCTGACCGCGCGAGATCAGCCGCGGCCTGCCGGGCTTCACGAACCGGCCCAGCGCCAGCCAGGCCGACACGATCATGAAGATGCCGGTCCAGACGACCCCCATCGCGACACTGGGCATCCTCGAGAAGAGCCCGAGAACGGGCACGCCGTAGAGCGGCGAGTAGATCGGCGCGGCCCCGCCGCCCAGGGATCCGACGGTCAGCAGCAACGCGCCGATGGTGCCCCAGCGACGGACGATGTCCAGCTGGCGACGCTCGCGACCGTTGAGAAGGTCGCTCTCCGGAGTGACAGCTCCGCCGTTCGTGGACATGTGGGCAGGGTATCGAGCCACGTTCAGCCGTGAGTCAGGTCACCCTGTGACCGCGATCTTTGCGACCTCCGGCTAAATACGCAACACTGGTGTTGTGAAAAACGCCGAGACCCACCTTGACGCCGTGCCGCAGCACGACGGCAGGACTCGGCGTGCGGTCGCCAGGCTCCTTTTGGAGCAGGGCCCGGTCACCGCGGCGGGTATCGCCGAGGAGCTGGGCATCAGTCCCACGGCCGTGCGTCGTCACATCGACGCGCTGCTCGCGGACGGTGAGGCCACGACGAGGGACGCACCGCGGCAGACCCAACGTGGCCGTGGACGCCCCGCGAAGCTGTTCCTCCTGACAGACGCCGGACGCGCCCGGTTCGGCCACGCCTACGACGACCTCGCGGTCGCCGCCCTCAGGTTTCTCGCCCAGACGGGTGGGGAAGAGGCAGTGCGCGCCTTTGCGCAAAGTCGTGTCGACGCACTCGTGGACGGTCACCGCTCGACGATCGTGGCCCAGGCCACGCCCGCCGAACGGGCCAAGGCCCTTGCGACCGCGTTGACCAGGGAGGGTTACGCTGCGGCGGCGCGAAATGTGGGTACGGGCGAGCAGTTGTGCCAGCACCACTGCCCGGTCGCCCACGTTGCCGCCGAGTTCCCCCAGCTGTGCGAGACCGAGACGGAGACGTTCGCGAACCTCCTCGGTACCCACGTGCAGCGCCTCGCGACGATCGCCCGCGGCCACGCCGTGTGCACGACGCACATCCCGAACGTTCCACGGATCCCAGATGATGGAGGGGAGCCCGCATGACTGCCGCTGCCGAGCAGCGCACGCCCACCACGGTGCAGTCTCCGCTCACGCAGGAAGAGACGATTGCGTCTCTCGGCAACTACGAGTTCGGCTGGGCCGACTCGGACACTGCCGGCGCGAGCGCACGCCGAGGCCTCAGCGAGGATGTCGTCCGCGACATCTCGGCGAAGAAGAGCGAGCCCGAGTGGATGCTCGAGTACCGGTTGAAGGCGCTGAAGCTCTTCGACCTCAAGCCGATGCCGAGCTGGGGCGCTGACCTCTCTGGGATCGACTTCGACTCGATCAAGTACTTCGTGCGTTCGACCGAGAAGCAGGCCACCTCGTGGGAGGACCTGCCAGAGGACATCAAGAACACCTACGACCGCCTGGGCATCCCGGAGGCCGAGAAGCAGCGCCTCGTCGCCGGTGTCGCCGCCCAGTACGAGTCCGAGGTCGTCTACCACCAGATCCGCGAGGACCTGGAGCAGCAGGGTGTCCTCTTCCTCGACACCGACACCGCTCTGAAGGAGCAGCCGGAGCTCTTCAAGGAGTACTTCGGCTCCGTCATCCCCGCGGGTGACAACAAGTTCTCGGCGCTCAACGCCGCGACGTGGTCCGGCGGCTCGTTCATCTACGTGCCGAAGGGCGTGCACGTGGACATCCCGCTGCAGGCCTACTTCCGGATCAACACCGAGAACATGGGTCAGTTCGAGCGCACGCTGATCATCGTCGACGAGGGTGCCTACGTGCACTACGTCGAGGGTTGCACCGCGCCGATCTACTCCTCGGACTCGCTGCACTCGGCCGTCGTCGAGATCATCGTGAAGAAGGGCGGCCGCTGCCGCTACACGACGATCCAGAACTGGTCGAACAACGTCTACAACCTGGTCACCAAGCGCGCCAAGGCCGAAGAGGGCGCGACCATGGAGTGGGTCGACGGCAACATCGGCTCCAAGGTGACCATGAAGTACCCGGCCGTCTTCCTGATGGGCGAGCACGCCAAGGGCGAGGTCCTCTCGATCGCGTTCGCGGGCGAGGGCCAGCACCAGGACGCCGGCGCCAAGATGGTCCACATGGCACCGCACACCTCTTCGACGATCATCTCGAAGTCGGTGGCGCGGGGCGGTGGCCGCACGTCGTACCGCGGCCTGGTCCAGGTCAACAAGCGGGCGCACCACTCGAAGTCCACGGTGAAGTGCGACGCGCTGCTGGTCGACACCATCAGCCGCTCGGACACCTACCCGTACGTCGACGTCCGCGAGGACGACGTGCAGATGGGTCACGAGGCCACGGTCTCGAAGGTCTCCGAGGACCAGCTGTTCTACCTGATGTCGCGCGGCCTGAACGAGGACGAGGCCATGGCGATGATCGTGCGCGGGTTCGTCGAGCCCATCGCGCGCGAGCTCCCCATGGAGTACGCCCTCGAGCTGAACCGCCTGATCGAACTGCAGATGGAAGGGGCCGTCGGCTGACATGGCCGCCCTGTCTACGAAACCTCACTCCCACGGAGCTGTCGTTCCGGTCGCCTCGCGCGCAGCGCACTTCACGTCTTACGACGTCGACGCGTTCGAGGTCCCGGGCGGCCGTGAGGAGATCTGGCGCTTCACGCCTCTCAAGCGTCTTGCCGGTCTGCACTCCGGCGCTGCGGCAACGGGTTCCGCTGCCGTCGAGGTGAACGCCGCCGAAGGTGTCACCGTCGAGACCGTGGGTCGTGACGACTCACGGCTCGGCACCGCCGGCACTCCCGGTGACCGCGTCGCGGCGCAGGCGTACTCGTCGTTCGAGAACGCCACGATCGTGACGCTGCCCGGTGACGTGAAGTCCGAGCCGACCACCGTCACGGTGACCGGCGCGGGCGTCGGCGCGGTCGCCTACGGCCACCTCCAGGTCAAGGCGTCGCAGTTCGCCGAAGGCACCGTGATCCTGGACTTCCGCGGTTCCGGCGCGTACGCGGACAACGTCGAGTTCCTCGTCGCGGACGGCGCTCACCTCACGGTGATCACCATCCACGACTGGGCCGACGACGCCGTGCACGTCTCGCAGCACCACGTGAAGCTCGGTCGCGACGCGACCATCAAGCACACCGTGGTCACGCTCGGCGGCGACGTCGTGCGCGTGACGCCGGTCGTGCAGTACGCGGGTCGCGGTGGCGACGCGGAGCTGTTCGGTCTGTACTTCGCGGACGCGGGCCAGCACCAGGAGCACCGGCCGTTCATCGACCACGCGCAGGCGAAGTGCCGCAGCAACGTCGTCTACAAGGGCGCGTTGCAGGGCGACGGAGCGCACACCGTGTGGATCGGCGACGTGCTGATCCGCGCGGCGGCCGAGGGCACCGAGACGTTCGAGCTGAACCGGAACCTGATCCTGACCGACGGCGCGCGTGCCGACTCGGTGCCGAACCTGGAGATCGAGACCGGCGAGATCGAGGGCGCGGGCCACGCCAGCGCCACCGGCCGGTTCGACGACGAGCAGCTGTTCTACCTGCAGGCGCGCGGCATCCCGGAGGACCAGGCGCGACGTCTCGTCGTGCGCGGCTTCTTCCAGGAGCTGATCGCGAAGATCGCCGTCCCCGAGGTGCGCGAGCGCCTCGAGGCCGCCATCGAGGCAGAGCTCGAGGCGGTCGGCACGTGATCAAGGTGTGTGCGCTGTCCTCGTTGGACGACCGCAAGCCGTTCGCCGCCAGCGTCGACGACGTCGATGTCGTGCTGGTGCGCGACGGCGAGCGGGTGCACGCACTCGCGGATCTGTGCTCGCACGCCGCGGTGTCGCTGAGCGAGGGTGAGGTCTCCCGCAAGGGGATCGAGTGCTGGTTGCACGGGTCGTGCTTCGACCTGGCGACCGGCCAGCCCTCCTCGCCGCCCGCCAGCGAACCGGTCGACGTCTACGCCGTCGACATCCGTGACGGAGACGTCTTCGTCGATGTCACCGTCACCACGAACTGACTGACTTCTAGCCCAGCGCTAGTTTTCTAAGGCAACCAGGAGAACGGCAAGTCATGGCCACCCTTGAGATCAAGGACCTGCACGTCTCGGTCGTCAGCGAGGACGCTCCCAAGGAGATCCTCAAGGGCGTCGACCTGACGATCAAGGCCGGCGAGACGCACGCCATCATGGGCCCCAACGGCTCCGGCAAGTCCACGCTGTCCTACGCGATCGCCGGTCACCCGAAGTACACGGTCACCTCGGGCACCGTCACGCTCGACGGTGAGGACGTCCTCGAGATGTCCGTCGACGAGCGCGCCCGCGCGGGCCTCTTCCTCGCCATGCAGTACCCGGTCGAGGTCCCCGGCGTCTCGATGTCGAACTTCCTGCGCACCGCCGCCACCGCCGTCCGCGGTGAGGCCCCGAACCTCCGCCACTGGGTGAAGGAGGTCAAGGGCGCGATGGCCGACCTCGACATCGACCCGGCGTTCGCCGAGCGTTCGGTGAACGAGGGCTTCTCCGGCGGTGAGAAGAAGCGCCACGAGATCCTCCAGCTGGGCCTGCTCCAGCCGAAGATCGCGATCCTCGACGAGACCGACTCCGGCCTCGACGTCGACGCCCTGCGCGTCGTGTCCGAGGGCGTCAACCGGTACAAGGCCTCCGGTGAGGTCGGCGTCATGCTGATCACGCACTACACCCGGATCCTCAAGTACATCCAGCCGGACTTCGTGCACGTCTTCGCGAACGGCCGCATCGTCGAGTCCGGTGGCCGCGAGCTGGCCGACGTGCTCGAGTCCGAGGGTTACGTGAAGTACACGGGTTCCAAGGAAGCCGCAGCCCTTTCCTAGCGTTGAAGGTGTTGAGAGGAGGCGCTGTGACCACCACCGCAGCACCACTGGACGTAGCCGCTCTCCGAGCGGACTTCCCGATCCTGTCTCGCACCGTTCGTGACGGGAAGCGCCTGGTCTACCTGGACTCCGGCGCCACCTCGCAACGCCCGACGCAGGTTCTGGACGCGGAACGCGCGTTCCTGGAACAGCACAACGCCGCTGTCCACAGGGGCGCCCACCAGCTGGCCGAGGAAGCGACCGACGAGTACGAGGGTGCGCGCCAGCGCATCGCGGACTTCGTCGGCGCCTCGTTCGACGAGCTGGTGTTCACCAAGAACGCCACCGAGGGCTTCAACCTCGTGGCGTACGCGATGGGCAACGCCGCGACCTCGGGTCCCGAGGCCGCGCGCTTCGTCGTGGGCCCCGGCGACGAGATCGTCGTGACCGAGATGGAGCACCACGCGAACCTCGTTCCGTGGCAGCAGCTCGCTTCCCGGACCGGCGCGACGCTGAAGTGGTTCGAGCTGACCCAGGACGGTCGTCTCGACCTGTCCGATGTGGACAGCGTGATCACGCCGCGCACCAAGGTCGTGGCGTTCACGCACCAGTCGAACGTGACCGGCGTGATCAACCCGGTCTCGGTGCTCGTCGCGGCCGCGCGGAAGGTCGGCGCGCTGACCGTGCTGGACGCGTGCCAGTCCGTTCCGCACAGCCCGGTCGACTTCCGCAAGCTGGGCGTCGACTTCGCGTCGTTCTCCGGTCACAAGATGCTCGGCCCGTCCGGCATCGGTGTCCTCTATGGACGTCGTGAACTGCTGGAGGCGTTGCCTCCCTTCATCACCGGCGGCTCGATGATCGAGCTCGTCAAGATGGAGGGCTCGACGTTCGCACCGCCGCCGCAGCGCTTCGAGGCCGGTTCGCCGATGACGTCCCAGGCCGTCGGCCTGGGCGCCGCGGTGGACTACCTGAGCGTCGTCGGCATGGAGCGGATCAACGCTCACGAGCACGCGCTCACCGTTGCCGCGCTGGAAGGTCTTTCGGGCATCAAGGGTGTCCGCCTGATCGGCCCGCGGGACGCGGTCGACCGGGGCGGCGCCGTGCCGTTCGAGATCGAGGGCGTCCACCCGCACGACGCCGGCCAGGTGCTCGACAGCCTGGGCATCGCCGTCCGCGTGGGCCACCACTGCGCGTGGCCGCTGCACCGCTGCCTGAACGCCCAGTCGTCGGTGCGCGCGACGTTCTACCTGTACAACACGCTGGACGAGGTCGACGCACTGGTCGACGGCGTCCGCGAGGCGCAGAAGTTCTTCGGGGTGGCCTGATGCAGCTCCAGCAGATGTACCAGGAGATCATCCTGGACCACTACAAGAACCCGCACGGCCGTGGCCTGCGCGACCCGTTCGACGCGGAGTCGTTCCAGGTCAACCCGACCTGCGGCGACGAGGTGACGCTCCGGGTCCGCGTCGTCGACGACGTGGTCGAGGACGTCTCCTACGACGGCCAGGGCTGCTCGATCAGCCAGGCCTCGACGTCGGTGTTGACGGACCTCGTCGTGGGTAAGCCCGTGGGTGAGGCGTTCAAGAAGCTGGACGCGTTCGTCGAACTCATGCAGGGCCGCGGCAAGGTGGAGCCGGACGAGGACGTCCTCGAAGACGGCATCGCCTTCGCCGGAGTCGCGAAGTACCCGGCACGCGTGAAGTGCGCGTTGCTGGGCTGGATGGCCTTCAAAGACGCAGTAGCACGAAGCCAGGGAGCAGCATGAGCACCGAAGAAGTCGTCCGGGGAGCCGAAGGCATGCCGGTCTTCGAGCCCAAAGCTGATGTCGCCGCGCTCGACGACCTCGAAGAGGCGATGCGCGACGTCGTGGACCCGGAACTCGGCATCAACGTCGTGGACCTAGGCCTCGTCTACGACATCCACGTCGACGAGAAGAACGTCGCCACGATCGACATGACGCTCACGTCGGCGGCCTGCCCGCTGACCGACGTCATCGAGGACCAGACCCGTGCCGCCCTCACCGGCGGCGGCAGTGGTGGCCTCGTGGCTGACTTCCGCATCAACTGGGTGTGGATGCCGCCGTGGGGCCCGGAGAAGATCACCGACGACGGCCGCGAGCAGCTGCGCGCGCTGGGCTTCACCGTCTGATCGGTTCGCTTGCGACGGCGCGCACCCCGCGGGGTGCGCGCCGTTTTGCTTTGTCCAAGCGGTTACGCCGAAAGCGCTAGTGACGATCCTGGGTACACCTGGAATGGTTGACGACGTCAGTTGGCCTGGGGGGCTTCCGGTTTCACGCCTTCATTTCCGAAGGCTTATTCTCGCGTGCCCTCCGTGCCGTCACCGCACCTGGGGGAGACGAATCGTGCAGGTAGGGACCCGTGCAGCTGTCTATTTGATGACAATTCTTGCGTTTGTCGGAGTGTTGACCGCACCCGCGAACGCGGACACCGAGAAGCCACCTCCAGGAATCAGCGCCGAAGCGTGGCGAACCCGGCCCCACTTCCCGATCTTCAGCGCCGCGGCCGGTCCCAAGGTCTGCTTCGCCGGGTACGTGCAGGACTACGGCTGGCAAGCCGCGGACTGCAACGACGACGGGGACTGGGCCGAGGCGGGCACCGTGGGTGCGAGCCTGCGACTCGAAGCCATCCTGATCATCGCTTACAACACCGGCGGCAGGACGTGTGCCCAGGCGCACAGCAAGGACATCGGGTGGGGAGCCTTCCCCTGCGAGGACGACGGGCGGGAGTTCGCGGTCGGCACGACCGAACAGAGCCGCCAGATGGAAGCGTTCAGGTTCCGCCACACCACTCGGTCGAGCTGCAACAACGCGCACGGCCAGAACTACGGGTGGCAGATCTACGGCTGCGTCGGTGCTGACCAGTACAGGATGGCGGGTACCACCGGCCAGTCGCTGCGCCTCGAGGCCGCGACGGCCACCATCCTGTGATGCGTTGACCATGACGCGGAGGGGCCGCTCGAAAGGGCGGTTCCTCCGCTGAGGGATCCACCATCTGGAACACCGCGAGAAGCTTGAATAAATGCGTTGCGAGCACGTCCAGCGCTCACATAGCTTGATCCCATCACGAACGACAGAGATCAACCGGAGGAAGACATGCTTGCCAACGCACAGCTCGCGGGATGGCGAATTCTCGCCCTCATCGCCGGCGGTCTGCTGGCGGTGGCGTGGGGCTCCACGCCATGACCTGATCCCCAGGTCATGACCTCGGAGCCGCCCACGGGAAACCCTGGGCGGTTTTCTTTTTTCTTGCGCCAATGCCGATGAGCTTTGGAAGCGGAACGGATTCCAAACCCGTTTCCCGAGGGTTCGACTCCTTCCATCGGTGCTGCTCGAAAACAATGCGGTCGTGGTGAACTCGGCGGACACGTCGGTCTTCCAAACCGAAGAAGAGGGTTCGATGCCCTCCGACCGCTCGCTTCACGTGGATCCAGCGGCGCGACCCAGCCCGTTGGCGGGGAATTCACGCTCAGCAGGGCGCCTCGCGGCGCCGCCCCCACGCCCCCGTACAACCAGTACGAGGGCGTGGGGGCGACACCCCGAGACACCCGTCTGACCGCGAATTACCCCGGCAACGTTCTGGGCCACGCCGCTGCCCAACTGGTAGAGGCACATGGTTGAGGGCCATGACAGTCAGGGTTCGACTCCCTGGATCCGCACGCCCCGGTAGCCCAACGGAAGAGGCAACGCGCTCAGAACGCGTCCAGTGCAGGTTCGAATCCTGCCCGCGGCACTGCACAACTGAATCGGGGGACGCGCCGGCGCGCAGGTGATCCTTGCAAGATCGCCCTGGAGGGTTCGACACCCTCGTCTTCCACTTGCGTCCCGTAGCTCAGTCCGGTGAGAGCGTCCGTCTGATACGCGGTTGGTCCCAGGTTCAAATCCTGGCGGGACGACCACCGTCCGGTAGCTCAGGGGAGAGCATCTGCCTTACAAGCAGAGGGTCCCAGGTTCGAAACCTGGCCGGACGACCACAAGATCGCGCACAACCGGTGAAGTAAATTGGACCCACGACCAACGGGGAGTGGGTGGGAGTGGCACGTCTTCACGTCGGCTGCGCGATGTGGAACCACAAGGCGTGGCCCGGACGGTTCCTGCCACAGCCCTCGCCGCCGAAGGAGCGTCTGCGGGCATACGCGGGCTGGTGCAACGCGGTCGAGGGCAACACCACCTTCTACGCGACTCCTGCCAGGGCCACCGTGGAAACGTGGGCGCGGCAGACCGATCCCGGTTTCCGGTTCGTGGTGAAACTGCCGAAGGTCGTCACGCACGAGCGCAGGTTCGCCGGGGTCGAGGTGGAGATGCGGGCGTTCCTGGACGCGATCGAACCCCTCGGCGAACGTGCCGTGCTGTGGACGCAGTTGCCCGCGTCGTTCGGCCCGCTCGACGTCGACGCTCTCGGCCGGTTCCTGCGCAGGCTGCCCGCCGATCTCCGGCGCACGGTGGAGGTGCGTCACCTCGATTTCTTCACCGATGCTCGTTCGGCCTCGCTGCTCGAGGGAACGCTCGACGACGCGCGCGCCGAGTGGATGACGTTCGACACCGAGGTCCTCTTCCAGAGTCCGCCGACCAGCGAGGGCGAAGCGGAGGCGTGGGCCAGGAAGCCGAGGATGCCGAGGCGGACGCGTGCGCTGACCGATCGGCCGGTCGTCCGCTACCTGGGCCGGGACTCCGTCGAGGAGACGGTGCGGGGATGGCAGCCGTGGGCCGAGGTGGTCGCGAACTGGCTCCGCGAGGGCCTCTCGCCAACGTTCTTCGTGCACACCCCGGGCAACGACGACGCACCCGCTCTGGCCCGTCGCTTCCACGACGACGTGCGCGCGCTGGTTCCCGGACTCGATCCACTGCCCGAGCCGGAACCGGTCGAGCCCGCGACCCTGTTCTGATCCGTACAAAGGAACTGTGGATCACAGCAGCAGAGCGATCTCCGCGGCGGGCGCTCTCTTCTTCGACGACGCCGGTCGCCTTCTGCTCGTCGAACCGACCTACAAGCCGCACTGGGAGATCCCGGGCGGGGTGATCGAGCACGGCGAGACTCCGAGCGAGGCCTGTCGCCGCGAGGTAGCGGAAGAACTGGGCCTGGTCAGGGAACCCGGCAGGCTTCTCGTGGTCGACTGGGCACCCCAGGGCGACCAGGACCGCGTCCTGTTCGTGTTCGAGGGCGGCCTGCTCACCGCCGACGACCACATCCGCCTCCAGGCGGAGGAGCTCGGGCAGTACGAGTTCGTGACCCCGGACGAGGCAGGCAGGCGCCTGATCCCGAGACTCGCGCGCCGCGTCGCCGAAGCGCTGCGAGCCAGGGAATCAGGCGAGACCCGCTACCTGGAGCACGGCGTGGGCAGGTCGGACGGCTAGGCGTAGACCCGTTCGACGAACGACGCCAGCTCGTGCTCGGGCAGGTGCCGGGCGAGGTCCGCCTCCGACACCATGCCGACGAGCCGGTGGTCGTCGATCACCGGCACCCGCCGGATCTGGTTGTCCTCCATGGTCCGCAGCACCTGCGCCAGCGAGTCCGAGGCGTTGACCCAGTGGACGTGGCACCCGAACTCGCCGACCTTCGTCGCCGCCAGGTCGAGGCCGCCGGCCACGGCCCTGATCACGATGTCGCGGTCGGTGATGATCCCGTGCAGCCGGTCGTCCTTGCCGCAGATGGGCAGGGATCCGACGTCGAGGTCCCGCATCATGCGGGCGGCCTCGACGAGGTTCGCGTCCTCGTCCACGCACTGCACTCCGGGGTGCATGATCTCGCGCGCTGTCGTCACGACCTCCTCCTTCCGGCCTTGTGTCACGAGCATCCGCCCACCCACATCACTCCGCAGATCAGTCCGCTGAACGGACTAAACCCTTGCCTGCCCAACGGCCCAGAGTGCTACTCTGAGTGTTCCTAGGGTGACGCAGTTGCTATCTCCGGGGGCCGCGATGAGGCTGTTGGCGCGACTGACCGACGATCCCTGGGGCGGCCTTTCACCGTCCGTGTACGAGACGGGCAGACTCGTCGCGCTCGCGCCGTGGCTGCGGGGGCACGAGGCCCGGATCCGGTACCTCCTCGACACCCAGCACGCCGACGGCACGTGGGGCGGTCCCGGCGAATACGCGCTGGTCCCGACCCTGAGTGCGGTCGACGCGCTGAAGAAGCACCCGGCGGCGCGCAGAGGTCTCGAAGCGTTGCGCAAGCTGCTCAGCCGCCCGGTGAAGTTGCCCGACACGGTCGCCGTCGAGCTCATCGTGCCCGCGCTCGCCGAACGGCTCGGCCTGCGCACGCCGCTCGACCCGCGCTCGTTGCACGCGCTCAGGAACCGCCCGCTGCCGGACAAGCTCTGGCACACCCTGGAGATCTTCGGCCCACGTCCCGAGGTTGTCGCGGTCGACGGCATCGTCGCCGCCAGCCCGGCCGCGACCGCGGTCCAGTTGCGGGGCCCGGTGCCGGGGGATGGCCTCGACTACTTGGAGGCCGTCCAAGAACGGCACGGAGGTCCCGTCCCCGCCGGAGTCCCGGTGCCGCTGTTCGAACGCTCCTGGATCATCGTCGCCCTCAAATCCGCGGGCCTGGACGTCCCCGATCCGATGGTCGAGCAGCTCCACGCCGCGTTCGGCACACAGGGCGCGGCAGGCGGACCGGGACTCCCGGCCGACGCCGACGACACGGCCACCGCGCTGCACGCCCTCGCGCTGTGCGACAGCCCCGGTCCGGCGGACACCCTCGACCACTACCGGGAAGCCCGCCACTTCGCCTGCTTCCCGGACGAGCGCACCCCGTCGACCAGCACGAACGCCCACGCGCTCCAGGCGATCGGCCACGACCGGGAACTGGAGGAGTGGTTGCGGGACATGCAGGAACCGGAGGGCAACTGGCGCGACAAGTGGCACGCCTCGCCCTACTACGCCACCGCGTGCGTCACGAACGCCCTGCAAGGCAACGAAAAGGCCGTCGACTGGGTCCTCGGCACCCAGCACGCCGACGGTTCGTGGGGCCGCTGGGAAGGCACCTACGAGGAGACCGCCTACGCCATCCGAACCCTGTCGCACTCACGGCGAGACGTCAGCGGAGCGGTGAGCCGCGGTGCGAAGTTCCTGCACGAGTGGGGAGACCGCGAGCACCCGCCGTTGTGGCACGACAAAGACCTTTACACCCCAACGAGAATCGTGCGGGCGGAAGGCCTGGCCGCACTCCACCTCGCCTGCGCGGTGCGCCGATGAACCGGACGGAGCTGAGGTTCACGCTGCGGTTGATCCCGTTCCTCGACTCGGTGGAGAGCGTCGAGGACGGCCTGGTCAGGCTCCGGGACCGGCGCTGGCTCGTCTGGCATCCGGACGTCATGGCCGCGCTCTTCCGCAACGACCGCGCGTTGCGGCACCCGCCGAGCCGCACGCTGAGCCCGTTGCTGGGCAACCGATCCGTGCTGTGGCTCGACGGCGCCGAGCACACCGCGTACCGCCGCACGCTCGCCCCGATGCTGCGCGGCGCCCGGTATCAGGAGCTGATCGAGGAGATGGCCGCCCGCTCGATCGCCGAACTGCCGAGCGGCCCGACCGGTGTGTCCGCGTGGACCAGGAAACTCACTTTGAGGATCATGGGCCGCGTCGTCTTCGGCCGGGACGACGACGAGCTGCTGACCGCGTTCACCCGCTGGCTGGACCGGCGCCTCGGCAGCCGCGCCCGCACTCTCGCGCACCGCTACCTGACCCCCGGCGCCACGAGGTCCGACCCGGACCTCGACGCGATGCTGTCGCACCGCGCCCGAACCGCCGAACCTCCGGCGCTGGCCGCGTTCCTGCCACGCGAAGACCTACGTGATCAGGTCGTCTCACTCCTGTTCGCGGGCCACGAGACCACCGCGAGCGCCATCGCCTGGACGTTGTACTGGATCAGCCGGACACCGGGTCTCGCCGGCGAACTCGACGACGACCTGCTCGACGCCACGATCAGGGAATCGCTCCGGTTGTCCCCGCCCGCCGCGCTCGCCGGCAACCGGATGAGCGACGAGGGCATGGTGATCACCCCGAGCATCTACCTGGCGCACCGCCGGGCCGCGTCGTACGAGAACCCGCACGTCTTCGACCCTGCTCGCAAGCCACCGCCGCCCGGCGCGTTCTTCCCGTTCGGCGGGGGAGTGCGGCACTGCCCCGGCAAGGACCTGGCGCTGCTGGAGATCCGCCTGATCGTCCGGGCGTTGCTGGCGCACAGGCAGGTCCAGCTCAGTTCCCCGACCAGCACACCCCAGCTGCGGGGCGCCGCGATGGCGCCGCCGCCGGACCTCGCGATGGTGGTCACTTGCCGGCGTTGACCCACCTCCACCGCCTGGAACACCCCTTCGGCACGCACTACGCGTGCGCCGCCGCCTGGGGTGCCTGCTACGCGACGAGATTCGACCTCGCCGTGGTGATCGCGGTGCTCGCCAACTTCGTCGCGATCGTCTCCGGCAACCCGCTCAACGCCTACGCCGACGTCCGCAACGACATCCACACCGCGGACAAACGCCATCTGGCCCAGGCGGTGCGGGAGATCGGCGCGCGGAAGGTCCTCGCGCTGGCGATCTTCGAGATGATCTTCGCGCTCGCACTGGCGGTCGCCGTGTCGTGGAAGGTCGCCGCCGGCGTCGGGCTGATCCTGGTGCTGTACCTGGCGTACAACCTCGAGCCGATCAGGTTGAAGCGGCGTGGATATTCCGGTCCGGTGGTGCTGGCGATCGCCGCAGGGCTGCTGCCGAGCGTGACGGCCTATTCGGCGGCCGGGGGACAGGCGGATCCGGCGGTGTGGCTCGTGTTCTCCGGTGTCGCGGCGCTGGCGACGGGGCGGGCGCTGTGGTGGGCCGTCCCCGACCGCGCCGGCGACGCCCGTGTCGGGTCACGCACCCCGGCCGTCCTGTACGGCACTCGTCACGCCGTCAACGCGACCACCCAGCTGACCGTGGGCGGGTTGCTGCTGGTCGGCGGTGGGCTGTGGTTCCGGTTCGGGCCGTTCTGGGCTGCGGTCGGTGTCGTCGCGTGCTCGGCGTTCCTGCTCGCGCGAGACCTGCCGACAGCGCGTCAGCAACTGCGTTACGGCATGTCGATGGCCGTCACGTCGACGATCGTGCTGGCCGCGATCCCCTTGCTGGCCTAAGCCTTGCGCGCGAGGCCGCCGGATCCGTGGAAGTTCTCCGGGTTGCGGTCCTGTATCTCGCCGGGATCCGGTTCCCACAAGGGGATCGGCACCACGCCCGGCGCCAGGACCTCCATGCCGTCGAAGAACCGCACGACCTGCTCCGGATAGCGGAACGTGAAGGCGGGCAACGGCTGATCCCCGTACATGGCACCGAAAAGTCCCACCGCGGCCAGCATGAACGGATCGCGGCACGTGTGCGAGAGCCCGAGGTAGCTGCCGGGCGCCAGCGCGTTCAGGTACTTGGCCAGCACCTTGTACGGCTCGGCGTCGTCCGGGACGAAGTGCAGCACGTCCAGCACGAGCACCGCGATCGGCTCTGACAGGTCGAGCGTCGAGCGGATCTCCTGCGACTCCAGCACCTTCTCCGGATCGCACAGGTCCGCGCACAGGTACGACACGCGCGGCTCGTCCGCGACGATCTCCCGGCCCTCGGCCGCCACCGCCGGGTCGACGTCCACGTACACCACGCGCGCGTCGGGCGCGACGAGGTGCACGTTGCCGGCCGTGGGCAGGCCGGAGCCGAGGTCGATGAACTGCCGCACGCCGAGCGCCGTCAGTCGCCTGACGACCCTGCCCAGGAACGAGCGGTGCGTGCGGCACAGGTAGGGCAGGTGCGGTGCCGCGGACACGAGGTGCGCCGCCAGTTCCTGGTCGGCCTCGGTGTTGCGGGTGCCGCCGAGCCAGTAGTCCCTGACCCGCGCGGTGTTGGGACGCTCCGGGCCGTTCACTCCCGGCGCCCAGATGGGGGTGGCCACGGAGATTAACTACCGGTTCGAGGCTTGGAGGTGACCCAAGTCAACCCGAGATTTACCCAATCGAGTGAACGTCAGACCGGCGCGGTCTGCGCGACCAGGAATCTCACCACGTCGTCCCGCCGCCCACGGCGCGCGAACGCCCTTCGCTGCCTCACCGCGCCCGTGCCGTCGAGCAGCAACCGGTCGATCCCGGTGGTCACCATCTCGTAGTCACCGGAGAACTCCAGCGCCGGCCGGATCCACCGCACCAGCGACGCGACGATCGACGACGCCGGCGTGGGCGCGCCGGTGACCGGGTCGATGCCGAAGCCCTCCAGGCCGTCGCGCGCGGCACGCCACATCGCGACCTTCAGCAGATGCGGCGGCGGCGTCACGGGCGGAGCACCGGAACTCAGTGCGGTGGCGGCGATCCCGCGCACCAGAGCGGCCATCAGCACCGCCTCCTCGACCGTCGGCGCGACGTCGGAGACCCGCAGTTCAAGCGTGGGGTGACGGGCGGAGAGCCTGATGTCCCAGTAGAGCATCCCGGCGTCCATCGCCGCGCCGCTCGCGACGATCTCCTCCCGTGCCGTGAAGTACTCGGCCGCGGAACCGAAGTGCGGCGGCGCACCCGAAGTAGGCCAACGGTTCCAGACCACGTACCGCCAGCTCGCGTACCCCGTGTCGCCGTCGAGCCAGTACGGCGAGTTCGCGCCCAGCGCGAGGATGGTCGGCAGCCACGGCCGCAGGTGGTTGCTCACGAAGATCTTCGACTCGTCGTCGGGCAGCCCGATGTGCACGTGACAGCCGCAGATCGCGAGGTCGTTGGTGAGCGCCCCCATCTCCTGCGCCATCCGGTGGTAGCGCGGGGAGTTCGTGAGCGGCGTCGGCATCGTGAGGCCCAGCACGGGCGTTCCAGTGGCGGCCAGCCTCGCGTCGTGGTGCGCGGCCCGTTCGATCAACGCCCGGCGTGCCACCGCGAGTTCGTCGCGCAGGACGCTCATGTCCGTGCAGATGCCGCTGGCCGATTCCACCTGATACTGCGCGATTTCCGGCTGCAGATCGACGTCGAACCGGTCGGCACCGGCAAGCACTTCCTTGGCACGATTGGCCAAATGGCCCGTGGAAGCCTCCACGAGAACGAATTCTTCTTCCACACCAACGGTGAGGAGGCCGTCCGAGCTCGTGCGTTGCGCGGGTACCGCTTGAGTTCTGCTGCCGACGTGCACGCCGAACCTCCAGTGCGCTGAGTAGCAATACCGATGCTATGAGTGATCAGCGCGCCGCACAGGAGGCGTTTGGTTGTACTTGTCAACTCACCGCGCGTTGCGCGACACCACGCAGCACGTCACGTCGTTCCGTGCCCGGCCGGCCCATGACCCAGCTGGACCCCGCAAGCGACTTCGCGTGCTCCTTCACCGGTGCCAGCAACCGCGACACCTCTCGATACGACCCCACTGATCCCGGGGCACAGATAAGAGTCGCAAGAGAGAGGGTGACGTGTCGTCCTTCTGCCGTGTACTGCTTGTCGAGCAATCGAGCACTCAGCGGCACCGTTTCGTCGAGCCCGGCCAGCAGGAGGAAGTCGTCGCCGCCGACGTGCCCGACCTGCACGCCGTGGAACGCGTGCGCGAGGTCCGCCAGGGCGTGCCCGATCTCGCGGATCAGGTCGTCCCCGGCCGCGAACCCGACCGTGTCGTTGACCAGCTTGAAGCCGTCGACGTCCAACCAGGAGATCGCGAAGATCTCACCGGCCTCGATGCGCTCGTCGACGTTCTTCGCGATCGCGTCACTGCCGGGAAGGCGCGTCAGCGGGCTCAACGCGGCCGCCTGCTCCACCTTGAGTTCCGCGACACCGCGCACAACGTCCGCCACGCGCACAACGCCCATGCACCGCTCGTTGTGGTCCACGACGATGAGGTCGTCGTTGGTGCGCTCACGGTTCGCACCCGCCACCACGTCCAACAGGTCAAGTGCGGACGACTCGGTTCCTATGACGTGCGGCTTGTCCGCGAGCCGTGCGGCCTCCCTCTTGGCGTGCAGGGCGTGGCCGTACGGACCGGTCACCGCGAGCAGGAACCGGTTGCGGTCCACCGACCACTTGGGGCGACCCTCGTCGTCGATCAGAACGACACCCGTGACCGACGGCTGCGACGCCAGGACCTCACGCACCTCTTCACTGGTCGCGTGCTCGTGCAGCGTCGTCGCCGGGTGCAGGAACGCCGTGATCCGGGGACCCGTGGTGCTGCGCCGGATCTCGCCGGTCTCCGTGACCGACTCGGGCGCGATGCGGGCGTTCACCGCCGGTCGCCGCTGCGGGGGCGCGAGGAGCTTGCCCTGCGCGTACCCCACCCCCAGCTTGCGCAGGTAGGTCAGCTCCGCCTCGGTCTCCACGCCCTCGGCCACGACCTGACCGCCCGTGTACTCGCCCAGGTGCACCAGCGACTTCACCAGCGCGCCCCGCGCGGCGTCGCCGGGCAGCGTGCGGACGATCTCGCGGTCGAGCTTGACGTAGTCCGGCGAGGCACTCGTCAGCAGGCCCAGCGGCACGTCGCCCTCGCCCACGCAGTCGAGCGCGATGCGGAAACCGTTGTTCCGCAGCGTTTGCATGCCACGGGCGAGGCGCGCGCGATTGGCGCGTGAGTACGGTTCGCCGATCTCGATGACGATGCTGTCCGGCGACCGTCCCGCGTCCCGCAGAGCACCGTAGAGAGGGCTCATCACCTCGGGCTTGTCCGCGATCGTGATCGCGAGCAGGTTGACGTGCAACGGCAGCATCAGGTCGAAGTCGGCCGCGGACCGGATGGCGCGGCAGGCGAGTCCGACGTCGGCGTTGGTCAGCAGGCCCGCCCGGAAGGCGGCCTGGAGCAGATCCTGCACGCTGCCGTCGTGCGGCCGGGCCAGAGCCTCGATCGCGACGACGCCCCCGGTGTTCAGGTTGAACAGCGGCTGGAAGGCGAACCTGACGTCATCCAGCAAGGCGGGCACACCCCCGATCGTGCCGGTGCGAACGACCGGCACCAAGCGGGTTCACCAGCTGTTCACGAGCTTGGCGACGATTTGCCACACCGGGGCTGCGTTCGGTGACACGGCGTTCACGCTGGGAATTCAGCGCGGGAGTTTCCACCTGAGATGGCTTGGAGCCGTGCGGAACAACGCGAGCATGGCGGCTGCAGTTCCTTTGACGTCCTCACGGCCGGACAGGTACGCACGCTGATGCTCCGGTTCGAGCCGGAAGAACACCTCGAAGAAGTCCAGCGTCTCGTCCGGGCCGAGGCGGAGAAGCGCTTCAAGGCCCCTCAGGCGCATCGCGTGCACGATGCGCGCCTTCGTCGGCCAGATGACGTGCTTGGGGTCCTCGTTCGCCTTGATCGCCGCGGCGACCAGCGGCGCGAGTCGCAGTGAGGTGGCGACGCTGTAGCCGGTGGCGGGGTGGGTGAAGCCGGCCGCGGCGCCGAACGCGTTGCCCGCCGCCCTCGGTGCGTCCAAGGGGAAGCGCACGCGTTCCTCTTCTTCACCTGGGGCGAGGCGAGCGTGCAGGCGTTCGCGGAGTTCCGGCAACGGCTTGGCGGGCCTGCCCGCCAAGCAGGTCTCCTCCACCAACAGCCGATTACCGCCCAGTGGGACCGTGTAGAGGAACGTGTCGCCGTTGCCGCGCCAGTCCATCAGCGTGGTCTCGGTGCTGTCCGACTCGATGACCGTGCCTACTGCCGTTTGTTCGGCACGGCCCTTGCGCGCGCCTGTCGCGTTGAACGTGTAGCGCGCCGGCTCCGGCCGTTGGAGTACTTCGATCGTGTCGGGCAGTTCGTGGAGTTCGGCGTTGTCCAGGATCACGTAGGTGCGCTGAATCTGGTGCTCCTCGCGCGCGTACGCGCGGACAACGGTGCTCACCGACCTGGTCGGTGTCTTGGGCGGGAGCTCGTCGGCCCACGCGCCGTACGTCGCCGTCCAAGGACGGTGCGGACGGCGGTCGACTATCGCCGTGTGAAGACCTTCGTGCTCGCAAGCGCGTGCGAGCGCACGGCCTGCCGGACCTCCGCCAATCACCACCACGTCGAACGTCACGAGGTCCATGATTGACCTTGTGGCCAAGACCTACCGCCAGCACCTCGTCCGTCGCGTCGGCAACGTCGTCATCAGTCGTGCTGTCTCTCTCGGCATCGCGCCCTCCTACTACGTGCTGCTGACCATCCGCGGCCGGCGCAGTGGTGCGGAGCGGACGATTCCCATTCGCCTGATGCAGTACGACGACCAGGAGTGGCTCGTCGCGCCGTACGGCGTTCGCGACTGGGTGCACAACGCACGGGCGGCTGGTTCCGCAGTCCTGCGAAGGGGACGTAGGTCACGTCAAGTCGTTTTGAACGAGGTTTCCGCAGCCGTCGCGGCGCCCGTGCTGGCCGCGTACGTGCGGAAGGAGCCGGTGACTAGGCCTTTCTTCGAAGCGCGGGTCGGTGACCCCGTCTCGGCGTTCGAGGCCGAGGCCGACCGCCATCCGGTCTTCGTGGTGACGAACGCGCAGGTCAGTGGCGGTGCGGGCGCTTAGGTGACCCCCCGATTTGGAGATCGAAAGTGCCCCGTGTAATGTTCTCCAAGTCAGAGCGACACGGGCCGGGAAACAAGCCGGAACGGGCCTGACAAAAAAGCCGGAAGACAAAGAGCCTCTAAGAGGCCGATTTGACACTGGCTCGCAAGACCAAATAAGCTTCAGCAACACAAGCCCCGGAAGTAAGTCAGCGAAAAGCTGATGTGACTGCGGTGTGCGCGTGTTCTTTGAGAACTCAACAGCGTGCCGAAACACAGCCAGTAATATATGAATTACCTCCTCGTCGAGGTAGTTCCTTTGAG
>NZ_JBIWKS010000011.1:0-397570 GCF_044765805.1 Lentzea sp. NPDC102401 | reverse complement strand
AACTTCTTCGGCCACCTGAAGGCAGAACTGTTCCACCACACCAGATTCGACACCATCGCCGAGTTCACCACGGCATTGGACGACTACATCGACTGATACAACACCACCCGCATCTCCACCACGCTCAAGGGCCTGAGCCCGGTCGAATACCGAGCCCAGACCCTCGCGGCCTAACCTTCAGTTAGCCAGTCCAACTTCCGGGGACCAGTTCACCGAGCGGCCCCTCTTTCGTCGTTGCTAGTGCAGCGTTTCGCCGCGCGCCTCGGCGTCCTTGAGACGCTGGTAGGAGCGCTTGACCTCGGCCTCGGCCTCGGTGCGGCCCACCCAGCTCGCGCCCTCGACGCTCTTGCCGGGCTCCAGGTCCTTGTAGACCTCGAAGAAGTGCTGGATCTCCAGGCGGTCGAACTCCGCCAGGTGGTGGATGTCGCGCAGGTGCTCGTGACGCGGGTCGAAGGCCGGGACGCACAGAACCTTGTCGTCGCCGCCCTTCTCGTCGGTCATGCGGAACATGCCGATCGCGCGCGCCGCGATCAGGCAGCCGGGGAACGTCGGTTCCTGGACGAGGACGAGGGCGTCCAGCGGGTCGCCGTCCTCACCCAGGGTGTTCTCGATGAACCCGTAGTCGGCCGGGTACTGCGTCGACGTGAACAACGTGCGGTCGAGGCGGATGCGGCCACTCTTGTGGTCCACCTCGTACTTGTTGCGCACGCCCTTGGGGATCTCGATCAGGACGTCGAATTCCACTGGTCCTCGCTCATGTAGCCCATTCGTGATGCCCACTAGTGTGGACCACAACGCCTTGTCAACCCTCATCGGAGCCGTGGTTGGTGGGTGTGAGATTGCCCGTACCGAGCTGACGGAGGCCCACTTGCCGGACGAGCCCCAGTGGCCGACCGAGGACGACGACGCCGGGTCGGTTGCGGCCGCCTCGGAGTCGACTGTGCAGGTCAGCCGCCCGTCCGTCGACCAGCCGACGATGCGCTTCCCGCTCGCGGCGATCCTGTCGGCACCGTCCACTCAGGAGCCTCTGCGTTCGTCGCCGGTCCGTTCCGCCCCGAACGGTGCGGGGGCCGGTCATTCCGCGTCAGGTGTGCCAACGACCGGCTCCGGCGGTTCCGGCGGGCCTTCCGGTGGATCCGCCGGTGGGAAGTCTCACGGGGCGATTGGTCCAGAAGTCGGCCAACCTCGGGCCACCCCGGTGCGGATCGAGCCGAAGAACGACCAGATCCGCGTCGTGCCGAGGCCGGAGCAGAAGACCACGGAGCTCTCGGTCCCGAACGCCAAGACGGCGCGCGTCGACCAGCTGCCGAACTCCGAGCCGTCGTGGTTCGACAAGACGAACCGGCCGGACCAGCAGCCCGCGCGGCCCGAACAGCGGCAGCCGCGTCCCGAACAGCGTCCCGAGCAGACCAGGCGCGTCGACCAGCTCCACCGCCAGGAACCGCCGCGCCAGGAGCAGCCGCGCCAAGAGCAGCCGCGTCCGGTGCCACCGCCGCCCCCGCCCGCCCGGCAGGAGTCGCAGCCCGTCCACCAGGACCTCCCCGTCACCGGCTACGAGGAGGAACCGGAGGACCGCCTCGCCACCGACGACGAGCCCAGGAAGGGCCGCAGGTCCCTCGTCGTGGTCCTGAGCCTGCTGGTCGTCGCGGCTCTGGCCGGCGCCACCATCTACGCGGTCGAGGAGTTCGGCGGCACCAAGGCGATCGAGACCAGGCCTCCGGCCGCGCCCGCGAACGTCCAGCCGCTGGTCAAGGCCGCCACCGCGGGCGCCCCGGCGCCGACCCCGGCAGGCGTGGCACAGGCGCTCACCGGACCGGCGGCCAACGGCGTGCTGGGCACGCTCACCGGCAGCGTCATCGACCCGGCCAGTGGCACCGCGCTGTGGCAGCAGGGCGACACCACGCCCGCGACCCCGGCGTCGAGCCTCAAGATCCTCACGGCCGCCGCGGCGTTGCTCAGTCTCGAGAAGACCGACCAGCTGTCCACCAAGGTCGTCCAGGGCGCGGAACCCGGCACCGTGGTGATCATCGGCGGCGGCGACCCGACGATCTCCGGTGCGCCCGGCAAGTCGGTCTACCCCGGTGCCGCGACGCTCGACGACCTGGTCAACCAGGTCAAGGCCAAGGGCCCGGTCACCAAGGTCCAGTTCGACCTGAGCCGGTACACGGGCGAGGCGCTCGGCCCGCAGTGGGAGACGGCGGACATCGCGGGCGGCTCGGTCGCGCCGATCGTGCCGTTCATGCTCGACGGCGGCCGGGTCGACCAGTCCAACGTCAACGGCGCGCGCACGGCCAGCCCCGGTCAGGCGGCGGCGGACGCGTTCGCACAGCGCATCGGCGCCTCCGGAGCCACGGCGGGCACGGCTCCCGCGGGCGCGCAGGTGCTCGGCGAGATCAAGTCGGCGCCGGTCGAGCAGCTCGTCGACAACATGATGCAGATCTCGGACAACGTCCTCACCGAGGCGATCGCGCGCGAGATCGCGATCAAGACCGGCAACGAGGCGTCGTTCGCGGGCGGCGTCAAAGCCGTGCGGGACGTGCTGACCAAGAACGGGTTCGACCTCACCACCGCGAACTTCGTGGACGGCAGCGGGTTGTCCGCGTCGAACAAGATCCCGGCCAAGCTGCTCACCGAGGTGCTCACCGCGGCGGCCAAGCCCACGCTGGACGACCCGCGCACCGCGAAGCTGCGGCCGTTGCTGACGGCGCTGCCGGTCGCGGGCGGCAGCGGCACCCTCGCCGGTCGCTACGGCGGCACCGCGGCGCAGGGCAAGGGCTGGATCCGGGCCAAGACCGGCACGCTCACCGGGGTCAACGCGCTCGCCGGCATGGTCGTCGACGTGGACGGCCGGGTGCTCGTGTTCTCGTTCATGTCCGCGAGCAACGCCAACGCGGAGAGGGAGGTGCGGCCCGCGCTGGACGTGCTGGCCGCTGCGTTGCGGGGTTGTGGCTGTTCGTAGCGGGCCGTGCGCAGGTAGCGTCGGAAGCGTGAACGGCGCGACGGAGGCAGAGCTCGGCCCGGTGGACTGGGAGCTGGCGGTAACGACCGCCACGCGGCTCGTCCGGCCGGGCCCCGTGATCGGCAAGGACGAGGCCGACCACGTGGTAGGCAGACTTCGCGAGCTCGCGCCCCAGGCGGAGGTGCACGTCCGCGAGCTGACCGGGCTCGGTCAGGGGCTGCCGCTGCTGCCGGGCGAGGTCGTCGACAGACCGGCGTGGGTCGCGGCCGCCGCGCAGGGACTCGCCGCGCTGACAGGGCCTGCGATGCCACGTCCGTCAGGTCCGATGGCGGGCATCCTCGCGGGCACGGCCGGTGTGCAGGCGGGCGTAGTGCTGGCGTTCCTGTCCTCACGGGTGCTCGGCCAGTACGACCCGTTCAGCCCGAACGAGCAGCTCGCCGGGCGGCTGCTGCTGGTCGCGCCGAACATCGTTGGCGCGCAACAGGCTCTGGACGTGCCGGACGACGACTTCCGGATGTGGGTGTGCCTGCACGAGTGCACGCACCGCCTGCAGTTCACCGGCGTGCCGTGGCTGCGCCGGTACTTCTCCGACCAGGTCACCGCGTTGCTGTCCTCAATGGATGAAGACCGCGCGCCGCTGACCGACGTGATCCGCGACTTCCGGAACAAGCTGCGTGCCGGCGACGGCCCGATGGGACTGATCGAGCTCATCCAGTCGCCCCAGCAGAAGGCCGTGCTGGACCGGCTGATCGCACTGTCCACTTTGCTCGAAGGCCACGCCGACCACGTGATGGACGCCGTCGGGCCTTCCGTGGTGCCGTCCGTGTCGACGATCCGCACCCGCTTCAGCGCGCGGCGCAAGGGCGGTGGCCTGCTCGACCGGATCCTGCGCACGCTGCTCGGCGTCGAGGCGAAGGTGCGCCAGTACGAGGAGGGCGCGGAGTTCACCTCGTACGTGGTGGAGCGGGTCGGGATGGACGGCTTCAACTCGATCTGGACGTCTGCCGAGACGTTGCCGACCCGCGCCGAGATCGCCGAGCCCATGAGCTGGCTGCGTCGCGTGTCGCCGTGAACGGACCGGTCGCCGAGATCCGGGTGGCGGTTCGTCGGTTCCTGGACGAGGTGCGCCCGGAGGCGGTGACCGTCGCCGTGTCGGGTGGTGCGGACTCCTTGGCTCTGGCTGCCTGTGTGGGACGGCTGGTGCCCGGCGCGTGCGCTGTGGTCGTCGATCACCAGCTCCAGCCGGGGTCGGCCGACGTCGCTTCGCGGGCGGCTCGGCAGTGCTCCTCGTTCGGGCTTGTGGCTCGCGTGGAGGCTGTCGAGGTCGCCGGGCCTGGTGGTCCCGAGGCCGCGGCCCGCAACGCCCGCTACGCGGCTCTCAGGCCGTCGTCCGGGGTCGTGCTGCTCGGTCACACGCTGGACGACCAGGCCGAGACGGTGTTGCTCGGGTTGGGGCGCGGGTCCGGGCCACGTTCGATCGCCGGCATGCGTGCGTTCGACGCGCCGTGGGGGCGTCCGCTGCTCGGCGTGTCGCGGGCGGTCACCCGTGCTGCCTGCGCGGAGCAGGGGATCGAGGTGTGGGACGACCCGCACAACGTCGATCCGTCGTTCACGCGTGTGCGGCTGCGGTCCGAGGTGCTGCCGTTGCTGGAGTCCGTGCTGCAGGGCGGTGTTGCCTCGTCGTTGGCGCGGACGGCTGCCCAGTTGCGTGAGGACTGTGACGCGCTCGACTCTCTTGCGGAGGCGTTCGCCGGCGACTGCTGTGCCGTTGGCGACATCTCCGAGCTGCCGGTCGCGCTGAGGCGCAGAGTGCTCCGGGCGTGGCTGATCGAGGAAGGCGTGCCCGAACTGTCCGATTCGCACCTGCGACGTGTCGACTCACTGGTGAGTGAATGGCGCGGTCAGGGCGGTGTCTGGCTACCTGGCGGCTTTGTCGTGCGGCGCGCGCATGGCAGGCTCGTTGTGGAACCACAGACTTAAGCAGAGGGGACCTGTCCGTGTACGACGGCGACATCGCATCCGTGCTCATCACCGAGCAGGAGATCAGCGACAAGGTCACCGAACTCGCCAAGCAGGTCGCGGCTGATCACCCAGAAGGTGACTCCGACCTCGTGCTGATCACTGTGCTCAAGGGCGCTGTGATGTTCATGGCCGACCTCGCACGCGCGCTGCCCGTTCCGGTGCAGCTCGAATTCATGGCCGTTTCGTCCTACGGATCTTCGACCTCGTCCTCGGGCGTGGTGCGGATCCTGAAGGACCTGGACCGCGACATCGCCGACCGCAACGTGGTGATCGTCGAGGACATCATCGACTCCGGGCTGACGTTGTCCTGGCTGTTGAAGAATCTGCAGTCCCGGAAGCCTCGGTCTCTGCAGGTCTGCACTTTGTTGCGCAAGCCTGACGCGGTCAAGGTCGAGGTGCCGGTGAAGTACGTCGGGTTCGACATTCCCAACGAGTTCGTCGTGGGTTATGGACTGGATTATGCGGAGAGGTACCGCGATCTGCCCTACATCGGGACGTTGGACCCGAAGGTTTACTCGAACTGAGCGTTCGAACGACGAGGCGGGGGCGTTGCCGGTTGCGGCGGCGCCCCCGCTTTGCGTTGGCGGGCATCAGGTTCGGACGGCTCGCTGCGCCAGGCCTGGTCGAGTCCAAAAGACAAAGCCGGGCCTCCCGTAGGAGACCCGGCTTCGCGTTGAAGAAAAATCAGCAGTTCGGGCGGCAGCGCCGTTGCGATACCGCGTCGAGCAGCACGCCGCGGATGTCCTCCGGATTGCGCGCCTGGTACGCCTTGCCGCCGGTTGCCGCGGAGATCGCGCGGAGTGCGTCCATGTCGACCTCGTCGCCGAGGCCCACCATGATGATCGGGACGGGCTTCGCGGGGTCGGACTCCCGCTTCAGGGTCTCGATCAGCGCGCCGGTGTCGATCGACGAGATGTCGTCGTTGCGGCCGTCGGTCATGAGAACGACGGAGTTGACCTTCGACGCGTCATAACCCGAGAGAACGTGCCGGTAGGCGGCCAGGGTCGTGTCGTTCAGGGCCGTTCCGCCGCCGACCAGGCCGGGGAGTTGCGAGGCGCCTGCTTCCAGGCGTTTGCGGCGGGTCACGCCTGCCAGCGGTTCGCCCAGCGGGCCGATCGGGACCAGTTCGATCCAGTCGTTCGGCGGCTTCTTGTCGGTGGAGAAGGCCCACAGGCCGATGGCCGTGGTGTCCGGGAGCATCGAGAGAGCCGTCATGGACGCCTCGGTGGCGGCCTCCACCCGGGTTTTGCCGTTGCCGCTCTTCTCGATCATCGAGCCGGAGACGTCGATGACCGTGAGCATGCGCATGTCCAGGCTGATGGCGCCCCAGGTGCGGAGCAGTTCGGACACCTGGTCCGCGCCAGGGGTCTCGATCAGCTTGACGTCGCCTGCCTGCACGCCTTCGACGTCGGTCGACCACTTGGCCGGGGCCGCGCCCTGGACGGTGCGGAAGCCCGCTTCGCCGAAGCGCTTGGACGTCTGGGCGGAGCGCAGGGTCTTCTCGAACTCCGCTGCCGCTTCGCCGATGCCCTCCGGCTCGTTCGGGCGGGAGACCCTGACCAGCGGATAGTCGAAGGAGAGCGTGCCTTCCTTCGGCGGCGCGCCGAGGACGGCGTTGTCCTTCGCCGAGCGGTTGTTCGCCACGACCGATTGTTCGGTGGCGGCGAACAGCGGTGCCTTGTCGGCGTCCGTGGTGACCTTGCCGAAGGCGTCGCGAACTGAAGGAACGGCGCTGCGGCCCACGCGCAGCAGGGTGCCGACCAGTTCAGGCTTGGGTGTTCCGTCTGGATTGCCCAGCAAGGTGCGGATCACGAACAGCGAGGCGAGGCCCTCCGACGTCATCGTCGGGTCGCTCATCGAGATCTGGACCTTCGGGTCGACGACCTTCGCCCAGGAGACGGGCGTGACCGGGAAGCCGATCTTCGACATCGCCTGTTCGGAACCCGCCATCACCAGCGGGCTGGACGCCAGCGAGGGCTTGATGTCCAGCTTCGGGGCCTCCGGGCCGGTCTCCGCTGCCTGCCGCTGGGCCTCGGCGGCCCACATCGAGGAGTCGGGGATCCAGAGGGAGTGGGGGTTGATCTGGGCGGTGGGGAGTTCGTTCGCCACGTCGGCCGCGTTGCGCGACTCGACCTGAACCTGGACGCACCGGCCGTTCACGACCGGCTGTGACCGCTGGTAGTCCTGCGCCGCCGCGTTCACCACATCCAACGCTGCGGGGGTGACGGCGACCTTCAGCGGCAGCGCGCCGGAGCAGTCGGCACCGCTGGTGACACGCAGTGCCACGACCGTGACGCCTGCCGCCGCGACCACTCCGAGCAGGGCGCCCACGGGGAGGGCCACCCGCCGGAACAATCCGGGGGACGTATGACGTGCTGACATACAGTTACTTACCTTCGGTCACGGGTTCACTCTTTCGAGTGGCGAGGGAAACGTTCGGGGGATAGATGAGGATGACATGTGACCCCCAAACGTAATGAGACAGCGTGACCTGCGTCACTCGTCTGGACGGCGGTATTTGTTCCGGATGAACCAAACTGCGTGAACATGCGTGGTGGGGGTCACCCGCGGGAACCCGGAACCGCCCCCGCCCGTTGGTTGCTCAGTACCCGGCCAGCGAGCGGTAGGCTGGTCGGACGCGGTATGTGGGTCTTCCACTGCCCGACGCGCAAGTCAGGGAGGGTCGAGGCCGCCCCCGGCCGTAAGTGCATGGACCGCAAGCGCCTGCTTCGCAACCCGCTGCTGTGGATCGCTGCGGTGTTGCTGCTCTACTTCGTCTTCACCGTCCTCTTTGACGATTCACGGGGCTATCACCCCGTGAAAACGTCTCAAGCGCTTCAACAGGTTCGGGACGGCAAGGTCAAGGAAGCCACGATCGAGGACAAGGAGCAGCGTCTCCGACTCACCCTCACCGACGGCACGACCTTCGAGGGCAGCAACCGCCTGATCACGCAGTTCCCGGCCAGCTCGACGGACGAGATCTTCACCGTCCTCGACCAGGCCGGCAACAAGCCGACCGTCGAGACCAAGGTCAGCCAGGAATCGATCCTGATGCAGATCTTGATCTACCTCGTGCCGCTGGGCCTGTTGTTGCTGCTGCTCATGTGGATGATGAACAACGCTCAGGGCGGCGGTAACCGCGTTCTGAACTTCGGCAAGTCCAAGGCCAAGCAGCTCTCCAAGGACATGCCGAAGACGACGTTCGCCGACGTCGCCGGGGCCGAGGAGGCCGTCGAGGAACTGGAAGAGATCAAGGACTTCCTCCAGAACCCCGGCCGCTACCAGGCGCTCGGCGCGAAGATCCCGAAGGGCGTGCTGCTGTACGGCCCGCCGGGAACGGGCAAGACGCTGCTCGCCCGAGCCGTCGCCGGTGAGGCCGGCGTGCCGTTCTACTCGATCTCCGGTTCGGACTTCGTCGAGATGTTCGTCGGTGTCGGTGCCTCGCGTGTGCGTGACCTGTTCGAACAGGCCAAGCAGAACGCGCCGTGCATCATCTTCGTCGACGAGATCGACGCGGTGGGCCGCCACCGCGGCGCGGGTATGGGCGGCGGTCACGACGAGCGCGAGCAGACCCTCAACCAGCTGCTCGTCGAGATGGACGGCTTCGACTCGCGCGGCGGGATCATCCTGATCGCGGCGACGAACCGTCCCGACATCCTCGACCCGGCCCTGCTGCGCCCCGGCCGCTTCGACCGGCAGATCCCGGTGTCCGTACCGGATCTGAAGGGCCGCAAGCAGATCCTGCGGGTGCACTCGAAGGGCAAGCCGCTGGCCGCGGACGCGGACCTCGACGGCCTCGCGAAGCGCACCGTCGGGTTCTCCGGCGCCGACCTCGCGAACGTCATCAACGAGGCCGCGCTGCTCACCGCGCGCCACAACGGCCACACCATCGACGGTGCGGCGCTCGAAGAGTCCGTGGACCGCGTGATCGGCGGTCCGGCCCGCAAGAGCCGGATCATCTCCGAGAAGGAGAAGAAGATCACCGCGTACCACGAGGCAGGGCACGCCCTGGCCGCGTGGGCCATGCCGGACATCGACCCGGTCTACAAGGTCACGATCCTCGCCCGCGGCCGCACGGGTGGTCACACCCTCTCGGTGCCGGAAGAGGACAAGGACCTGATGACCAGGTCCGAGATGATCGCGCGACTGGTGTTCGCACTGGGTGGCCGTTCCGCCGAGGAGCTCGTCTTCCACGAGCCCACGACGGGTGCGTCCAACGACATCGAGCAGGCGACCAAGATCGCCCGCGCGATGGTCACCGAGTACGGCATGAGCGCGAAGCTCGGTGCGGTCAAGTACGGGCAGGAACAGGGTGAGCCGTTCCTCGGCCGCTCGGCCGGTCGCCAGGCGGACTACTCGCTGGAGGTCGCGCACGAGATCGACGAGGAGGTGCGCAAGCTCATCGAGGCCGCGCACACCGAGGCGTACGAGGTGCTCGTCACCTACCGCGACGTCCTCGACGACCTCACGCTCGAGCTGATCGAGAAGGAGACCCTGCACCAGAAGGAACTGGAGCGGATCTTCGCGAGGGTCGAGAAGCGGCCGCGCATCACCCAGTTCAACGAGTTCGGTGATCGCACGCCGTCCGACATCCCGCCGATCAAGACCCCCGGCGAGCTCGCCAAGGAACGCGGCGAGCCGTGGCCGCCGGTCGTCGAGGACACCCTCGACGACGAGCCGGAGACGCAGGCGGCGGAGCCCACCGCGGCGGAACCGGCCACGGAGGCGCTGCCGTCGCCGAACGGGTCGAACGGCGTGCACCAGCCAGGTCAGCCTTCGAACCAGTCGGGTCCGCCGAACTACGGCGCCCCGCCCGGATGGACCCCGGCGACCGTGCCCGGCGGCAAGCCGCACAACGTCTGGGAGCCGAAGAAGCCGCAGCCAGACCAGGACGAGCGGCAGTGACCGAGCAACAACAGCTCGACGGAGACGCCGGCCTCACCCACCACGGGGAGGCCGGCGTCTCCGCGCGGCGGGTCTTCGACCAGTCGCGGGCAGAGGCTGCGGTACGCGAACTTCTGATCGCGTGCGGTGAGGATCCGGACCGGGAGGGTCTGCGCGAGACACCCGCACGGGTGGCACGCGCCTACCAGGAGTTGTTCGCGGGCCTCTACACGGACCCGGACAGCGTTCTCGCGAAGACGTTCGACGAGAGCCACGAAGAACTCGTCCTCGTCACCGACATCCCGATGTTCAGCTTCTGCGAGCACCACCTGCTGCCGTTCCACGGCGTCGCGCACGTCGGGTACATCCCGAACGAGCACGGCCGCGTGACGGGGCTGTCGAAGCTGGCCAGGCTCGTCGACCTCTACGCCAAGCGGCCACAGGTCCAGGAGCGGCTGACGTCGCAGGTCGCGGACGCGTTGGTGCGCAGGCTGGAACCGCGCGGCGTGATCGTGGTGATCGAGGCCGAGCACCTGTGCATGGGCATGCGCGGAGTGCGCAAGCCCGGCTCCCGCACGACGACGTCCGCGGTGCGCGGGCTGCTGCGCACGTCCGCCTCGTCGAGGGCGGAGGCCATCGAGCTGATCAGGGGCCGGATCCGGTGAGTGGGCTGCCTCGTCCCGGCCGGTGCGTCGTGATGGGCGTGCTGAACGTGACGCCCGATTCGTTCTCCGACGGCGGCCGCTACATCGACCGGCGTGACGCGGTGTCGCACGGCGTCGACATGTTCAAGCGCGGCGCGGACGTGATCGACGTGGGCGGCGAGTCGACCCGGCCCGGCGCCGAGCGCGTCGAACCGGCCGAGGAGATCGCCCGGATCGTGCCGGTGATCCGTGCGCTGGTCGCAGAAGGCGTGCCGGTCAGCGTGGACACCATGCGTGCTTCCGTTGCCACCGCGGCGCTGGAGGCGGGCGCGTCCATCGTGAACGACGTGTCCGGTGGCCTGGCCGATCCCGGGATGGCCGCCGTCGTCGCCGCTGCGGGTGTGCCGTACGTGCTGATGCACTGGCGTGGGCACAGCACGGAGATGGACGCGTTGGCGACGTACGACGACGTGGTGACGGACGTTCGTTCGGAACTGCTGGAGCGCGTCGAGGCCGCGCTGGCCGCCGGTGTCGCGGAGTCGTCGATCGTGCTCGACCCCGGCCTGGGCTTCGCGAAACTCGGCGACCACAACTGGGAGTTGTTGCAGCGCCTGGACGAACTGGTCGAGCTGGGTTTCCCGGTGCTGGTGGGGGCGTCGCGCAAGCGGTTCCTCGGCACGTTGCTCGGCAACCGTCCACCGGACGGCAGGGAGGACGCGACCGCGGCGGTGTCCGCTTTGGCGGCGTTCAACGGAGCGTGGGGTGTGCGGGTGCACGACGTCGACCGGACGCTGGACGCGGTCGCCGTCGCCGGTGCGTGGAGGCGGGGACATGGCTGACCGGATCGCGTTGACGGGTCTGCGGGTGCGCGGGAACCACGGCGTGTTCGAGCACGAGAAGCGCGACGGGCAGGAGTTCGTCGTGGACGTCACGCTGTGGCTCGACCTCAGCACGGCTTCTCGCACGGACGACCTGAAGGAGACGTACCACTACGGCGAACTCGCCGAGATGGCCGCGGCGATCGTCGGCGGCGAACCGCACGACCTCATCGAGACGGTGGCGGGCAAGATCGCCGACGCCGCGATGACGGACTCACGGCTGCACGCGGTCGAGGTGACGGTGCACAAGCCGTCCGCGCCGATCCCGCTGACCTTCGACGACGTGTCGGTGACGATCCGCCGCTCGCGCCGGCTGGCCGCGCCGTCGCCTCCCAAGGAATCCCGGTGACCCGCGCGGTTCTCTCGATCGGCTCGAACCTCGGCGACCGGTTCGCCTTCCTGCAGTCCGTGGTGGACGGGTTGCGGCCCTTCGTCGTCGCCGCTTCACCGGTGTACGAGACGGCGGCCTGGGGCGTCGAGGACCAGCCGGACTTCCTGAACGCCATCGTGATCGTCTCTTCGGACGACGTGGACGAGTGGGGCTGGCTGCGCCGCGGGCAGGCGTTGGAGAACGCCGCCGGACGCGTGCGGGAGAAGCGCTGGGGACCGCGCACGTTGGACGTGGACGTGGTTTCGGTGGACGGGGTGACCTCGGACCACCCCGAGCTGCTTCTGCCGCATCCTGGGGCGTTTGAGCGCGCAACTGTCCTCGTCCCGTGGCTCGACGTCGAGCCGGACGCGGTGCTGGCGGGCCACGGACCCGTTGCGGGCCTGGAGTTCTCGGCCGAGGGCGTGCGGCGGCGTGACGATCTCGTGCTTTCGGGTTGGATGGACGCGTGAGGTTCACCCGTCCCCGAGACCTGGCGGCCGTCGCGCTCGTCGGCGCGCTGCTGGCCCATCTGCTGCTGCGGCTCACCTACGACACGTTGCCGCCCTTGCCCGTGCTGGCCGGTTCGACGCTGTTCGTCATCGCGGTCGTGGAGGTCGTGTTCGCGTTCTCGTTGCGGGCCAGGATCCAGCGCCGCGGGGGAGCGCGTCCGGTGCAGCCGCTGACCGCCGCCAGAGCCGTCGCACTGGCGAAGGCCTCGTCCGTTCTGGGCGCTTTGATGTTCGGCGCCTGGACCGGGTTGCTGATCTTCGTGATCCCGGTCCGCGACTCGTTCGCCGCGGCCTCGAACGACCTGGTCGCGGCCATTGTCGGGATCGTCGCGGCGGTCGCGTTGACGGCGGCCGCGCTGTGGCTGGAGCACTGTTGCAAGACACCGCGGGAGAGTTCCGGGAACGAATAGATACCCGGCCGTAGGTCTCAGTCGCATAACTACGCGGTACCGTAGTGCCCATGACCGGGCGAGGCGCGTCGACCGACGACGAGCAAGATGATCACGGTCGTGGCTCAGGGCGATTGCTGTTAGTAGCGGCATTGGCGCTCGCCCTCGTGGCCGCGGCGGTGCTCGTGCTGAGCGACAGCGCCCGCATGCTGCGTCTGGCCGTGGTGGCCGCGTTGTGGGCGGCTCTGGTGGGCGCTTTCCTCGCCGCCAGGTACCGCAAGCAGGTCACCGAGCGTGACGACGAAGTGGCCGATCTCCAGTCCGTCTACGAACTGGAACTCGAGCGCGAGGTGGCCGCGCGCCGCGAGTACGAGCTCGAGATCGAGTCGGAGACGCGCAAGCGGATCGAGGAGGAGTCGCGCGCGGACATCGAGGCCCTGCGCGCCGATCTCCACTCGCTGCGCGACAACCTCCAGGCGTTGCTGGGTGGTGACGTCCTCGTCGAACGCGTGGCCCTGCGCGCCGAATCGACCCGTCTGCGTTCGCTGGGCTCGGAGGCGTCCCGGCTGGCCGGGATCGGAGAGAACCGCATCATCAACGCCAAGCCCGCGATCACCGCGTCCTCGTCGGCGGAGAAGCCGTCCGAGCGCACCGAACTGATCGAGCGCGTCGCCCACGACGCCAAGGTGCAGGCCCCCCGCCGCGAACCCCTGCGGCCCGAGCCCGTCCGCCCGGACCCGGCCAGGAACTCGCCCCGCCCGCAGCCCGCCGTGGTCCGCCGCGAGCCCGTGAAGGCCGCGAAACAGGAACCGGTCAGGCCGCAACCCCGTCCCTCCGCGGCCGCCGCCGTCTCGGCCAGGCTGGGCGGCGCCACCCCCTCGCCCGCACCGCAGAAGGCCCCGCCGCCGCCGACCGTGAAGGCCCAGCCCGTCCAGGCCCAGCCCGCGCAGGCGCAGGTCCACCGGACCGAGCGAGTGCCCCGCCCGCCGCAGCCCCCGGCCCGCACCGAGGCGTTGTCGCGCCCGGAACAGCCCCCGAAGGCCCCCGCGGCCATCGCGAAGTCCGTGGAGTCCCGCAAGCCGGAACCACGCTCCCGCGTCGCCGAGCGCACCGAGATGATCGACCCGAAGGCCCTGCAGGCCACCGGCGGCAACGGCCGCCGCCGTGCCGACGACCGCCCGGCCCCCGTGCAGGACAGCGGCTCGTGGGAAACCCTGAAGCCGGACGCTCCCGCCTCCACCCCCGCCGGCCGCCGCCGTGCCGACGACGCACCGGTCCGCCGTACCGCCTCCGAGGACTCACTGGTGTCACTCCCGCCGGTGGGCCGCCGTTCCGCGGCCGAGCAGTCCTCAGCCAGGCTCCCCGCGGTCTCGCCCAGCCGGCGCTCACCGGTCGACGAGACCCCGGTCTCCGGCCGTCGCGTGGCCGAGGACTCGTCCACGCGCCTGCCCGCCGTCTCGACCGGCCGCCGTGCCGCACCGGAAGACCCTTCCGGCGCGCACGCGGACGGCAAGTCGGTGAGCGAACTGCTGGCCTCGCTCGGCGGAGGCGACGCGCCTCGCCGCCGGCGCCGGCGCGACGACTAGGACGCGAGTCGGCCACAGCCACCCGTGGTGCTGAGGCAGGGGTAAAACCGCTACTTCAGCGATGGTCGTGGTGCGTACGGTGTGCCTGCGGCCGGTGATCGCGTGCAGCGGCGGCTTTGCGACGTCAGCCGCGCGGACACCGAAGGAGCGAATGTTGCCTGGCGCTGAACTGCGAGGGGTGACTCTCGACTGTGCCGACCCGCGGACGCTGGCGGGCTTCTACGGCGCACTGACCGGGATGCACGAGCTCTTCAGCTCGGACGAGTTCGTCGCTCTGACGGGCGGCTCCGGCTGTGATCTGGGATTCCAGCGGGTCGACGGCTACCGGGCTCCGCAGTGGCCGGGGCAGGACGTGCCACAACAGTTCCACCTGGATCTCCGCACCGACGACCTCGACGCGGCGGAGGAGCTGGCGCTGGAACTCAGAGCGGCCAAACCGGACCACCAGCCGGGCGACGGACGCTGGCGGGTGCTCCTGGATCCGGCAGGTCACCCCTTCTGCCTGACGTCTTCCTGAGCCTTCTCGCGGTTACTTGTCGATGTCGCCGACGATCACGGCGAACGAGCTCAGCACGGTCGGCAGGTCGTCCACCTTCGTGCCGGGCAGGAGTGCCGACAACGCCTGAACGTTGTTGAACGACGGCGTGCGGAGCTTGAGGCGCCACGGCGTCTTCTCGCCACGCGACGACAGGTGCACGCCCGACGTGCCGAGTGGGGCCTCGACCCGCGTGTAGACCGAGCCCTCGGGAGCCTTGATGGCCTTCGGCAGCCGGACGTTCACCGGGCCCTGCGGCAACTGTTCCAGGCACGCCGCGGCCAGTTCGGCCGACTTCCGGACCTCGTCCACGAGGCACCGAACGCGTGCCGCCGCGTCGCCCTCGGTCCGGACCACGGGGGTGAAGCCCAGCGTCCGGTAGGCGGGCAGGGGGTCGTCGCGGCGCAGGTCGAAGTCCACTCCGCTGGCCCGGCCGATCGGGCCGGTGACGCCGTACGCCAGCGCGTCCTCGTGCGGCAGGACGCCGAGGCCCTGCAACTTCTCGAAGTCGATCGGCAGCCGCGCGACGTCCACAGTGGACAGGAAGTCGGCGACCCGCGAGGCCCAGCCCGCCGGGACGTCCTCGCGCAGGCCGCCGATTCGGTTGAACATGAAGTGGATGCGGCCGCCGGACGCCTCTTCCATCAACGCCTGCACGCCCTCGCGGTACGTGGCGGCTTTGGGGGACAACGGGGTCAGGAAGACCATGTGTGCCATCAGGCGGTTCAGTTCGCACAGCAGAGCGCGCAGCCATTGGGCGCGGGCCGGGACGTCCATGCCCGTCATGCGTTCCACGGCCAGCGCCACGGCGAGCTCGTTGCAGAAGGCCGAGAGCCAGTCGTGGCGGTTGGCGAGCGTCAGGACCTGGCGGTAGTCGCGCACCTCGAACAGCTTCTCGGCGCCGCGGTGGAGATGGCCCACGAGCGGCTCGGCGGCGGTGATCAGCAGGTCCGGCGTGACGGTCAGGCGCAGGCGGTAGGCGCCGTGGGCCGACGGGTGCAGTGGGCCCAGGTCGATCACGCGGTCCACGCCCAGGTACCGGGCGCCCGCACCCACGCCGACGGTGATCTGCTCGCTCACCCGAGCATGGTTTCACGGCGCCGGGAACCCGCCTGGACGCGGCTCACGACCTCGTGATCGCGAAGAAGAAGCAGCCGTGCGACACGCTGCGGACCTGGAGCGACTCGATCGAGGGATCGTTCAACAATCCTTCGACCGCACGATCGAACGAGCCGGGCTCCACGACCTCGCCGTCGTGGATCTGACCTGCGGCGTTGTAGGACCGCAGGATCCGGGGACTGTTCAACAACTCAACAGGGAGACGATCCAGCGAAGGCGTGTCCGGGCACTCCACGTGTGTGAAGACCGGCCCGACCTCCGCGTACGGGCCCTTCCCGGACGAAGGCGAGTAGCGGAACAGCCAGACCGGCTCGTCGGCCAGCGACTTCCGCAGGCAGCAGCGCAACGGCACACCCGGCTCGGAGGCGCGGTACTCGCGGCCGGGGTCGGAGAACGAGTCGGACGGCGACACGGTGTGGATTCGCATGACCCCCACGATCGTCGTCAGTCACCGCAAAAGCTGGCGGGATTCGGACGCCAGGGCGGCAGTGCCGGAAGCAGGTCCGACACGGCCACCCCGCGCCCGTGCAGCAACCATCCGAACGCCCCGAGCCCGGCAGGCGAGCGCAGTTCGGCGATCCGTCCGGCACGCGAGGCGGACTCCAGCCAGTCCCACCCGGACCCGGACACCTCCGCGGTCACACCCAAGGCCGCCAACGCATCCCGCTGCGACATCAGCACGAAGTCCCCACCGGCAGCCGCGGCACAGGCGTCCAGCGCGACGTGCGCGGTGATGTCACAGGACCCGTCGAAGACCACGGGAACCTGACGCCCGTCCCGATACCCGGTCAGCGAGAAGTGCCGCGACGACACCAGATGCCCGTAGTCGATCGCCAGCGCCGCCCCGCGCACCGAAGCCACGGCCGCGGCCCACGCCGCATCCCGGGGCGCGCCGACCTCGGCCGGCGAACCGTCCTCGAGCGATGGCCACCACCGGGCGATCCACGGATCAGCGGAAGGCCCGCGAACCACCGGACAGGGAATCGCGTCGAGCCACTCGTGCCCGACCAGCAGCCCGACGCACGACGGCACGGAGGTGGTCCACCGAACCCCGGGCAGCTCCACGAACGGACCGACCTCGACAGCCGTCACCCGCAGCCGCTCGGCCAGCGACCCGGACGCCATCGACCGCACCGCGAACGCCAGCTCACCCCCGCCCGCACCCACGTCCACGAAGTCCACGACCGGGGGAAATCCGAGTGCGGCGTCCACCCGCGACAGCAGTTCGAGGAGACCGGTGGCCAGCTCCGGACCGACCAGCGGAGACGTCCGGAAGTGCGAAGAAGGCTTCTCGCCGCGGGCGAAGAAGCCACCGGGGCCGTACAACGCGGCGTGCCAAGCGGCTTCCCAGTCGAACATCGGACAAGTGTGCATCTAAGGTCATTTCCCGTGACCGACGCCGACCTCACGCCGACGCCGACGAAGAAGCGCATCGAGCAGCGCCGCTGGACCGTCCTGTTCCCCGTCGTGGCGCTGATCGCGCTCGCCGCGGCCGGACTCGTGCTGTTCGCTCTGGGCACGTCGAGCATCGGCATCGAACCGCTGCTGGTCGGTGCCGCCGCGGCGCTGATCCCCGTCGCCTTCGTGGTGACCGCGTTCCTGTGGATCGACCGCTGGGAACCGGAACCGGCGAAGATGCTGCTCTTCGCGTTCGTCTGGGGTGCGTGCGGCGCGACGATCAGTTCGCTCGCGTTCAACCAGACGGCCCGTGTGCTCGGCGACCTGCTGACCAACGACGGCACGACGTTCACCGCCGTGGTCGGGGCGCCGATCGTCGAGGAGGCGACCAAGGCCGCGTTCCTCATCGCCGTGTTCGTGCGGCGCCGGCACGAGTTCGACGGCGTTGTGGACGGCATGGTCTACGCGGGCATCACGGCTGCGGGCTTCGCGTTCACCGAGAACATCTGGTACTTCGGCCGGGTCTTCCTCGAGGACGGGCTCGGCAACATGGGCGGCGGCGTGATCGCGCTGTTCGTGCTGCGCGGTGTGCTGTCGCCGTTCGCGCACCCGCTGTTCACGGCCATGACGGGCATCGGCGTCGGCATCGCGGCCACCACGAGCAACGCCACCGTGCGCATCCTCGCGCCGATCGGCGGCTACCTCACGGCCGTCGGCCTGCACTCGCTGTGGAACTTCTCGACCACCGTGGGCACCGGGTCGGCGTTCATCAACCTGTACTTCCTGATCATGGTGCCGGTGTTCGCCGGAGCCGTCTCGATCGTGGTGTGGCAGCGCCGCAGGGAACAGCGGATCGTCGCCGGGCAGCTCGCCGCGATGGCGCAGAACCGGTGGATCGCCAACAGCGAGGTGGCCCTGCTGGCCAGCCTCAACGGCCGCAGGAACTGGCTGCGGGCGGTCAAGCGCAAGTCGGGTGACGCGTCGGTCAAGGCCGTGAAGAGCTACCAGATCGCGGTCACCGAACTGGCCTTCCTGCGGCACCGCATCGAGCGGGGAACGGCCGGTCTGAGCGCCGAGCAACGCCACGGGGTGCTGCTCGACAGCCTGCATGCCGCCAGGGCCGCCGCCCGCCGGTGAATCCGGTCACCGACCAGGTGCACGAGACGGTGGCGGGATTACCCTCGGCGTCGTCGTCCGGTACCCGCACCAGGGACTGGAACGTCAGAAGGAGTTAGTCGCATGGACGCGACCCCACGTCCGGCGAGGCTCGCCGTCGGTGTCATCTCGGCAGGCCGCGTCGGCTCCGTGCTGGGCGCCGCGCTGGCCAGGACGGGCCACGTGGTGACCGGCGTTTCCGCCGTCTCCCAGGCCTCCCGCGACCGCGCGGACGAACTGTTGCCCGGCGTCCCGATCGCCGACCCCACCGAGGTCGCCGCACGCGCCGACCTGGTGCTGCTGGCCGTGCCGGACGACGAGCTGGAAGGCCTGGTCAAGGGCCTCGTCGCCACCGAGTCGCTGCGGGCGGGCCAGATCATCGTGCACACCAGCGGCGCGCAGGGCGTGCAGGTCCTCGAACCCGCCGCCGAACTGGGCGCTCTCACGCTCGCGCTGCACCCCGTCATGACGTTCACCGGCCGTTCGGAAGACCTGCTGCGGATGACGTCCGCGTGCGTCGGCGTGACGGCGGCGGACGGCGACGAGGTGGCCTGGAGCGTCGGCGAGGCGCTGGTCGTCGAGATGGACGCCGAGCCGGTCCGGGTCCCCGAGGCCGTCCGCCCGCTCTACCACGCGGCACTGGCCCACGGCGCGAACCACCTGATCACGCTGGTCCGCGACGCCGCCGACCTGCTCACGAACGCCGGTGTCGCCAACGCCGAGCGCCTGCTCGGCCCCCTGCTGTCCGCCGCGCTCGACAACGCGCTGCGCCACGGTGACCGCGCCCTCACCGGTCCGGTCGCCCGCGGCGACACGGGTACCTTGCGCAAGCACCTCGACGTGCTGGCCGGGCAGGCACCGGAAACCCTGCCCAGCTACCGCGTGCTCGCCCGCCGCACCGCCGAGCGGGCCGAACGCTCCGGGCTGCTCAAGCCCGACGCGGCCAACGACGTTCGCACCACTCTTGAGGACTGACGTGACGAAGCCACTGACCAAGGACGACTACCGCCCGGACGACGTCACGGTGCACCGCGACCCCGTCCGCCTGAACCGGGTGATCAGGGCGCTGCGCAACGCCGGGCGCAACGTCGCCCTGGTGCCCACGATGGGCGCCCTGCACGCGGGCCACCGGCAGCTGATCCGCGAGGCGCAGGTCATGCAGAACACGGTGATCGTCGTGTCGATCTTCGTGAACCCGTTGCAGTTCGGGCCGAACGAGGACCTCGCGAAGTACCCGCGCCAGTTCGAGTCCGATGTGGACATCTGCCGCGAGGAGCGGGCGGGCATCGTCTTCGCACCGTCCGTCGAGGACATGTATCCCGAGGGCGCGCAGGTGACCGTGCACCCGGGACCGCTGGGCGACGAGTTGGAAGGCGCGGTCCGGCCCGGCCACTTCGGGGGCGTGCTCACCGTCGTCTCGAAGCTGTTCAACATCGTGCAGCCCACGTACGCGGTGTTCGGGCAGAAGGACTACCAACAGCTCCAGCTCATCCACAAGATGGCGCGGGACCTCAACTTCCCGCTCGACGTCGTCGGCGTGCCGACCGTCCGCGAGTACGACGGCCTCGCGCTGTCGTCGCGCAACGCCTACCTGACCCCGGAGCAGCGTCAGCACGCCGTGACGCTGTCGGCCGCGCTCACCGCCGGCGCGCACGTGTCGTCGCAGGGCGCGGACGCTGTGCTCAAGGCCGCGCACGACGTGCTGGCACAGGTGCCCGAGGTCGAAGTGGACTACCTGGAACTGCGCGGGACCGACCTCGGTGCCGCGCCGGAGAACGGCGACGCCCGGCTGCTGGTCGCGGCCCGTGTCGGTACCACCCGCCTGATCGACAACATCGCGGTGTTGCTCGGCGAAAGCGACGAGTAGGGGGATGCCATGTTCCGCACGATGCTGAAGTCCAAGATCCACCGAGCCACGGTGACGCAGGCCGACCTGCACTACGTCGGCTCGGTGACGGTGGACGAGGACCTGATGGAGGCCGCCGATCTGCTGGCGGGCGAACAGGTCGCCATCGTCGACGTCACCAACGGTTCCCGGCTGGAGACCTACGTCATCCCCGGCGAGCGCGGCACCGGCGTGCTGGGCATCAACGGCGCCGCGGCGCACCTGGTGCACCCCGGCGACATCGTGATCCTGATCGCCTACGGGCAGATGGACGACGCGGAGTCGCGCGCCTACAAGCCGCGCGTTGTGTTCGTGGACGCCGACAACAAGGTCGTCGACCTCGGCGCCGACCCCGCGCACGCTCCCGAGGGGTCCGGTCTGGTGAACGGCTCCACGAGCGCACCGTCTTCTGAGACCGTTGAGGCGACCGCGCTCGACGCCTTGATCCAGGCCGAGAACTGAAGGAACACCACGTGCTGCTCGCCATCGACGTCGGCAACACCAACATCGTGCTCGGTCTGTACGACGGGGTCGGCGACTCGGCCCCGCTCGTGCGCGACTGGCGGATGCGCACCGACGCCAGGATGACCGCCGACGAGCTCGCGCTGACCATGCGCGGCATGTTCGGCGAGTACGCCGACAAGATCACCGGCATCTCCGCGCTGTCCACCGTGCCCGCCGTGCTGCGCGAGCTGCGGGTCATGCTCGGCCGCTACTACGACGCGGTGCCGAAGATCCTGGTCGAGCCGGGTGTGAAGACCGGCGTCCCGCTGCTCGTCGACAACCCGAAGGAGGTGGGCTCGGACCGCGTGATCAACACGCTGGCCGCGCACCACCTCTACGCGACCTCGTGCATCGTGGTCGACTTCGGCACGTCCACGAACCTCGACGTGATCTCGTCGCGCGGCGAGTTCCTCGGCGGCGCGCTGGCGCCGGGCATCGAGATCTCGGTCGACGCGCTCGCCTCCCGCGCCGCCCAGCTGCGCAAGGTCGAGCTGGTCCGGCCCCGCAACGTGATCGGCAAGAACACCGTGGAGTGCCTGCAGTCCGGCATCGTCTACGGGTTCGTCGGCCAGGTGGACGGGCTGGTGCGCAAGATCACCGAGGAGCTCCAGCAGACCGATCCGGGGCCGGTCACGGTGATCGCCACCGGTGGCCTCGCGCCGCTGGTCGTGTCGGAGTCCTCGACGATCGCGCACCACGTGCCCGACCTGACACTGCTGGGGCTGCGCATGGTGTTCGAGCGCAACATGTCCGCTATTCGCTGACCCGGACCGTCCGGAAGACCGCGGCGCGCAAGGGGATGTCGAACGGCCCGTTCGACGTCTCCGGGCGCGAGCGGAGGAACGCGAGGATCTTGTCGTTGATCGCGGCCCGTTCCTCGTCGTCGATGACGAGCAGGCGCGAGTGCGTGTTGATCCACGCGACGGCCGCTTCCGGCGAGTCCCGGTGGTGGGTGTGCGGGAAGGTCGCGCGCTCCTCCGTCGTGAACGACGGGTGCGGCGTGATCGCGACGGGGTCGTGCCGCTGCGACTCGACGCTGCTCAGCGACATCTGCTCCAGCTCGCGGACCCACTCGACGTCCGTGACCGGCTCGGCCCACATCGCCGCCAGCACCCCGCCGGGCCGCAGCACGCGGGCGATCTCCGGAAGTGCCTTCTCCTGGTCGAACCAGTGGAACGCGGTGCCGACGAACACCGCGTCGAGGGTCTGGTCCGGGACCGGGATGTGCTCGGCGTGACCCGGCAGCGCGCGCACGCCGTGCACGCGGCGGACCAGCTCGGACAACATCTGCTCGTTGGGCTCCACGGCTGTCACGCGGTGGCCTTCCGCGACCAGTCCCGAGGTCAGCTTGCCGGTGCCGGCGGCCAGGTCGAGCACGTCCAGGTGCTCGGTCGTGCCCAGTGGCTCCAGTGCCCACCGGATCGCCGCCACGGGATAGTCAGGCCGGTGTTCGGCGTAGGCCTCGGCCTGCGCGCCGAACGAGTCCGCTCGCCTCGCGTGTAGATCCATCACCCCAACTTAGGGTGTCGGGTATCCGGCGGGGTATCCGGTTCGCTGCACCCCTGAGCCCTTCCGTACCCTTCTCGGCGTGAGTGAGCAGCCGAAGCAAAACCTCGTGACCAGCGAAGAAGACCTGCCAGAGCAGATGCGCGTGCGCCGGGAAAAGCGTGCGCGGCTGCTCGCTTCCGGCAAGGAGCCGTATCCCGTCGAAGTCGCGCGCACGCACACGTTGCGCGAGATTCGCGACGCGCATCCGGAACTCGAACCCGACACCCAGACCGGTCAGATGGTCGGCGTCACCGGGCGCGTGATGTTCATGCGCAACACCGGAAAGCTGTGCTTCGCGACGTTGCGCGAAGGCGACGGCACCGAACTCCAGGCGATGCTGAGCCTCGCCGGTGTCGGTGAAGAAGCACTTTCCGAGTGGAAGACCGACGTCGACCTCGGCGACCACGTTTTCGTGAGCGGTGAGGTCATCAGCTCGCGCCGCGGTGAGCTTTCCGTGATGGCCGACGGGTGGCAGCTGACGTCGAAGTCGCTGCGCCCGTTGCCGGTCGCGCACAAGGAACTCGGCGAGGAAACCCGTATTCGCCAGCGATACGTCGACCTGATCCTCAGGCCGATGGCGCGTGACACTGTTCGGACCCGTGCGAACGTCGTTCGTTCTCTGCGCGACTCGTTCCACCGGCGCGGATTCCTCGAAGTCGAGACGCCGATGTTGCAGACGCTGCAGGGTGGTGCCAGCGCACGTCCGTTCATCACGCACTCGAACGCGCTCGACATCGACCTGTTCCTGCGCATCGCGCCGGAGCTGTACTTGAAGCGCTGCGTCGTCGGTGGCATCGAGAAGGTCTTCGAGATCAACCGCAACTTCCGCAACGAGGGTGTGGACTCGTCGCATTCGCCCGAGTTTTCGATGCTGGAGTACTACGAGGCGTACGCCACGTACGACTCGAACGCCGTACTGACGCGCGAGCTGATCCAGGAAGCGGCGGAAGCCGTGACCGGATCTCAGATCGTGACGCTGGCGGACGGCAGCGAGTACGACCTCTCGGGTGAATGGACGACTCTGAGCATCTACGAGTCGTTGTCCGAAGCTGTTGGTGAGGAAATCACCCCCGAGACGCCCGCCGAGACGCTGCGGAAGCTTTGTGACCGCCACGAACTCGAGGTCAACCCGAAGTTCGGGCACGGCAAGCTGGTCGAGGAGCTGTGGGAGCACCTGGTGTGCGACTCGCTCTACGCGCCGACGTTCGTGCGCGACTACCCGGTGGAGACGTCTCCGCTGACCAGGCAGCACCGCAGCAAGCCGGGTGTCGCCGAAAAGTGGGATCTGTACGTGCGCGGATTCGAACTCGGAACCGGTTACTCCGAACTGGTGGACCCGGTCATCGAGCGGGAACGCCTGGAAGCACAGGCGCGTCTTGGCGCGGCCGGTGACCACGAGGCGATGCCGATCGACGAAGACTTTCTGCGATCACTGGAGTACGGAATGCCACCGAGTGGTGGCGTCGGAATGGGTATCGATCGGCTGCTGATGGCCCTCACGGGTCTGGGTATCCGGGAGACCATCTTGTTCCCGCTCGTTCGCCCTGAATGAGTAACTTTCCGGATGTCGATAGGTGCAATGCGGCACCTGTGCGCTAACCTGCGTCGCAGAAGGCTTTAGTTGGCGACGCGGGTGACCGCGCATTCGGGGTCCAGGAGGATACGCATGGCGCAGAAGGTCACGGTGACCCTCGTCGACGATCTGGACGGTTCCACCGCTGAGGAGACCGTCGAGTTCGGACTGGATGGTGTCAGCTACACCATCGACCTTTCCTCGGGCAATGCGGGCAAACTGCGTGACGCTCTTGCCGACTTCGTGGGAAGTGCACGTCGTGCGGGTGGTCGCAAGCGCCTTGGGCCCGGTCGTCCGGCCGGCAGCGTGAAGGCGCGCCCCGCTTCGGCGGATCGTGAGCAGAACCAGGCCATTCGCGAGTGGGCCCGCAAGCAGGGCATGAAGGTGTCGGACCGGGGTCGCATCCCGGCCGAGGTGCTCGACGCCTACCACCAGCAGGGCTGAAATTCGGTAAAACACGAAGGGGTTCCGAGGATGATTCCTCGGAACCCCTTCGTGCTATTTGGGTGACCGATCAGCTACCGGCAGACGTCCAGAAGGCGGAACGGTGCGATCCAAACGAGATCGAGAACACTCTTGCCGCCGACTTTTTAGTTGATCCGACAACGGGTTTGCTGAATGTTTTTTCACGATCTGCCGCGGCTGTTCTTCTCCTGGTGGGACCGGTGATGTGACCAGAACCGCGCCCTGGACCGCGGTCTGACCTCATGGTTCGGTTAGGCTTACCTCTCCTGTCTGGAGTCGAGGAGGGTGGGCCTTGGGGCGTAGGTCGTTGGGCCTGCTCTTCCTGCTGGTCGTGCTGGTCGCCGTGTGCCTGGCGAGCATCGCGATCGGCTCGAAGGAGATCCCGCTCTCCGGGGTCTGGCACGGTCTCTTCACGCCGACCGGCGTCGAGGACGACGTGGTGATCCGCGAACTGCGGATCCCGCGGACGTTGCTCGGCATCGCGGTGGGCATCGCACTCGGCGTGGGTGGCGCTCTCATGCAGGGCCACACGCGCAATCCGCTGGCCGATCCCGGCATCCTCGGCGTCACGCACGGCGCGGCCCTGGCGGTCGTGCTCTCGATCTTCCTGCTCGGCGTCGACTCGCTCGTCGGCTACATCTGGTTCGCCTTCGCCGGCGCGATGATCGCGAGCGTCGTGGTGTTCCTGCTCGGGTCGGCGGGGCGAGGCGGCCCGTCGCCGGTGACGCTGGCGCTGGCCGGTGCCGCGGTCTCCGCGCTGATGAACGGCCTCGTGTCGGCGATCGTGCTGCTCGACCAGCAGTCGCTCGACGCGTTCCGGTTCTGGCAGGTCGGCGCGATCGCCGGCCGCGACCTGACGGTGCTGACCCAGGTCGCGCCGTTCCTGCTCATCGGCCTGGTGATCGCGGCGCTCAACGCGCCCGGCCTCAACGCCATGTCGCTGGGCGAGGACGTGGCGAAGTCGCTGGGCGTCAACACCGGCAGGACGCGCTCGCTGGGCATCTTCGCCATCACGCTGCTGGTGGGCGGTGCCGTCGCCGCGTGCGGGCCGATCGGGTTCCTGGGCCTCGTGGTGCCGCACGTCGCCCGCGCGTTCACCGGGCCGGACTACCGCTGGATCCTGCCGTACTCGGCACTGCTCGGAGCGATCCTCATCCTGTTCGCCGACATCGTCGGCAGGGTGGTCGCCCGTCCGTCCGAAGTGGAGGTCGGCGTGATGCTGGCCCTGATCGGTGCCCCGTTCTTCATCTTCCTGGTGCGGCGCAAGAAGCTGGTGAAGATTTGACGACGACCGCGGTGAAGACCCCCGCTGCCCAAGCGCCTGCCCTGCGGCTGGGCGCCACCTCGTTCAAGCTGCGCCGCCGGCCGTTGCTGGTGGTGGCGGCGTCGCTGGTCGTGCTGGCGGCGGTGCTGATCGCCGACATCATGATCGGCGACTTCCCGCTGACCGTGGCCCAGGTCGTCGACACGCTGCTGGGCGGAGGCACGCGCCGCGACCAGTTCGTGGTCATGGAACTCCGGATGCCGCGAGCGCTGACGGGCCTGCTGGTCGGTGGCGCGCTGGGCCTGTCCGGGGCGATCTTCCAGGCCATCGTGCGCAACCCGCTGGCCTCGCCCGACATCCTCGGCGTGACCTGGGGAGCAGGCGCCGGCGCGGTCTCGGTGATCACCTTCGCCGGTTCGCTCGGCGTGTTGACCGGCAGTGCGGCGTCGATCGGCGTCCCCCTGGCGGGCCTCGCCGGCGGCCTGCTCGCGGGCCTGCTGGTCTACGCGCTGGCGTGGCGGCAGGGCATCGAGGGCTTCCGGATGGTGCTGGTCGGCATCGGCATCACCGCCGTCGCCGGCAACTTCACGCACTACCTGCTGACCGTCGGCGACGTGCAGGACGCGGGCCGCGCGATGGTGTGGATCACCGGCTCCCTGAACGGCCGTGGTTGGGAACACGTCGTGCCCGTCGCCCTGGCGCTGGTCGTACTGGTTCCCGTCGCCCTGGTCGGTGGTCACGTGCTGGGCGCGCTGCAGTTCGACGACCAGACCTCACGCGGTCTCGGCGTGCGGGTGAACGTCGCGCGGTCGTTCCTGATCATCGTGGCGATCGTGCTGGCGTCCGTGGCCACCGCCGCGGCCGGCCCGATCACGTTCGTGGCTCTGGCATCGCCGCAGATCGCTCTGCGTCTGTCCGGGACCGCGCAGCCGCCGTTGTTCGGCTCCGTCGTCATCGGCGGCGCGCTGGTCATGCTGTCGGACCTGGTCGCGCGAACGATCTACCGCACCGAACTGCCGGTCGGCGTCGTCACCGCCGTGCTCGGCGCGCCCTATCTGATGTTCCTGCTGATCCGAAGCCGCCGGGAGGCGCGGGTATGAGTGTGCGTCTTGAGGCTTCGTCGCTGTCGATCGGTTACGGGGAACGGCTGGTCGTCGACAGTTTGGACCTGTCGATCATCGGCGGCACCGTGACCGCGGTGATCGGGCCCAACGGGTGTGGCAAGTCCACACTGCTGAAGGCTCTGGGGCGGTTGCTGCCCGCGCGGTCAGGGGCGGTGCTGCTGGACGGCAAGCAGATCGATCGGATGTCCACCCGGGACGTCGCTCGGGTGCTGGGGATGTTGCCCCAGGCTCCGTCCGCTCCCGAGGGGCTGACGGTCGCGGATCTCGTCGCTCGGGGACGGCATCCGCACCAGTCCTGGTATCGGCAGTGGTCTTCTGATGACGCGGCGGCGGTCGACGCGGCGTTGGAGATGACCGGGATTCTGGATCTGGCCGAGCGCACCGTGGACGAGCTGTCCGGTGGGCAGCGGCAGCGGGCGTGGATCTCCATGGCTCTTGCCCAGGGCACGGATCTGTTGCTGCTGGACGAGCCCACCACCTATTTGGATCTGGCTCATCAGATCGATGTGCTGGATTTGGTGCAGGAACTGCACGCGTCCATGGGGCGGACGATTGTGATGGTGTTGCACGATCTGAACCTGGCTGCCCGGTACGCGGACACCATCGTCGCTATGCGCGGTGGGCGGATCGTGTCCCAGGGGACGCCGTCCGAGGTGCTGACCGAGCAGATGCTGATGGACGTGTTCGGGTTGGACGCCCGTGTCGTCGAGGATCCGGTTTCCGGGACGCCGCTGGTGGTGCCGGTCGGGTCGCGGCATCGGCTGCCGTAGGGGCTGTTCGCGGCTGTCGCCTTCCCTGGCTTGAGGGCGCCGCGGGCGGGTTGATGGCCGGTCAGTTGCAGGTGCGCGGGCAGGCCGTGCACGGCTCCGCGTTCGGCAGCACGTAGTGGAAGCAGCAGCTGTTCCGCTTGCGCTTCCAGCCCTCGTCGGTGAAGTGCAGGGTGGAAGCGGAGACGAACGGCTCCAGCTTCTCCGGCAGGATCATCGCCGCGTCGGTCACGCCCGCGTTCTCGTCGCCGAACAGGCGGCCCGCGGCCCAGGGGCCGTACTCCAGCATGTCGGTCGCGGCGGCCCAGAGCTGGCGGCGGCCGAAGCGGACCACCTGGCCGAAGGAGGCCACGAACTGGGCGGCGTGGGCCGCGTAGCGGGCGCGCAGGATCGCGGCCAGCGCCGCCTCGTCCGCGACGACGGTGGCGGCCGGGTGGTTCGAGGCCGGGTCGTCGGGCAGGCAGGCGAACTCGTCGCACAGGACGGCCGTGCCGTTCGGGTGCGGGCGGCCGGAGGTGTTGAGGCGGAACGCCATGTCGGACGGCTTGAGCGTCGGGACGCGGCGGGCGGTGTGGAACAGCAGGCCCGCGAGGTAGCCGGGCAGGTGCAGGTACCAGCCCATGACGTAGCCGGCGGTCGCGCGGTCGTCGGACTCGCCGTACTGCTCGACCATCCACTCCGCGAGGTCCTTGCGCCACAGGTCGAAGCGCGTGGGCTCGGCCAGCAGGTCCGAACAGACCGTCCAGTCCCCAGAAGGCGTGCCGAACACGATCTCGGTACCGGTCTGCAGGCGGGCGATGGATTCGGCCAGTGGCGTGAGCGCACGCGGGTTCTGCTGTGAGACCCTCGTAGGTACGGTCAACGCGCAAGTCCAATCTCATGCGATGAGGCTTGCCTAACCTTACCTAGATAGCCCTTCTTTCGCCTCCCCAGGTGGGCCCGGTCACAGGAGTATCGCTCAACGGTCGGTTGTTCGCGTTCAGCGGACATCGCCCGATCTGTGGAATCCGTTGCTCCCGACCTGCGTTGATGCAGATGTCAATGTTCTCCGGAGGCGGCTGGCCGCTGACGGGAACCACAGGCCTCGGTACCGCCCACTACAGTGGAGCCACGGTGCCGCGCTCACCAGGGTAGATCGGTGGAGCCGAGGACCGCCGACGCAGCAGTCAGGGAGTGCGAATGTTCGAAAGGTTCACCGACCGCGCGAGGCGGGTGGTTGTCCTTGCCCAAGAAGAGGCACGGATGCTCAACCACAACTACATCGGCACCGAGCACATCCTCCTGGGTCTGATCCACGAGGGTGAAGGTGTCGCCGCCAAGGCGCTCGAGTCGTTGGGGATTGCGCTGGAGGGCGTCCGCCAGCAGGTCGAAGAGATCATCGGCCAGGGCCAGCAGGCTCCGAGTGGACACATCCCCTTCACCCCCCGTGCGAAGAAGGTCCTGGAGCTCTCGCTGCGCGAGGCGCTTCAGCTCGGCCACAACTACATCGGCACCGAGCACATCCTGCTCGGCCTGATCCGCGAGGGCGAGGGCGTCGCCGCCCAGGTCCTGGTGAAGCTCGGGGCCGACCTCAACCGGGTGCGTCAGCAGGTGCTGCAGCTGCTGTCCGGTTACTCCACCGAGAAGGGTGCGGCGGAGTCGACCGGTCGTGGCGAGGGCACGCCGTCGTCCTCGTTGGTGCTCGACCAGTTCGGGCGCAATCTCACGGCCTCGGCCCGTGAGGGCAAGCTCGACCCGGTCATCGGGCGTGCCAAGGAGATCGAGCGGGTCATGCAGGTGCTGTCGCGCCGCACCAAGAACAACCCCGTCCTCATCGGCGAGCCCGGTGTCGGTAAGACCGCCGTGGTCGAGGGGCTGGCGCAGATGGTCGTCAAGGGCGAGGTGCCCGAGACGCTCAAGGACAAGCAGCTCTACACCCTCGACCTCGGGTCGCTGGTGGCGGGCTCGCGGTATCGCGGTGACTTCGAGGAGCGCCTGAAGAAGGTCCTCAAGGAGATCCGCACGCGCGGCGACATCATCCTGTTCATCGACGAGATCCACACCCTCGTCGGCGCGGGTGCCGCGGAGGGCGCGATCGACGCGGCGTCGATCCTCAAGCCGATGCTGGCTCGGGGTGAGCTGCAGACGATCGGTGCGACCACGCTGGACGAGTACCGCAAGCACGTCGAGAAGGATCCCGCGCTGGAGCGCCGTTTCCAGCCGATCCAGGTGGGCGAGCCGTCGCTGGAGCACACGATCGAGATCCTCAAGGGTCTGCGTGACCGGTACGAGGCGCACCACCGCGTCTCGATCACCGACTCCGCGCTGGTCGCGGCCGCCACGCTGGCGGACCGGTACATCAACGACCGGTTCCTGCCCGACAAGGCGATCGACCTCATCGACGAGGCCGGTGCGCGCATGCGCATCCGCCGGATGACCGCGCCGCCGGACCTGCGCGAGTTCGACGAGAAGATCGCGGACGTCCGTCGCGACAAGGAGTCCGCGATCGACGCGCAGGACTTCGAGCGCGCGGCGAAGCTGCGTGACGCGGAGAAGACGCTGCTGGGTCAGAAGGCCGAGCGGGAGAAGCAGTGGAAGGACGGTGACCTGGACGTCGTCGCCGAAGTCGACGACGAGCAGATCGCCGAGGTCCTCGCCAACTGGACCGGCATCCCGGTGTTCAAGCTCACCGAGGAGGAGACCACGCGTCTGCTCCGCATGGAGGACGAGCTGCACAAGCGGATCATCGGCCAGGTCGACGCGGTCAAGGCCGTGTCGAAGGCGATCCGCCGCACCCGCGCCGGTCTGAAGGACCCCAAGCGCCCCTCCGGCTCGTTCATCTTCGCCGGCCCGTCCGGTGTGGGTAAGACCGAGCTGTCGAAGGCGCTGGCGAACTTCCTGTTCGGCGAGGACGACGCGCTCATCCAGATCGACATGGGCGAGTTCCACGACCGGTACACCGCGTCGCGGCTCTTCGGTGCCCCTCCCGGGTACGTCGGCTACGAGGAGGGCGGCCAGCTCACCGAGAAGGTGCGCCGCAAGCCGTTCTCCGTCGTGCTGTTCGACGAGATCGAGAAGGCCCACCAGGAGGTCTACAACACGCTGCTCCAGGTGCTGGAGGACGGCCGCCTGACCGACGGTCAGGGCCGGACGGTGGACTTCAAGAACACCGTCATCATCTTCACGTCGAACCTGGGCACGTCGGACATCAGCAAGGCCGTCGGCCTCGGCTTCACCTCGGGTCAGGACGGCGCGTCCAACTACGAGCGCATGAAGAACAAGGTCAACGACGAGCTGAAGAAGCACTTCCGGCCCGAGTTCCTCAACCGCATCGACGACATCATCGTCTTCCACCAGCTCACGCAGGACGAGATCATCAAGATGGTGGACCTGATGATCGCCCGCGTCGAGCAGCAGTTGAAGAACAAGGACATGGCGATCGAGCTGACCGACAGGGCCAAGTCCCTGCTCGCGAAGCGCGGTTTCGACCCGGTCCTGGGTGCCCGTCCGCTGCGCAGGACGATCCAGCGCGAGATCGAGGACACCCTGTCGGAGAAGATCCTGTTCGGCGAACTCCAGCCGGGCCAGATCATCATCACCGACGTCGAGGGCTGGGACGGCGAGTCGGACCAGCACGACAAGGCGAAGTTCGTGTTCCGCGGCGAGGCCAAGCCGAACCGCGTCCCGGACGCCCCGCCCGTCGAGCTCGCGGCCCCCGCGGCCATCGAGCCGCAGGACGCTCCGGCGAACGAGTCCGAGTGATCTAGGCAGCACGTGAGAACGGCCCCCAGGCTTCCGGCCTGGGGGCCGTTCTCGTCTGGGCGCCCTGTCGTGTGGATCACCCGGCTACGTTGGTTCGTCCGTTTCGCCGCGAACAGGAAACTCCTCCTGCCACCATGTCTTCCGCTCGCGTGATCTTGCGCGGGTGGGTCCAGGAGGAGGTCCGTGTGCCGTCGGCGGCGTTCGAGCAGTTGGTCGCTCAGTTCGAGCGGTTCCAGTCTCAGATGCAGCGCGTTGACCAGCAGTTCGCGAAGGTCGGCGAGATGCGGCAACAACTCACCGATCTGGAGGCGGTCGCCACCTCGGCCGACCGCGCCGTGACGGTGGTGGCAGGTCCGTCGGGCAGCATCAAGGACATCCGGCTGACCGACCAGGCGATGCGCCGCCCACCGCACGCCCTCGCCGCCGAACTGATGTCGACGCTGCAGAAGGCCGTCGCCGAGGCCGCTCGTCGCCAGGCGGGCATCGTCGAGGGCGCGATCGGCGACGACATGAAGCTGTCCGACCAGGTTCTCGAAACCCAGGCGCAGCTCTTCGGAATGTCCAAAGAGGAGCTCCGCGCCGTGAGGACGGACGAGACCGCCCCCGCGGCACCGCCTCGGCCGCCGATGCCTCCCGCGCGGCCGATGCCCTCGCCGCCCCAGAACGCGGGCCAGGTCCGGCAGCCGCCCGCTCCGCCGCGCAGGCCCGCGCCCGAACCGCACGACGACTTCTCCGACCAGAACATCATGCGCGGCAACGCCTGGGACGACAGGTCGCAGCCGTCCGCCGCTCCGCCCACAAAGGATGGCAAGTTCCTGAACCTCTTCGACGACGAGGACGGCCGGTGAGCGGGTTCAGCGTCGAACCGGAGGAGTTGCGGGAGTACGCCGACAAGCTTCAGGGCCACCGCGGGTTCGCCGGCGAGGTCACCGGTCTCGTCGACAAGTCCGACGTCGGCGACAAGTCGTGGGGCGTGGTCGGGATCTTCGTGAAGCAGCAGTACACGGAGATGCTCGGGGATCTCAAGGAGACGCTCACCGCGATGACCGAAGGGCTGGACTCCGGTGTGGAGAAGTTCCGCGACACCGCCCAGGGCTATGCGTGAGTTGCGGTGCTTCAACGGCCGCCGCGGGTGCCGCGACCGGCGTTCGCGTGGCCTCCACCGCGAGCCGGGTGTCGCGCATCGTCGCGAAGCTGCGACAGCTGCTGACCAAGATCATGGACTTCCTGCGCAACCTGGCGACCAAGGCGAAGAACCTCGGCACCGGCTTCAAGAAGGCCATGGCGGACAAGAAGGTCCGAAGCCAGGAAGCGACCGACGCACTCCACGGCAAGACGAAGTGGGAGACGTTCAGGAGCAACCCGCTCACCCGGATGAACAGCCACGACGGCATCGTCGGCGAGCGCATGAAGCAGGGATTCGGGAAGTCGATGCTCGACGCCGTCGGCAACGAGGTCCTCGCTCAGGTGAATCCCGCCCACGAGAAGGGCGCGCGAAACGAGTCCCTGCGACAGCAGGCCGTCGAGTCTCGCGAGACCGGAACTGATCACTCGAAACAGCGCATCGAAGGGTATCTGGACCTCTGATCATGGATCTTCTGAAGCTGTGGGTCACGGACTACCTGCTCAGTCCTCTTGTTCTGGCCACCCTTGCCATCATGATCGTGTTCATGGTCGTGCGGCGCCTGCTCCAGTTCCGCAGCCACGGAAAAGCGCGGGACGCACAGAATGCCGCGTTGACCCCGCTGGCGCAGCGTCTCGGCGGCAAGGTGCTCGGTCCTGACGAGGCGGGCATGTGGACGGCCGAATTGTGCAAGCCGTTCTCGAACGAGTTCTCGATCGCGTTCCGGTCGAAGCGGCAGTTCGACCTGTCGTTGGACTTCCAGCGCGGCCCGTGGCACGTCAGGGTGACCGAGGCATCGATCCGGTACGACAGCCGCGGTTTCGGAGTGCGCTGGCTGCAGGAGCACCGCATCGAGATCGCCACCGCTCGCCTGGCTCCGCTGAAGGTGACGCGGCCGAACAAGTACAGCGTCACCAACGGACAGCCGCTGTCACCCGGCCGGCTCGAGTCCGAGTGGAAGCAGATCGTCGGCAACGAACCGGAAACCGCCAAGCAGGCCGATGCCGAGTGGTTGCCGGTGCCGTTGCTGCCGCCCATGGACCAGGAGTTCTCGGCGTACGGCAGTGATCCCGCTGCTGCGGCGAGGGAACTGAACTTCGACGCGCTGCACTGGCTCATCGACCAGGCGGAGAGCCTGCCCAGCTGGGCCAGCAGGATGTCGCTGACCTTCGAGTCGGGCTTCGTCTACCTGGTCGCGCCCGACCACATCTACCCCGACGACCTGATGGTCGTGGTCGACACGATCTGCGGGCTGCTCGACCGCATGCCGGGCGCGCGGCCGCGGCACCCTGCTGCGACCGTCTGACGATGCACACCTGGGAAGTGCGGCTCTGGCTCTTCGTGCTCTGCGTCGGCGTTCTCGCCGCCGTGGCGTACGGGTTGGTGCTGCGCGGCCGGAGGAAGGCGGAACACGCCCGCCTGGTCGAGCTGACCGAGTTCGCGGAAAGCCTTGGTGGCACGGCCGCGGACCGGCGGACCGGTGCGCGGCCGTGGTCGGCCGATCTGACACGGGCGATGGCGAGCCAGTACGGGACGGTGCTCAAGTGGCTCGGGCGGGCGTCGGGATCGAGCTTCGACTACGCGCTGGACTTCTCGCGGAACGGATGGCGGGTTCGGGTCAGCGAGGCGTCGATGGAGGTGGCGACGTCGACCAGCACCCGGACCGCCCAGGAGACGAGGATCGAGGTGGCCACCGCCGACCTCGTGCCGTTGAAGATCACGCAGTCCTTCGGCGGAGGGCTCGGTGGGAGATGGGCCCGCGAGATGCCGCGCACCGTCGAGAGCGAGGACCGGCCGCTGTGGATGCCACTGCGACTACCGGTATCCGTGGACCACGCGTACGTGGCGTTCACCAGCGACCTCGTCGGCGCGGCACATGTGTTCAACCCGTGCCTTGAGTCCGGGATCGCCTACACGGTGCTCGACGGTCCGATTCATCCGCGGTTCCTGTCGCGGAAGGTCGACGCGATCATCGACCTCCTCAGCCTCGTGCCCGGCAGTCAGCGCGGAGTGACGGCGTAGCCCGCCAGCACGACGTCCTCCAGCTCCGGGTCGTCGTCCTCGTACGCGCCCTCGTAGTTGAAGCCGAACAGGGCGCGCAGGGCGGCCTCGGCCAGGTCGAGCGGGTGGAAGCGGAACGGGTACTCCTCGTCGGAGTCCAGGGACTCGAGGAACTCCGGGTCGCCCGCCAGGTACTTCTCCTCGAACGGGAGGGGAGTGCCCACGTCGGCGATCACGCCGCTGTCGGGGGAGAGGCTGTACGCGCGGCGCACCGTGCCGTCCGGCTCCCAGACGGCGTAGGAGAAGAAGTCGACGACGCTGTGCATCGCGTGCAGGTACAGGGTGCGGCCCGCGGCCTCGCTGACGAACTGCTCCGGCAGGTCGGTGTAGGAGTCGCCGGCCGCGTCCTGCGTGCAGATGATCGACAGGCCCTCGAACACACCGGCGTAGACCTTGCCCTCCGGTGGGTTGCCGTAGTGGAGGTTGCCGTCCTCGATCGGGCGAATGTCGTGGGACGGGTAGAGGCGCTCGACGAAGGCCGCCGTGGCCTCCCGGTCGATCTTCGGCGCTGCCCGCAGCACCTTGCTGACGTCGTCGGATGCGTAGAAGAGCATCCAGTCCTTGGCTCCCATCGGGCCCCCTCAGAGTCGGTTGGAATCAGCATGACGGAGGGGTCTGACAATTTTTCGCGGGCAACGGGAGCAGGGCGCCGGCCGTCCATTCGGGTGTGAGCACCACACCGGAGACCGACGCGCGTTCGGGCACACTGCACGGCGTGGCCACCACCGAGGTGAAGCCGGCCAGGAGCGGGATCGCCACGTTCTTGCTGGTCCTGAGCGCGATCGCGTTCGTCGCCGCGGCGTTGGTCAGACTGCTCGGCATCGACGGGTCGCGGTACATGATCGCCGCGACGTCGCTGACCCCCTACATCACCGTGGCCGGCCTGCTCGTCGGGTTGTTGGCGTTGTTCCGCAAGAGGTGGGTCGTCGGGCTGACGATGACTCTCGTCGGAATCGTGCTGGTCGCGAACGTGGCGCCGCGGGCGTTTTCCGACGCACGGCCGAACGGGGTGGGACAGCAGGTCAGGCTGATGACCGCGAACCTGCTCACCGGCATCGCGGACGCCCAGTTCATCGTCCAGGAGGTCAGGAAGCGCGGCATCGACGTCCTCGCGATGCAGGAACTGACGCCCGACATGGTGCGCGACCTCGACCGGGCCGGGCTGAACCAGGTGCTGCCCAACCGGGTCTTCCTGGACGAGCCGGGCGGCTCCGGCAGCGGGCTCGCCTCGAAGTTCCCGCTCACGCGGAGGAATCTGACGCCGCCGGGCACGTTGCAGCAGGCAGGGGCGTTGGTGGACCTGCCGGGCAAGGACATCGAGGTCGTCTCGGTGCACCCGTTGCCGCCGGTCGTCACCGCGGGACCGGAGGCGTGGCAGCGTGAGCTCGCCGGGCTGCCCTCGCCCGACTCGACCGGTGCGATCAGGGTGCTCGCGGGCGACTTCAACGCCACGCTCGACCACGTCGGCCTCACGCGACTGCTGAACAAGGGCTACGTCGACGCCGCCGACCAGGTCGGCAAGGGACTCATCCACACCTGGCCCTCGAACAGCGGGTTCTGGCCGCCGCCGGTCACCATCGACCACGTCCTGGTCGACTCGAAGGTCCTGGTGGACACGGTGGACGTGTTCGACGTGCCCGGCAGCGATCACCGGGCCGTCGTCACGCAGTTCGTCGTGCCAAGGCTGTGAGGGCTTCCAGGGCACCGACCGGCAGCGACACGCCTCGGCCGTGCCGCACCGCGGGTTCGCGGGTGTTGATCCGGATCAGCGAACCGGAAGCCGCGCTCGCCAGCTCGGCCTGACGCCGCACGGTCGGCACGGCGGTGCCGGCGCCGATCTCGATCACGACGAGCTCGCGGTGCGAACGCCGCCACTCCGTCAGCTCGTCCAACTGCTGCTGGCTGCGGTGCGGTACCCAGCCCCAGTCGCCGAACATCAGGATGTTGGGCCGCGCCAGCCCACCGCACGAAGGGCACGACGGCAACTCGCCCACCGCGCGCATCGTCGTCGGATCGACGGTGACGTCGAACGAGCACTCCCAGATGTCGTCGGTGCACGGTTCCGCGCACTGGGCGTGGTGGATCGAACCGTGGACCTCGGCGACGTCGGTGAAGCCCGCCTTCTGGAACTGACCGTCCACATTGGACGTGAAGACCCGCGCACCCCATGACCGCAGAACGGCGAAACCCTCGTGCGGCACCGTTTCGCGGTACAGGTTGAGCCGGTGGCCGTAGAAACCCCACGCCAGCGCGGGATCGTCGGCGAAGTGCACGGGGTCGGCGATCTCCTCGAACTTCAGCCCGAGGCGCTCGTAGGGCGGATACGCCCGCCAGAAGCCCTCGGTACCGCGGAAGTCCGGGAGACCCGAGTCCACCCCCATGCCCGCACCGGCGCAGACGAGCACGGCGTCCGCTCCGGCGATCAGTTCAGCGGCTTGGTCGTAGGACTGCTCGATCACTGCTTGGGCTTGCTCCCGAGCACGACCTCGAACTCCAGCAGGTCGGCACCGCTCGACACGGGCCGTGCGCGCTCACCGGAGTGTGCGGCCGCACCGGCCTCGCCGTCGCGCCACGCGGTGAAGGCCTCATCGGTCTCCCAGTGCGTGACGACGAAGTAGCGGTCCTCGCCCGCGACCGGGCGCAGAAGCTCGAAGCCGAGGAAGCCGGGCTGGTTGTCGACCGCGCCCAGGCGGGCGGCGAACCGCTTCTCCAACTCGGGGCCGCTGCCCTCGGGGACCTTGATCGCGTTGATCTTCACGACTGCCATGCCATCGACTCTAGCGGCGCACACCGACAGGCAGCAGGTACTGATCGCCGGGAATGCCCGAGTCGCGGAACCAGGCCTTGAAGAACCCGTCCAGCGGCTGCCCGGAGGCCTGCTTGAAGTGGTCCTCGAACTCCGGCCAGGTGGCGTTGCCGTCGCGATGCCCGGCCGTCCACGACTGCAGGGCCTTGAAGAACACGTCGTCGCCGACCGTCTTGCGCAGCGCGTGCATCCCCATGAGGCCCTTGTCGTAGACGCCGCGGAACTCGTTGCCCTTGCCCATGTCGTAGAGCTTCGGCGCCCAGAACGACGACCGCTCGCGCCGTTGTTCGACGTTGTCGCGGTAGCGCTGGTCGAGGTCCGTGCCCTCCTTCTCCAGCCACAGCCACTGCGCATAGGACGCGAGGCACTCGTTCAGACAGATGTCCGCCCAGTTCCTGATCGAGACCGAGTCGCCGAACCACTGGTGGGCGTTCTCGTGCACGACCGTCTCCAGGTCCGCCCACGCGGCGTAGATCGGCCGGGTCTGGGTCTCCAGCGAGAACCCGATCTGGTCGGCCACCCAGATGCTGCCCGCCGCGCGCTGCGGGTACGGGCCGAACTTCGTCTCCAGGTAGGCGAGGATCTCCGGGCCCTGGGCCTGGATCGGCTTCTTGGCGGCGGACGTGCCGGGAGCGTAGGCGTCGAGCACCGGCGTGCCGTTCGGCAGCTGGGAGCGCACCACCTCGAACTTGTCGACGGCCACCGTGGCCAGGTACGTCGCGAGCGGCGTCTCCTCCGACCAGTTGAACGTCGTCCAGCCGCCGTCGCGCGTCACCGGGCCTTCTAGGCCGTTCGAGATCGCCGTCCAGCCGTCGGGGACGCGGGCCGCGATCTTCAGCGCCGACTTGTCGCGCGGGGTGTCGTTGGCCGGGAACCACGTCGTCGCGGAGTGCGGCTGACCCGCGGCGAACGCGCCGCCGGTGGACGAGACCTGCCAGCCGCTGCGGCCCAGCGACGCGTCGTCGATCGTCGTGGGCTTGCCGCCGTAGGTGACGACGGCGGTGAACGGCTTGCCCTTCGCGAGCGGGGCAGCAGGCGTGATCACCAGTTCGTGGTCGCCCTCCTGCGCGAACTTCGCCGGCTGGCCGCCGACCTTCACCTCGCTGACCTTCAGGCCCTTCAGGTCGAGGTTGAAGCGCGACAGGTCGGACGTGGCGGTCGCGGTGACGGACGCGACGCCGTCGAGCTGCTGGGCCCCTGGGTCGTAGGTGATCGCGAGGTCGTAGAGCGTGACGTCGTAGCCGCTGTTGCCGTCCGTCGGGTAGTAGGGGTCGCCCGCGCCCGCACCGGCCTCCACAGCCGCCTCCGGTGACGTCTCCCGCTGCTTCGCCGGGTCGTTGCTCGGCGTTCTGAACACGACGAGCAGACCGGCGACGAGCACGATCAACACCAGGGCGATCAGGTACGGGCGGGCCTTCATGCGTTAATCATCCCTGTGTCGGTGGTGGAGTTCGGCGGAACGGGTCAAGGCGTACTGCTCCTGCACGGTCTGATGAGCAGGGCCACCGCCTGGTGGCCGGTCGCGCAGTGGCTCAAGCCGTTCGGCCGCGTGGTCGGGATCGATCAGCGCGGGCACGGCCGGAACCCGCGGCGGGGGCCGTTCCGCACCGAGGACTTCGTCGCCGACGCCGCTGCCGCCATCGAGGACCTGGACCTCGGACCCGCCGTGGTGATCGGGCACTCCATGGGCGGGCTGCACGCGTGGTGTCTCGCGGCGGCCCGTCCGGACCTGGTGCGCGCGATTGTGGTCGAGGACTTCGCCCCGGACAACAGGGGAAGGACGATCGACGAGTGGAAGTGGCTCTTCGACGCCTGGCCGGTGCCCTTCCAGTCGCTCGGGCACGTGACGTCGTACTTCGGCTCGCCCGTGTTCGCCGAGTACTTCGAGGAACGCGAGGACGGCTGGCACCTGATCGCCGAGATGGACGACCTCTACGAGATCGCCGGCCACTGGGGCACGCGGGCGTACTGGGACTTCATCGACGCCGTGCGGTGCCCGTCGCTCGTGATCGAGGCGGGCAAGGGCGGTCAGCTGCCGAACCAGATGGAAGAGGCGGCACGGCGTTCAGACGGCCGGTACCTCTACGTCGAGGAGGCCGGCCACGTCGTGCACGCCACCGCGCCGTGGGTCTACCGCGGCGCCGTCGAGGCCTTCTTGAGCACGTCGATCTCGCCGGTCTGAGTGTCGACAACCGACACCTCGCGGACCTTCGCGCGGATCGGCTCGACCGGGAACACCGCGGCGAACGCGGCCTTCATCGCCTCGTCGTCGACGTCGTGGACGAGCGTGCAGTGCGGCACCCAGTTGCCCGGCAGGTAGTAGGCGCTCGGGTTCTTCACCTTGCTCGCGAGCACGTCGTGGATCGCGGAGTGGACGGCGAGCAGTTCGGTGTCGACCACGGCGCCCAGCATCAGCACGTTCTCCGAGGTCGAGAACGTGCTGAGCGTGTGCAGGTACAGGTCCGGCAGCCACAGCCGTTCCAGGTCCTCGCGCAGCTCCTTGCGGACCTTGGGGCCGATGGTGCTCGCGACGGCGTAGGTCAGGTGCGGCGGGTACGCGTGCTTCGCGCCCACGCGTCGTTGCAGCTCACGGACCTTCTTGTCCGCCTCGTCGTCGAAGAACGCCACCAGCGCGTGCATCAGTGCTCCCCAGGCAGTGCGAACAGGCCGTCGCGCGTCTGCTCGACCAGGCCGTCGTCCAGCAGCGAGACCAGGCACTTCTCGCGTTGCGTGATGTCGTTCCAGACGATGTCGAGCTGGCCCTTGGGCACCGGGCCGGGCGCGCCCCGCAGCACGTCGAGCAGCTTGCCGCGCACCTGACGGTCGGTGCCGGCGAACTTCTGCACCTTCTTCTCCGGCCCCGCGTAGGCCGGGCGGCCGTTCAGCTGCCACGCGCACTCCGCGAACAACGGGCAGTCCGCGCACTTCTGGTTCTTCGCCGTGCAGATCAACGCCCCGAGCTCCATCAACGCCGCCGAGAACACCGCGGCGTCGTCCTGGGCCTCTGGCAGGATCGCCTCGACGTCACGCAGATCGCGCTTGGTCGACGGCGGCCCGGCGTCACCGGCTCCGTGCACGGCCCGAGCGACCACGCGCCGGACGTTCGTGTCGACGACAGCGCACTTCTGCCCGTACGCGAACGTGGCCACCGCACGAGCCGTGTAGCTGCCGATGCCGGGCAACGACTCCAGCGTCTCGATGTCCGACGGCACCACGTCGCCGTGGTCACGTGCGATGGCGGTGGCGGCCTCGTGCAGCCGCATGGCACGACGGGGGTAGCCGAGCTTGCCCCACATCCGCAGCACCTCGCCCTGTGACGACGCGGCCATCGCCGACGGCACCGGCCAGCGCGCCAGCCACTCGTGCCAGATCGGCTCGACGCGCGAGACCGGCGTCTGCTGCAACATGATTTCGCTGACCAGCACGCCCCAGGCGGTGCAGTCGGGACGGCGCCACGGCAGGTCACGGGCGGTGGTGTCCCACCAGCCCAACAGCAACTCGTGATTCATCGCCGCCATTGTCGCGCAAGGTAACGCGGGGGCCCCGCGTTACCCCAGGGGTAACGCGGGGCCCCCGCGTTCCCGAAGTTCAGGCGGCGGCGGTCTCGGCGGCGTCGACCTCGCGCAGCTCACCGGTGTGCACGTCGTAGACGAACCCCCGGATCTTGTCCGTGTGCGGGATGAACGGGCTGCGCCGCAGCCGCGCCATCGACCCGCGCACACTCTGCTCGACGACCTTGAACGCCTCGACGGCCCAGGTCGGGCGCAGACCGGTGTCGGTCTCCAGCTCGTCCTTGAAGTCGTCCTCGGTCACCATCTCCAGGCCGCAGTTCGTGTGGTGCACGAGCAGCACCTCGCGCGTGCCGAGCTTGCGCTGGCTCAACGCGAGCGAGCGGATGGCGTCGTCGGTGACGACCCCTCCCGCGTTGCGCAGCACGTGCGCCTCACCCTGCTTCAACCCGAAGATCTCGAACACCCGGATGCGCGAGTCCATGCAGGTCAGAATCGCCACCTGCAGGGACGGCTTCGCGGACGAGCGGTCTCCTGGAACCACGTTCCCGAGCTCGTAGTTCCGCTTGAGCAGTTCGTCGATCGCGGTCATGTGACACACCTCCATGGCCTACCGGCGGACCCCGCGTCGATTGGAACCGGAGTTAGCGCACGTTCACAAGGGGTTTCCGCTCAATATCACGTTCACCGGATCGAGCGACGCTCGCCTACGCCTGGATCAGACCTGGTCGGGCTACGTTCGGGCCGTGATCGAGCCCACAGGTCCGCTGCCGCCCACGGTGTACTGGCGCCGCCGCCTCGCCGCGATCGGGGCAGCGCTGGTCACACTCCTGCTCGTCATCTGGATCGTCGGGATGTTCGGCTCGGACGCCGAGACCTCCCAGCCCACGAACGCGGCCGCGGCGTCGTCCTCGAACCCGCCGCCGAGCATGTCCGAGAGCCCGGCGGCCGCGTCGTCCAGTTCTACGACCCCGCCGCCGTCGCCGACCTCCGAAACTCCGCCGCCCCCGCCTCCGGGACCGCCGCAGCCCTGCCCGGACGACGTGATCGGGGTCGTGGCGAAGGCCAACAAGCCCTTCTACACCATCGGTGACCAGCCAGAACTGTCCATGGACATCGTCAACACCGGGCCGGTGCCGTGCATCAGGGACATCGGGCGCCAGCACCGCGAGCTGAACGTGCTGACCGCGGACGGCGCGACCGTGTTGTGGTCGAGCAACCACTGCTTGTCCGCCGTGGGCAACGAGGTGCGCGTGATGCAGCCCAAGGAAGCCTTCAACTACGGCACGAAGTGGGCCGGCTCGACCTCGACGCCTGGCTGTGGCGCGCACACGCGGGTCGGGCCCGGCGACTACCTGCTGGTGGCGAAGCTGGCCGGGAAGGCCAGCTCACCCGTGGTCTTCAGGCTCGAACACTAGGCCTCACGGCCCGAACCAGCGCTCCTCGGCACCACCGCGCGGCGCCGCCGACGTGTTGCCGATGATCAGTTCGGTCGCGAGGTTGACCGACCGCGGCCGCGTGCGCTCGTTCGTGTCGAGCAGCAGCTTGCCCGCCGCCCGGCCCTTCTCCAGCACCGGCTGACGGACCGTCGTGAGCCCGGCCTCCTCACCGGCGCGGATGCCGTCGAACCCGGTCACCGTGATGTCGTGGGGCACGCGCAGGCCACGGCGGGCGGCCTCGGTCATCGCTCCCAGCGCCAGCACGTCCGAGGTGCAGATCAGGGCGGTGATCTGCGGGTCGCGGTCGAGCACCTGGGCCGCGCCGGACGCGCCGGAGACCATGTTGTGGTCGAAGCGCTCGACCACGGGCACCTGCGACCAGTCGACGCCGGCCTCGCTGAACGCCTCTGCCAGGCCCGACAGGCGGTTGCGCTGCACGTGGAAGTGCGCGGCGTGCTGGCGGTCCGGCGTCACGAAGCCGTCGTTGCGGTCCCGCGCGAGACGCATGCACACGACGCCGATGCGACGGTGGCCCAGCCCGATCAGGTGCTTCGCGAGCTCGTACATCGCGCCGCGGTCGTCGATTCCGACGCGGTCCACGGTGCCGAGGTCCGGCTGGTCGCAGACGACGGTGGGCACCGGGCGTTCCAGCACGGCGGCGAGGTGCGGGTCGTCGTCCGGCACCGAGTAGACGACGAAGCCGTCGACACCGGCACGGTGGACGGACGCGACGTCCTCGCGTTCGGGGTTCGCGGGGACCAGCAGCAGACCGGTTCCGGCGTCCTCACACGCGAGCGCGAGGCCCTCCAGGAACCCGATCGCGGCCGGGTCGCGGAACGCGTAGGAGAGGTTCTCGGTGAGCAACAGGCCCACCGCCCCGGCCTTGCGCGTGCGCAACGACCGCGCCACAGGATCCGGGCCGGGATAACCCAGCCTTCGGGCCGTGTCCAACACCCGCCGACGCAGCTCGGGCGAGAGCTGGTCGGGCCGGTTGTACGCGTTGGACACCGTTGTCCGGGAAACGCCCAGCTCAGCGGCCAGAGAGGCCAACGTTGCCGGACGTCGCACATGCATCGACCGCGCCATGAAAGGACCGTAACGGTTCAGAACCAATTCGTGAAGTCAGGGTGACCTGCGTCCCTCAAATGACGCATCCGCGCAGGTTGACCCATCTGCCTTGTTCAGAATTTGGTCCAGACCAATTAGGTCAATCGGACATCTCACTTGGGAGGCGCAGACGATTCCCTCGCGACGAGCCGCGGCCGGAACACGCGGGTGTAGTTGTCGGTCCCCTGCCTGCGGCGATCCGGGTCCAAGCGCAGCACGAGCTCGTCGATCGCGGCCGCGGCCATCTCCTCGATCGGCTGGGCGAGCGTCGTCAAAGCGGGCGAAGAATAGGCAGCCAATGGGATGTCGTCGAACCCGACGACGGACAGCTCTCCGGGTACCGAGATCCCTCGTTGGTGTGCCTCGCGCATGACGCCGAGCGCCATGTGGTCGGACGAGCAGATCACCGCCGTGGGCGTCACTGTGTCCAGTAGCTGCGCCACGGCCTGACCGCCGCCCTCAGCGCTGAACGGCGCGTGCGCGACGTACTCCGAGCCCGCCGGCAGGTGGTTCTCCTCCAGCGCGGCGGCCCATCCGGCGCGCTTCAGGCGCGACGGCAGCGAGCGCGCCGGACCCGAGACGAACCCGATCCGTTCGTGGCCCAGCTCGATCAGGTGCTTGGTGGCCATGTAGCCCGCGAGCTGCTCGTCCACCGTCACGTCGGGCACGTCCAGCGCGGGCGTGGCACCGTTCAGGAAGACCATGTGGACGCCGTCCGCCAGGAGCTTCGCGTAGTAGCTCGGGCGGGGCGCCTGACCGAGCGGCACCTCGACGTTGGTGATCTCCGGTGACACGAACACCATGCCCTCGACCCCGCGGGCCAGGAGCATCCGGACGTACTCCTCCTCGCCCATCGGGGCGCCGCTGCGGGTGTTGCACAGCAGTGACGAGTAGCCCAGGCGCGCGGCCCGCGTCTCCAGGGCCTCGGCGAACGCCGGGAAGACCGGGTTCGAGAGCTCCGGCACCAGCAGGCCGATCACGCCGGTGCGTTGCAACGCACCGAGTCCGCGCGGGGTGTACGGCATCTCCGCGAGGACCGACAGCACCCGTTGCCGGGTCTCCTCGTTCACACCGGCGCGCCTGTTGAGAACACGGCTCACGGTCGAGATGGACACCCCGGCTGCCCTCGCGATCTCGGACAGTCCGGACACGTTGCCTCCCAGCTCAGATCAGGTTTGGCGCAAGCCTGCCGTGTTAGGAAAAAATTTGCAACGAGCGTTTGCAAGACAGGGCCGTTACGGCTTGGTTACGGTCGACGTCTTGACCTGACCATGGTTCTGGTAGTGAAATCGCCCGCAACATTATCGCAAAACCTTGCAAGACCCTTGTCTCACTCGGAGATGAGGCCCCAGCTGGAGGGAACGGCAGCAACGATGCGACGGACAACCCTCGTGACCGCCATGGCGACGGGTGTCGCCCTCGTGCTCACCGCCTGCGGAAGCGGTGGATCGAGCAGCAACAGCGGAACCGACTCGGGCGAAGTGACCTTCTGGGACACCAGTGGTCCCAACGAGAGCCCGGTCTTCAAGAAGATCGCGGAGGCCTGCGCCACCAAGGACGGTTACAAGGTCAAGACCGAGACCGTCGCGTTCGACCAGGCCCTGAACAACTACAAGACCGCGGCGCAGGGCGGTCAGGGGCCCGACGTGTTCCGCTCCGAGGTCGCCTGGGTGCCTCAGCTCGCGAAGAACGGCCTCGTCGCCGACCTGAGCGACACCGACCTCGCGAAGGACACCGGCGACTTCCTGGAAGTTCCGCTGGGTTCCACGAAGTACGAGGGCAAGTCGTACGGCGTTCCGCAGGTCACCGACTCGCTCGCGCTGCTGTACAACAAGAAGAAGCTCGCGGACGCGGGTGTCGAGCCGCCGAAGACGTGGGACGAGCTCAAGGCAGCCGCCGCCAAGCTGGGTGGCGAGAAGTCGTTCTTCCTCAACAACGACGCGTACTACGCGCTGCCGTTCATCTACGGCGCGGGCGGCGACCTGGTCGACGCCTCCGCCAAGAAGATCGTGGTCAACTCCGCGGACAACGTGAAGGCGCTGCAGACCGCCAAGGGCTTGCTCGACGCCAAGGCCGCGTCCACCGCGCTCGACCCGACGAACTCGTACGCGAACATGCAGGCCGCGTTCTCGTCCGGTGAGGCCGCCATGGTCGTCAACGGTCCGTGGGCCGTCGCCGACTACCTCAAGGGCGCCGCGTTCACCGACGCCGCGAACCTCGGCATCGCGCCGGTCCCCGGTGACTCCGCCGGCAAGGGCAGCGCTCCGGTCGGTGGCCACGACTACGTGATCCGCCAGGGCACCAAGGCCAAGACGTCCTCGATCAAGTTCATCCAGTGCATGAGCTCGGCCGACTCACAGGCCCAGGTCGCGAAGGAGCTCGGCCTGCTGCCGACCCGCAAGTCCGCGTACGGCAACGCCGACGTGAAGGCCAACGCCGTCGTGTCCGCGTTCGAGCCGGTCGCCAAGGCCGCGCACGCCCGTCCGTGGATCCCCGAGGGCGGCCAGCTGTTCGACCCGCTGAAGATCGCCTACGCCGACGTTCTCGCCGGCAAGAAGGAGCCCAAGGCGGCGCTCGACGAGGTCGCCAAGGCCTACAAGGACACCGTCGTTCCCGAGTACTCCATCGGCTGATCAGTGACCGGGTGGCCGGGGCTTCCCGGCCACCCAATTAGTCGAGGGGAGAGATTCGGTGCGCCGGTTTTTGGAACGGCACTGGTACGCGTACGCGATGGTCCTGCCGGTCGTGGTGGTCATCGCGGTGTTGGTGCTCTACCCGCTCGCCCAGGGCGTGTTCTTCACCTTCACGAACATCAACGAGGCCAACATCGCGAACCCGGTGCTCGACCGCCCGGCGACGTACGACGGCGTTGGTTTCAAGAACTACCTGAACGTCCTGTCCGGCGACTCGTCGTACGGCGCGTTCTGGGGCACGCTGGTCCGCACGCTCATCTGGACTTTCGGCTGCGTGTTCTTCCACTACACGATCGGCCTGGGCCTCGCGCTGCTGCTCAACCGCGAAGTCAAGGGCCGCACGCTCTACCGCGTCCTGCTGATCCTGCCGTGGGCCGTGCCCGCGTTCATCAGCGCGTTCGCGTGGAAGTACATGTTCAACGCGCAGTACGGGATCATCAACCAGCTGCTGCGCGCCGTCGGCCTGCCCGACCCGGTGTGGCTCGGCCAGTCCGACTGGGCGCTGTTCGCCGTGATCGTCGTCAACGTCTGGCTCGGCGTGCCGTTCATGATGGTGGCGCTTCTCGGTGGCCTGCAGTCGATCCCCGGCGACCTGTACGAGGCCGCGGAGATGGACGGCGCGACGCCGTGGCAGCGCTTCCGGAACGTGACGCTGCCCGGCCTGCGTTCCGTCTCGTCGACGGTGATCCTGCTGGGCATCATCTGGACGTTCAACATGTTCCCGGTGATCTACCTGATCGCCGGCCCGAACCCGAACACGCGCATCCTCGTCACGTACGCGTTCGAGCGCTTCTTCTCCGGCGCCTCACGTGACTACGCGATCGCGTCGACCTACGGCGTGCTCATCCTCTCCGTGTTGTTGGTCTTCGCCACGGTCTATCGCCGTGCGCTGCGCAAGCAAGGCGAGGTGTGGTGATGACGCTCGACGCTTCTTCTTTGCAGATGGTGAAACCGGAGCGCCGTCTCAAGCGCACCGACCGTTCGCCGCTGGCGTCGATCGGCCTGCACGCCGGGTTGATCGTCGCCTCGCTGGTCGCGGTGTTCCCGGTCTTCTGGGTGCTCGTCACGTCTTTCAAGCCGGACGCCCGCGCGGTCGAGACCACCCCGCAGCTGTTCAACGAGTCCTCTTTGGACAACTACACGCGGATCCTCGGCGGCGAGAAGGGCGCGTTCCTCACCTGGTTCGGCAACTCGGTGCTGATCGCGTTGCTGACGACGGTCATCGCGGTGTTCCTCTCGGCGACGACGGGCTACGCGGCGTCGCGCTTCCGGTTCCCCGGCAAGCGATCGCTGATGATGTCGTTCCTCGTGGTGCAGATGTTCCCGTTCGCGGTGCTGATCGTGCCGTTGTACAACATCCTCATCGCGTTGGGGCTGCAGGGAAGTTCGATCGGCCTCGTGCTCGTGTACTGCACGACCGCGGTGCCGTTCTGCACGTACATGCTCAAGGGCTACTTCGACACGATCCCCACGGACATCGACGAAGCCGGCCGCGTGGACGGGCTCTCGCCGTTCGGTGTGTTCTGGCGGCTGATCATGCCGCTGGCGAAGCCGGGTCTCGCGGTGACGTCGTTCTACGCGTTCCTGACGGCCTGGGGCGAGGTGGCGTTCGCGTCCGCCTTCCTGTCCGCCGCGGACGAGTCGAAGACACTGGCCGTGGGGCTGCAGGTGTTCGTGCAGCAGAACCGGACGGAGTGGGGGCATCTCGCCGCCGCGTCCATTCTGGTCGCCATTCCCGCGGTGATCGTGTTCTACCTGGTGCAGCGGTTCCTGGTGACCGGGCTGTCGTCCGGCGCCGTGAAGGGCTGATCGTTGTCGGAGGTGGCGCTACGTCAGCGCCACCTCCAGTGCGGCCCGGTTCGCCGTGACCCACTCGTGGGCGGCACGCACGGACCGGGCGGCGCCCGAGTCGCGCGTCCGTGCCGGACTCGATCCCGCGCCGGCAACGGTCCTGCCACCACAGGATCGTGCGGACGACCTGGCTCCGGTCGGTCAGGCCGTAGGCGCCGCACATCATCCGCAGCCGCTCGGACGTCGTGGCGAGATCGCCGCCTGCCGGGCCGAGGTCCCAGTCCACGAAGGTGACGGGGGACCGGTCGCGGTACGCGGTGTTCTTCGGGGACAGGTCGTTGTGGCACACGACTTCCTGGTCGCCGGCCAGCGTGGTTCCCGCGGTCAGGTCGTGGAACCGCCGTACGAGCCGTCCAGGAACGTCAGCACCTCCCTGCCCTGTTCGCCCACGCCGAGGAACCTCGGAGCGCCCGGCCACGCGTGCTGTTCGAAGTGGCGCAGCAGCCGGTGGACGAACTCGGAACGGTCGGTCGTCCCTCGCCGCACCGTGTCTCCGATTCGGACGACGTGGCTGACGAAACCACCTGGCAACGGCTGTTCGTTCATGCCGCTGAACGTAAGCGCTTACGTTGCCGTGCCGCGAAACGTAAGCGCTTACGTCTGTTCCCGTAAGCGCTTGCAATGCATAACGTCGCGCCCAGACAAGCGGTGAAAGGTGCGTCACATGGCAGAGGTGTCCTACGTCAAGGCGTCGCGGATCTTCTCCGGCAACCCGCCGGTGCGGGCGGTCGACGAGCTCTCCCTCGAAGTGAGCGACGGCGAGTTCCTGGTGCTGGTCGGGCCGTCCGGTTCGGGCAAGTCGACGGCGCTGCGCATGCTCGCGGGCCTGGAGGACATCGACGAGGGCGCCATCCAGATCGGTGGCAAGGACGTCACGAACGTGCCGCCGAAGGGCCGGGACATCGCGATGGTGTTCCAGTCGTACGCGCTGTACCCGCACATGACCGTCGCGGAGAACATGGGCTTCGCGCTCAAGCTGCGCGGTGTGCCGAAGACCGAGATCAAGGCGAAGGTCGAAGAGGCCGCCAAGATGCTCGACCTGCAGAAGTACCTGGAGCGCAAGCCGAAGGCGCTGTCCGGCGGTCAGCGTCAGCGTGTCGCCATGGGTCGCGCCATCGTGCGTGAGCCGTCCGTCTTCCTCATGGACGAGCCGCTGTCCAACCTGGACGCCAAGCTGCGCGTCGAGACGCGTGCGAACATCGCCGCTCTCCAGCAGCGTCTCGGCACCACCACGATCTACGTCACGCACGACCAGGTCGAGGCCATGACGATGGGCCACCGCGTCGCGGTGCTCAAGGACGGCCTGCTGCAGCAGTGCGACACGCCTCGCGCGCTGTACGACCGCCCGGCCAACGCGTTCGTCGCGGGCTTCATCGGCTCGCCGGCCATGAACCTCAAGACCGTGCCGATCTCGGCGGAGGGCGCGAAGCTCGACGGCATCATCGTGCCGCTGAGCCGTGCCGCGCACGAGGCCGCCGGCGGTCTCGACGAGGTCACCTTCGGCATCCGGCCCGAGGCGCTCGGCATCGTGCCGTCGACCGACGAGGGCATGGAGATGACCGTCGAACTGGTCGAGGAGCTCGGCGCCGACGCGCTCGTGCACGGTGCCGTGAAGATCGGCGACTCGTCGCAGCGCTTCGTCGTCCGCGTCGACGGCCGCACGCCGCCGACCCTGGGCCAGCACGTGAAGGTCGCCGTGCGCGACGACACCGAGATCCACCTGTTCCACCCCGAGACGGGCGAGCGCCTGGAGTCCTGAGTCACACGTTCAAGCCCCCGGCGTGACCGTCGGGGGCTTTTTCGTGTCGTAAACTGAACTCGACAACGGTTTCCATTACCTGATCGAGGGATGGCGTGATGACTCTCCGCAACGCTCTGGTCGGCACTCTCGCCGTCGTGAGCCTGGCCGCCTGTGGCACGAGCACGCCGTCCGCGGACAGCGGCAAGATCCAGGTGGTCGCCTCCACCAACGTGTGGGGCAGCGTCATCAAGGCGGTCGGCGGCGACGAGGTCGAGGTCAAGGCCCTGCTGGACGACCCGAGTGCCGACCCGCACTCGTACGAGAGCAAGCCCGCCGATGCGGCGCTGGTCAAGGACGCCAAGCTGGTCGTGTTCAACGGCGGCGGCTACGACGACTTCTTCGCCAAGCTGATCACCAGCGACGCCACCAAGAAGATCGAGGCGTTCCCGCTGCGCGACAACCACGCGGAACCGCAGACCGGCGCGCCCGACGCCGACGGTCACGACCACAGCGTGAACGAGCACGTCTGGTACGACCTGCACACCGTCCAGGCGGTGGCCGAGGCCGCGGCGAACGAGCTGGGCGCCATCGCGCCGGACAAGAAGACGACGTTCGAGAAGAACACCGCGGACTTCACCACCAAGCTCGAAGAGCTGGAGAAGAAGGTCGCCGGCATCGGCAAGGACCGCAAGGTCGCGTCGACCGAGCCGATCGCGCACTACCTGATCGACGAGTCCGGTGCCGAGGACGTGACGCCCGAGGCGTTCAGCAAGGCGATCGAGGAGGAGTCGGACGTGCCGGCCGCCGCCCTCGCGTCGATGAACCAGCTGGTCGAGTCCAAGCAGGTCAACGTGCTGGTGGAGAACACCCAGACCGAGAACCAGGTCACGAAGAGCGTGGTCGAGAAGGCCAGGGCCGCGGGCGTTCCGGTCGTCGCGGTCACCGAGACGTTGCCCGAGGGCGTGACCGGCTACCTTGACTGGATGAGCAAGCAGGTTGACGCGCTCACGCAGGCGCTCAAGGCATGAGCGCGATCTCGCTGCGCGGGGCCCGGTTGTCCTACGGGGACAGAGTGTTGTGGGACGGGCTCGACCTCGACGTCGAACCCGGTGAGTTCCTCGCGGTCCTGGGGCCGAACGGCTCCGGCAAGACCAGCCTGATGCGCGTGCTGCTCGGACTGCAGCCGCTGTCCTCCGGCACGGTCTCGATCGCCGGCGGCAACCACTCCATCGGATACGTCCCGCAGCAGCGAGCGCTCGACCAGTCCATGACGTTGCGCGGCCGCGATCTCGTCGGACTGGGTCTGGACGGCCACCGGTGGGGTTTCGGGCTGGGCGGCCGCCGGGAACGCAAGATCCGTGTCGACGCGGCCATCGAGGCCGTGGGCGGCACTCGATACGCGGATTCGCCGATCGGGGTGCTGTCCGGCGGGGAGCAGCAACGGTTGCGGGTCGCGCAGGCCCTGGTCGGCGACCCGACCGTGATGCTGTGCGACGAGCCGTTGCTGTCGCTGGACCTCGCGAACCAGCGGATCGTGTCCGAGCTGATCGACAAACGGCGTCGTGAGTCCGACACCGCGGTTCTCTTCGTGACGCACGAGCTGAATCCCGTGCTGCCGCTCGTCGACCGGGTCCTGTACCTGGTGGGCGGGCGGTTCCGCGTAGGTACGCCGGAAGAGGTCATGAACTCCCGCACGCTGTCCGAGCTGTACCGGACGCCGGTCGAGGTCGTGCGGGTGCGCGACCAGATCCTGGTGGTCGGCGCCGGCGCCTGCGAGGAGCAGACGCACCACCTGTCGGCGGAGGCCGCGTCGTGACGTTCTTCGACCTGCTCGAACTGGACTTCGTGCAGACCGCGCTGATCGCGGCCGCGGTGCTGGGGCTGGTGGCCGGCGTTCTCGGGCCGCTCGTGGTCACGCGCAAGATGGCGTTCGCGGTGCACGGCACCAGTGAGCTCGCGTTCACCGGTGGCGCTGCGGCGTTGCTGCTCGGCGTCGGCATCGGGTACGGCGCGCTGGCCGGGTCGATCATCGCCGCGGTGCTGCTCGGTGTGTTGTCACGCCGTGAGAGCGACCGCGACTCGGTGATCGGCGCGATCCTCGCGTTCGGACTCGGCATGGGCATTCTGATGCTCGCGCTCTACAAGGGGCGCACGTCCAACAAGTTCGGTCTGCTGACCGGTCAGATCGTCGGCGTCGACTCCACCGACCTCAAGCTCCTGGTGATCTCGTCCATCGCCGTCCTGGTGGTTATGGCGTTCATCTACCGGCCGTTGTTCTTCGCGTCGGTGGACCCGGACGTGGCGGTGTCGCGCGGGGTTCCGGTGCGGACGCTGTCGATCGTGTTCGCGGTGCTGGTCGGTGTCGCGACCGCGCTGTCCGTTCAGGTCGTGGGCGCCTTGCTGGTGCTGGCGTTGATGATCACGCCGGCGGCCGCGGCGATGCGTCTGACCGCGTCGCCGTTGAGGGCCACGATCCTGTCCGTCGTCTTCGCCGAGATCGCCGCGGTGGGAGGCATCCTGCTGTCGCTCGTGCCGGCGCTTCCGGTCAGCGCCCTGGTGACTGCCCTGAGCTTCGTGATCTACCTGGTCTGCCGGGCCGTGTCCTGGCGACGGTCACGCACTGCGTGAGCTGATCGGCTTGGTCACGTCGTCCTGACGGGGCGCGGGCATCAGCCGCGGCGGGATGTCCAGGCCTGCCACGCGGACCTGGTTGCGGCCGTTCTCCTTGGCCTTGTAGAGCGCCGCGTCCGCCGAGTGCTGGGCGGTGGCCATGTCCGGGCCGTTGTCCGGGATCACCGCCACGCCGATGGACGCCGAGATCGCCTGCAGCGACTCGCCTTCCGGCTCCGGGGGCTGGATCTCGCGGCCGTACAGGGTGACCACGTTGCGGTGCTTGTCGGTGGTGGGGACGGCGAGAGAGCCGATGGCCTCGCGGATGCGTTCGGCGATCGTCACGCCCTGGGCCACCGGGGTGTCCTTCAGCGCCACCACGAACTCCTCGCCGCCGTCCCGGCCCGCCACGTCGCCGGGGCGGAGCTTCTCGCGGAGGATTCGGCCCACCTCGGCCAGGACGGCGTTGCCCGCCGGGTGGCCCCAGGTGTCGTTGATGCGCTTGAAGTGGTCGAGGTCGATCACCAGGACGGTCATCGGTTCGCCGTCCAGGCGGCAGCGTTCGGCCAGGCGGCCCGCGTACTCGGTGAGGCCGTTGGTGTTGAGCAGGCCCGTCCGGTAGTCGGTGTGGGCGTCCGCGGCCAGGCGCTGGTGGAGCTGTTCCTGTTCGCGCAGCAGGCGTTCCAGGTGGGTACGGCGTTCACCCGCGCGCGACAGCAGCGCGTTGACCAGGATCACCGGCACGGTCAGCAACAGCGGCCCGACCCAGTGGCTCGTCATGAGCATGCCGAGCATGGCGCCGGCGCCGAGCGTGCTCATCTCGAGCATGTTGTCGACCTTGGAGCCGAGGAAGTCGAGGATCTTCGAGTTCGGTGTCACGATCTTGAACGCGGCCGCGACGGTCATCACCTGGACCAGCCAGTAGACGACGGCGGCTATCGCGAGGATCAGGACGAGGCTCAGGTCCGCCGGGATGTTCCCGGTGGCGGCCAGCGAGACGCCCGACAGGTGCACCAGTGCCCAGGACAGGAGGGTCGAGGCGAGCATGGAGGCGGTGCCGAAGACGAAGCGGTAGGGCTGGCGGCGGGCGATCGGCTGGATCAGGATGCGCATCCAGATCGTGGCGATCACGGCCAGGCCGCCGGGCAGCGCCACGGCCGCGGCGAACGTCCAGACCGACGTCAGGTCGATGTGGGGGCCTGAGGCCTCGTTGCGGCGGGCTTCTTCCGCTCTGCGCACGACGGTCAGGTGGATGGTGATCGCGGCGATGAGCGCGGCGAAGCGAAGCCAGTCGGTGGTCGCGACGTCGGTGAGCTTCGTCAGCAGCCAGATGGCGGCAACGGCCACGGCCGCTTCGAGCACGAAAAAGTATGCGATCGCACTGGGCGCAACGGTCCAAAGGTCCCAGTTGCGAATCGGAGTCAAGCCGAGTGCCCGCGATCGCCCGCGATCAGTCAAACTGTTCTTCACCACGACCCCCTACGCTCATGGCAAGTCATGAGCTAAGCCGCCGCTGACCAGGTCGTAGACCACCGCGCTGCCGCTTGTCGCAACGAGGAGGTGTCCTTCCATGTGCAACCGAGACTTCTGAACGCCACCCTTCCTCTAGTCGGCTTCAATCTCGCATCCAGATCATCATGGTGCCTCTACGACGGATATCGCTATTGGTGACCGTTCTGTTTCAGATTGCCACCGCCTTCGTGCCGTCGCGACCCCGCGCACGTCGCCAGGCGAAGGTTGCCTGCGTCGCGAGCAGCAGTCCGATGCCGCCCGCGCCGGCGATCGTGGCCGTCACCGATCCGATCGAATGAGCGACGACACCGGCCAGCGCCATTCCACCGCCCTGGCTCGAACGCAACGCCGCGCGCCCAATGCCATAAGCCCTTCCGCGGTACTGGTCGGGTAGCAGGCGCATCCACGCCGAACGAGCGGGTGTGTGATAAGCCCCGCCTATACCGGCAATCACGAGCAAAACGATCGTCCAGGTCAGGTTCGGGTTGAAAGCGAACATGATCAACGGCGCCAGCGACAGGATCGCCAGCGGGCCGATCAGCCGTTCTCGCTTCGCCGGATCCCGCACGAGACGGAAGAGCAGCGCCACACCCAGCACGTTCGCGGCGGGTTCGATGGCGAGGATCAGGCCGACCGCCCACACCGCGTTCAGGCTCGCCGCCAGCGGGACCGCGAGTCCTTCCGGGACCATCGCGAGGCCCGCGAGCAGCCGGACGCCCAGCAGGGTCCTCAATCGCGGCTCGGACACCATCAGCGCGAGCACGCCGCGTGGTTCTTCGTCGTCCTTCTTCTTGCGGCCCAGCGGATCGGCGGCCGGGCGGTGCTTCACGGACGTCTGCACCAGGATCGCCAGGACGGCGAACGTGACCGCGTTGATCCCGAGCGCGAGGCCGGGGCCGCTGTGGGCGACGAGGAAGCCCGCAGCGGCGAGACCCGCCATCTGGGCGATGTCGACGGACGTGCCGAACAGCGCCACACCGTCGTCGTAGCGCTTCGGCGGGAGTACGTGAGGGAGGCTCGCCTCCTGGGCCGCGAGGTACGGCGAGGAGATCGCCAGGACCACCACGAGCAGCACGATCATGGCCCACAGGGGCATGCCGGGAATGGCCATCGCGCCCATGAGCACGGCCTGCATCCAGGCCGTCGTCACCATTACCGTGCGTCGCGGGAACCGGTCGGCGACCCAGCCGAGCAACGGGCCCGAAATCAGTGGCGGGAACAGCGTCAGTGACCACGTGAGGGCGGTCCAGGCAGCGGATTGTGTTCGCTCGAATACGAGCAGTGACAATGCGACCGCCGCGAGCTGGTCGCCGGCGGTCGAAGCGGTCGAGCCGATCCACATGGCGCGGAACTCGCGCAAACCCACGAGCTCGCGGAGCGCGCCGCGGGTCGTCATGCGGTGCTCCGGACAGCCGCTCCCCGCGCGCGGTGAATCGGCACGTCCCGATTCGCTCTACGCCGAGTCACGTCGCCCCCGCCGGTGGTAATCAATTCCTATCGACAATCACGGTAGAAGCTGTCTGACCGTTCAACGTCTGTCCTACCACAGTGTGTACCTAAACGGAGCAGGCCAGTTACCTAAAGTAGTTACAATAGCGAAACGTAGACCTGATCTTCTTCACAGTTGACCTCGTCGTCGCCTGATTGGACCCCAAATGGTCACGGTGTGTGTCAACCGGTGCCAAACGGATGTCTCAGGTTCCGCCGAGCGGCGCAACCCGCACCGGCTCCTACCTGGCGAAACAGGCGAATTGCGATCGAGACGAAGGTACCCGCGCCCGGGAGTGGCGCGGAATAGGCCACGCCGTTTGTCATCCCGATGAGTCGCGAAGTTCTGGCAAGTGTGGAGATCTCGTTTCCCCGCCCGCGTAACGAAACCGGTTTCGCAGGCGAGGAAAACGATCACTAACGTCGGCAATGAAGGCGCTTAGCGTCGCGAACTAGCCGATAACGTCAGGCAACTGTCAGACAAGGCCGACCGAGAGGTCAGCTCTTGGCGTCGAGACGGCGGCGACGAGCGATCTCGGCCAGCACGACACCGGACGCGACGGAGGCGTTGAGCGACTCGACGCCCTTCGCCATCGGGATCGACACGGTCTGGTCGCACGTCTCCTTGACCAGACGGCCGAGACCGCGGCCCTCCGATCCGACCACCACGACGAGCGGGCCCGTCGCGAGTTCCAGACCGTCGACGTCGACGTCACCGTCCGCGTCGAGACCCACGATCATGAGACCCGCCTCGGCCCAGTCGCGCAGCGTCCGGGTGAGGTTCGTGGCCATCGCGATCGGGATCTTGGCGGCCGTGCCCGCGCTGGTGCGCCAGGCGACCGCCGTCATCGACGCGCTGCGCCGCTGCGGCACCACGACGCCCTGAGCGCCGAACGCCGCGGCAGACCGCACGACGGCACCCAGGTTGCGCGGGTCCGTCACGCCGTCCAGTGCCACCAGCAACGGCGGCGTGGTGGCGCGCTGAGCGAGCTCGAGCAGCTCGTCCGCGGTCGCGTACTCGAACGGCGGCACCTGCAGGCCGAGGCCCTGGTGCATCGCGCCGCCGGTGATCCGGTCGAGCTCGCCGCGGGCGACCTCCAGCACGGTGATGCCCCGGTCGGCGGCCAGGCGCACGGCCTCGGCCACGCGGTCGTCCGCGTCGATGCCCAGCGCCACGTACAGCGCCGTGGCGGGAGTGCCCGCGCGCAGACACTCCACGACGGGGTTGCGGCCCGCCACGGTCTCCGCGGAGGCCTTCTCCTTGGTGTGCCGGCGCTGCGTCTTGGCCGCGTCGGTCTTCGCCGCCACCTTGGCCCGCTTGTAGGCGGGGTGGTTCGGGCGCTCGGTCGCCTTCGGCGTCGGACCCTTGCCGGTCAGCCCCTTGGACTTCTGCCCGCCGGAGCCGACGACCGCGCCCTTCTTCGAGCCCGGATTGCGCATCGCGCCCTTGCGCTTGGAATTGCCAGCCACGGAAGTCAGTCGTCCTTCAAAGTCCACTGCGGACCGTCGGGGGTGTCCTCGACGGCGATGCCCGCGTCGTGCAGCTGGTCGCGCAATGCGTCAGAGCGCGCGAAATCCCTGCTCTTGCGGGCTTCTTGGCGTTCGACGAGAAGTCGATCCACCAGGGTGGTCAACGCCTGTCGCATGCCGAGATCGGCAGACGACGCGTCGTTCCACTTCGGCGACAACGGGTCGACGCCGAGGATGTCAGCCATCCGGCGCACGCACTCGGCGGCCGCACGGGCCGTCTCGTGGTCGCCGTCGGCGAGTGCGGTGTTGCCCTGGCGCACCTTGTTGTGCAGCGCCGCCACGGCTTGGGGCGTGTTCAGGTCGTTGTCCATCGCCACCACGAAGTCCGGGCACATGTCGCCGCGGAGCTCGATCGGGCCGACGCGTTCCGCGACGCGGCGCAGGAACGACTCGATGCGCCCGTAGGACGTCACCGCCTCCTGCAACGCCTCTTCGGAGTACTCGATGTGCGACCGGTAGTGCGGCGAGACCAGGTAGTACCGCAGCTCCTGGGCACGGACCAGTTCCAGCATCGCGGGGATGGACACGGTGTTGCCGAGCGACTTGGCCATCTTCTCGCCGGCCAGCGTCACCCAGTAGTTGTGCATCCAGTAGTTCGCGAAGCCGTCACCGGCCGCGCGGGACTGGGCCTGCTCGTTCTCGTGGTGCGGGAAGATCAGGTCGAGCCCGCCGCCGTGGATGTCGAACGTGCTGCCGAGGTACGTCGTGGCCATCGCCGAGCACTCCAGGTGCCAGCCGGGCCTGCCGTCGCCCCACGGCGTCGGCCAGGACGGCTCGCCGGGCTTGGCGGCCTTCCACAGCGTGAAGTCGCGCGGGTCGCGCTTGCCGCGCACCGCCGTCTCGCCCTGCTCCACGCCGTCGAGCCGTTGCCCGGACAGCGCGCCGTACTCGGGGAACGAGCGCACGTCGAAGTAGACGTCGCCGTCGACGTCGTAGGCGTGGCCCTTGTCGATCAGCCGCTGCATCAGCTCGACCATCTGCGTGACATGGCCGGTGGCGCGCGGCGCGTACGACGGCGGCAGGCAGCCCAGCGCGTCGTAGGCGTCCTCGAAGGCGCGCTCGTGCGTGTACGCCCACTCCCACCAGGGCCTGCCGTGGTCGGCGGCCTTGGTGAGGATCTTGTCGTCGATGTCGGTGACGTTGCGGACCAGCGTGACGTCGGCGCCGTCACGGGCGAGCCAGCGGCGCAGGACGTCGAAGTTCAGGCCGCTGCGGACGTGCCCGATGTGCGGCACGCCCTGCACGGTCGCCCCACACACGTAGATCGACGCCGTTCCGTTGACCTGCGGGTGGAACTCCCGCATGGACCGGCTCGCCGTGTCGTAGATGTGGAGGCTCACACGGGAATGGTACGGGCCACATCCAAAAGAGCGGTCGGGCGGTCACTCGTCGGAACCGGGTTGACGAGCCGGAAGGAGCAACCGATCGACTCCGCTCCGCCATCCGCCTCCTCGCTGTCGCCGACCATCACGGCATCGCGGGGATCGACGCCCAGCCGTTCGCACGCGGTGGTGAAGATCTTCGGGTCCGGCTTGATGACGCCTTCTTCGTAGGAGAGCACGAACTCGTCCACGAGGTGCGTGAGGCCGTGCAGCTCGAACACGGTGCGGATGTCCCAGCCGATGTTGCTGACGACCGCGACGGGGATGTCCTCGAGGTGCTCCAGCGTCGCCCTGGTGTCCGGGTAGGGCTGCCAGGACTCGGGGTGCAGCAGCTTGTCGTAGAAGGCCTCGGCGTCGGGCACCAGCGCGTCCTCGAGGACCTTCACGTGCACCCAGCGGTGCACGTCGGGGTCGAGGTCGCGCCGGTTCCAGCCGTCTGCCAGCTCGGGGTCCATGCCGTCGGCGATGCCGACCGGGGCGGTGAGTGCACGCATCAGGGCACCGTTGGACTCCAGCTCGGGGTGTTCGAGCCGGAACAGCGTGCCGGAGAAGTCGAAGAGCGCGGCGCGGATCGTCACGCCCCCGACTCTACGTGCCGAACGGCTAGGTGGTCTGGACCTTTTTGAGCTCGGCCTCGACCAGCGAGGCGTCGTAGGACAGGGTCAGCCGCAGGTCGCCCGTGCCGCGGACACTGGCGGCCGCGAACTCCTCGACGAACTGCTCGATCTGCTGGAGCGGCTGGTCGGCGAGCTGGGACGCGGCCTTGTAGAGCGCGGTGAAGCGGTCCGGCGTCGTGGTGCCGCGCAGGTCGGCGGACCAGTCGAGGAGGTTCTCGTACGCCTCCACGAAGCTGTTGGCCAGATACTTGATCTTGTCGCTGTCGCCGGGCTTGCTGGCCGGGCCGAACGCGCTCTGCAGCCTGCCGGGGGAGAGCAGGTCCGCGATGCCGTTGATGATGCCGTCGAACGTGCGGCTGCGCGCCATGAAGGTGTCCAGTGCGTCCACGTCCGCGGTGATCATGCGCTTCGGCTTGACGCTGCCCATCTCGTGGCTGATCCGCTTGTCCTTGAGGTTGCGCATGTGCAGCCCCACGGTGTCGGCGAACAGCTGGTACTCCCAGCCTGGCCGCGGTCCGGCCACCGGGGCGCCGACCTTCTTCGCGATCATCTCGGCCAGCTCGCGCGGCGTCCGGTTGCGGATGTCCAGGTACCCGGTGCCGACGCGCAGCGCGGGGATCTCGGTGTCGTCGAACCGGACGGGCAGCACGTACTCGGTGTCGGAGACCAGGGCGCGGTCGAACGCGGACTGCCGCTCGTGCCTGGTCCACATCTTCCTGGCGTAGGCCTCCGAAATGAACATCACGCAGAAGCGCGAGTCGTGGCGGTAGATCTGGTCCAGGTGCTCGACGAGGTTCTTGCCCCAGAGATCGGCCTGCTCGTCGGTGTCGTAGAAACGGGAGACGCCCAGCTCGGTGAGGTGGCGGGCCACCTCGTCGACGTAGGGGCGGTCTTCGCCGGCGAAGGAGAGACAAACGTCGTACTTGGGCACGAGGCGCATGTTAGTGGCGGGAACCACACCGACGTACGGGGAGTTGTCCAGGTATGAGCCTGGGGTTCCTGTTCGCGATGTCGTTACCCGCGTTGGTGGCGGCGTTGTTCGTGCTCGCCGTGGTCGAGCGCTTCGCGCGGGGCAAGAAGAAGGGCACGCCGATGTCCACCGCCGGGATCGGTGAGCTCGGCGCGACGTTCGAGGCGGGCAAGCGTGAGGAGATCGAGTTCCGCAAGGAGGAACGCCTGCTGCGCGACGACGAGGGGGACGGCGCGCCGCCGCGAAGCCGGGTGGACCTCGACGGCGGCCGTGCCGTGCTCAACGTGCCCGCGCAGAGGCAGCCGAGTTAACGGCTCTACGCGTTTCCGGTGGTCTTGGTGACCTGCACGCGGACGATCACGCGGACGTTGTCCGTGCCGGCGTCACCGGGGTAGTCCTTGCCGAGGTACTTGTGCGACAGCTCGTTGATGAGCTCGGCGCCGCCCTCGGTGGTCAGCGACGCGTCACCGCGGAACTCGCTGTACTGGTACGGGTTGTCCTTGTTGATGACGGTGATGCTCACCCGCGGGTCGTTCCGCAGGTGGCGCTCCTTCGCCCGGCCGACGACGGTGGAGAACAGCACGTCGTCGCCGTCGCGCTTGATCCAGACGACCGAGGTCTGCGGGCTGCCGTCCTTGGACAGCGTCGCGACCGTGGCGTAGTTCGGGCTGTCGAGGAGTTCGCGCTGCGTTTCTGAAAGCGTGGCCATGTTCGTCAGGCTACGGGGAACAGCAGTGCTGTCGCGATCGCGGCGATGCCCTCGTTTCGCCCTGTGAGACCCAGGCCGTCCGTGGTGGTGCCGGCGACGGAGACCGGGCCGCCCACCGCGTCGGAAAGCGTTTTCTGGGCCTCGTCGCGGCGCTTGCCGATGCGCGGCTCGTTGCCGATGACCTGCACTGTGGCATTTCCCACACGGTATCCGGCCTCTTCGACGAGACGGCGCACCTCCGTGAGCAGGACCACGCCGTGCGCGCCTGACCAGCGCGGGTCTGACGTGCCGAAAACGGCACCCAGGTCACCCAGACCCGCCGCGGACAGCAGCGCGTCGCACAGGGCGTGTGAGGCCACGTCGCCGTCGGAGTGGCCGGCGCAACCGTCGACGCCCTCCCACAGCAGACCGGCGATCCAGCACTCGCGGCCTGACTCGATCGGGTGGACGTCGACGCCCTGGCCGATCCTCACTTCTGGCCTCCGCTGAACAGTGCTTCCGCGACCGCGAGGTCGAACGGGGTGGTGATCTTCATGGCGTGCGCGTGCCCGGGAACCGTGTGCACGGCGACACCGTTCTTCTCGACGAGACCGGCGTCGTCAGTCGCGGCGATACCGGAGCAATAGGCGGCTTTGAGAGTCTCGGCGCGGAAACCCTGCGGGGTCTGCACGACCCGCAGACCGGCTCGATCAGGTGTGGAGACGACCACTCCGACCTCGTCCACCTGCTTGATCGTGTCGGCGACCGGAAGCACCGGGATGACGGCGTCGTACCCACCGCGCACAGCGGCGACGACGTCGGCGATGACCTCGGGAGGGGTGAAGGCACGGGCAGCGTCGTGGACCAGCACGATCGAGGTGTCCGGAATCACGCGGAGCGCGTGTTCGAGGGCGAGCCGCACCGAATCGGTGCGTTCGGCACCCCCTGAAAGCACGTGCACCGCCCCGCCGGCCGGAGCCAGCGAGGCGGTTGCGGTGTGCACCAAGTCCACATCGGACGGTGGAGCTGCGATGACGACGTGCTGAACCTGGCCCGACTCGAACAGACCCCGCACGGCACGAGTCAACAGCGGAACGCCGTTGACCGGCACGAGCGCCTTGGGCATCCCGTAGCCCAGACGCTCACCTCGCCCTGCCGCGGGCACGAGCGCGACAACACTCATGTTCGCGACTAAGTCCGATGCTCTGATTTGTTTGTTTGAGAAAACTACGAGGCGGTGGCGAGAACTTCGTCGAGGAGAACCTCGGCCTTGTCCTCGTCGGTGCCCTCGGCCAGCGCCAGCTCGCTGACCAGTATCTGCCGCGCCTTCGCCAGCATCCGCTTCTCGCCGGCGGAAAGCCCGCGATCCTTCTCGCGCCGCCAGAGGTCGCGCACCACTTCCGCAACCTTGTTCACATCGCCGGAGGCGAGCTTCTCAAGATTGGCCTTGTACCGCCGAGACCAGTTGGTCGGCTCCTCGGTGTGGGGAGCACGCAAGACCTCGAAAACCTTGTCGAGCCCTTCCTGGCCGACAACGTCACGCACGCCTACGATTTCGGCGTTGTCAGCGGGAACCCGAACGGTGAGGTCGCCCTGCGCTACCTTGAGAACGAGGTACTTCTTCTCCTCGCCCTTGATCACGCGGGTCTCGATTGCTTCGATGAGAGCGGCACCGTGGTGCGGGTAGACGACGGTCTCTCCGACCTTGAAAACCATGTGTCCTCTGCCCCTTTCGATGCCTCCATCCTAACACGTCCGGCAACCCTTCGATCGCTGCTCGATGATCCGTTAGTGCTGGTCAGGGCCATGCGGGGGGTTGACAAACCACCTGTTCGCGTGCAAGGTACGTCTCATCGAAGATCGACTGGCATCCCGTCGCGTCCTCGATTCGGCTCCCGGTTAGGCTCCTCGCCTGGTGGTTGTTCCCTAGGAAGGACGCTGGAGCCGTGAACTCAGGAGTGTCTCGCCGGATGATCGTGACGGCAGCGCTGGCCGCGGGCCTAGGCCTGGTGGCGGTCGGCTGCAGCGCCGGTCAGGTCACCCAGACCGACACCCAGGTCGCCGCCGTCGACGGTGCGAGCGGCAACGCGGGCCCGATCGCGGTGCGCAACGTCATGCTCGCCTTCCCGCCGGACGGCAACCGGTACCACGAAGGCGACGACGCGCCGCTGACCTTCGTCATCGCGAACTCGGGCTCCGCCCCGGACAAGCTGCTGTCGATCAAGTCGGAGGCCTCGGAAGCCGAGGCCGAGGTCGTCGGCTCGAAGGACATCCCGGCGCAGTACGCGCTGCGGGCCGAGTACGACGCCTCGAAGGCGCCGGTGAAGTCCTCCGCGCCCTCGTCGTCCGCTGCCTCGTCCTCGTCGGTCGTGCCGACCTCGGGTGCCCCGTCGTCGAACCCGTCCTCTTCGAACCCGTCGTCGGTGACGCCGTCGTCCGGCGCCCCGTCCTCGGGCGTGTCGTCCTCGAACGTGTCGCCGTCCTCGGGCGCGTCGTCGAGCGGCCGCCCGTCGGGTTCCTCCGTCGCGCCGACCTCGTCGTCGGCCGCGGTCGACCCGAGCCTCGAGGTGCTGGAGATCCGCTGCACCCTCAAGAAGCTGAACCGCGACGTGGTGGCGGCCCAGACCGTCAAGGTCACGTTCCTGTTCGAGAAGGCCGGCTCCGTGACGCTGGAGGTGCCCGTGGCGCCGTCTGAGCACAAGCGCACGAGCGAGGGCCACGAGTCCGGCGGTCACTGACCCCTGACACACGAAAACGCCGCCTCCTGGCTTCAGGGGGCGGCGTTTCGCGTTTGTTCAGGAGGCCTTGAGCATCGGCAGGAACTTATCGCGGTACGCCCACGCCAGGCCGATCTCTGCTGCGACCACGAGCAGTCCCATGACCATGCCGCTCGGCTCCAGGAAGACGTGGAACAGGAGGATGTTCACGACCACCGGGGCGAGCAGCGCCAGCGCCAGCGGCACGAACCGGCCGGCGATCAGCAGGAGCCCCGCGAGAAGCTGCACGCCGGACGTCAGCTGCAACATGTATCCGGTCGCGTAGAGCGCGCCGGTGAACGCCAGGCCCTCCGGCGCCATCGTGCTGGGGTCCGGGGCGGGCATGAACATGACGAAGCCGTTCAGGCCGGTCGTGGCGAACAGCAGGCCGGTCAGCACGCGGGTGACGACGGTGGCGTAGCGGCCGAGGGCGAACTTGCGGGTCTGCGTCGCGGAAACGGTTGCGGTGCTCACTGTGTCCTCCAGGTTTGTCGTGTCCTTCCACTGATGCGTCGAACGGGCCCTGGGCCGGATCGACAAACCCGCCGAAAAATCTTGAAGTTTCTCCGGCGACGGGCCTGACCTGCGGTGCGAGTTCGCGTTGGCCGGACGACCAACTTCCCGGCGAACTCGCCGCCGTGTGCGGAACAGCGGCCGTCGAAAACTGTCGGTGTCGTCCTCTAACGTTCGGTTCGTGGCGAAGACAGCGCGGCCGATCTTCCGTTGTGCCGAGTGCGGGCACGAGGTGGCGAAGTGGTTCGGCCGCTGCCCCGAGTGCCAGGCGTGGGGCAGCATCGAGGAACGAGGCACCGCGTCGGTGACGCGCGTGGTGGCGGGCGCTCCGACGTCCGCGGCCCGGCCCATCGGCGAGGTCGACATCGAGTCGGCGCGGGCGCTGTCCACCGGTGTCAGCGAGTTCGACCGGGTGTTGGGCGGCGGCCTGGTGCCCGGTGCCGTCGTGCTGCTGGCCGGTGAGCCCGGCGTGGGCAAGTCGACGTTGCTCCTGGAGGCTGCGCACCGCTGGGCCGAGTCGCACGGGCGTTGCCTCTACGTCACCGGTGAGGAGTCCGCGGGCCAGGTGCGGCTGCGCGCGGAACGCACCGGCAATCTCCACTCCGACATCTACCTGGCGGCCGAGAGCGAGCTCAGCTCGTTGCTCGGGCAGGTCGACCAGGTGAAGCCGTCCATGCTGATCGTCGACTCCATTCAGACCATGTCGACGGTGAGCGCCCAGGGCGGGCCCGGCGGCGTCACGCAGGTGCGGGCCGTCGCATCAGGACTGATCGCGATGGCCAAGGAACGCGGCCTGCCGATCGTCCTCGTTGGACATGTCACGAAGGACGGTTCCGTTGCGGGGCCTCGGGTTCTGGAGCATCTGGTCGACGTGGTGCTGCAGTTCGAGGGCGACCGCCACTCCAGTCTGCGGCTGCTGCGCGGCATCAAGAACCGCTACGGCGCGGCGGACGAGGTGGGCTGCTTCGAACTGCGCGACGACGGCATCGTGTGCGTGCCGGACCCGTCCGGCCTGTTCCTCACGCGGCGCGAGAAGGCCGTCGAGGGCACCTGCGTCACGGTGATCGTCGAGGGCAAGCGGCCGATGCTGGGCGAAGTGCAGGCGTTGGTGGCCAAGACGAACCTGCCCGCGCCCCGGCGCGCGGTGAGCGGACTCGACTCGGCGCGGATCGCAATGGCGCTGGCGGTGCTGGAGAAACGGGGCAAGGTCAACCTGTTCCAGAAGGACGTCTTCACCGCCACCGTGGGCGGCATGCGACTCGTCGAGCCGGCGGCGGACCTGGCCGTGGTGCTGGCGGTGGCCTCCGCGGAACGCGAGATCGCCCTGCCCGCCGACCTGGTGGTGCTCGGCGAGGTCGGCCTGGCCGGCGAGATCAGGCGCGTCAACGGCGTCGGCAAACGCCTCAGCGAGGCCGCGCGGCTCGGGTTCAAGAAGGCCCTGGTGCCGCCGGACCACGGCCCGCTGCCGGACGGGGTGCGCGCGCTGGTGGCGAACGATCTGGTGTCGGCGCTGGAGTTGCTCGGCCTGAACCGCAAACGCAGCAGCAAGTCCGAAGAGAAGCCGGAAGATGACTGAGTTGCTGCGCTGTGCCGTCGCGCTCGTGCCCGGCGACGCGCGCAGCGACGCTGGGTGCACGTCCGCGGATGTCCGCGAGTACCTGGAACACGACGAGTGGGAGATCGCGCTCGACCTGCTCGGCGACTTCGACGGCATCGCCTGGCAGACCTCGGAGTACTGGAAGCTGCTGGCGGCCGCGGCGGAGGAGCTGTACCTGCCGTCCAAGTGGTTCCACTGGCGGGAGGCCGAGACGCGGCTCGGCCTGATCCGCGCCGATCTACAGCTGGTGCCGAGCACGCGGAACCCGATTCCGGCGCAGGGCGTGCTCAGGCCGCTGTGGCACGTGGGCGGCGGCGACTACCGGGTGGCCAGGATGTGGATCGAGTCCAAGCCCGAACTGGAGGCCGGTGGCCGCGCGATCGTCCGGCTGACGGCGTTGTCGCCGGAGGGGTGGCGGCACCTCGTACCGGGCGACGTGATCACCATGCACGAGGGACAGCCGGTGGCCGGTACCGCGACTGTGATCGAATACGCGAGTGTTGGGGAGACACGACAGCGAGATAGGTGAGTTACTGCGGTTCGCGGCGTCCTTGGTGCCAGCGGAGGTGCAGAACTCAGACCTGCTCGACTACCTGGACCTCGAAGAGTGGGAACTGGTCCTCACCCTGCTGGGCGACTTCGACGGCCACACCTGGCAGACCCCGCGCTACTGGGCCCTGCTCGCCGAGGCGGCGACCCAGATGGACCAGGACGAGACCTGGTTCCAATGGCGCTGCGTGGAGTCGATCCAAGGCCTGCTGCGAGTCGAGCTGACCCTGTCTGTCGACGCGGAACCGTTGCAGGCCAGGGGAGAACGCCCGATGTGGGACGTCACCGGCAAACACCAGCGGGTAGCCGCACTGTGGATCGAGTCCAAGCCGGTGCTGGGTCCGGGCGAACGCGCGACCGCACGCCTGAGGCCGTTCGTGCCGCCGGCGTGGGCGCACCTCATCCGGGGCGACGTGATCACGTTGCACGGCAGCTCGCCGGGGACCGCGAAGATCATCGAGAAGGTGCCGCCCCGACCCTGATCCTGCGGCGGGGGATCCGAAGCATGGGCTCCGGTACGGCGTCAGGCGTCGGCTGGGTGGACTGCCGGCTGGCTGGGTGGACTGCCGGCTGGGCGGACAGCTGACCTTGATCGCGAGTTGTCCACAGGCTGGCAAAGTTCTGACCTGGTGTTATGCGATTCTGGGTAGCCTGTGGATAGAGCAGGAACCAAATCCGGGGTTCGCGCGTTGCGTCAGGAGGAATCGCGCGGGGGAGCGGTGGGCACAGCCTCAGCCCGCTGCACACGTGTCGCTCGCCTCGGCACAGTGGAGATCCTGCTTCGGCACAGCTGAGGCCCCGGGACAGGCACAGCGTAGATCGTGGAAATGGCACCGCCGCGGCCCCCGAAACCGGGACCGCCGCGGCCCTGAACCAGCACCGCCGCGGCCCTGAAGCAGGACCGCGGCGGCACCAGAACTACAAGATCACCAGAACTACGAGATCACTGCGAGAGCAGCTGGGCGCAGCGGATCAGGCCCAGGTGCGAGTACGCCTGCGGGTGGTTGCCCAGCGAGCGCTCCGCGATCGGGTCGTACTCCTCCGGCAGCAGGCCGGTGGGGCCCGCGGCCGCGACGATCTGGCCGAACAGTTCCTCGGCCTCGGTGCGACGGCCGGTGAGCAGGTACGACTCGATCATCCACGCGGCGCACAGGTGGAAGCCGCCCTCGTCGCCCGGCAAGCCGTCGTCGCGGCGGTAGCGGTACACGGTCGAACCGGACCGCAGCTCCGCCTCGATGGCCGTCACGGTCGACTGGAAGCGCTCGTCGGTCGGGTCGATCAGGCCCGACAGGCCCACGAACAGCGAGGCGGCGTCGAGGTCGTCGCCGTCGTAGGCCGTGGTGAAGGACTGGACCTCGTCGTTCCAGCCGTTCTTCAGAACGTCCGTGGCGATCGTGTCGCGCAGCGGCACCCACGACGGGTCGAGTTCGCGGCCGAACCGTTCGCCGAGCTTGATCGTCCGGTCGATCGTCAGCCAGCACATGACCTTCGAGTACACGTGGTGGCGCGGCGCGTGCCGTTCCTCCCAGATGCCGTGGTCGGGCTCGTGCCAGCGCCGCGAGACGGCCTCGGCCATCGCCCCGGCCATCGTCCAGTCGGTGTCCGACAACGAACCCCGTGCGGTGGCCAGCTGCACGACCAGGTCGACGACCGGGCCGAACACGTCGAGCTGCACCTGCTGGTTCGCGAGGTTGCCCACGCGGACCGGCCGGGAGCCGGCGTAGCCGGGCAGCGACTCGATGACGGCCTCGGCGCCGAGCTGGGTGCCGTGCAGCGTGTACAGCGGGTGCAGCCGCTCGGGGCCCGGGATGGTCTCCAGGACGCCGTGCAGCCAGGCCAGGAATCCGTCGGCCTCCGTGTACGAGCCCACCGACACGAGTGCGGCGGCGGTCATCGCGCCGTCGCGCAGCCAGCAGTAGCGGTAGTCCCAGTTGCGGACGCCGCCGAGCTCTTCCGGCAGCGACGTGGTGGCCGCGGCCATGATCGAGCCGGAGTCCTTGTGCACCAGGCCGCGCAGCGTCAAAGCAGAACGCAGCACGAGGTCCGTCTGCACCTTCGGCAGGTGCAGGCCCGCCGCCCAGTCCGACCAGTAGCCGGCGGCGCGGTCACGGCGCACCGACTCGGCCTGAGCGTGCTCGGAGATGTCGTCGGTGCCGCAGCGCAGCTCCAGCAACACCGGCGCACCCTCGCGTGGGCGGACCACGGCGCGTGCGGTCTCCTGCACGCCGTCCGAGGTGATCTCCCAGTCGACACCGGGGGAACGCAGCACCATCGGGTCCGACGTGCCGACGACGCGCAGGCCGTCGCGCTCGCGCAGCAGCCGCACCGGCACCTGGCCGAACTCGGGCCGCGGCGCGAACGTGATCACCGCGTTGGTGGAGCCACTGATGCGCCGGACGAGGTCCGTGCGGTGGGAGGCGAGGTCGTGCTCCAGGTAGTCCGTCACCAGGAGCCGCGACCAGCGGGTCTCCACGATCATCGTGCCCGGCAGGTAGCGCTGGCCCAGCGGCAGCGACCCGTGCTCCGGCTTGATCGAGAAGTGACCCGCGGCAGGGCCGCCGAGCAGGTCCGCGAAGATCGCCGCGGAGTCCGGTTCGGGGTGGCACAGCCAGTTGACCTTGGCGTCCGGCGTCACCAGGGCCACCGAACGCTCGTTGGCGAGCATGGTCAGGCGCTCGATCGGCACGGCCTGGTCGCCGTGCAGCCACGCGCGGCGCTCCTCCAGGAGGAACGCCAGCACCGTCGCCACGTCGGCGGGGTCGGCCACGTAGTGCTCGGCCAGCGACTCGCCGGCACCCACGCGGATGCCGACGTCCGGGCCGGACAGGCGCGCGAACGCCTTCTCGTCCGTCACGTCGTCGCCCAGGAAGATCGCCGCGGTGGCGCCGACCTGGTGGCGCAGGATGTCCAGCGCCTGGCCCTTGTTGGTCTCGACGACGGCGAGCTCGATGACGGCCTTGCCCTCGGTGACCTGCACACCCTCCCAGGTGCACGGGCCGGAGCGGACGGCGGTGAGCACGGCCTCCCCGATGGCCTCGCTCGCGGCACGGCGCACGTGCACCGCGACGGAGGCGGGCTTGACCTCGAGCTGGACGCCTTCTTGGCCGTCGGCGATCTCTTCGAGCTCGGCTTCGATGCGCCGCAGCAACGCCTTGGCGTTCGCGTCCAGCGCGTGGACGAAGCCGACGTCGAACTCGGAGCCGTGCGAGCCCACTAGGTGGACCTCGCCAGGCAGACGGGACAGCGTGGCCAGGTCGCGCAGCGCGCGCCCGGAGATCACGGCTGAGGTGGTCTCGTGCAGGCTCGCCAGCGAACGGAGCGCGTTCACCGACTCCGGAAGCGGGCGAGCCGCCTCCGGGTCGGCCACGATCGGCGCGAGTGTTCCGTCGTAGTCGCTGGCGACCAGCAGTCGTGGGGTCCTGGCCAGCTGCACGATCGCGCGGCGCAGTTCGGCGGGGAGGGCCTCGGCGGTCAACGCCCCTCCTGGAGCACTCGATGGGTCAATGGGATCTGAAAGGATTCAGACCGAGGTCTGCGTGCCCAACGCCTCCAGGAACGACCTTGCCCAGCGATCAACGTCGTGGGTGAGGACTTGGCGGCGCAGCGCGCGCATCCTACGGCGGCCTTCAGCAGGATCGATGTCGAGGGCGGCCTGCAGAGCGTTCTTGACACCGTCCAGATCATGGGGGTTCACCAGGAACGCACTGGTCAGTTCTGCGGCAGCGCCGGCGAACTCGCTGAGCACCAGAGCTCCACCAAGATCATATCGGCAGGCCACGTACTCCTTGCACACGAGGTTCATTCCGTCCCGAACGGGCGTGACGACCATGACGTCCGCCGCGCCCATGAACGCGACGAGCTCCTCGCGGTTCACCGACTGGTGCAGGTAGTGCACGACGGGTTTGCCGACCCGTCCGAACTCGCCGTTGATGCGGCCGACCGACTGCTCGATGTCCTTGCGCATCGTCACGTAGTGGTCGACCCGCTCCCGGCTGGGCGTGGCCAGCTGCACCATCGCGACGTCCTCGGGGTCCACGCGTCCGTCCGCGATCAGCTCGTACAGAGCGCGGATCCTGACGTCGATGCCCTTCGTGTAGTCGAGACGGTCCACGCCCAGAAGGATGCGCTTGGGGTTGCCCAGGTCCGCTCGAATCTGCTTCGCGCGGGCCTGCGTCTCCTTGCGCCGGGCGACCGCGTCGAGCCCCGCGCTGTCGATCGAGATGGGGAACGCGCCGACGCGCACGGTGCGGTCGCCGACCTGCACGACACCTGGCCGGGTCCTGACACCCACGGTGCCGCGGCTCGGCTCCAGGCCCACGAGCCGGCGGGCCAGCCAGAGGAAGTTCTGCGCGCCACCGGGCCGGTGGAAGCCCACCAGGTCGGCGCCGAGCAGGCCGCGGATGATCTCCGTGCGCCACGGGAGCTGCATGAACAGCTCGACCGGCGGGAACGGGATGTGCAGGAAGAAGCCGATCTTGAGGTCGGGCCGCTGCTCGCGCAGCATCGCCGGGACGAGCTGCAGCTGGTAGTCCTGCACCCACACCGTCGCGCCCTGCGCGGCGACCTTCGCCGTCGCGTCGGCGAACCGCTGGTTGACCTTCACGTAGGCGTTCCACCAGTGCCGGTGGAACGCGGGCTGCGCCACGACGTCGTGGTAGAGCGGCCAGAGGGTGCCGTTGGAGAAGCCCTCGTAGTAGTCCTCGACCTCTTTCGCGGACAGCTCGACCGGGTGCAGCAGGAGGCCGTCGTCCTCGAACGGCGGCACCTCGGTGTCCGCGACGCCGGGCCAGCCGACCCAGGCGCCGCTGTGTGAGCGGAGGAACGGTTCCAGAGCGCTGACGAGACCGCCAGGGCTGTGTTTCCACCGCTCGGTTCCGTCAGGCAAGCGCTCCAGGTCAACCGGCAACCGGTTGGCCACGACTACGAATTCCGCCCCGTTCTCGCCAATGTCCATGCTCACGGATCTGAGGCTAGTGCGGACGCGTGCTGTCGGCGTGCCGTGTAACCCCCGTCACAGCGAGTTTCACTCCAAACGACGCTTGGATGGTTTGAGAGGCCCGGACATGCGCGGACCAGCGAACTTGCGTTCCAGACGGCCCAGTCCGGTGCGCACCGGCTGTGCCAGGTACTCGCCGAACACGACCCCTCCGGCCAGAGCGAGAGCAATGCCACTCGCGAACACGAGCGTGCTCAAACCGGCCGGATCGCCCTCCGCGGTGAGCTGGAACAGACCCCGGTAGGTGGTCCAGCCGGGCAGCAGCGGGACGACGCCCGCCTGGACGACGACGAGCGTCGGGATGCGCAGCCGGCGGGTCATCGTCGCGCCGCCGAACCCGGTGATCGCGGCGGCCACGGCGGAGCCGAGCAGTGCGTCCAGGCCGAAGCTCGTCATGAGTCCGTAGGCGGCCGTGCCGATCGCGCCGGAGATGGCGGCGGCGACGAGCGCGCGGGGCCGGGCGTAACAGGCGAGCGCGAAGAACGCACTCGTCGCCGCGCCGGCCGCGAACTGCATCGGCACCGCGGAGATCAACGCCGGGATGGGGTCGCTGAGCGTGATGTCCAGTCCGAAGTGGACGGCCCCGCGGATGGCCAGCGCGACACCCGCGATCAACCCCGCGCTGAGCAGCACGGTCTCGACCGTGCGGCCCGCGGCGGTGACGTTGTAGCCGGAGATCGCGTCCTGCACGGTGCTGACGAGCGCGAGCCCGGACAGCAGCACGACGATCCCGACGGCGACGAGCAGACTCGGCCGCACCGGCAGCAACCCGGTCGAGAAGATGGCCAGCGCCGCACCCGTGCCGAGCGCACCGCCGACGAGCTGCTGGAAGAAGAACGGCAGGTTGCGGCGGTTGAGGATCCGGCCGACCCGGTCGACGACGGCGGTGATGGCCGCGGCGGTGAGCGCGAGCACCAGCCCGCCGCCCACGAGGAACGCCACGGCGGCGGCCATTCCGCCCCATGCGGCGGTGGCGACCCAACGCGGATACGGGTGCTTGGCGTTCGTGATGTCTTCAAGCCGTGCGTGCGCTTCTTCGATCGGCCCCAGATTGCGCACGAGATGTTCGACGTCCGCAAGCCGCGTGTAGTCGAGACTGCGCTGCCGGACGACGCGTATCGACGTGATCGGCATTGCCTCCGTGCCGCGATGACACGACACGCTGATAGAGGTGTAGATCACGTCGACTTCGGTGTGCGGCAGTCCATAGCTCTCGGTGACCGAGAGAATCGTCGCTGTCACATCGGCCGCGCCGGCCCCACTGGACATTTGGACCTCACCGATCTTCAGGGCGAGATCGAGTACCAGGTGAACCGTGGTGTCATCGGGCAGAGCGGGGCCGTGCAGGCTGTTCGTGGAAATCTTGGGCACCTCCGTCGTGTGATCGTGACGGGGACTTCGACTGTTGCTGTGTCGTCGGCCACCTCCGATCGGGCGACCCGAAAAGGAGGACATGATCACTGTCCGTTGGTTACCCTCCTGACCTGGTCAAGGCGCTCGCTCCGAGGCATTGACCCACTCAGTTGGTTGGTCCGACTCCGGTCGGAGCAATCCGATCACACTGAGAGCAGACCGTTCGCCGCAGGTAGCACCCGCAACGGGCGCTTACGATGTTCGCGAACACGAGCCGGCCGGCGTAGCTCAATTGGCAGAGCACTCGCCTTGTAAGCGAAAGGTTAGGGGTTCGATTCCCCTCGCCGGCTCCATTGGAGAAGAGGGTTCGCCCAGGTGGGCGGACCCTCGTCTCATTCCGGCGGGACGACGGTCAGCTTTTGCGGACGAGTCCGGTAAAGCCCGCGACACTGAGCGTGGCGAACGACCAACCCAGGATCTGCACGACCCAGCCCGCCCCTGTCGCCCACTGCCCGGCTGGTCCGTTCGCCAGTTCGCATCTCGGTGTGCCACCGAGCTTCACCAGCGGGATCGCGAGATCCGCCGCAAGACTGATTCTGTTCACAGGTGAACACGAGTCGGCGGGGCGGTCCTTGGCCGGTGTCAGGCCGTTATAGGCGTTGGTTGTCCACACGAGACAAAGCGCGAGCAGGAACGTGACGAGTAGGCCAATCACCGCCCTGGAGGGCCGGTAGCCGTAGCCCAGAGTGGCGCCGAGGAACCAGTGCCAGAGCTTGTTGCCGGGGTCGCCGCGGCGGCGGAGGTCTCGTTGCTGGGCGATCAGGACCTTGCGGGCGGTGTGCTCGTGGCCTGCGGCGCGGTGCACGGCCGCGAGTTGCTGGTACGGCTGTGCTTCGTACCCGAAGGTGTGATCGCGCAGCATCGTGAGCCACGCGTCGGTGTCCTCCGGTGCGTCCGGATAGGACAGTCCCTGCATCGTCACGGTGAAGACGTCGGCCTCGATGAGGTCCTCGGCTTCGAGCCCGAGTGCCCGGCCTGCCCTCGTGGCGAAGAGATCGAGTTCGAGACCGTCACCGCGGTTGCGGAGAACGTCAGGGCGGATCGTGAGCTCGCTGCCGACGTCGCAGTTGCTGATCTCCAACGCGGCTTTGCCGCTGTCCGCGTCGATCTCGGCCTCGCGGATGGTCAGGCTCGCCGCGACCGTCGTTCTGTGCAGCGCCACGGCCCGGCCCGTGCGGCTGCGCACGAGGCCGGTCAGCAGAAGCCCCGCGCCGATCGTCGTGTCCACCATGCGGATGGTGGCGTCGGCCTCCGACGAGACGGCGTCGATCCCACTGAGCTTCACCTCGGAACGGATCCGCGCGCCGTCCGTGCACAACGCCCCGCGCAGCACGGTGTCGCGCAGATCCAGCGCGCCGATGTCGGCTTCGAGGAGGAAGAGCGCGTCGGAGTCACCGCGGATGATCGCGTTCTCGGCGGAGAACACGCCGCCGACCTTCGCGCTGTTCGCGGTGATCGCGGGCCCGGCGAGTCCGGTGATCATGCCGTCGTCGAGGACCAGGTCGCCACCGATGTCGACGTTGTCCAGGTGCAGCGCGCATCCACCGCGCCACCCCGGCCACGCGTACAGCTCCCTCGCCATGAAGGAACCGCCGACCTTCAGGCCGTACGCGGTGAACGAACCGACGCTGGTGCCGGCCAGCTGAAGGGTGCCGTCGATCTGGGCGTGGTCGAGGTCGAACTTGTCGCCGCACCGCGCGTGGGTCATCTCGAAGCTCCTGGTGCGCAGGCCATCCGCCCGCAAGCCCCACACGTTCGTGCTGCTGAGGTCGATCGTGCCGATCTGCGCGTGCCGCAGGGTCATCCCTTCCGGGAGGTGGCAGCCGACCAGGGTCAGCGGCCCCGTCATCGTCAGGAAGCCGAGGTCGAGGTGGCCGTCGATCCACGTCCGGTAGATCGTCACGCCGGCGGGCGAGTCCTGCGCTTCGAGCACCTTCGCGCGCACGTCCTCTGCCCGCATGAAGATGTGTTTCTCGTCCTGCTCCGTCTCATCAGGACGTGACATTCTGGGCACCATGTCCTACCTCGCGGATAGCGCGCGCTACGACCAGATGACGTACCGGCGGACGGGACGCAGCGGCCTCAAGCTGCCCGCCATCTCGCTCGGCCTGTGGCACAACTTCGGCGGTGACCGCCCCTACGAGCTGGGCCGCGGGATCGCGCGGAGGGCGTTCGACCTCGGTGTCACGCACTTCGACCTCGCCAACAACTACGGTCCGCCCTACGGCTCGGCGGAGATCACGTTCGGGCAGATCCTGAAGGATGATCTCAGGCCGTACCGCGACGAGCTCGTCATTTCGACGAAGGCGGGCTACGACATGTGGGCCGGGCCGTACGGGGAGTGGGGCAGCCGCAAGTACCTGCTCAGCTCGCTCGACCAGTCGCTGACGCGGATGGGCCTCGACTACGTCGACATCTTCTACTCGCACCGGTTCGACCCGGAGACGCCGCTGGAAGAGACGATGGGCGCGCTCGTGTCCGCCGTCCAGCAGGGCAAGGCGCTCTACGTCGGCATCTCGTCGTACTCGCCCGCCAAGACCCGCGAGGCCGCCCAGTTGCTCAAGAGCGCCGGCGTGCCGTTGCTGATCCACCAGCCGTCCTACTCGATGCTCAACCGCTGGATCGAGCCGGAGCTGCTGGACACGCTCGAGGAGGTCGGCGCGGGCTGCATCGGGTTCTCGCCGCTCGCGCAGGGCATGCTGACCGACCGCTACCTCAACGGCGTTCCCGAGGGGTCGCGCGCGTCGCAGGGCAAGTCGCTGTCGACGGACCTGCTGACCGAGCAGAACCTCAGCCGCATCCGGTCGCTCGACGAGATCGCGAAGTCGCGCGGCCAGTCGCTGGCCCAGCTCGCGCTGACCTGGACGATCCGCGACCCGCGCGTCACGTCGGCGTTGATCGGCGCGTCCTCCGTCGGGCAGCTGGAGCAGAACCTCGCGGCCCTGCAGGCGCCGCCGCTGACCGACGACGAGCTCGCCGAGATCGACAAGTACGCCGTCGAGTCGGGCATCGACCTGTGGGCGACGAGCTCGCAGGCCGACTAGCTACGAGTGCCGCCGGGGGAGACGGATCGTGAAGACCGTCGACCCCGGCCGGCTGGCCAGCTCGATCCTGCCGCCGTGCGCCTGCACCAGCGACTGCACCACGGCCAGGCCCAGGCCGCTGCCGCCGCGCTGACGAGTCCGCGAGTCGTCCACGCGGTAGAACCTGTCGAAGATCCGCGCCTGGTCCGCCTCCGGAATTCCGGGACCGGTGTCGCTCACCCGGATCACCGCCCAGCCGTTCTCGGCCGTCACCTTCAACGACACCGTGGTGCCCGCGGGCGTGTGCACGGCCGCGTTGGTCAGCAGGTTGTCGAGCACCTGCCTCAACCGGGTCGGGTCGGCGGTCATGGTCACCGTGTCGGCGTCGACGTCCAGCGCGTGCGACGGTCTGCCCGCGCGGAACGCGTCCGCCGCCGCCTCCGCGATCACCGACAGGTCCAGCTCCTCCGGCCGCAACGGTGGTTCGGTCGCCGCGGAATCCAGGCGTGCCAACAACAACAGGTCGTCGAGCAGCACGCTCATGCGTGACGCCTCCGACCGCAGCTTCTCCAGGTGCTTCTCGCGCTCGCCCGGTTCGTTGGCCGCCGCGTACTTGAACAGGTCCGCGTAGCCGCGCAACGACGTGAGAGGCGTGCGCAGCTCGTGCGAGGCGTCGGCGATGAACCGGCGGAGGCGTTGCTCGGCGGCCGTGCGCGCGACCAGCGACGTGTCGATGTGCGCGAGCATCTTGTTGAACGCCTCGCGCAGCTCCTCGACCTCCACTCCGCCGCCTCGGCTGTCCACGCGCACGGCGAGATCACCCGAGTCGGTCAGGTCGTGCGACGAGATGTCGTGCGCGGTGTCGGCCATGTCCGACAGCGGCTGCATGCCCTTGCGGATCAACGCCTGTCCGCCCACCACCAACGCGACCAGCGCGGCCAGGAACGCGATCACTCCGACCGTGACGAGCTGGGAGATCGTGCCGTCCCTGTCCTGCATCGGGGCCGCGCTGACCACGATGTACTCGTCCTTGACGACCTGGCAGGCGCGCAGCCGGAACTTGCCCTCGTCGCGCAGGTAGTCGGTCGCGAACCTGTCGGCGGTCAGCGCCTGCTTCGCGAGGGCGTCGAACTCCTCGCGGTCCTGCGGCTGCTGGTCGCCGGGCAGGGGCGTGACGCCGCCGTTCTCGATCTTGTAGACGACGGCGAACCAGTCCGGCGGGATCTTGCTGACCTTGCCGTAGTACTCGACCTCCTTGGCCGCGCCCTGCTGGCTGATCACCATCTGGTCGTCGAGGCGGCGGTCGAGGAAGTCCTGCATCGACGTGACCATGACCCAGCCGACGATCACGAACACCGTCAGCGCGAGCGCACCCAGACCGAGCGCGAGGCGGGTGCCGAGCCGCCAGTCGCGGACGGGCTTCAGTCCGAACCTCATCGCGGGCTCACTCGGCTGCTCTGCGGAGCACGTACCCCACACCGCGCACGGTGTGGATCAACGGCTCGCGGCCGTCGTCGAGCTTGCGGCGCAGGTGGGAGATGACCAGTTCGACCACGTTCGAGCGGCCGCCGAAGTCGTACTCCCACACGTGGTCGAGGATCTGCGCCTTCGTCAGCACGGCCGGTGAGCGCCGCATCAGGTACCGCAGCAGCTCGTACTCGGTCGGCGTCAGCGTCACGAGCTTGCCGCCGCGACGGACCTCGCGGGTGTCCTCGTCCATCACCAGATCGGAGACTTTCAGGACCGATCGCTTCCACGACGGACCCGTCGAGCGGCGCAACACGGCCCGAAGACGTGCCATCAGTTCCTCGACCGAGAAAGGTTTCACGAGGTAGTCGTCGCCACCTCGGGTGAGTCCCGCCACCCGGTCCGCGGTGCCGTCACGGGCCGTCAGAAAGACCACCGGCACCATCGCACCGGCCGCCCGCATCCGATCGAGAACGGTGAATCCGTCCAGGTCAGGCAGCATGAGGTCGAGCACGACGATGTCCGGCTGGAACTCGGCGGCCTCTCTCAAAGCCTCCTCACCGTTGAGCGCCGTCGCGGCCTGCCAGCCCTCGTACCGGGCGACCGTCGCGACCAGGTCAGCGATGTGCGGCTCGTCATCTACGACGAGCAATCGAACCGAGTTCCCCTTGTCCACGTGCTCATGGTGCGTCACCTGGTGGCTCCGGCGCTCGATCGACAGGAAGTCGACAGCGGGTGCAAAGCGGAGCCACAGCTCGAACGCCAAGGATCGAGACCGACCGCCAGAGACCGCCCTGACCGAGGAGCCCGCCGTGACGACCACCCTGCAGCATCCCGTGCGACCGGCTCCGGCCGGCCGGGCGACGCCGCACAAGGTGCTGGCCAAAGCCGGCCTGTACGTGTTCCTCCTGGCCAACGCGGCGTTCGTGACCTACCTGTTCAACGCGGCGGGTGTCGGCTCGAACAAGCTGGTCAACTTCGGCCGCCTGGCGGGCCTGTACGGCGCGCTCGCGATGGCGTTCCAGCTGCTCCTGGTGGCGCGGCTGCCGTGGCTCGACCGGCGCCTGGGCATGGACAAGCTCACCTCGTGGCACCGCTGGGTCGGCTTCACGATCTTCTTCACGCTGATGGGCCACCTGGTCTTCATCGCGTTCGGCAACGCCGGTGACGAAGGCCCGATCGCGGAGGTCGTCCGGCAGGCGACCGAGCTGGAGGGCATCCTCCGCGCGCTGGTGGCGTGGGCGATCATCATGGTCGTCGGCACGGTCTCGGCCCGCTTCGCGCGGCGCCGGATGGCCTACGAGACCTGGCACTTCATCCACCTGTACACCTACGTCGCGATCTTCCTCGCGTTCTCGCACCAGGTCGCGGTCGGCAGCACGTTCCGCAAGTCCGCGCTCGCAACCGGCTACTGGTGGGGCCTGTGGGCGTTCGCGCTCGGGTCCGTCCTGATCGGACGCGTGGTGCTCCCGTTCTACCGGAACTGGAAGCACCAGTTCCACGTCGCCGCCGTGGTGCCCGAGGCGCACAACGTCGTCTCGGTCTACATCGAGGGCAAGGACCTCGACCAGCTCGGCGCGAAGGCCGGCCAGTTCTTCCTGTGGCGCTTCCTGACCAAGGACCGCTGGTGGCAGGCCAACCCGTTCTCGCTGTCCGCGGCGCCGAACGGCAAGTACCTGCGGCTCACCGCGAAGGCCCTGGGCACCGGCAGCGCGGACATCCGCAACATCAAGGTCGGCACCCGCGTGTTCGCCGAGGGCCCGTACGGCGCGTTCACGACCATGCACCAGACCAGGCCCAACGCGCTCCTCGTCGCGGGCGGTGTCGGCGTCACGCCGGTCCGCGCGCTGCTGGAGGAGATCAAGGGTCACGTCGTGGTGCTCTACCGGGTCAGCGACCCGCGCGAGGCCGTTCTGCTGCGCGAGCTCGAAGGCCTCGCCAGGGCCAAGGGCGCGGTGCTGCGCCTGGTCACCGGTTCGTCGAAGACCATCACCGCGAACGGCCCGTTGCTCGGCCCGGAGAACATCGCCGCGCTCGTGCCCGACGTGGCGGACCGCGACATCTTCATCTGCGGCCCGAACGGCATGACCGACGCGGTGATCACGAGCCTCGACGAACTGGGAGTGCCCGCCAGCCAGATCCACGCCGAGCGCTTCGCGCTGGCCAACTGAAGGGGTTCGACGACGTGAAGTGGGCAATTCCCGTAGCTGTGCTCAGCGTGGCCGGCCTGGTTCCGGTCTGGCTCTACTCACCGGGTGCCGCGCACGAGGGCGAGATCAACGAGGTCGCGGCGGCGCCGACCCAGGAACAGCAGCAGACCACCCAGCAGACGGTCCCGAAGACCACCGGCTCCGCGCCGAAGGCGACGGGCGCCGCTCCCAAGACCACGACCCCGCAACAGCAGACCCAGCAGCAGGCCCAGAACCGCACCGTGCCCGGCCCCGCGGTGAACACGTCCGAGGGCACCGTGCAGGTGCAGGTGACGCTGCAGGGCACCAAGATCATCGACGTGAAGGCGTTGCGGGCGCCCAACAGCGACCCGACCAGGATGGCGTTGCCGCTGCTGAGGCAGTCGGCGCTGAAGGCGCAGAGCGCGGACATCGACACGGTCTCCGGCGCGACCGCGACCTCCGAGGGCTACAAGAAGTCGCTCCAGGCCGCGCTCGACGGGGCGAAGTAGAAGTGGCGGTGCGGCGCGTCGAGCACATCATGGGGCTGCCGATCTCGGTGGACCTGCGTGACGGCGACGCCGCGCTGGCCGAGCGGGCGTTCGCCTGGCTGCGCGCGGCCGACGCCCAGTTCTCGCCGTTCAAGCCCGACAGCGAGGTGTCCCGGCTGGACCGGGGTGAGCTCACCAGGGAAGAGCTCACCCCGGATCTGGTGGAGGTGCTCTCGCTGTGCGACTGGTACGAGGAGTCGACGGGCGGCGCGTTCACGGCACGGGTGCCGGGACGCGGGCTCGACCCCTGCGCGGTGGTGAAGGGCTGGGCCGTGCAACGGGCGGCGGACCTGCTGCGCGAGGGCGGCGCGACGACGTTCTGCGTGAACGCGGGCGGCGACGTGGTGACGGCCGGCGAGCCCGAGCCCGGAAAGCCTTGGCGCGTCGGCGTTCGGCATCCCGATCTCGCCGACCAGCTGAGCGTCGTGCTCGGCGTGCGGGACGGAGCCGTTGCCACGTCAGCGTTGTACGAACGCGGCCAGCACATCCTGGACGGCCGTACCGGTCAGCCGGTCTCGGGAATTCTCTCGGTGACGGTCTTCTCCGACGACCTCGCGATCGCGGATACCACTGCCACAGCGGCGTTTGCGCTGGGTAGAGACGGAATCGAGTGGGCGGCGGCGCAGGAGGACTGCGAGGTCTTCATCGTCGACGAAGATCGTCGCGTCTTCTCGAGCCCTGGACTTCCGGTACACATCTGTTAACATGCTCGCCCAACGGAGCCTTGACTCCGGGGCATGATTTCGTTGATCCAGAGCTGGATCGGAGCTCGCGCTCGGGGCAAGTCCCGGCCTGCTGTCGACCAACTACTCGTGCGAGAAGGCCTGCTGTGGCGCGAATTCGGGAGCGCACCACGGCAGGTCTTCTCTCTTTTGGTCAGGCGTAGCGGTCCTCGTTGAAGTCCAGGTTCACCGCGGACATGCCGAGATCGCGGCCCATCGCGTCCAGCACGTCCACCATCTCCAGCCCCATCAGCCAGTCGCGGGGCAGCGCGTCGGTGCCGTGCAACGCGCCGAGCACGTTGCCGGTCAACGCCGCCGTGGCGTCGCTGCCTCCGGAGTGGTTCGCGGCGGCGCGCATCGCGTCCACGAACTGCGACGGCTTCGGGTGCGTCAGCACGGTGTAGACCGCGATGGCCAGCGCTTCCGGACCGGTCCAGCCGCTGCCGAGCCGGTCGACGCGCACGGGCGACGAACCGTCGTGGTCGTCCGCCAGCACCACGGCCCTGGTCAGCACCGTGGCCGTGTACGTGTCGTCGCGCAGCACCCGGCCGATGACCTGGTCGATCGCCTCGCGCAACGGCCTGGCCTTCACGGCGAGCAGGTGCACCAGCAACGCCAGCGCGCCGCCGGACACCCAGCCGCCCGTGCCGCCGTGCGTGAGCGCGGCGAACCGGCAGCCGAGGTCGTAGGCGATCGCTGCGGACGGCGCGAAGCCCGCGGGGGCCGTGCGCGTGACGCCGTTGCAGCCGGACGACTCGTTGTGCGGGTTCTCCGGAGTGGACGGTGTCTCGGCGGCCAGCGCGCGCAGGCACGTCAGGCCCGGCGAGCGGCTCTCGTACAGCCGTTCGTCGGCGAGCAGCCCGACCGCGCCCCGCTCGGGGGCCGGTTGCTGCTGGGTGATCAGCCAGCGCCGGTAGCTGTGCCAGACCTCTTGGGACGGTTCCCAGTCGCCGGTCCGCTTCCCGCGCACCCAGGCGCGCAGATAGCCGTCGGCGGTGAAGAGGGTCAGCTGGGTGTCGTCCGTGAACAGCGCGGGCTTCGGTGGGCCCAGCACGCCCTCTGGGCCGTGTTCGCGCTGGATGTCGGCCCAGCCGAGGTACTGCACGGGGGCTCCGAGCGCGTCGCCGAGGGCGCCGCCGAGGAGACACCCGGCGCCGCGGTCAACCACGGTATTTCGATCTCGCGGCACGTGTGAACAGTAGCGTCCCCCGAACTTGGGCCGTACTTGTATCTGAGACCCGGGCCTGCGCACCTTCTGAAGTGACGAGGTCAGCGCACCGGAGGAGGGGCATGCGGAGCAAAACCGGACTCGAGTTCGGCGTGCTCGGTCCACTCCAGGTGCTCGCGGACGGACGTCTCGTCCAGCTGGGCCGTCGTGGCATGCGCGGACTGCTGGCCATGCTGGTGGTCGAGGCGAACCGACCCGTCTCGATCGACCAGATCGTCGACGCGCTGTGGACGGACACGCCTCCGGCCACCGCGCGGACGATCGTGCACGGCTACGTCTCGCGGCTGCGCAAGGTGCTGGAGGAGTCCGATCCCGCGGGCTCCGCGACGATCCGCACCACGCCGACGGGCTACCAGCTGACCGTCGACCCGTGGCGTCTCGACCTGCACCGCGCCCGGCAACTCGTGGCGTCGTCGCGCGGCAAGCCCGCCGCCATCAGGGCGGGCCTGTTGCGCGAGGCGCTGGGACTGTGGCGCGGGCCGGTGCTCGCGGACGTGCCGGGTGACCCGATGACCTCGGACCTGGAAGAACTGCGGCTGTCGGCGCTGGAGGAACGCATCGACGCCGAGCTCGAACTCGGCCGTCACCTGGAACTGGTCGGCGAGCTGCGCGGGCTGTGCACCGAGTACCCGTTCCGCGAACGCCTGGTCGCCCACAGCATGCGCGCGCTCTACCGGTCCGGTCAGCGCGCCGACGCTCTTGAGGCCTACCAACGGTTCCAGCGCCGTGCCGTCGAGGAACTGGGCATCGATCCCGGCCCGCAGCTGCGGTCGCTGCACGAACAGGTGCTGCGCGACGACCCGTCGTTGAGCGTGATCGGCCCGGTCGAGTCACGTCCCGTCGCCCCGCGCGCCGGGATCGTGGCGCCCGCGTTGCTGCCCGCGTCCGCGTCCCGGCTGTTCGGCCGCGACGACGACAGGTCGTGGCTCGACAACGTGTGCTCGACCAGGAACCTCCTGTCCACCTCTGTCGCCGTGCTGACCGGTGCGCCCGGTGTCGGCAAGAGCGCCCTCGCGATCACGTGGGGGCACGAGAACTCCGAGATGTTCCCGCACGGCGTGCTGTTCGCGTCCCTGGGCGACACCGAGCCGGGCGAGGTGCTGACCCGGTTCCTGGTGGCGATGGGCGTGCCGGCGGACGGCGTGCCGGTCGGCGTGGAGGACCGCGTCGGGCTGTACCGCTCGCTGCTCAACCGCCGCCGCGTGCTGGTGGTGCTGGACGACGCGACGTCGTTCGACCAGGTCCAGCCGCTGCTGCCGCCCGGTTCGGGCTCGGTGGTGCTGGTGACGTCGCGGTCCCACATGGAACGGCTCGTCGTCACCAACAGCGCCCGCGTGCGCAAGCTCGGCCCGCTGGACGAAGAGGCGGCCCGTGCGCTGGTGGACGAGGTGCTGGGCAGGCCGTTGTCGTTGGAGGACCCGGTGGCCGCCCGCAAGCTCGCCGAACTGTGCGGAGGGCTGCCCCTGGCGTTGCGGGTGGCCGCGGCGAAGCTCGTGATCAGTCCGGAGTGGACGGTCGAGGAGCTGGTGGGGGAGCTGGCCGACGACGGGCAGCGGATGCGCGGCCTCGACCTGCCGGAGGCGGGGGTGGGGGTGTCGCGGGCGCTGGACCTGTCGACCCGTGACCTGCCGTCCGAACTGGGCGAGGTCTTCCAGTCCGTCGGCCTCGCGCCCGGCCGCTGGATGTCGCCTCACGCCGTCGCCGCGCTGACCCGCATCCAGGTCGAGTCGGCCCGTTCGCGGCTGGCGCAGCTCGTCGGCGTCAACCTCCTGGTCGAACCGTGGCCGGACGGCTTCACGATGCACGAACTGGTGCGCCTGTACGTGCGGGGAGCGGGCCGCCCGGACCTGGATTCGTTGCGGCGCCTGGTGAACTACTACCTCGTCGCGTGCGACCACGTCCGCCGCGCCATCCGACCGGCGCGCGACGGCCTGGACTTCGCCTTCGGGGACAACGGTTCCACGGCGTTGCCTACCTTCGGCGACCCCGTCGACTGGTTCGACCAGGAATGGCCCAACATCGTCGCGGTCGTGCACGCGTCCGCCGAAAGGGGCCTGCACGACCAGGTGTGGCAGCTCGTGAGACTGCTGCACCCCTATGCGACCGTGCGCGCACTCACCGGCGAGTGGGTGGCGTTGGTCGGGTTCGGTCTGGCCGCGGCCGAGGTGACGGGGAGCCGCCTCGGCCAGGTCCTCATGCTGGACACGACCTACACGACGAACGCCCGGCTGGGACGTCCCGTCCTGCTGCCGGACGCTCGCCGCGCGCACCGGCTCGCGACCGAGCTGGGCGAGCGCCAGTACCTGGTGCTGACGCTCGCCCAGCTCGCCGACGTCCTGTTCCGCCTGCGGCAACACGACGAGGCGCTGCTGCACTTCTGGGAGTCCGTGCAACTCGCGCAGCAGTCCGGCGACATCGTCGGGGAGGCGCACGGACTCAACAACGTGGCCCAGGTCGAACAGGCCCGCGGCCAGGTGGAAGTCGCGCTGCAGCACCAGGCTCACGCCGTCGAGGTGTACCGGCGGTCGGGTGACAACGTGGCGTTGATCCGCGGCCTCGCCAACCTCGCCGAACTCCACCTCCAGGCCGGTGCGCTGGACCAGGCCGAGACGCTGGCCCGCCAGGTCGTCGACCAGGCCGCCGTGGCCGAGGTCACGTACCTCGAGGGCTTTGGCAGGCACGTGCTCGGCGGGGTGTTGCTCCGGCGGGCGGAATGGGTTGCTGCGGCAGCGGAATTGACGGAGGCGCTGCGGCTGTACGCGCAGGTCAACTCGGCCCGTGCGGTCGAGGTGCGAACCGCATTGGACTCACTGTCGTCCGAGGTTTAGCGGACGTTTAGTCGTCTGGTCCCAAAGCATGGGATGTTGGACTAGCAGGCCGCCGAGTGGGGGATTACCGAGGGGGTAAGGCGCCTGCGTTCTGGAGGGCCCGACCGGCACTCGGGGGAGAATGCCGGTCGGGCCTTTCGCTGTTACTGGAAGTTCTCCTCGGTGCAGCGCGCGAGCGGCAGCAGTTCCGGCCTCTTCGGCGCCATGCCGTCGCCCATCGACTCACCCCGGAGAGTGCGGCCGATCCACGGCACCACGTGCTCTCGCGCCCACTTCAGGTCGGCTTTCCGCTGGGTGACCCAGTCGATCTGCTCCAGCGCGGGCCAAGGCTCGTTCCAGGAGTGGTCGTCGGCCAGCCCGAGCACCTCGGCGGCCTTGAGCGCGACCCGCTGGTGCCCCTCCGGCGAGAGGTGCAGCCTGTCCGCGCTCCACGCGCGACGGTCGTGCAGCGCGTTCATCCCCCACAGGTCGACCATCCGGCAGTGGTAGCGCTCGGCGATCGACCACAGGTGCGTGTTGTAGATGGCGATCTTGCCCCGGAGGCTCCTGAGCAGCGGGGTGGACCGGGTGTCGAAGCCGGTGAAGATCACGACGTCGCACCCGGCGGCCCGAAGGTCGGCCACCGCCACCTCGTAGACCTCCGCCAGCGCGTCCGGATCGCTGTTCGGCACCATGATGTCGTTGCCGCCGCCGCAGAACGTGACCAGGTCCGGCTTGAGCGAGATGGCGAGCGGCACCTGCTCGTCGATGATCTCCTGCAGCATCTTGCCGCGGATCGCGAAGTTGGCGTACCTGAACTCAGGCGCCTGCTGGGCGATCATGCCGGCCAGGCGGTCCGCCCAGCCCACGTAGGTGTCCCCAGGGCCCGGGTCGTCCATGCCCTCGGTGAAGCTGTCCCCCACGGACACAAGACTGTTCCATCGCAGCAGCACAACATCCCCCTTTTCTCGTGCGAGCCGGTCTGTCCGCGGGCTCCCGTCCGCAGGCGACTAGTTAGCATGCACAACGAATCGCTGGTTACGCCACCGTCGGTTACGGCATCGTAGGTTTTGTCGCTGTGGGTGACGATTCTTTTACCACTCGATCGAGGGATGCTTGAGGGTTTTCCAGGGGATTCGTCTCATTCAGTCGCTACCTTCTGCCGGGTGCGTTCTGGTTTGCCGCTTCCGTTCCTTTCGTTCGGTGTAGCGCTTGTCACAGCAGGAGTGGTGGCCGGCGTCGCGCTGACCGGTCCTGCCTCGCCCGGAGCCGGCGGGCCCGCGATGGTCACACCGCCTCCCCATTCCAATCCGGTGGTCACTCCGCGGGACAGCGTCGCCGCGACGACCGTCGTGCCTTCCCGTTCCTCGGGTTCGCCCGCAGTCTTGCCCACCTATGTTTCGTCCGATGCCCCGAACGCGGAAAACCCCCGCAGCGACCTCGGCGCGTGAGGTCGCTGCGGGGGCCGTAGGGCCTTTCCGAGGAGGCGCCGCCGCCGGTCCTGCCCCCTCGGAAAGGGTTGGGGCCACTGCTCGGGACGCCGCCGCCGATCTGCCCCGAGCAGTGGGGTTGGGACCGTCTCAGGGGGCGCCGCCGCCGATCTACCCCCTGAGACGGGGTCTGTGGGCCTAGCCGCTGGCCGCCACGTCGAGTGCGGCAGCCGGAACGTGCTCGCTGTAGGCCGAGCGCAGCCTCAGCTCCGCGCTCGGCGAGGCCCCGATGTGATCGAGGCCGAGGAGTGCCGCACCCACCACGGGTGGCACGTCGACCAGGCGGACCTGGGCGAGTGGGGCGGCTTCCAGGATCTGCTGACGGACCGGGCCGACCACCACGTCACCGGTGTGGGTCAGGACTCCGCCGCCCAGCACCACGTCCACGGGCTCGTCCATCAGGCCGAGCTTGCGCATGGAGACGGTGGCGAGCACGACGATCTCCTCGATCAGGCGGTCGACCTGGGCCAGCGCGACCGAGTCGCCCTGCGCCGCCACCTGGAAGACCAGGGGGCAGAGGGCGTGCGGGTCCAGTTCGATCTCCTCGAAGTGGATCTTCTCCACCACGGTGAAGATCGACGTCTCGCCGTAGTGCTCCAGCAGGGCGTCGCGCAGCAACGTCGGCTTGCCCCGGCCGTCCTCGGCGCGCACGGCGTGCCAGAGGGCGTCGTTGCCGAGCTGGCCGCCGCCACCCCAGTCGCCCGAGATCGCGCCCAGGGCCGGAAAGCGGTGCGTCCGGCCGTCCCTGGCCACACCCACGGCGTTGATGCCCGCACCGCAGACGACCGCGATGCCGCCCGCCGCCGCGGTACCCGCCCGCAGCAACGCGAACGTGTCGTTGCCGACGAACGTCGTCTTCGACCAGCCGCGCTCGGTGATCGCCCGCGTCAGGTCCTCCTCCTCGCGGGGCAGGTCTGCCCCGGCGAGGTAGGCGGACGTGTGCGCGGCGATCGGCTCGTCGGGGGACAGTCCCGCCTGAGCTGCGGCCTCGCGTGCCAGTCCCTCGAACACGTCGAGTCCGCGCTTCATGCCCACGGTCTGCGGCGGGGCACCGGGCCCGCGCACCTGCGCGAGCACCTTGCCGTCCGCGTCGACCAGGAGCACCGCGGTCTTGCTGTTCCCGCCGTCGATGGCGAGGACACGGTCGGTCATCGTTGTCAGTTTCCCTTCACCCACGGCAGCAGGTCGCGGTTCTGCGCGATCAGCTCGTCGGCCAGCTGGTCCGCGATGGCGTGCTGGCCGATCAGCGGGTGGGCGAGCAGCGCGTTCGCCACTCGGTCGCGGCCACCGTGCCTGGCCGCTTCCAGCGCCAGGTACTCGTACGCGGTGACGTGCGAGATCAGGCCGGAGATGGACGGTTCCACCGGACGCACGGGCAGCGCCCTGCCGCCGTTCGCGTCCACAGTGGACGAGACTTCGATCACGGCGTCGTCGGGCAGGAAGGGCAGCGAGCCGTTGTTCTGCACGTTCACCACGTGCTTCTCAGCGCCTGCGCCACCGGTCAGCGCGTGCACGAGCTGCACGGCCGCCTCGGAGTAGTACGCGCCGCCGCGTTGCGACAGCTGCTCCGGCTTCGTCACGACCGACGGGTCGCCGTAGATGTCGAGCAGTTCCTTCTCGACCGCGGCCACGACTTCGGCGCGCGGCGGTGAGGTGAGCTGCTTCTGCACCACGGCGTCGTGGTTGTAGAAGTAGTTCAGGTAGTACGACGGCACCATGTTCAGCCGCCGCATCAGCCCGCCGTCGATGCCGATGTGCTCGGCGAGACCCTCGACGTGGTCGGCGAGCAGCTCCGGTAGACGGTCGACGCCGTCCACGTACACGCCGCGTTCCCACGTGAGGTGGTTCAGGCCGACGTGCTCAAGCTCCACGGTGGACGGATCCACGCCGAGCAGTGCCGACGTCCAGCGCTGGAACGTGATCGCCACGTTGCACAGGCCGATCGCCTTGTGACCCTCCTGCAGCAGCGCGCGCGTCACGATGCCGACCGGGTTCGTGAAGTTCACGATCCACGTGTCGGGGCCCGCGATCCTGCGCACCTTCTCGGCGATGTCCAGGACCACCGGCACGGTCCGCAGGGCCTTGGCGAGGCCTCCCGCGCCGGTGGTCTCCTGGCCGACGCACCCGCAGCTGAGCGGGAACGTCTCGTCCGAGGCGCGCGCCTTCTGCCCGCCGACCCGCAGCTGCAGCAGTACAGCCGACGCGCCCTCGATGCCTTCTTCGAGCGACGTGGTGGTGCGCACCTTCGCCCCGTGACCCGCGTGCTCCAGCAGGCGCTGGCTGAACGGGCCGATCAGTGAGAGGCGGTGCTCGTCCGGGTCGACGAGGACGATCTCGTCCACCGCCAGGCTGGTGCGACGGCCGGCGATGCCGTCGATCAGCTCCGGTGTGTAGGTGGACCCGCCACCGACGACGGTGAGTTTCATCCTTTGACTCCCGTGAACGTGATTCCCTTGACGAACGACTTCTGGGCGAAGACGAAGAGGACGACGGCCGGGATCATCGTCAGGAACGTGACGGCCATCGAGGAGTTCCACTGGACGATGTGCATGCCCTTGAACGTCGCCAGTGCCAGCGACAACGTCCACTGGTCCTTGACCTCGCCGGTGTAGAGCAACGGGCCGAAGTAGTCGTTCCAGGTGAAGAGGAAGCAGAACAGCGCGGTGGCCGCGATGCCCGGCTTCGCCATCGGAACGATGATCCGCACCAGCACCTGGAACTCCGAGCACCCGTCCACCCGTGCCGCGTCCACATAGGACTGCGGGATGGTGAGCATGAACTGGCGCAGCAGGAAGATGCTGAACGCGTCGAACAGGAAGTACGGCGCGATCAACGGCACCAGCGTGCCGGTCAGGCCCAGCGACGACCACGTGTCGTACAGCGGCACGGCCACGACCTGCGGCGGCAGCATCATCGCGCCGATGACGAGGATGAACGCCACGTTCCGGCCGCGCCACTTGAGCTTCGCGAGCGCGTAGGCCGCCGGGATCGACGAGATCAGCATGCCCAGCGTCGCGAGCAGCGAGTAGGTGAGGCTGTTGATCAGGTACTGGAACAGCGGGGCCTTGTCGAAGACCTCGACGAAGTTCTCCCAGTGCCATTCGGTCGGCCACAGGTTCGACGTGAACGCCTGGTCGTCCGACATCACCGCGGTGAGGAAGACGAACACGACCGGTGTGGCGAACATCAGGCCGAGCGCGAGCCCGATCGCATGGGTCGCGACCCAGTTCAGGATGCCGCCGACGTCGCGCTTGCGACGCGGCTCCTCCGGTTCCGCTGAGACGTCGACCGGTGGTTTGGTCAGCGTGGCGGTCATGCTCCCGGACCCCCTTCCTCAGCGGTGGAGTTCTTCCGCATCCGCTGGACCAGCACGATGGTCACGGCGAACGAGATGATGAACAGGACCGTGGCCATGGCGGCCGCGTAGCCCATGTCGAAGTAGCGGAAGCCTTGCGTGTACAGGTAAACCGGGAACGTCAGCGTCGAGTTGTCCGGGAAACCGAGATATTTGGTCGATCCCGTCGCGTCCGCTGCTCCCGAGCCGGCCGACCCCGCGACGACCGCCTGTGTGAACAGCTGCAACGCGAGGATCACCGAGTTCACGATGCCGAAGAGCAGCACCGGGGAGATCGTCGGAAGCGTGACGTGCCACCAGCGCCGGATCGGGCCGGCGCCGTCGAGTTCGGCTGCCTCGTACTGCTCCTGCGGCACGTCCAGGATCGCGGCGAGGATGATGATCATCAGGTCGCCGGAGATCCAGAGCATGATCGCGGTGATGCCGGGCTTGGCCCACGCCGGGTCCGAGAACCACAGCGGCGAGTCGAGCCCGAAGACGCCGAGGATCTTGTCCAGCGGACCGCCGTTGGGTCGCATCACCATGAAGAACACGAGTGTCGCGGCCACCGGCGGTGCCAGTGAGGGCAGATAGCAGAGCGTCCGGATCAGACCGACGCCCGACTTCAGACGAGCGATGACCGACGCCACGCCCAGCGCGAAGACCGTGCGCGCGATCGTGAGCACCACGACGAACCAGAGCGTGTTCGTGATCGCCTTGATCAGCAAGGGATCTTTGAACATGAACTCGTAGTTGGCGAGGCCGTTGAACTCCGGCGGGTTGATCAGGTCGTACTTCGTGAAGCTGAAGATGACCGTGGCGACCAACGGGTACACGAAGAACAGGACGAAGCCGATGAGTGCCGGGGCCATGAACCCGAGCACGGCTAGACGGTGGCGGGCACGTGCCCGCCCCTTGCCGGGGGCGGGCCGCGCGCCGAGCGTGGCGGTCATCTTCGCGAATCCCTACTTGCCGCTCTTGGCGATCTGGTCGTCGATGTTCTTGTCGACTTCCTTGAGGCCTGCCGCCAGGTCCGGGACCTTGCCGGACTGGTAGGAGACCGAGAAGTCGGTGACGGCCTTGATGTGCGCGTCACCGATGGGGGTGACCGGGTTGCCCTTGAGCTTGTCGCTCTTGGCGAGGTCGATGAACGTCTTGAACTGCTCGTCCACCTCGAGCTTGGAGCTGTCCATCGCGGCCTTGGTGCTCGGCACGTTCTTGATGGCGTTGGACAGGTCGACGATCGTGTCGGTGTCGAACGTCAGGTGCTTGATCAGCTCCCACGCGGCGCCGGCGTTCTTGGCGCCCTTGGGAATGCCCATGATCGTGCCGGTGGTGAACGCGGTGCCGTAGTCGGCGGGCTTCCAGGTCGGGAACGGAGCCGTGCCGAACTTGATCTGCGGCGCCTGCGCCTTGAGGAAGGCGGTGCGGTACTCGCCGTCGATCATGATCGCGATCTTGCCCTGGTGGAACGCGTGGTCGGCCGAGTACTCCTGGCCGAGACCCGCGCGGAACCGCTCGAGAGCGTCGTAACCGTAGAAGTCGACGAGCTTCTTCTGGAACGTCATCATCTCGGTGAAGCCGGGGGAGCTGGCGAGACCGGACTTGCCGTCCTTCTCCCACTCCGCGCCGAACGTCGGCGCGAGGATGGTCGGGCGGTTGGCGTAGAAGCCCATCGTGGGCAGGTAACCCGCCACCTCGATGTCACCGTTGGGCGCCTTCTTGGTCGCCTTCACGGCCGCGTCGTACAGCTCGTCCAGCGTCTTCGGCGGGTTCGCGATGCCGGCGCCCGACAGCAGGTCCTTGTTGTAGTACATGGCGTACACGTCGGTGAGCATGGGCATCGCACAGCGGTTGCCCTTGTACTCGGTGTACTGCTGCACCGCGGGGGAGAGCTGGTTCAGGTCGACCTTGTCGCGGTCGATGTAGGACTTCAGCGGCTGGAACGCGCCGGAGGAGCAGAACTGGCCGATGTTGTCCGTGGTGAACGACAGCGCGACGTCCGGCGTGTTGCCCGAACGGATGCCCGCGGTGATCTTGTCGTCGTCCTGCGAACCCTCGTGCTTGATCTCGATGTTCGGGAACTTCTTGTTGAAGGTCTTGAGAGCCTTCGTGACCTCTTCGTACTCGCGGTCGGCGTAGTTGCTCCAGACCGTGAGCGTGAGCTTGTCGTCCTTGCCAGGAGCAGCGGCGGCATCGGAACTCGCGCCGCCACCCTTGCCCGCCGCACATGCGGTGAGGGTCAGCGCTGCGGCGACACAGAGCAAGGCAGCACGGGTGTGCTTGCGCATGTGCACTCCTTCTCGATCAACGTGGGGACCCGGCGACCACTGGGCCGCGGAATGGAGCCGTGGTGGCTGCCGGGAGGCCGAACACCTCTTCGCGGGCGAAGGCCAGCGCCGAGTGCAGTGCGCCGCTGCGCACTGGTTTCCCGGTGACCAAAGCCAGCTGAATCGGTGTTCTCGGCACCACCAGTTGCCGCAGTTCCGCGGCAACGAGGTCGTTCAGCGTGGTTCCGCCTGCCTGCGCGATGTCGCCGGACAGGAGGATGAGTTCCGGGTCGAGCACCGCGACGACGCTAGCCACGCCCGTGGCTATGCGCTTGGCGAGATCGGCCATGAACTCACGGCCCGACGGACCTGCGGCCAACGCCTTGCGCACGGCACCGTGGCCGTTTCGCGCGGCGAGCCCGTGGGCGCGTGCGAGCTTGCAGATCGACGTGTTGCTGAGCAGTTCACCGAACGTGCCGCCGGAGCGGTCCGTGTCGGTGTCGGCCGCCGCGCGGTCGGGGATCATCAGCCCGTCGATCTCGCCCGCGCCACCGGAAGCGCCGCGCAGCAGCGATCCGTTGACGACGACGGCGGCACCGACGAGGTCCGCGGGCCAGATGACGACGAAGTCGCTCACCTTGGTGGCCCGTCCGGCGACCATCTCCTCCAGCGCGACGAGGTTGACGTCGTTCTCGACGCTCACCGAGGTCGCGAGCTGCTCCCGCAACTGGCCGGGCATGTCGAAATTGCTCCAGCCGGGCAGATGTGGTGCGTAGGCGAGCTCACCGTTCGCGGGGTTCACCGCTCCCGGACAGCCCACCACGACGTGCAGCAACTGGTCGGCGCTCAGACCTGCCTGACCGCAGGCCTTGCCGACCGCGCTCACGAACGCCTCCAGCACGCCGTGCTTCGCGGGCATCGGCGCCTTGTACTCGGTGAGCACGGCACCGGAGATGTCCGCGATCGCGATGTCGACCGTCTCAGGGGTGAGATCGACAGCGGCGATGTGCGCAAGCGCCCCGTTGACCGACCACAGCTGTGCTCGTGGCCCGCGTCCGCCGCCACGCAGTCCGTTGCGAACCACGGTGTCGGCGTCTTCGAGCCGGGTGAGCAGCTGTGCGGTCGCCGGCTTGGAGAGGCCGATCAGACCTTCCAACTCCGACCTGGTCAGCGGCCCGTTGCGCAGCAAAGCCTCGATGGCTGCGCGGTCGTTGATCTCCCGCAACAGTCGTGGGCTTCCGGCACGCATTAGGTCCGCTCCTGTCTGTTAACTTTCCAGACGATTTCGGCAGACGGTAGTGACCTGGTTCACCGGGGTCAATCCCCGATATGGGTCCGTTACCTGAGTTAGGTTCGCCTAAGGCACCCTGGAACCATGACCGACGTGCGCCAGGAGTCGCTCGCATCACTGCTCGGAGGCCGAGGCGGCGCCCTCGACGCCTCCCTGCCACCTCTGGCGTTCGTCGCGGGCTGGCTGCTGTTCGGGCACTCCATCGGCGCGGGTGCGATCGCCGCCGTGTTGTGTGGCGTGGTGATCGGCGTCGTGCGGCTCGTACGAGGCGAGAAACCTCGCGCGGTGATCCTGTCCGTGCTGCTCGTGGTGGCAGCGGCGTTGGTCGCTTTGTACACGGGCCGCGTCGAGGACTTCTTCCTCATCCAGCTGCTGTCCAACGTGGCCTCGTCCCTGGCGTGGGCGGGCTCGATCGCGGTGCGCTGGCCGTTGCTCGGCGTGGTGGTGGGAACCCTTCTCGGACAGAAGACCCGGTGGCGCCGAGATCCTGCCCTTTTGCGCGCGTACTCCATCGCCTCGTGGCCGTGGGTCGGGCAGTACGTGCTGCGTGTCGCCATCTTCACGCCACTGTGGCTGGACGCGCAGGTGTTCTGGTTGGCGACGTTGCGGGTGGCGATGTCGTGGCCCTTGCAGATCGCCTGCATCCTGGTGTCGGGGTGGATGCTGAGGAGGGCGCTGCCGGACGGGCACCCCGGGTTCCGGCATCCGCAGGTGCCCGAGTCTGCCTCTTAGGTCAGCGCTTCTTCCGCTTCTTGCCGGAGCCGGACACCGTCCCGATCTTGGGTGGAGGCGGTGGCGGCTCGGGGAAGGCTTCGAGGGCGTCCTGGCCCTCCATGAAGTCCAGGAAGGCCTTGTAGCAGAACCGGTAGGCGAGGTAGGCGAACGCGACCGACACGACCCCGAGGCCGGCGACGATCATCCGGTACTGGCTGTCCAGGCCGCCCACGGTGTCCCAGTCCTTCTGCAGTTCCGGGGAGCCTGTGACGACCGACAGCGTGATCATCGTCAGCATGTAGAGCGGCATGAGCAGGAACGCGCCGATGAGCAGGAGGATGTACGGACGGCTGTCGGTCCGGAACTCCCAGTTCGCCGGCCGGAGGTCGCGCTTCCTCATGCGGCGGTTCGACCAGACCCGCCTCTCGGCCACCTCGATGCGCTCTGACCGCGTTCGGATCATCCTCAGCGCTGTCCTGCCGACGTCCTCGGTGACCGGGATCAACAGTTCTCGTGCAGTGCCGATGACGTGGAGAGCCGGGCCGGGTTCGACGTCGAACGTGCGTGGTCTGCCGATGTCGCCGTCGGCGTGGATGACCACCTGGCAGGTCATCTCCTGCTCGACCTCGACGAGCTCGATCGACCGCATTGCCGTCCACGGAACCGCGACCACGTCACGTGACCGCTTCCGGCGCGACACCAGGCTGTCCAGCACCAACCGGTCCTCGCGGACGCACAACCGGACCTTGAGCCCTCTGGTGGGGAATGGAATCTCCCACCCGGACGCTGTCAATGCCGACGTCACAGGCCTGGTCGTGACAAACACGACCAGTTCGCCCAATGCCCAGCACGCCACGAGCAATCCCGTCATGGCGAGCAGCGCGAGAGGCTGATCGCGATCGGCCACCAAAGCGAAGGTCTTGAGCAACGCGATGTACACGCCTGGGAACGCGGCCCAGCGGGTCCAGACCCGCCACATCGGCATTCGCCTGCGGTGCCAGGCCAGCCCGCAGACGGTGATGATCCAGAACGCCACCGCCCCTTCTGCGATGTCGGCAACGCTCAACTGCTGAACCGATCTCCGGTTCGCAAGAGCGTTCTCCCACTCACCCAGCCGTACCGCTACGACGAGCGTCAGGGCCGCGGCGAACATGACCAGGGCGAGTGCTGCGGTCCTGCGGAGGAACCGTTCGATCACAGCTCTCCCGCCATCCGCTGCTGTTGCCAGTACTCGCGCCACTCCTGGTCTCGCTCGTTCTGCTTCACCTGAGCGTCTGCCTCGCGGTGGGACTGATCGCTCCACTCCTGCGCTATCGCGTTGCCGAGGACTTTCGGGGCCATGGGAACGGAGATACCGGGGAACTCCCTGCCGGGGAGCCCTAGGTCGTCGTTCTTCCCGAACCTCGGTACGACCTGTCCGTCCAGCAGGCCGTTCAGGTCGTCCAGCCGCCGATTTCCCAGACCCAGACTGGAGCGGAGGTTGTCGTTGACGTTCTCGCCCAGCTCCCGTTTGACCGACGAGTGGTCGTGTTGCAGCTTCCTGCCCTGCTCGCCGAGCTCTCTGATCCGATCGGCGTCACCCGCGTCGAGCTTGCCCGCCTGCGCCTTCTTGACGAGGTGCAACGCCTGTTGCGAGTGTCGGACTGCGTCCTGGTTGTAGGTCTTCACCGTGCTGCGGAGATTGCGGGTCGTGCCCTTGATCGTGTCCCGCGACCTCTTGGCGTCGTCGGCGACCTTCTCCAGTTGCTTCACGACCTTGCTGATCTTCTTCGCGTTCTTGCCCGCCGTGATCGTGCCCTGAACGACGGTGTCCGCGATGAACGCCGCCTGCGAGGCACCAAACGTGATAGGTGTCAGAGCACTCGCCGCCGCGAACTTGATGATCGCGTTGGAGACGAAGCTTGCGATGGCGTCACGAACCGCACCTCGAACGACACCGACGGCGGACGCGGCGACTGTCATCGCGGAAGCAGCCGAGGTGGCGTGGTTCGCGCCTCCTGTCACGACGTTGGAGAAGTCCTGCACGGCCTTGCGATAGCCGTCGACCGCGGCACCTTGCGACTGGCTCAGCGCGTCGAGGGTGCTCGTGTACTTGTCGGCGGTCTCCTGCATGCGCTTGGCAATGTTGCTCCAGGTCAGTGCCATCGCGTTCACGGCATCAGGGTCGCCCGCGAGGAGGTCGAGACCCTCCTTGAGGAAGCCGATGTGTTCGATCAACCAGCCGATTCCCGCCGACAGCAGGCTGCCCATCGGGTTCGTGACGAAGCCGAGCAGGTCCATGCCGAACGCTGCCGCGTCGCCCGCCATGGCGCCCCAGTCGCCCTTGATGCCGTCGTAGATGAGGTTGGCGGAACTGCTGAAGATGCCGGCCGCGTCCCAGCCCTGGGTCGGGCTGTCGAAGTTCGACTTCTGCGCCAGGCTCATCGGGTCGAACTTCTCAGTGGCGTTGAGCGGGTTCTGCGGTTGGTCGCTCATGGCTGCACCCCGTCCAGGCCCTCGCGGAGCTTCTTGAACGACTGCGCCACGGCCTCGTCCTGTTCGGCGTAGGCCTGGCGCATGCCCGCGAACCGCTCGACCACGTCGTCACCCGCGCCTTTGACGGTGTCGACGTACGCCCGCGCGTCGTTCGTCCAGTGCTCCATGATCTGGGCGAAGAACATGCCCACAACGCCCCACGCTTGTGGGTTGCCGACGTAGTCAGCGCCCGAGTCGGCGGCGGAGGGCAGGCCGGCGAGGAGGGCCTTGAGCTCTCGTTCGTGGGCCTCCAGGGCCGCGAGATCGACTTGGAAGCCCGACATCACCAGCCACCTTCCTTCTTGAAGAGGCTGCGCTGGTCGTAGTCGGTGTCGTCGTCCTCGGCTGGGCGCCGGGCCGGGCGAGGCGGAGGCTGGGTCGTGGCGGCGTCCTGCTGTTCCTCGTTCACCACGAACTGCTGCGGGGTGGGAGGTGCAGGGTCCTCGTCCGGGACGTCGATCGGCGGGATCTGGGACTGGACGAATTGCATGGCCTCGCTGTTGTCGCCGATCAGCGGCGCCATGATCGTGGCGATCTGGCCCACGGCCTGAGCTTGGGCGCGCTTGGCCGTGGACATCACGAGAGCGGCCAGGCGGTCCTTGGGCAGGTCGTCGGCCTTCGCGCCGAACGACAGGCTGAGCAGCGCGCCCCCTGCGCTCACGCTCACCGTCACGGCGCCGTCCTGGCTGGTGGCGGCGCCGGTCAGGTTCGCGATCTGGGACTTGGCTTCCTCTGCCTGTTCGAGCAGGGCGGCGGTGCGCTGCTCGTAGTCCTCGATGAGCTGGTTCGGATCGGTCATGTGGGCCCCCCTTGCACGTGCGTGAGGGGGACGTTACCGAGGGTTACCGGGCCGCGCCGGGGAAACGGGCGAAGCGCAGGAAGGCGGACCAGGCATCGGCGGAGAGCGGGATGTGAGCGCTTGGCGCCTTGCTGTCCCGGAGGCCGACGCCGTGGCCGACCTCGACGCAGTTGTTGCTGCTGCCGCTGTAGGTGCTCTTGCGCCAGGCGGTCATTGAAGGCCCTCCAGAATGTTGTCGATCACCACCCTGGATTCTTCCTCACTCAGTGCGACGGTCGCGAGAGCCGTCAGGATGTCTTCATGGATCTTGATGGTCTCCGGGTCGTCGAAGAAAAGGCAGTAGTTGACGCTGTCGGCGTAGACGACCGGTGGGTACTTCGGGAACTTCATCAGGCAGAAATCGCCGCACGTGCCCGCGTGCACGCCTGCCGACCGGGGAACGATCCGAATGCTGACGTATTTCCGCACCGACATCCTGAGCAGGTGCGCCAGCTGTTCCCGCCACACCTCGACGTTGCCGACCGGGAGTTCGAGCGCCTGCTCGTGCACGAGGAAGACGAACTTCCTGCCAGGTTCGATGATGCTGGCGCGGGCCGCCCTGGCGGCGGCGACCGCCGGGACGTCCTCGGCCTTGATCACGGGCGAGCGTTCGGTGACGATGTAGCCGTAGTCCGGCGTCTGCACCAGGCCGGGCACGAGGATCATCGACCAGGTGATGATCTCCTCGGCGTCCTGCTCGTGGTCGATCAGCGTGCGGACCTGGTCCGGAACCCCGTCCTGCGGGATCTGGATCCAGGCGGTGCCGGACTCGCGCAGCAGCGCCAGCAGGTGTTCGCGCTCCTCGACCGTGGCCCGGCAGTAGCCGAGCAACAGCAGGACGTCCGCCTCGGTCACGCCGCCCTTGCCGAGCGTCATGTCGGAGATCTTGGCTTCCTGCCAGCCGAGGAGTTCGGCGAGCTTGCGGTGGGTGAGGCCGGTCCTGGCGATGATGGCGCGAACGGTGCCACCGAACTCACGGCCCGCCACACTGGACGATCTTTTGGGCATGCGGGAAAGCTAGGCCCGGCAGGTCATTCTTCTCCATTGTTTCCGGTCAAATGTGCCTGAAGGTAGGACGCATGGAGCGGCTCCATGTTTCGGATGATCTTGCCGCTCGACGTTCGCGGAAGTGTGTCCATGACGAGGATTTGGGTGGGGAGCTTGAATTCCGCGAGTCTTTCCGTGCACCACTCCGACAACGCTTGTGCCGTGAGCGTGTCACTGGCCGTGCCGACGTACGCGCGGATTTCTGGCTTTCCCACCGCCACGGCCTCGGTCACCTGCGGGTGTCCACGCAGGACGTGTTCGACCTCGGTCAGGTCGACCTTGTTGCCGCGCACCACGACCAGCGAGTCCGCCCGGCCCAGCAGCCGGAGTTCGCCGTCGCTGGAGAACTCGCCCCGGTCGCCGGTGCGGAACCAGCCGCCGGAGTAGCGCGTGGGGTCGTTCTCGGACAGGTACGGGGTTTCTGGAAGCGCCACCTCGACCAGGCCGTTGCGCACGCGGGCCGTGATGCCCGGCATCAGCCGACCGACCGACGGGCGGACCGTGCCGCCCACCGCCATGGTCAGCGCGCCGGTCTCGGTGGTGCCGAAGCATTCGCCGACCGGGAAGCCGTACGCCGCAAGGAACCTGTCGGCCACGTCCTGCGGCATCATCTCGCCGCCGGCGAACGCGCCGCGGACCGTGCGCAACGCGTCGCGGTCGGGCGAGGAGGCCAGCAGGTCGAAGTGGAACGGCAGGCCGGTGACGAAGTCGACCTCGTGCGTCCGTGCCTGCCGCAGAACTGCTTCGGCGGAAGGGTTTTCGGCGAACACGAGGTGTGCGCCGACTGCGAGTGAGTGCAGCAGGCCGCCGATCAGGCCGAAGCTGTGGGCGGGGGAGTTGAGCAGCAGGAAGCGTTCGCCGCCGCGCACCACGCCGTCGGACGCGGCGAACCGCGCCACCTCGTCGGCGAGGGACTCGGTGCCGCGGCCGATCACCTTCTGCCGTCCGGTCGAGCCGGAGCTGAACTGCACCAGCCGGTGCGGGGTCGCGGCGGGGACGCCGGGCGCGTGTTCGACGACCAGGCCGTAGCGCTCCTGGAAACCCTGAGCGGGAACGCCACTGGGGTGCACGAGGAACTCGGGACGGGTCAGGTCGTGCAGAACATGGGTCTCGGCCGGGCGCAACCGGTGGTCGATCGAGATCACCTGTGCGCCGATGCTCCACAACGCGAGCACGGCCTCCAACTGGCTGAAGCTCGGCGGCACCTGGACGGCGACCGTGCTCCCCTCACGGATTCCGACGGCCTCGAACCGTGCGGCGTGAGCGGAGACGTCGGCGCGCAGCAGACCGTGCGTGACTGTGTTGCGGTGACTGAAGATCGGCACATCGTCGCCGTGCCGGTGCAACAGGTCGGTGATGAACTCGCGCATTTCTTTCAGTACTCCTTGCAGAACTCGCCGATCGGGAGGCCCACGTGCCGTTGCTCAGAAGCGATGTAGCCGAGCAACTCGTCGCCACGCTGGAGTTCTGTGACGTTGCGGACCTTGCCGCCGGGACCGAGCACGCGGACGTGCCAGTCGTCCTGCACCATCAGGTGGACCTCGACGCCCTCCGGCGAGTGCGCGGAGATGGTGAGCATCGGGCGTGACTCGAGTTTCGCCCTGCCGACGGTGATCTCGCGGGTGCGGCCCTCGGCGTTGACGGCGAGGACCTTGCTGCCGGACCGCAGTTCGGACAGGTAGTTGGTGCGGTTGGCCGGGCCCAGCACGTAGGAGTGCAGCGCGCCCGCGTTGACCCGGAACGGCCGCGTCGGCATGTACGGCAACGGATGCGTTTCGCTGCAACAGAGGATGAAGCCCGACGAGAACGAGCCGACGAGGATGCCCTCGTCCTCCTGGAAGTGCGAGGCCGTGTCGACGCAGACGCGGTCGCCGAGTCCGTTGTGGGTCAACGCTTCGACGGTGAGCGTGGTCAGGGTCAGCGGCGGGGACGTGACTTCCAGCAGCCGGGCCAGTCTGAACACGTCGGTCGCGTCGGCAGGGGCCATCAGCACGCCGTCGGAGCCGTGTTGCAGGCATTCGAGGACGATCGCGGCCTCGACGAGGTCGGTCACGACGGTGACGAGCTTGCCGGGTGCGCCGTCCGCCGCCGCGATCACGATTTCGAGAGGGATCTTCGTCGGGTCGGTGAACGCGACGACGGTGTGGTCGAGCCGTTCCGCTGCGGCACAAGCGAGTTTGAGCGTGCGGTCGTCGCTGACCGTCACGAACGCGGAACCCGTGGACAACCGGTCCAACTGGTCCTGCTCGTCCACCACCGAGGTGACGAGGTGCGGGCTGTCGACGTGGTCGTCGGTCAGCAGCACGCGGGTGATTGTCGGCGGCAGGTCGTCCAGCAGCGCGGGATCGTCCGCGACGACGCCGGCGATCCGGCTGTGCACCGCGGCGTCGATCACGGCGGTCCGCTGCTCTTCCGGGACGGTTCTGAGGTCGATCCAGGCGAACTTCACCGGTTCTCCAAGGTTGCGGTCAGTGCGTGCATGAGGCTTGCGTCGGTGGGCGCGTGGACGATCGACGCCAGCTCCGCGACCAGTTGCATCGGCGCGGGCGAGGTGAAGACCCGGCGTCCGACGGCGAGACCCGAGCAGCCAGCGGCCATCGCGGCACTGGCGTGGCCGGCGAGGCTGTTCGTGGAGGCGGGACCGCCCGCGACGATCACCGGAATCGGGCAGCTGGCCACGACCTCGGTCATGTCGTCGGCCAGGTTGGTCTTGACGATGTCCGCGCCGAGGTCCGCCGCGATGTTGACGACGTGGGCGAGCAGCGCGGGATCCCTCGGGTCGGCGACGCGGGGGCCGCGGGCGTAGGCCATCACGACCAGTGGGACGTTCCACGAGTCGCACGCCGCCGCGACCGCGCCGAGGTCGGTGAGCTGGCGCGACTCCGTGTCGGAGCCGATGTTGACGTGCACGCTCACCGCGTCGGCGCCGAGCCGCAGCGCCTCGTCGACCTCGCCGACGAGCACCTTCGCGTTGGCGTCGGCCATGTGCGCGGTGCCGGCGCTCAGGTGGACGATCAACGCACATCCGCCCAGCACAGCGGGTTCAATCGTGCGCACTCGTCCTTTGTGGACGATGATGGCGTCCGCACCGCCCTGCACGACGGCACGGATGAGCTCCTGCCACCTGTCCCGCGGCACCACCGGACCGTCCGAAACGCTGTGGTCCAACGGCACGAAGAGATACCTGTCGTCCTGCGGACGGGAAAGGCGTCGCAGCCGCAACGCTTTCCTCATGGCGTTCACACCCCTCGATCGTTTGGTGGTCAACAGGGTGGAGGAGTCCGCGCACGCAGCGGCAGGTGTGAGGTGCCGATAATTCCCGAGTTATCGGCCTGATAGCGCAATCGCGCTTACAACGGCGACGGAGCGTCACCTGGTGACACCCGCGTGGCCGTGTTTGTGGATCGGTAACTGCCTTAGGCTTCGTCAGTGCGAATGGAGCTCAGACATCTGCACGTGGTGCTGACCGTGGCACGAGCAGGCAGCATCAGCAGGGCCGCCTCCCAGCTGAAGATCGCCCAGGCCGGGCTCACCGCCCAGGTGAGGCGCATCGAGGCGAGTCTCGGCGGGCCGTTGTTCCTGCGGCGCACCGACGGCGTGGAGCTCACCGAACTAGGTCGTCACGTGGTCCTGCGAGCCCAGGACCTGGTCGAACGGTTCGACGACCTGCTGGTCTCCTCGCGCAAACTGGCCGAACGCGGCGACTCGGGCATCCGCCTGGGCGGGGTGGCGGGCTCCCCGACCGCACTGCTCGTCGGCGTGGTCCGCGAGATGCTCCCCGGTCTGCCGCAGACCACCCACATCGAACGCGGCGGCGACGCGGTGCTGGAACTCGTCCGCACCGGCGACCTAGACCTCGCGCTGGTGGTGGAGTTCCCGCGCAGCCCGTTGCGGTTCCCCAAGGCGGTGGGCCTGCGCGGCGTGGTCACGGAACGCATGCTGATCGGCGTGCCCGTCGGCCACCGCCTGTCCGGCCGCAGCGAGGTGCTGCTGTCGGAACTGGCCGGCGAGGAGTGGGTGGCGCCGGACGAGAACCACGGCGGCCGCCTCAACCTCGACCTGGCCTGCGAAGCCGTGGGTTTCACCCCGCGCTGCGCCCACTTCGGCGTGGACCCGACGGTGGCGGCGGACCTGGTGCGCTCCACCGGTGCGGTGGCGGGCTTCTTCCCCGGCCCCGACGTGCCGGGCGTGCTGCTCAAACCGATCATCGGCAACCCGCTGCACCGGCGGATCACGCTGGTGTGGAACACCGACGTCGACGCCGCGGCGCACGTGGACGACGTGCACGCCGGACTGCTGCGCGCCTACCGCGACCGGACCCCGCACTCGGGCCGGCTGCTGGCCTCATGACCTGCTGGGCCTCGGCGCGTCCGGTCCGAGCACGTCCACGGCCGCCAGCCAGGCGGCACCGGCCGCGCCCTCCGTCGCCATGATCACCTGAGCGTTGCAGCGCGTGAGCAGTTCCTGCTTGAGGTGTGTGCCGACCGGCGTCTTGATCAGGCTGCCGACCAGCACGATCGGTGAGGTGTCGGACGGTTCGCGCACGGCTGAGGCCGTGTCGGCGAGCAGCCGGGCGGCGGAGCCGACGATCGCCAGCGCCTCCGGGTCACCGTGGTGGTAGGCCGAGCTGACCAGCGGGGCGAACCGCGCCAGCGCGATCGGAGGCTGGGCGTTGACGGCGTTGATCAGTTGGCCGCGGTTCTTCGCGCCCGCGGCGGTGAGAACAGCGGTGGCCAGGCCTTCCAGTGGTGCGTCCACGTCCAGCAGGCGCAGCGCCGCCCGGACGGCTTCGCGGCCCAGCCAGAACGCCGAGCCGTCGTCGCCGATCAGCCAGCCGTAGCCGCCGGACTGGGCGATCATGCGGTGGCCCGCGATGCGGCCCGCGATGGAACCCGTGCCCGCCACCAGAACCGTGCCGTCGGCCGACGAGGTGCCGGTGGCGAAGGCGGCCTCGCAGTCGGTGATCACCCGCATCGGGCAGTGCAGGCCCGCGCGTTCCCAGGCCTCGCGGAACAGCGCGGAGATCGCGGGATCGGCCAGCTTCGAGGCGCCCGCCATGCCGAGCACACCGGAACGGACCTTGCGGGAGTCGAGGCCGTCCAGGGCCTCGGCCAGCGCCTCGCCGATGTGGGCGGCGGCGACCGTCGGCGGATGCGAGTTCGGGTTCGCGCCGCCCGCCAGGCCCTGGCCCAGGCGGGCGCCGTCCAGATCGAGCACCAAGGCCCTGGTCGAGGTGCCGCCGGCGTCGAGTCCCACAACCAGGTCCATAACGACCGAGTATGCCGAGACCCGCTCACCTTAGGCACGCCCAACCGGGTGTCACCTCACGAAGGCGCGGTTACCGCTTGCGTTGTGGTGGAAGAACACCAACGATCCAGACGAAAGTGGATCACCCGGACGTACCACTGTGGACAGTCCGGGAACGATCAAGCCGTAGTCGAACGTGGCGGCGGGCGTCACGTCGACCAGGTCGTCCGAGTCGGCGGGCGCGGTGTAAGGGCTCCGCACGCCAACGGTGTAGGTCACCGGGCCGGATGGCAGAGCCGCCCGGGACACCGGCAGCACCACGACGTCGCTGTCGAACAGGTTCGTGTCGGTCGCGCCGTCCAGGCCGTTCAACGGCTGCTCGTCCACGACCTCGTCCGAACCCGCGACCTTGGTCCTGGCGAGCCAGATGTCGGCGGTGATGTCGCCGTCCGGGTTGGTCGGCTTCACAGCCGTGGTCACGAAGTCTTTGCCACCCGCTGAAAAGCGAACCTCGGGCTGGATGTTGCTGCCGATGTTCGCCCAGGTGCTCCAGGTCGCGACGCCGAACGCCAGCAGGTCGGACGTCGCCGTCGCGCCCACGTACCGCAGGTCGCCACCACGCGCGGTGCGGTTGATCGCGCAGTTGTCCTGCACGTCAGGGCCGCAGTCGGGCAGGCGGCCGGAGCGCGCGCCGAGTTCCAGCACGGTCATGCGGGACTGGTAGTCCGGCTGGTCGAGACCGCGGCCCGCGACCCGTCCACCGGACGCGGTCAGCCGCGACACCGGCTTCGGCGCCGCGTAGACCGGCACGTGCAGCGTCCGGTCGCCGGTGAACGTCACCTGACCGGACGCCTCCGCCAGGAACTGACGGCCCTCGTCCAGCGCGACCGTGGGGTCGGGCGTCTTGCGCAACGCGGCGGGGTTCGAGATCCGCAGCTGCACGGGCACCGACGCCGAACCACCCGGCGGCAACGCGACGTACGGCGCGATGACCTGGAAGGACACGCCGGGCACGGCGGTGATCGGTTCGAAGCGCGCCTGCAGACGAACGCTCTGCGAACCCTTGTTCACCAACCGGATCGTGCGACTCTGCAGCACCGGACCGGCTGCCTCGACCGTGCCGAACGACGCGTCGCCCAGCGCCAGCACGTCCGACGACAGCGCGGCGAGCCCGTCCACCCGGCCCGCGCCGACCCGCATCGGAGCCTCCCGCACTCCGTCCGCGTTCCTGATCACGCCGGACGCGGTGTTCGTCAGCGCGGCCCTGATCTCCGCGACCGTCCACTTCGGATGGACCTCGCGCAGCAGCGCGGCGATCCCGGCGACGTGCGGCGACGCCATCGACGTGCCGCCCATCGACACACCGGCCGAGGCCGTTCCGGAGGCGGCGGAGAAGATCGTGTCACCCGGCGCGGCCACGGCGATCGACGAACGAGAACGCGACGACGACGGCGTGATCGTGTCCGCGATCGCCGGCTCCACGGACGGCACCGCGACCTTCAACGCCGAGGTCAGGTGCACGCTCAGGGTTCCGGCTTCCAGTGCAGGACGCAGTGCGGTGGAAGCCGCCGCCGTCAGCTGGAACGCGGGAATGTGCGCGTTTCCGGCGATTCCGGCCGCGAACACCGGCAGGGAGGTCGGCAGCAGCACCCCGGCCGCCCCGGCCTTCCAGGCGTTGTCCGTGCGGGCACCCGAACCGCAGGCGCGGGTGGCGTCGCTGTCGTCCCACTCCAGCCAGACGATCTTCCCGGCGAGCGCCTCCGAGATCGGCTTGCAGCCGTCCACATCGGACGAGAGCCGCACCACCGGCAGCGTGAGGTCGAAGGAGTCCTTGAAGTTCTGGCTGTACTGGCCAGGCCACTGCTTCCCGGCGACCTCCAGCCCGTCCAGCATCGAGAACGAGTCACGGCTGTTGGCCACGGAGATCGCCTCGGGGGTGTTGCCGGGAGATCCGGACACGTCGTAGAAGTCGCCACCGTTGCCGGCCGCCGCGACCACCACCACGCCGTGCTCCACGAGCTTGCGCACGAACAGCGAGTCCGGGTCGTCCGGTGCGCCGAAGTCGCTTCCCAGCGACAGGTTCACCACGTCGAGCTTGTCGGAGAAGTCGCCGTCGCCGTTGGGGTCGAGCGCCCAGTCCAGCGCCTGCGCGGTCAGGTTCGTGCCGCCCTCGCAGCCGAACACCTTCAACGCGTAGAGCGACGCCATGGGGGCCGTGCCCGGTCCGATCTTCAACGAGTCGAGGTCGACCGAGGAGTAGGAACCGCGATAGGTCGTGCCGTCGGCGTTGACCCCGTATCCGGCCGCGGTCCCGGCGACGTGCGTGCCGTGGCCCTCGCAGTCCAGCGGGTCCGCGTCCGGCTCCGGGATCGACCCCGATTTGCCGTTGTAGGCGTCGCCCGCGAAGTCGTGGCCGCCGACGACCTTGGCGTTGGGAAAGGTGCCGCCGCCGAAGTCCGCGTGCCGGTAGTCGATGCCGGTGTCGATCACGCCGATCCGCACGCCGTCGCCGAAGCGCCCGAGCGACTTCCACACGTCGGACGTCCGGGTGAGGCGGACCGCGTGGGCGTTCGTGAGCTTCTTGGGGACCATCCGGTGCACCGCCCGCACCTCGGGCATGCGCGACAAAGCCGACAAGCGTGACTTGTCCGCCGACAGCACCACGCCGGGCACCGCGTTGGTCGTTCGGGCGACTTCCCGGCCGCCGGACCGGGACACGACCCGGGAGACGTGCTCCGATGTCCGATCCCGTGCTGAACGCGCCTGCGCAACGGTGCCCGTGTCGGCGGCTGCGGCCGAGGTCAGCTCGACGAAAACGGTTACAGGCTCGACTGGGCCGGATGGCGCGAGCAGTGCGCCCACCAGGAGTGATGCGGTCACCAGATTCATGATCAACTCCTCTTATTCATCGGACGACTTCACGCTGGGCCCTAGACGAAACCAACCTTGCAGGGCTATACATCCGATGTATTTCGTAGGTGTGAGCAGAGGAGGAACGGCCGTGCAGTTCTTGCGCCTGGGGCCGGTCGGCGACGAACGTCCCGCAGTCAGGACCGACGACGGGGCCACATACGACCTCCTGCCGATCACCCCGGACATCGACGGGGCCTTCCTCTCGAACGACGGCGTCAACCGCGTGCGCGCCGCCGTCGAGGCCGGTGAACTGGGGGCGCTGAGCACCGAGGACGTGCGCGTCGGGGCGCCGCTCGCGCATCCGGGCAAGGTCATCTGCATCGGCCTCAACTACCGCGACCACGCGGAGGAGACCGGCGCGGACATCCCGGGCGAGCCGGTGATGTTCCTCAAGACACCCGACACGATCGTGGGCCCGTACGACGAGGTGCTCGTGCCCCGCCGGTCCGTGAAGACCGACTGGGAGGTCGAGCTCGGCGTCGTCATCGGGCGCACCGCCCGCTACCTCGAGTCCGAAGAGGACGCTCTGGCGTGCATCGGCGCGTACGTGCTCTCGCACGACGTTTCCGAGCGCGAGTTCCAGATCGAGCGCGGCGGGACGTGGGACAAGGGCAAGAACTGCGAGACGTTCAACCCGCTCGGCCCCTTCCTCGTGCCCGCCGACGAGATCGCCGATCCGCAGAGCCTGGAGATGCGGCTCTGGGTGAACGGCGAGATCAAGCAGAACTCGTCCACCAAGAACATGATCTTCCCGGTGGCGGAGATCGTCCGCTACCTCAGCCAGTTCCTTGTCCTTCGTCCGGGTGACGTCATCAACACGGGTACACCCGCTGGTGTCGCGCTCGGCCAGCCGGAGCCGAAGCCGTACCTGCGCGCCGGCGACGTGGTCGAGCTGGAGATCGAAGGCCTCGGCAGGCAGCGGCAGATCCTCGGGCAGGCCTGAGCCCATGCCCAAGATCACCGCACTGGACGTCCTCGACATCCGGTTCCCGACGTCGCGCGAGCTCGACGGCTCCGACGCGATGAACCCGGACCCGGACTACAGCGCCGCGTACGTGGTGCTGCGGACCGACGACGGACCTGAGGGCCACGGGCTCGCGTTCACCATCGGCCGCGGCAACGACGTGCAGGCCGCCGGCATCAGGGCGCTGGCGCCGCACATCGTCGGCAAGGACGTGCCGGAGGACGCGAAAGCGCTGGCAGAGCTGTACTTCGAACTCATCGGCGACTCGCAGATCCGCTGGCTCGGCCCCGAGAAGGGCGTCGCGCACATGGCGATCGGTGCCGTCGTCAACGCGGCCTGGGACCTCGCGGCCCGTCGCGCCGGGCTGCCGGTCTGGCGGTTCCTCGCGCGGATGACGCCGGAGGAGATCGTCAGCCTCGTCGACTTCCGCTACCTGAGCGACGCCCTGACGCCCGACGAGGCGTTGCAGATCCTGCGCAAGATCGAGCACGGCAAGGCCGAGCGCGCGGAAACCATTGCCCGCGAAGGATATCCGGCCTACACGACGTCACCGGGCTGGCTCGGTTACTCCGACGAGAAGCTCGCAGGCCTCGCCCGCCAGGCCCTCGCCGACGGCTTCGACATGATCAAGCTGAAGGTCGGCGGCAGCCTCGACGACGACGTCCGCAGGATGAAGCTCGCCCGCGAGGTCGTTGGCGACGAGGTCCGCGTGGCGGTCGACGCGAACCAGCGCTGGGACGTCGACACGGCGGTCCGCTGGATGCGTGAGCTCGCGCCGTTCGACCCGTACTGGATCGAGGAGCCGACCTCCCCGGACGACGTGCTGGCGCACCGCGCGATCGCCGACGCGCTGGCCCCGATCAGGGTCGCCACCGGCGAGCACGTGCAGAACCGGGTGATCTTCAAGCAGCTGCTGCAGGCCGGCGCGATCGACGTGCTGCAGCTCGACGCGTGCCGGGTCGCGGGTGTCAACGAGAACATCGCGATCCTGTTGCTGGCCAGGAAGTTCGACATCCCGGTGTGCCCGCACGCCGGCGGCGTCGGCCTGTGCGAACTGGTCAGGCACCTGTCGTTCTTCGACTACGTCGCGGTCTCCGGCGAGGTCGGCGAGCGCGTGATCGAGTGGGTCGACCACCTGCACGAGCACTTCCTCGACCCGGCCGTCGTCGAGAACGGCCGCTACCTGGCGCCCGCCGAGCCGGGATTCTCCGCCCAGCTCAAGGACGAGACGCTCGCCGACTACCTCTACCCCGAGGGTCCTGTGTGGACAGAACTGGAGGGTGGGAATGACTGACTTCGAAGGGCTCGTCGCCGTCGTCACGGGCGGAGCGTCCGGCATCGGCCTCGCCACGGCGAACCTGCTGAGCAGCAGGGGAGCGACGGTCGTCGCGCTGGACCTCGACCCGGACGTGAAGGACCCGCTGGTCGGGATCCGCGCGGACGTGTCGGACGACGAGAGCGTCAAGGCCGCCGTCGACGAGGTCGTCGAACGGTTCGGACGGCTCGACGTCGTGGTGAACAACGCGGGCATCGGCGCGCAGGGCGACGTGGCGGCCAACTCCGACGACGAGTGGCTCAAAGTGCTCAACGTCAACGTGCTCGGCATGGTCCGCGTCTCGCGGGCCGCGCTGCCGCACCTGCGGAACTCGCCGTCCGCGGCGATCGTCAACACCTGTTCCATCGCTGCCTGGGCCGGGCTCCCGCAGCGTGCTCTCTACTCGGCCAGCAAGGGCGCGGTGTACTCGCTGACGCTCGCGATGGCCGCCGACCACGTGCGCGAAGGCATTCGCGTCAACGCGGTCGCCCCCGGCACGGCGGACACCCCGTGGGTGGGCCGTCTGCTCGACTCGGCGCCGGACCCGGCCGCCGAACGAGCCGCGTTGGAGGCACGCCAGCCGCACGGCCGGCTCGTCTCCGCCGATGAGGTCGCGGGAGCCATCGCCTACCTGGCGAGCCCGCTGTCGGGATCCACCGCCGGCACGATCCTCGCCGTCGACGGTGGCATGTACGGCCTGCGCTTGCGTCCCCAGCAGTCATGAAAGGCAGTTCAACGATGAAGCGTCGCAACCTCACCGCCGCGGTGTGCCTCGCGTTTGCCGGTACACTCACACTGTCCGCGTGTGGCGGCGGGACCGCCGGTACCGGTGCCAGTGGCGTCGGCCCGATCGGCGCCGACCACCCGCGCGCCGACACCGACTTCTGGAACTCCTACATCAAGTACTTCCCGGAGAAGGCCAAGGACCTCGGCGTCAACCTGCTGAACCCCACCAACTCGCAGAACAAGGTCGAGAACCTGGTCGCCAACGCCCAGTCGCTGCAGTCGCAGGGCGCCAAGGCGATCATCATGGCGCCGCAGGACACCGGCGCGATCGCGTCCACTTTGGACCGGCTGGAGAAGGCGAACATCCCTGTCGTCACCGTCGACACCCGTCCGGACAAGGGCAAGACCTACATGGTCGTCCGCGCGGACAACAAGGCGTACGGCGAGAAGGCCTGCAAGTTCCTCGGCGACAAGCTCGGGGGCAAGGGCAAGGTCGTCGAGTTCCAGGGCGCGCTGGCGTCGGTCAACGGCCGTGACCGCTCCGAGGCGTTCGCCGCCTGCATGAAGAAGGACTACCCCGGCATCACCGTGTTCGAGGAGCCGACCGACTGGGAGGGCCCGAAGGCGTCCGCGGCCCTGCAGACCCGTCTCAACCAGCACCCGGACATCAACGGCATCTACATGCAGGCCGGTGGCGCGTTCCTCACGCCGACGCTGCAGGTGTTGCGGCAGAAGAACCTGATCGTGCCGCCGACCGACCCGAAGCACATCTTCATCGTCTCCAACGACGGCATCCCGCAGGAGCTGGAGGCGATCCGCAAGGGCGAGATCGACGCGACCGTCTCGCAGCCGGCCGACCTCTACGCGCAGTGGGCGCTCTTCTACGCCAAGGCCGCTGTCGAGGGCAAGACCTTCCAGCCCGGCAAGACCGACCACGACTCCGTCATCGTCGACACCGGCGGCGGCCGGCTGGAGGACCAGCTCCCGGCCCCGTTGATCACCAAGGAGAACGTCGACGACAAGGCGTTCTGGGGCAACCAGATCTGATGGCCGAGTTCGCTTCCGTCGGCGGTGCCGACAATTTGGCAGCGGTCGCGCGTGGCGTCACGAAGCGGTTCGGGCAGACGCTCGCGTTGGACGACGTGGGCATCGAGATCCGGGCCGGTGAGTCGCACGCGCTCGTCGGTCGCAACGGCGCGGGCAAGTCGACCCTGGTCTCGATCCTCACCGGCATGCAGACGCCGGACGCGGGCGAGGTCACCTTCTTCGGCGAACCCGCGCCGCCCGTCTCGGACAGCGCGGCGTGGCGTCGGCATGTCGCGTGCGTGTACCAGAAGTCGACGGTCGTGCCGGAGCTGTCGGTCGCCGAGAACCTGTTCATCAACCGGCAGGACCTCGGCGGCGGGCTGATCAGCTGGAAGAAGCTCCGGCGGCAGGCCTCCGAACTGCTGGAGACCTATGACGTGGCGGTCGACCCGGACGAGCTGGTGTCCGCGTTGACCGTCGAACAGCGTCAGCTGGTCGAGATCGCGCGGGCGCTGTCGATCGGCTCGCGGTTCGTGATCCTCGACGAACCGACAGCGCAGCTCGACGGCCCGGCGATCGAGCGGCTGTTCGACCGGATGAGGTCGTTGCAGGACAAGGGAGTGACGTTCCTGTTCATCTCCCACCACCTGCAGGAGGTCTACGAGGTCTGCCAGACGGTGACGGTCTACCGCGACGCGCGGCACATCGTCACCGCGCCGGTGGCCGAGATGTCCAAGCCCGACCTGATCGAGGCCATGACCGGTGAGGCCGGTGGGCTGAACGTGCCCAGCGGCGACGACCGGCCGTCGTCCGCCGAACAGGTTCTGACGGTGTCTTCGCTGAGCGGGGACCACTTCTCGGACATCTCGCTGTCGGCCACCCGCGGTGAGGTCATCGGGCTCGCGGGCAGTGCGTCGTCGGGCAAGCACGAGTTCGCCGAGACCGTCTACGGGCTGCGCAAGCCGTCGTCCGGCTCGATCTCGGTGGACGGTGCCTCGGTTCGTGGCGGAGACGTTCCGGCGGCTTTGAAGGCTGGAATCGGCTGTGTGCCACGGGATCGGCACCACCAGGGGCTCGTGCTGGACCTGTCGATCGCGGAGAACGCGACGATGAGCACGGCGGGTGCGTTCGTGTGGCCGTCGGCGCAACGGTCGGCGGGCAGCACGGCCATCGCGTCGTACGACGTCAAGGCCGCAGGGCCGGACCAGCCGGTCTCGGACCTGTCCGGCGGCAACCAGCAGAAGGTCGTGATGGCGCGTGCGCTCGCCGGCGACCCGTCCGTGCTGGTGCTGATCAACCCGACCGCGGGTGTCGACGTGAAGTCCAAGGAGTCGCTGCTCGGGGTCGTCGACGCGCAGGCGCGCCGGGGCAAGGCCGCGATCGTCGTCTCCGACGAGCTCGACGACCTGCGGGTCTGCGACCGTGTTCTGGTGCTGTTCCACGGCCAGGTCGTGCGGGAGTTCGCCCGCGGCTGGCGCGATCAGGAACTCATCTCTGCCATCGAGGGAATGAGCTCAGAATGACCAAGGCCATGACTCCGCCGGTCGCGGCGTCCGCACCTCCGCAGAAGCAGAGGTTCCGGCTGGCGCGGTACCAGGACCTCGCACTGGTCCCGGTGATCATCATCCTGCTGATCATCGGGGCGATCCTCTCGCCGATCTTCCTGACACCCAACAACCTGATCGCCGTGTTGACCCAGCAGAGCGAGCTGTCGTTGCTGGTGCTGGGCCAGGCGATGATCCTGATCGTCGGCAAGATGGACCTGTCGCTGGAGTCGACGGTCGGTCTCGCGCCCGCACTCGCGGTCGCGTTGATCATCCCGTCGTCGGCCGGTGGGCTGGACGTCGGCTTGGCCGCGTGGCTGGCGTTGCCGTTGTGCATCCTGATCGGTGTGGCGATCGGTGGCCTGAACGGGTTCCTTATCCTGAAGGTCGGGTTGTCCGGGTTCATGGTGACCCTGGGCATGCTGACGATGCTGCGCGGCCTGCAGCTCGCGATCACCGAGGGCAAGTCGCTGATCGACGTGCCGGAGTCGTTCCTGTACCTGGGTTCCACGACGTGGCTCGGGCTGCCGGCGGCGGTGTGGATCTGCATCGTCTGCTACGCGGCGGGCATCTTCGTGCTGAAGTACCTGCGCGCCGGCCGCTCGCTGTACGCGATCGGCGGCAACTCCGAGGCCGCGCGGGCCGCGGGCATCCGGGTCGACCGGGTGGTGTGGACCGTGCTGATCATCGGTTCGGTGCTGGCCGTGATCGCGGGCATCCTGATGACCGGACGACTCGGGTCCGTCGCCGCGACCCAGGGCGAGGGCATGATCTTCCAGGTCTTCGCGGCCGCGGTGATCGGCGGGATCTCGTTGAACGGCGGCAAGGGCACGCTGTTCGGTGCGCTGTCGGGTGTGCTGATGCTGGGGCTCGTGGAGCAGATCCTGCGGTTGCAGGGTGTGTCCGGCTTCTACATCAAGGCCTCGTACGGCGCGGTGATCATCCTCGCGTTGATCGTGACGCGGTTCGCCACCGGCCAGAAGCAGGAGTGAGCCTTGGAGACCGTTGCGTTGCACACCCGGCTTCGTGAGGGGCGCGAGGCCGACTACGACCGCATCCACGCGTCCATTCCGACCGAACTGGACGGGGCGTTGCGCGAGGCCGGGGTGCACTCGTGGCGGATCTGGCGTTCTGGGCGCGAGCTGTTCCACCTCGTCGAGGTGGATGACTACCGCGCGATGAGGGCGTTTCTCGCTGAGCACCCGGCCAACGTTCCGTGGCAGGCTCAGATGGCCGAACTGCTGGAGGTCGAGGACGACTACTCCGGCGCCGAACCCGCTGTGCGACTCGTGTGGGAGCTGCCGTGAAGGTTGCTGTTTCTCGTCTGGGCTTCGGCGGCGCGCCGATCGGCAACCTCTACCGGGAGATTCCGGACGAGGAGGCCTTGGGCGCGGTGGAGGCGGCCTGGCAGACCGGCGTCCGGTACTTCGACACCGCGCCGCACTACGGGCTCGGGCTGTCGGAACGGCGGCTCGGCCTGGGTCTGGCGGGGCGGCCGCGCGACGAGTACGTGATCTCCACGAAGGTCGGGCGGCTGCTGGAGCCCGCGGACGGGATCGGGCTCGACGACGAGGGCTTCGCGGTGCCGCGGAACTTCCGGCGGGTGCGGGACTACTCGGCCGACGGGGTGAAGCGGTCTCTTGAGTCCTCTTTGGAACGTCTCGGGACGGACCGGGTGGAGATCGTCTACATCCACGATCCCGACGACTACTGGGACGTGGCTTTCGGTGAGGCCTATCCGGCATTGGAAGAGCTGCGGTCGCAGGGTGTCGTCGGTGCCATCGGCGTCGGCATGAACCAGTGGGAGATGCCGGAGCGGTTCGTCCGCGAGACCGACATCGACGTGGTGATGCTGGCCGGGCGGTACACGCTGCTGGAACAGCCCGCGTTGCCGTCGTTCCTGCCTGCTTGCGTCGAGCGCGGTGTTTCGGTGGTGGCGTGCGGGGTCTTCAACTCCGGGCTGCTGTCGAAGCCCGTGGTGGCTGAGGACGCGAAGTACAACTACGAAGAGGCGCCTGCCGCGCTGGTCGCGCGGGCTCGGGCGATCGCCGAGGTGTGCGGGCGGCACGGGGTGACGTTGCCCGAGGTGGCGATCCAGTTCGCGCTGGGTCATCCGGCGGTGGTGTCGGTGGTGATCGGCGCGCGGACGGCGGAGCAGATGACCTCGAATGCCCAGTACTTCTCGGCCTCGATTCCCGCCGGGTTGTGGGAGGAGCTGAAGTCGTCGGGGCTGCTGGACGCGGAGGTACCGACGCCGTGATCGTCGACGCTCACCACCACCTGTGGGATCTCTCGGTCCGGGACCAGGACTGGATCACCGATCCGCCGATGGGCGTGATCCGGCGGTCGTTCCTGGAGCCCGACTTCATCGCCGCGGCACCGGACGTGTCGACGTCCGTGCTGGTGCAGACGGTGTGCGTGCCGGAGGAGACGCCGGAGTTCCTGGCGATCGCGGCGTCTTCGGACGTGGTCGGCGCGGTGGTGGGATGGACCGACCTGACTTCGGCGGCCGTCGGTGATGCGCTGGCGGAGTTGGTGGACCGGCCCGATGGTTCGTGGCTGCGCGGGATCCGGCACCAGGTGCAGAGCGAGCCGGACCCGGAGTGGTTGTGCCGCAAGGACGTGTGGCACGGGCTCGCGCAGGTCGGCGCTGCCGGGCTGCTCTACGAGCTGCTGACGGTGCCGCGCCAGCTGCCAGCCGCGCGCCGGACCGTGGCGGCGTTGCCCCAGGTCCAGTTCGTGGTGGACCACTGCTCGAAGCCCGCGATCGGGTCGGATCCGGGGGAGTGGGCCGAGCTGGTGCGCTCTTTGGCGGCGCACGAGAACGTCACGTGCAAGCTGTCCGGGCTGGTCACCGAGGCCGACTGGAAGTCGTGGAGCGTCGCGGACCTGCGGCCGTACTTCGAGGTCGTGCTGGACGCGTTCGGGCCTGAGCGGCTGATGTTCGGCTCGGACTGGCCCGTGTGCCTGCTGGCTGCCACCTACGACGAGTGGCTTGGTGCTGCTCGGGAGTTGACCGCTGAGCTGTCGCCCGACGAGCAGGCCTCGATCTTCGAGGGCACCGCTCGCCGGGTCTACGCGCTTTAGACGAAGAGGGCCTTCAGCTCGTTGATCAGCTTCGGAGTCGCCTCGGCGAGCGGTTCCCGGACCGGGCCGGCCGGGAGTCCGAGCAGGTTGAGCGCGGCCTTGACGGCGACGGCACCGGGCTCGCGGGTCATGATCGCGGTGATCACCGGCAGCAGCGCCTGGTGGCGGCGCAGGGCTTCCTTGTTGTCGCCCTCGTCGTAGGCGTCGAGCATCGCCTTGATCTCGTTGCCGACGACGTGGCCGACGGTGCTGACCGTGCCGACGCCGCCGATCGAGTACAGCGGCAGGATCAGCTCGTCGTTGCCGGAGTAGAAGTCGAGGCCGGTCTCGGCGATCACGCGGGCCGTCGCCAGCAGGTCGACCTTGCAGTCCTTCACGCCGACGATCCGCGGGTGCTCGGAGAGGCGCAGCAGCGTCTCGGTCTCGATCGCGGTGCCCGTGCGGCCGGGGATGTCGTAGAGCAGCGCCGGGACGCCGGACGCGTCGGCGACGGCGCGGAAGTGGTTCTCGACGCCTTCCTGCGTGGGCTTGCTGTAGTACGGCGTCACGACGAGCAGGCCGTCCGCGCCGTTCTCCTCGGCGCTGCGGGAGAGTTCGATGGTGTGGCGCGTGGAGTTGGTGCCGACGCCCGCGAGGATCTGGGTCCGGTCGCCGACGGCCTCCTTCACGGCCCTGATGATCCGCGCCTTCTCGGCGTCGGTGGTGGTGGGCGCCTCGCCGGTCGTGCCGTTGACGACCAGCCCGTCCGCGCCGCCCTTGTCGACGAGGTGCGCCGCCAGCTCCTGCGCACCCTTGAGGTCCAGGTCACCGTCGGGGGTGAACGGGGTGACCATCGCTACGAGCACTCGTCCGAACATGACTCCAGCGTGGCTCTAGTCTTCGCAAAGTTCCAGTTAGAAGTTCTGCTCGGAACGTTAAGCTGAGCTTTGTGTTGGATGTGCGAAGGCTCCGGTTGCTCCACGCTCTGTCGGTCCACGGCACGGTCACGGCCGCCGCGGAGGCTCTCCACGTGACCTCTCCCGCCGTGTCCCAGCAACTCGCCGCGCTGGAACGTGAGGCCGGGGTGGCGCTGGTCGAACGGGACGGGCGGCGGCTGGCGCTGACACGCGCCGGGCACGTGCTGGCGGCCCACACGCAGCTCGTTCTGGATCAGCTCGCGGCGGCCGAGGCGGATCTGGCCTCGTTGCGCACGTCCGTGTCCGGCGTGGTGCGCGTCGGGGCGTTCGTGTCCGTCGCCGCCCTGCTGCCGCGCGTGATTCAGGTGCTGCGGTCGGCGCACGGGTCGGATGTGGAGCTTTTCGTGCACGAGATGGAACCCGAGGCGTCACTGCCCGCGTTGCGGCGCGGGGACATCGACATCGCGGTGATCCACTCCTACAACATCATGCCGCGGTCCCTGCCCACGTCCACCGAGTCGCACGAGCTGTTCGTGGAGCCCGTGAACGTGGCGCTGCCGTTGAGCGATCCGTTGGTGCAGCAGGACTCCGTGGACCTCGCCGTGCTGGCCGACCGGCCGTGGATCATGCCGCGCACCGACGCCTCCTGCCACGAGCTGACCCAACGAGCCTGTGGCGCAGCCGGATTCGTGCCGCGGGCGCAGGCCTACTGCGACGACTTCGGGGTGATGTGCGGGCTGGTCGAGGCAGGCCTGGGGGTGGCGCTGGTGCCGTCCGTCGCGCGACGGCCCGGGGTGGCGTTGCGGCCGTTGAAGCAGGAGGTGTTCCGGACCGTGTCCGCCGTGGTGCGGAATCGCGCCGATGGGCAGCCTGCGGTGCGTGCGGTGCTGGAGCAGCTACGCCAGGTCTGACAGCCACTGCTCGACGCCGGCCACGTGCACCGTGGACCAGCTGCGCGCGAGTTCCGGCTGGTGGGCGGCCAGCGCGTCGACGATGGCGCGGTGCTCGGCGACCGTGCGGTCCACGGCGTTCGACTGGGTGATACCGCGCCAGATGCGGACGCGGACCGTGGGTCCGGCCAGCGTGTCGAGGAGCTGGGCCAGGTAGGCGTTGCCGGAGCAGTGGGCGATGGCGCGGTGGAAGTCGAGGTCGTGCTCGACCAGTTCCTCCACGGACTTGGCGCCCTCGGCGGCGTCGCAGAGGGCGCGGAGCTTGACGATCTCGTCCGCGTCGACGCGCTGGGCGGCCATCGCGGCCGCCGCGGGCTCGAGAATGCGCCGAACCTGAAGAACTTCCAGGACCGAATCTTCGCCCCGGTGCAGATCGAGCACGAACGAGAGCGCGCCGAGCAGGTCGTCCGCGCGGAGTGACGAGACGTACGTGCCATCGCCCTGACGGACGTCCAACACCCGGACGAGTGACAGTGCCTTCACGGCCTCGCGCAGCGAGTTGCGCGACAGACCGAGACGTTCTGCCAGATCAGCCTCACGCGGGAGCCGATCGCCGGGCTTCAGCTCGCCCGAAACGATCATCTCCTTGACGCGCAGGATCGCATCGTCAGTGACTGCCACGGCACCCTCAACTCGTCGTAGACCTCGGATGTCTGGGGACCAGTATGCGCCACAGATGGTCATCTTCGGCGCAACCCGGCATTTCCGGCGATCATTAACCAGGTCCTATGTAAGATGGTTATCTCTTAACGACACGTGACGGGAACCCCTGTTGTCGCCATAATGGTCTGGACCATTCAAGGAGGGATCTTGGACGCCGTTGTCGCAGCACCGCGCGCATTGCTCGGTCGCACGATCGTCGGTCCTGCCTCGGTGCGGATCAGGGACGGCCGCATCGTCGAGGTGACCACCGGTGAAGCACCACCCGGCGCGGAGGTCCTGTCCGACGGCCTGCTGACACCGGGCCTGGTCGACGTGCAGGTGAACGGCGCCGTCGGCGTCGACTTCGCCGAGGTGGACGCCGCCGGAATGCGTTCCGTGGCCGAAGCTCTGCCGTCCACCGGTGTGACCCGGTTCTTGCCCACGTTGATCACCGCACCGGTCGACGTGGTCCTGAGGCAGGCTCGTGCCGTTCTGGCCGCTTCGGCAGCGCTGCCGGACGGGGTCGGGGCCAGGCCGCTCGGCGTGCACCTGGAAGGGCCGTTTCTGTCGCCGAAACGGGCCGGGGTGCACGACCCGTCGTTCATGGTCGAGCCTGGGCCCGCCCAGATCTCGGCGCTGCTGGACGACGAACTGATTCGCCGTGCGTTGCGCATGGTGACCATGGCGCCGGAGCAGCCAGGAGGTCTCGAGGCCGTTCGCCGGCTCGTCGAGGCCGGGGTTCTGGTCGCGGTGGGCCATTCCGACGCCACCGGTGAGCAGACCAGGGCCGCCGCCGACGCGGGTGCCCGCATGGTGACGCACCTGTTCAACGCCCAGCGCCCGCTCGGACACCGCGAACCCGGTGTGCCCGGCGTGGCCCTGGTCGACGAACGCTTCACCCTCGGGCTCATCGCGGACCTCGCCCACGTGGGCCCGGACGTGTGCCGGCTCGTGTTCAACGCCGCCGGCGCACGAGTCGCGCTGGTCACGGACGCCGTCGCCGCCGCGGGGATGCCGCCCGGCCGCTACCACCTCGGTGGCGCGGACGTGCTGCTCACCGAGGATGGCGTGCCGCGTTCGCCGGAAGGCACGATCGCGGGCTCGGCGCTCACGCTGGACCGCGCCGTCCGCAACATCGTCTCCGTGGGAGTGCCGGTCGCCGACGCTCTCGCCTCGGCGACGATCGTGCCGGCCGAGGTGATCGGCGAGTCCGGTCTCGGCCGCCTCGCACCGGGTGCCGTCGCGGACCTGGTGTGGTGGGACGACGACCTCCGGCCGAAGAAGGTCTGGGTCGACGGGCGGGTCGTGTTCGACGCGGAGGCGCCGAAGGTGCCCGTCGCGCCGGTCGCGGCCGGGTACGCCACCGCAGGGCAGTAACACCAACGAAAAGGGCCCCCGCTCACCGTGAGCGGGGGCCCTTTTCGTTGGAACTAAAGGGTGCGCGTGACCTTGTTCAGGCCTCGCGGACTGTCCGGGTCGCCGCCGCGGGCGAGCGCGAGGCCGTAGGCCAGGCGCTGCACGGGGAGGATCTCCAGCACCGGAGCCACTTCCTCCGGCGTCTCCGGGATGGAGATGGACAGGGTCGCCCCCACCTTCTCCGAGGCGGAGCCGACCGCCACGACGTCCGCGCCGCGCTGGTGCACCACGTCGAGGGCGTCGCGCAGCGAGTCGCCGCCCTTGCCCAGCGAGGTGATGGCCAGGACCGCGGTCTCGCCGTCGACGGCCGCGACCGGGCCGTGCAGGAGGTCCGCGCCGCTGTACGCGCGGGCCGCCAGGTACGACGTCTCCGCCAGCTTCAGCGAAGCCTCCAGCGCCGTCGCGTAGGAGTAGCCACGGCCGGTCGTGAGAACGCGCTCCACGAACCGGTAGCGGCGGACGGCCTCCTCGACGGTCGGGGCCGACTGGTCCAGCGTCACCTGGGCAAGTTCGCCGAGGTTGGCCGCGGCCTCGCCGTTGCCGCCCCGGATGGCGTCGATCAGCAGGTACAGAGCGAGCAGCGTGGCCGAGTAGGTCTTGGTCGCCGCCACCGCGTGCTCCACGCCCGCGGAGACGTCCACCGAGAGCTCGGCGGCCGCGTTCAGGGGCGACGACGCGGTGTTCGTCACGGCCACGGTCAGGGCGCCGCGCCTGCGGTAGGAGGCGGTGACCTCCAGCAGGTCGGGGGAGCCGCCGGACTGGGAGACCGTCACCAGCAGCACGTCGCGGAGGTCGGGCTCGGCGCCGTACAACGTCGTCGTCGAAGCGGAGACCAGGCCCGCGGGGAGCTGGAGCAGGATCTCGGTCAGGTACTTCGCGTAGATCGCCGCGTGGTCGCTGGAACCGCGGGCCGCGAAGAGCACGAAGCGCGGTGCGCGTTCGCGGATCACGGCCGCGACCTCGGCGAACGACGAGCGCGCCGAGTAGAGGGACGAGAAGATCGACGGTTGCTCGGCGATCTCGGCTGCCATGTGCCGGCCTGGCGTGGTCATGTCGTGCCTTTCAGGATCAGCTCGGCCGCGGCTCGGAGGCTCACCCGAGAACCGCCGTGGGTGTCGATGCGGGCGACGCTGCCCAGGTCTGGACCAGGCACGCCGGTTTCCACGTGCACCACGTCCCTGCCCAGATTAGTTAAGTTTGTTACCAGTTGTCGAGCGCCGGTGTGCCGGTGTGCGTCGCGGGTCACGACCACAATCGTGCGGTCACCTGCGGTTTTCGCAACTTCGTCCGCGGAGATGTCGCGGGCGGCGATCACTTCCGCACCCGGCAGCACCTCGCGCAGGTAGGGGCCGAGGCCCCACGGCACGTCGCCCACCGCGATCGACGAGTCCACGACCAGGTCCACGACGACCGGGTCCGGACCGACATCGACCCGGCCACGTACCTCGACAGCGCGCCGAGCGGCGACGAGACCGATCTCGGCGTCGTGGGCGTCGATGGTCGACGGGGGCATGCCCAGGGCCAGCGACCGGGCCGCGGCACGGGTGAGGCGTTCTTCCGACAGCTCACCGTTCTTGACCGCCGCGACGATCGAGTCGATCAGCCACTGGAGGTCGTCGTCGTCCAGTGCCATGCCGCCCAGGCACAACGAGTCCACGCCGGCGGCCAGCGCACGGACGGCGCCCACGGCGAGATCGCCGCCGACCGCCTTCATGTCCAGGCCGTCGGTGATCACCGCGCCGGTGAACCCGAGTTCGGTGCGCAGCAGGTCGATGGCGCGCTTGTTCAGCGTCACCGGCGCCGGGCCCCACTCGGGGATCACCAGGTGGCCGGTCATGATCGAGCGGACGCCCGCGTGCACGGCCGCCTGGAACGGCACGAGTTCGACGGCGCGCAGCTGTTCCTCGGTGCGGGGAAGCACGGGAAGCTGCTCGTGAGAGTCCTCAGTGGACGCTCCGTGGCCGGGGAAGTGCTTGGCGCAGGCGGCAACGCCCATGGTCTGAAGACCCTCGACCCACGCGGCGACGTGCCGTGCGGCGAGCACCGGGTCCGATCCGAACGCGCGGACGCCGATGATCGGGTCGTCCAGCGTCAGCACCAGGTCCGCGGAAGGCGCGAGGTTCAGCGAGATCCCGCACTTCGCCAGCCGCGCGCCGATGGACGCGGCCACCGAACGCGTGAGGTCGAGGTCGTTCGCCGCGCCCAGGGCGTGGTTGCCCGGCACCTCGGAACCGCGGCCCGCGTCGAGACGCGTGACGTCGCCGCCCTCCTCGTCGATGCCGATCACCACGTCCGGGCGCACCGAACGCAGTTCGCCGCAGAGCTTGGTCACCTGGGCGTCGTCGACGACGTTGCGCCCGAAGAGCACAACGCCGCCGAGGCCGTCAGCGACCCGCCGCAGCAACCAGTCGGGGGCGGTCGTTCCGTGGAAACCGGGAAGCAGAACGGCAGCGGCCAACTGATCCACGCGTCATCCCTTCACTGCACCGGCGGTGACGCCGGCGACCATCTTGCGTTGCACGATCAGGAAGAACACCAGCGCGGGCACGGTGAACAGGACGGACGCGGCCATCGCGCCACCCCAGTCGGTGCCGAACGCGGTCTGGAACCCGGACAGCCACACCGGCAGCGTTTCGCTGTCCTGGCTGCGGATCAACACCTTGGCGAACAGGAACTCGTTCCACGCGGTGATGAACGCGAACACCGACGTCGCGACGAGACCCGGTCCCAGCAAAGGCAACGTCACCTTCTGGAACGCGCCCCAACGGCCGCAGCCGTCGACCATCGCGGCCTCTTCGAGCTCCGCCGGGATGCCGTTGACGAACCCGCGCAACGTCCACGCGCAGAACGGCAGCGTCACCGCGAAGTACACGAGGATCAGCGACGTGAGGTGCTCGTAGAGCCCGAGGTCCCGCATCATCAGGAACATCGGGATCAGCAACGCCTCGAACGGCGCCATCTGCGCGACCAGCATCAGCAGCACGAAGCTCTTGCGGCCGCGGAACGCGAAGCGCGACATGGCGACCGCGGCCGTGATGCCGATGACGATCGCGGCGACGACCGCCGTCAGCGTCACCAGGAGGCTGTTTCCGAGCGAGGACAGGAAGCCCGGCTTGGTCCACGCCGTGACGAAGTTCGAGAACGTCACCGAGAACGGGACCAGGTCGTAGTCCGACGTGATCGTCGTGCCCTTGGGCTTCATCGCCGACGTGACCATCCAGTACGTCGGGAAGATGAAGAACAACGCCAGCACGATCCCGGTGACGTTCGCAGCAGACTTCTTGAGCATCAGATCTTGCCCTCCTCGGTCTGCAGCAGCTTGCGCAGGTACTGGAACGTGATCAGGCCGAGGATGACCATCATCAGCACGGAGATCGCGGCCGCGACGCCGAAGTGGCTCTTCGCGATGCCTTCCAGGTACTGCAACACAGGCAGCGTCGTGCTCTCACCGCTGGGACCGCCCTCGCGGAACACCCAGATCTGGGCGAAGACCTTGAAGTCCCACAACGTCGACAGGAACGTCACCATCATCAGCAGCGACCGGATCTCCGGCCACGTCACCGCGCGGAACGTCTGCCAGCCCGTGGCGCCGTCGATGCCCGCCGCCTCGTAGAGGTCACGAGGAATGCCGACGAGCCCCGCGTAGAGCGAGAAGGCGAGGAAGGGGATCGCCTGCCAGATGATCAGCAGGCCGACGACGGACAGCGTGGAGGTTCCCGAGGAGAACCAGGAGTAGCCGGCGAACGAGTCGAAACCCAGCTGCACCAGCGTTTTGTTCAAGATGCCGTAGTTCTGGTCGAACATCCACTGGTACACCGTGGTGGACGCGAGGATCGGCATCGCCCAGGCGCAGAGCATGGCGATCTGCAGGGCGACGCGCACCCACGGCGTCAGCACGCGCATCAGCAGTGCGATCCCGAGGCCCATGCCCACCGAGGCGCCGACCACGGCGACGGTGAACACGACGGTCCGCAGCGAGACGGTCCAGAACCGTTCGTCCTGCAGGACCGTCACGTAGTTGTCGATGCCCGTCCACACGATCTCGCCGCGGACCAGCTCGCCGAGGTTCAGCTGGCGGAAGCTCGTCACGAGGACGGAGACGACCGGCCAGCCGATCAGCCAGAGGATCGCGATGAGAGCGGGAGCGAGCAGCAGGTAGGGCAGCGCCCGGTCGAAGGCACTGCCCCGGCGGCGGCGCCTGGGCGCCCCACCCGTCGCGGCAGGCGGCAGCGCCGGAGGGATGTCCCCTGCCGGCGCTGCCGTTTCGGTCGTTTTGACGGCCGTCATCTCAGCTTGGCTAGGCCATGGCCTTGGTGATGGCGTCGCTCGCGTCCTTCGTTGCCTGGTCCAGCGACTTGGCACCGGTGAGGTACGCGGTCAGCGCGTCCTTCAGCGGGTTCTGGCCCGCCTCGACGGCCGCCCACTTCGGCGTCACCGGGGTGACCTTGCCGTTGGGGGACGAGTCCGCCATGGCCTTGCCGATCGCGTTGCTGGCGAGCTTCGAGGTGTCCTTCGAGGTACCGGGGACAGCGCCACCCGTGGCGAGCTGGTCCTGGTAGTTCTTGGAGGACAGCAGCGCCAGGTACTTCTTGGCGGCCGCGGCGTTCTTGCTGGAGGCCGGGATGGCGAGGTTCGAGCCACCGAGGAACACCGGCGCGGCCGAACCGGCCTTCTTGGACGGGATCGGGAACGCCGAGGTCTTGTCCGCGAGTTCCGGCTTCGCCTTCACGGCGCCGCCGAGCTCCCACGGGAGGCCGACCATCATGCCCACGTTGCCCGTGCCGAAGACCTCCATCTGCTGGGGCTTCGCCTCGTCGATGTCAGCCGGGACCTTCTTGGTGGCCGACGCGTCGTAGAGGGCCTTGTAGGCCTCGAAACCGGCCTTCGCCTGCGGCGTGTCGAGGGTGCCCGTCCACTTGCCGTTGTCCTGCTTGGCGATGTCGCCGCCCTCGTCCCAGATCAGGGAGAGCAGGAAGTACCAGGACTGACCAGGCAGGTACAGCGCCTGGAAGTCCGGGTTGGACGCGTTGGCGGCCTTGAGCTTGTTGATCGCGTCGATCCACTCGGCGCGCGACGTCGGCGGCTTCGCCACGCCCGCGGCCTGCAGCAGGTCGGTGCGGTAGATCACGGTGCGGTTCGCGGCGTAGAACGGAACGCCGTACTGCTTGCCGTTGAGCGTCAGCGAGTCCTTGAGGCCACCCAGCCACTCGCCGCTGTTGAACTGCCCGGCGTCCGCGGTGAGGTCGGCCAGCGTGCCCTGGTCGGCGAAGCTCGCCGTCTGGGTGTTGCCGAGCTCGATGACGTCCGGCGGGGTGCTGCTGGCCAGCGCCGTGGTCAGCTTCTCCTGAATGCCGGTCCACTTCTGGACCTCGTACTTGACCTTGATCCCGTTCGCCTGCTCGAACTCCTTGTTCAAGGCGTCGGTCAGGGTCGTCGGCGCGGAGCCGTCCATGAGCCACACGGTGATCTCTTTGGTCTCCGTGGTGCTACCGCTGTTCGTGCTCGTGCCACAGCCTGACACGGCCACTGCCAGTGCGGCGGCACCGACAGCGAGTCCTCTCCAGCCCTTCACAGTTCGCGCCCTTTCACCAAGCCCGGCACTCGGCCGGAACGTCCAAGTGGTGTAGACCAATGCGGAACAGCGTGTGCTGCGTCACCGCGTCTGTCAAGCGCGTTGCCAAGACGTTGCGAAGTCATCGGACGAATTTCGGGGCGGATGTCGGGGGTTCGGACGCACGAATCGACACGGACAAGGCATCCTTGTGATGCTTGACATGGAGTGCGAGGAGGAGGCCATGCTGGAGACGACGCCTGCATCAGGCGTGGACGCCAGGACGCGGGCGCAACGCGAACCCAAGTACTGGGGTCTCAAGCGGCACCTGCTCGACCTGTTGAGGGCGTTGCCGCCCGGTTCGCCGATCCCCACGGAACGGTCGCTGGCCGCGGAGTTCGACGTTTCCAGGACGACCGTTCGCCAGGCGCTCGCCGAGCTGACGGTGGAAGGCCGCCTGCTCCGTGTGCAGGGCAAGGGCACCTTTGCGGCGGAACCCAAAGTCGCCCAGAGGTTGCAGCTGTCTTCGTACACAGAGGACATGCGAGCCCAGGGTCGCGTGCCGTCGTCGAAGCTGATCGAGGCTTCGGAGATGCCGGCGGAGGCGGAACTCGCCCGGTACCTGGGCGTGCGTCCGGGGGCGAAGGTCCTGCGTCTGCACCGCCTGCGGCTCGCCGACAACGAGCCGATGGCGATCGAGACGACGCACCTCGCGCTGGGCCGCTTCCGCGGGCTGCGCCGGTACCTGGCGCCAGGAGCGTCGCTGTACCAGGTGCTGTCCGAGCGGTTCGGCGTCGAGATGGGACACGCGGAGGAGACGATCGAGACCGCGCTCGCCTCGCCCGAGGAGGCGGAGCTGCTCGGCGCCGACATCGGCCTGCCGATGCTGCTGCTGTCGCGGCACTCGTTCGACACCGAGGGCAATCCGATCGAGTGGGTCCGGTCGGTCTACCGCGGCGACCGCTACAAGTTCGTCGCCACGCTGAACAGGCCGTCTTGATCGCCTGGGGCACGCCACGAGCCCGGTGGGTGTTGACGACGACGATCCTCGGCTCGGGCATGGCCATGCTCGACGGGACGATCGTCAACGTGGCGCTGCCCCGGATCGGCGCGGAGTTCAGCGCGTCGGTCACCGACCTGCAGTGGATTCTGAACGGGTACCTGCTCGCGCTGGCCTCGCTGATCCTGATCGCCGGTTCGCTCGGCGACAGGTTCGGGCGGCGCCGGGTCTACGTGATCGGCGTGATCTGGTTCGGCGTCGCGTCACTGCTGTGCGGCGCCGCGTGGAGCGTTCCGGTGCTGGTCGCGGCACGGGTGCTGCAGGGCGTGGGCGCGGCGTTGCTCACGCCGGGGGCGCTCGCGATCCTGCAGTCGTCGTTCAACCGGGAGGACCGCTCCCGTGCGATCGGCGCGTGGTCCGGGCTGGCCGGTGTGGCGACCGCCGTCGGGCCGCTCGTCGGCGGGCTGCTGGTGCAGGCCTGGTCGTGGCGGCTCGCCTTCCTGGTGAACCTGCCGGTGGCCGCGGTCTGCGTGTTCCTCGCGCTGCGGTTCGTGCCGGAGTCGCGCGACGAGTCGGCCGGGCACCCGAACTACCTGTCCGCGCTGGTCGGCGCGGTCGGGCTCGCGTTGCTGACGGGCGGGCTCGTCGAGCAGTCGTACGTGCTGGCGGCCGCGGGACTGGCCGCGATGATCGCGTTCGGGGTCGTCCAGAAGCGGTCCGCGGACCCGCTGGTGCCGCCGGAGCTGTTCCGCAACCGGACGTTCCTGGTCTCCAACGTGGTGACGTTCCTGGTCTACGCGGCGCTCGGCGGCGTGATGGTGCTGCTCGTGCTCCAGCTCCAGATCTCGCTCGGATATTCGCCGACGGCGTCCGGCCTGGCCAGCGTGCCGCTCACGATCATCATGCTGCTGGCGTCCTCGACGTCCGGCCGGCTCGCCCAGCGCTACGGGCCCCGGTTGCAGCTGATCGCCGGCCCGATCCTGGTCGGCCTCGGCATGTTGCTGCTGCGCAACGCCGTTCCCGGCGCCTCCTACGTCACCGGCGTGCTGCCCGGCGTGGTGCTGTTCGGAGTCGGTCTCGCGATCGTGGTCGCCCCGGTGACGGCGACCGTGCTCGCCTCCGCCCCCGATCACCACGCGGGTGTCGCGTCCGGCGTGAACAACGCCGTGGCCCGCACCGGCAGCCTGCTCGCGATGGCCGTGCTGCCCGCCGCGGTCGGCCTGATCGGCGAGGACTACATGAACCCCGTCGTCATGACCGACGGGTTCCAGATGGCCCTCGTGCTGTGCGCGGCCGCGGCGATCATCGGCGGCCTGCTGGCGATAGGCGTGGACAACCGGGTGCTGGAGGCGGCCCCTGAGCAGCACGAGGCCCCGCATCCCGGCGAGTGCCTGCACTGCGGCGTGGAAGGTCCGCCGACGCACATCCGGTCAGGTGGCGAGAAGGCGCACCAGTAGCGCGGGGTCGACGTTGCCGCCGGACACGATGGCGACACCGCCTCCGAGCTTGACCTGGGCCGCCACCGCGACGGCTCCACTCGGCTCGGCGATCAGTCGTGCGTGGCGGGCCAGGTCGGCCACCGCTTTCAGGATCTCTTCTTCCGACACCGTGATCACGTCGTCCACGTACCTGCTGATGTAGGCCCAGGTGAGTTCCGAGGGCTCGTCCCTCAACGCGTCAGCGGCCGTCTGAGCCCGTTTCAGCGGGTCCCAGCGCACCAGCTCGCCCGCCTTGAGCGACTCCGCGATGTCGGCGGCCAGCTCGGGTTCCGCGCCGATCACGCGGACGTCCGGGCGCAGCGACTTGATCGCCGTGGCCACGCCGGAGATCAGCCCGCCGCCGGACATGGGCACCACGACGGCCCCGACATCAGGCAGGTCGTCGAGGATCTCCAGGCCGATCGTGCCCTGACCTGCGATGACGTCGGGGTGGTCGAACGGCGGGATCAGCGCCGCGCCGCGTTCGGCGACCAGGGCCTCGGCGCGCTCGACGCGTTCGGTGATGCCGACGATGAAGACCTCTGCCCCCAACGCCTTCGTGGCCTCGATCTTGACCGCCGGGGTGTTGTCCGGCATCACGATCGCGGCGGGAACACCGTGCAGGCGGGCCGCGAACGCCACGGCCTGGGCGTGGTTGCCGCTGGAGTAGGCCACTACGCCGTTGGCGCGGTTCTCCAGTCGTGCCAACGCGTTCAGCGCGCCGCGGAGCTTGAACGCGCCGATCGGCTGCAGGTTCTCCGGCTTGATCCATCCAGGACCGAACGGCAGCAGCGGCGTGCGCACCACGTGCGGCGCGATGACCGCCGCCGCCGAACGGATGTCTGGGAGCGCGATCATCCGAGGATCGACGCGAGCAGGCTGGGCTCGATGTTGCCGCCGGAGACGATCGCGACGGCCGGACCGGCCGGCAGATCGCGGTTCAGGTAGGCGGCGACGGGAACCGCGCCGCTCGTCTCGGACACGATCCGCGTGCGGCGGGCGATCTGCCTCACCGCGTCCCGGATCTCGTCCTCGGAGACGGTGACGATGTCGTCGACGTACTCGCGGATGTGCGCCCACGTCAGCTCCGACGGCTCGGCGCGCAGGCCGTCCGCGCTGGTGCGGGCGCGGTCGTGCGCGTCCCAGTGGACCTGCTCGCCCGCGGTGAACGAGGCGGCGGCGTCACCGGCCAGCTCCGGCTCGACCCCGATCACCCGAACGTTGGGGCGCAAGGCTTTCACGGCCGTCGCGACGCCGGAGATCAGTCCGCCGCCGCTGACCGGTACCAGGATCGTTGCCACGTCGGGAAGATCCGCGCAGATCTCCAGGCCGATGGTGCCCTGGCCGGCGATGACGTCGGGGTGGTCGAACGGCGGGATCAGCGTCGCCTTCCGCTCCTCCACGAGCTCGTAGGCGCGCGATTCGCGTTCGGTGATGCCGACGACGAACACCTCCGCGCCGTGCGCGAGCGTCGCGTCGATCTTGATCTGCGGGGTGTTGTCCGGCACGACGATCGCGGCCGGCATGCCCAGGATCTTGGCGGCGTAGGCGACCGCCTGCGCGTGGTTACCGCTCGAATACGCCACGACACCGCGCGCCCGGTCCTCGGAAGGTATGCGGGACAACGCGTTCACCGCGCCGCGTTGCTTGAAGGCACCGATCGGCTGCAGCGACTCCGGCTTGATCCACAGGCCGGAGTCGAAGGGCAGCAACGGGGTGTGGACGACATGCGGGGCGATCGCGGCGGCGGCCGCGTGGACGTCTTCGAGAGTCACCAGGCGCATGCGTCGATGATGCACGTCACCGGGGCACAACCGGTGAACTGTGCCCAACGTCCTACGTGTGTCATGTCTGAGAAGGAGAAGATCACCCCCGTCAAGCTCATCGCGAGTGTGCTCGCCGCCGCCACCGCGGCCGTGCTGAGCCTTCGCCTCAACCTCGTCGGCACCATCGTCGGTGCGATTCTGGCGAGCCTCGTGACCACTTTGGGCGCTGTGTTCTACCAGCGGTCGATGGAACGCGAGAAGCGCTGGCAGGTGATCGCGGTCGGCGGCCTACTTGTTTTCGCTGTGACCGTGCTCACCGCGACGAGCGTCCAGCTGGTCACCGGCAAGCCCGTCACCGCCGATCCGGGCAAACCGTCCACAAGCACCCACACCGAGACCCATACCGAGACGACGAAGACCGAAACGATGACCGTCACGGCGCCTCCGAGCACGTCCGGTCCGTCGTCGTCCGAGAGCACCACGACCACCGCTCCCACGACGACGTCGACAGAATCCCGACAGCCGACCGACAGCTCGGCGCCTACCTCGACCACCGACCCCATTCGGTGATCACGTCACTACTTTGAGCGACAGTTAACTGTCAAAGGCTACGCGCCGCAGTTGATCTGTCGTGAGCTGTGACACACTTCGTTCACGTTCGAGGCGGGGCGTCATAGCCGGAAGGCCCGCAACTTCACTCGAACGGGCGAAGGAATTCGGTCCGAAAGAGACCGGGAGGAGGCGCAATGAGGCTCGTGGCACGTCCGCTTGAGCCCGGCGCCTTCGGTGGAGGGCACAACGCCTGCACCGGATTTGAGAGGCAACTTGGGACGGGAGGGGTGGGGCGACCCCTGCCGCCGCCCCACCACCCGTCCCCCTAGAGCCCCCGAGAGAGGTCCCTGCAACCGATCTCTCGGGTTCCCCTGCACCCGAAAGTGAGGGAGACGTCTGATGAACCGCACGAGTGCGGCCCGTGTAACCGGTGCCGTTGTTCTCGCCACCGGAGTCGTGACTGCTCTCAGCGTACCGGCGTTTGGCGCCCCTGCCGCACCGGTCGCCCCAACCGGTTCCGATACGGAGAGCTACTCGGCAGAGTTGCTCCAAGCGGTCCAGCGTGATTTGGGCCTGAACGCTGACCAGGTACGCGTCCGATTGGCTTCTGACCAGAGGTCGAGCGAAATCGCGGAGCAGTCGAAGTCGTCTCTGGGAGACGCGTTCGGCGGAGCCTGGATCGACCAGGCGAGCGGCAGACTGACGGTCGGGGTGACCAAGTCGGGACTCTCCGTGACCGGCGCGGACACCCAGGTCGTCAAGAACTCGCTCACCCAGCTCAACGGGACCAAGTCGGTTCTCGACCTCATGAGTGCCCCCGCGGCGATCACCAGCTGGCGCGTCGACGAGAAGTCGAACAGCGTCGTCGTCGAGGTCAACAAGAACGTGCGCGACGCGGCCGCGGACAAGTGGATCGCGACCGCGAAGTCCGTCAGCGGTGCGGTTCAGGTCGCCGAGGTGACCGAGAGCCCGACCCCGCTGTACGACCTGCGCGGTGGTGACGCCATCTACATGGGTGGCGGCCGCTGCTCGCTGGGCTTCTCCGTGACCGGTGGCTTCGTGACCGCGGGCCACTGCGGCACCACGGGCACCGCCGTCTCGGGCTTCAACCGCGTCGCGGCCGGCACGTTCGCCGGCTCGGTCTTCCCCGGCAACGACTACTCCTGGGTGCGGACCAACTCGAACTGGACCCCGCGGCCGTGGGTCAACCGCTACGGCGGCGCGAACGTGATCGTCAAGGGCTCGACCCAGGCGGCCGTCGGCTCGCAGATCTGCCGCTCGGGCTCCACGACCGGATGGCGCTGCGGCACCGTCCAGGCGTTCAACCAGACCGTGAACTACCCGCAGGGCCAGGTCCGGGGCCTCACCCGCACCAACGCCTGCGCGGAGCCGGGTGACTCCGGTGGTTCGTGGGTCGCGGGCTCCGGCTTCGGCCAGGCCCAGGGCGTGACGTCCGGCGGTTCTGGCAACTGCTCGTCCGGCGGCACCACGTACTTCCAGCCGGTGAACCCGATCCTGTCGCGTTACGGCCTCACCCTCACGCGGGGCTAGGCACCAGCTGAAAGCGCCGTGGCACCTCGGTGTCACGGCGCTTTCGCGTTCTCAGACGAGCACGATCTTGCCGTGGGCGTGCCCGGTCTCGCTCAGCCTGTGGGCGTCGGCGCCCTGGGCGAGCGGGAAGACCTCGGCCAGCGGAACGGTGAACGCGCCCTGCTCGGCGAGGGCCGCCGCGATCGCGAGGCCGTACAGCGCCTGGGGATCGGCACCGGGGCCGCCCGCCGTGTGGGTCAGCCGGATCCCGTGGTCGCCGGACAGGTCGGCGATCGTCACCACGCGATCCGGTGAGCCCGCGATCGAGATGAGGTCGGGCACCGTGCCCGCGCAGTGCAGGACGGCGTCGACCGCGCCCACCCGGTCCGCCAGGCCTTCGCCGTAGACGACCGGCGTCGCGCCCAGCGAGGCGACGAAGTCCTGCGTCGCCGGCCCCGCGGTGCCGACCACCTTCACTCCCCGCGCGGCCGCCAGCTGGATCGCCACCGTGCCGACGCCGCCCGCCGCGCCCGCGATCAGCAACGTCGTGCCGTCGCGCACCCCGAGCAGGTCCAGCGCCCTGGTGGCGGTCTCCACGTTGGCCGCGGCGCCGCCCGCCTGCTCCCAGCTCAGTGCCGCCGGCTTCGGTGCCCACGCGGCCAGCACCGCGAACTCGGCGTTGGCTCCGCCGAGCAGGGCCAGGTCGACCACGCCGAACACCTCGTCGCCCTGGTTCACGCCGGTCACCCCCTCGCCGACCTCGTCGACGACACCGGCCGCGTCCACGCCGGGCACGTGCGGCAACGGCAACCGCTCGCCGAACATCCCGGAGCGGAGGTACGTGTCCCCGGGAGTGACCCCGGAGGCGCGCACGGCGATGCGGACCTGGCCGGGACCCGCGTGCGGTTCGGCGATCTCGGCCACCTGCAGGAGGTCGGCGGGTCCGTACTGGGTGAACTGAAGTGCTCGCATGGCGGCGAAATTAGTGGAACAGGGCGTCCACTTAGCCGAAACTGAGACGGTGACGGTGGAACTGACTCAGAACCTGCGTTCGGACGCCCAGGACAACCGCGACCGGATCCTGGTCGTGGCACGCGAGGCCTTCGCCTCGGAAGGCCTGGACGTGCCGATGCGCGAGATCGCCCGCAGGGCCGGGGTCGGTCCGGCGACCCTCTACCGCCGTTTCCCCACCAAGGAGGCGCTCCTGGTGGAGGCGTTCTCGGAGCGGCTGGCGGCCTGCACGGCCGCGGTGGACGAGGGCCTGGCGAACCCGGATCCCTGGCAGGGGTTCTGCCGGACCGTGGAGCAGGTGTGCCTGCTGCACGTGCTCGACCGCGGGTTCTCGGCGGCGTTCACGAGCGCCTATCCCAAGGCGATCGACTTCGCCTCGGTGCGCGAGACGTCGTTCCGCTCGCTCGCCGAACTCATCCGGCGGGCGAAGGCGACCGGGCGGCTGCGGGCCGACTTCTCGGTCGACGACGTGGTGCTGCTCCTGATGGCGAGCGGGGGCGTCCGATCGGGGACGCCCGCGATCGCGCGGCGGCTCGCCACGCTGTTCCTGGAGGGAGCGGCTAGCTGAACTGCACGGACCGCTTCGAGAGGCCGTACCAGAAGCCGTCGACGCTGGTGCGGGCCTTCTCGTCGCTGGCGGCGCCGAGCGCCACGAACAACGGCGCGAAGTGCTCAGTCCTCGGATGTGCGATCCCGGCGGCCGGCGCCTTCTGCTGGAAGTCGAGCAACGCGTCGACGTCGCCGTTCGCGAGCTGCTGGTGCGCCCAGTCGTCGAACTCCTTCGACCACGACGGCGGCTCGTAGTCCGGTCCGGCCGGGAAGTTCACGCAGCTCAGGTTGTGCGTCATGAACCCGCTGCCGACGATCAGGACGTTCCTGTCCCGCAGCGGCGCCAGTTTGCGGCCGATCTCGTGCAGCTCACGCGGGTCGAGCGTGGGCATCGACATCTGCAGCACCGGCACGTCGGCGTCCGGGAACATCTCCTTCAACGGCACGTAGGCGCCGTGGTCGAGCCCGCGCGCCTCGTCCTGCTCGACGTGGCCGCCGAGGAGCTTGCGGACGTCGGCGGCGAGTTCCGGTGCGCCCGGCGCCTCGTACTCGACGTCGTAGTACCGCTGCGGGAAGCCCCAGAAGTCGTAGACCAGCGGCACGGTCGTCGTCGCGCCGATGGTCGTCGGCGCCTCCTCCCAGTGCGCGGAGACCATGAGCACGGCCTCCGGGCGCGGGAGGGTGGCGGACCAGTCCTTGAGCTCTCTGGTCCACGTCTCGTCATCAGCCAGCGGGGGAGCCCCGTGGCTCAGGTACAGCACAGGTGCGCTCACGTCATCGAGAGTACGCCCGTTTGTTCAAATTTCAACTAGTAAGTTCAGTTTTGAACGACTCGGCGGCCCTGCGCGGGTCCTCGGCGTCGGTGATCGCCCGGACGACGACCACTCGGGTGGCTCCTGCCAGGAGCACTTCGCGGAGGTTGGTGAGGTCGATGCCGCCGATGGCGAACCAGGGGCGCTCGGACTTCGTGGCCCGGACGAGGTCGAGGCCCGGTGCCGGACGACCCGGCTTGGTCGGGGTCGGCCAGCACGGGCCGGTGCAGAAGTAGTCCACGCCGGGTTCTTCGGCTGCCGCGGTCATCTGGTCGACGTCGTGGGTGGAGCGGCCGATCACCACCTCGTCGCCGACGATCCGGCGGGCGAGCGGGACGGGCAGGTCGTCCTGGCCGAGGTGCAGGACGTCGGCCTGTACGGCGTGGGCGATGTCGGCGCGGTCGTTGACGGCGAGGAGCCTGCCGTGGCGTTCGGTGGCCTCGGCGAGGATCTCGATCGCCTCGATCTCCTGCTTCGCCTCCAGTGACTTGTCCCGCAACTGGATGATGTCGACACCGCCCGCGAGCGCCGCGTCCGCGAACTCGGCCAGATCGGGCCGGTCCGGCGTGCAGAGGTAGAGCGTCGCGTCGGCGAGTCGTTGCCTGATCAGGTTTCCGTCGAGTCCTGGCACGTACGCACGTTAACCGTTATGTTGAAGCCGGTCCGCACGGGAGCCTGGAGAACACCGGGCTGAGAGGGAGCGTGGTTCGCTCCGACCGTCGAACCTGATCCGGGTCATGCCGGCGCAGGGAGCGTGAATGCCTTGAGCAGTGTGGAAGTGGCCGTCCGGGGTGGCGGTGTCATCGGGCTGTCCGTGGCTCTTGCCGCGGCACGGGCCGGGTTCTCGGTCTCCGTGTTCGACGACGGCTCGCCGCACGCGGGATCGCGGGTCGCTGGCGGGATGCTCGCCCCGTTGACGGAGGCCTGGCCGGGCGAGGAAGCCGTGGTGGCGCAGGGTGTCGAGGCGCTCGCGTTGTGGCCCTCGTTCGCTGCCTCGATCGGAGTTCCGCTGTTCACGGCGGGGACGCTGGCCGTTGGTACGCAACCCGGTGACCTCGCCGATCTGCGCCACGCGGGGGAGTTGCTGACCTCGCGGGAGATCCGCGCACTCGAACCTTCTCTTGGCCCGGCGGTTCGCGGTGGCGTGTACGCGTCGGGCGATCTGGCCGTCGACAACCGCGTGCTGCTTTCCGCACTGTGGAAGGCTTGTCTGGACGCCGGTGTTGTGTCCTCAGTGGACGGCAGGGTCACGGTGATCGCCGCCGGAGCGTGGAGCGGTGCGTTGCATCCCGCGTTGAAGGACGTGATCCGGCCGGTCAAGGGCGAGATTCTGCGGCTGACCCATCGGCCCGGCGCGTTGCCACCGCCTCGCCACACGATCCGCGCGTTGGTGTCGGGCCGTCCGGTGTACCTCGTTCCACGAGACGACGGCCTGGTCGTCGGCGCGACCCAGTACGAGGCCGGGTTCGACACCGACGTGTCCGTCGCGGGCGTGCGGGACCTGTTGCGGGACGCGGAAACCGTGCTGCCGGGCATCGCCGAGTACGCGCTGACCGAGGCCGCCGTCGGGTTCCGCGCGGGCAGTCCGGACAACGTCCCGATCGTGCGGTGGCTGGAGCCCGGCGTCATCGCGGCGACCGGTCACCACCGCAACGGCCTGCTGCTGGCCCCGCACACCGCTCGGCTCGTCGTCGATCTGCTCCAGGGAGGAAGTTCGTGAAGGCACAGGTGAACGGGGCTTCCCGTGACTTGGCGGAGGGCACGTCGGTGGCCGCGGTCGTGACGCTGGTGGGAGCGCCCGAGAAGGGCGTGGCCGTGGCGCTGGACGGCACCGTGGTGCCGAGGGCGTTGTGGGACTCCACGATCGTGCCGGACGGCGGCGTGGTCGAGGTGCTGACCGCGGTCCAGGGAGGCTGACGTGGACGATCCGCTGATCATCGCGGGCCGGGAGTTCCGGTCCAGGCTCATCACCGGCACCGGCGGTGCCGCGAACCTCTCGGTGCTGGAACGGGCCCTGGTCGCGTCCGGCACCGAGCTGACCACCGTGGCCATGCGCCGGGTCGACGCGGCGGGCCAGACCGGTGTGCTGGAGTTGTTGCGGAGACTGGGAATCGAGGTCCTGCCGAACACCGCGGGCTGCCGCACGTCCGCCGAGGCCGTGCTGACCGCGCAGCTGGCGCGGGAGGCGCTGGAGACCAACTGGGTCAAGCTGGAGGTCGTCCACGACGAGGAGACGCTGCTGCCGGACCCGGTCGAGCTGCTCGACGCGGCCGAACGGCTGGTCCGGGACGGCTTCGTGGTCCTGCCGTACACCAACGACGATCCGGTGCTCGCGCTGAAGCTCCAGGACATCGGCTGTGCGACGGTCATGCCGTTGGGCTCTCCCATCGGTACGGGTCTCGGCATCCGCAACCCGCACAACATCGAGCTGATCACTTCCCGCGCATCTGTTCCAGTGGTGCTCGACGCGGGCATCGGCACGGCGTCGGACGCGGCCCTCGCGATGGAACTCGGCTGCTCAGCGGTGCTGCTGGCGACAGCCGTCACACGGGCGCAGGACCCGGAACGGATGGGCGCCGCCATGCGTTGTGCGGTCGAGGGCGGACGGCTGGCGCGCCTGGCCGGACGAATTCCACAACGCTTTTGGGCCCAAGCGTCTTCGCCGGGACGCTGAGGTCGCTACCGTGGGTGCACACGTGTTGGGGGATGATTGAGAACTACCTGAATCCCGCCGAGGAGGACGACAAGCCGTGACGGCCCCCATTGACGCCGAGGTCGAGGACGCGACCGCGCGCCTGTACCTGGCGATCGGCCGGCTGGCCCGGTTGCTGCGACGCACCGGTTCCCCCGGACTCGGCCCCGGCGCGGTCTCCGCGCTGGCCACCCTCGCCCGCTGCGGCCCCATGCGCCTCGGCGACCTGGCGAACAAGGAGGGCGTGGCGCCGCCGACGTTGTCCCGCATCGTCGCCGCGCTGGTGGAAGCCGGTTACGTGAAGCGCGAACCCGACCCGCAGGACGGCCGCGCCTGGCTCGCCACACCCACGCCCGAGGGCGAGACGATGGTGTCCGGCGTGCGGTCCGCGCGGGTGCGCGAGCTGCAGCGGCGGATCGAACAGCTGACGCCGGAGCACGTTTCGGCTCTGGTGCACGCCCTGGACGCGCTGGAGACGCTGGTCGGCGAAGAGCCCAAGTAGCACCGTTCGTGACTGTGCACGGCTACCCCGTCTCGATCAGGGGCGTTGCCGTCCGGGTACAGGCGCTCGATCACGACGTGGTTCGAGCGCCTGCGTCACGAATCAGCGCCGGGCTAGCTGTCGAGCCTCCACAGCGGCGACACCGGACCGACGCCGCCACCCAGCGGATAGGCCGCGGCCACCGACTTCACGATGAACTCCTTGCCGAACCGCACGGCTTCCGGCACCGAGGCACCCTTCGACAGCGCCGAGCTGATCGACGACGCCAAGGTGTCGCCGCTGCCGTGCGTGTGCTTGGTGTCGTAGCGAGGGCCAGGCAGTTCGATGAACTCGCTGCCGTTGTAGAGCAGGTCGAGGCACTCCGGGTCGTCCCACATGTGGCCGCCCTTCACGAGCACCCACTCCGGCCCCAAGGCGTGCAACGCCTCCGCCGCCACGCGCTGGTCCGCGCGGTCCTTCACCGCGATGCCGGTGATCAGCCGCACCTCGTCCAGGTTCGGCGTCACCAGCGTCGCGCGTGGGAACAGCAGGCCGCGCAACGCGTCCAGGGCGTTGTCGGCGAGCAGTTGGTCGCCGTGCATGGACGCCGAGACCGGGTCGACGACGAACGGCGTCTTCCCCGAGCCGATGCCGACGCGGTCCAGGGCCGGGGTGATGGCCTCGATGATCCGCGCCGACGCGAGCATTCCGGTCTTCGCGGCCTGCACGCCGATGTCCTCGGCCACCGAGACGATCTGCGCCGCGACGACGTCCGCCGGGATCTCCGAGACTCCCGTGACGCCCAGCGAGTTCTGGACCGTCACGGCCGTCAGTGCGACGCAGCCGTGCACTCCGCACGCGAAGAGCGTGCGGAGGTCGGCCTGGATGCCCGCACCACCGCCGGAATCGCTTCCGGCGATGGTGAGGACCCTGGGTGGTGCCGTGGTCACGAAGTCTCCACGACCGGGAGGTAGACCTTGTTGCCCGTGTTGGCGAACTCGCCGGACTTCTCCGCCATGCCCGCCTCGATCGCCTCCACTGTGGACAGTCCGCGTTCCTCGGCGTAGCGCCGCACGTCCTGCGTGATCTTCATGGAGCAGAACTTCGGCCCGCACATCGAGCAGAAGTGCGCCGTCTTCGCCGGTTCCGCGGGGAGCGTCTCGTCGTGGAACGAGCGCGCGGTGTCCGGATCGAGCGACAGGTTGAACTGGTCCTCCCAGCGGAACTCGAAGCGCGCCTTGGACAACGCGTCGTCCCAGTCCTGGACGCCGGGGTGGCCCTTGGCGAGGTCCGCGCTGTGCGCCGCGATCTTGTACGTGATCACGCCGGTCTTCACGTCGTCGCGGTTCGGCAGGCCGAGGTGCTCCTTCGGCGTGACGTAGCAGAGCATCGCGGTGCCCAGCCAGCCGATCTGCGCCGCGCCGATCGCGGACGTGATGTGGTCGTACGCCGGCGCGATGTCCGTGGCCAGCGGCCCGAGGGTGTAGAACGGCGCCTCACCGCACCACTCCTCCTCCAGCCGGACGTTCTCGGCGATCTTGTGCATCGGCACGTGGCCGGGGCCCTCGATCATCACCTGGACGTCCTTCGCCCGTGCGATGTGCGTGAGCTCGCCCAGCGTGCGGAGCTCGGCGAACTGCGCCTCGTCGTTGGCGTCCGCGATGGAACCCGGCCGCAGCCCGTCGCCCAGCGAGAACGTGATGTCGTAGGTGCGCAGGATGTCGCAGAGCTCCTCGAAGTGCGTGTAGAGGAAGCTCTCCTTGTGGTGCGCGAGGCACCACCCGGCCATGATCGCCCCACCGCGCGAGACGATGCCGGTGACGCGCTTGGCCGTCATCGGCACGTACCGCAGCAGCACGCCCGCGTGCACGGTCATGTAGTCGACGCCCTGCTCGGCCTGCTCGATCACGGTGTCGCGGTAGACCTCCCACGACAGCGCCGCCGGATCGCCGTTCACCTTCTCCAGCGCCTGGTAGATCGGCACGGTGCCGATCGGGACCGGCGAGTTGCGCAGGATCCACTCACGCGTCTCGTGGATCCGCTTGCCGGTGGACAGGTCCATGATCGTGTCGGCACCCCAGCGGGACGCCCACACCATCTTGTCGACCTCGTCCTCGATCGACGACGACACGGCGGAGTTGCCGATGTTGGCGTTGATCTTGACGAGGAACTTCTTGCCGATGATCATCGGCTCGGCCTCGGGGTGCTTGCGGTTCAACGGAATCACCGCACGCCCGATGGCCACCTCCTCGCGCACGAACTCCGCGTCGAGGTTCTCGCGCACCGCGATGAAGCGCATCTCCGGGGTGATGATCCCGGCCTTCGCGTACGCGAGCTGGCTGACAGCTCCGTTGATCGGTTCCCGTGCGGCGATCCACCCCGACCTCAGGTCGGGGAGTCCACTGTGGACGTCGATGGTCGCGTTGTCGTCGGTATACGGACCGGAAGTGTCGTAGAGATCGACATGTTCGCCGTTGGTCAGCTCGACCCTGCGGTAGGGCACCCGGATGTCAGAGGAGACTTCCCGATACACCTTGCGCGAGCCCGAGATCGGGCCGGTGGTCACACTGGGCTTGACCGAACGGTCGTCAAGTGCCGTCACGACATTCCTCCCTACGCCGGCATTACCCGGTCAGGTTCAGGCGGTCGGTGACACCGGCACTACTGCCAGTCACCCTCTCAGCCCGCTCAGGCGCGAGCTCCCGCGTTGTGTTGAGTTGTCGAGAACCGACCATAGTCAGAGCGCGCCGTAGCTGCCAAGGGCGTCGTTTGCCCCTAATCTCTTCCTCGTGGCTGATCACCAGCCGTTCCCGCCCGGCGCGCGACGCGGCCAGCGTCCCGCCGTGGTCTCGGCATGCCCTTCCTGCGGCGAACTCGCAGGTCGCGGCTACCCCGACTGCGGCTTCTGCGCGGAACTGCTCGACCAGTTCTGGCTCGCGGACTGGGAGGCGCTGCGCACGTCGTCCCAGCTGGCGGACCGGGAGTTGGCCGAACTGGTGACCTCCGCGGACGTCGGCCAGTACCCGTGGACGTGCGTGGACTGGGCGATGACGCTGCTCGCCTGTTCGAGGTGCGGTGCCGAACTCGGTACCGGTCCGGTCGAGTGCGTGCGGTGCGCGGTGACCGAAGAGCGCCGGTGGAGCTGGGACCACTCGGCCCATCCGTACACGATGAGCGCGAACGAGCACCTCTTGAGAGTCGCCCGCGCGGCTCTGCGCGCACCTCACCGGCGTCGGCCGGCCGTCGTGCAGGCCTGGCAGCTGGTGCTGCCGTTCCTGATCGCCGGTGAGGTGATCGAGTTCGGCCGCCTGGACCGGATCCGCGCGCACGTGCTGGCCGGCGGCTACGCGTCGATGGCCGCCTGTCACACCTTCGACGAGCTGGCCGGGCTGCCCGAGCTGTTCTGGCGCCGGGGCAGCCCGATCTCAACGCGGGTCGAGTACCAGCCGGACTCCGAGCGCCAGCAGCACGCCGCCCGACAGCTTCTCGAGCGCGGGACGGACGCGCGGCCGGCTCAGCCAGCCGCGGATCGTGTGCAGGATCGACACGATGATGAGGTACCAGACGGTGTCGATCAGGACCCAGGCGACGGCGAGGAAGAGCAGAACCCCCTTGCCGGCCTCCCCGGCAGGCACGAACTGCGGTAGGAACGAGATCGCGAACACGCCCAGCTTCGGGTTGGCCAGGTTCACGACCAGGCCGCTGCGGAACGCGTGACTGGCCGGTGGCGGTTCGGCGGCGGGCAGGCTCTTGCTGATCAGGGCCTTGACGCCCAGGTAGATCAGGAAGACCGCGCCGATGATCCTCAGCGCGTGGTAGGCGATCTCGGACGCCGTGAGCAGGACTGACAGGCCCAGCGCGGCCGCGATCGCCCAGCAGGCCACGCCGACCTCCATGCCGAACACCGTCGCCAGCGCGGCTTTTCGCCCGTGCACCGACTGTCGCAGGACCATGGCCGTGCCAGGTCCGGGCGACAGTGCGATGAGGAACGAGGCCGCGACGAAGGCGACGATGTTTTCGATGGGCATGCCGTTGATGGTCGCTGGTCGTCGCAACTTGTTTCTTGACCTGGAGCGCGCTCCAGGATGTTCGGTAGCCCCATGACCTTGGAACTGGGGAAGTTGGGTTTCGGCACGTGGGCCATGGGCGGACCGTTCTCGGGTCCGGACGGATCGCCGGTCGGCTGGGGACCGGCGGACGACGGCGAGTCGGTCAAGGCGCTGCGGCGGGCGGTGGAGCTGGGCGTGACGTTGTTCGACACCGCGGACGTCTACGGCTGCGGGCACGCGGAGACCGTGGTGGGGCAAGCGCTTGCGGACGTGCGTGACCAGGTGCTCATCGCCACGAAGTGGGGCTGCGGGTTCGACGCCGCCTCCCGTCGGATGACCGGCGACGAACGGTCGGTCGAGTACCTGCGCCGCGCCGTCGAGGGGTCGTTGCGGCGGCTGGGGACCGATCGGATCGACCTGTACCAGCTGCACGTCGGCGACCTCGGGCTGGACGAGGCCGCGCTGCTGCGGTACGAGTGCGAGGCGCTCGTGGCGGCGGGCAAGATCCGGGCCTACGGGTGGAGCACGGACGACGTCGAGCGGGCGCGGTTCTTCTGCGAAGGGGAGCACGGGATCGCTGCCCAGGCCGACGTCAACCTGCTGTTCGACAACCCCGGGATGTACGCGGGCGACTTCGCGGTGCTGTGCAGGAGGCCGTTGGCCATGGGCCTGCTGGCGCGCGAGACGTTCGGTCAGCTCCCCGCGGACGACGTGCGCGTCACGAACCCGTCCTGGCTGCGGTTCTTCGTCGACGGGAGGCCGTCGCCGGAGTACTTCCAGGCGCGGGAGGCCGTTCGGGACGTGCTGACGTCGGGCGGGAGGACGCTGGTGCAGGGTGCGCTGGCCTGGTTCTGGGCGCGTTCTCCCCGCCTGGTTCCGATTCCGGGCGTGCGGACGGTGGCCCAGGTCGAGGAGAACGCGGGTGCGCTGGAGTTCGGGCCTCTGAGCGTGGACGAGCTGAAGCAGGTGGAGTCGGTGCTCCGCCCCTAGTCCTCGTCGTCCTCGTCGAAGTTCGCGGGGTCGTTCGGGTCCCAGGACAGGCCCGGCTGGTTCCACTCGTTGTCGCGCAGCATCCGCTTGGCCTCCTTCTTGTACCGGCCGATGAGGCGGTCGGTGTAGAGGTAGCCGTTGAGGTGGTCGGTCTCGTGCTGCAGGCAGCGCGCGAAGAAGCCGGTGCCCTCGACCTCGAACGGCTGCCCGTCGAGGCCCTGACCGGTCACCTTCGCCCAGTGGGCGCGTCCGGTCGGGTACGCCTCGCCGGGCACGCTCAGGCAGCCCTCGAAGTCGTCGTCCGGGTCCGGCATGGTCTCCGGGATCTCGGAGGTCTCCAGGGTGGGGTTCACGACCACACCGCGGTGCTGGACACCCTCGTCATCCGGGCAGTCGTAGACGAATACCCGCAGGTCGAAGCCGATCTGGTTGGCCGCGAGTCCGACACCACGAGCGGCTGCCATCGTCTCGAACATGTCGTCGACGAGCGTCTTCAGCTCGGTGTCGAACTCGGTGACCTCGCGCGTCGGGTTGTGGAGCACGGGGTCGCCGGCGATGCGGATGCGATGGACGGCCATGGCTGAACTTTATGCGGTCCAAAACTGTCGGTGTCGCGCGGTAGGTTGGAACGATCACGTGATTGAATTGCCCGCACCTGAGATGGTGTGGCGACCGTGGGGAGCCAGATGGATCACGCCGAGACGCTCACCTCCGCTGACGGGCTGACCAGCCGCGAACGCACGATGCTCGCGTTCGAGCGTCAGTGGTGGAAGTACTCGGGATCCAAGGAACAGGCCATCAGGGAACTGTTCGACATGTCAGCTACCCGCTACTACCAGTTGCTCAACGCGCTCGTTGAATCCGAAGCCGCACTGGCTGCCGATCCGATGCTGGTCAAGCGGTTGCGCGGCGTGCGAACAGGCCGCCAGCGGGTTCGCGCACGCGCCAGGAGCACCGAGGACTGATGACCTCCCCCGAGTCCGCAAGCCCGTCCCGTCCGGCCAAGGCCGCCGGCTTCGCCCTGCTCGGTGTCGCCGCCGTCGCGTTGGTGATCGGTGTTGTGAGCCTGTTCAGCAGCGGGGGGTCTGAGACACCCCCGGTTGCCGAGGGGTCGTCCACCGCGCCGCCCGCGTCCGGCAGTTCCGAGCCTCCGGCGTCCGCACCGGCTTCGACACCTGCCTCGACTCCGGCCTCGACTCCGTCTTCGGCGCCTCCGGCTTCCACACCGGATACCTCTGTTGTGCCGCCTCCGCCGGTCACCCAGCCTGGAGTGGCCAAGGTTCCTGTTCGGGTTTACAACAACTCGACCATCACCGGGTTGGCTTCGAAGGCTTCGGATGCGGTTCGGGGCAACGGGTGGACTGTCGCCGAGACCGGTAACTACTCGTCTGGGACCATCCCGACCACGACCGTTTATTTCCGGCCTGGGACTGAGGAAGAAGCTTCGGCCAAGGAGTTGGCTGAGGTTTTGCGGGCTCGGGTTGAGCCTCGGTTCGACGGGATCCAGTCTGCTGCGGCCGGGATCATTTTGATTGTTACGAATGATTTTCAGGGGCCTTCCAAGAACAAGTAGGTTGCGAGTCCGCAGGTGGTTGGGTTTAGTCCTGACCTCGGGCTGCTTCCTGGAGCTCCGCCCCAGACCCCGCCAAACTGCTCAAAACCCGAGGTCCACGCCGTACGCAGGTTGATGGCACGCCTTTTGCTTTGGGCGGAGTTGCGTTGCGCAGGTAGTTGCGTTGGTGGGGTGGTTTCGTCGCGAGCCGAGCCAAGAGCAAGAGCTGTGGCACGACTCGTGACGAAACCACCCCACCCAGACCGCAAGCCAAGGACGGCTCGCCTTCGCCTTCGCGGGAGTGTCAGACCTCGTCGCTAATTTGGGTCGCGGGGGGTCCTGACATCGAGGGGACCCCTGCGTCAGCGTGCCGTCGCGTAAGCGGCCAGCGATGCCAGCTGTGCCGGGTCCAGTGACGGGCGCACCACTGCCCTCGCCTTGGCCAGGTGGGCCTGCGTCACCTCGGCCGCGTCCAGAGACTCCCGCATCGCCGTCAAAGCCGCCTCGCGGATCAGGGCCGCGCAGTCTGCCGCCGAGTACATGTCCAGATCCTCGGCCAACTCGGCCAGGTCCACGTCGCCGGAAAGCGGCGTGTTCCGGGACGAGGCCTTGAGGATTTCCGTGCGCGCCTCGGCGTCCGGTGGTGGCACGTAGATGATGCGTTCCAACCTGCCTGGGCGGAGCAGGGCCGGGTCGATCAGTTCTGGGCGGTTGGTCGCGGCGATCACGACCACGTCGCGCATGGGTTCCACGCCGTCCAGTTCGGTCAGCAGGGCGGCTACCACTCGGTCGGCCACGCCGGAGTCCGAGGACTGGCCTCGGCGTGGGGCCAGGGCGTCCACCTCGTCCAGGAAGACGAGGGCCGGGGCGGCGTCGGCTGCTCGGCGGAAGAGTTCGCGGACCGCCCGTTCGGATTCTCCTACGAACTTGTCCATCAGCTCGGCGCCCTTGACGGTCAGGACGTTCAGCTGGCCCGTGCCTGCCAGTGCTCGGACCAGGAAGGTCTTGCCGCATCCCGGCGGGCCGTAGAGCAGGAGGCCGCGCGGCGGGTCCACGCCCAGGCGGGCGAAGGAGTCCGGGTAGCGCAGGGGCCAGAGGGCCGCTTCCGTGAGGGCCTGCTTGACCTCCTTCATGTCGCCCACGTCGTCCAGCGTCAGTCCGCCGGTCTGGACCGTGTCGGAGGCGGACATGGAGATCGGGCGGACCGTGTTCAGGGCGCCCAGCAGATCCTCTTGTCCCACACGGGGTTCTGCCACCTCGCGTTGGCGGAGGGCGGCTCGGACCGCTGCTTCGCGGCGCAGGGCGCAGAGGTCCGCCGCCACGAAACCCGGTGTGCGGGCGGCTACCTCGCCGAAGTCCACATCGGACTCCACCGGGACGTCGCGCAGCAGCACCCGCAGGAGTTCGGTCCTGCCCGCGGCGTCGGGGAGGGGGAGTGTCAGCTCGCGGTCCACCAGGTCGGGGGCGCGCAGGCGGGCGTCCACCGACTCCGCGCGGGCCGAGGTGACCACGAGCGCGAGGTTCGGGCGGGAGATGGCCGTGCGCAGGATGTCCAGGACGACGGTCGCCACCGGTGGCGGTGCGGTGGGCAGCAGTGCGTCGATGTCGGTGAGGAGCAGGACCGTGGGCTGCTCGGGGACGCCCGCGATCGCGTCACCGAGTTGCTTCGCCATCGCGCCCGGTTCGAGGACGGCGATGCTCGGCGCGGCCAGTTCCACGACCGTCGCTTTGACCGAACGAGCGACGGCGCGGACCAGCGTTGCCTTGCCGACGCCTTCCGGGCCGCTGATCATGGCTGCCAGGCGGGCGGAGGCGCCCAGCTTGGTGAGGAGTTCGGGCTGGCGGAACATCAGCTCCAGCCACTCCGTCAGGCGACGCGCCTGTTCGCGCTGGCCCACCAGGTCCGCGAGCGGCAGCGCCTCGTGCTTCTCCTGCACCACCACCGGCGTCACCTCGGCGGCGGGTGCCGAGGCCGAACGCCAGCCCACGACGCTCGACGGCTGCACGGCCACCGGGCCCGCAGGGTCGGTCGAGGTGATGGTGATCAGCTCGTTCGTCCACGTCATGCCGATGGCGTTGGACAGCTTGCGGCGCGTCTCGGAGACATTCGCGCCGGGCGGCGGTGCGAGGTCCTGGGGGAGCAGCGAGACGTTGTCGCCGACGGTCAGGACCTTGCCCGTCAACGCCATGCGCACGTGGTCCGGCGTCAGTGCCGTGGTGGCCAGCCGTGAGCCCGCGACGGTGATCGAACGCGCGGCGGTCACCTGAACGGGAGCCACGACGATCTCGGAGCCCTCGACCACGCCGAGGTTGGTGAGCGTCACGTCGTCGACCAGGACCACGCCCGGCGGCTGCTCGCCGGCGGCGGCCAGAGCGGCGCTCACGCGGGCACCGGTCAGCTTCACGGCGTCCCAGGCACGCAGGCCCAGGGCGTCGAGCACCTCGGGATGAAGGCGGACTACGCCGCGCCGGGTGTCCAGAGCGGACGGGGACAGGCGAGCCGTCAGCGTGATCACGATGCCGACTCTAGTGGTGTGGCCCGGAACGTCGCCGGGGGAATTCGCGGCCGCGAGGCGCCCTGCTGAGCGTGAACTACCTCGCCGACGTTCCGGGTCGCGCCACTGGTTCCTCACGACGACCTCGGGCCGGACACGACGAACGTGTCCGGCCCGAGTGAGCAGGAGCGACTAGCGCTTCGGCTGCCGCCGAAGTCCCAGCTGTCGCCACGAGCGACGGCGTCCGTTGGTAGAGGACACCGCGCCCTCTGCGGTAGCGGCGACAGCACCATCACGCCGAGGCCGGCGCACGGCCCGCATGGCCGCACCGGCCACACGACCGCGCAATGGCTGCCGCAGACCGAGTCGACGAGCCGCAACCCCATGCGCCCGCTTGATCGCACGGCGGTCGGCGCTGGTGACGGTCCACGCCTCCGGATGCTTCGACAGCCACATGTACCGCCGCACCGAGTAGGGCAGGTGCGCCAGGTACACGACCATCGCGATGATCAACGCCACCAACGGGTAGGTGATCACAGCGGCGGCGAGCAACCCCACGGCGACGAGCAACGGGGCCACCGCGCGCGGCGGCACCTTCACGGTCTTCACCGACAGGGTCGGGATGCGGGAGACCAGGAGCATCGCGACCAGGACGGTCCACGCTGCCACGACGTAGGAGTTGTTCCACCAGCCGGCGGTGCGGACCTGCTCCTCGATGATCAGGGGCAGCAGCAACAACAACCCGCCTGCGGGAGCGGGGACGCCTACGAAGAACTCCTTCGCGAACGGTGGTTGTTCCTTCTCCAGCAACGTGTTGAAGCGGGCGAGGCGGACCACCATGCAGACCGCGAAGATCAGCGCGATGACCCAGCCCGCGCGGTTGCCCTCGAACTTCCACAGGTAGATCGCGAGGGCCGGCGCCACGCCGAACGAGATGGCGTCGGCCAGCGAGTCCAGCTCCGCGCCCATCTTCGACGTCGCGTCCAGCAGGCGGGCGATGCGGCCGTCCAGGCCGTCGAAGACGGCGGCTGCCGCGATCGAGGCGATGGCCGCGCCCCACATGCCGACGTTCGCGAAGTGCACCGCGGACAGGCCCGAGCACATGGCCAGGACCGTGATCGCGTTCGGCAGCAGGCGGACGCTGGGCCCGCTGGGAGCCATCAGGCTTCCGGGAGCTCGGCGAGGACGGTCTCGCCGCCGATGGTGCGCTGGCCCGCCTCGACCAGGACGCGGCTGCCGCGCGGCACGTAGAGGTCCACTCGCGAGCCGAAGCGGATCAGGCCGTAGGTCTGGCCGGCGGTGACCTTCTCGCCCTCGGCGACCTCGCACACGATGCGGCGGGCGACCAGGCCGGCGATCTGCACGACGACGAGGTCGTGGCCGTCGACCGTCCGCAGCCACACGGTGTTGCGCTCGTTCTCCTCGGAGGCCTTGTCGAGGTCGGCCGAGAGGAACTTGCCGGGGTGGTACGAGACCTGGACGATCTCGCCGTCCGCGGGCACGCGCTGCACGTGCACGTCGAACACCGAGAGGAACACGCTGACGCGCGTCATCGGCTGGGTGCCGAGGCCGAGCTCGGCGGGCGGGACGGCGTCGACCACGTGCGAGACGGTGCCGTCGGCCGGGGCCACGGCGAGGTTCGGACGGGTCGGCGTCACGCGCTTCGGCTCGCGGAAGAACCACGCCACCCACGCCGTGACCAGGGCGAGGACTACGCCCAGGCGCTTGAAGCGCAGCCGGACGAGGAGGGTCGCGATCGCCGCGGCGGCCACGAACGGGCGGCCTGCCGGGTGCATCGGCGGCACCATGCCGCGCGCGAGTTCGAGGAAGTGGGAGACGGGCTTCTCGCTGCTCATCGTGTCTGGGGGTCCGTAGCTTCCGTGAGTTGTCGGGCGCCAACACGCTACGGCAACACGCCAAACCGCCCATCGGGACTGCCGGAAAGACAAGTGGCCGGTCGGCCCGTGCATCCCCCGACGAATGCGCGGGCCGACCGGCACCTGCGGGCAGTGTAATCCCCGTCACATGGCGTGAACAACGTCGCTGGGTGAGCGTTCCGTCACAGTCCGTCGACGCCGAGGTTCTGCAGCCTCAAGCGCACGTCAGCGACCTGATTAGCGTCCCGCACGGCCGGTGCGACCAGGTCTTCCGGGTAGACCGCAGCTCCGTCGGGCAACCGCAGGACGAACAGTCCTCCCCAGTTGAGTTCCAGCGTCGCGCGGTTAGTCGTCACAAGCAGGTCAGACACCATGCAACCGAGTAGTTCCGTCACGGCCTCGACGGCGGCGTCGTGCACCTGCTCCGGGGTCAGCGACGCGTCCACCGGCGCCCCCGTCAGCTTGTGCAGCTCGGCACGCGACAACGCCGCCAGCACGTCCGCCAGCGTCTCGCCGACCTTGCTCACCCGGCCCGCGTGCCGCAGCGCGTCGGCGTAGCGGCGCACGAGCACCGGCCCGGCCAGCGGCGCGAGCTCCTGCCAGGTGATCGGCGGACCCTGCACCCCGACCAGTGCCGCGACGGCCTCGGGCGGGGTGCCGTCGAGCAACGACCACGCGCGCCGTTCGTCGACCGCCTCCGTCACGCCGCCGGAGAACGGGGAGAGCTGCCTGATCGTCGCCACCCGCTCGCGGATCGGCGGATGGCTGTCGAAGATCGACGACGGCTCCTGCGCGGCCATCAGCGGTTCGATCTCGCGCAGCTGGTGCACGCGCCGCGGGTGGTCCAGGTAGGCGCGGAAGCCCTCCAGCAACGGCGGTGTGCGCCCGGCCAGCACGGCCAGCGAGACGTACCAGCGCAGGTACTCGCTCCAGGCCTCGCCGAGCGGGCCGCCGCGCAGCAACGACCGCGCCGTCGCCTCCGCCCCGGCCGCCGCCACGGACACCTCGTCGGCGAACCGCTCGTGCTTGCGGCTCTCCGAGGCCGCGACCAGCGCGTACAGCCTCGCCCACGCGTAGAGGACGGCGGACAGGTAGCTGCCCTGCCCGATCACCATGCCCAGGGCGAGCTTCGCGCGGAACGTCACCGCCGACACCTGCGTGTGGCCGCCGCCGTAGTGACCGAGCTCGTGGGCGACCACCGACCGCAGCTCACCGATCGTCATGCCGGCCACGAACGGCAGGCCCAGTTCCAGGTAGCGCGTGCCGTGGCGCTCCCACACGCCCGCGTTCGCCTCGTTGACGAGCCGGATGTCGTCGGGGCTGCGGGTGCCGGCCAGCACGGCCAGTTCGTCGACGTGCCGCCACAGCTCCGGGTGCGTCGCGCGGGTCAGCGGGACGCCGGTCGGCCGCGGCCGGGCCCAGAACGCCCTGACCATCGCGTACAGCGACGGCCCGCCGACGATGAGCGTCAACGCGGTGAGGAACGCCCCGCCCTCGACGTCGCCCCGGTCGAACAGGACGTACGCGAGAACGCCCAGCAACACGGTGAGGCCCAGCGCGAGCACGAAGAACCCGGCGAGCATCACCAGGGCCAGTGCCGCTCTCACTGGAGGTGTCGGACGGTGACCTCGGCCCCCGCCGCCAGCTCCGTGACGTCCTCGGGCACCTCGATCAGGCAGTTCGACAGCGCGAGCGCCGACAGCAGGTGCGACCCCGGCCCGCCCACGGGCGTCACGACCTCGCCGGACGACGGGTCGTGCAGGCCGCGCCGGAACTGGGTCTTCCCCGCCGGAGAGGTGAGAGGAGCCGTGATGGTCGCTCGCACCGTGTGGCGTTCCGGCTGCGTGTGGCCCATGGACGCGAGCAGCGCCGGTCGCACGAACACCTCGAACGACACCTGCGCGCTCACCGGGTTGCCCGGCAGCGACAGCACCGGCACGCCCTCGTAGCGGCCGGAGCCCTGCGGCCCTCCCGGCTGCATCGCGACCTTGGTGAACTCCACGTCGTGGCTCGCGAAAGCGTCCTTGACCACCTCGTACGCCCCCGCGCTGACACCGCCGGACGTCACGATCACGTCCACCGAACCGAGGTACGGCGCCAGCGCGCGGTGGAACTCCTCGACGTCGTCCGGCACGAACCGCAGCTGCACGGCGACGCAGCCCGCGTCCCGCACGGACGAGGCCAGCATCATGCCGTTCGACTCGTAGATCTGCCCCGGCTGCAGCGGCTTGCCCGGTTCGACCAGCTCGGAGCCCGTCGACAGGACCAGCACGCGCGGACGGCGGCGCACCGGCAACTCGGGGAAGCCGAGGGCGGAGGCGAGACCGAGCGTGGACGGGCGCAGCACCGTGCCCGCGGCCAGCACCGCGTCGCCCTTGCGCACGTCGTCGCCGCCGGTGCGGATGTTCTGGCCGGGCGCCACGGCCCGATCGATCGTCACGGTCTCCGTGCCGCCGTCGGTCCACTCGACCTGAACGACCGCGTCCGCTCCGGGCGGCAGCGGGGCGCCGGTCATGATCCGCTGCACGGTGCCGGGCACCAGCGGGTTCAGCCGCGTGCGGCCCGCGGGGATGTCGTCGGCGACCGGCAACCGGACCGGGAGCTCACCGGCCAGATCGGCGGCCAGCACCGCGTACCCGTCCATCGCGGAGTTGTCGAACGGCGGCAGGTCGAGCGGCGCGATGACGTCGGCGGCGAGCACGAGCCCGAGGCACTCGTCGAGCGGGAGCTGCAGCACGGGCATCGACCCGACGAGCTCCGCGACGCGCTGGCGGTGTTCGGCGACAGTGGTGGGGGACACGACTGCATACTGCCAACGTCGCGGCGCTCGTGACGGCCGCTTTGCCCCCTTTCCTTCCCGGAGGTGTTGTTCGTGCAGGTCCGGACCAGGCACACACCGACGTTCGGCGTGGCGAGACTCGTCCTCGCGCCCGGCGAGGCGGTGCTGGTCGACCCGCTGACCATCGCGGCCACGAGCTACGGGCTCACGGTCGAGGTGAAGGGCTCGGGCACGAAGGCGGTGGCGCTGTGCACGTCGGGCGCGGAGGGCGGCTGGATCGACGCGGCCCCGGTGCTGCCCGGTGACCTGCACCAGATCGAGCTCGACGGGGCGTACGGCTGGTGCCTCGCCCGGCACAGCTGGATCGCGTCGAGCAGCACGGTGGCGATGAACCCCGAGGCGCCGCCGATGCAGGCGATCTTCGGAGGCGTCGAGGGCTTCATGAACTACGCGCACGGCAAGGGCGCGATGGTGCTCGCCTGTTACGGCGCGCTCGACCTCGTGACGCTGGAAGCCGGGGAAGCGGTGACCATCAGCAGCGATCACGTCGTGGCGTTCGCGGACACCGTGCAATGCCGTCTCCGGCCGTCCGTGCCCGATGGCGTGCAATCCATTCAGACCGGTGAGGGCCTGGTGTTCGACTTCGCCGGTCCTGGTGCCGTGCTGACGCAGACGCGCGGCCCTCGCCGGCTCACCACCTGGTTGCGCGCCAACGGAGTCAGCTCCCGTTCATGACTCCGTAAGGAGGTATCCGCGTGAGATTTCTTCTTTTAGCGTTGCTCTCTGCGCTTTGCGTGAGATGCGCGATCTGAAGGAGGACGTCTTGGCTCTCGGTACCGTCAAGTGGTTCAACTCCGAAAAGGGATACGGCTTCATCGCGACCGATGGCGGGCCCGACGTGTTCGTGCACTACTCGGCGATCCAGATGGAAGGCTTCCGGACCCTGTCAGAAGGCGACCGGGTCGAGTTCGAGGTGCAGGCGGGGCGGGACGGGCGCAGCCAGGCGTCGGACGTGCGCCGAGCCAGCTGACCGACCCGGCCAGACGTCACTCTGATCACGGCTTCGGCCGACCCGGGGCAAGCCGATCCGGCCGGACGTTAGGCTGCCTTGCGTGTCGGAGGACCTGAGCGGACGGCGAATCGCCCATTACCGGATCGACGGTGTGCTGGGTCGCGGTGGCATGAGCGTGACGTACCGGGCCACGGACGTGAGGCTCGGCCGGAAGGTCGCGCTCAAGGTCATCGGTGAGCACCTCGCGCCCGACGCGGAGTTCCGCGAGCGGTTCGTCGACGAGGCGCGCAACACCTCCGCGATCGACCACGCGAACATCGTGCCGCTGTACGACTTCGACGAGGTCGACGGCCTGCTCTACATCGCCATGCGGCTCGTGGACGGCCAGGACCTGTCCGGGCACATCAAGGAGGGGCCGCTCACCCCCGCGCGCACGTTGTCGTTGCTCGCCCAGGTGGCCGAGGCGCTCGACATGCTGCACGGCAAGGGCCTCGTGCACCTCGACGTGAAGCCCGCCAACGTGCTGGTGACCCAGAAGGAAGGCGTGCGCGAGCACGTCTACGTCGCCGACTTCGGCCTCACCCGCCGCGGCGCCACCGGCCACCGCACCCGAACGGGTGATTTCCTCGGCTCGCCGACCTACGCGGCGCCGGAACACCTGCGCGGGGAGCCCGTCGACGGCCGCACCGACCAGTACGCGCTCGCCTGCATGATCTTCGCCTGCCTGTCCGGCCGACCGCCGTTCCAGGGCGGTGTGCAGGAGGTCATCCACGGCCACCTCGGCAGCGTCGTTCCCGCGTTGTCGCAGGTCGTGGCGTTGCCGCCGGCCATCGACGACGTGATCCGCAAGGGCACCTCGAAGGACCCGTCGCAGCGGTACGCGAACTGCGCCGAGCTCATCAACGCCGCCCGCGTCGCTCTCGCCGGAGTCGCGCAGGGCTCGGCTCCCGCTCAACTCGGGCCGCAGTCCGGCTCGTTCCCGGCTCAAGCGCCGATGTCCGGGCCGATGCCGATCCAGCAGGGCCAGTACCAGGGCGGCTACCAGCAGCCCCTGTCGGACCCGGTCCGGCTGCGCCCGCCGAACCAGGTGGGTGTGAGCGCGTTCACGGCCGGCAAGAAGGAGCGCCCCGCGTGGTTCGCGCCGGTCATCGCGGCCGCGGTGGCGATCGTGGTGATCATCATCGTGGTGGTGGTCCTGTCGCCGGGTGACGAGCCCGCACGTCAGCCCAAGACGAGCTCCGCGCCGTCGCTGAACATCGGCGACGAGACGACCTCGAACAAGCCGCTGCCCACCTCTGTGCCGGTGCGCACGTCTCGCTGAGAGTCCCCTGGGTTCGCTTGCACTCGACGTGCCCGAGTGCTAAAACCGACTTAGCACTCGGCTCCATTGAGTGCCAAAAGTGAGGCTGGGACGGTGAGGCCCTCCGGGGTCGTCCGTCGCGGGCACCGAGCCTGGCCACGCGAATCGTGTTCCGCTGCGGGCAGGTGCTCGCAGTGGCCCAGAATCCACATAGGCGGAGGAACACACCGCAATGGCCAAGATGATTGCGTTCGACGAGGAAGCCCGTCGCGGTCTCGAGCGCGGGATGAACATCCTCGCTGACGCCGTCAAGGTGACGCTCGGCCCGAAGGGCCGCAACGTCGTGCTCGAGAAGAAGTGGGGCGCGCCGACCATCACCAACGATGGTGTCTCCATCGCGAAGGAGATCGAGCTCGAGGACCCGTGGGAGAAGATCGGGGCCGAGCTCGTCAAGGAGGTCGCGAAGAAGACCGATGACGTCGCTGGTGACGGCACCACCACCGCGACCGTGCTCGCCCAGGCACTGGTCCGCGAGGGCCTGCGCAACGTGGCCGCGGGTGCGAACCCGCTCGGCCTCAAGCGTGGCATCGAGCAGGCCGTCGAGGCCATTGCCGAGCAGCTGCTGAAGAACGCCAAGGAGATCGAGACGAAGGAGCAGATCGCTGCTACCGCGTCCATCTCCGCCGCTGACCCCACGATCGGCGAGCTCATCGCCGAGGCGATGGACAAGGTCGGCAAGGAAGGCGTCATCACCGTCGAGGAGAGCAACACCCTCGGGCTCGAGCTGGAGCTCACCGAGGGCATGCGCTTCGACAAGGGCTACATCTCCGGTTACTTCGTGACCGACCCCGAGCGTCAGGAAGCGACCCTCGAGGACCCGTACATCCTGCTGTTCGGCTCCAAGATCTCCACGGTCAAGGACCTGCTCCCGCTCCTGGAGAAGGTCATGCAGGGCGGCAAACCGCTGCTGATCATCTCCGAGGACGTCGAGGGCGAGGCCCTGGCGACCCTGGTCGTGAACAAGATCCGTGGCACCTTCAAGTCCGTCGCCGTCAAGGCGCCTGGCTTCGGTGACCGCCGCAAGGCCATCCTCCAGGACATCGCCACCCTCACCGGTGGCCAGGTCATCACCGAGGACGTCGGCCTGAAGCTGGAGAACGCCGACATCTCGCTGCTGGGCAAGGCCCGCAAGGTCGTCGTCACCAAGGACGAGACGACCATCGTCGAGGGTGCAGGTGACGCGGAGCAGATCCAGGGCCGCGTCAACCAGATCCGCGCCGAGATCGAGAAGTCGGACTCCGACTACGACCGCGAGAAGCTCCAGGAGCGCCTCGCCAAGCTCGCCGGCGGCGTCGCCGTCATCAAGGCGGGCGCGGCCACCGAGGTCGAGCTCAAGGAGCGCAAGCACCGCATCGAAGACGCGGTCCGCAACGCCAAGGCCGCCGTTGAAGAGGGCATCGTCGCCGGTGGTGGCGTCGCGCTGCTTCAGGCTGCCGAGGTCGCCTTCGCGGGCCTGAAGCTCACGGGCGACGAGGCCACTGGCGCCAACATCGTCAGGGTCGCCGTCGAGGCTCCGCTGAAGCAGATCGCCGTCAACGCCGGCCTCGAAGGCGGCGTCGTGGTCGAGCGCGTCAAGTCCCTCCCCTCTGGCGAGGGCCTGGACGCCGCGACCGGCGAGTACAAGGACCTGATCAAGGCCGGCATCATCGACCCGGCCAAGGTCACCCGGTCCGCGCTGCAGAACGCCGCGTCCATCGCCGCCCTGTTCCTGACGACGGAAGCCGTCGTCGCGGACAAGCCGGAGAAGAACGCCGCGCCCGCCGCGCCGGACGCCGGCGGCATGGACTTCTGAGTCCGTCCGCACCGCATCACCTCTGAAAGGCCCGGTTCGCTTCGGCGAGCCGGGCCTTTCGGCATTTCGGGCCGGATGAACGGAAATGACGGACCGGTCACACGTGACCGGTTGGTGATCTGTCCGGGAAACCGCCCTGCCGAAAGGATGAGACCAGTCCGCAAAGGGCTGATCCATCAAGAGGGGGATGTGAGATGAAGGCGAAGTACGCAACTGTTCTGGCGGCGTCGGCCATTGCGATCGGGGGATTCGCAGGGCTCGCGGCACCGGCGTCCGCCGCGCCGTCCGGTGAGGTGTCGGTGCAGGCCAGCTGCTCCGCGCAGCCCATCAACGATGGCAAGGGCCACCTCGGTGCCAACGTGAGGTGCACCGGCCTCGGCAACTTCTTCACCGGCTTCATCGACTGCAGGCGCACGGACAACGGATTCGTGTACCGCCACTTCGGCACTCGCGCCGCGAACGATGGTGTTTCAACCGTGTGGTGCGACTACACCGCCGTCGTCGTCGGGCACGGTGGCATTCAGTCCTAGGTCGCTGCCAGGGGGACAACGGCCGGCCGCAGGCATCCCTGCGGCCGGCCGTTGCCGGTCACTCAGCCGAAGAGACGCGAACCCCAGAACCCCAGAAACCCCAGCCGAAGCGTCAAAGCATGATCGTGGGCGTGACGACGGTCCGCCCGGGCTCTCCACGAGAATTCACCAGGTGCACCAGGATCTGCGTGGTCCCGGCCGGCACGTCGGGCAGCACGAACCGTCCCCCGTCATCCGCCCGCGTGCAGGACGACTGATGATCGGCGACCCGCACCTCGACCTCGTGCTCCCCGGCGGGCACCAGCCACCCGTCGATCCGGTGCCGTGACCCGGTCGAGGTGAAGTTCACCATCAACGTCAGGTTGTCGACCGTGAACGTGATCGTGCCGGTCTGCCCGCCCCGGACCCCGGCGAACGATCCGGCCCGCTCCCAGCGCGCGACCTCCACGTCCAGGGATTCCAGGGCGATCGCGAACTTCACTCGGTCCACCAGGTCGGCGGGTGGCGGGTCCAGTTCGTCGACGAGCCTGTTCAGCTCGGAGAGGACGGCGGTGTCCTCAGGGCCCCTGCGGTCGTCGCGCGGGTCGATCTCGTTCACCGCGATCCTCCTTCCGTCTCCAGGTAGTTGCGCAGCAGTGTCAGACACCGTCCCCTGGTCGGACCGATGCTGCCGTGGGGCATGGCCAGTGCCTCGGCGACTGCCCGGTACTCCGCGCGGCCCGCGAGCACGGTGAGTCGGAGCAGTTCCTGGCATCTCGTGGTCAGTCGGCCGAACGCGAGCCACAGGCGGCGGTCGCGGTCGTCCAGCAGCGTCACGTCCTCCGGCAGGCCGGTGTCGGACTCGAGCTGTTCGGCGTATTCGTCGGACAGGTGCGTCTCACGCTTGTTGGGTGTCCAGGTTCGGCGTGCTTCACGCCTCGTTGTGACCACCAGATAGCCGACCAGGGCTTTGGGCTCGTTGATGTTCTCGATGTTCTTCAAGAACGCCAGCCACACGGTCTGCACCACGTCTTCCGCGGCGGCCCTGTCCAGGCCCTGGCCACGGGCGACGTGCCACAACAGCGGGGTCAGCTCGGTCACCAGCACGTCCAGCGCGTTGCGGTTGCCCTCACGCGCGGCCTCCACGCACATCGCATGTCGTTCGGTGCCTTCAAGCCCGTCCCACGGCGGACGGTCATCCGCCGTGTGCAGCTCGTCCATGCAGCACCTCCGATCGGCCGCCCTTGTCAGCGCCGTCCGCCAACTCATGAAGGGCTAACTGGGCGGTAGATACAAAATTCACTCGATTGGAGCAGTACCACCGCCGGGTCGACCCTCATCTTCCTCCGGGTATGCCAGCGGCCCGTGATTCCCCCTCCGAGTCACGGGCCGCCAGTGGTGGGAGCCCGCGCCGGCCGGCACCCCTCGAACCGGCTGACGCGTGCTCCACGCCTGAACAAAGCGCTCATCCGAAAAGAGCGGGGTTCAGGCGAGCAGATACAGCCTCCGACGCACGAAGCGGCGACAAGGCTCCGCGATTCCCGAAAGCACACGACGAAGACCGTTATGGTCTAGACCATGCCGATTCTCGAAGTGATCGCACTGGACGCGAAGGACGCCGTTGCCGCCCAGGCGGGAGGTGCTGACCGGCTCGAACTGGTCGCCGACATGGCCTCGGACGGGCTCACGCCGTCGGTCGCCACCTTCAAAGAGGTCCGAAGCGCCGTGGACATCCCCATCCGCGTGATGCTCAGGGACTCCAAGGGGTTCGCGCCGGGCAACCTCAAGCACCTGCGCAGGCGGGCCTGGGAGCTCAGGGAGGCCGGCGCCACCGAGTTCGTCCTCGGCTTCCTCGACGCGGAGGGCGAGATCGACGAGGGCGTCACGCTCAACCTCCTCGCCGAACTGGAGGGCTGTGCCTGGACCTTCCACCGCGCGCTGGACAACTCGAACGACGTCTTCCGGTCCTGGGAGATCGTGCAGACCCTCGGCTGCGACACGGTGCTCGCCGCCGGCAGCGCGAAGGGCGTCGAGGACGGAATCGAGAACCTGAAGAAACTGGCCGACCAGGCACCTCCCGCACTGCTCGTCGGCGGCGGCCTGCAGGCTCGCCACGTCCCGGAACTGCTGGCAGCGGGCGTGAAGGGTTTTCACGTCGGCAGCGCGGTCCGTCCGTCCGGCTGGGACTCACCGGTCGACTTCGCATCAGTTCGGGAATGGGTGAATCGTCTGGTCTAGACCCTTGCCCTGGTCCGTTCTACAGTCACGTTGCTTCCTGTGGAATGGCTGTTGCACTATATGCAATGCGGAGGGCGCGATGAGGCTGAAGGCACTTGTGGCCGTGCTGGGCGTGGGCGCGGTGGTCGCCTGCGCACCGGTGCAGTCAGGACCTACGAACTCTGGCACCGACGAGCAGACCGGGCAGTTGCGGGTCTGGTTGTTCGACGAGGTCAACCGAGGTCCGAAGGAAGCCGTGGTGAAGGAGGCGATCTCCGAGTTCCAGGGCAAGCACAGCGGCGTCACCGTCGACGTCCAGTACATCCAGGTGTCGAGCCGGGCGGAGCGCTTCAAGGCCGCGTTCAGCGACCCGAAGAGCGCTCCGGACGTCGCCGAGTTCGGCAACACCGACCTCGCGGGCTACGTCTCCGCCGGCGGCTTCTCCGAGCTCGACCTGGGCAAGTGGGACGAGTCGAAGGACCTGGTCCCGTCGATCCTCGACACGGCCAAGGTCGACGGCAAGACGTACGGCGTGCCGTGGTTCGTCGGCGTGCGCGCGTTGTACTACCGCACGGACGTGTTCACCGAACTTGGCCTCAAGCCGCCGACGACGTTGGACGAGATCGCGACCACGGCTCGTGAGATCAGGCAGAAGAAGCCTGAGCTGATCGGCATCTCGGCCGGCGGCAAGTACCTGTTCGCTGCGCTGCCGTTCATCTGGGCGCAGGGCGGGGACATCGCCAAGTCCGACGGCGGCAAGTTCACCGCCACGATCGACAGCGCCGAGGCCAAGGCCGGTGTCGCGAAGTACACCGAACTGATCAAGGACGACATCTGCCCGCCCGCCATCTGCGCGGGCAACGGCGGTGACGCGAGCGTCGAGGCGTTCCGCGCGGGCAAGGCCGCGATGACCATCGGCGGCGACTTCAACCGCAAGTCGGTCGACGCTTCTTCCGCGGCCGGCAAGTACGGCGTCGTGCCGCTGCCCGGCAAGACGAAGGGCTCGGTCGCTCCCGCGTTCGCCGGCGGCAACCTGCTCGGCGTCATGAAGGGCACGCAGCGCAAGACGCTCGCGAACGAGTTCACGCAGCTGCTCGCGTCGAAGAAGTACCAGCAGAAGATGTACACGGCGATGGGCAACCTGCCGACGTTCAGCGACGTGCAGAAGCAGGTCGCGGACTCCGACAAGTTCCTGGAGCCGTTCACGAAGACCCTGCAGTCCGGCACGAAGTTCGTTCCCGTCACGCCGGCGTGGGCGAAGATCGAGGCCCAGACCGTGGTGCCGACGATGCTCCAGGAGATCGTCACCGGCGCGAAGAACGTCGACACGGCCACCGCGGACGCCGCCAAGACGATGAACGCGGCCTTCACGTCGTGAGCGTGACGGCCAAAGGCCAGGGGCGGACCGCGTTCGCCTACCTGGCTCCAGCGCTGCTGATCCTCGGAGGCCTGCTGGCCTACCCGATCTATCAGCTGGTGCTCATCTCGCTCTACGACTACGGCCAGGAGCAGGTCAGCGGCGGTGCGCCGCTCGAGTTCCTGGGCCTCGGGAACTACCAGAAACTGCTGGGCGACCAGCAGTTCTGGGGTGTCTTCGGGCAGACCGTCGCCTTCGCGGCGGTCTGCGTGGTCGGCACGTTGCTAGTGGGCGCGTTTCTCGCGATCTTGGCCACCCGCGTTCGCACGTGGGTGCGCATGACGTTGTTCCTGGCGGCGCTCGGCGCGTGGTCCACGCCCGCCGTCGCCGGCTCGACGATCTGGCTCTTCCTGTTCGACGCGAACTTCGGGTTCGTGAACGAGGTCCTGGGCATCCAGGGCTTCTCCTGGACGTTCGACAAGTGGACGGCGTTCGGACTCGTTGCCGCGCAGGTGATCTGGTGCTCGTTCCCGTTCGTCATGGTGACGCTCTTCGCGGGCATCAAGGCGATTCCGGGCGAGGTGCTGGAGGCCGCGGCACTGGACGGCGCGTCGGCGTTCCGCACGGCGTGGAGCGTCACGCTCCCGTTGCTGAAGCCGATCATCCTCGTGGTGACGATCCAGTCGATCATCTGGGACTTCAAGGTCTTCACGCAGATCTACGTGATGACGAACGGCGGCGGCATCGCCGGGCGCAACCTCGTGCTCAACGTCTACGCCTACCAGCAGGCGTTCGCGGCGTCCGAGTACGGACTGGGCGCGACCATCGGTGTCGTGATGACCGTGCTGCTGCTGGGAATCACGATGTTCTACCTCCGCGCGCTGCGGCGGTCGGGGGAGGTCCTGTGAGGCGCTGGCTGACCGAGGGCTTCGTCCTCATCATCGCCGCGGTGGTGGCGTTCCCGCTGTTCTGGATGGTGCTCAGCGCCTTCAAGCCGGAGGACGAGATCATCTCGGCCGACCCGGTGCCGTGGACGACGCGGCCGACGCTCGACAGCTTCACTCGGGCGCTGACCGTCGCGAACTTCGGGCGCTACTTCCTGAACAGCATCATCGTCGCGGTGGTCGTGGTGCTCCTGAGCATCGTGATCTCGTTCCTCGCGGCGACCGCGCTGACCCGCTTCCGGTTCCGCAGCCGCACGACGTTGCTGATCATGCTGCTGGTCGTGCAGATGGTGCCGGTCGAGGCGTTGACCGTGCCGCTGTTCTTCCTGATGCGGTCCGTCGGCGACAGCGTGCCGGTGTTCGGCCTGAACCACCTGGGCTCGCTCGTGCTGGTGCACCTGGCCTTCAGCCTGCCGTTCGCGATCTGGATGCTGCGGGGCTTCGTCGCCGCGGTGCCGGTGGAACTGGAGGAGGCCGCCACCCTGGACGGCGCCTCGCGGTTCCGGTTCCTGTGGCAGGTGCTGTTCCCGCTCGTCGCGCCCGGCCTGGTGGCGACGTCGGTGCTGTCGTTCATCCACGCCTGGAACGACTTCCTGTTCGCCAAGACGTTCATCATCTCGGCCGTGGAGAACCAGACCCTGCCGCTGGCTCTTCAGGTGTTCGTCAAACCAGACCAGAACGATTGGGGCGCGATCATGGCGGGCTCCACCCTGATGACCATCCCTGTGCTCATTTTCTTCGTGCTCGTGCAACGCCGGCTGGTGTCGGGGCTCGCGGGGGCGGTGAAGGGATGAACCTCCTCCCGCGCCCGGTGTCCTACGTGGACGGCGGGAGACTCTGCGAGTACCAGGGCTGGCAGACGGTCCTCGTCGACGGCCCGCCCGGCGGCTACCGGTTGCTCTCGTCCGACGCCGGTGTGCTGATCGAGGCGAACGACGCGGCCGGCGAGATGAACGCGCTGCAGACGCTGCGGCAGTTGCTGGGCGCCCAGGCGTTCCGGGCGGCGGGCGAGAAGCCGGCGTTCATCCCCGCGTGCGAGATCGTGGACCACCCGCGGTTCGCGTGGCGTGGCGTGATGCTGGACGTGTCGCGGCACTTCCTGCCCAAGCGGGAGGTGCTGCGATACGTCGAGCTGCTGTCCGTGCACAAGCTCAACGTCCTGCACCTGCACCTGACCGACGACCAGGGCTGGCGCTTCGAGTGCAAGCGCTACCCGAAGCTCACCGAGGCCGGGGCGTGGCGGGAGGACTCGCGGTTCGGCGACCGGCGCTCCGCAGGCATGAAAGGCAGGCCGCACGGCGGTTTCTACACGCAGGAGGACCTGCGGGAGATCGTCGAGTACGCCCGCCGGCGCTTCATCACGGTGATCCCGGAGATCGACATCCCCGGTCACTCGCAGGCGGCGATCGCGGCCTATCCGGAACTCGGCGTGCACGGCGGCGGCGTCTGGACCGACTGGGGCGTCAACGAACGCGTGCTCAACACCGAGGAGTCCACAGTGGACTTCTATCGGAACGTGTTCGACGAGCTGATGGACGTCTTCCCCGCGGAGATCATCGGACTCGGCGGCGACGAGGCTCCCGGCCACGACGGCGAACTGGTCAGGGCGATCGCGAAGCACATCGTCCGCAACGGACGGCGGCCGTACGGGTGGGACGAGATCCTCGAGTCGGGACCGTTGCCGGCGGGCACGGTCGTCGCGTCGTGGCGCGGGGTCGAGGGCGGCATCACGGCACTGGGCGAGGGCCACGACGTGGTGATGTGCCCTGAGCAGCACGTTTACCTCGACTACCGGCAGTCGGAGTCACCGGACGAGCCGATCCCGGTGGGGACGGTGACCACGCTGGAGGACGTCTACGCGTGGGATCCGGTGCCCGAAGGCCTCACGGGCGCGGAGCCAGGACGGTTGCTGGGCGCGCAGGCGAACATCTGGACCGAGCACCTCGACTCGGCCCGGCGGGTGGACTACGCGGCGTTCCCGAGGCTGGCCGCGTTCGCCGAGGTCGTGTGGTCCCCGGCGGAGAAGGACCCTGATTTCGTGCAACGGCTGCGGGAACACCATCTCCCGAGGCTCGACGCTCTGGGGGTGGAGTACCGGCCCCTCACCGGTCCCCACCCCTGGCAACGGCTCCCTGGAGTTCCCGGGTTTCCACGCTGATCACGCTTACACGGCCGCGTCTTCCTCGGGCATGAGGATCCAGGCGGCGACGTAGAGGATCGCTCCGGTGCCGAACCCGAGCAGCGTCGCCGCCACGAGGATGATCCGCAGGATCGCGGCATCCACACCGATCATCTTGGCGAGACCGCCGCAGACGCCGGCGAGCATCTTGTCGCTGCGACTCCTGCGGAGCTTCTTGACCTGGTCAGTGGCTTCGTTGAGCACGTTGTTCGTCATGGCTCAAGGTTCGTCGAAATCACGGCCTGGCACATCGGTGACCACCCCGAACCCGACCCTGATCCCTGGTCCGGACCCCAGGGTTCAGTCCAGGCAGAACTCGTTGCCCTCGACGTCCTGCATCACGATGCAGGACTCGTTCTCCTCGTCGGCCTCCATGACACGCACGCACACCGCGCCGATCGCCTCCAGCCGTGCACGCTCGGCCTGAAGCGCGGCGAGGCGGTCGCGGCCCACCATTCCACTGCCGGCCCGGACGTCGATGTGGACCCGGTTCTTCACGGTCTTCCCCTCGGGGACGCGCTGGAAGAACAGCCGCGGACCCACGCCGGTGGGGTCGTTGCAGGCGGACCACGAACCGTCTGTGTCCGGCTGTGCGTCGTAGCCGAGCACCTCGGCCCAGAACTGGGCGACGCGCGGTGGTTCCGTGCAGTCGAACGTGACCTGGATCTGCTTGATCGAACCCATTTCCCCACCGTAGTCGTACTCTGAGGCTCATGGAGTCCCCTGAGGAGCTCGCGTCAGGGCTCGACCGCGCGGGGTACCTGCCGGACGGCGGGGTGGCCACGGCGGCGTTCCTCGCGGTCGCGATGGGACGGCCGCTGTTCCTCGAAGGCGAACCCGGCACCGGCAAGACCTCGCTCGCGCTGGCGCTGGCGAAGTCGATGGACGTCCCGCTGATCCGGCTGCAGTGCCACGAGGGCATCGACGCCACGCAGGCCCTGTACGACTGGGACTACCCGCGTCAGCTCATGCACCTGCGCGTCCTGGAGACGCGCGGCGAGGTGGACGAGGCCTCCCTCTACACGCGACGGTTCCTGCTGGCCCGTCCGTTGCTGCAGGCGCTGGAGACCGCGCCGTGCGTGCTGCTCGTGGACGAGATCGACCGTGCGGACGACGAGTTCGAGGCGTTCCTGCTGGAGGTGCTGTCCGAGAACGCGGTGAGCATCCCCGAGTTCGGCGAGATCAGGGCCACGACACCGCCGCTGACCGTGCTGACCTCGAACCGGACCCGCGAGGTGCACGACGCGCTGAAGCGCCGCTGCCTCTACCACTGGCTGGAGCACCCCTCGCTCGATCGGGAGATCGCGATCCTCCGGCGCACCCTGCCCGGCCTCGACGAACGGCTCGCGCGGAAGGTCGCGGAAGCCGTTCAGCAAATGCGCGGCCTCGACCTGCTCAAGCCTCCGGGCGTCGCGGAGTCGCTGGACTGGGCGCGGGCGCTGCAGGCGCTGGGCCGCACCGAGCCGGACGTGACGACGCTCGGGGCCGTCCTGAAGTACCGGGAGGACGCGGATCGCGTGATCGGGAGCACAATCGTGGGGTGACGGAAGCCTGCGTCGGGTTCACGCGCGTCCTGCGGGGCGCCGGACTCCCGTGCGGGCCGGACCGCGTCCAGGCGTTCCTGCGGGCCACCGAGCACGTCGACCTGTACTGGGCCGGGCGCCTCACGCTGTGTGCCGATCCGGACGACCTGCCGCGCTACGACGCCGCGTACCAGGCGTACTTCGGTGGCACGCCGCCCCGTCCGCGCACGACGATCGAACTCGACTCGGTGACCGTCGGCGTGGCCGCGTCCGATGTGGAAGTGCTGAAGCACAAGGACATCTCCGAGTTCGACGCGGCACCGCTGATCGCCAGGCTGACTCCGCTCCCGCCGCGCAGACGGTCGCGCCGGCTCCGCAAGGCCCGTCGCGGCCGGATGGACCTGGCCAGGACCGTGCGCGCGATGATCGAGACCGGCGGCGAGATCGCCCTGCCGCGCCATCGCCGCCGCGGCGTGAAGGCGCGCCGGCTGGTGCTGTTGATCGACGTGTCCGGCTCGATGGCCGCCTACTCGGACGCGCTGCTGCGGTTCGCGCACGTCATCGCCCACGCCATGCCCGTCGAGGTCCGCACGATCGGCACCCGGCTGACCCGCGTCACCCGTCAGTTGCGCGAACGCGATCCGGAACGGGCTTTGCGAGCCGCTGGAAGGGCGATCCCGGACTACGAGGGCGGTACCCGGCTCGGCGACTCGTTGCGGCGGTTCAACCAGCAGTGGCGGCAACGAGGTGCGGTGGTCGTGCTGTTCAGCGACGGCTGGGAACGCGGCGACCCGAGCCTGCTGGCGACCGAGATGGCGAGGCTGAGACGCGTGAGTCACAAGGTCATCTGGGCCAACCCGCACGCGGGCAAGCCGGGCTACCGGCCGTTGCAGGGCGGTGTGGTGGCGGCGCTCCCGCACGTCGACACGATGGTCGCGGGCCACAGCGTGCACGCTTTGGAAGAACTGCTGAAGGAGGTGCGCCGTGCGTGATGTCCTCTACGACCTCGCCGAACGGGTGGCGAACGGCGAGACGGTCGGCGTCGGCACGGTGGTCGCGACCTTCAGTTCGGCGCCCCGGCCGGCGGGCGCGGCGATGCTCGTGACGCAGGACGGCGAGGCGGTCGGCAGCGTGTCCGGCGGCTGCGTCGAGGGCGCCGTCTACGACCTCGCGCAGGAGACCGGCGGCCCGGTCCTGCAGCGCTACGGGGTGAGCGACGACGACGCGTTCGCGGTCGGGCTGACCTGCGGCGGGATCATCGACATCTACGTCGAGAAGATCAGTTCGGAGACGTTCCCGCAGCTCGGTGAGGTGGTGGAGACGGTGCGCGCCGAGGAACCGGTGGCCGTCGCGACGGTCATCGAGCACCCGGACGGCATCGGCCGGCGCATGGTCATCTGGCCGGACCGGCGTGACGGCAGCCTGGGAAGCGCACGGATCGACGACGCCGTCACGGACGACGCACGCGGCATGCTGGCTTCCGGCCGCACCGGCGTGCTCCAGTACGGCCCGGACGGCCAGCGGCGCGGCGAGGGCATGAGCGTGTTCGTGAACTCGTTCGAACCGCCGCCGCGCATGCTCGTGTTCGGTGCGATCGACTTCGCCGCCGCCATGGCCCGGCTCGGCGCGTTCCTCGGCTACCGGGTGACCGTCTGCGATGCGCGACCGGTCTTCGCGACGCGCAGCCGTTTTCCGGAGGCGGACGAGGTCGTCGTCGCCTGGCCGCACAGGTACCTCGAAGGCGAAGCGTCCAAGCTCGACGAACGCACGGTCATCGCCGTTCTCACGCATGATCCGAAGTTCGACGTGCCGCTGCTGGAAGTCGCGTTGCGACTGAAGGTCGGCTACATCGGAGCGATGGGGTCGCGGCGCACGCACGAAGATCGGCTGGAACGGTTGAGGGAAGCGGGCTTGACCGAATCCGAACTTACGGCGTTGTCTTCGCCTATCGGGCTCGATCTCGGCGCCAGGACCCCTGAAGAGACCGCAGTTGCGATTGCCGCCGAGATCATCTCCTTGCGCTGGAAGGGAACCGGACGCCGGCTGACGGAGATCGAGGACCCGATTCATCGTTGATCGGGTTGTTGAACACGCAAACAGGGAGCAAGCTGAAGTGACCCTCGTCACTGAAGGCCCACCACCCTGGGAGGGTTTCAATGCACATCTCGGTCAACGTCGACGGAGTGACCTACGCCGACGAGGTCGAACCACGCCTCCTGCTCGTGCACTACCTGAGGGAGCGTTTGGGCAAGACCGGCACCGTCGTCGGTTGCGACACCGGCAACTGCGGCGCCTGCACTGTCCACCTCGATGGCCACAGCGTGAAGTCGTGCCAGATGCTCGCCGTGCAGGCGAACGGGCACGAGGTCACCACCGTCGAAGGCCTCGCCCGCGACGGCAAGCTGCATCCGGTGCAGGAGGCGTTCCACTCCAACCACGCGTTGCAGTGCGGTTTCTGCACGCCCGGGATGATCATGCAGGCCATCGACCTGCTCGCCGACGAGTCCGATCCCGACGACGAGACCGTGCGCAAAGGCCTGGAGGGCAACCTCTGCCGCTGCACGGGCTACCAGAACATCGTGCGCGCGGTTCAGGACGCCGCGCAGCGGATGAAACCCGGCGCGGGCCCGGAGATCGAGCAGCGGACGCCGCACGCGGTAGGTGGCGAATGACCGCCACCGCGGAACCGGAGATCGGCAGGGCCCGGCTCCGCAAGGAGGACGCGCGGCTGATCACCGGCCAGACCACGTGGACCGACAACCTCCAGCTGACCGGCATGCTGCACATGGCGGTGCTGCGCAGCCCCATCGCCCACGCCCGCATCACCAACATCGACGTCAGTCGCGCGACGTCGATGCCCGGTGTGGCCGTGGTGCTCACCGGTGAGGATCTCGCGGCGGAGCAGGGATCTCTGCCCTGCGCGTGGCCGATCACCGAGGACATGAAGGCCCCGCCCGCACCCGCACTGGCCGTCGGACAGGTCAACTTCGCCGGTGAGGCGGTCGCACTCGTGATCGCCGACAGCGCGTACCGGGCAGCGGACGCGCTGGAGGCCATCGACGTCGACTACGACGAGCTGCCGGTCGTGCTCGACATGGAAGAAGCGTTGCGGGACAACGATCTCGTGCACGAAGACCTCGGCACGAACAAGTGCGCCACGTGGATCTTCGACTCCGCCGAGGCGGGGGCGGGGACCGACGTCGAGGACGAGATCGCGTCGGCCGAGGTCGTGATCGAGCGGACGTTCAAGCAGCAGCGGCTGATCCCGGCGTTCATGGAACCGCGTTCGGTCGTCGTGGACACGACCGCGGGCATGTACACGGTCTGGTCCGCGACGCAGATCCCGCACATCCTGCGCTGGATGCTGTCGGCCGTCACGGGCATCGCCGAGCACAAGCTCCGCGTGATCGCGCCGGACGTCGGCGGAGGGTTCGGCGGCAAGCTCCAGGTCACGCCGGAAGAGGTGCTGTGCCTGCTGGTCGCGCGCCGGATGGGCCGTCCGGTGAAGTGGACGGAGTCGCGCACCGAGTCGATGCTGTCCGCGCACCACGGCCGCGACCAGATCCAGAAGCTCACGCTGTCCGCCCGCCGCGACGGCACCGTGACCGGCCTGAAGGTCGAGCTGCTCGCCGACATGGGCGCGTACCTGCGCCTGGTCACGCCGGGTGTGCCGATCCTGGGCGCGTTCATGTTCAACTCGATCTACAAGTTCGCCGCCTACCGGTTCGTGTGCACCAACGTGTTCACGAACAAGGTGCCCACCGACGCCTACCGCGGCGCCGGACGGCCCGAGGCCACGTTCGCGATCGAGCGGATGATGGACGAACTCGCGGTCGAGCTCGGCATGGAGCCGATGAAGATCCGCGAGCTGAACTGGATCAAGCACGAGGAGTTCCCGTTCAACACGGTCGCCGGGCTGACCTACGACTCCGGCAACTACGAGGCCGCGACGGCTCGCGCGATGGAACTGTTCGGGTACGACGAGTTGCGCGAGGAGCAGGCGCGGCGTCGTGCCGACGGTTCTGTCGTGCAGCTGGGCATCGGAATCTCCACCTACACCGAGATGTGCGGCCTCGCGCCGTCCCGCGTGCTGGGCGCTTTGCGTTATGCCGCAGGCGGATGGGAGACCGCGTCGATCCGCATGCTGCCCACCGGCAAGGTCGAGGTGATCACCGGGACCTCGCCGCACGGCCAGGGCCACGAGACGGTGTGGTCGCAGATCGTCGCCGACCGGCTGGGCGTGCCGTTCGAGGACGTCGAGGTGCTGCACGGCGACACGGCCACGTCGCACAAGGGCATGGACAGCTACGGCTCGCGCTCGCTGGCCGTCGGTGGCACAGCTCTGGTGCACGCGGCGGAGAAAGTGCTGGCCAAGGCCCGAACGTTGGCCGCGCACATGATGGAGTGCGACGAGTCGGACGTGGAGTTCGCTGCCGGCTCGTTCTCCGTTCGCGGCACGTCGACCGTGCGGACCCTTGGTGATGTCGTGCTGGCCGCGCACGTCGCGCACGACCTGCCCGAGGGCATGGAACCCGGCATGGACGCCGACGCCACGTTCGACCCGGACAACTTCTCGTTCCCGCACGGAACCCATTTGTGCGCAACGGAAGTCGACACCGAGACGGGCATGGTTCGCATCAGCCGGTACGTGGCCGTGGACGACGTCGGCGCGGTCATGAACCCGTTGATCGTCGACGGTCAGGTGCACGGCGGGCTCGCGCAGGGCATCGCGCAGGCGTTGTACGAAGAAGCCACGCACGACGAGATGGGCACGCTGACGACGGCGACGTTCGCCGACTACCTCGTGCCGTGCGCGGCGGACCTGCCGGCTTTCCTGACGGACCGCACCGAGACGCCGGCGACATCCAACCCGTTGGGTGCCAAGGGAGTCGGCGAGGCGGGCACGATCGCCTCGACACCGGCCGTGGTCAACAGCGTGCTGGACGCCGTGCGGCACCTGGGCGTGCGGGACATCGAGATGCCGATGTCGCCGGAGCGCGTGTGGACCGCTTTGCAGGGACGGCCGGATCCCGGTGCCGGTGAGGTCGCCGCGGGTGGGCTCGGTTCGATCGACACGCAGGGAGGACAGTCGTGATCCCGGCGGAGTTCAGGTACCTGTTCCCGTCCTCTGTGGACGAAGCCGTGCGGATGCTCGCCGAGGAGGGCGAGGACGCCAAGGTCATCGCGGGCGGGCAGTCGCTCGTGCCGGTGCTGCGCATGCGGCTGGCGGCACCCACGGCGTTGATCGACATCGGCGGCCTGACCGAGCTGACGGGCGTGCGCGACGACGGCGACTCGTTGCTCATCGGTGCCATGACCACGCATTACGAGGTGCAGCGCGATCATCTGGTGCACGACCACGCGTTGCTTCTGAAGCTGGTCACGGACACGGTGGCCGATCCGCAGATCCGGCACCGCGGCACGTTCGGCGGCTCGCTGTGCCACGCGGATCCGGCAGGCGACCTGCTGGCACCCGCGCTGGCACTGGACGCGGTGATGATCATCGCCGGTCCTGGCGGACGGCGGGAGGTGCCAGCGGCGGAGTTCTTCGTCGACTACTTCACGACGGCGCTGGCTCCCGACGAGATCCTGCTCGACGTCCGCGTGCCGAAGTACACCGGCTGGGGCGCGCACTACGAGAAGCTCAACCGGGTCGCGCAGGCGTGGTCGATCGTCGCGGTCGCGGCGGCCGTGCAGGTGCGTGACGGATCCATCTCCGCTGCCAGGGTCGGCCTCACGAACCTGGGGTCCGGACCGCTGCGGGCCGTCGACGTCGAGGAGGCCCTGGTCGGGCAGCCCGCTTCCGCCGAGGTGATCTCCGAGGCGGCTCTGCGGGCGTCCACCGGTGACAGCTACAAGGACAACTTGGCCCGCGTGCTGACCGGTCGTGCGCTGACGGCGGCGGTCTCGGGATGAAGTTGACGCACTCGTTCGCGTCGCCGGGGCCCGCCGAGGAGGTGTGGGCGGCGCTGATCGATCCCGAACGGGTGGCGCCCTGCCTGCCCGGCGCCACGCTGACCTCGGTGGACGGCAAGTCGTTCGGCGGGGAGGTGAAGGTCAAGCTCGGCCCGGTGCAGCTGCTGTACCGGGGGACCGGCGAGTTCGTGGAGATCGACCCGGTGCTGCGCCGCGCCGTCATGAAAGCCGCAGGTAAGGACACCCGCGGCAACGGCACGGCGTCCGCTGTCGTGACCTTCGTGGTCGGTGATTCGGTCGAGGTGGAGACCGACCTGGCGATCACCGGCCGTCCGGCGCAACTCGGCCGCGGCCTGATCGCCGAGGTCAGCGGCAAGCTCGTCGACCAGTTCGCGGAATGCCTGGCGAGCACGCTGGGATCCGTGGATCCTGACGAGGTGGCGCAACAGCAGCATCTCCGAGTGGTCCCCGACGAGCCGATCGACCTGATCGACACGGCAGGCGTTCCGGTGTTGAAGCGCGTGCTGCCCCTCGCGGTCGCCGCGGCGGCGGTCGTGCTGTTCGTGGTCCTGCGACGCAGGCGGCAGCGCTGAAGCGTGGGCTCCGGTGGCCGGCATTCGTGCTGGTCACCGGGTTTCTGCTGTCCGCGTGCACCGGCTCGCCCGTCGTTATCACCTCGGCGTCTCCCACGCCTGCCTCGACGTCCCAGACTCCGCCACCGCCGCGTTCGTTCGTGCTGACCGCCGGTGGCGACATCCTGATCCACCCGCCGCTGACCGACCAGGCGGTCGCCGACGGCGGCGCGGCCGGGCGTGACTTCCTGCCGCTGTTCTCGGGCATCAAGGACACCCTGAAGGCAGACCTCTCCCTGTGCCACCTGGAGGTGCCGCTCGGTCCGAAGGAAGGCCCGTTCTTCGGCTATCCGGCCTTCCTGGCGCCTCCCGAGGTGGCGAAGGGCCTGGTCGACGTGGGGTACGACTCGTGCTCGACCGCCTCGAACCACACGCTGGACCGCGGAGTTTCGGCGATCACCTCGACGCTGGACGCGATGGACGCGGTCGGCCTGAAGCACACCGGCTCGTTCCGCACGCAGGAGGAATCCGCCGCGCCGCTGATCCTGGACGCGGGCGGGGTGAAGGTCGCCCAGCTGTCGTTCACGTACGGCTTCAACGGCATCCCGCTGCCCCAGCCGTGGCGCGCGAACCAGATCAACGCTCAGAAGATCTTGGCTGACGCCCGTGCCGCTCGTGCCGCCGGCGCCGAGGTCGTGGTGCTGTCCGTGCAGTGGGGGAACGAGTACCAGCACGAGGCGACCGCCGACCAGAAGGCGCTGGCCCGTCAGCTGCTGGCCGACCCCGCTCTGGACCTGATCATCGGGACGCACGTGCACGTCGTGCAGCCGTTCGAGAAGATCGGCGACAAGTGGGTCGCCTACGGGCTCGGCAACGAGGTCGCCCGGCACTCGGAACCTCGCGGGGTGACCGAGGAGGGGGCGATCGCGCGGTTCAAGTTCGAGCAGCGACCTGCCGGGTGGACGGTGGTCGAGGCCTCCTACACGCCCACGCTGGTGGAGCTGGGGCCGCCGATCCGGCTGGTGGACCTGACGCGCGTACCTGCTTCCGCCCGGCGGACCGAGGCGATCAACCGGACCGAGGGGATCGTGTTCAGCATGGGCGCGGCGGAGCAGGGGCTGACGAGGGCCAAGCCTTAGATCGGCTCCATGTGCCACGGTGATCGAGTGACCGAACTGCTGACCGTTGCTCAATACGCCGCGCTCGGAGAAGCCGGCTACACCGAACTCGTCGAAGGGCGTCTGATCCGGTCGCCCGGGGCGCTTGCCGAGCACAACTTCGCCTGCGGCAACCTGATCATGCAGCTCGCCGGTCAGCTTCCGGAGGATCTCCAGGTCGCCTACGCCGTCGACGTGGACCTGGAGCTGGCCCTGCCGGGCGAACCCGGTTTCGTCCGCCGCCCTGATCTGGTCGTGTTCCCACGCAGACGGCCGACAGGTGGCCTTGTCAGGGCGGCGGAGGTCGTCCTCGCTGTCGAGGTGCTGTCGTTCAACTCGCACTACACGGATCGTCGCGCCAAGCGTCTCGACTACGCGGAGGCCGGCATCCCGTTCTACTGGATCATCGACCTCGGCAAGCCTGTCTCGCTGACTCCGCTGCGCCTCACCGAGCGGCGGTATCAGGAGGCATCCGCCGAGACCGGTGTCCACGAGTCGGTCGAGCCGTTTCCCCTGAAGATCCAGCTGGATCTGCTCACCGAGTGAGTTTGCTCAGCACCCTGGCGTATCGGTCGATCCAGGCCTGGTCCCCGGTCTCGAACTCCTCGACGCGGTCCGGCACGGGTGGTTTCGAGAGCACTGGCAGGTAGCCGTCGACCGGGGTGAGCGAATCGCTCGTGACGTCGCCGTCGAGCAGCTGCAAAGTCGCCAGCCCGCACGCGTAGTCGAGTTCAGGCAGCGCCGCGGCCAGCGCAACCCCGGCCGCCATCCCCACCGACGTCTCCAACGCCGACGACACCACGCACGGCAGCCCGCACGCCTCGGCCACCTCCAGGGCCTTCCGCACGCCCCCGAGCGGCGCCACCTTGATCACCGCGATGTCCGCGGCACCGGACACGGCCACCTTCAACGGGTCGTCGGCCTTGCGGATCGACTCGTCCGCGGCGATCGGCACGGCGACCCTGCGCCGCACCGCCGCGAGTTCGTCCAGCGTGTGGCACGGCTGTTCCACGTACTGGAGCCCGCCGGAGGCCTTGTCCATGGCCCTGATCGCGGTGACGGCCGTGTCGACGTCCCACAGCATGTTCGCGTCGATGCGCACAAAACCTTTTGGTCCCAGCGCGTCCCGCACGGCTTCGAGCCGCGCGCAGTCCTCCGCCAGCGTCGACTCGGCGACCTTCACCTTGGCCGTCGAACAACCCGACCGCGCCACGATCTCGTGCGCCCGTTCAGGGCTGACCACGGGCACGGTGCAGTTGACCGGGATGCGATCCCGGACCGGCGCCGGCCAGCCCTCGTTCGCGGCTTCCAGTGCGCACGCCAGCCAGGCCATGGCCTCGTCGTCGTCGTACTCCTCGAACGGGCAGAACTCGCCCCACCCGGCCGATCCTTCGAACAGCAGGCCGGTGCGCCGGGTGATGCCGCGGAACCGGGCGCGCATCGGGATGGAGTAGACGTGCACGCGCCGATTCAAGCGCACTTCTGGAACTCCAGCGAATGCCCGCCCCCGCGCAGGTTCACGGTGCCGACGGGCTGCACGGTCAGCAGGGTGCACACGATCTGCTGGACAGCGGGGCCACTGAGCTGCGAGACGTCGCCGGAAATGGTGACGTCGAGGCCGTTCGCGACGCGGTCGACGGTGGCGGGCGCGGCGTCGAACGGCACCTCCGTGGCGAGGCCGCGGGACTGCTCGTCGTTGGTGGGGCCTTTGGCGAGCAGCGCCACGACGTCGAAGCCGCTCAGGCTGCCCTCCGGCCGGCCGACGGGAATCACCCTGCCGCCGGGGGCGACCCAGAAGAGCATGGGCGAGGTGTTCTCGGCGGGGCCGCTGGGGGCTTCGAGGCCGGGAATCGGGTCGGTCGGGCGGATGCCGCACGCGGTGAGCACGGCGAGCACGAGCACTGCCAGCCCGAACCCGCGCAGAGGCCGCCCCGCCGAGGACCTGCGGTGCGAGGCGTTGACGGCGGCTCCGGTGGCGATTCTGCGGCCGGGCTGCTTAGCCGGTGGCGACGCACCGAAGTGCGGCGGTGCGGTCCCGCCGGCTTCGTGGCTCGGCGTTCGCCCGACGCCGGCTGCGTGAACGAGGCTTCGCCACCGGGAAGGCGCGCCTGCAGCGTCCGTCTGCGCTGTCGGTCCGAGCGCGCGCAGGGGTCCCCTCCTGGGGGTCCCCCTGTTTCCATTCTTCCAGGCGGCACCGACAGTTTCCGGCCTCACGACTCACCTCCCAGCGGCAGCCGCAGCGTGAACAACGCCCCGCCATCCGGCCGGTTCTCCGCCACCAGCGTGCCCCCGTGCAGCCGCGCGTTCTCCCACGCGATCGCCAGCCCCAGCCCGGATCCCTCCGACCGCCCGCGAGACGAGTCGGCCTTGTAGAACCGCGCGAACACGTGCGGCAGGACCTCCGCGGGCAGGCCGTCCCCTGAATCGGCGACCTCGATCACCAGCGAGGACCCCGAGACCGACAGCACGAGGGACACCGGAGCGGCTCCGTGCCGCAGCGCGTTGCCGACCAGGTTCGCCACGATCACGTCCAGCCGCCGCGGATCCAGCCGCGCCCGCACCCCGTCCGGCAAGGTCGCGGAGATCTCGAAGCCGCGCATCCGCAGGCAGGTTCGCACCACCTCGGCCACGTCGACGTCGTCCAGCGCCAAAGCAGCCGTGCCCGAGTCGAACCGGGTCACCTCGATCAGGTCGTTCACCAGCCGGGTCAGGTTCAGCGTCTCCCGGTTCACCAGCCGCGCCGCCTGGCCCGCGACACCGGGCAGTGAGGCGGTCTCGGCGTCCAGCACGTCGGTCACGGCCGTCATCGCGGCCAGCGGAGTGCGCAGCTCGTGCGACACGTCCGCCACGAACCGCCGTGCGTCCGCCTCCATCCGTCGCAGCTCGCCGACGTGGTGTTCCAGCGAGGAGGCCGTGCTGTTGAACGTCGACGCGACGGACGCCAGTTCGTCGCGCCCGCGCACCGGCACCCGAGCCGAAAGGTCTCCCTGTCCGAGTTGCCAGGCCGCCAGCTGCAGTTCGCGGACGGGGCGCAGCACGCCGCGCGCTGCCAGGAAACCCAGGCCCAGAGCCAGAATCAGCACGGCACCGCCGATCAGCCACGCGTTGCGCGCCAGCTCGTCGACGAACGCGATCTCCGACGTGAACGGCCGCAGCACGTACACCTCGATGCCCGACGGGGCGCCGGACGACACCCGCAGCTGCATGCCGACGACGAGCCACACGCCGTCCTGGTACGCCACGCGTTGCCAGCCGACGCGTCCGGACGACACGAGCGAACGCAACTCGGCGGTGATCACCGACGGGTTCATGCCGCCCGCGGAAACCCCGTTGCCGTAAGCCAATGCCTGGCCTTCGCGTCCGGAGACGCGGGCGGCGACGCGTTCCAGGACGGCGACGTCCACTGGCCGCGACGGCAGCGGGTAGAGCTGCTCGACGCGGTTCGTGGTCTCGATGACGGCGTTGTCCTGGGCGCGCTGCACGATCGCGTCGCGTGCCCGCACGTAACCGGCGCCGGCGACGGCCGCCGCGGTCACGATGGTCAGCAGGGCGAACGCGAGCAGCAGTCGCAGGCGGAGCGTCACAGCGGTCCGAAGCGGTAGCCGAATCCGCGCACGGTCTGGACGTACACGGGCGCGGCCGGGTCGTCCTCGATCTTCGAGCGCAGCCGCTGCACGCACGCGTCGACCAGCCGCGAGTCGCCGAGGTAGCCCTGGTCCCACACGGAACCCAGCAGTTGCTGCCGTGACATCACGCGGCCCGGCGACGAGGAGAGCTCCAGCAGCAACCGCAGTTCGGTGGGAGCCAGCGAGACCGGCTTGCCGAACCGGGTGACCACGAGGCTCTCGCGGTCGATCGTCAGGTCGCCGTAGCGCTCGGCCACGACCTCGGCGACCGAAGCCGTCGACCGTCGCAGCACGGCGCGGATGCGTGCCTCCAGCACGCGGGCCTGGGCCGGTTTGGCCACGTAGTCGTCGGCGCCGGCTTCCAGGCCCGCGACGACGTCGATGTCGTCGTTGCGCGCGGTCAGCATGATGATCGGGAGGTCGCCGGTGGCACGGATGCGGCGGCACACCTCGAACCCGTCGACCCCCGGCAGCATCAGGTCCAGCACGACCACGTCGGGTGTGACGCTGCACAGCAGGTCGAGGCCCTCCTCGCCCGTGCGCACCGCGTCCACGGTGTGTCCCTGGTAGGTCAGGGCGAGCGACAGTCCTTCGCGGACCGCCTCGTCGTCCTCGATCAGCAGTACGCGCGGCATGTCCTCCAGCTTTCCCGATGGGTCTCATGGGGACGTTCTTGCGACGTCATCGTTGCGTAACGAGCGCCCGTGCGCAGTTGTTGCGCGGCTATCACCGTGTGCGGACACAGCTTCGACAGCCTCTGTGACATGCGAAAAGTGCTACCGGCGATGACCTTCGCCGCTCTCGCGATGATCACCACCGTCACCCCGGCGCTGGCGATCAGAGGCGGTGCCGAGGCCCCGGCCCCCTACCCGTTCTCCGGCTCGTTGCAACGCCCCGACTCGCCGCGCGCGGACGGCCACACCTGCGGCGTCACGCTCGTCGCGCCGCAGTGGGCCGTCACGGCGGGCCACTGCACCAGGAACAACCCCAGCCTCGCCCAAGTCGGCAGGCCGAAGAACTGGTCGGTCCGGCTCGGCACGCTCGACGCGGGCAGCGGCGGCGAGGTGATCGAAGTCGAGCGGTTCATCACCTACTCGCCCAACCCCGTCCACGAAGGCGACATCGGCCTGCTGAAGCTGAAGAAGAACGCGAAGACCAAGCCCGTCGCACTGCCGAAAGCACGGCCCGCGGAAGGCACGACAGCACGGATCCTCGGCTGGGGCATGACGTGCGACCGCCGCGCGCCCGAGTGCTACCCGCAGAAGCTGCGCGAGGCCGACACCGTCATCCAACCGGCCGCGGCCTGCGAGGGCATCTACGCGGATCGCGAGCTGTGCATCGGCGCACTGGACGGCAGCGTCGCGGCCACGAACATGGACTCCGGCGGCCCCGCACTCGTCCGCGACGGCGACCGCTGGGTGATCGCCGGCATCGTCAGCGGCGCGGGCGGCGACGACCGGCCCGTCATGTACACCGACGTCCACCACTTCACCGGCTGGGTCGACGACGTCGTCACCGGCAAGATCAACCCGCCGGACACCCCGGTGCCGAACCTCGAAGGCGCCGCGTCACTGGGTGGCGTGTGCTCGGCGTCCGTCGTCAGGACCGGCCACACCAAGCCCGGCGATCCGGCGCTCCTGCTCACCAACGGCCACTGCGTCCCGGAACGCCCTGCACCAGGCCAGACCCTGAGGGACGTCGCGCTCAAGCTCCCGGTCACCATCGGCGACCGCCAGGGCTACCAGCAGGCCAAAGCAGAAACGACCCGTCTGGTCTCGGCGACCATGACCGGCTCCGACACGGCGCTGTTCGAGCTCGACCAGACGTACGCGCAGCTCAAGGCCAAGGGCGTGAAGATCTTCAGGCTGGCGGACAGGCCGGCCAGGCCCGGTGAACGCGTCGACATCATCTCGGCGGGCAACGGCAACCGCTTCAGCTGCACGATCGAAGCCGTCGTCCCGCATCTGCGCGAAGAGGGTTACACGCAGGACAACGCCTACCGCTACAACCCGGAGTGCACGCCGTCGCACGGCGGTTCGGGTTCACCGATCGTGCTCAAGGACGGCGTCACGGTCGTCGGCGTGCACAGCACCGGCAACGACAACGGTGAGCAGTGCACGGCCAACAACCCCTGCGAGGTCGCAGCGGACGGCACGGTGACCGTGCACCAGGGCGCCCGCTACGGCCAGCAGGTCAAGCACCTAGCCGCTTGCGCACGAGACCAGAAGCCTGGTCGACCACAACGACCAGAAGCAGCACCACGAGGATGTGCGTGACCATCTCGTCGAACCGGAACAGCTTGATCGACTGGTTGATCAGGAAGCCGATCCCGCCCGCGCCGACCAGGCCGAGCACGAGCGACGACCGCACGTTCACGTCCAGCCGGTAGAGCAGAAGTCCCGCCAGGGAAGGCATCACGGTCGGGAGTACCGCGTGCAACGCGATCTGCGGACCGGACGCACCGGTCACCTTCAACGCGTCGCGCGGCCCGCGGTCGCTCTCGTCCATCGCCTCCGCCCAGAGCTTCCCCATCACGCCGGTGTTGTGGAACACCAGCGCCAGCACGCCCGCGAACGGCCCGAGCCCGACCGCCGTCACGAAGATCAACGCGAACACGACGTCCGGCACCGAGCGCAGGAACGACAGCACCGCGCGGGCGGCCTGCTGCGCCCACGCCGCCGAAGTCGTGGCACGAGAGGCCAGAAGTGCCAGGGCCAGCGCGAACGGGATCGAGAACGTGGTGCCGAGCAGTCCGATGTAGAGCGTGATCACCGCTGCATCCAGGGACTTCCCGAGCACCGAGAAGTCCGGCGGCAACGACTCCGCCAGGAAGTCCGCCATGCCGTCCCAACCGGCGATCAGCGCGGCGGGGGAGAACTCCGTGGCCTGCCAGGCAAGTACGTGCACGACGACGGCGATCGCCACGACGACCCACACCGTGGCAGACGGCCGGCGACGCTTGGGAACCGCGAGCGTCATGCCGCCACCGCCGTCCGCATGTCCACGATCCGGTGCGCGTACGTCCGGGCGAGCTCGGGCTGGTGCAGCACGGCCACCACCGCCAGACCTTCGGCAGCGAGGTCCACCAGCAGCTCCATCACCTGCACGGCGGCCTGCGGGTCGAGCGCCGACACCGGTTCGTCGGCGAGGATCACGTTGGCGCGCTGGCACAACGCCCGCGCGATCGCCACACGTTGTTGCTGGCCACCGGAAAGCCGCGCGCAGCGGTCCAGCGCGCGGTCCGCGAGCCCGACCCTGTCCAGGCACCGCATGGCTTCCTCCCGGACGTCGGCGGGGAAGTACAACGAGCGGTGCAACGGAAGCCGGCCGAGAGCGCCGGAACAGACGTTGTCCAAAGCGTTGCGGCGACCGACGAGATGGATCTTCTGGAACACCATCGCGGCGTTCCCGCCGACGTCGATCGACCCGCCGTCCGGGGTCTCCAGCCCGACCACGCATCGCAGCGCCGTGGACTTGCCCGAGCCGTTCGGCCCGAGCAGCGCCACGAACTCGCCGGATTCGACGGAGAGGTCGAACCCGTCCAGCACGACCCGTCCGCCGAACGACTTGCGCAGGCCGCGGATGGCGAGCATCAGACGTCCTCTTCCTTGAGCCCCAGCGTGGTTGCGAGGTCGAAGAGCACCTTGTACGTGTCGTTGCCGACCTGGACGAGCGGTCCGGGCGGGGTGACGTCGAGGAACGCGCCGACCTTCTCGACGTCCGCGGTCTCCAGTTCCAGCAACGCCTTGCGCACCTTGTCCTTGAACGCCGGGTCGAGGTCGCCGCGCACGGTGATCGGGTCGTTCGGGATCGGCTCGGACTTCCAGACCTGGCGGAACCTCGACTCGTCGAACGTGCCGGCGGACCGCGCCGTGGCGAGCGTCTGGCTGTTGATCTCGGCGGCGTCGACCTTGCCGTTGACCAGCGACAGCATCGCCTCGGGATGACCACCCGCGTAGTCGAGCTTCACCCCGCCGACGTCGTGCTTCTTGAGGCCGTAGCGGGGAAGCGCGTCACCGGACGCCGACCCGACGCTGCTCAGCGCGAGCGACTTCCCGGCCAGGTCCTCGATCTTCTGCGCGGGCGAGTCCTTCGCGACCCAGATCCCGGCGGTGTAGCTGGTGAGCTTCCCGGAGCCGTCCGCGAACGAGACCATGGGCTCCGCGCCGGCCTTCTGCGCCGCGAAGACGTAGCCGAGCGGGCCGAACTGGGCGATCTCCAGCTTGTCGTTGCGCATCGCCAGCACCTCGGCGGCGTAGTCGTCGACGACCTGCAGCTCGACCTCGCAACCGAGCTTCGAGGTCAGCGCCTTCGCGAGCACCTCGTAGGCGGGCTTGAGCTTCTCCGGGTCCTCGTAGGGCTCGACGCCGAAGCGCACCTTGCCGTTCGGGCAGTCACCGCCGCTGGAAGCGGAGTTCGTGGTGCCGCAGGCTGTTGTCAGCAGCAGTGCCGCGGCGAGGACGACGCTGAAGGCTCTCATCTCACATCTCCTGGAGGAGGTCGTCGAGCACGGCCGGGGCGAGGCCGAGCGCGGTGGTCATGCCGATGCCGGAGGTGACCGAGACGGCCCTGGTGAGGGGAACGGGCGTCGCGGTCAGGAAGGGTTCTGGGGCCGACGCGTAGATCCCGCGCCAGCGTTCGAGCACGCGCAGGCTGGGAACGCCGAGCAACCGGGCCGTCTCGGTGAGGACCAGGTCGTCCAGGTCCTCCGGCCGGTACGGGTCGACCGTGCGGCTGTAGTGGTGGGTGTCGCCGATCGTGAGCGAGCCGTCGGGGAGCTGGGTGAACATCAGGTTCAGCCCCGCCTCGACCAGCTCGGGGTGGTCGTTCGTGAGGCGCTCGCGGACCTTCTCGGTGCTCGGGCACCGCGCGAACGCCTCGTAGCGCAGCATCGAGAACCCGGTCAGCACGGCCGGGTCGATCACGCCGCCGTGCGCGACGCGCAGCATGCGCAGCTGGCAGCGCTGGATCTCGCGTTCCTCGGCCAGGTCGGGGAAGAACCTGTCGACGTCGTGGCCGACCGCGACGACCGCCGCACGGCAGCGGAGCTCCCCGCGAGAGGTGCGGACCAGGCCCGGCTCGACGGTGAGCACGTTGGTCGACCAGTGGAACGTGACACCGCGCGCGGCCAGCAGAGCGGCGATCGCGTGCACGGCTTCGCGAGGGTTGACGCGGATGTCGAGGGGGAGCAGGGCCGCGCCAAGGATCGAAGGATTGTTGAACAATCCGACACCTGAATCGTTGAACGATTCCTTCGTCGAATTGTTCAACAACTCAACATCACGGACCGCGGCGAACTCGCGCAACACCTCAAGTTCGTCCTCGTGGCGAGCCACGACGGCCGAGCCGGACTCGCGCAGCCAGAAACCGGCCTCGCGAGCGAGTGTCAGCCACTGTTCACGCGCGGCCATCGCGTACTCGAACGCCACTCCGTCCTGGGCGGTGAAGCAGCCGTGCCCGAAGTTGCGCACGGAAGCCCCGGCCGCGTGCTCGTCCCGCTCGACCACGGTGACGGAGAGACCCCGCCGCACCGCGTGCCAGGCGTGCGCGAGCCCGACGATCCCCGCGCCGACGACCACCAGGTCCACACTTGTCATGACAAGAACGATGAGTGGCTCCACAACCAGAATCAATGGCTGTGCTGATGTGTTCACTTGGAGTTCAGACTTGTTATGACATGTATCGTTCGACGCATGGAGATGCCACTGCACGAGCGCATCGCGGCCGACCTGCGCCGCCGCATCGGCTCGGGTGAACTCGCCGTCGGCGACCCCGTGCCGTCCGAATCGCAGCTGTGCGCGCAGTGGAACGCCTCGCGCGCGCCGGTCCGGCAGGCACTCACGTCGCTCAGGGCCGAAGGCATGATCGGCGGCGGCCGCGGCAAGCCCGCGGTGGTGCGCAGGCACACGCTGTCGCAGCCGTTCGAGACGTTCCTGTCGTTCTCCAGCTGGGCCGCGGGACTCGGACACGTTCCGGGACAACGGACCCTGGAGATCGCGCGCCGCCCGGCCGACGCGGACATCGCCGACGCTCTCCAACTCGACGAGGGCACGCCGGTCGTGCAGCTGCTCAGACAACGGCTGATCGACGGCCGCCCGACGATGCTGGAGCGCACGACGTTCGTGGAACCGGTGGGGCGCCTGCTGTTCGACTTCGACTGCGACAGCGGGTCGCTCTACGCGCACCTGGGGGCGCACGGCGTCGACATGACCGTCGCACGGCACCAGATCGACGCGGTCGCGGCCGACGAGACCGACAGCGAACTGCTGGAAGTCGCTCTGCACGCACCACTTCTGCGCGAACGGCGGCGAGCGTCCGGAATGGACGGAAGGCCGGTCGAGTACTCCGACGACCGCTACCGCCCCGACATGGTCAGCTTTTCGATCGAGAACTCCCAGCAGGCGCACCCGGCGCTGCTGCGGGACTGGAGGGCCTCGTGAACCCCGTCGACCTCGTGGTGCTGGACATGGCCGGCACCACCGTGGAGGAGCACGGACTCGTCTACAAAGCCCTGGCGGACACCGTGATCGCGGCCGGTGGCAGCGCGGACGACGTCGGCAGGTGGATGGGTGCCGACAAGTACGAGGCGATCTCGTCGATGCTCGGGCGCTCCGAAGTGGACACCGAGTTCGCCGACTTCCACGAGCGGCTCGCGAAGTACTACGCCGAGATGCCGCCGACGCCGATCCCGGGCGTCCCGGAAGCGTTGGCGCAGCTGCGTTCCAGAGGTGTGAAGGTCGCGCTGACCACCGGCTTCGACCGGCCGGTCGTGGACGGCCTGCTCGACGTCCTGGGCTGGCGCGAGGGCGTGCTGGACGCGGTGGTGTGCGTGGACGACGTGTCCGCGGGCCGCCCGGCGCCGTACATGATCTTCAAAGCGATGGAGCTGACCGGCGTCCGCGACGTCCGCCGCGTGCTGGCGGCGGGAGACACCGCGAGGGACCTGCGGGCGGGCACGAACGCCGGTGCGGGCTTCGTCGTCGGCGTGCTCAGCGGCAGCCAGACGGCGGAGGAACTCGGCGCCAGCCGCCACACACACCTGCTCCGCAGCGTCGCCGAGATCCCGGCACTAGTCGAGAGCGGCGGTGTGGCGTAGCTGCTCCGGCGTCGGGTCGGTGACCAGCACCCGCAACGCGTCCGCGAACTGGTCGAAGCGCCGGTCGAACTCGGCCAGTTCGCGCGACGGCTCCGCGACCAGCGCCGCCCGCCCCGCCCTGGGCACGGCGGTCGCCAGCGCGTCACGAAGAGGCTGAGCCCGGCGCAACGCCACGAGCAGCGTCCACAGCCGTTGCTCGACCAACGCGACCTGCACCGGATCGCCGGTCACCCGGAGGAAGTCGGAACGCACGGCCGTGGCACGGCGCCGCTGCGCCGGACAGGTGAAGTCGGCGGACCGGACGGCCTGCGTGTCCGGCGCCGACTTCGCGAGCGACTCCTCCGACCGGAACCGCCGCACGGGCACGGTCCCAGCCGGGTCCCACATCCACCAGAACGTCATCCGACCAGGTCGTCCGCGTCGACGATCTTGTACGCGTACCCCTGTTCCGCCAGGAACCGCTGCCGGTGCGCCGCGTAGTCGGTGTCGAGGGTGTCGCGCGAGACGACCGAGTAGAAGTGCGCCTGCCGCCCGTCACCCTTGGGCCGCAGGATCCGGCCGAGGCGCTGGGCCTCCTCCTGCCGCGACCCGAACGTGCCGGACACCTGGATGGCGACGGACGCCTCCGGCAGGTCGATCGAGAAGTTCGCGACCTTGGACACCACCAGCGTCTGGAGCTCGCCGCGACGGAACTGGTCGAACAGCTGCTCGCGTTCCTTGTTCTTCGTCGATCCCTTGATCACCGGCGCCCCCAGCTCCTCGCCCAGCTCGTCCAGCTGGTCCAGATAAGCACCGATCACCAGGGTCGGCTCGCCGGGATGCCGCTCCAGCACCCGTTTGACCACCGGGATCTTCGTCCGGGCCGTCGAACAGAGCTTGTAGCGCTCCTCCGGCTCGGCCGTCGCGTACTGCAGCCGCTCGTTGTCCGTCAGCGTCACCCGGACCTCGGTGCACTCCGCGGGCGCGATCCAGCCCTGCGCCTCGATGTCGCGCCACGGCACGTCGTAGCGCTTCGGCCCGATCAACGAGAAGACGTCGCCCTCCTGGCCGTCCTCGCGGACCAGGGTCGCGGTCAGCCCGAGACGGCGGCGCGACTGCAGGTCGGCGGTCATCCGGAAGACCGGCGCGGGCAGCAGGTGGACCTCGTCGTAGACGATCAGGCCCCAGTCGCGCGAGTCGAACAGCTCCAGGTGCTTGTACTCGCCCTTCGACTTGCGGGTGATGACCTGGTAGGTCGCGATCGTGACCGGCCGGATCTCCTTGCGCTCACCGGAGTACTCGCCGATCTCCTCCTCGGTCAGCGAGGTGCGCGCGATCAGCTCCCGCTTCCACTGCCGTCCCGCCACGGTGTTCGTGACCAGGATCAGCGTGGTCGCCTGGGCCTCGGCCATCGCCGCCGCGCCGACCAGCGTCTTGCCCGCGCCGCACGGCAGCACGACGACGCCGGAGCCACCCGCCCAGAACGCCTGCGCGGCCAGTCGCTGGTAGTCGCGCAGCTTCCAGTCGGTCTCCTCCAGCTCGATCGCGTGGGCCTCGCCGTCGACGTACCCGGCGTGGTCCTCGGCCGGCCAGCCGACCTTGAGCAGCAGCTGCTTGAGCCGTCCGCGCTCGCTCGGGTGCACGATGACGGTGTCGTCGTCGATGCGGGCCCCGAACATCGGCGCGATCTTCTTGTTGCGCAGCACCTCTTCGAGCACCGCGCGGTCGTTGGAGTGCAGCACCAGCCCGTGCGCGGGGTTGTTGGCGAGCACCAGCCGCCCGAAGCGGCTCATCGTGTCGACCACGTCCACCAGCAGCGGCTGCGGCACCGGATAGCGGCTGAACCGCACCAGCGCGTCCACCACCTGCTCGGCGTCGTGCCCTGCCGCCCGTGCGTTCCACAACGCCAGCGGCGTCACGCGGTACGTGTGCACGTGCTCCGGAGCCCGCTCCAGCTCGGCGAACGGCGCGATGGACGTGCGCGCGTCGTTCGCGAGCGGGTGGTCGACCTCGAGCAGCAGCGTTTTGTCCGACTGGACGATCAAAGGGCCATCGGTCACGCCGACAAGTCTCCCTGACGACGCCAAATGCGTTCGACCAGCGTCAACTGGTGACAACAAGTGTGAGGCGACACACGCAGCCAACACCCGGTGTCGTACGTTCTCGCGCATGAGCACCGAGTCGACTGATCCCGTCGAGCCGCCGGCCGTGGTGACCCCGGTTCCGGAGGAGTCCGAGACCGACGAGTCGCCCAAGAACAACAACTGGCTGAAGTTCGTCATCGTCGGCGTGCTGGCGATCGTGCTGGTCGGTGGCGGCGTGTGGGCGCTGACCTCGCTCAACAGCACCGGTGTCGGTGACTGCGTGAGCGCCTCGCCCAAGGACGTGGACAAGCCGGACGGCGACTGGAACATCTCGTCGAAGAGCTGTGGCGACGCGGACGCCACCCACCGGGTCGCCTCGATGCTGAAGAACGCCGAGGACCAGTGCCCGGCCGAGGGCATCTACGAGCAGATGCAGTCCGACGGCAAGTCGATGTGCCTGATGCCGAACCTCGCCGAGGGCAACTGCTACACGTCGAGCGACGACGGTGCCTTCAAGAAGGAAGCCTGCACCAAGGACTCGCCCGTGAAGATCGTGAAGAAGGTCGACGGCCTGCCCGAGGAGGGCTCGGTCTGCCCGGAGGGTTCGAGCGAGCTGCGGTTCACCGAACCGGCCTCCGTCTACTGCATGGGTGTCCACGAAGGATCCTGATCGGGTGAACTCGGTTAGGTCGACCCCCGTCTGACGCCGATACCCAGGCCATGAAGAAGGTCGGCCTGGGTATCGCCGTTGTCATCGCGCTCGTCCTGCTCGGCGGGTTCGTCCTGAACCAGCTCGGCGACGTGGCCGAGGCGGCCCGGCCCGGCGACTGCGCGCGGATCTCCGGCGCACTCGACAACCCGAAGTACCAGGCGGTCGACTGCGGTTCGGAGCAGGCGAACGTCAAGATCGCCAAGGTCCTCGACTGGAACGAGAAGACCTGCCCGTCCGGCGGCATGGACTACTCGACGTACACGGGTGACGCCACGCTGTGCCTGATGCCGAACTTCGTCGAGGGCGCCTGCTACGGCCAGAACTCCGAGACCGGCATCGCGAAGGTCGACTGCGCGACCAAGGACTCGGTGAAGGTCGCCAAGGTGGTCAGCGGCAAGGCCGACCGCGCGGCCTGCGGGGACTCGCGCGCGGCGGTCTTCCCGGAGCCCGCCATCACCTTCTGCCTGGAGCGCGGCGACCGGCAGCAGTGATCTTCCGCAAACCGCACCACGCCCCACCGTCCACGTGGAACGCTGCGCGGCGTGATGATCGACGAGCCGCCCGCGCCCAGGAAGAGCCTCGGGACGCGAGTGCTGACCTACGGCCTCACCCTGGTCGCCGCGGCGGTCGCCATCTACGGCATGACCGAGTTCCTCGCCCCGATCACGGCACCGAGGACCGGTGAGTGCGCGAACGTCACCGGCTACTCGAACGAACCGGAACTCGACACCGTGAGCTGCACGTCGTCGAGCGCGAACTACGTGGTCACCGAGTCCGTCGCCAAGTCGAAGAGCTGCGCGAACGCCTACGCGGACATGATCACCAGGCGGGCGCAGGACCCGGCGGTCAGGATCTGCCTCGTTCCCCTGTGGGAGGAAGGCGCCTGTTATCCGGCAGCGTCCTCCCGCATGGAGCTCACGCCGGTGGAGTGCGGAGCGGACTCGTTCAAGGTCACGAAGATCGGCAGGGACGGACCGGGGCCGTCGTGCGCGGCCGACGAGCAGAGGTACAGCTACCCCGAGGTGAAGCTGACTTACTGCACCGCGGACCAGTAGCCGATCCAAGCGGTCGTAACGTTTCCGTAAAGCCGCAGCGGTTTCGCGCGCTGCGTGGCACTCTCTGCTCCGGCTGTGTCGGGGGGCATGGGCCGTCTGGGGTAATTCGGAAATGAGAGAACCCGCATGAGCACGACTGAGTCCGCTTCGCCCGCGCCCGCGCCGGAGCCCACGCAGGAGCCCGCGCCGAAGAAGTCGAGCATCGGCAAGCGGATCCTGACCTACATCGTCGGCCTGATCGTCGTCGGTGGCGCGTTCTACGCGTTCAACTACTTCACCAGCGACGTCGCCCAGGCCAAGGTCGGGGACTGCGCCGCCATCACCGGCACGTCGACCAGCCCCGAGTACAAGCAGATCGACTGCGGTGCCGCCGAGGCGAACTACACGGTCGCCAAGGCCGGTGGCACGAGCGAGGTGTGCGGCGACGGCTACGACGAGTACACGCAGACGCAGCGCCGCGGCCCGAAGACGAAGCTGTGCCTCGCGCCGCTTCTCGCCGAGGGCAAGTGCTACGGCGAGAACACCGGCGGGATCGGCCTCAAGGCCGTCGAGTGCTCCGGCGCCAGCACCATGAAGGTGACCAAGGTCGTCAAGGAAGCCGCCGCGCCGCAGTGCGCCGAAGGGGAGCAGGCGCTGCCGTACCCCGAGGTCAAGCTGAACTACTGCGTCGGTGCACCCGCCTAACAGCGTTGCACTCGTGAAACCGGAGTCGTGTCCCACGGCTCCGGTTTCGCTGTCTTTCGCTTGACCCATCCGAGAGGAATCCAGTGACCGACCCCAACTACCCCCAGCAGCCAGGGCCCTACGGGCCGCCTCCCGGTGGGCAGCCGCAGCAGCCGTACGGCCAGCAGCCAGGACAGCCGAACCCCTACGGCCCGCCGCCCGGCCAGGGCTACCCCGGCCAGCCCGGACAGCCGGGTCAGCCCGGTGACCCGTACGCCCAGCAGCCCTACCAGGGCCAGCCGGGCGACCCGTACGCCCAGCAGCAGAACCCGTACGGCCCGCCGCCCGGCCAGATGCCCGGTCAGCCCCTGGGCCAGCCGATGCCCTACGGCCCGCCGCCCAAGAAGAGCGGCGCCGGCAAGGTCATCGGTTCGATCGTCACCATCGTCGTGCTCGTCGGCGTGGGCATCCTGGTGAAGGTCCTGATCGGCGGTGGCCTGAGCGCCATCACCGAGCCGTCGGCCAAGGCGGGCGACTGCGCGAACGTCACCGGCACGACCTTCAGCCCGAAGTACAAGAAGGTCGACTGCGGCTCGCCCGAGGCGAACTACTTCATCGCCAAGGCCATGAAGTCGACGACCGAGGCGTGCCCGAGCGACGACTACGCCGAGTACACCGAGTCCGGCCGGCGCAGCTCGTCGCTGAAGCTCTGCCTCGTGGAGAAGCTCGAAGAGGGCAAGTGCTACGAGGAAGAACTCGTCAAGATGAACATGGAGGGCATGAAGGTCGTTGATTGCTCGAAGGGCAACAACGAGTTCGCCGTCCAGAAGGTCCTGAAGATCGAGAAGGTCGTCAAGGCGGCCACCGCGGACTGCGGTGAGGCCACGGCGATCTCGTACACCGAGCCTTCCCCCGGCATCACTTACTGCGTGACCGCGCTCGGCGGACAGTGACCGAACGAGAAATTGGCGGGCCGATGACCGGCCCGCCAATTCTCATGCTCGAAAGCAACTAATTAGTCGTGCCAGGCGGCAAAAGCTGCTGCACGTCCAGACGCCCGGACAGCACGTCCTCGGTGTCCATCATGTCGGCGACGCGCTGGAGCCGGATCGGGTTCAGCGACAGCGGGAACGTGCCCACGGACACGAGTGCCGCGGTCGGCTGGTCGACGTCGGCGTAGCTGGTCAGCGAGTCCTGCACGCCGAGCTTGTTGGCCTGCGCGCGCTGCTGCGCCTCGCGCAGCACGTCCCGGAAGGCCTTCATCGTCTTCGGGTTCGCCTCGGCGAACTTCTTCGACGACGCGTACCCGGACATCGGGAAGTCCAGTGTCGGGCCGCGGGCGGTGTCGGTGAGGATCTTCGCGCCGATCTTGCGTTGCGCCTTCGTGATGAAGGGCTCGATCATGAACGCCGCGTCGACCTGCCCGGCCACGAGCGCGGCCTCCATGTCGGCGAACGCCATCGGCCTGAACTTGATCTTCTGCTTCTCGACCGCGGCGGTGTCCAGCACGGCACGCGTGGTCAGCGCGCCGATGTCGGTCTCGCTGTTCACGGCGATGGTCGGAGCGGCCTTCTTGCCGGGGTCGTCGTAGTCCGAGGTGGCGGACGTGACGAGCGCCATCGAGTTCGGACCGGCCTGGTAGGCCTCACCCTGCAACTGCAGTTCGGTGCCCTCTGCGACCGCGCGGAAGAGGCTGACGTGCGTCGCCCACGTGAGGTCGAGCGTGGTGTCCAGCTGCTTGATGGCCTCTGCCTCGCTGGGCTGGGGGACCAGGTTGACCTGCAGACCGGCCTTCTCGAAGAGCTTCTCGGTCAGTGCGATCCGCAGCGGGGCGACGTCGACGACCGGCAGCACGCCGATGCGGATGACGTTGCGCTCGACGTCCGCGTTGCCGCTGTTCGACGAACTTCCGAACAGGCCGCAGCTCGCGGTCAGAGCACACGTGATGAGCACTGCGGCAAGCCGCAGAGCTTTGGCTCGGGTAGCCATGGCACCTCTTGCCGGTAGGTCTTGAGTAGCATCGATTTGATCAGTGAGTGTCGTTACAGACCTGGTACTCCGCAGCCCCAACTGGGCGTTCGGACGGAGGTGAGGTGTGCCGACATCCGGGGATGTTAACCACCTGAACGTATGAAACGACACCCCATCTCGATACGGTGAGTGCTTCTGGAGACTTCCCCCGAGTAGGGGGTGACCATTACCCTTCCGGCTCGGGTGGCACTGGTCGTAGTAGACCTACGTGTCTTCAGACGGGGTAGGGCGCCTCACCGGGCGAACAACCTCTGTGCTGCAATTCGGCCCGTTTGACGAGTCCATGCTCGGTCCTGGGGAGAGACCGGGACACTGCTGCTGGAAGAGGAAGCCCAGAGTGGCCCGACGTGAGAGAGGTCCCAGCCAGTTTGGCGTGGGTGACACCACACGCTCCGAAAGGCCCGAATCGGGTGACGGACTGGCTGCGCTGGGTAACGGACCGATGAACGTGACACCGGACTCGGTGACGCACGAAGTCGGTGCCGCACCCGGTTCAGGATCTAACCGATCCGCGGGATGGCGCCTGCGCAACTGGCGGCTGCGCACCAAGCTGCTCGCCGTTCTGCTCATCCCGACCGTCTGTGCGCTCGCCCTGGGTGGTCTGCGTGTGCGCAGCGACCTCCAGGCCGCGACGGAGTTCAACAACCTCGCGAACCAGATCCGCCTCGAGACCGCTGTCGCGGACCTGGTGCAGCAGCTGCAGCGCGAACGCGACCTGTCGGTCAGCTACGTCGCGTCGAACAAGAAGGTCGACAGGGTCGTCCTGGAGCGCCAGCTGCGCCGCGTGAACGACACCAGCGAGGCGTTCAGCAACCGGATCGCCGAGCTCAGCTCCGACCTGAACCCGGCTGCCGTCGAGCGGTTCCAGGTCGCGTTCAACCAGCTCAACCGCCTGAACAGCCTCCGCAACTCGGTGCGCGACACGCAGTACCCCGCGGAGGCCGTCCAGCGCACCTACTCGGAGTCGATCGAGACGCTCATCAACCTCGGTGAGCAGACGATCTCCGAGATCAGCGACCCGGAACTGGTGCGACTGCACCTGACCACGAACGCCATCGCGCGCATCAAGGAGCAGGAGTCGCTCAAGCGAGCGATCCTCCTGGACGTCTTCCAGCGCAAGGCCTTCACCCCGTCCCAGCTGCGTTCCCTGCAGGCCGCGAACGCCGAGCTCGAAGCGGCCCGCAACGACTTCCGCAAGTCCGCGACGCCCGACCAGGCCAAGATCTACGACGACACCGTCACCGGCCTGATCGTCGACAACGCGAACGACATGCAGGAATCGGCGATCAACCAGCAGTCGGGCGCGAAGGACTTCACCCAGATCACGCCCGAGAAGTGGGACATCGCCGCCACGCTGACGGTCAACCTGACGCGTGACGTCGAGAACCTGCTGGTCGAGCAGCTGCAGAACAAGACCGACGAGCTGGCCGGCGACACCCGCACCAGGGCGTACGTCGAGTCCGGCATCGTGCTCGCGATCCTCGCGCTCGCGTTGCTGATGGCGCTGTTCGTCGCCCGCTCGATCCTCAACCCGCTGCGCACGCTGCGCCGCACGGCCCTCGACGTCGCCGACCACGGTCTTCCGGACGCGGTCGAGCGGATCCTCGCGGACCCGAACCCGGAGAACGCCGCGAAGAGCGCCGTCGAACCGGTGCCGGTGCATACGCGGGAAGAGATCGGCCAAGTGGCGCGCGCGTTCGACGCGGTGCACGGTGAAGCGGTGCGACTGGCCGCCCAGCAGGCCCTCCTGCGTGACAACGTCAACGCGATGTTCGTCAACCTGTCCCGCAGGTCGCAGGCCCTGGTGGAACGCCAGCTGAACCTGATCGACCGGCTGGAGCAGGACGAGCAGGACCCGGACCAGCTGGCCTCGCTGTTCGAGCTCGACCACCTCGCGACCCGCATGCGCCGCAACTCGGAGAACCTGCTGGTCCTCTCGGGTACGGACCTCTCGCGGCGCCTGACCCGGCCCGTCCCGGCCGCCGAGGTTCTCGGCGCCGCGGTCTCCGAGGTCGAGCAGTACGCCCGCGTGCAGGTCGGCCAGACCCCGGACCTCACGGTCCAGGGCCGCGCGGTCAACGACCTCGTGCACCTCATCGCCGAGCTGCTGGACAACGCCACGGCGTTCTCCGACCCGGTCACCAAGGTCACCGTTCGCACGGCCAAGACCCGCAAGGGCGAGCTGGCGATCGAGATCCAGGACCGCGGCGTGGGCATGGGCGACCAGGAGATCATCGACGCCAACGACCGGCTGGCGGACCCGCCGGACGTCGACGTCGCCGTCTCCCGCCGAATGGGCCTGTACGTGGTCGCGCGGCTCGCCAAGCGCCACGACATCAAGGTCCGCCTGCGTGGCAACGAGGACATCGAAGGCGGCACGACGGCACTGGTGATCGTGCCGGAGACGCTCATCGCGATCCCCGGCCAGGCACCGATCTCGACCCCGCCGTCGGGCTCCGGTTCGCTGGCCTCCGCGTTCGGCATGTCGCAGCAGGCCCTCGCGCCCGCTCCGACTCCCGCCGAGCACACGACGGAGATCGGCACCACCGCGAACAGGGCCAGCGGCATCGCCGGCGCCTTCGGCGGTGCGACCGGTGTCACGCCGCGGATCGACGAGTCGAGCCCGAGCCTCCCGAGCATGCCGGTCAGCTTCGTCTCGAGCCCCCTCACCGACACCGGTGCCGGCGCGACGGCGGTCCCCGTCTACAGCGACCCGCCGATCGAGGACGTGACGCCGTCCGAGCGGTGGCGTCGTGACCAGCTGGCCGCTGTGGAGCCCGAGGGTTCGTTCGGCGAGCCCACGCTCTTCACCGCCTATGAGGACCGCAACGAGGAAGCCGGCGAGATCTCCTTCGAGCCCGGCTACGAGACCACGCAGTTCGTGCCGATCTCGCCGATCGACGACGAGCGTTCGCCGTCCAACGGCGTTTCGCACGACTCGTCCGGCGAGGGCCTCCTCGATCTGGGGATGGCACACCGCAACGGGACCTCGGGAGCCTCGCGCAAGCAGATCGAGCACGACCTGGACGCCCCGACGGAACGCCTGCCGATCTACGAGGCGGTCCTGTCGCAGTGGTTCCAGGCCGTGGGCAGCGAGACGTCCGCCTCGGCGGCCCAGCCGGTCCGTGCGACCGCTGAGGGCGACGCACCGGCGGACACCAACGGCCACGTCGAGTCGAGGCTCGGCGGGACCGACAAGGGGTCGGTCGAGTACATCGACGAGCCGCCGACGGTTCCGCCGCTCTCGGACGGGCCCGAACCGGAGCTGCCGACCCGATCCCGCAAGCCTGTACCGGCGGTGGCACCCACCACCACGTCGGCCGCTGGTCTTCCGGTGCGCACGCCGCGCTCGAAGGTCCAGCCGGTGGCCGAGGAAGTACCCGCACCCGCCGAGCAGGAGCGAGTTGTGGAACCCGAGCCCGTTGTGGAGGAGACTCCAGCGGCGGCAGCTACTTCCGAGTCGGCCTGGCAATCGCCGGCCGATGAGGGATGGCACGCGGCTCAGGCGTTGTTGAACAAGACGCCGGAGACGAAGACCACGGCAGGACTGCCGAAACGGACACCGAAGGCTCAGCTCGTGCCAGGATCTGCTGCACCCAAGCCGCAGTCCCTGTCGTCGACAGCGCAGCGCCCGCCGCTGCCGCCCCGTACCGCTGACGCGGTGCGCGGACGGATGTCGAGCCTGCAGAGTGGTGTCAAGCGAGGCCGGCACGCATTGATCGAGGCATACGCTGGTGACCAATCGAGCCGGCAGAACGAGGAGCAGGAGTGACGACCGCAGCGCAGCCAGGCAGCTTTGGTTGGCTTATCACCGACTTCGTGCGGAGGGTGCCCGGCGTGGCACATTCCGTTGTGGTGTCCGCGGACGGGCTGTTGCTCGCGGGGTCCCAGGGCTTGCCCCGGGACCGTGCAGAGCAGCTCTCCGCGGTCGCGTCCGGACTGGTCAGCCTCACCCAGGGTGCTGCCCGCTGCTTCGAGGCAGGCGGGGTGAACCAGACGGTCGTCGAGATGGAGCGGGGTTACCTGTTCCTCATGTCGATCAGTGACGGTTCTTGCCTTGCCGTCCTGGCGGCACCCAACTGCGACATCGGCCTCGTGGCCTACGAGATGACGCTGTTGGTGGAGAGAGTCGGTCAACAACTCACCCCTGAGCTGCGCGCGCAGCTTCAGGGCGTGGTCCGTCGCTAGACCTCATCTGAAGTTCAGGGGTGAGAACCAATGGCTGGTAGATCTGGCGCTAGAGGCCGGGGCTTCGGTAGGAACTTCAACTACCAGGAGTGGGCTTCTGGTGGGTTCCAGTTCGAAGAGCCTGACGCGATACCCCAGGAACAAGAGGAAGCCGAGGACGCACCCCACGATGAGCGGGTTACAGGGCAAGGGCTAGGCGATATGTCTCAGCGTGAGGTGGACGACTCGTCGTCGTACCCGTACGACGACGTGCCGAACCGATTCGACATAGACGGGTACGGCTCCGGGCTGTTCGGTGGCCCAGGGGCGGACCTCTTCGGCCAGCACGAGATGCCGGATGCCGTACCGGAGCAACTGCCGTACACAACCGGTTCGCATCCGGTGTACAGCACCGGCGGGCAACCGGCGTACAGCACCGGTGCGCAGCCTCAACTGCGCCCGGAGGAGAATGCTTCGGCGGACTCGGGTTCACTGGTGCGGCCTTACACACGCACCGGTGGACGCACACGACCTGATTACGACCTTGCTATCGAGGCGCTGATTTCGACCAGCGAAAAGGGCCTCGAACGGGATGCCGCAGTTCTTCCCGAGCACAGGTCGATCTGCGGGTTGTGTGTGGACACGCGGTCGGTGGCCGAGGTCGCGGCACTCCTACGCTTGCCTCTTGGCGTCGTGCGGGTGCTGATCGGCGACATGGCAAGCATGGGTTTGGTTTTGATTCACCAGGGCGGTCTGGTCGTGGGGGACCGGCCTTCCATGGAATTCCTGGAGAGGGTGCTCAGTGGGCTTCGCAAGCTCTAGTCCCCAGGGCGCCGAGGGCGCACGGAAGCCGACGACGTCTGCCAAGATCGTGGTGGCGGGTGGCTTCGGTGTGGGCAAAACGACGTTCGTCGGCTCGGTGTCCGAGATCGTCCCGTTGACCACCGAGGCGGTGATGACCGAGGCCAGCGCGGGGGTGGACGACCTCTCCGCCACGCCCAACAAGGTCACCACGACCGTCGCGATGGACTTCGGCCGCGTGTCGCTCGACAGCGACCTGATCCTGTACCTCTTCGGTACACCGGGTCAGCACCGGTTCTGGTTCATGTGGGACGACCTCGTACGCGGTGCCATCGGCGCCATCGTGCTGGTCGACACCCGCCGCCTGGCCGACGCGTTCGCCTCGATCGACTTCTTCGACGACCGGCAGCTGCCGTACGTCGTCGGTGTCAACTGCTTCGACGGCCTCCTGCACCACAGGCTGGAGGACGTGCGTGAAGCACTGACGATCGACGAGTCGGTGCCGATCGTGACGTGCGACGCGCGCAACCGGCAGTCGACCAAGCAGACGCTCATCACGCTGGTCGAGCACGCCATGCGTCAGTGGATGTCCGTCCGCGCGGGCTGATCTCCTCCCGCTGGGGACAACTGCAAACACGAACGAGGCGAGCGCCACCTTCGGGTGCGGCGCTCGCCTCGTCGTTGCGGTCTGGATCAGTTCGTCCGAGGTGGGTCCAAGCGGTCGTCCTTTCGCCGTGGGTCGCTGTCAGCCGATGGTCAGGCCGACGCCGATGAGAGCGCCGATCGAGATGTCCCCGTCGTTCAGGTCCACGTCGGCGTCCGCGCCCACACCGGCGCCGATGTTGATGTTCAGCAGGTCGCCCAGCAGACCGTGGTGGTGGTGATGGTGGTCGTAGGGCCCGTGTGATCCGATGCCGATTCCGATGTCCGCGTCGACGTCGGCGTCGATGTCCGCGTCCACGACCGCATCCGTGCTCACGACCGCCTCGGTGACTTCGGCGGGTGCGGCGGGTACGGGTTCGACGGTCGGTGCGACCGGTGCGGCAGCGGTCTCGACAACGGCGATGGGCGCGCGATCGTCCGTGGCGCTCACGTCGGCAGCGACTTCAGCGTCTGCTACCGCCGCGGCGTCCACGTCCGCGTCCACCGCCGCGTCGAGATCGACGTCGAGGTCCGTTTCCAGCGCGGCACCGACGTCCACGCCGGCGCTGACGCCCGCGTCGACCTGGGCCGCGAGCCCAAGAGCGACCTGAATGCCACCGTTGGTCATCACGCTGATGCCGGGACCGGTGTCGAGCGCGACGTGGGCCCCGACGGCGACGTCGAGCATGTCGACGTTGCCGCTCACCCCCACCGTCGCGTTGACGTGGTTGTCCTGCAACAGGACGAGGATCGGGTCGGCGTTCGCGGTGCCCGTCGAGAACGGCAGGGCGAACGCCAGGGTCGTGACGGTGGCGGCGGCTCTCAGAGCCCACCGGGAGCTGGCCATGTGCGCAGGACCTCCTCGGGTCGATGCGGACGTTCTCGGGAACGTCCACGTCAACCGACGCTAGGTCGCGCACCAGCCACGCAAGGGTGATCCGGTTCTCCTACCGGGGGATGACCGACCGTCAGTCCTCGTCCACCAATGCGGCGGACGTGACGCGATGAAGAGGGAACCTCAGCACCTCTCCGTAGCTGTGGTCGTAGCCCTCCAGCACGCCACCCCCGACGACGTGCGGCTCGATCACGCGCTGTGCCGCCGTGCCGTGGGAGTCGACGAACCCGACGAGCACCCTGCGGCGCGCCCGTGCGGCCTGCTGGAGCAACGACAGGGTCGCCGACGGACCGGCGCCGAGGTGGCCAGGAACGGCGACGCGTTCACCCCGTGGTGTCGCGGCGGCGCGATCACCGGCCCGGACCAGCCGGACGAGTTCACCCAACCGCTCGTCGGCGGGCACGGCGGGTGACAGCGGTTTGCGGGCGGTGCGCTGCCTCGGCGTGGTCCGGCGGCCACCCGGCCGCAGGTCGAGGACCTGGCCGTCCGGGCCCTCCGCGGCCGGGGCGAACCCTGCCGAGCGCAGTCCGTCCAGCACGTCCGCCAGCGGCAACGGGCTGACGAGCACGGTCGGCGCGATCCGGCGCAGCTCCAGCCGCCCGGCCTCCGGGTGCGCGAGGACCTCGCTGATCAGCACCGAGTCGTCGCAGCGCAGGAACGAGCCCGCCGCCCCGCCGCGCAGCCTGCCGTGGCGGCGCGCGGCGTCGTCGATCAGGTAGCTCAGCGACTGCGGGACGGGCGTGCGCGAGCGGGTCTTGAAGAGTTCGTGCAGCTCGTCGGCGGTGCGTCCGGAGTCGAGCGCGCGGCGGACGGTGGCCTCGCTGATCCGGTAGACCGTGGCGCTGCCGGCAGACTCGACGTTCGCGACCAGCGCCAGCTCGTCGGCGAGTTCGGGTTCGAGGCGGCCGGGGGCGACGACGGTGAGGTCGGCCTGCACCAGCACGTGGTCGAGCGGCGCGGGCAGGGCGTCGCCGAGGGCCTTGGCCGCGTGGCCGGGACCCTCCTCGAGCAGCACGCGGCCCGCGCTGGTGATCGCGCCGAGGGCGAGCACGCCGACCGCGGTGCCCTCCTCGACGGTCCAGCGCACCAGTTCGTCGCGCTGGCGCCCGCCCCGGCGCGGTGCCCGCCAGCCGAGCAGCGCGGCCAGCTCGGTGGGGTTCGAGATCGAGGTGCCCTTGGGGAACGCGCCGAGCGCCTCCAGGACCCACCGGCGGTCGCGCGGGGCCTGGGCGCGGCGGATCTCGTCCGAGAGCGGGTTGAAGAGCTTGTCCTTCTCGTCGCGGCGGCCGACCAGCGCGGGCAGCCGCGGCAGCTCCAGCCAGGCGTGCGCGATCGTGGCCCAGCGGACCTCGGTGGTCGCGGCGAGCCAGACGTCGGCCTTGGTCGTCGGCATCCACTCCGGCTCGGAGGCCTCCGTGTTCGCGGCCATGTCCGCGCCGACGACGAGTTCGATCAGCAGGGCCGCGCGGCGTTCGTCGACGTCGAGGTCCTTGGCGACCTTGCGCAGCTCACGGACGCCCAGGCCGCCCGTCCGCAGCACCGGCGCCGGCTCCGCCGACCAGCTCGCGATCAGGTTCTCGACGTGCCGGACGAGTTCCAGCGCCTCGCCGCCGCCGGTGGCGTCGACGCTGGTCTGCTGGAGCGTCGTGATCTTCGGCTTCGGCTCGGTGACCTGGATCGGGCCGAGGGGGCGACCGCCTCGCAGTTCGAGGGCGATCTCCCGGGGCAGTTCGACGGTGCCGGGGTCGCGGCGCAGCAGCAGGCCTCGCGCGAGCAGCCGTTGCACCGGCGTCTCGGCCTTGTCGAGCGGAACGACCCGGGAGGCGTCCTTCGTGTCGCCGATGGGCGGTCCGGCGGCGAGCTTCTGCAGGACGCGCTGCTCGCCCTCGGTGATGCCCTGGAGGTCGTAGGTCTGCCCGGTCCGGCGACCCAGGCCGCCGGGGTAGGGGCCGAACGCCTCCCTCGTGACGGGAGGGACCGACAGCGCGTCGTCGTCGCCCCAGGCGAGCGCGAGGGACCTGAGCCTGCCGACCGCCTGCTTGAGCGGTCTGGGCTTCACGTCCGGCCCGAGGATCTCGCCGAGTGTGGGCAACGCCACGGGCTCGGCGTCCGCACCCTGCACGACCAGGGCTTCGAGCACGGCCAGCGTGAACGTGTCGAGGTCCTCGCAGGCGCGCGCGATCGACGCCCTGGTGCCGACCCGTGTCGCGAGCACGGACATATCGGCAGGTGGGGGCGTTGCCAGGTCGGGACGGGCGCGCAGCAGCGCGACGAGAGCAGCGTCGTCCTGGGCGCGCAGCCAGTCGGCGAGAGTGGTGCCGGACATTCTCACCACGGTATATGGGCCGCTGGTGATCTCGTCGTCCTCTGTCACACTTGTCGCGTCATCTGGCACCACCGAGGAGGAGAACGTGGCGAAAGGACGCCCTGGACGGGTCGACCCGCACTGGCCGGAAGGTCCGGACGGCGGCCACCCCGTCACCGAACTGACCAGTGACGTGCAGGGTGCGCTGTCCCCGTTCGGCACGGTGACGTTCCCGCTGTCGTCGGACGACCTCCCGTACCGGCACCCGGTGACCGAGATCAACAAATCCTGATCGGTCCTCATCGGACTGTCAGGGCGGTCTTAAGACTGCCGAGTCGCGTGCGTACCGCAATGGGCCCGGGGATAGGCTCACTTCCCGCTTGAGCTGTACTTCGTGGGAGGACGACGATGCCGGTCCCCGGCCCTGGTTACTCGATCACCGTTCGTCTGGAGGCGCCGCCGTCAGCGAGCGCCGCGGGTGACCTCACCTCGGCCGTCGGCCGCGCCGGCGGTGTGATCACGGCGTTCGACGTCGTCGAGTCGCACAACGACCGCGTCGTCATCGACCTCACGTGCAACGCCCTGTCCGCGAACCACGCCAAGGACATCACCGACACGCTGGAGACGTTGCCCGGCATCGTCGTCCGCAAGGTGTCGGACCGCACGTTCCTCGTGCACCTCGGTGGCAAGATCGAGATCGCGTCCAAGGTGCCGCTGCGCAACCGTGACGACCTCTCCCGCGCGTACACGCCGGGTGTCGCCCGCGTGTGCGAGGCCATCGCCAAGAACCCGGACGACGCGCGCCGCCTGACCATCAAGCGCAACACCGTCGCCGTGGTGACCGACGGGTCCGCGGTCCTGGGCCTCGGCAACCTCGGCCCCGCCGCCGCCCTGCCCGTGATGGAGGGCAAGGCCGCGCTGTTCAAGAAGTTCGCCGGCGTCGACGCCTGGCCGGTCTGCCTGGACACCCAGGACACCGAGGAGATCATCCGCGCGGTCGAGCTCATCGCTCCCGTGTACGGCGGCATCAACCTCGAGGACATCTCCGCGCCGCGCTGCTTCGAGATCGAGGCCCGCCTGCGCGAGAAGCTCGACATCCCGGTGTTCCACGACGACCAGCACGGCACGGCCATCGTCGTCGTCGCCGCGTTGCGCAACGCCCTGCGCGTCGTGAAGAAGGACATCAAGAACTGCCGCATCACGGTCTGCGGCGTCGGCGCGGCCGGTTCCGCGATCATCCGCCTGCTGCAGGCCCAGTCGCCCGGCGACATCATCGCCGTGGACGTCGACGGCATCGTGCACCGCGACCGTCCCGGCCTGGACTCGAACCTGAAGTCCATCGCCGCGACCACGAACAAGGGCAACGAGTCCGGCCGCCTGCACGACGCGCTGGTCGGCTCCGACGTGTTCATCGGCGTCTCGGCCCCCAACCTGTTCGGCGCGGACCAGGTCGCCACGATGGCCAAGGACGCCATCGTGTTCGCGCTGGCCAACCCGGACCCGGAGATCGACCCGATGGAGGCCCAGCAGCACGCCGCCGTCGTCGCGACCGGCCGCTCGGACTTCCCGAACCAGATCAACAACGTGCTGGCGTTCCCCGGCGTCTTCCGCGGCCTGCTGGACGCGCACGCCCGCACCATCACCGACGCGATGCTGCTGGCCGCCGCGCAGGCCATCGCGGACGTGGTGGACGGCGACCGCCTCAACGCGTCGTTCATCGTCCCGTCGGTCTTCGACAACACCGTTGCTCCGGCCGTGGCCGAAGCGGTGCGCAAGGCCGCGACTTCCTAAGGCCGCTGTGACGCCAGTACAAGCCAAAGCCGTAAAGACCTCAAACGGGCGAAGTGCGTGCCCGCTTGAGGTCTTTACGCACGGGCTGTAGGCCTTGGGCAGGCATACGATCGCCGTATGACCAAGCAGTTCACCCACCTGGACTCCCACGGCGCGGCCCGGATGGTCGACGTCTCCGGCAAGGAGCAGACCACCCGGACCGCCGTGGCCACCGGGATCCTGCACACGACCGCCGAGGTGGTTGCGTTGCTGGGCGCCGACGGCCTGCCCAAGGGCGACGCCCTGGCCACGGCCAGGATCGCCGGCATCATGGCCGCGAAGCGCACCTGGGAACTCGTGCCCCTGTGCCACCCGATCTCGTTGTCTTCGGTGGTGGTCGACCTGGCCCTGGCCTCGGACTCCGTGCTGATCACGGCCACGGTCCGCACCACCGACCGCACCGGCGTCGAGATGGAGGCCCTGACCGCGGTGTCCGTGGCCGGCCTGACGTTGCACGACATGGTGAAGTCGGTCGACCCCGCCGCCTCGTTGGACGCGGTTCGGGTGGAGCGCAAGGAAGGCGGCAAGTCCGGTCTGTGGGAGCGTCCGTGAAGGCAGTGGTGATCACCGCTTCCAACCGTGCTGCCGCCGGGGTCTACGCCGATCGCAGCGGACCGTTGATCGTCGAATGGCTCTCGTCGCGCGGGTTCTCGGTTTCCGCCCCGGTCGTCGTGCCTGATGGCGATCCGGTCCAGAAGGCGCTGGCCGACGCGGTGGCCTCCGGGGCTGACCTCGTTCTGACCACCGGTGGGACCGGAATCAACCCGACCGACCGGACTCCCGAGGCCACGCGGGCCGTGCTGGACTACGAGGTGCCCGGCCTGGCCGACGTGATCCGCATGTCCGGCTGGCCGCGCGTGCCAGGATCCGTGTTGTCGCGCGGAGTGGCCGGGGTGGCCGGGCGGACGTTGATCGTGAACCTGCCCGGGTCGACCGGCGGGGTGCGGGACGGGCTGGACGTGTTGGCCTCGGTCGTCGAGCATGCTCTCGACCAGCTGCGTGGAGGTGACCACAAATGAGCGTTGTGCTGCGGGCCGTTGTGACCGAGGAGCCGCTGTCGGTCGAGGAGCACGCCGCGCTGGTCGGGTCTGACCGGGCTGGTGCCGTGGTCACCTTTTCTGGCGTTGTGCGGGATCACGACGGTGGGCGGTCGGTGCTGGAGTTGGAGTACCACTCGCACCCGTCTGCTTCGGATGTGGTGGCTGAGGTTGTTTCTTCCTTGGCTGAGAAGTACTCCGGGGTGCACGGGATTGCCGTTTCGCACCGGGTCGGGCCGTTGAAGATCGGCGATGTCGCCCTTGCGTGTGCGGTGGCCGCGGAGCATCGGGGGGAAGCGTTTTCCCTTTGTGCTGACCTGGTGGACGAGGTCAAGGCTCGGTTGCCGGTGTGGAAGCGGCAGGTGTTCTCCGGGGGCGAGGACGAGTGGGTCAACTGCCCCTGAGGTCGGTGGCGCGGGTCCGCTTGCGTTGGCCGTTCCTGTTCCAGCGGGGTTGGTCGCGTTCCGTGCGGGTGGTCACCTTGCGAGGGTGGTCCCTCGGGTCGTGACAGAACTGAGCGGGGTTGCGATTGGGGCTTGACCTTGAGCCTCTGGCGGGATGCTTGACGGCCGGAAAAGGCCGGGCTGAAAAGCGCCCGGCCGTGCCCATGCGGGGAGCATCCCGCCCACTCAAGGTAAAGCCCCAATCGCCTTGAAGGGCCCGAACCGCTACCCGGCGCTCTAGGTTCAGACGGCTCGCTTCGCATCGCCACGCCAGGCTTCGTCCGTGGTTGCCTTGCGTTGGTGCGCGCCTGGTGGCACCGCGCGGGGCGTTTTGTGTTGGCGGGCTCGGCCGTGTGGGTCGGCTTGCGTTGGCTCGTCGCGTTCCAGCGGGGTGGTCGCCTGCCGTGAGGGCGTCACCTTGCGAGGGTGGTCCCGCGGGCGTGTCTCCCTCGGTCTTGCAGCCCGTTCGGCGCCGTTGTGCGGAGACGCAGGCAGGGACCTCACCGTCGGGGGGTAACGGTGAGATCCCTGGTCCTGTGTCAGCCCGCGTCAGAGGGGCTGGCGTTCGTGCGGCCTGTCAGATCCGAGGTGAATCGGTCCGAGTCCTGGAAGACTCAGATCAGGATCTTGTGGCCCGGGAAGATCAGGTCGGGGTTCGTGAGGAAGTCCTTGTTCTTCTCCACGATGGCCTGGTAACCGCCGGCGACCTTGTTGGCATCGGCGATCTTCGACAGGGTGTCGCCCGCCTTGATCTCGTAGTTGCCGGACGGGTTCGTCTTCGAACCCGCGAGCGCGACGACCGGGGCCTGCTGCACCGGTGCGGTCTGGCGCTGCTGCGGCTGGGCCTTGCGCTGCTGCTGCGGGACGGCCTTGGCAGCGGGGGCCGGGGCCGAGTTGGCGCCCAGCTTGCGGCTGCAGGCGGGCCAGGCGTTGCTGACGCCCTGGCCGGCGGCCACGCGCTCGGCGACAGCGATCTGCTGTTCGCGGGAGGCGTTGGCCGGGCTGCCCTGGCCGCCGTAGGCGTTCCAGGTCTGCTGGGTGAACTGCAGGCCGCCGTAGTAGCCGTTGCCCGTGTTGGCGCCCCAGTTACCACTTGCCTCGCACTGCGCGAGGGCGTCCCAGTTCACGGGGGCCGCGTTGGCGGTGCCAACGGCCAGGCCCAGAGGGGCGCCGGCGATGATGCCGACGGCCGCGACCTTGGCGATAGTGCGAGCGGCGGAACTCTGCTTGCCCTGCTTGCCACGGTTGAAAGCCATGTGCCTCTCGGTCCACCACACCTGCTGCCAGGAACTCGGGTTCGGGGCCCGGTGCGTTCCTGCGTCCCAGTCCGGCGGTTTCTCTCGCTCGGGGTTGTTCCGGAGCACCGTCGGACTGGGTTCGGTGCTGGTGCTCCGGTCGTGCTCTTGGCCGGTTCGGGGCCAGCCGAGGAGCGACCGTACGTAACCGGCGGGGCCCTCATCAAATGTTTGTGCCTGTGACGCGCATCACAGTAACGGTTTGGAGTGTTGTGCAGAGCCTACAAACGCGCAGGTCAAAGGTGTCGTTATCGGTCCGTTTCCATTCTGAGATCGGGCGAAAACTATTACGGAAAGTGAGGCGTGGCTCACGCGTGCTGGGCCATCGGAGGCGGCGGACGGTCCCCTGAAAGGGGCGCCACGCCCACCACCTGACCGAGCCGGAACGACGTCCGAAACGCTCTCGCGGGGCTCGCGCGAAGGAGTAGCGGCCGGCACTTGATCGCCTGGGTGTTCTGGCCCTCCAGCGGGCTCCAGGCGGCTTCGTGAACCTGGGTGACGCGGGCACGCCAGGACCTGAGGCAGGAGGATCGACGCGCTCGCGAAGGCGTTGCCGGCTGCGTCAGCCGCCGGCGAACGGCGGCAGCACGTCCAGCTGGGAACCCGCAGGCACGCGCACCGACGTGTCGCGGACCGCGACGCCGTCCAGCAGGAAGCTCGACGCGGCGAGGACCTTGCCGAGCTTGTCGCCGTGCCGTTCGCCGATGGTGCTGACCACGAGCGCCACGGTGGGTTCGGAGGTGTCGAGCAGCAGGTCCTCGTCGGAGACCCCGGCCGCGGCGCGGGCGCCCGCGAAATAGCGGATCTTCACGGCCGTCACTGTCATCCTCCGATGGCGCTCATGGGGCGGTCGGGCTGCGAGAAGCCCGCGTCGTTGATGCCGTGACCGGCCGCCTTGGCCCACATTGTGGCACGCCAGGCGTCGGCGATCGCGGCGTCGGGGGAGCCGTCGCGCAGCAGCGCGCGCAGGTCGGTCTCGCTCTGGCTGAACAGGCAGTTGCGGATCTGGCCGTCCGAGGTGAGCCGGGTGCGGTCGCAGGCGGCGCAGAACGGCCTGGTCACCGACGCGATCACGCCGACGACCGCGGGACCGCCGTCGACCAGCCAGCGTTCGGCCGGAGCACCGCCGCGCGGGGTCTCCTCCGGCGTCAGCGTGTAGGCGGACGAGAGCATCGTGAGGATCTCATCGGCCGTGACCATGTTTGTGCGCGTCCAGCCGTGTTGCGCATCGAGCGGCATCTGTTCGATGAACCGCAGCTGGTAGCCGTTCTCGACGCAGAACCGCAGCAGCGGGACGGCCTCGTCCTCGTTCAACCCGCGCATCAGCACGGAGTTGACCTTCACCGGTTCCAGCCCGGCCTCTCGGGCGGCGTCCAGGCCGTCCAGCACGTCCGTGATGCGGTCGCGCCTGGTCAGCGTCGCGAACCGGTCCGGGTCGAGGGTGTCGAGCGAGACGTTGATCCGGTTCAGACCGGCGTCCTTGAGCGACTGGGCCCTGCGCTTGAGGCCGATGCCGTTCGACGTCATCGACATGCGCGGACGGGGCTCCAGCGCGGCCGTCGCGGCGATGACCTGCTCGAGGCCGCGCCGCAGCAACGGCTCGCCGCCGGTGAACCTGATGTCGGTGACGCCCAGGTCGACGACCGCGATGCGCATGAGCCGGATCAGCTCGTCGTCGGTGAGCAGCTCGTCCTTCTGCAGCCAGTCGAGGCCCTCGGCGGGCATGCAGTAGGTGCAGCGCAGGTTGCACCGGTCGGTCAGCGAGACGCGGAGGTCCTTCGCCACCCGGCCGAACCTGTCGACCAGCAGCGGCGAGTCCGGACGTGCGGACACGTCAGGAGTGCCGCGCACGATGGGTATTCCCAGCTCAACTGCAGTCACCTTGTTTAGCTTAATGAACAACCCGCTGTAGGTGACTCCACAAACGAGGTTTCTCACTCTCTGCCCGTTTGGAGCACTCCCACAACGAATTGTCTTAGTGGCTAAGATGTTCAACATGGAACCTGAAGTGCTCGAGAGGTTCACCTGGTACATGCGGGAGCAGAGCGCGCTCACCGTCATGTTCCACACGAAGGTCGCCGCCAGGATGGGCCTGTCCGCGACCGACGAGAAGTGCCTCGACCTGGCGATGAGGGCCGGGGGGCCGATCACGGCCGGTCGCCTCGCCGAACTCTCCGGGCTCTCCACCGGCGCCGTCACGGGCGTGATCGACCGCCTCGAACGCGCCGGTTTCGTCCGCCGGGTCCGGGATCCGCACGACCGCCGCAAGGTGCTGGTCGAGGTCACGGTCGGCGACGTGGAGAAGTTCGGCCAGCTGTTCGAGGAGGCCCGGCAGAGCCTCATCGAGGTGCTCGGCCACTTCGGCGACGATGAACTCCAGGTGATCGAACGTTATCTCCAGCTCCAGATCGCGACGTTCCGCGCCCGCGTGATCGATACTTAGACCCATGTGGCACTACTTGATGGACATGGACGGCGTCCTCGTGCACGAGGAGCACCTCATCCCGGGAGCGGACGAGCTGGTCGCGGAGCTTCGTGCCGCCGAGACCCCGTTCCTCGTGCTCACGAACAACTCCATCTACACGCCACGGGACCTGCGCGCGCGTCTGCAGCGCACCGGCCTGGACATCCCGGAGAAGTCCATCTGGACGTCCGCGCTGGCCACGGCCAAGTTCCTCGACTCGCAGCGCCCGAACGGCTCGGCGTTCGTCATCGGCGAGGCCGGCCTCACCACCGCGCTGCACGAGATCGGCTACGTGCTGACCGACCGCGACCCGGACTACGTGGTGCTCGGCGAGACCCGCACCTACAGCTTCACCGCGATCACCAAGGCCATCCGCCTGGTCGAGGAGGGCGCGAAGTTCATCGCGACCAACCCCGACGCGACCGGCCCGTCGCGCGAGGGCTCGCTGCCCGCGACCGGTGCCGTGGCGGCGTTGATCGAGCGCGCCACCGGCCGTGAGCCTTATTACGTCGGCAAGCCGAACCCGTTGATGATGCGCTCGGCTCTGCGCGCGCTGGGCTCGCACTCCGAGAACGCGCTGATGATCGGCGACCGCATGGACACCGACGTGCGTTCGGGCCTGGAAGCGGGTCTGCAGACCATCCTCGTGCTGTCCGGCGTCTTCACGGCCGAGAGCGCGGAGATGTTCCCGTACCGGCCGACGCGCGTGCTGAAGTCGATCGCTGAGCTCGTCGGTCACTCTCAGGACCCGTTCGGCGACTGGACTGACCACTGACGCGCGAGGGTTCATCACCTATCGTCGCGGAGGTGGACACGGATCGCCGTCCGATGTACGTCGTGGGTGACGTGCACGGGCACCTCGCAGAACTGACCAGAGCCCTGCACGTCGCCGAGCTGTGCGACGAGGACGGTCACTGGGCGGGTGGCGAGGCCGAGCTGTGGTTCCTCGGCGACTTCGTGGACCGCGGACCCGACGGGGTGGGCGTGATCGACCTGGTCATGCGCCTCGGCGAGGAGGCGGCGGAGGCCGGTGGCTCGGTCAGCTCGTTGATCGGCAACCACGAGGTCCTGCTGCTCGGCATGCACCGGTTCGGCGACGAGCAGGTGCCCGACAGCATGGGGCCGCGGTCGTTCGCGCGCAGCTGGCTGCTCAACGGCGGGCTGCGCAGCGACCAGGACCGGCTGACCGACGAGCACGTCGAGTGGCTCACCAACCGGCCGGTGCTGAAGCTGCGCGACGACCACCTGCTGATGCACTCCGACACGGTGGCCTACCTCGAATGGGGGTCCTCGATCGAAGAGGTCAACGAGGCCGTCCGGCACGTGCTCAAGGGCGACGACCTCGTCGACTGGTGGGAGTGCTGGCGCAAGATGACGACCCGGTACGCGTTCCGGGGGCCGCAGGGGCCGGAAATCGCGGACGAGCTGCTCGCGACCCTCGGCGGCGGCACGATCGTGCACGGCCACAGCGTCATCGCGGATCAGCTCGGGGTGCCGCCGGACCAGATCGACGGGCCTCTCGTCTACGCCGACGACAAGGTGCTGGCGATCGACGCCGGCCTCTACAGCGGCGGTCCGTGCCTGGTCGTGCCCTTGCCATACGCCGGAGCCTGACTACCGTCTGGTGGATGACCGCCAGCTACTCCTCGGGCACCTCCGCCGCCCCGCTGCTGGGCGACACGATCCACGCGAACCTCGCGGCGACCGTCGCGCGCTTCGGCGACCGTGAGGCACTTGTCGACAAAGCAACAGATCGACGATGGACGTACGCGGAGCTCTCGGCAGAGGTCGACCGGGCCGCCGCCGGCCTCACGACGCTGGGCGTGCGCAAGGGCGACCGGGTCGGGATCTGGGCGCCGAACTGCGCCGAGTGGGTGTTCGTGCAGTACGCGACGGCCCGGATCGGCGCGATCCTGGTCAACGTCAACCCGGCGTACCGCGTGCACGAGCTGGAGTACGTGCTGAACCAGGCGGGCATCCACACGCTGGTGTCCGCGCGGTCGTTCAAGACGTCCGACTACGCGGCCATGATCGAAGAGGTGCGGCCGCGCTGCACCGAGCTGCGCAACGTCGTGTTCGTCGACGATCCGCAGTGGACCGGCGACGAGATCCCGGACGTCGAGCTGGACCGCGACGACCCGATCAACATCCAGTACACATCGGGCACCACTGGCTTCCCCAAGGGTGCGACCCTCTCGCACCACAACATCCTCAACAACGGCTACTTCGTCGGTGAGCTGGTCAACTACACCGAGCACGACCGCATCTGCGTGGTGCCGCCGTTCTACCACTGCTTCGGCATGGTCATGGGCAACCTCGCCGCCACGAGCCACGGCGCGTGCGTCGTGATCCCGGCACCGGCTTTCGACCCGGCGAAAACCCTTGCGGCCGTTCAGGAAGAGAAGTGCACGTCGCTCTACGGCGTGCCGACGATGTTCATCGCGATGCTGGACCTGGCCGACGGCTACGACCTGTCGTCGTTGCGCACCGGCATCATGGCGGGCTCGCCGTGCCCGGTCGAGGTGATGAAGCAGGTCGTCGACCGGATGGGCATGCGCGAGGTCTCGATCTGCTACGGCATGACCGAAACCTCCCCGGTGTCAACGCAGACGCGCGTGGACGACTCCCTCGACCGTCGCGTTGGGACGGTCGGCAGGGTCGGCCCGCACCTCGAGGTCAAGATCGTCGACCCGGACACGGGCCGCACGGTCCCGCGCGGTGAACCGGGGGAACTGTGCACGCGCGGCTACTCCGTCATGCTCGGCTACTGGAACGAGCCGGAGAAGACCGCGGAGGCCGTCGACCCGGCCGGCTGGATGCACACCGGCGACCTCGCGGTGATGGATGACGACGACTACGTGAACATCACCGGCCGCATCAAGGACATGGTCATCCGCGGCGGCGAGAACATCTACCCGCGCGAGATCGAGGAGTTCCTCTACACCCACCCGGACGTGCTCGACGCCCAGGTGATCGGTGTGCCCGACGCCCGCTACGGCGAGGAGCTGATGGCCTGGGTGCGCCTGCGCGACGGCGCCTCGGGGTTGACCGCCGAGGCCGTGCGGGAGTTCTGCGCCGGCAAGCTCGCCCACTACAAGATCCCGCGCTACGTGCACGTGGTGGACGAGTTCCCGATGACGGTCACCGGCAAGATCCGCAAGGTGGAGATGCGGGCGAAGTCGGTGGAGCTGCTCAACCTCGACGACAGCGCGAAGCACGCCTAGGACAACTTCGGTTCGATCACCTTCATCACGGCCTGGGCGATCTCGCACGACCTGCCGCCGGCATCGGTGAGGACTTCCGCGGCCGCGACGCCGCCGGGATGCGTCAGCACGACACCGCACGTGCCCGTCCCCCTGCTGTTCTCGGCGAGCAGCCCGGAGTGCCCGCCGATGGTGATCGGCGAGGTCTTCAGTCCGTCCGGCTTCGCGAGGTACTGCTCGGGCGTGGACCTGTCGCGAAGGCTGATCGAGAGCGGGCCGGAGTCGTCCGAGAGCCAGAAGCAGCTCGAAGCGTTCGCGTACCCGTGGTGGAACCGGTGCTCGGTCAGGTCGGCCGGGTCGAACAGGCGGCACGCCGGTGTGTCCGCGGGCGTCGTCGACGGCACCACGAAGGGCTCGACGGTCTTGACCGGAGGCCGGACCATCGCGCATCCGGACAGCCCGAGAGCAGCGGCGAGCACGGCGAGGCGCAGAGTGTTCACGGAGCGAAATCGTCCCGCGAATCAACAATCTCCGCAGGTCAAAGTACCTCTTGCGGGAAGGGTGTGACGGGCGCAACATCAGTGGATTCCGCCGGAGGAGGCGCGCAATGCTCACCACCACCAGAACCACGACGATGCTGCCCGTCGAAGACCCCGAGCGCGCCGGCCGCTTCTACGCCGACATGCTCGGCCTCAAGCCCATCACCACGACCGAGGACGGCACGCGGATCTTCGCGCTCGGCCAGGGTGACGCGCTGGGACTGAGGCCTGCCGAGAAGGGGGCGCAGAGCCGGCAGACGGCCATCAGCTTCGAGGTGCCCGATCTGGAGGGCGAGATCGCGGAACTCGAAGGCAGGGGCGTGCGCTTCGAGGACTACGACCTGCCCGACTTCAAGACCACCGGCCACATCGCGGTCATGGGCAGCGAGCGCGCGGCGTGGTTCACCGACACCGAGGGCAACATCCTGTGCCTGCACGAGCTGTTGGACAGCGAAGCCTGAGAGCTCGTGCCACTGAGTGGTTCCCCGCGCCTCGCCCCGACGAGGCGCGGGGAACCCTCACGGGACCTCGATGATCTCCTTGCCCAGCGGCACCAGCGAGACCTTCACCAGCTTGAAGTTCGCGAGCCCGAGCGGGATTCCGATGATCGTGACGCAGAGCGCGATGCCGGTGATCACGTGGCCGATCGCGAGCCACACACCGGCGACGATGATCCAGATGACGTTGCCCAGCAGCGATCCGGTGCCGGCGCCCGGCTTGTCCACGACCTCGCGGCCGAACGGCCAGAGCGCGTAGTTCGCGATCCGGAACGACGCGATGCCCCACGGGATCGTGATGATCAGGACGCAGCAGATGAGCCCGGCGACCGCGTAGCCGACGGCCATCCAGAAACCGGCGAGCACCAGCCAGATCACGTTCAGGATGAGGCGCATGCCTCCAATCTAAGCTCACCTCATGAAGTGGGGTGTGATCGCTACAGGTGGAATCGCGCATGCCGTGACCGCCGACATGCTCAAGGCGGGTGCCACCGTGCTCGCGGTGTCCTCGCGGGACATCACCAAAGCCCAGAAGTTCGCGGAGAACTTCGGCATCGAGCGCGCGTACGGCGACTACCACGACCTGCTCGCCGACCCTGACGTCGAGGTCGTCTACGTCGCCACGCCGCACGGCCAGCACCACGAGGTCGTGCTGGCCGCGCTCGACGCCGGCAAGAACGTGCTGTGCGAGAAGGCTTTCGCGCTCACGGTCGCGGACGCCGAGGAGATGATCGAACGGGCACGATCGAAGAACCTCTTCCTCATGGAGGCCATGTGGACGCGGTTCAACCCGCTGGTCCGCAAGGTCCAGGAGGCGATCGAAGCCGGTGAGATCGGCGAGGTGCGGATGATCCGCGCCGACTTCGGCTTCCGGCACGCGTTCAGCGACGGCGACCGCCTGTGGGCCAAGGAAGCCGGCGGTGGCGCGACCCTCGACCTCGGCGTCTACCCGGTCGCGCTCACGCACCAACTGCTGGGCGTGCCAACGCACGTCCACGCGCACGGCAGCCTCGCACCGACCGAAGTGGACGCTGACGCGGGCATCTTCCTGGCCTACGACAACGGTGCCCACGCGTTGCTCAGCTGCTCGCTCGTCGCCAACACCGGGGCCCGCGCGGAGATCGTCGGCACCCGGGGCCGCATCGAGCTCGTCGACCCGATGTTCAACCCCACCGCCGTCGTGATCAACGGCGTCGAGCACACGATCGAGGACGAGGGCTACCAGCACCAGATCCGCGCCGTCGAGGAGAGCGTCGCCGCGGGACTGACGGAGAACCCGCGGATCACCTGGGAGAACACCCTGGAGGTCATGCGCACGCTCGAAGAAGCACTGCGCCAGCTCGGCGTCAGTTACGCCGGCGCCAAGTAGATCAACGCCACGTCCACCGCGAAGGCCACCACCCCAGCGGCGAACGTGACTGAGCGCCGGTTCGTGAACGAGGCCATCACGGACCGGCGCGAGGTCAGCCAGACCGACGTCTACCTGATCATGCGTCCATCGTCACTCTGGCGACCCGGACCACGGCGTCCATCGCGCTGTCCAGATCCCCGCTCGGCATCAGCAGATGGCTCAGGGCGAGCCGCACGGTCGTCTCCGCCGTGAACCGCACGTGCCTGCCGGGGAAGTGGTTGCTGAGGTGCTGTTCGACGACCTCGGTGGCGTAGAACAGGATCGGATGGCCGCGGATCGTGATGAACGGCAGCAGGTCCTCGGCGTTCTGCCCGGTCAGCACGGCCGAGACCAGGCGGTCCTTCTCGGTCTGCTCGAAGGTGAAGCGGAACGCCGACCGCATCGCCTCCCACGGGTCCGGGTCCTCCTTGAGCCGGGTCGCGATCCCGGTCAGGTACTCCTCCGTCTTGTGCACGGCGACGGCCTGGACGAGCCCTTCCTTGTTGCCGAACTCGTTGTAGACGGTCTGTCTGCTCACTCCGGCGCGACTGGCGACCTCGATCATGCGCAGCCCGTGGAATCCACGGGCCGCCAAGAGGTCGGCGGCCGAGTCCAGCAAGAGCTCGGTGATGTCGCTCACCGCTTCACCTTTACACAGTTACAGCTTTTGTAAAGACGTAGAGTGAGGTTCTGTGTCGTTCACCGTGGGCTTCGACCTGGACATGACCCTCATCGACCCGCGACCGGGCATGGCCGCCGTGCTGAACGAGGTGGGCGCCCGCACCGGGCACGCCCTCGACGGCGAGCACTTCGCGGCGAACCTCGGCCCGCCCCTCGACATGACCTACCGCGACATGGGCGTGCCCGAGGAGGAGATCCCGGACATGGTCTCGCTCTTCCGCGCCCTGTACCCGGAGCTCGTGATTCCCGGCACCGTCGCGTTGCCCGGAGCCGCCGCGGCGTTGCAGTGCGTCCGCGAACTCGGTGGCCGGACCATGGTCGTCACCGGCAAGTACCGCAAGAACGCCGCGCTGCACCTGGAAGCCATGGGCTGGGAGGTCGACCACCTCTACGGCGAGCTGTGGTCGACGGGCAAGGCCGAGTCGCTCAAGCTGCACGGCGCCGCTGTCTACGTCGGTGATCACGTCGGCGACATGAACGGCGCCAGGGCGGCCGGGGCGCTGGGCGTCGGCGTCGTCACGGGGCCGTGCTCGCGTGCGGAACTGGCCGAAGCGGGCGCGGCGGTCGTGCTGGAGGACCTGCGGGAGTTCCCGGAGTGGCTCAGGACTTCTTCCGGCGTGATTTCCTGATCACCGCGACGATCCCGAGCCCGAGGCCGATCGCGGGCAGGTAGGTGCCGGCGAAGTTCAGCCACGCGGGCAGGTCGCTGTGGCCCAGGGCGAAGAGCACGAAGACCGCGATGATCGCCAGTACGCCCACGGCGAACAGGCCGATGGCCAGCGGCATCAACTTCGGAACGGTCATGCCGAAGATGCTAGTCGCGCTAACGGAGGTGCCTACTTCAAGGTCTTCTGGCTACTCTGGTGGGACGCGTCCTGGGTACGCCTGGGGCGCGTTCGTCATGCAGACAAGGGAATGGTGAGCGCGGTGCCGACCGGCAAGGTCAAGTGGTACGACACGGAGAAGGGCTTCGGATTCGTCACCCAGGACGGTGGCGAGGACGTCTACGTCCGCAAAGCCGCCCTGCCTGCCGGTGTCGAAGGCCTCAAAGCCGGCCAGCGCATCGAGTTCGGCATGGCTGAAGGCCGCCGCGGTCCGCAGGCGCTGTCCGTGCGCCTGGTCGACCCGGCGCCGTCCGTCGTGGAGGCGCGTCGCCGTCCGGCCGAGGAGTTGCACGGCCTGATCGAGGAAGTGATCAGGCTCCTCGAGAACAAGGTCCAGCCTGACCTGCGCCGCGGCCGCTACCCGTCTGACAAGAAGACCATGAAGCTCGTCGCAGAGGCCGTCCGCGTGGTGGCGCGGGACCTCGATCCGTAAAAGGATCAGCGTCATGTCTGACGCTGACAGGATCGTCGAGTTCGTCTACGAGGTCGGCCAGCTCAAACGCCTGCCCAGAGCGGGGTGGCTCTTCGCCGGGGTGCAGAACCCCGAGTCGGTGGCCGCCCACTCGTTCCGGGTGGGCGTTCTGGCGTACGCGATCGCCGTGCAGGAGGGCGCGAATCCCGACAGGGCGGCGACCTTGGGCCTCTTCCACGACGTGCCCGAGGCGCGCATCGGCGACATCCCGTACGTCGGCAAGCTCTACCTCGACGTGAAGATGCCGCCGGAACAGGTCGCGCGGGACCAGGTCCAGCACCTGCCCGCGCCGCTGGCCGCGCACATCGAGGCGCTGGTGGCCGAACACGAGTCCGCCAAGGGCTTCGACCACACGCCCGAGGCGCGCTGCTCGCGTGACGCGGACAAGCTGGAGCTGTTGTTGCAGGCCAGGGAGTACCAGGCCGCCGGCGTCACCAAGATGGAGCGCTTCATCCAGACCATGCAGGCGTCGGTGGTCACCGACACCGGCAAGGCCCTGATGGACTCCGCCCTGCGGATCGCTCCCAGCGAGTGGTGGGAGGCGTTCGGCAGGCGGTGATCAGCGGGTGATGTCGACGACCCACGAACCGCGCATGAGCGGCTGGCCGGTCTCCAGCACCGCGCCGGCCGCCTCGTGCACCTCGACGCGCACCAGCTGGTCGGAGTCGTTCGGCACGGCCAGCGTGTACGTGTAGTTCTCGCCCTTGCCGAGCAACGGCGAGGTGCAGCCCTCCTGCACGCGAGCGGCGTTCTCGTACACGCACACGACCTCCCAGAGGCCGTCCGCGAGCTGTCCGTCCACGGAGATCTGCACGACCTTGCCCGCGGGCACCTTCAGCGTGCCGGGCTCGTTCTTCTCGGCGCAGTTGGAGCCCTCGACGTCGCAGTAGATCGTCGGCTCCATGCGGATGGTCTCGCCGTTCGCGTAGAACGTGACCTCGGGGTCGTGCCGCTGGAGCGAACATCCGGACAGCACGAGAACGCTGGCGGCCATTACAGAAGCAAGTCGACGCACGTCAGGCAGCCTACGGGGTCGCCGGAGCCGGCCTGCGGACCAGCCTCTGCAACGACGTGCCGTTGCGGTACATCCACGTCTGCGTGAGGCCCAGCGCGAGCAGCACGGCGAGCACGAGGAAGCCGACCCAGAACGTCGCGGGCAGCAGCACGCCGAGCGCGCCGCCGAAGACCCACGCGAGCTGCAGGATCGTCTCGGAGCGGCCGAACGCGGACGCGCGCGACTCCTCCGGCAGGTCGTCCTGGATCACCGCGTCGAGGCTGATCTTGGCCAGCGACGACGCCGTGGCGCCCAGCAGACCGACGATGGCCGCGGTGACCAGGCCCGGCAGCGCGGCGGCGACGATCGTGGCCACCAGTGCGGTGCCGACGCAGGCGATGACCACCTCGTCCGGCTTGGCGAAGTGCTGGCGTGCGCCGATCGCGTTGCCGAGGAAGCTGCCGACACCCGCCGCACCGGCGATCACGCCGAGCAGGAGCAACTGCCGCACCGCGTCGCCCTCGGTCTGCTCGCGGATCACGAACGCCGCGAACAGCGTCAGGAAGCCGGTCAGGACGCGGATGGAACCGTTGCCCCACAACGAGACCACGACGTGCCGGGAGACGGGTTGCCTGGCGGCCCTGGGGGTGAGCGTGGCGGGGACCTCGCCCTCGGTCACCTCGACCCACGACGGGATCTTCATGCACAACCACGCGTTCACCAGGCACAGCACCGCGGTGAACCACAACGCGCCCGGCGAGCCGAACACGTTCGCGAAGCCCGCGGCGAACGCCCCGAACACGCCGCCCGCCGCGAGTCCGAAGATCGTCATGCGGGCGTTGGTCTTGGACAGCGTGATCTCGGGCGGCAGGACGCGCGGGGTGATCGCGGACTTGAGCACGGTGAACGACTTCGACAGGACCATGCTGCCCAGCGCAGCCGGGTACAGCAGCCAGTTGTCGAAGTTCAGCGCCATCACGACCGACAGCACGATCCGCAGCACGCAGGACGCCGCCAGCGCGAGCCGCCGGCCGCGCTGGATCCTGTCCAGCAGCGGGCCGATCACCGGCGCGATCAACGCGAACGGCGCGACCGTGATCAGCAGGTAGAGCGCGACCTTGGTCTTGGACTCGGCGGACGCGGCCGAGAAGAACAGCGTGTTCGCCAGCGCGACGGCCATCGCGGCGTCGGCGGCGTAGTTCATCATCACCGCGTAGGTGACCGACGTCATACCGGACTTGCCGGCTCCGTCGGCGCGGGCCGCGCGCCGGAACGCCGCGACCGCCTGCTGCGAGAGCTGCTTGCCGCGAAACCACGCGACGCGCGTGACCGTGAGCTTGCGCGGCGGTTTGGGCGTCGGCGTCGTCTGCTGGTCGGAGTTGGGCAGCGGACGGGTGTTCTGGGGGCGGCGGGGAGGGGCCTGGAAACCGTGCTCGGACGCGGGCCCGCGACGCTCCCGGGGCCGGTACTCGTCGTCCTGCCACGGATAGCGCTTCGGAGCCGGTCCGTCACTCCGCCCGCGTTCGTCCGTCACACCCTCAATCCTGCCCCATCCCGTTGAACCTCACTCGGAAGATGGTCGGCCAGTTCTTGCCTGTGACCAGGAACTCGTCGGTTCCGGGGACGTGCGCGATCCCGTTGAGGACGTCCACGTCGCCCTGCGGCTTGAGCGAGGACAGGTCGTAGGTGCTCGTCACCTGTCCGTTGGCCGGATCGATGCGCACGATCTCGTCGGTCTTCCACACGTTCGACCAGACCTTGCCGCCGACGCACTCCAGTTCGTTGAGCTGGGCGAGGGGCTGGCCGCCCCGCGTGACCTGCACGCTTCCGGTCTCCTTGAACGACTTGGGGTCGCGGAAGGTCAGCTTCGCGGTGCCGTCGCTCATGATCAGCCGCTTGCCGTCGTCGCAGATGCCCCAGCCCTCGCCCTCGTAGCTCACGCGGCGGAGCTCGTTCAGCGTCTTGCGGTCGCGTTCGATCGCGACCCCGTTCTGCCAGGTGATCTGCCAGATGGTGTCGCCGACGACGGTGATGCCCTCGCCGAAGTACTCCGGCGGCAGGTCGACCTTCTTCTGGACGTTGCCGGTCGACGGATCGAGCGCGCGCATCGTCGACTCGCCCTCGAGCCCGGTGCCCTCGTAGAGGACGCCGTCGACCAGTTCCAACCCCTGGGTGAACGCCGACGTGTCGTGCGGAATCTTCTGCAGGACTTCTACCTGCGGTTTCGCTTCCTGCGGAGTCGAGCAGGCGGCCAGCACCGCGACGAGGACCAGCCAGATGGGTGAGCGCACCCAACGGAGGGTGGCACGAGTTTTCGTCCCGGCGAAGACCTGCGGCACAATTCATCTTGTGACCGCGACTGAGATGCTCCTCGACGCCGTTGATCTCGCCCGCGCAGCTGCGCAGGAAGAGGCCGGGGTGGAACGCGTCGGCGCTCACGTCGGGGTGCAGGACGAGGACGAGTACTCCGTCACCCATCTGTTCGAGGCCGAGCACGCGGGCTATCGCGGCTGGAGCTGGGCGGTGACCGTCGCCCACGCCGGCGAGGGCACGCCCGTCTCGGTCAGCGAGGTCGTGCTGCTGCCCGGCCAGGACGCCCTGGTCGCCCCGGAGTGGGTGCCGTGGAGCGAACGGGTCCGTGCCGGTGACCTGGGCGTGGGCGACCTGATGCCGCCCCGCGAGGACGACCCGCGCCTGGTCGAGGCGTACGTGCAGTCCGACGACCCGGCCATCGAGGAGGTGGCGCTGGAGATCGGCTTCGGCCGCACCCGCGTCCTGTCCCGCGAGGGCCGCCTCGACGCTGCCGACCGCTGGGCCGCCTCGGACTTCGGCCCGCGCTCCGACATGGCCCGCAGCGCCCCCGCACACTGCGGGACCTGCGGCTTCTACACCCGCGTGGCCGGCGCGTTCGGTGCCGCGTTCGGCGTCTGCGCCAACGAGATCGCCCCGGCGGACGGCCACGTCGTGCACGTCGACTACGGCTGCGGCGCGCACTCGCAGGTCGAGGTCGACATCAGTCCGATGGTGCCGGTCGCCGACCTGGTCTACGACGACGCGCAGCTGGACGTTCTGGACGTCTCGGAGTGACCGACCCGTTCGGCACCGAGGTCCTGCGCACCTCGGTCCTCGCCGCATGGCGTGGTTCGCCCACCCGCTTCCGTGAAGACGCGAACGCCGAAGAAGACCTCCGCATCGGTGGTTACCGGGACCGTTTGCTAGTCGAACTCGCCCAGAACGCGTCCGACGCGGCCGGTTCCGAGCCGGGTGTGTTGCGGATCACTCTCGTCGACGGCGAGCTTCGCGCGGCCAACACCGGTGCGCCTCTGACGAAGGCCGGTGTCGCCGCTCTGGCGTCGCTGCGTGCGTCCTCGAAGGAGTCCGGCGTCGGCCAGTTCGGCGTCGGTTTCGCGGCCGTGCTGGCCGTGTCGGACGCGCCGCGCGTGGTGTCCACGACGGGTGGCGTCGAGTTCTCCCTGGCGAGGACCCGCGCCGAGGTGCCGGACCTGGCGTCCGAGCGCGGCGGCGACGTGCCGGTGCTGCGCCTGGTCTGGCCCGTCGTGGAGGACGTGCCGGAAGGGTTCGCGACCGAGGTCCGCCTGCCGCTGAAGGTCGACCTGTCGCTGGACGACCTGGCCGAGGAGGTGCCGGACCTGCTCCTGGCGCTGCCGGGCCTGCGTCGCGTCGAGGTCGGCTCCCAGTCGTGGGAACGCTTCGTCACCGACGACGGCGTGGTCACCGTCGGCAAGTCGCGCTGGCTGGTGGAGCGCACCGTCGGCGAACTGCCCGCCGAGCTCGTCCAGGGCGTCGAGCACCGTCCTCAGTGGACCGTGTCGTGGGCGTACCCGCTCGACTCGGAGTTGGGCGAGGACGTGCTGCACGCGCCGACCCCGACCGACGAGCGCCTGTCACTGCCCGCCCGCCTGATCGCGACCGTGCCGGTCGAGCCCTCGCGCCGCCGGATCCTGCCGGGACCGGCCGCGTGGTCGGTGCTGGACGCCGCCGCCGCTGCCTACCCGGCACTGGTGGCGCGGGTGCCTGCCATCGAGCGGACCGCCCTCGTGCCGTTGCCGGGCTTCCCGTTGTCCGAAGTGGACGATCGGCTGCGCACGGCCGTGGTGCGCTCGTTGCGTGCCTCCGCCTGGCTGCCTTTGGCCTCCGGTGAGTGGATCGAGCCTTCGCGCGCCCGTGTTCTGGACGTCGGCTCCGAGGAACTCGTCGACCTGGTCGAGGACGCTCTGCCCGGTCTTCTGGACGCTGAACTCTCCGCTCCGGTGCACGCCAAGGCCTTGGCGGCACTGGAAGTCCCGCGCGTGACCACCGCCGAGGTGGTTGCCGCTCTGGCGGGCGTCTCCGGCGATCCCGGCTGGTGGCGAGACGTCTACGCGGCCTTCGCACCTCTCGCCGAGGTGGATCCGGACGTCCGCGAGGCGCTGGCCTCGCTGCCCGTGCCGCTGGCCGACGGCCGCGTGGTGACGGGGCCGCGGACCACCTTGATCGCCGACGAGCCGTTGCCCGGCCTGCGGGTCGTGCACCCGGACGCCGTGCACCCGTTGCTGGTTCGGCTGGGCGCGGTCGAGGCCGGGGCCGCCGAACTGCTCGCGGATCCAACACTCCGCGAGAACGTGGCGCGGTCGCTGGAAGACGCCGAAGCCGGACTCGACGGGCTGGACCTGGTCGAGACCGTGCTGCGCCTCGTCGACCGCGCCGGTCTGCGGGCCGGCGAGGAGCCCTGGCTGGGGGCGCTGGCCCTGCCGGACGGCACCGGTGAATGGCATCGCGCGGACGAGGTGCTGCTGCCCGACTCGCCGTTGGTCGGCGTGGTCGAGGCCGACGCCTTTCCGTTGCTGTCCAAGGAGATCGCGGACTCCTACCCGCGTTCCGCGCTGGTCGCCGTCGGTGTGGTGGACGGGTTCTCGGTCGTCGTCGACGACGAGCCTTCCGGGCCGGATCACGACCTCGCCGACGAGTCCGAGTGGTGGGCGTCCGTGCCGGACGAACCTCGCCGCGTCGTGGCCGTCCGGGATCTGGATCTCGTCGCCGACTGGCCGGCGGCGTTGCGGTTGCTGGCTTCCGACCCGGTGACCTGGCGCGCGGTGACCGAGCCGGACGGGTACACGGGCTGGTGGATCGCCCGGCACGCGCTGCTGGCAGGCAAGTCGCCGCGGGAGTACCGGCTGGCCGAGGCCACGCTGCTGGACGGACTGTTCGACACGGTGCCGGATCTTGAGCTGCCCGAGCACGTGCTGCGGGCCGCCGGGGTCCGGTCGTCGCTGGAGATCTGGGACGACGACGACGCCGAGTTCGTCCTGGAACGGCTCGGCGACGCGGACCGCGCGATCGCGGACGCCGTGGTGCTGCGTGCCTACGCGGCTTTGCCCGAGGGCGACTTCGCTCCGCCAGAGAGGCTTCGCGTGCTCTCCGGGGCCGTAGCGGCCGCCGAGGACGTCGTGGTGCTGGATCACCCGTGGTTGCTGGGATTGGCTCCGGCTTCCCGAGTGCTGCTCGCAGACGGCTCGGAAGAACTCGCCGACCTGCTGGACCTGGCGCTGGCCTCCGAGGAGTTCGACGGTTCTCCCGACCACGTCGGCGAGGTCGTCCAGTGGCACGACCTCGGCGCGGTTCGGATGGCGTGCGAACTGCTGGAGGTCGCGCTGCCCGACGGGTTCGTCGTGGTGCACGACGAACTGCACGTCGAGGGGCAGCGGGTCGAGTGGTGGATGGTCGACGGCGTTCCGCACGCCGCCGACTCGCCCGAGGGGCTGGGACGGGCTCTGGCCTGGGTTTCCGAGCGTTGGTCGGACCGGCACACGTTCGTCGCCCTGATCAGCGATCCGAGCGCCGCCACGTTGCTGGGCTGAGGCGCGGCGTCAAGCCGGTTCGACAGTCGTGCGCAGGGAGCGCAACGCGTCCTGCAGCAGATCGCGCAGGGTCCGGGTCTCGCCCGGCCGGGTCCAGTGCCGGAACGCCACCTGCTGCGCCAGCATGGCGGCACCGGCTGTGAGGAACGCGGTTTCGGGATCCCCGCATCGCACGAGCAGCGCGGCCGCGATGGCCTCGGTGAGCGCGGCGTTCTTGCCGAGTTCGCGCTCCTGCAACTCCGGGTTGGCGGCGACGACGGCGTAACGGCGCGCCATCACGGCACGCCGGTTCTCGAACATCCTGTCGGCGACGACTTCCAGCGCGCGCACGACGGCGTCGAGGGGCGGCAAGGTGTCGTCGCCGGCCTCGATCTCGCGGACGATCTCCCGCTGAATCTCCGAGCTCATCCCGAACAGCACCTCGCGCTTGTCGGCGAAGTGGTTGAAGAACGTCCGCTGGGTGAGCTCCGCCCGCTGGACGATCTCGGCGACCGTCGTGCGCTCGAACCCCTGTGTGTCGAAGAGTTCCAGCGCGGCGGTCTGCAGCCGCTCGGGCGCGTCCGGTTTCCATCGCGGCATGCCCTGAGACTAGCGACTGCACAATGTGCAGTCACTGGTGCTACGGTGATTGCACAAGCTGCAATCGCATCAGGAGGCTTCTCATGACCGAGGTGTCGATCGTCAGGCCCGGGGAGGGCGAACTCATCGCCAGCGGTCCGTCGCAGATCCGGATCCTCGAAGACGGCAGCAACACCAGTCGCCGCCTGGGAATCGGTGAGGTCGTCATTCCCCCGCACACGCCCGGTCCTCCGCAGCACCGGCACGCGCAGCACGACGAAGGCTTCTACGTGCTCACGGGCACCGTGCGGTTCACCATCGGGCAGGACAACCACGACGTCGGCGCCGGCACGTGGGTCACCGTCCCGCCGGGCGCGCCGCACACGTTCGCCAACCCCGGCGACGACCCGGCGGTCATGCTGACCACCTTCACGCCGGACCTGTACGTGCAGTACTTCCGCGACCTCAAGGCCATGGTCGAGTCCGGGCAGCCCATGACGCGCGAGACCATGGTGCCGATCTGGCAGAACTACGCCACCGAACCGTCCACCGAGTTCGCGCCGTAGCGCCTAGCTCGCCACCTCGGCGGGCTCCGGCAGCGCCTCCGCCGGGGCCTGCCGGCGTCGTCGCAGCCTCGGCTTCCCGATGTCCCCGCGCTTCACCAGGACGATCCACGCGGTGATCGTCACCAGCATCGACACGGCGCCGCCGATGATGATCGGCGCCCGGCCGTTGATCTCGCCGAGCCAGCCCATCAGCGGGCCGCCGACGGGGTTTCCCCCCAGGAAGACCAGCATGTAGATGCCCATCACGCGGCCGCGCATCTCGGGTTCGACGGCCAGTTGGATGGTGGCGTTGGCGGTCGTGTTGAAGGTCATCATCGCGACGCCCACCGGGATCATCATCAGGCCGGTCAGCAGCATCGTCGGCATCATGCCGGAGACGATCTCCAGCAGTCCGAAGATCACGCCGGAGCCGATGAACACGGTCAGCTTCGGCGTTTTTCGCTTCGCCGCCAGCGTCGCGCCCGCGAGGGTGCCGACGGCGATCAACGTCGACAGGAGTCCGTAGGCGTCGGCGTCACCGCCGAAGACGTTGCGGGCCATGATCGCCAGCGTCATGTAGAAGTTCATGCCGAACGTGGCGATGAAGAACACGAGCACCATGACCGTCAGCAGGTCCGGGCGGCTTCTGACGTAGCGCAGGCCCGAGAGGAGCTGCCCCTTCTCGCGCGGCAGCGGCTCGGCGCGCAGCAGTTGGGACGTGCGCATCAACCAGATGCCGCCGACCACGCCCACGAAGCTGATGGCGTTGGCGAGGAAGACCCAGCCGGTGCCGATGGCCACGATCGTCACGCCGGCGATGGCCGGGCCGATGATCCGGGCCAGGTTGAACATCATCGAGTTGATCGCGACGGCGTTGGTCAGCTGGTCACGGCCGACCATCTCGACCACGAACGACTGGCGCACCGGGGTTTCCACCGCGGAGAAGGCACCCAGAAGCAGACAGAGCAGATAGACGTGCCAGAGCTCGACGACGCCGGTGACGTCGAGGATGCCCAGCGCCAGGGCGCAGATGCCCAGCGCGGACTCGAGCCACAGCAGGAGCTTGCGCTTGTCCATGCGGTCGGCGAGGACGCCGCCCCACATGGACAGCAGCAGAACCGGGAGGAACTGGAGCGAGGCGGCGAAGCCGAGAGCGACGGGGGAGCCGTTCGAGAGCTCCAGGACCAGCCAGTCCTGGGCGACCCGCTGCATCCAGACGCCGACCAGCGAGATGATCTGACCGGAGGCGTAGAGGCGATAGTTGTATATGCCCAAGGATCCGAACATTCCGGTACGACGAGGTGGCGAACTGTCTGCTCCACCACCCGCGTAACCCGACACGTTCTTACTGACCCGCCATCCTGTCGATGATTTCGGCGGCCCGTGTCAGCAGTTCCCGTTCCTCGGGGTCCAGCTCGGCCAGCCTCTTGTCCAGCCACGCCTCGCGGGCCGTGATCTCGTCTTCCAGGTACGACAAGCCTTCGCCCGTGAGCTCGACGATGGCTTGACGGCCGTCGGTGGGGTGCGGGCTGCGCGTCGCGAACCCGAACTCCTCCAAGGCGGCGATCACGCGCGTCATCGACGGCGGCTGCACGCCTTCCTTGGCCGCGAGCTCGCCAGGGGTCAGCGGGCCGCACTTGTGCAGTGTGGACAGCGCTGACACCTGGGTGAGCGACACCGACGAGTTGGTGCGCTGCGCTCGCAGGCGGCGGTTGAGACGAACGACGGCAAGCCTCAGCCTGCTCGCCAGTCCGTGCTGATCGATCGCCACCTAGTTAGCATACCTCACGAAATAGTTTCCTGCCGAAAGGTCAGTTCAGCAGGGCCTGGATCGGTCCCAGCGAGAAGTAGACGACGAAAGCGGCCGCCACGATCCACATCAGCGGGTGGACGTTCCTCGCCTTGCCGGTGAGGGCCTTGAGCAACACGTAGCTGACGAATCCCGCGCCGATGCCGTTCGCGATCGAGTAGGTGAACGGCATGACGACGATCGTGAGGAACGCGGGCAGGGCGATGGTGAAGTCGCTGAAGTCGATCTCGCGGACCTGCATCATCATCAACGCGCCGACGATCACCAGCGCGGGCGCGGCCGCCTCGATCGGCACGACCTCGTAGAGCGGCGTGAAGAACATCGCGAGCAGGAACAACACACCGGTCACGACGTTCGCGAGACCCGTCCGCGCGCCCTCCGCGATGCCGGACGCCGACTCGATGTAGACGGTGTTCGACGAGCTGGAGGCGGCGCCACCGGCCACGGCACCCAGACCGTCGACGAACAGGGCCTTGCTGACGTTGGGCAGCTGGCCGTCCTTGTCGATCAGGTCAGCTTCCTTGCCCAGTCCGGTCATCGTGCCGACGGTGTCGAAGAAGTCGGTCAGCACGAGCGTGAAGACGATCAGCGCGGCGGCCAGCGCCGGAATCCGCGTCCACGCGCCGAACGACACCTCGCCGAGCAGCGACAGATCCGGCAGGCCGAAGACCTGGTCCGGTAGCGCGGGGTAGCCGAGGTTCCAGCCCTTGGCGTTGACGCCCGCGGACGGACCGGCCTTGACGATCGCCTCGAGGACGATCGCGAAGATCGCGGTCGCGACGATGCCGATGAGGATCGCGCCCTTGATCCTGCGCGCGAACAGCACACCCGTGAGCACGAGCCCGACCACGAACACCAGCGTCGGCCAGCTCGCGATCGACCCGTTGATGCCGAGTCCGACCGGGACGGTGGTGTTGGCGGCGTCCGGCAGCCGGCGGACGAATCCCGCGTCCACCAGTCCGATGAAGGTGATGAACAGGCCGATGCCGACCGCGATCGCGGCCTTGAGCTCGTTCGGCACGGCGTTGAACACCGCGGTCCGCACCCCGGTGAGGACGAGCAGCAGCACCACGAGGCCGTTGACCAGGATGAGGCCCATCGCCTCGGGCCACGTGACCTTGGCGGCCACGCTCACCGCGACGAACGAGTTGATGCCCAGCCCCGTGGCGAGTGCGAACGGATAGTTCGCGATCAGTCCGAAGAGGATGGTCATCACACCGGCGACCAACGCCGTCACGGCGGCCACCTGCCCGACCGGCAGGATGTTCCCGAGCACGTCGGGATGCGACCCCGGCCCCGTCGGCGCGAAGCTGCCGATGATCAGCGGGTTCAGCACGACGATGTAGGCCATCGTGAAGAAGGTCACGACACCGCCGCGCAGTTCACGCGCCACGGTCGACCCGCGCTCGGAAATCTTGAAGAACCCGTCCAGCATCTGCTCTCCTTACCGATGTGTCCGAACGCGAGCACGCCCCACACCCGCCTGCACTGCCCCATCGACTGGCCGATCCGGTGCCGGTGGTGCTGGGCGGTACCGCGCTGTGGTTCCTCGGATTCCTGGTCGTGCTGCTCGTCGACCGCTCGAACAGCACCCTGATCTGGACGACGTTGTCCGGCGGTCTGCTCGGGATCATCGGGTACGGAGTCTTCTACTGGCAACGCCGGGCGGCGAGGCGCGGGTCACGTGGGGCGCAGCAGGGCCTGGAAGACGTCTAGTCCGTCAGCTTCGGGTGACCTGCTCCTGCGCGAGTGACCCAGACGGTTCGGCTCGCTTCGTCCACGACGTACCAGATTCGGCCACTGGACGTGACCTCGTATTGCCATTGGTCGAACACAACGCCGTTGTGGGTGTGATGTCGCAAGTTGCCCTTGAGCAGGTGCTGTCGGTGTGGTTTCACGACAGACGAGGGGTGCTCACTCGGCACTATCCATGCCTCCCAGGCGTTCGATGCCGCAGTGCGGCAGAGTTCCTCCCAACCTTTGGCTGCATCGGTTGATCCGAAGCGCACCGCGTAGCCGCCCGGACGTGGAGGCGGCGTCATGTGATCGCCGCGTTTTGCTGGCACGAGCTCAGATCTCCATCGGATTCGGCACCGGACCGAAGTCCCCGCTGGTCGGTTCGCTGAGGGCCCGGTGCAACTCCGGGTCCGCGTGCACGATCGCGGTGTTCGCCCACTCGTGCATGATCTGCGCGAGCAGAGACCACTGGCCGAGTTCAGCAGATGCGTTGATGGCCTGGATGAACTCCTGCACGAACTCCGCACGGTCGGACTCAGGCAGTACCGCGATCCATGGGAACTCGTCCTTCAGGGCGTCGGCCACGACGTCGGGACCCGCAGCCCGGAACACCGAGCGCATGGCGCGGGCTGCGACGACTGCGGCGCTGTGCCGGTTCTGGTGCTGGTCGGCTCGCACCAGGAGCAGATCGGCTCCGTCTCGGCGCTTGACTCGAACTTCGTGCTGCTCGGCGATGGCGGCGACGCTCTTCGGATCGCGTTGCAACTCGCTCCACTGCACTTCACTTGTGATGCTCACGCAACAAGTGTGAACTTATTCAGAAGTTGCGGCAAGTCGCTAGTTCGGGTGAGATCGCGCGGAGACTTCCCAATCAAGCGAAGTTAGGCTAACCTAAGTCTCGTCGCTTCGTGGTGGGAGCGTCAGTCAGTTCGGGAACGGACGAGGCCCCCTCTCTGGGCAGAGAGGGGGCCTCGTCGTGTTTCAGCAGCGGGAAGCTTGTCGGAGCACCCACCGCCGAAGCCTCAGGGCAGCCGCAGACCGTTCTGACCGGCGCGCGCCGCCTCGAACCGAGCGGACACGTCCTCCCAGTTGACGACGTTCCACAGCGCCGAGATGTAGTCGGTCTTCAGGTTGCGGTACTGCAGGTAGTACGCGTGCTCCCAGATGTCGAACGCGAGCAGCGGCGTGGTCGCGATCGACAGGTTCGAGTGGTGGTCCTTGAGCTGCAGCGTGACCAGCTTCTGGCCGATCGGCTCCCACGCGAGGATGCCCCAGCCGGAGCCCTGGATCGAGGACGCGGCGGCGTTGAGCTGGCCGCGGAACTTGTCGAACGAGCCGAAGTGCTCGTCGATCGCGGCCGCGAGCTCGCCCACGGGCTTGTCGCCGCCGTTGGGTGAGAGGTTCTTCCACCACACCTGGTGCAGCGCGTGGCCCGCGAGGTGGAACGCCAGCGTGGTCTCCAGGCCGACGATGCCCCCGAAGGCCTCCTTGTCGCGGGCCTCCTCGATCTGCTCCAGCGTGTCGTTCGCGCCCTTCACGTAGGCGGCGTGGTGTTTGCCGTGATGCAGCTCGTTGATCTCACCGATGATCGCCGGCTCGAGGTCGCCGTAGTCGTAGTCGAGATCCGGCAGCACGTACTGGGCCATGACGTCTCCTGCAATCGCTTGGTAGTTGCAACTTACTAGCAATAAGAGGAGTTAACCAGTTGCGTGCGGTCGTACCGTCGTAAGCGTGTCCGTGCTGACAGCCAGGAAAATTTCGCTGTCGTTCGGTCCGAGGACCGTGATCTCGGAGGTTGATTTCGATGTTTCGCCTGGTGACCGCGTCGGCCTGATCGCGCCCAACGGCGTCGGCAAGTCCACGTTGCTCCGCCTGCTCTCCGGTGAGCTGCTGCCGGAATCCGGATCTGTCTCCAGCACCGGGATCGTCGCGCATCTGACGCAGGAGACGCTCCACGTGGCTGGGGAGTCGCTCCGGGACCACCTCGCTCGGCGCACCGGCGTCGCGCGGGCCGAGCAGTGGTTGCAACGGGAGGCCGAAGCCCTCGCGGACGGCGGCGGTGAGCGGTACTCCGACGCGTTCGACCACTGGATCGCCATCGGTGCCGGTGACTTCGACGAACGCGCGGACGCCGTCTGCGACCGTCTTGGACTGCGGGCCGATCTGCTCGACGGCCGGGAACCCGACGAGCTGTCGGGTGGCCAGCAGGCGAGGCTCCGGCTCGCGGCCGTGCTCCTCACCCGTGCCGACGTCCTGCTGCTCGACGAGCCCACGAACGACCTCGACGCCGCCGGGCTCGATCTGCTGGAGTCCCACGTCCGGGCGTATCAGGGCGCGATCGTGCTGGTCAGTCACGACCGCGAGTTCCTGGCGCGCACCACGACCGCGATCGCCGAGCTCGACGAGTTCACCCACAAGATCACCGTGTTCGGTGGCGGGTGGGACGCCTACGTCGAGGAGAAGGCGAACGCGGGCCGTCGCGCCCAGGAGGAGTACGAGGCGTACTCGGCCAAACGCGACTCGCTGGTGCAGCGCAGCCGGCAGGTGAAGGAGTGGTCGCGCAAGGGCGTGCGCCGGGCGACGAGCGCCAAGACGCTCAACGACGAACCGGACCGCAACGTCAGGGCGGGGCTCAAGCGCGGCGCGGAGAGCCTGACCGCGAAAGCGTCCGTTGTGGAGCGTCAGCTCGACCGGATAGAGGAGGTCGAGGAACCGCGCGAGGCCTGGGAGCTGCGGCTCACCCTGCCGTCGGCCGGGCGGGGCAGCTCGGTCGCGTTCACCTTGCGCCACGCCGTGGTCAGCCGTGGCGACGTGACGCTCGGGCCGATCGACCTCACGATCGGCGCGGGTGAGCGGTGGCGCGTCACCGGTCCGAACGGCTCCGGCAAGTCGACGTTGCTCGGCGCGTTGCTCGGCCGCATCCCGCTGTCCGAAGGCGACCGCTCGATCGGGCCTGGTGTTGTCGTGGGCGAGGTCGACCAACTCCGGGCGGAGTTCGCGAGCGACGAGAGCGCGTTGCGGATCGTGGCCGGCGCGACGGGGCTGCAGGACGTCGAGGTGCGCACGCTGCTGGCGAAGTTCCGGCTCGGCGCGGACGCCGTGCTGCGGCCAGCGCGGGACCTCTCACCGGGTGAACGCACCCGCGCGGGATTGGCCTTGTTGCAGGCTCGTGGCACCACATGTTTGGTGCTCGACGAACCGACGAACCACCTCGACCTGCCGGCCATCGAACAGCTGGAACAGGCACTCGAACACTACGAAGGCACGTTGTTGCTGGTCACGCACGATCGGCGGCTCGCATCGGCCGTGCGGGTGGATCACGAGATCAACGTCCGCGACCTTCTCACGTTTCCTCGTGTGAAGGGTGGAAGATAGGAGGCATGACCACCGAGGAGGACTGGCCGGTCGAACAGACCTGGTCGATGCGCAACACCCACTGGCACGCCTATGTGGAGCACACTTCTCTCGATCACGCCTCTCCTCGGCAGGTTCGGCTGGAACGCACCCCTGAGGAAGTGCTGACGTCGCCGGCGGAGGTGGCCGCGTGGCTGGAGGTCAACCTCCGCAGCGCCACCAGGCCCGAGGAGACCGGCAAGAAGCGGGTGAAGGACGAGCGCGACTTCACCGACTCCAACCGCGTGCACGCCTCACTGGCGTCGCGAGGGGAGTCGATCTACACGGGAGTGAAGGGCGAGCTGACGCTGGCGGTCGAGGCCGTGACGCCGGACGAGTGCCGGATCTCCCACGACGGCGCGGACGTCGCGCCCCTGAAGGCGGGGCGCCGCCGCTGACGCTCTGAGGCTGGACGCCGCCGCTGGATTCGATTCCCTGGGGGAGTTTCCCGCCGGGGGATGCGATGAGGCGAGTTCTGGCTGTTCCGGGGGCACCTCTGGATGGCCTGCCGCGAAGGCGTGTGGCCGACCGGGACGCGGCACGCGTGGTTCGCCGGAGCCACCCCGGAGCTGTCGGTGGCGGTGTTCGTCGGCGGGGACGAGGCCGGCGGCGCCGTTGACGCCGGCCTGTCCAAGGCCGTGTGGGAGACGTTCCTGCAGAAGCTGCGGCCCTAGCGGGTCAGCCCACGTGCCACGTGTGCACGGGCTCGCCCCCGTGCATCAGCTCCATGTACCGCTTGAGCATGCCGGACAGCGCCGCATCCCTGGAGAGGCCACGTTCTTCCAGCAGCGCAACGGTTTCCCGCTGCCACGACGATCCCGTGCGCCGCGCGAGGCAGCGCTGCTCGATCACGCCGAGGTAGCGCTCGCGGGCCTCGTCGGAGACGCCGCAGTCGCGCAGGCCGTCGTGCGCCATCGGCAGAAGCCTGCGCAGCACCAGCTCGTCCGGCGGGATCCAGCCGATGCCCGGCCAGTACAGCTGGGCGTTCATGCCGTGCCTGGCGCCGGTGTAGAGGTTCTCCTCGGCCGCCTGGAACGACATCTGCGTCCACAGTGGACGTTCCTGCGAGGTGAGCGCGCGCTGGGCGCCGTAGAAGAAGGCGGCGTTGGCCATCGTGTCGAGAACGGTGGGGCCCGCGGGCAGGACCCGGTTCTCGACGCGCAGGTGCGGCACGCCGTCGACGACGTCGTAGACAGGGCGGTTCCAGCGCCAGATCGTGCCGTTGTGCAGGCGCAGCTCGGAAAGACGAGGCGCGCCACCGGCTTCCAGGACCTCCAACGGGTCCTCGTCGTCGGTTTCGGGCAGCAGGCTGGGGAAGTAGCGCACGTTCTCCTCGAACAGGTCGAAGATCGACGTGATCCACCGTTCACCGAACCACACGCGCGGACGGACGCCCTGGTTCTTCAGCTCGTCCGGACGGGTGTCGGTGGCCTGTTCGAACAACGGGATCCGGGTCTCGTGCCAGAGCGCCTTGCCCAGCAGGAAAGCCGAATTCGCGGCGATGGCGACTTGCACGCCCGCCAGGCACTGCGCGGCGTTCCAGTGCGCGGCGAAGTGTGTTGGCTCGACCTGCAGGTGCAGCTGCACGGACGTGCACGCGGCCTCCGGCAGGATCGACTCCGCGTAGGTGTCCAGCTTCTCCGGGCTCTTGCCCGGCATCGCCGGGCCTTCCATGCGCAGCACCATCTCCTCGCCACGTGCCTTGAAGATGGTGTCGTTGAGGAGCGCGTACCTCGGCGCCTCGGAGAGCCACTTGCGGTCGAAGTGCCTCTCCCGCAACGTGGGCAGCACGCCGATCATGGCGAGGTTGGCGCCCGCGTCGTTGGCCTTCGAGTCCGCGTTGTCGAGCGACGTGCGCAGTTCCTCTTCCAGGCCAAGCATCTCACCCCCGGCCAGCTCGCGCGGGGGCACGTTGATCTCCAGGTTCTGCTGCCCCAGCTCCAGCGTGTACGAGGGATCGTCGATCTTCTCGAGCACCTCCGAGTTCGCCATCGCCGGCCGCATCGCGTCGTCGACGAGGTTCAGCTCGATCTCGAGCCCCATCTGCCGACGGGGAAAGGAGAACGTGTCTTCGGCCAGCATCGTGGCCAATGCGTCGAGACTTCGCTGCATCTTCTCGCGATAGCGCTGGCGATCGTCTCTGGTGAAAGTGCGGCTGGACACTTCACTTCCCATGCCGCTACCCCTTCGCTCGGCGCCGGTGGGCGCGGGCCAGGCGGAACGCCAAAAGTCGCACAGCGCAATCCCCCTTTACATCGCCCAAAACGGTGCTCTCTGTCACGTGGAGGTAACAACCAGCGATCATCCCCTGGTCGGACGTGTGCGGTTCCGCCCTCCGGACTACCTCGCCTGTTCCACACCGGACCGGATGCGAAACTTCCGGCGTGGCGAAGGTGATCGAGATCAACGACCCGGCGGACCCTCGGCTGGACGACTTCCGGGACCTGTCGACGGCCGACCGCAGGCCGGATCGACCGGGCGGGCGAGGTCTCGTCATCGCCGAGGGTGTCGTGGTGGTGGAACGTCTGCTGGCGTCGCCGTACCCGGTGCGCGGGCTGCTCGGGGTGCGGCGGCGGATCGAGGCGCTGGACCTTTCTGACCTGGACGTTCCCGCCTACGTGACGTCAGCAGAGGTTATGGCGTCGGCCGTTGGTTTCCACTTGAACCGGGGTGTACTGGCGGCGGCGGACCGCGCTCCCGCGGTGTCGTTCGAGGAGCTCGCCGAGACGTCCCAGCGCCTCGCCGTGCTCGAGGGCGTGGGCGATCACGAGAACCTGGGTTCGATCTTCCGCAACGCCGCCGCGCTGGGCGTCGACGGCGTGGTGCTGGGGCCGGGATGCAGCGATCCGCTGTATCGACGCAGTGTGCGGGTGTCGATGGGTCACGTCCTGCGCGTGCCGTTCGCTACCACAGATGAGTGGCCCGCGGCGCTGAACCTGTTGCGGCAAAAGGGTTATACCGTTGCCGCTCTGACGCCGCGCCCATCCGCTCTGCATCTTGCAGATGCGGGGTTGCGCGGCCGTCGGGTGGCGGTGCTGCTGGGTTCGGAGGGGCCGGGCCTCACCGACGAGGCGATCGACGCCGCGGATCTGGCCGTCCGCATCCCGATGTCGTCGGGCGTGGACTCGCTGAACGTGGCCACCGCGGGCGCGGTGGCGTTCTACGCCCTGCTTTAGAGCAACGTCAGGATCAGGGCCAGCCAGGCGACGAGCACCCCGGTCACGACCCCGTACGCGACCCAGCGCCACACCGGCACGCTGCGCCCGAGCCAGACCGACGGTGCCAGCCCGCCGACCACCAGCACGTTCGCGACGAGCGCGAGCCACCGGCTGGTCTCGCCCAGTCCGAGCGACAGCGACACGACGGTCACCGTGACGATCGCGGCCGTGATGACGCTGACCGTGAGCCCGGTGCCCCACGGCGTCGGCTCCGGCTCGTCCTCGGCCACCGTCTGCACGGCGACCGCGGCCGCCTCGGGAGCGTCGACGCTGACCAGTTCGCCGCTGACGGGGTCGGTGTAGCTGACGGGGGAGTTCATGACCGACGCGATCCTGCCCGCGAGCTGCTTGCCCCTGCGCGCGACCAGCGCACTGGCCACGCCGTCGGCGGGCGTCTCGGAGCGCACCACCGCGTCGGCGACCTTCGCCCACTCGTGCAGCGCCTCCGCGAGATCGGCGCCGAGGGGCAGGCTGTGCGGGTCGACCTCGCGCTCACCGGAGTCGTCTTCCCCGGCCAGCACGGCGCGGCCGTCCCGGACTCGCAACTCCACTGCGTCCTCCTCGGTCTGGACCTTCGGCCAGAAACCTATCGGACGCGGTGACTAGGGAGAACGACCGAGCTGGAGTCGTGAGGTCGCGTTCGCGCCAGATCCCCATTGGCGCGAACGCGACCTGCAGGCCTACGCGAGCGAGTCGCGCCAGGCCGTGTGCAGGGCCGCGAACCGGCCCCGCTCACCGATCAGCTCCGCGGGGGAGCCGTCTTCCACCACAATGCCACCATCCAGCACCAGAACGCGGTCCGCGATCAGGACCGTCGACAGGCGATGGGCGATGATGAACGCCGTCCGGTCGGCCAGCACTGTCTCCAGCGCTGCCTGCACGGCGCGTTCGGTGGGCACGTCCAGGGATGATGTTGCCTCATCCAGGACCAGCACCGCCGGGTCTGCCAGGAAAGCACGCGCGAAAGCGACCATTTGGCGCTGTCCCGCGGACAACCGGCCGCCCCGTTTGCGGACGTCCGTGTCGTAGCCGTCCGGCAGAGCCGCGATGAACTCGTGCGCTCCCAGCTCGGCCGCGGCGGCCTCGATCTCCGCCCGCGACGCCGACGGACGGCCCAGCGCGATGTTGTCCGCCACCGAGCCCGAGAACAGGAAGTTCTCCTGCGTCACCATCACCACGGCCTTGCGCAGATCCGTGTCCGCGATCGACCGCAGGTCCGTGCCGTCGAGCCGCACCGAGCCCGACGACGGGTCGTAGAAGCGGCCCACGAGCTTCGCCACCGTCGTCTTGCCGGCGCCGGTCGCGCCCACCAGGGCCACGGTCTGGCCCGCCGGCACGTCCAGCGTGAAGCGCGGCAGCACCAGCCGGGACGTGCCGGGGTACTGGAACTCCACGTCGGCGAACCGGACGGCGCCCCGCGCGTGCTGGACGGCCACCGGTGACGAAGGCTCCGGCACCGACGGCTGCTCCTCCAGGACGCCGGAGATCTTCTCCAGCGCGGCGGTGGCGGAGGAGTACGAGTTCGCGAACATCGCCAGCTCGTCGAACGGGTCGTAGAAGCGGCGCAGGTACAGCATGAACGCCGCCAGCACGCCCAGTTCGACCGCGCCGTCCGCGACCCGGTAGGCACCCCAGGCGAGGACGACGGCCAGCGACACGTTGCCGATGGCGCGGATCGTCGAGACGAACGTGGCCATCACGCCCAGTGCATCGGTGTTCGCGTCGCGGAACTGGCCGTTGAAGCCGGCCATGATCTGCTCGTTGCGGGGCTGGCGGCGGAACGCCTGCACCGCGCGGATGCCGTTCATGGACTCCACGAACTGCACGATGATCTTGGCGATCGCGCCGCGCGTGCCCCGGTACGCCTCCATCGAACGGCGGCGGAACCAGCGCCACAGGAAGTACAGCGGCACGAAGCCCGCGATCACGACCGACGCCAGCGGGGCGTCGAGCCAGATCAGGATCACCGCGATGCCCACCACCGACAGCGCGGCGTTGAACAGGCTGTCCAGGCCCTCCTCCAGCAGGTCCTGCAACGCGTCGACGTCGCTGGTCAGCCGGGAGATGACCTTGCCGGACGTGTACGACTCGTGGAAGCCGACCGACAGGCTCTGCGAGTGCCGGAAGATCCGGCCGCGCAGGTCCAGCAGCAGGTCCTGGCCGACGCGGCCGGAGATCCGCAGGAACGCCCAGCGCAGGAACGTCATCAGCAGCGCGCAGACCGCGTAGCCGGCGACGCACCAGATCAGGATCGCCGGGCTGCCGCCGACCGCGTCGGGGATGCCCTTGTCGATCGCGGCGGCGATCAGCAACGGGCCCGCGAGAGCCGCCAGGTTGCCGAAGACGACCGCCGCGATCGCCAGCGACGTGCGGGCGACGTGCGGGCGCAGCAACGATCCCAGCAGCCTGCGGGACCGTGCCTGCAGGCGCAGGCCCGTCGAGTACGAGATCTCCTCGATCTCCTCGGAGGCGACGCCGCGCCACTCTTCTTCTTCAGCCGCAACGGGTGCGACAACTTCACTCACGACGCCACCTCCTCTTCGACCAGGTCCTCGTCCATGCTGGACAGAAGCCGGCGGTATTCCTCGTTGGTGTCCAGCAGTTCCCGGTGCGAGCCGATCGCGGCGATCTTGCCGTCGACCAGCAGCGCCACGCGGTCGGCGAGCTGCACGGTCGACGACCGGTGCGCCACGACCAACGCGGTGGTGTCGCGCAACACCCTGCGCAGCGCACCCTCCACCTCGGCCTCGGTGTGGACGTCCAACGCCGACAGCGGGTCGTCCAGCACCAGCACCGCCGGCCTGCCGACGACCGCGCGCGCCAGCGCCAGCCGTTGCCGCTGACCACCGGACAGCGACAGGCCCTGCTCGCCGATCCGGGTCGCGAGACCCCACGGCAGCGCGTCCACGAACTCCTCCGCCTTGGCGACCCGCAACGCCTCGCGCACCTGGGTCTCGGTGACGTTCGGCAGGCCCAGCCCCACGTTCTCGGTGACCGACGCGGAGAACAGCACCGGTTCCTCGAACGCGGTGCCCACGACGGTCCGCAGGTCCTCCAGCGAGAGGTCCCGCACGTCGGCGCCGTCGATCGTGATCCGGCCACCGGTGACGTCCGCGAGCCGCGGCACGAGCGCGGTCAGCGTCGTCTTGCCCGACCCCGTCGCGCCGACCAGCGCCAGCGTCTCGCCGGGACGCAGGTCGAGGTCGATGCCCGACAGCACTTCGCGGCCGTCGTCGAACGCGAACCGCACGCCCTCGAAACGAACGTGCCCGCGCAGCGGCGTGGGCAGCGGCGCGGGCGAGGCGGGGCTGGTGATCGTGACGGGGGAGTCGATGACCTCCCAGTAGCGTTCCAGCGCCGAGGCGGCCTGGTTCGTCTCCGCCAGCAGCCAGCCGATGGAGTCGATGGGCCAGCGCAGGTAAGCGCTCACCGCGACCGCCGCGACCAGCGTGCCGACCGTCATCCAGCCGTTCACGATGCCGATCGCGCCGACGCCGAGCATGCCCGCGATCGACAGTTCCGGCAGCACGATCAGCACCGACCACAGCGCGGCCAGGATCGAGATCTTGTTCAGCTCGGTCGCCCGCAGTTCCCGCGCCTGTGCCAGGAACCGCTTCGAGAGTTCCGGCCCGCGCCCGAACGCCTTGAGCACCCGGATGCCGAGCACCGACTCCTCGACGGTCGTGGTCAGGTCGCCCGCCTGGTCCTGCGCCCTCCGCGCGACGACCTTGAACTTCGACTCGAAGAAGTACGAGATGATGATCAACGGCAGCGAGCCGCACAGCGACACGACCAGCAGCCACGGCGAGAGCGCCGCGATGATGCCCAGCCCGATCAGCACGACCGCGCTGTTCACGATCAGGAAGACGATCGCGAACGCGACGAACCGCCGCACGGTCGTGAGGTCGTTCGTCGCGCGCGACAGCAGCTGACCGGACTGCCACCGGTCGTGGAACGACACCGGCAGCCGCTGAAGATGCTGGTACAGGTCGAACCGCATGCGCGCCTCGACCTCGGCCGCCGGCCTGGCGACGATCTTGCGCCGGATGTAGAACAGCGCCGCCTCGCCGAGCCCGAGCACCAGCACGCCCAGGATCAGCCACGGCAGCGGACCGGTCTGCTTGTTCTGAATCGGACCATCGACGATGCGCTGCGTCAGCAGCGGGATGCCAAGACCACACAGCATCGCGAGCATCGTCGCCGACAGCACGACAATCATCCGTGCGCGGTGCGGCCGCACGTACGGCCACAACCTCCGCAAGGTCCTGATCGTCGAGTTTCGTTGATCGCTCACGCGATGAGCCCCCTCCAGGTCGTCTCCAAAGTACGAAGTCGGACCCGTCTTCAGCATCCGGTTTTTCTCCCCACCGGAGGGTGCAGGCTCGACTTAGGTCGAGGTCAAGGGCACGATGACCACCATGACGCGGTTTCTGCGAACCGAGCAGACGATGGCGTTTCCACACGGACGGCTCATCGCCTCACGCGACGGAGTGAACTACGTGCTGGCTCCGGACGGCTGGGACCACCTGGCAGGTCCACGCCCGAGACACGCGATGCTCGTCTCCCGCGAGGAGGCCGAGGACTGGTGCGAACGCGAGGGCTGGGACCTGAACCTGCTCGACGAGGTGCCGGTCACTTCCTGAAGGTGAACAGGCCGACCAGCCCGTAGGCGACGGCCGCGAGCAACGCCTCGGCGTGGTGCCGGTTGGCGAACCACCCGATGGCGGGTTCGTGCACCTTGAAGTAGAGCCCGACGCCCAGCACGATCGGTCCGAGCAGGATGATCGGCCACACCGGCCGCACCCCGAAGAGCCGCAGGATCGGCCCGGCCAGCACCAGCGACGACACGAGCGCGAGCGGCAACCCGATCAGCACGAGCAGCAGGAACGCCGACATCGACGTGCTGTCGAGCCACGACTTCAGGAAGCCCGACTCGTACGCCCACGTCCACCCGAGCACCAGCCCGGCGCCGACGGCCATCGACAGGACGACCCGGAACAACAGCCGGCGTCCCGTCCTGCCCGTCTTGCCCGCGGTGCTCTGCTCTGTCACGCCACCCACCGTAACCAGCGTCACCACGCCAGCCAAGGCATGGCGGCCACCTCCTGCCACCGCGAACGTCACGTTTGCGGGGTCACGGGTCGCGCCGGCCGGTCAGCGCGCCCGCCATCGCGAAGGCCATCACCGGCACGAAGATCATCGAGACCTCGTCGCGCGTCCACCCCACGTACACACCCGCGATCCAGACGACCGGCCAGAACACGCACCCGAGCCAGGTCGCCCGCCAAGCTCGCGGAAGGCGCAGCAGTGCGAGCGTCCAGTAGTGGGCCAGGCTCGCCACGACGGCCCAGAAGACGGGCAGGAACAACAGCCCGGAGAGCGTCCACCTGTCACAGGTCCGGCCGGCCGCGCCCACGCACTGAGGCGGCAGCACCCACCACCAGCTCAGGTATCCCGCGATCCCGGCGACCCCTCCCGCAGCCGCCCCGACCAACGCCCGCGTCAGCACCGCCGCGCCCGCCCCGCCGCCAGTGCGGCGACCGCATAGGCCACGCACGGCACGACGACCGCCGCGGCCATCAGGAACCGGACCCCGTCCTCCTGGTACATGTCGAGGTAGGTGGCCTTGAACCACACGACGGCCACGATCGACACGGCCCACAGCACGCTGCCGACGCTGGTCGCGAGCCACCCGCGTTCCTGCCGGGCCACCCGGAACCCCACCCAGATCAGGACACCCGCGACGGCCATCCACAGCGCGAAGACGGGTGGGTAGAACACCGGGAGTCCGACGCCGCAGCCGGTGCGGCCGGGCCGGAGGTAGCAGTACCGGCTGAATCCTTCGAGCGTGAGCGCGAACCCGGCCCCGGCCAGAACGCCAGCGACCGCCCCCACCACAGTGCGCAGCAACATGCGCCCAGTGCTACCTGATCAAGGCCCGCGAGAGCTCGATCTTCACGAACCCTCCACTGCACCTTCACCGCGCGGAGGGTTCGTGAGCACGGCGATCAACGCGTACAGCGCGGCGAACACCGCGAAGGCCAAAAAAGTCGTTCCCAGCAACAGGATCATCGCGACCACCGCCATGAGGGTCGCGGGCACGGCCACCAGCCATGCCCGCGACACCTGCAAAGAACGCAGTGCGATCCCACCCGCGACCGCCCCGGCCACCGCGAACACCGGAGTGGCGATCACGAAGGCCTGGAGGCAGCCCCACTCGTCCTTCGAGCAGACCGCGCCCGAAGCGAGGAGCTCGAACATTCCCCACCAGGCCAGGCCGAGGAGTGCACCCACTCCGGCAGCCAGCGCGACACGACGTCCCACGGTGTCAGCGTCTCACTCAGCGGTTCGACCGCACGCCCAGTAAAACGTCTTCCCACGAAGGGACGATGGGGTGGTTCTTCTTCCCCCGCTTCGGAGGAGGGTCCTTGCGCACCGGCTTCTCCGCCGCGGGCTCCTGCTCCGTCTTCACCGGTGGCGGAGGCGGGGCAGGCGCGGGCTCCGGCTCAGGCAGCTTCTCCTGAGCCGGCTTCTCGGCCACGACAGGTGCCGCCACGGGGGCGGGCGCCTGAGCGGGAACCGGCACGGGTGCGGGCTCCTCGGCAACGGGTGCGGGGGCCGCCGGAAGGGCCGGGGGCGTTTCCAGGGCCTGCCGTGCCAGCTGCGTCACCGGCCGCACCGTGCGCAGCGTGCGGTTCGGGTTCGGGTCCATCAGGTCGACCGCGGCGTCGTCCAGAGCCGTCACCGTGCCGCCCTGCGCACCGGGGTGGAACGCCCAGTGCGCGCGGTTCTCCGAGCGACCGGTCTTCCACTGCAGCTGCACGATCCAGCGGTTGTCGTCGCCGCGCCACGCGTCCCACTTGGTGTCGGACAGGTCGTGGCCGCGCAGGCCGAACGAGTGCGCGACGACCTCACCGAGCGTCTGCACGTCCGGGCCGTCCTCACGGACCGGGTGCGCGCGCTGGGCCAGGTCGGCCGTGCGCGAACGCTCCAGCAGAACGGGGTAGGCGAAGCGCTCGATGCGGTGCGTGGGCATGCCGGCGGCGGCCGCGACCTGCTCGATCGACTCGCCGGCGCGGATGCGGGCCTGGATCTCGCGAGGCCGCATGAGGGCCTCGCCCGACTCGATCTGCATCTGGCCGAGACGCGCCAGATCACCGCGCAGGGCCGCCCGGAGGCGCTCGTCAGCGGGGAGCGTGAAGCGCTCGCCGCGGTTTTCGGGGTCCTCGAGAATGACGGACTTGCCGTCCTCGTCGAGCCCGATGACTCGCAGCGCTCGCATCGTGGCCTCCCTGAATTCGCACCTCGCCAGCAGACAACGTTAGGACAACGAGCCGTCACTGCGTGGGAGACTCGCCGATATCTCTACGTGATCTTGCCAGTTCACGAGGCCTGTCGCACGCCCGTTTCCGGAAGATTCACCTGGACCACGAGTCCGCCTCCCCCGTTCGGGCGAGCCCTGGCCGAACCCTGATGAGCCTTCGCCACGGACTGCACGATCGACAGGCCGAGGCCGGATCCGGCGGTCCCGGTGCGGTCGCGGAGCCGGCGGAACGGCTCGAACAATCCGGGTACTGCCTGGGCAGGCACGGTGGGACCGGTGTTGGTGACGATCAGTTCTTGATCAAGCCTCACGGAGACGGAGCCGCCCGGCTTATTGTAGAGCACCGCGTTGCGCAACAGGTTGCCGACGAGCTGGGCAAGTAGGACCGGATCGCCGTCCACCAGATACCTGCGAGTCCGAACCTCAAACGTGACTTTTTTCTCCGAGGCCAGCGCGGCGCACGACTCCACTTCGTCGTCGATGATCTCGTCCAGCCACACAAGCTCACGCGTGGCGAGCCCGCGGTCACTGCGAGCGAGCAGGAGCAGCCCGTCGATGAGCTTCTCGCTTCGCTCGTTGGTGTCGAGCAGATGCGCTCCGAGACGGCGGATCTCGTCCGACGCGCCGGGGTCGCCCAACGCCACCTCGATCAACGTGCGCTGCACTGCCAACGGCGTGCGCAGCTCGTGCGAGGCGTTCGCGACGAACCGCTTCTGGCTGTCGAACGACGACGCGAGCCGGTCGAGCATCCCGTCGAACGTGTCCGCGAGCTCCTTCAGCTCGTCCGGCGGCCCGTCCAGCTCGATGCGCTGGTCCAGCCGCTCGGCCTCCAGCCGGTGCGCGGTCGAGGTGATCGAGTGCAACGGTGCCAGCACCCGTCCGGCCACGACCCAGCCGAGCCAGACGGCGATCACCGCGGCCACCAGCAGCGCGATGATCGACTGCCACAGGACCGTGCTCATCGTGCTGGCTTTGATCTGCTCGCCGGTGAACACCGCGGTGTCGGTCGGGAGCTCGCCCGCCGCGACCGCCGTGTAGCCGGAGTACGGGTCGACCAGCTCCGCCGGCACCGTCCTGGCCATCGCCACGCCGTCGCCCGGCGTCCACTCGGCGAGCAGCCAGTAGTTGAGCCCGATCAGCGCGATGCCCGCGATCAGGAACACCCCGGCGTACCAGGCCGTCAGCCTGGTCCGGAGCGTCATGAGCCGAACCGGTAGCCGGCACCGGGCACGGTCTGGATGACCTGCGGCGCGCCCAGCTTGCGGCGCAGCGTCATCACCGCCACCCGCACGGCGTTCGTGAACGGGTCCGCGTGCTCGTCCCAGGCCTTCTCCAGCAGCTCCTCGGGACTCACCACGTTGCCCTCCGCCCGCATCAGCACCTCCAGCACGGCGAACTCCTTCGGGGACAGCGGCAGGAACGTCCCGCCGCGCGACGCCTGGTGCCGCGGCAGGTCGAGCGTCACGCCGGCCCGTTCGAGCACCGGCGGCAGGGCGGGCCGAGCCCGGCGGCCCAGCGCCTGCACGCGGGCCACGAGCTCGGCGAACGCGAACGGCTTGGTCAGGTAGTCGTCGGCGCCGAGCCCGAGCCCGGCCACCCGATCGTCCACTTCGGCCGCCGCCGTCAGCATCAGCACCCGCGCCTCGCCGCCGGTCGCGTGCACCGCCTTGCACACCTCGTCACCGTGCACGAGGGGCAGGTCGCGGTCGAGCACCACGACGTCGTACGCGTGCACGCCCACCCGTTCCAGCGCCGCCTCGCCGTCGTAACAGACGTCGACCGCCATCGAGAACCTGCGCAACCCCTCGGCGATCGTGTCCGCGAGCAACCGTTCGTCCTCGACCACCAGCACACGCATGACGCCTATTTTCCGCGTAACAGGCATAAGCGCCGGATAAGGCCTTTCGCTTAACGCCGCCGAATGGCGCTCTCCGTAGACCTGTCCCCATGAAATCCACCATCGCAGTGTTGCTGGGCCTGCTCCTGGCGCTCACCGCCTGCGGGTCGAAAGAGCAGCCTGCCGCCCAGAAGGACGAGAAGGGCGACATGGTCAAGTTCGCCCAGTGCATGCGGGACAACGGCATCGACATGCCGGACCCGAAGGAGGACGGCGGGGGCGTCGGCATCACGATCGGCGGCGAGGACGGTGCGGCCCTCGACCCGGAGAAGATGAAGACCGCCCACGAGGCCTGCAAGCAGCACCTGCCCAACGGTGGCGAGTTCAAGCCGCCGTCGCCGGAGGAGCAGGACAAGATGCGCCAGAACGCGAAGTGCATGCGGGACAGGGGTTACAACTGGCCGGACCCGAAGTTCGAGGGCGGCGGCATGGGCGAGGCGATCGAGCTGCCCGACATGGAGGACGACAAGGTCAAGCAGGACATGAAGGACTGCGGCATGGGTGAAGGCATGGTCGCTGCGAGGCCCGTCGGATGAAGCGCTACGTGAACAGGAAGGTCGTCGTCGCAGCACTCGTCGTCGCCGTGGTGCTCGGCACAGGTGGGGTCGTGGTGCTCACCAGGATCGCGTCCAACCAGGCCAACGCCGCACCGTTGCAGAACGATCCGTCGAAGACCACGCCGGTGAAGAAGACCAACCTCGCCGACCAGCAACAGGTGACCGGCCAGCTCGGCTTCGGTGCGGAAAGGGCTCTGGCCAGCCGGAAAAGTGGCACCGTCACCGGGTTGCCGAAGCAGGGCGACGTCATCGAGCAGGGCAAACCGGTGTTCTTCTCGGACGCCAAGCCCGTGCCGTTGTTCTACAGCTCGATGCCGCTCTACCGCGATCTCGAATCGGGCATGTCGAACGGGCCCGATGTCAAGGTGGTGGAGGAGAACCTCGCCGCACTCGGGTTCCAGGACTTCGGCGCCCCCGACGAGAAGTTCACGTACTACACGGCCACCGCGCTGAAGAAGTGGCAGAAGGCCAACGGCCTGGAGCAGACCGGAAAGCTCGGCGCCGGTGACGTGATCGTCCAACCAGGAGCGATCCGGGTGTCCTCGCTGACCGCCCAACTCGGCGCCCCCGCCGGCGGCGACCTGATGAAGGTCACCGGCACCGAACGCGCGGTGACCGTCGAGCTGGAGCAGTCCAAGCAGCGCCTCGCCAAGCAGGGCGAGAAGGTCGAGCTGTCGATCACCGGCGGCAAGCCCACCACCGGCACGATCACCGGCATCACCCGCACCACCGGCGACCCGAACCAGGGCTCCAAGCCGAAGATCGTGCTGACGATCTCCGTCGACGACCCCAAGGCCGCCGAGGGCATCGAGACCGGCAGCGTCACCGCGCTCTTCACGGTGTCGAAGAAGCAGAACGTGCTCGCGGTCCCGATCGGCGCGCTGCTCGCGTTGAACGAGGGCGGCTACGGCGTGGTCGCCGAGGACGGCAGGACCATCCCGGTCACCGTCGGCATCTTCGCCAAGGGCCAGGTCGAGGTGCAGGGCGAGGGCCTGCGCGAGGGCATGAAGGTGGTGACCACCGAGTGATCACCGTCGACCACGCGAGCCGGACGTATCCCGGTGGTGTGCAGGCGTTGCGCGACGTCTCCCTGACCGTCGGGGGCGGGGAGATGCTCGCGATCGTGGGGCCGTCCGGCTCGGGCAAGTCGACGCTGCTGCACCTGATGGGCACGCTCGACAAGCCGACAGCCGGCAAGGTCGAGATCGACGGCAACGACATCTCCACCTTGTCCGACAACGCTTTGTCGGCGCTGCGGGCGCGCACGATCGGGTTCGTGTTCCAGCAGTTCTTCCTCACCGACGGGCTGTCGGCGATCGAGAACGTGGCCTCCGGACTCGTCTACGCCGGTGTGCCCCGCTCGAAGAGACGGGCCATGGCGATGTCCGCTTTGGACAGAGTCGGCCTGATCCACCGCGCGCTGCACAAGCCGCACGAGCTGTCCGGCGGTGAACGTCAGCGGGTCGCGATCGCCCGGGCCGTGGTGAACACGCCGGGAATCCTGCTGGCCGACGAGCCGACCGGAAACCTGGACACGAAGAACGGCGCGGGTGTGCTGGAGTTGCTGGAGAGCCTCAACTCCGACGGCACGACGGTCGTGATGATCACGCACGACCGGGACATCGCGGCGTGGGCGCCGCGCCGCGTTGAAGTGCGGGACGGAGTGATCGTGTGATCGACCTCTTGCGCCTGGGCTTCTTCGGGATGCGGACCCGCCCGATCCGCGCGGTGCTGTCCGCACTGGGCATCGCGATCGGCATCGCCGCCGTGGTCGCGGTCGTCGGCATCCCGGCCTCCAGCGCCGCCGCGTTGAAGGAGAAGATGTCCAAGCTGGGCACCAACCTCCTGACCGCCGCGCCGGGCCAGGACTTCTTCGGCCAGGACGCGAAGCTGCCGGAGACGGCGGTGCCGATGGCCAAGCGGATCGGCGCCGTGTCGGCGGCCAGCGCCACCGGCAAACTGTCCGCGAGCGTCCGCAAGAACGACCTCGTGCCGACCAGCGACACGCTCGGGTTGCAGGTGCAGGCGGCGGAGAAGGACCTGCTCAAGGTGCTGGGCGCCGAGGTCCGCGAGGGCCGGTGGCTGTTGCCGGGTGAGAAGTCGGTGGTGCTCGGGGGCACCGCGGCCTCGCGCCTGGGGATCGACAAGCCCGGTGTGCAGCTGTGGATCGACGGTCAGTGGTTCACCGTGGTCGGCATCCTGGGGCCGCTGCCGCTCGCGCCGGAGATCGACAGGTCCGCGCTGATCGGCTGGGACGCGGCCAAGGAGGCGTTCGGGTTCGAGGGCAACGCGAACACGGTCTACGTGCGCACGTCCCCTGACCAGGTCGACAACGTCCGCAACCTGCTCGGTCCGACGTTGAACCCGCAGAAGTCCAACGAGGTCAAGGTTTCCCGGCCGTCCGAGGCGCTGGAAGCGCAGCAGCTGGCCGAGAGTTCCTACAACGCGCTGTTCCTGGGATTGGGCGGAGTCGCGTTGTTGGTGGGTGGCGTCGGCGTGGCGAACACGATGGTGATCTCGGTGCTGGAACGACGCAGGGAGATCGGTCTGCGGCGGGCGCTCGGGGCGACCCGGCGGCAGATCCGGTGGCAGTTCCTCACCGAGTCGGTGTTGTTGTCCGGTCTTGGCGGACTGGTCGGCGTGATCGTGGGAATCGCGGTCACGGCCGGATATTCGATCAGTCAGCAATGGCCGGCGGCACTGCCGTGGCCGGCCCTGCTCGGGGGAGTGGGTTCGGCGATCCTCATCGGCGCCATCGCCGGCGTCTATCCCGCGGTGCGGGCGGCACGTCAGTCGCCCACGGAAGCACTTGCCTGAGGGGAACGCGGGGGCCCTACGTTTCCTTCAGGGAAACGTAGGGCCCCCGCGTTCCGCATTTCAGAGCTGGCCGACGACCCAGTCGATCGCCTGCGTCAGGATCGTGACGTCGTTCGGCTCGATGGCCGGGAACATCGCGACGCGCAGCTGGTTCTTGCCGAGCTTGCGGTACGGCTCGACGTCCACGATGCCGTTGGCGCGCAACACCTTCGCGACCACGGCCGCGTCCACGTCGTCGGAGAAGTTGATCGTGCCGACGACCTGCGAGCGGTCAGCGGCCTTCTCGACGTACGGCGTGGTGTAGGCGGTCTTCTCGGCCCAGTCGTACAGGCGGTCCGAGGAGTCCTTCGTGCGCGCGACGGACCAGTCGAGGCCGCCGTTGCCGTTGATCCAGTCGATCTGGTGCGCCAGCAAGAAGAGCGTGGCGACCGACGGCGTGTTGTACGTCTGGTCCTTGGTCGAGTTGTCGAGCGCGGTCGGCAGCGACAGGAACTCCGGCACCCAGCGGTCCTTGAGCTCGTCGACGCGAGCCAGTGCGGCGGGCGACATCAGCGCGAGCCACAGGCCGCCGTCCGAGGCGAACGACTTCTGCGGCGCGAAGTAGTAGACGTCGAAGTCCTCAGCCTTCACCGGCAGGCCACCGGCAGCGGACGTCGCGTCGATCGCGATCAGCGCGTCGCCGGAACCCTCGATGCGGGTGACGGGCATCGCGACACCGGTCGAGGTCTCGTTCTGCGCCCAGCCGACCAGGTCGGCGCCCTCGGCGTAGAAGAGCTCCGGCGTGGTGCCCGGCTCGGCCTTGGTGACCAGGGAGTCCTTCAGGAACGGTGCGGTCTGCGTGACCTTCGCGAACTTGGAGGAGAACTCGCCGTTGGTGAAGTGCTGCGCGGTCTCGCGGACCAGCCCGAACGACGCCGCGTCCCAGAACGCCGTGGTGCCACCGTTGCCGAGCACGACCTCGTAGCCGTCCGGCAGCTGGAACAACTCGCGCAGTCCTGAGCGGACGCGGCCGACGAGGTTCTTGACGGGCTTCTGCCGGTGGGACGTGCCGAGCAGCGCCGCACCCTCGGAAGCGAGAGCCGCGACGGCCTCGGGACGCACCTTGGACGGTCCACAGCCGAAGCGGCCGTCAGACGGCTTGAGCTCGGCGGGAAGCACCAACGAGGTCGGATCGGCGGTCTGGGTCATGTGGTCACGCCTCCGGGGCGATTGACGAGCTTCAGGGACCTGACCGGCGCCGTTGCCGGAGCTCACAGTGTTGCAGGCCGGTGGCCGGGAGGTGACAGCCGGGTGTCCTGGGTCACTGCAACATGCCGCGATCCATCGCCGTCGTGACCGCCGCGGTGCGGTCCGACACCCCGAGCTTGTTGAACACCCGCAACAGGTGAGTCTTCACGGTCGCCTCGGAGATGAACAACGTCCTTCCGATCTCGGCGTTGGACATCCCCTTGGCCACCAACTTCAGCACCTCCGCCTCGCGCGCCGATAGAGGCGGGGTGCGCACCTGCCCGACGACCTTCGCGACCATCGACGGCGCCAGCACGGTCTCGCCGCGCGCCGCCGCGCGGATCGCCGCGATGAGGTCCTCGGTCGTCGAGTCCTTGAGCAGGTACCCGGACGCGCCGGCCTCGACCGCGCGAAGAATGTCCGAATCCGTCTCGTACGTCGTGAGGACCAGGACACGCGGACCGGTTCCGACGATCTTCGCGGTAGCGGCCACACCGTCCATTTCGGGCATTCGCAGGTCCATCAGCACGACGTCCGGCCTGAGCAGGGCGGCCTGGGCGATCGCCTCCTGGCCCGAACCCGCGTCGCCGACGACCTCCAGATCGTCCGCGACGAGCATGCCCTTCAAGCCCTGACGCACCACGGGATGGTCGTCCACCAGCAGAATCCTGATCACAGCGGTACCTCCACCAGCACGGACGCCCCCTCGTCGCTCGACAGCGAGAGCGTGCCACCCACCTGTTCCAGCCTCGCGCGCATGCCCCGCAGGCCGAAGCCCTCCGGGGCGTCCCCGAACCCGCGCCCGTCGTCGCGCACCTCCAGCGACACGCTGTCCTCGTCGAACCTCATCACCACGTCGACCCGCGAGGCGCCGGAATGCCGTGCCACGTTGTGCAACGCCTCCTGGACAGTCCGCAGCAGCACCACTTCGGCCGAGGTCTGCAACCCGACCGCGTCGCCGATCACCCGGAACGTCGACGGCAGCGCGCTCCCGGAGACCAACCGCCGCAACGCGTCCTCCAGCGTCGAACCGTCCAAAGGCGACGGTGCGTTCGACGCGACCAGTGCCCGTGCCTCGCGCAGGTTCTCCCGCGCGGTCCGCAACGCCAGCTCGACGTTCGGCTGCGCGCCCTGCAACAGCGTGATGATCGACGTGAAGCCCTGCGCCAGCGTGTCGTGGATGTCCGCCGACCACCGTGCCCGCTCTGCCTCGATGGTCAGCGACTCGATGCGTTGCAGCAGCTCACCGCGCTGCTGGCTCTGCGTCGCGATCCGGCTGATGGCCCACCCGAACGCCTGGGAGAAGCCGATGATCAGCAGCGCCGCCGGCCATGGCAGCGCGGGGACGGCACCCGCGGCCCAGGTGAGGATCTGCGGTGTCAGCACGAACAACACCATCGGGACGAACGCCCACGCGAGCGGCAGCACCATGTAGACCTGCGGGACCAGGCCGAACAGGGCGAAGGTGGCGTTGCCGCTGAACCAGACCGCCGGTGCGAACGTGGCGAGCGAACCGGCCGCGTAGACGAAGCCGTGCCAGTCGTCGTCCCCCCGGACGACCAGGCGCCTGCCGTAGAGCAGGAACCACACACCGTTCAAGCACAACAACCCCGCCGCAGTCAGGCGGTCGGCGAGGCTGTTGTTGTCGATCAGGACGAGCACCAGAGCGGTGATCTGGGTGATCGCGAAGAGCACGTACCAGGTGATCAGCTGGCGGTGTTGCTCCACTTGAAAGTCCTGCTCACGAGTACCAGGCCGCCGATCGTCCACGCCCCCAGCACCAGCGCGATCCTGCCGAGCTCCCATGATCCCGCCGCCTCCATGACCGCATAGCCGTCGTTCAGTGCGAACACCGAGCGGAAACCCTGACACACCCACTTGAGCGGGAAGAGCGAACCCGTCACGCGCAGGGACTCCGGCAGCGCCGCCTGGCTGATGAAAACACCCGAGAGGAACTGCAACACGATGTAGGGCAGGTTCAGCACGCCCGCCGCGTTCCGGGTGGACTTGGCGATCGAGCTGAGCGCGACGCCGATCAGCGAGCACGAGATGACGCCGAGCACGAACACCCAGCCGAACGTGAACCACTTCTCCGCGGTCGACGGCAGTGCGACGTCGAACCGCAGCATCGCGACGATCATCAGCAGCACGGCCTCGAACAGGCTCGACACGAAGACCAGGATGATCTTGCCGATGAAGTAGGACGTGAACGGCATCGGCGTGCCGCGCAGGCGCTTGAGCGTGCCGTCCTCGCGGTCGGCCACGACGCTCATGCCGAGTCCGACGAACGACGTCGAGATGATGCCGGCGCCGATCATGCTGGCCGCGAACATCTGGCCCTGCGCGGCCTCGTGCACGTAGACGGTGCCGAGCAGCAGCATCAGGATCGCGGGCAGCGACACCGTGAAGATGAGGTTTTCCTTCTGCCGGAAGAACTCCCGCAGCTCGGTCGCACCCCTCGAGAGACCGAGCGACAGGGTTCCGGGCAGAGCCACCGCGGTGGTCATTTGATCAGCTCCAGGTAGACGTCTTCCAGCGACGGGCGGGTGACGGTGAGTTCGGCGAGCTCGCCGTTGCGGGACAGCTCGGCGATCGCCTTGGTGGGTTCGGAGGTCTTGATCTCCGTGTAACCGCGGTCGGACATCCAGCGCACGGTTGCGTCGGCGTGCGCACGGCCGCCGAGCGTCTGTGGCGTGCCCTCGGCGACGATCTTCCCTCCGGCGAGCACGGCGACGCGGTCGGCGAGCGCCTCCGCCTCGTCCAGGTAGTGCGTGGTCAGCAGGATCGTGGTGCCTTCGGAGGCCAGCAGCTTGATCAGGCTCCAGAACTGGCGGCGCGCCTCGGGGTCGAAGCCGGTGGTCGGCTCGTCGAGGAACACGAGCTCCGGGCGGCCGATGATGCCGAGCGCGACGTCGAGCCGGCGCCGCTGACCACCGGACAACGTGCCGCCGCGGGACTTGGCCTTCTCGGTGAGTCCGACGAGGTCGATGACCTCGTCCGGGTCACGCGGGTCGCCGTAGTACCTGGAGTAGTGGTGGACGGCTTCGCGGACCGTCAAGGTCGCGGCGTCCGTCGCGCTCTGCAGGACGATGCCGAGCTTGGAACGCCACTCCCTGCTGCCCTTGGCCGGGTCGACGCCCAGCACGCTGACCTCACCGGCGTCGCGGTCGCGGTGCCCCTCCAGGATCTCGACGCTGGTGGTCTTGCCGGCGCCGTTCGGGCCGAGGACCGCGAACACCTCGCCCCGTGCGACGTCGAGGTCCACCCCTGCCACCGCCTGGTGGCCCTTGTAGGCCTTCTTCAGGCCCCTCACTCGGATCGCGTTCATGGGGTGAATCCTGCGTTTTCGAGGGGGTTCGGCGGGACGACCGTGCCGCTGACCCCGGTTGTCAACCGGTCGGTGGACACGCGACCGTGTTTCAGCCGTGTTTCCACTCCTCGATAGGCCGCTTTCGCGTGTTAGAACAGCCGGGTGCATCTGACGCCGCATGAACGGGACAAGCTCCTCGTGCACGTCGCCGCTGACGTGGCACGGAGGAGGCTCGAACGCGGGGTGCTGCTCAACTACCCCGAGGCCGTCGCGCTGATCACCGACCACGTGCTGGAGGGCGCGCGGGACGGCCGCACTGTCAGCGAGCTCATGGAGAGCGGGCGGACCGTGCTCGCGCCGGAGCAGGTCATGCGAGGCATACCGGAGATGATCGACTCGGTGCAGGCGGAGGCGACCTTCCCGGACGGCACCAAGCTCGTCACCGTGCACCATCCGATCGCGCCTTCCGCCGGTCCGGCGCCGGGCGAGGTGATCGTCGGTTCCGAGCCCGTCGAGCTGAATCCCGGCCGGCCGCGCGTGACGATGGTCGTCGTGAACGTCGCCGACCGGCCCGTCCAGGTCGGGTCGCACTTCCACTTCGCCTCGGTCAACACGGGGCTGTCGTTCGACCGCGAGGCCGCGTTCGGCTACCGCCTGGACATCCCGGCGGGCACGGCCGTGCGCTTCGAGCCGGGGGTCGAGCGCGAGGTCACGCTGGTTCCGCTGGCGGGACTGAGGATCGTCAGGGGGCTGCAGCGATGATCGACCGCGAGCGTTACGCCGAGCTGCTCGGGCCGACGGTCGGCGACCGGATCCGGCTCGCCGACACCGACCTGTTCATCGAGGTCACCGAGGACCGTTCGCGCGGCGCCGGCTCCGGCGACGAGGTGATCTTCGGCGGTGGCAAGGTGATCCGCGAGTCGATGGGGCAGGGCGTCGCGACCCGTGCCGAGGGCGCTCCCGACCTGGTCATCACGGGTGCGGTGATCCTCGACCACTGGGGTGTCGTCAAGGCCGACGTCGGCGTGCGGGACGGCCGGATCGTCGCGATCGGCAAGGCAGGCAACCCGGACACGATGGACGGCGTCCACCCGTCGCTGGTCATCGGGCCGTCGACGGAGATCCTGTCCGGCAACGGCAAGATCCTGACCGCGGGCGGCATCGACTGCCACGTCCACTTCATCTGCCCGCAGATCGTGGACGAGGCGCTGGCGTCCGGGCTGACGACGTTGATCGGCGGCGGCACCGGCCCGGCGGAGGGCACGAAGGCCACCACCGTCACGCCCGGCGCCTGGTACCTCGACCGCATGCTGACGTCGATGGACCACATGCCGGTCAACGTTCTGCTGCTGGGCAAGGGGAACACGGTCTCCGTCGAAGGCCTGCGCGAGCAGCTCGCCGGCGGGGCCGGTGGGTTCAAGCTGCACGAGGACTGGGGCACGACGCCCGCCGCGATCGACGCCTGCCTTCGGGTGGCGGACGAGTCGGGTGTGCAGGTCGCGATCCACACGGACACGTTGAACGAGGCCGGGTTCCTGGAGTCCACCGTGGACGCCATCGCCGGCCGGTCGATCAACGCCTACCACTCGGAAGGTGCCGGTGGCGGGCACGCGCCGGACATCATCCGCGTGGTGTCCCTGCCGAACGTGCTGCCGTCGTCCACCAATCCGACGCGGCCGCACACCGTCAACACGCTCGAAGAACACCTCGACATGCTGATGGTCTGCCACCACCTCAACCCGTCCGTGCCGGAGGACCTGGCGTTCGCGGAGTCGCGCATCAGGCCGACCACGATCGCGGCCGAGGACGTGCTGCACGACCTGGGCGCGATCTCGATGATCTCGTCGGACTCGCAGGCGATGGGCCGCGTCGGCGAGGTGATCATCCGGACCTGGCAGACCGCGCACGTGATGTCGTCGCGTCGTTCGCTGGACTCGAACCTGCGGGCTCAGAGGTACGTCGCCAAGTACACGATCAACCCCGCTGTGGCACACGGGATCGCGTCCGAGGTCGGGTCGGTCGAGGTCGGCAAGCTGGCCGATCTCGTGCTGTGGGAGCCCAAGTTCTTCGGTGTGCGGCCTTCGGTGGTGGTGAAGGGCGGGTTCATCGCGTGGGGCGCGATGGGTGACGCGAACGCCTCGATCCCGACGCCGCAGCCGGTGTGGGCGCGGCCGATGTTCGGGGCGACGGCTGGTGCGGCTTCCTCGGTGTTCTTCGTCGCGCCGGAGGCGATCGAGGCGGGGATCGGCGAGCGGTACGCGCGACAGGTGCTGCCGGTGTCCTCGACGCGGTCGGTGACCAAGGCCGACATGGTGCTGAACGACGCGATGCCGGACGTCCAGGTCGATCCGGACAGCTTCGCCGTGCACGTCGACGGTGAACTGGTCGAGCCCTCGCCGGTCGCGGAACTGCCGATGGCACAACGGTATTTCCTGTTCTGATGCTGACCGCGCTGATCCTCGCCGACTCCCGGTTCCCCGGTGGCGGCCACGTGCACTCCGGCGGGCTGGAGGAGGCCGCCGCGCGCGGGCTGGTCGTCGACGAGCCTTCGCTGCGGTCGTTCCTGCACGGGCGGTTGCTGGGTGCCGGGCTGCTGGCCGCTGGGTTCGCGGCTGCGGCGGCTCGCGGTGAGGACCTTGCGATGCTGGACGCGGAACTGGACGCCCGCACGCCGTCGCCTGCCCAGCGTTCCGCTTCGCGGGCGCAGGGGCGGGGGATGCTGCGGGCGGCTCGGCGGGCCTGGCCTTCCGCTCGGCTGGAGGCGTTGCCGCGCGATCCGCACCAGCCGCTGGTGATCGGGGTGTTGGTCGGTGAGCCGTTCGAGGCTGCTCTGACCTGCGCTTATCTTGCCGTCAGCGGGCCGGCGTCCGCGGCTGTCCGGCTGCTCGGGCTGGATCCGTTCGGGGTCAACGCGATCGTGGCTTCGCTTGCGGTGGAAGACGTTGCTTCGCGGGCCTGCAAGGAACTGCCCGCGCTGGGTTCGCCTGCCTTGGATCTTCTGGCCGAGGCACATGATCGACGTGAAGGGGTGCGTCTCTTTGGGAGCTAACCACGGGCCCGACCCGCATGATCACCACCACGGAGCCGCGCCGCGCATCGGCATCGGTGGGCCGGTGGGTAGCGGTAAGACGGCACTGACCGCTGCTTTGTGCCGCGCACTGGGTTCTCAGTTGGAACTCGCGGTCGTCACCAACGACATCTACACGACCGAGGACGCGGATTTTCTGCGGCGAGCCGGGGTGCTGGATCCGTCACGTGTTGAGGCCGTGCAGACCGGGTGCTGTCCGCACACGGCGATTCGCGACGACATCACCGCGAACCTTGATGCGGTGGAGCGATTGGAGCACCGGCATTCGTCGTTGGACTTGGTGATCATCGAGAGTGGCGGCGACAACCTGACCGCGGTGTTCTCACGTGGATTGGTCGATGCACAGATTTTCGTGGTGGACGTGGCCGGCGGGGACAAGGTGCCGCGCAAGGGTGGGCCTGGAGTCACCACTGCGGATCTGCTGGTCATCAACAAGATCGATTTGGCGCCGTACGTGGGCGCTGACATGGACGTGATGATCTCCGACGCGCACCGGATGCGCGGGGAGCTGCCGGTGATCGCGCAGTCGCTGGTCGAGACGCCCGATGCGCCCGAGGTCGCGAAGTGGGTGCTGGCCCAGCTGTGAAGGCGGTTCTGTGAAGGCAGCAGCACGGCTGGTGGTCACCTTGGACTCGCACGGCAACAGCGTCGTGCGAGTTCTGCGGTCGATGACACCGTTGACATTGGTGCCGCACCGGCGGGTGGGGCCGGTTGCCTTGGTGCACCTGGTTTCTTCGGTCACCGCGCCGTTGGGCGGCGATTCGTTGTCCCTGACCGTCGAAGTCGGTCCTGGAGCCTCGCTTGAGCTTCGAGGTGTTGCGGCGACCCTGTTGTTGCCCGGCTCGTCTGGCGCGGCTTCCTCGTCGGTCGTGCGGTTTTTGGTCGAGGGAACCGTGTCCTACCTGCCGGAACCGACCGTCGTAACGAGCCGTGCGCGTCACACCGCGGTGGTGGAGGCCGAATTGGACGGTCACGCACAGTTGCGAACTCGCGAGGTTCTGGTGCTCGGCCGGGCCGAGGAGAAGCCGGGCACGTTGTCTTCGACGATGCGCGCAACCCGTTGTGGCACGCCGTTGTTGCACCAGCAGCTGGTCGTGGGGGACGCGGAGGTCGACGCGTCCTCCGCGGGTCTGGCCGGTAAGCGGGTCGTCGGCACCGAGGTGGTCCTGGACTCGGCGGTGCGCGGTTCGGACGGCGGGGAGTGGTGGAGCGTCGTTCCGTTGGCAGCAGGCGGAACCCTTGCCACCGCACTGGGTGATGACGTGGTCACCGTCACACGTGCGCTCGATGCCATCTGATTCGATCACGGACTCGATCCAGAACTGTTCTTTGCACGGACAGTCACCGTTCAGGTGGTGGTCATCACCGCGCAGGCGGTTTCGGGATCCGTTCGCCGTGCGTATGGTCGCGGGTCCAGGGACCACGAGTTCTGCCGCCGCTTGGAGGTTCGCCGATGACGGAGACCACGAACATCGCACTACCGGCGATGCGCGTGTCCTACGAGCAGGGCTCGCTCAGCGAGTCGGAGCTTGCCGCCACCTGGCACGAACAGCTCCAGCTGTGGCTGGACGACGCGACCAACGCAGGCCTTGCCGAGCCGAACGCGATGGTGCTCGCCACGACTGACGTGAAGGGCCGTCCGTCGTCGCGGACCGTGTTGGCGAAGGGGTTGGATTCGCGTGGTCTCGTGTTCTTCACGAACTACACGTCCAACAAGTCGCACGATCTGATGGCCACTCGCTATGCGTCGGCCACCTTCCCGTGGTTCGCGATGCAGCGGCAGGCTCACGTGCGTGGGGTTGTGGAGAAGGTCGGGCCTGTGGAGACCGCTGAGTACTGGAACTCGCGGCCTCGGGGGTCGCAGATCGGGGCCTGGGCTTCGCCTCAGTCCCGGGTCGTGACCGGGCGGTCCACATTGGATTCTGCTCTGCACAAGATTGAGCGGCAGTTCGCCGATACCGAGAAGATTCCTGTGCCGCCGCATTGGGGTGGGTGGCGGATTCGGCCTGAAGAGGTCGAGTTCTGGCAGGGGCGGCGGGATCGGATGCATGACCGGTTGCGGTTCCGGGATGGTCGGGACGGGTGGAGTTTGGAGCGGGTCGCTCCGTAGGGCTTCGCCGGGGTAGGGCTTTTGCGGATGGGGTGTCTCCTGTGGGCGGGAGGCGCCCCTTTTGCTGTTTGCTGATCTTGTCGGACCCTCTGAGTAGGTTGAGTTGTAGGGGTTCCGAGATCGGGGGGACGCCTGCGTTAGCGTGCGTTCCCCTGTTGCGTTGGCGGGCCTGCGGTTGGGTGCTTCCCCTGGGGGCTCTGCCCCCAGACCCCCGGCAATCTGATCGGGGGGTGGCGCCGTGGGCGGGTTGATGGCACGCCTGTTGCGTTGGGCGGCTGCCTGTTGCTTTGAGGGTTGCGTTGGCGGTGGGGTCCCGTCACGAGCCGAACCAAGAGCGGGCCACATGCAGGTAGGGGTGTCAACTCGACGAAAAGCGTGTCGAGTTGACACCCCTACCTGCATGCAGCAGGAGCTGTGGCGCGACTCGTGACGGGACCCCACCGCCGGGCTCGCTCGGTAAGGACGGCTCGCCTTCGGCTTCGCGGGTGAGTGGGCTGGGGTGGCGGTGAACCTGACTGGTCGCTCAGGCGTCCTCAGGCTGCGGAGAATGTCCGATCCCGGCTTCGGCATACTGGGATTTCAGCAACAGCTAGCTACGAGGTGCGATTTCACGTGTGCGGAGTGCTCGGACTCATCTGTTCCACCGAAGCAGCTGCGGTCTCCGCGCGTGCCTCTGTGGCCGCAGCGCTGCGCTGCCAGCGGCACCGTGGGCCCGACGAGCAGGACACCTGGGCTGATGCTGAGGTCGTCTACGGGTTCAACCGGCTTGGATTCATCGATCTTGAGCACTCGCATCAGCCGCTGGTGTGGGGGCCGCCGGAGAACCCGACGCGGTACACGTTGAACTTCAACGGCGAGATCTACAACTACAAGGAGCTTCGTTCGGAGCTCATGCGGAAGTTCGGGGCCCAGTTCAAGACCAAGGGTGATGGTGAGGCCATCGTCGCCGGTTATCACTACCTCGGTGCTGACTGGGTCAAGATGTTGCGCGGCATGTTCGCGTTCATGATCTGGGACGCGCAGGAGCGGGTGGTCTTCGGCGCTCGCGATCCGTTCGGGATCAAGCCGTTGTACTGGGCCGCTGGGCCCGGCGGGGTCGGGTTCTCGTCCGAGAAGAAGAGCTTGCTGCAGCTGACCGGGGTTCTTGGCATCAGTCAGGAGCTGGACCAGACGGCGTTGCAGCACTACCTGGTGTTGCAGTACGTGCCTGAGCCTGAGTCGCTGCACAAGGCGATTCGGCGGGTGGAGTCCGGGACGTCGTTCAAGGTGTCGCCTGGTGGGCAGGTGCTGTTCAACCGGTACTTCAAGCCCGTGTTCAACCCCCGGCCCGTCAACGGGGCGCACGAGGCTGAGGCGCTGCACGAGCGCATTGCCGACGTCATGCGTGACTCGGTGTCCAAGCACATGATCTCGGACCCGGACGTCACGGTCGGTGCGTTCCTGTCGGGTGGGATCGACTCCACCGCCACTGCGACGTTGGCGAAGCTGCACAACCCGAACCTCATCGCGTTCACCAGCGGGTTTGATCGTGACGGGTACTCGGAGGTCGATGTTGCCGCGGAGACGGCGGCGGCCATCGGGGTGCGGCATGTGGTGAGGACCGTGTCGGCCGACGAGATGATGGAGGAGCTGCCGCTCATCCTCTGGTACCTCGACGACCCGGTGGCGGACCCGGCGTTGGTGCCGCTGTACTTCATCGCGAAGGAAGCGCGTAAGTACGTCAAGGCTGTGCTGTCCGGTGAGGGTGCGGACGAGCTGTTCGGTGGGTACGTGATCTATCACGAGCCGCTGTCGTTGGCGCCGTTCGAGAAGGTGCCCGGTGGCGTTCGGAAGTTGATGGGCGCGGTGTCGAAGTCCATTCCGGAGGGTGTGCGCGGTAAGGATCTCTTGCGGCGTGGGGCGCTTCGGCTGGAGGACCGGTACTACGGCAACGCGCGCAACTTCAGTGATGCGCAGGTGCGTGCGGTGTTTCCTGGGTACGTCGAAGGCGTGGGCTTCAAGGACGTCACAGCGCCTTGGTACCGCGAGTCGGAGGACTGGGATCCGGTCGCGCGCATGCAGCACATCGACCTCTACACGTGGTTGCGCGGCGACATCCTGGTCAAGGCCGACAAGGTGACCATGGCGAACTCGATCGAGCTGCGCGTGCCGTTCCTCGACCCCGAGGTGTTCCGGGTCGCGGCGGAGGTGCCGCTCGACCAGAAGCTCACCGAGGGTACGACCAAGTACGCGCTGCGCAAGGCGTTGGCGAAGATCATTCCGGCGCACGTGCTGAACCGGCCCAAGCTCGGGTTCCCGGTGCCGATCCGGTTGTGGCTGCGCGACGAGATGTACGACTGGGCGCGGGGGATCATCAACGACTCGCAGACCGGTCACCTGCTCGACAAGAACGCGGTTCTGGACCTGCTCGCCGAGCACAAGTCCGAGCAGTTCGACCGGAGCCGGCAGCTGTGGAGCCTGCTGTGCTTCATGATCTGGCACGGGATCTTCGTCGAGGGCCGGATCAGCCCGAAGGTGCCGGAGCCGGTCTACCCGGTGCGTCTCTGACGAGTGGTGTTGGCGACACAATCACATGAAGCGCTTGTTAGTTGCCATAGGCTAACCAAGTGGCCACTGTGGGGAGAAGCGCGCGCTCGACGTTCGTGATCGACACTCGTCCGTTGAAGATCGTCGCGTATCGCCGGTTGTGGCTCTCCACGATCGTGACGGCGGTGGGCTCCCAGCTCACCGCCGTTGCTGTGCCCAAGCAGGTCTACGACCTCACCGGCTCGTCCGCGTGGGTCGGCATCGCCGCTGGTGTCGCGCTCGTTCCGCTGCTCGTGTTCGGGCTGTGGGGTGGCGCGATCGCGGACACGGTCGACCGTCGCAAGCTGCTGCTCGTCACGAACATCGGCATCGCCGTCTCGTCGGTGCTGCTGTGGGCGCAGGCCGCGATGAACATCGGCTCGGTGTGGTTGGTGATCGCGTTGCTCGGCCTGCAGCAGGTCTTCTTCGCGGCCAACGCGCCGGCGCGGCAGGCCTCCATCGCCCGGCTGGTGCCTGCTGAGCTGTTGCCGTCGGCCGGTGCGCTCGGGTCGACCGTCATGCAGTTCGGCGCGGTGCTCGGGCCGTTGCTCGCGGGTGCGTTCATGCCGATCGTCGGGCTCTCGACGTTGTACCTGGTGGACGCCATCGCGCTCGTCGTGACGGTCTACGCGGTGTGGAAGCTGCCCGCGATGCCGCCGCTGGACGGGGTGGTGCGCCGCGCAGGGCTGCGGGACGTGCTGGCCGGCTTCACGTACCTGTGGGCGCAGAAGGTGCTGATGGCGAGCATGCTGCTGGACATCATCGCGATGGTGTTCGGCATGCCGCGGGCGCTGTTCCCGGAGATGGCCCAGCACACGTTCGGCGACCCGGCCGGTGGTGGGTTCGCGCTCGGCGTGCTGTTCGCGGCGATTCCGGTCGGCGCGGTGATCTGCGGACTCACGTCCGGCTGGATCTCGAACGTCAGTCGCCACGGGGTCGCGCTGACGCTCGCCGTGGTCGGTTGGGGTCTCGCGATCATGGGCTTCGGTCTTGCCGGGTCGATCTGGGTCGCGGCCGGATTCCTGGCGCTGGCGGGCGCGGCGGACATGGTGTCGATGGCGTTCCGCGGCGCGATCCTGCAGTCGGCGGCGACGGACGAGATGCGCGGGCGGATGCAGGGCGTCTTCATCGTCGTCGTCGCGGGTGGGCCGCGCATCGCGGACCTGTTGCACGGCACGGGTGGCGCCGCGTTCGGCACGGCCGCGGCGGTGTCGGTCGGTGGCCTGCTGGTGGTCGTGGCGTCCGTCGCGATGGTGGCGCTGCTGCCGGCGATCTGGCGCTACCGCGTCAGTTCCGCGAGCTGATCTCGGCCGGGTTCGGCTCGCTGATCTTCACATCGCTGCCCCAGTCGGAGAAGCGGGCCTCGTCGACGATCTGCACGCCCTGGAACTGGGTGACGAACGTGATGCGCACCGGCAGGCCGTTCTCGTCCAGCTCGATCTCACCGGTGGAGCCGGGGACCTTCTGGTCGAGCGCGAGCTTGACCTCGGCGCGCAGGGCCTCGTCCTTCAGGGTGTCGTAGGCCTTCTGGTAGTCGACGGCGATCGAGTAGCGCGTGTGGCCGTTGATCTCCGCGGTCAGCTTGAGCTCGCCGCCCGCCTCCATCACCGGCAGGTGATACGTCGTGAAGGCGGCCTGCTGGTAGACGACGTCGTGGAAGCCGAGCACCGTCGTGGTGAAGTCGTCGCCGGCCTTGCGGTCGAGCTTCACCCACGGCTTGTCGGCGGGCAGGCCGAAGACGGTGGCGGGCAGCTTCACGAACGCGGTGTCCTTCGTCGTCGAGAGCAGCCTCAGTTCGACCGCCTCGCCGTCGGTCTGCACGGGACGGGTGGTGGTCGCGTCCATGCTCGGAACCTCGCCGCCCAGCCGGATCGAGCCGCTGGACGGGGCTCGCACGCCGCCTCCCGTGGGCGGTGGCGTGATGCTGAAGCGGTAGGTCCCCTTCTCGTTGATCGACTTGGTCACCGCGGCGATGATGCTCTTCACGTCGCGGTGCTGGGAGTTGTTCTCGGCAGGCGTCGGGGACGAGCAGGCGGTCAGCGTCACGGCGGCGACGATCGCGAGTTTCAGTCGAACTCCCATGCGGGAATTGTTACACCAATTGGGTGAGGTGGGCGTCCGTTCGTGCTGGTGGCCAGGCACAACAGGCAGAATCTTCGGGCATGGCTGAAGCGACTCCACAAACGGAGCAACCAGAGCTGAATCGGGCAATCGGCCCGAAGCTGCTGCTGTTCTTCGTCGTCGGCGACATCCTCGGGACCGGCATCTACGCCCTCACCGGCAACGTGGCAGGCAAGATCGGCGGCGCTCTCTGGCTGCCCTTCCTGCTCGCGTTCGTGGTGGCGTTCCTGACCGCGTTCAGCTACCTCGAACTCGTCGGCAAGTACCCCAGAGCCGCCGGCGCCGCGCTGTACACGAACAAGGCGTTCGGGATCCACTTCCTGACGTTCATGGTCGCGTTCGCGGTCATGTGCTCCGGCATCACGTCGGCGTCGTCGGCGGCGCTCGCGTTCGGCCGCACATACCTGCGGCAGCTGCTGGTGGAGTTCTTCGACCTCGCGCTCAGCCCGGAGTCACTGGTCATCACCGGCATCGCGATCGTCTTCATCGCGGCGCTGGCGGTCATCAACTTCCGCGGCGTGTCCGAGTCGGTCAAGGCCAACGTGGTGCTGACCTGCATCGAGCTGTCCGGTCTGGTGATCATCATCCTGATCGGCGCGTGGGCCGTCGTCAACGGCGACGGAGACCCCGGCAGGCTCACCGACATCCACGTCCCGTCCGGCAGCAACGTGGTGCTCGCGGTCACCTCGGCCACGGCACTCGCGTTCTTCGCGATGGTCGGCTTCGAGGACTCGGTCAACATGGCGGAGGAGTGCCGCAACCCGGTCAAGATCTTCCCGCGCGCGATGCTGTGGGGCATGGGCATCGCGGCCCTGATCTACGTGCTCGTCGCGATCACGTCGTCGCTGCTGATCCCGTCCGACGAGCTCGCGAAGGCCGGCAGCAGCGCGTTGCTGAAGGTCGTCACCGTCGGCGCGCCCGGCTTCCCGCTGTGGATCTTCGCGTTGATCGGTCTGCTGGCCGTCATCAACTCGGCCCTGATCAACATGCTGATGGCGTCGAGGTTGTTGTACGGCATGGCGAACGAGAAGATCATCCCGAAGTTCTTCGGCGCCGTGCACCCGTTCCGCCGCACGCCGTGGATCTCGATCGTCTTCACGACCGGCGTCGCGGTGATCCTGGTGTCGACCGCGGACATCGGCAAGCTCGGCGGCACGACGTCGTTGCTGCTGCTGATCGTCTTCGCCATCGTCAACGTCGCGTGTCTGGTGCTGCGCAGGGAGAAGTCGGAGCACAAGCACTTCCGGGCGCCCACGTGGGCGCCGGTGCTCGGCGCGATCACGTGTGCGTACCTCGCGATCCCGTGGACGTCCGGGCGTCCGTTCGACGACTACAAGATCGCGGGCTGGCTGCTGCTGGCCGGCCTGGTGCTCTGGGGCATCAACCGCGTGCTGCACGGCAAGGTGGAGACCCACCCGGAGAACCTCGGCAAGTAGCTACTCCAGCAGGTGCTTCAGGAACCGGTCCGGTTCGCCCAGGAAGTTGCGGGTGAGCCGGACCGGTTCCGCTGTGTCGTAGTCGATCTCGTCGATCGTGTCGGTGATCTCCAGGATCGTGGCGTTCGGTGCCGCGAGCAGGATCGGCGAGTGCGTGGCGATGATGAACTGCGAACCTTCTTCGACGAGTTCGTGCATGCGCCTCAGGACCGTGAGGCAGCCTTTGACGGACAACGCCGCCTCCGGCTCGTCCAGCACGTAAAGGCCTTTGCTGCCGAACCGGTGCGTCATCAGGTCGATGAAGCTCTCGCCGTGTGAGCGTTCGTGCAACGACTTTCCGCCGTACGACGCGTGGATCCCCTCGCCGATCCGGTCGATCTCGGTGGCGACGTTGTAGAACGACTCGGCGCGCAGGAAGAAGCCCGTGCGGGGCTTTCTGGTGCCCCAGCTCAGGATCAGGTAGTCGCCCAGCGACGACTCCGTCGCCTTCGTCGCGAAGCGGAAGGACTGGGTGCCGCCCTCGGCGTTGAAGCCGGCTGCCACCGCGATCGCCTCGACCAGGGTGGACTTGCCCGAGCCGTTGTCCCCGGTCAGGAACGTGATGGGGCGCTTGAGCTCCAGCGGGTTTCTGATCAGGTGCTGGACGACCGGGAGCGTGAACGGATAGCGGTGCGTGTCGTCGACCTGGTCGAGGCGGATGCGGTGGACGAACGTCACGCCAGGCGCGCCAGTTCGACCGGGTCGTGCGCGCAGAACACCTCGACTTCGCCCTGTGCCTTGAGCTCCTTCAGGCGTTCCACATTGGACAGACGCTGCTCGCGGATCGTCTCGGTCTGCTTGGCGGTGAGTTTGAGCGCGAAGATGTTGCTGGACGGCGTCTCCACCTCGCCGCGGTAGAAGTACGCGTCGCCGGCGTGCAGCAGCCAGCCGTTGTCGCTCTTCACGGCGATGCCCGTGTGGCCGCGGGTGTGGCCGATCAGCGGCACCATCAGGACGTCCTCCGGCAGGCCGGGGATGGCGCTGACGGCCTCGAAACCGAACCAGTCCTCGCCCTCGGCCTTGTGGGTCTCGAACGTGACGCCCTCGCGCTGCGCCTTCGGGTACCGCGCCCGTTCCTTGGTGCCCTTGGGGTTCGTCGCGGCTTCCAGCTCCGCGTCCAGCACGTGCACGGTGGCCTTGGGGAAGTCGCGCAGCCCGCCCGCGTGGTCGAGGTCGAGGTGGGTCAGCAGGATGTGCCGGACGTCGTCGGCCGTGTAGCCGCGCCGCTCGACCTGGCTGATCGCCGTCTCGGTGATGTCGAGCGCCGGCTTGAGCAGCTTGCGGCTCAGCGGGTCGATCGTCGCTTTCGGGTCGCTCACCTCGTGCGTGCCGAAGCCCGTGTCGACGAGGGTCAGGCCCTGGTCGGTCTCGATCAGCAGGCAGTGGGCCACGATCCCGCCCGCGACCAGGGGCGGCCTCATCGTGGCGCAGTTGAGGTGATGAACCTTCATGGGCAAATCCTTTCGCTGGCCCCGTAGGCTTCAGCCTCATGTTGGGGATCTCGTACGAGGGTGCCACCGCCGTGATCACGACTGTAGGCGCGGGCCTGCGGTCTTTCGAGGTGGATGGCGTTCCGTATGTGGAGACATTCGGCGAGGACGAGAAGCCGCCGATGAGCGCCGGGGCCGTGCTGGTGCCCTGGCCCAACCGGACCGCCGGCGCGTCCTGGGTGCTGGACGGGGTTCGGCAGCAGCTGGAGGTCACCGAGCCCGCTCGCGGGAACGCGATTCACGGGCTGCTTCGACGTCGTCCGTGGACAGTTCTGGAGCACACCGGGTCGTTGGTGTCGTTGCGGGCGTTGATCGAACCGCAGGCCGGGTGGCCAGCCGCTTTGGACGTCACGGTGTCCTATGCGCTGGATGATCGAGGACTGACGATCACCCACGGGGTCACGAACGTGGGAGACGTGGCGACGCCGTTCGGTGTCGGCATGCATCCCTATCCGCGGGCCGGGAACGCGCCGACCGATTCGTGCACCTTGACGCTTGCCGCGACGACCGTGCTGCCGCTGGACACCGAGCGGATGGTGCCTTCGGGCGTCGCGCGGCCGGTGGAGGGGACCGAGTTCGACTTCCGGGAGGGGCGGGCGCTGGACGGGGTCCAGCTCGACACGCCGTTCGGAGGGTGCGAGCCGGGCCCGGACGGGCTGGTGCACCACACGCTCGCCTCGCCCGACGGCGGCGTCGAGGTGTGGGCGGATCCGGCGTTTCGGTGGGTTCAGGTCTACACGCCCGATTCGTACCCCGGCCGGGGCCGGGCCGTCGCCGTCGAACCGATGACCTGCCCGCCGGACGCCCTGAACTCCGGAGTGGACCTGATCCGGGTCTCTCCCGGGGAGTCCTGGGGCGCGCGGTGGGGGATTCGGCCGTTGAGCTGACCCGTCAGGTTCTCGGGGTGGCCGACGGCCCCGGCAACCGTTAGCGTTGCTAACCATGAACATCGCGATCACCGGGGGCTACGTCGTGCCCGTCGACGGCGAGCCCGTCGAAGGCGGCACTGTCCTCATCCAGGACGGGAAGATCGTCGCGGTCGGTGCGGACGTCGACATTCCGGACGGCGTCGAGGTCGTCGACGCCGACGGGGCCTGGGTGCTGCCCGGCTTCGTCGAGGCGCACGGGCACATCGGCGTCCACGAGGAGGCCGAGGGGTGGGCCGGCCAGGACACCAACGAGATGACCGATCCCGTCGGCGCCCGGATGCGGGCGCTCGACGCGATCAACCCCGCCGACCTCGGGTTCGGTGACGCGCTCAGCGGCGGTGTCACGACCGCGGTGATCAAGCCCGGCTCCGGCAACCCCATCGGCGGCCAGACGGTCGCGGTGAAGTGCTGGGGGCGGACCGTCGACGAGATGCTCGTCAGGGAACCGGTCAGCGTGAAGAGCGCGCTCGGCGAGAACCCGAAACGGGTCTACGGCGAGAAGGGCAAGCTGCCGTCCACGCGGCAGGGCGTCGCGGCGGTCATCCGGGACGAGCTGACCAAGGCGCAGGACTACCTGGCCAGGAAGGCCGAGGCCGAAGCCGACGGCAAGGCGTTCGACCGCAACACCACGCTGGAGATCCTGGGCAAGGTCCTCAGCGGCGAGCTGCCGTGGTGCCAGCACGCGCACCGGGCCGACGACATCGCCACGGCGATCAGGTTGTCGGAGGAGTTCGGGTACCGGCTGATCCTCAACCACGGCACCGAAGGTCACCTGATTGCGGACGTCATCGCGGACAAGCAGATCCCGGTGATCATCGGCCCGCTGTTCACCACCCGGTCCAAAGTGGAGCTTCGGAACCGGGGGCTGCGCAACCCCGGCATCCTGGCGCGGGCAGGGGTGGAGCTGGCGATCACGACCGACCACCCCGTCGTGCCGATCAACTTCCTGGTGCACCAGGCCACCCTGGCGGTGAAGGAAGGACTGGACAGCGACGTCGCGCTGCGGTCGATCACGACGAACCCGGCGCGGATCATGGGACTGGACGACCGGGTCGGAGCGCTGAAGCCCGGACTGGACGGCGACGTGGTGATCTGGTCAGGGGACCCGCTCGACGTGATGAGCCGGGCACTGCACGTCTTCGTGCAGGGGCACGAGGTCTACACGTTCGACGAGCGGACCGGGGAAGGGGTCGTGGCCGACCCCTTCTACCGCGAGAGCTAGCGCAAGCCCCTGCCGATCACGAGGCGCTGGATCTGGTTGGTGCCCTCGAAGATCTGCAGGACCTTGGCCTCGCGCATGTAGCGCTCGACCGGGAAGTCGCGGGTGTAGCCCGCGCCGCCGAGCACCTGCACGGCGTCGGTTGTCACCTTCATCGCCGCGTCCGTGGCGATGAGCTTGGCGATCGACGCCTGCTGGCGGAACGGCAGCCCGCGGTCGCGGCGGCGCGCGGCCGAGATGTAGGTGGCGCGGGCCGACTCGACGGCCGCGGCCATGTCCGCCAGGAGGAACTCCAGGCCCTGGAACTCGATGATCGGGCGGCCGAACTGCGTGCGGGTCTTGGCGTAGGCGACCGCCTCGTCGAGGGCGGCCTGGGCCAGGCCCACCGCGCAGGCGGCGATGCCGAGACGGCCCGAGTCCAAAGCGGACAGTGCGATCTTGAGGCCGTCGCCCTCGTTGCCGATCAGGCGGTCGGTGCCGAAGCGCACGTCGTCGAACGACAACTGCGCGGTGATGGAGCCGGTCAGGCCCATCTTGCGTTCCGGGGTGGCGGCGACGATGCCCTGAGCCTCACCGGGGGCGAGGAAGCAGGAGATGCCCCGGCCCGCGTCGGGGGACGTGCGGGCCATCAGGGTGTAGAAGTCGGCGGCGCCGGCGTGCGTGATCCACGCCTTGGTGCCGTTCACGACGTACTCGGAGCCCTTGCGGACGGCCCTGGTCGACATGGCTGCCGGGTCCGAGCCCGCCTGGACCTCGGAGAGGGCGTAACCGCCGAGCAGTTCGCCTTCGAGCATCTCGGGCAGCCAGCGGTCCTGCTGCTCGCGGGTGCCGAAGGTGGCCAGGCCGTAGCAGGACATCACGTGCACGGAGAGGCCCACGGCGACCGTCATCCACGCGGAGGCGACCTCTTCCAGCGCCTGCAGGTAGACCTCGTAGGGCTGCTCGCCGCCGCCGAACTCCTCGGGGTACGGCAGGCCGAGCAGACCTGACCTGCCCAGCAGGCGGAACGCGTCGCGGGGGAACTTCTCGTTCTCCTCCGCGTCCGCGGCGTGGGGCTTCAGCTCGTCCCGCGCGATCTCCTTGACCAGCGCGATCAGGTCCTCGGCCTCTTGCGTGGGGAGCAACCGCTCGGCGGGCATCGTCGACCTCCGGTGTGTACTGGTAGCTGTACTCTAGTGCGTTGTGCAGTACAGCAGCCAGCGAATGTGGCAGGGTCGTCACCATGACGCGGGCGCTCACGCAGCGGCAGGCCGAGCTGCTCACCCGGTTGGAGGCGTTGTTCCTCACCGAGGGCTTCGGACATCTCACGCTGGATGACATCGCCGCCCGGCTGCACTGCTCGAAATCGACGCTGTACGCGCTCGCCGGCAGCAAGGAGCAGCTGGCGGTCAGGGTCGTCGGCCGGTACTTCAAAGGCGCTGCCGAACGCATCGAGAAGCGCATCGCGGGCCTCGACGACGTGCGCAAACGCATCGGCAGCTACCTCGCGGGCGCGGCGGAGGAGCTGAACAAGGCCTCGGCGGCGTTCATCGCGGACGTGTCGGACTTCCCGCCCACCCGAGCCACGTACGAACGCAACGCGCGCGCCGCGGCCGAGCGCATCAAGGCGTTCATCCAGGACGGGGTCGAGCGGCACGTGTTCCGCGAGGTGCACGCCACGTTGTTCGCCGAGATGGCCGGTCTGCTCATCGAGAGCATCCAGACCGGTGTCCTCACGAAACGGGCAGGCGTTTCGGACGCTGAGGCGTTCACCGCACTGGGCGAACTGTTGTTGGATGGGCTCCAGCGGAGTGGTGCTTCCCAGAAGGAGTAGAGCGCGTGATCGTGGTTGCTGGTGAGGCCCTGGTCGACATGGTGCCCGTGGGGGACGACGAGCTCACGCCGCTCGCGCCCAAGCTGGGCGGCGGGCCGTACAACGTGGCCGTCGCGCTCGGCCGGCTCGACGTGCCGACGGGCTTCCTGTCGCGCGTCTCGACCGACCACTTCGGCGAGCAGCTGATCAAACGGCTGCACGCCTCGAAGGTCGCCACGGATCTGGTCCAACGTGGACAGGAGAACACCACGCTCGCCGTCGTCGGGCTGGCCGACGACGGGTCGGCGCGCTACTCGTTCTACGTCGACGGCACCGCCGACCGGCTCGTCGAGGACCCCGGTCCGCTGCCCGCCGGGACGAAGGCCGTGTCGTTCGGCACGCTGTCGTTGGTGCTGGAGCCCGGCGCCTCGGTCTACGAGACGGTGCTGCGGCGCGAGAGCAAGCGCTTGCTGACGGCGCTCGACCCCAACATCCGGGCAGGCCTGATCCACGATCCGGGCGCTTACCGGGCGCGGTTCCGGTCGTGGCTGCCGGACGTCGGGCTGTTGAAGGCGTCCGTTGAAGACGCGCAGTGGCTCGCCGAGGACGGCGACGTGATCGAGATCGCAAGGACGTGGATTTCACAGGGACCCGCCGCCGTCGTCCTGACGAAAGGTGGCGAAGGTCTGTCAGTGATCACCGCCACCGGACAGGTCGACGTGCCACCCGTGAAGGTGGACGTGGTCGACACGATTGGGGCGGGCGACACGGTGCAAGGTGCCCTGCTCGCGTGGCTGCACGACCACGATGCGTTGAGCGCAGAGAAGATCCGTGGGCTCTCCACGGATGAATGGACCGCCGCATTGACGTATGCCGGTGCGGCCGCCGCGATCACATGTTCCCGTGCGGGCGCCGAACCGCCCTTTGCGAGCGAACTCACCGCCGCGTTGGGTGGATAAAACGGAGGATCGGACTACCGTGGGGTAGCCGCGCTAGAAACTGGCATTACGGATGTGATGCCGGTCCCATCTCTCAGAATCGGTTCACACCGCTGCTGCGAGGCGGGCCTTCCGCCGACTAGCGTGAGTGGACTTGAAGACTCAGATCCCAACGGGGTGGTCCGAGACGACGGCTGGCCCAGCGTGGCCTGCCGCCACCCCGTCCGAGCGTTGAGAGGGACTTGAATGCCCGACGCGACGACTGCGCCGACCGACCCACAGACCGTCGCGCTGCGCCACGGGGACGCAGAGCTCGAGATGAAGGTGGTGCGGGCGTCCGAAGGCGCGTCCGGCATCGATCTCGGCAAGCTGCTGTCGACCACCGGTCTGGTAACCCTGGACACCGGTTTCGTCAACACGGCCTCCTGCTCCTCCGAGATCACCTACATCGATGGTGACGCGGGAATTCTGCGTTACCGCGGGTACCCGATCGAGCAGTTGGCCGCGCGTTCGAACTTCGCGGAGGTCAGCTACCTCCTGATCTACGGTGAGCTGCCGACCGCCGCCCAGCTCGAGGACTTCACCTCCAAGATCAGCAGGCACACGCTGCTGCACGAGGACCTCAAGCGCTTCTTCGACGGCTTCCCGCGCGACGCGCACCCGATGCCGGTGCTTTCCTCCGCGGTGTCCGCGCTGTCGACCTTCTACCAGGACTCGCTGTCGCCGTTCGACGCGAACCAGGTGGAGATCTCCACGATCCGCCTTCTCGCCAAGCTGCCGACCATCGCGGCCTACGCGTACAAGAAGTCGGTCGGCCAGCCGTTCCTCTACCCGGACAACTCCCTTGGCCTGGTGGAGAACTTCCTGCGGATGACCTTCGGGTTCCCGGCGGAGGCCTACGACCTCGACCCGGACCTGGTCCGCGCCCTCGACCTGCTCTTCATCCTGCACGCCGACCACGAGCAGAACTGCTCCACGTCGACCGTGCGCCTGGTCGGCTCCTCCGAGGCGAACCTCTTCGCGTCCATCTCCGCGGGCATCAACGCCCTGTTCGGCCCGCTGCACGGCGGCGCGAACAGCGCGGTGCTGGAGATGCTGGAGAAGATCAAGAACGACGGCGGCGACGTGCAGTCGTTCGTCAACAAGGTGAAGAACAAGGAGGACGGCGTCCGCCTGATGGGCTTCGGCCACCGGGTCTACAAGAACTACGACCCGCGCGCCGCGATCATCAAGAAGACGGCCGACGAGATCCTCGGCAAGCTCGGCGCCGACGACCAGCTGCTCGACATCGCGAAGCAGCTGGAAGAAGCCGCACTGAGCGACGACTACTTCATCTCCCGCAAGCTCTACCCGAACGTGGACTTCTACACGGGTCTGATCTACCGGGCGATGGGCTTCCCGACCAAGTTCTTCACCGTGCTGTTCGCGCTCGGCCGGCTCCCCGGCTGGATCGCGCACTGGCGCGAGATGATCAACGACCCGGCCACCAAGATCGGTCGCCCGCGGCAGATCTACACCGGCCCGACGGAGCGCGACTTCATCGCGATGGAGAACCGCTAGTCACACGCTGCTTCACCCGTCCGGGGCCCGCCTGTCATGCAGGCGGGCCCCGTTCGTTTTAGCGTCGAGAGGTGAGTTCTTCCCCGTCGCTCGTCTGGTTCCGCCGCGATTTGCGGACATCCGATCATCCCGCCATTCTCGCCGCCGCGGAAAGATCACCTCGCGCACTCGCGTTGTTCGTTCTCGACGACAGGTTGCTGAAACCGTCGGGGCAGCCGCGAATCGATTTCCTGCACCGCTGTTTGCACGCGTTGAACGACGAGCTGGGCGGCCGGTTGATGGTCGTGCACGGCGATCCGGTGAAGACGGTTCCGCGCGTCGCGAAGGAGATCGGCGCGGAGACCGTCCACATCACCGCGGACTGCGCGCCGTACGGGCGTCGGAGGGACGAGGCCGTCGAGGAAGCGTTGGGGGACATCGCACTCGTCCGCTCCGGCTCGCCCTACGCCGTGACGCCGGGCCGGGTGCGCAAGCAGGACGGCACGCCGTTCAAGGTCTTCACGCCGTTCCGCAACGCCTGGCTGGACCACGGCTGGCGCAAGCCCGCGGACACCGACGCGTCCACTCTGGACTGGATCGAACCGGAGCACAGCACGAAGATCCCGGCCGTCGAGGAGAAACTGCCGGACGCGATGAAGCTCTGGGAGGAGTTCCGCGACGAACGGCTGGAGGACTACGACACCACCCGCGACCGTCCCGACATGGACGCGACCAGCAGGATGTCGGCGTTCCTGAGGTGGGGCGTGCTGCACCCGCGGACGCTGCTGCAGGACTGTGACGGAACGTTCCGCAGCGAGCTCGCCTGGCGCGAGTTCTACGCCGACGTGCTGTGGCACAAGCCGGAGACCGCGAGGGAGAACTACGACCGCAGGTTCGACCGCATGGAGCACGACGACGACCAGGAGTTGTTCGAGGCCTGGAAACAGGGCCGCACCGGCTTCCCGATCGTCGACGCCGGCATGCGGCAGCTGCTGCGGGAAGGCTTCATGCACAACCGGGTGCGCATGATCGTCGCGAGCTTCCTGGTCAAGGACCTGCACCTGCCGTGGTGGTGGGGAGCGCGGCACTTCATGCAGCACCTGATCGACGGCGACATCGCCTCGAACCAGCACAACTGGCAGTGGGTCGCGGGCAGCGGCACGGACGCCTCGCCGTTCTTCCGCGTCTTCAACCCCATGACCCAGGCCAAGAAGTTCGACCCGGACGGTGCCTACGTGCGGAAGTACGCGCCGGACTCGCCAGACCTGACGCCGATCGTGGACCACGCGGTCGAACGCCAGGTGGCGCTCGACCGCTACCAGGCCATCAAAGCTTGAGCGCCTCGCGGAGCTTGACGCGAGCGCCGGTCCGCAGCACGGCGTTCGCGTAGACCTTCCCGCCCAGCCACGTGATCGCCGCGATGGCGAGCAGTGCCAGCACGACCGAGAGCAGCACCTGCCAGGCAGGAGCGACACCCAGTGCCATCCGCCCCGGCATCAGGATCGGGGCGAACGGCGGCAGCATCGACAGCACCGTCACGGTGGGACCGGACGGGCTGCCGATCATCAGGTTGATGCCGGCCACGAACGCCACGATGATCGTCATGCTGATCGGCGTCAGCACCGACTGCAGCTCCTCCTGCCGCGACACCAGCGACGCGGCGGCCGCGAACACGGTGGCGTACAGGAAGAAACCGAGCAGGTACCAGAGCACGCCGGTCAGCAGGGCCGCGCCGCCGAGCGCGCCGACGTCCACGACGTCGAAGGCCGATGACAACCCGAGGCCGACCGTGGAGATCACCAGCAACTGGAGCAGGCCGACCGCGCCGAGCCCGATCACCTTGCCCAGCAACAACTGCCACGGCCGCACGGTCGCGAGCAGGATCTCCACGACCCGGCTCGACTTCTCCTCGACCACGCCCTGCGCGACCATCGTGCCGTAGACCAGCAGCGAGTAGTACAGCAGCGCGGCCACGATCAACCCGATCGCGAGGCGCTGACCTCGTTGCGGGTCAACGGGTTCCAGGGCGGTGACGTCCACCTTGACGTTCGCGAGGCTCTGCGCGACCTCCTGCGGGGTGGTGCCCGACTCGGCGAGCTGCGCGATCAGCACCTGCTGCCGCAGCACGTCGTTCAGCGCCGTCGTCAGCACCTCGTCGCCGGAGCCCTTGACGATCATCTTCAGCTCCGGCGGCGCACCGGTCACCAGGGCGTCCAGCCCGCCGTCGCGGACCTCCTGCTCGGCGTTGCCCGCCGTCGTGACGTCACGGGTCTCCAGGTCGATGCCGAAGGCTCTCGCCTTGTCCCGCAACGGATCCGCGAGCTGCGTCGCCTGGCCGCTCAACCCGACGACACTGCGCTGCTGGTCGTCGAACAGGACCGACTGCAGCACCACGTACCCGGCGAGCACGGCGATGATCACCGCCGTGCCGATCAGGAACGACCTGGTGCGGACCTTCGTGACGAACTCGCGCTTGGCCACCAACGAAACAGCTCGGGCCGACGTCATGCGCTCCTGCCCTCGGTGGTCACCACGTTGCGGAACAGCTCGGTCAGCGACGGGCGCTGCCGGGAGAACTCGTGCACGGGACCTGCCGCGAGTGCCGCGTGCAGCACTGCCTGGTCGTCCACGCCGTCGGCGAGTTCGAGCACGCAACGCGTCCCGTTCTTCTCGATCACCCGCACGCCGTCAAGACTGGCAGTCCACACCGTCGTTGGCGACTCCACGACCAGACGGGGAGTGCCGCCCGACCGGAGTTCGTCCACCGTCCCGATCGCGACCATCGAACCGGCGCTGACGATGCCGACCCGGTCGCACAGCCGTTCCACCAGGTCGAGCTGGTGGCTCGAGAACACCACGGGCACCCCGGCGGACGCCTTCTCGCGCAGCACCTGGCTCATCACGTCCACCGCCACCGGGTCGAGACCGGAGAACGGCTCGTCGAGCACCAGCACGTCCGGCTCGTGCACCAGCGCGGCGGCCAGCTGGACGCGCTGCTGGTTGCCGAGGCTCAGGCGCTGCACCTCGTCGGTGCGGCGGTCGCGCAACCCGAGGCGCGCGATCCAGTTCTCCGCGCTCGTGTGGGCCTCGTTGGTGCTCATGCCGTGCAGCTCGGCCAGGTAGACGAGCTGGTCGAGCACCTTCATGCGCGGGTAGAGACCGCGCTCCTCCGGCATGTAGCCGATCCGGCGCCGGGTGTCGAGGTCGACGGTTCTGCCGTTCCACCGCACCTCGCCGGAGTCGGCCGAGAGCACGCCCAGCGCGATGCGCATGGTCGTGGTCTTCCCGGCGCCGTTGCTTCCGACGAACCCGAAGAGCTCGCCGGCGCGCACGTCGAAAGACATGTCCCGCAGGGCGACGACCTCCCCGTAGCGCTTGGAGACCGCGTCGATCTCCAGCACTCCCTCAGGCACGGTGAACCCCTTCGTTAGCCCGGATGGCGGTAATCGGACTGAAAGTATCGGTGAGCAGGGAACGAGTGAAACGATACGGGCGTCTACGGCGAATCGAACGAACGACCAATTCACTCAACGGGGGTGACCATGCAGCCCATTGACCCCGATCAGTGGCTCAAGCAGTACGGGGCCAAGATCGAGCAGGCCAAGCAGCACGCCGAGCAGGCCCGCGACCAGCTCGGTGGTGTGGGTGGCAGCGCCAGCTCGCCAGACGGCCTGATCACGGTGACAGTTAACGCCACGGGCGTGCTGACCGATCTCCAGATCAAGCCGGAAGCCCGCGGCATGGACCCCAGCGAGATCGCCTCAGCCGTGCTCACGGCCTCCGCCAAGGCCCAGCGTGACGCCTCCGGGCGGGTCGTGCAGATCATGACGGACTTCGTCGGCGACAGCCCCGCACTCGAGTTCGTGAAGGCGCAGATGCCGAACGGATACAAGGGCGACGGAACCGACGAGGAAGAACCGAAGTCGGAGTTGGAGCGCAAGGACGTGCGGCCCGACGACGAGTACTTCACCAACCCGCCCGACGTCATGGCCTGAGTGCAGGAGGGGGTTAGGCATGCAGCAGCACTTCAACATCGACCTCGACGAGCTGAGAACCCACGCCGCCAGCGTGGACGGGCTCATGGAACGGATGCGCAAGGCCACCGAGACGTGTGATCCGGGTGCCCTCACGACCGAGGCGTTCGGTGTCTTCCTCGGGTTCCTGGCGTCGAAGGTCCTGCAGGAGGCCGGTCTGTCGCAGGACGGGCTGGGCAAGGCCGCGAACTCGCTGATGGACATGGCGAGCGGCCTCAAGCGGACCGTTGAGCAGTACGAGCAGGTCGACCTCGACAACATGTTCGGCTTCAAGGGAGGCCGGGGATGAACGCCCCTGCGACGCAGTCCAGCAGCGGTGACACCGCGCAGCTGTTCAACAACGTCTCGAACGCCTACAAGTCCATCGAGAGCGGCGACTGGGTCAGTGGCGGCCTCGGTATCGCGAACGCGGCCATGAGCATGGTCGGCAACGGCTCGAACCCCCTCAGCGGCTTCCTCTCCGCGGGCTTCAGCTGGGCCATCCAGCACGTCGACTTCCTGCGCGAGCCGTTCGACGTCCTGCTCGGCAGCCCCGAGTCCATCGCCAAGATGTCCGAGTCGTTCAAGAGCGCGGGCAAGCAGGTCAAGGACATCGCGACCGAGTACGAGAAGATCTGCGTCTCGCAGACCCGCGAGTGGCAGGGCAAGGCGGCCGACGGCTACCGCGCCGCCGCCAAGAGGCACGCGACCGGCCTGGAGACCCTCGCGAAGTCGGTCGACGGCATCTCGGGCGCGGTCAAGGGCGCCGGAGAGCTGGTCGGCACCGTCCGCAAGATGATCATGGATCTGATCAGCCAGGCCGTGTCCGACATGGTCATGAAGATCATCCAGTGGCTCGCGGCCTCGTTCCTGACCTTCGGCGCGGCCATCGCGGGCGCGATCGCGGACATCGTCACGACCGCGGTCAACTACGCGAAGAAGCTCTCCGACTTCCTGCAGAAGCTCGTCGGCTCCGTGCAGAAGCTGATGAACCTGATCAAGTCGGTCTCGCAGATCGCCAAGGCCGCCGAGACGATCATCGACGCGATCTCCACGATGGCGAACCAGGGCAAGGGCGGTGGCGGCGGCGCTTCCGTCCGGCAGACCTCCGGCGGGTTCGACGGCATCCGCGCCGACGACCAGAGCCGTGCGTCCGGCGGTGCGGGTGGCACGTTCACCAGCGGCACGAACTCCGGTTACGCGGGTGGCGGGTCCAACGTCGGCGACGGCCTGGGCAACACCCGGCCCGCGTACGCGGGCAGCGGCAGCACGGGTGGCTACCAGGGCCCGTACGGCCAGGGGCCCGGCGCGGGCGCCGGTCCTGCCGTGACTCCCGTCTACACGCCTCCTGGCGGCCAGGGCGGTGGCGCGGGTGGCGGTGCCGGCGGTGGCCAGTTCCTGCCCGGGCCCGGTACCGGCTCCGGTGCGGGCGGTGGCGCGGGTGCGGGCACCGGTACCGGTACGGGTCGCTGGGTTCCTGGTCACTGGGAGCCCGGCACGACCACGACGGCCGGTGGCAACGCCACGACCAAGCCTCCGTCGTTCGGCGTCACGCCGACCACGGCGAACGCCGACTGGTACCGGCCGCCGACGACTGACCACGCCGCGACCGCTGCCTCGGGTGGCGGGGGTGGCGGCGGTGGCGGTGCCCCCAAGGGCATGGGCGGCGGCGGAGGTGGCGGCATGCCCGCCGGCTTCGGCGGTGGCCCGGCCGGTGGCGGTGGCGCCGGTGGGACCTCGGCCACGCAGTTCGGTGGCGCGGCGGGCGTCATGGCGGCCGGCAGCGGCAACGCTCCCGCCGCTCCTCCTGCCGCCGCCGGTGGTGCTCCTCGCGGTGGCGCTGGTGGCGCCGGCGCGGGCGGCATGATGGGTGGCGCTCCGATGGCCGGCGGTGCCGGTCAGCAGGGCGGCAGCAACGAGCACAAGCGGAAGGTCCGGATCGAGGGCGAGGCCCTGGTCGAGCCGCCGAAGGCCGCGAAGCCGGTCATCGGCGAGTGACCTCGTACCCCTGAGTTCCTTGCGCTGAACGGGGCGTCCCTCGCGGACGCCCCGTTTTTCACACCGCGGCCAGGAGTTTCGCGATCTCCGGCGCGGCCTTCTCGCGGTCCTTCGGCACCAGGCCGATGCGCGTGCGCCGGTCGAGAACGTCGTCGGCGTCCAGCGCGCCCTCGTGCTGGACGGCGTGGACGACGTCGGCCTCGGTGACGCCGGGCGCGATCGGGGTGGTCGGCGCCGGCCTGTCGTCGACCAGGCGGATGTCCTTGGTGCGGCAGGGGATCTGCGTCAGGTTCGTCGCGTTCACGGCGTCCGCCGCCATCCTGCGGTAGGTGGTGAGCTTGCCGCCGACGATCGTGATCACGCCGTTCGGTGCCCTGAGCACGGCGTGGTGCCGGGACAGGTCCGCGGTCTGCCCGTCGGCCTGGAGCAACGGGCGCAGGCCCGCGTAGCTGCCGATGACGTCGTCCCTGGTGAGTTTTCGTTGCAGGACGTGAGAAGCGGTCGCGAGCAGGAAGTCCACATCGGACTCCGGAACTGCCGGCACGTCCGGGATGTCGTCCACCGGCACGTCGGTGAGACCCAGGTAGGCGCGGCCGTTCGCCTGGGGCAGCAGTAGTGCGTAGCGGTTGTGTTCGCCGGGGACCGGGATCGTCAGCGCCGTTCCGGTGAGGCCCGCGGTCCTCGCGTCGATCACGAGATGGGAGCCGCGGGACGGACGCAGGTGCACCGGGGCGAGCGTGCCTGCCCAGACTCCGGTCGCGTTGATGACCGCTTTGGCCCTGATGGTGAACGTGGCGCCGGTGAGCGTGTCCAGTGCCTCGGCGCCATCGCCTTGCAGTGCCAGGACTTTCGCGCGGGTGATGACCTTCGCGCCGTGTCCGGCGGCTGTTCTGGCCAGTGCGACCACGAGCCGGGCGTCGTCGACGAGCTGGCCGTCGTAGCTCAGGAGTCCACCGGTGAGTTTTGCCGGGTCGAGGCCGGGAACCAGCGCCAGCGCTTCGTGTCTGGGCACTCGGCGGGGCGCCGGCAGCACGTCCACCGGTGTACGGGCGGCGATGCGCAGCGCGTTGCCCGCGCGGAAGCCCGACATGACGAAGTGGCCCGCGTTGGCGTGCAGGGGGAACAGCATCGGCAGCGTGCGGGTGAGGTGAGGTGCCGTCCTGGTCATCAGGATGCCGCGCTCGACGGCGCTCTCGTGGGCGAGCCGCACGTCGCCCTTCGCGAGGTAGCGCAGGCCGCCGTGGACGAGCTTGCTGGACCACCGGGACGTCCCGAACGCCAGGTCGTGCGCCTCCAGCAGGGTGACCTTGAGACCCCGGGAGGCCGCGTCCAGCGCGACACCCGTGCCCGTGACGCCGCCGCCGATGACGAGCACGTCGGCGACTTCCTGCTGAGCGGCTTCGAGATCCTTCTCGCGCCTGTCCGCGTTCAGGGACGTGTTCACGGCTTCAGAGCTCCGTCCAGCTGCTTGGCGAGCTCGTCGAGCAACGAGCCGAAGTCGAGCCCGGACGTCACCGGCCTGGTCGAGAGCACCATCGACTGCGTGCTCATCAGCACCACGCGCGCCTGCGTCTTGGCGTCGCCGAACCGGATCGACCCGTCGATGTGCCCGGCCTCGATCTGCGCGACGAGGAACTGCTCGACCAGCCGCTGCGTGCTGCCGAGCCGGTCGGTGAGGTACGGCAGCATCAGGTCCGCGTCGAGCTGCAGGACGCGTTGCATGAGCGGGTTGGCCTCGAGCAGCCGGATGGCGTCCACGGCCCTCCGAACGAGCTGCTCGCGGGCGTTGCCCTGGCCGCTGGCTCGTTCCGCCTGTTCGAGGAGTGCGGCGAACTCACGCGTCATCAGGGCCCGCACGAGGTGGTCCACGTCCGGGTAGCGGCGGTAGAGCGTCATGCGGCTGACGTTGGCCCGTTTCGCCACGTCGGTGAGGGTCGTGCGGCGCACCCCCACCTCCAGAACACACTCACGGGTGGCGTCGAGCAGAGCGTCGTGGGTGTGACGTTGAGACGTCATGTGTAACACTGTAGCAGTGACCAGGGCTCGATGGACCTCCGAAACCGTGCCGTTGCCGCCGCACGCGCTGGCTTGGCTCAGTCAGCGCGTCGGGCTGGGGGAGCCTTTGCCGGAGGTGCCGGTGTCGGTGCCTCCGTCCGAGTTGAGCGAGGACGCTTTCACGGCGTTGGAGGCTGTCTGCACGGTCTCGGTGGAGGACGCGGATCGGCTTGGGCGGGCAGGCGGGTTGTCGTACCTCGACCTGCTGCGTCATCGCGGGCACGGGGAACTGGCCGTGCCTGACGCCGTCGTCCAGCCTTCCTCGCCGGAGGAAGTCCTCGAGGTTCTGCGGGTCTGCGTCGAGTACGACGTCGCCGTGGTGCCGTTCGGCGGCGGGACGTCCGTGGTGGGCGGAGTCGAGGCTCTGCGCGGGCCCAAGTCCGCCGTGGTGGCGCTGGACCTGGCCGGACTCGGGTCTCTGGTGTCGGTCGACCCCGTGTCGCGGGTCGCCGTGCTGCAGGCCGGGGTCACCGGGCCTGAGGCCGAGCGGCTGCTGGGGGAGCACGGGTTCACGCTCGGGCACGTCCCGCAGTCGTTCGAGCGGGCCACTGTTGGCGGATTTGCTGCTACTCGGTCTGCTGGGCAGGCGTCGTCCGGGTATGGGCGGTTCGAGGACATGGTCGAGTCGGTTCGGGTGGCCACGCCGGTGGGGGAGTGGGTCGCCGGTGCCGCTCCCGCATCTGCGGCCGGTCCGGACCTGAAGCAGTTGGTGCTTGGTAGTGAAGGGCTTTTCGGGGTCATCACCGAGGTGTCCGTGCGGGTTCGGCCCAAGCCTTCCGCGCCCCGGTACGAGGGGTTGGTCGTCGACGGGTGGGAGGCCGGGGTTTCGCTCGTGCGGTCGTTGGCTCAGGCCGGGGCGTTGGCCGACATCACCCGTCTGTCCGATGTGGACGAGACTGAGGTCGCGCTGGCGTTGGCCGGGTCCAAGGCCGATCTGGTGAAGAAGTACCTGCGGGTTCGTGGGGTTCGGCAGCCTTGCCTGGTGATTCTGGGGTGGGAGGGGCGGTCCCGTGCTGCGACCATGAGCGCGTTGCGCGGGCACAAGGTTGTTCGGCTTGGGCGAGCCATGGGGGAGTCCTGGCTGCACGGGCGGTTCAACGGGCCTCGGCAGCGGGATGCGTTGTTGGATGCCGGCGTTTGTGTTGAGACGCTGGAGACTGCTACTCGGTGGTCTCGGGTTTCTGAGCTTCGGGATGCTGTGCGGGGCGCGTTGGTCTCGGAGCTCGGGGATCCTGTGGTGATGTGCCATGTCTCGCACGCTTATGAGACTGGGGCATCGTTGTACTTCACCGTGTTGGTGCCTCGGGATCTCGCGGATCCTGTTGGGCAGTGGGGGAAGGCCAAGATCGCTGCCTCGGATGCGATTTCCCGGCTTGGGACGATTACGCATCATCATGCTGTTGGGCGGGATCACCTTCCCTGGTTGGAGAAGGAGATCGGGGTTGTTGGGGTTTCGGTGTTGCGGGCGGTGAAGGAGCGGCTGGATCCGACTGGGATTTTGAATCCTGGGAAGTTGGTTTAGTTGCGCCGGTTGCGTTGCGTTCCCCGGTTGCGTTGGCGGGCCTGCGGTTGCGTGCGTCCCCTGGGGGCTCTGCCCCCAGACCCCCGGCAATCTGAGCGGGGGGTGGCGCCGCGGGTGGGTTGATGGCACGCCTGTTGCTTTGGGCGGCTGCCTGTTTCGTAGTTCGGGTGCGTTGGCGGTGGGTCCCGTCACGAGCCGCACCAAGAGCAAGAGCTATGGCGCGACTCGTGACGGGACCCACCGCCGGGCCCGCTCGGTGGGACGGCTCGGCTTCGCGGGTGGTTGGGGCTGGGTCGTGCTTCTTAGAACTGGACGAGCATCTTGCCCGTGTTCTCGCCTCGGAGCATGCCCAGGAAGGCTGCCGGGGCCTGGCGGGTGCCGCCTTCGATGACCGTCTCGGAGTACTTGAGTTCGCCGGACGCGATCCAGGCTGCTACCTCGGAGACGAACTGCTGCTGCAGTGCCTTGTGGTCGCCCACCAGCATGCCGCGCAGGGTCAGGCGCTTCGCGAGGATCTGGATCATGTTGCTCGGGCCCGTCGGCTTCTCGGACGCGTTGTACTGCGAGATGGCGCCGCACATGGTGATGCGGCCGTTGAGGTTCAGGGTTTCGATTGCCGCTTCGAGGTGTTCGCCGCCCACGTTGTCGAAGTAGACGTCGATGCCGTTGGGGGCTGCTGCGGCGAGCAGTTCGGCCACCGGGCCGTCCTTGTAGTTGAAGGCGGCGTCGAAGCCCAGTTCTTCGGTGAGGTACTTGACCTTGTCGGCCGAGCCTGCGGAGCCGATCACCTGGCTGGCGCCCTTCAGGCGGGCGATCTGGCCCACGATCTGGCCCACTGCGCCTGCTGCGCCGGAGACGAAGACGGCGTCGCCTTCCTTGAACTCCGCGGTCGCCAAGAGGCCTGCGTAGGCGGTCAGGCCGGGCATGCCCAGGACGCCCAGGTAGGTGGAGAGCGGGGCGACGGAGCCGTCTACCTTCACCACGTGCTTGGCGTCCACGAGGGCGTAGTCGCGCCAGCCGAGGCCGTGCAGGACGTTGTCGCCCGTCTTGAGGGTTTCGACGCCTTCGCCCACCGCGACGATCTCGCCTACCGCGCCGCCTTCGAGGGGGGCGCCCACCTGGAACGGCGGGACGTAGGACTTGACGTCGTTCATGCGGCCGCGCATGTACGGGTCGACGCTCATGACCACGTTGCGGACCAGGATCTGGCCTTCGCCCGGGGTCGGGATCTCGACCTCGGCGATCTCGAAGTCGTCCTCGGTCGGCCAGCCCTTCGGGCGGGACGCGAGCCTGACTTCGAGTGCGGTGTTGGTCATGGTCAGACCATCTCCATCCATTGCGTTTCGGATCAGTTATCCGTTTCAACCGTCTGTCGGTGACGACTGTTCCGGAATGTGACCTAGACCGCAGGGAGAAGTGTCGTGACGTCCCGATAGGCGAAGCCGAGCTTGCGGTACAGGGCGATGGCCGCGGTGTTGTGGTTCTCGACGAAGAGGGCGCAGGTGCCGTAGAGCGCGAGCAGCGATGACGTCACGAACTGGCAGACGCGGTGGCCCAGGCCCTGGCCCGTGTGGGACGGGTGGACGGCTACGCCCATCATGAAGCCGACGTCGGCGGACGACCACGCTTCTGCTGCCGTGGCCACCAGGTTGTCGTCGATGTGCACGCCCGCCCAACGGTGGACGCCTTTCTCTCCTGGCCAGGCCCAGGAGGCCGGATTTGCCTCGCGCAGGAGGGGTTCCACGTCGGTGGTGGTGTGGAGCCAGGTGGCGTCGGCGGGGAGGTCGAGGCTGCCTTTGCGATCCATCCAGCCGAAGGGCTTGTCCTCCACCCACGGGGTGGGCATCAGGGGCTCTACCTCTTCGGCCAGTTTGCGTTCCAGCAGTGGACGTAGGTCGACGCCTCGGCCGTGTGCTGCCAGCAGGGATGCCACGCCTTCGGCTGGGCCTGTCAGGACCAGCCGGCGGCGTCTGGTGAGGGCTGGTGCGTGCACGGCCACCGCGCCGCCGTGTTCCCAGGCCGCACCACCGCACGACAATGCCTGAGCTGCCCAGCGGACCATCGGGTCGTCGCTGGCGTCCTGCACGTCGGCGGTGGTGCGTAACCGGCGCACTCAGTCCTTCTGCTTGCGGCGCAGCAAGGTTCGCTTCGCGAGCGAGTCCTCCAGCGCCTGGTACGCGACGTCCATCGCCCGGTTGTACTCACCCTGGGGGCGTGGGGGGACGGACTCGTCCGGCTGTGGGGGCGTCACCATCTGGAGCCAGCGCTCGTTCCAGAGCTGCTCCACGGCCGCCTCCCAGTGCAGGGCGGCGCCCATCCGCACGACCCGCTCGCGATCGCGCACCTCGGCGATCTCGTGCTGGGTCGACGCGAGCCGCGCGGCGAGCTCGGCACACCGCACCTCGTCCAGCTTGCGCTGGCGAGCGGCCGCGTCCGTGGCGATGGCGATGATCTCCTTGTAGCGCTCAACCGCGGAGATCGTCGGCACCTCGATCACCTCCTCGCTCTGACGCTGCGACGGGACCGGGTCGAACATCGTCGTCATCATCGGGTTCATGACATCTCTCCAGTGTCGAACGGGATGATCACTTGCGGTCGCGAGTGCTCGAACCGGTCGAAGAACAGGCCGCGGCGTGGTCTCGGCGACCACGCCATCACCTGCTCCGGTCCGAGCGACAGCAGTTCCTTGCCCTGGACGTCGAACGCCACCCAGGCGCCGATGTCGTCGTAGACGCCGGGTGGGAGGCTCGCCTTGAGCCTCTGCACGCCGCGCCACCAGCCCAGCACGTGCGTGCGGTTCTCCGGGCCGTGCTTGAGGACCGTCCGCAGACTGTCCACGCCGGACATCCTGGTGGTCGCGTTCTTCTGCTCCAGCAACGTCTGCGCGGCGTCCACGCCGTACAGCACCAGGTAGTGCGGCTTCAGCGGCGCGTCCGTCTCGCCCGTGTTGATCGACTGCAGCCGGGCCGCCGTCTCGTCCAGCAGGTCGCGGACGCGGTTGATGCCGATCACCTCTGCATCATGCCCGTCCGCGCTCAGGCGCTTTGCCAGATGCAACGCGGAGGGCATCGCCTCCTCGACCAGGCAGGCCAGCGTGAAGACCGCCTCGTGCGGGCGGTGCTGCCTGCCCAGTGACGCGGCCGCTCCGCCGAGCACCGCGGCCGCGTCCTGGACCACGGAACCGATCACCGCGATGTTGCGGCCCGGCGTGCGGGCGAACCGCACCCGTGCCGCGCTGCCCGCGACGTCGATCACCTGCCCGAGAAGCACGGTAGGCGATGCGTCGCCGGGTCGCAGGGCGAGGAAGTCCTGCGTCGCGTCGATCAGCGGGATCTTGCTGCCGTCGAACAGGCTTGGCGCCTGGCCGCGTTCGCGCCGCCACAGCTCGGTCTGCAGGAAGTCCATGGTGCCCTTGGACGTCGAGTCCGGGATGCGGCAGATCTCGTTGCCGGGCTTGACACCCGACTCGTGGTTGATCACCGCGTGCCAGCGCGGGAGTTCGACGGCGGCGTCGTTCTGCGGCTCCGCCAGCACGCGGCGGGCCTTGGGCAGCGCGATGCGGACGGTGAACTGCTCGAAGATCGCCGACTTGCCCCAGAAACCCTCGATGCCCGAGACGTCCTGCGACGACAGCACGAGGTGGATGCCCTGCGAACGGCCGCGGCGCGCCACGTCCTCCAGCAGCTGCGTCGCGGCAGCGGTGACCTGGTCGCGTTCGCCGAACAGGTACTGGAACTCGTCGATCACCGCGACGATCCGCGGCCAGCGGCCGGACGGGTCCTCGGCGCGCAGGTCCTGCAGCTTGGTGACCTCGTGCTGCTTGGCCGCGTCCGCGCGGCGGCGCATCTCGTCCGACAGGTACCGCAGCAGTGCCACGCCGAACTCGCGGTCGGTGTTGACGTTCACGCCGACCAGGCGCGCGTGCGGCAGCCACGACGGGTCCTTGCGGCCCGGCGCGAACTGCGCGAACGACACGCCTTCCTTGAAGTCCAGCAGGTACAACTCGAGCTCGTTCGGCGAATAGCGCGCGCACAACGAACCGAGCATCGCGTAGAGGAAGTTCGTCTTGCCGGAACCCGAAGGCCCGCCGATCAGCGCGTGCGGTGAGGTGTCGCCGAGCTGCACGCAGACCTGTTCACCGTCGTCGAAGCCAACGGGCGCAATGACTCCGGCCGACGAGTTCTCGGTCCACGGCCGGTCGGGCAGCAGATCTTCGAACTTGCCCATGCGCGAACGCCGTTCCTCGCGCTTCTCCGCGATGGCGGCACAAGCGCGCGGCACCAGCGTGCGCGGCAGCGCGTCGTCCAGCGTGACGGTCACGTTCTTGCCGGTCATCGTGCAGAACGCGGTGCCGTCGCTGCGCAACGACACCGTCTCCACCGGCGAGTTGATCGTGATCGGAATGTCCACGATGAACAGCTGCACACCGCACGCCAAACCGTTGCGCGCCACGCGTTGCAGCTGTTGCTGCTGGTCTTCCTTCAACGCCTTGCGGTTGCCGAACAGCACGGCGATCCGCCACGGTTCGGTGCGCCGGCCCTCACCGCTGACCGCACGAACGGTCAGATGGCCGTCGACGAGAACCTTGGTGTGCACCTGGCGAATGTGCTCGGACAGCTCGTCCAGCAGCTCGTGCAGCCGTGCCGGGTCGTGCACCGTCAGCAGGTTCGCACGGGTCAGCGGGTAGAGCCCCGGCAACGACCCGGTCAGCTGGCCGACGTCCCACACGTGCACGTGCACGAGCCCCGGCTGGAAGTGCGACAACACCCGCAGCAACAGGCTCTCCACCAGCGTGTCCGCGAGCTGGCGAGTGTCCGGAGTGGACGAGATGTGCAGGTGTGCCTGATCCAGCAACGGCACCGCGACGGGGAACGGCCTGGTCTCCGGCGCCGACGTCACCACGCCGGTGCCGATGCGCCACAGCTCCGGCACGCCCTCGCTGCCGTCGTGCGTGCCGGGGTGGCCGAGCCACGACTCGTGCGGCCACGACGCGGGACCGGCGGCGACCGAGTTCACCAGCTCTGTCAGCTGCTCGGGACCCGAGGTCGTCCACTCGTGGAACGACTGCTGCCAGTCGTACTTGATCTGGTCGAGGCGTTCGGCGAACTGCGCCATCGAGAGCGGTGCCTGACGCGGGTTCTTCACGCGCTTCTCGTCGACCGTCAGGAACGAGGTGACGTCCTTCAAAGCGACGTCCTGCAACGCCTTGTCGACGCCCATGCCCCGCACGGTGAACTCGAACATGTCCTTGGCGTGCTCGGAGGCGAGCGCCCGGTGTTCGCGCGCCACCGAACCCAGCGCGGCCGAAACGGCGCGCTGGAACTCCGCGAAGGCGTCCTCGATCCTCTGTCGCCGGTCGTCCCGCCTGCTCATCACAGCTCCACGGTGAGTCGTTGGATGCGCTCTAGGGTTCCCACCATCAGCTCGAGCTGATCAGGGAATCTTTCCTTCGCACGCACGAACTCCGGTGGAAGCAGCGACTCGTGGTGGTTCTCGCTCGACTCGGCGAGGATCGCGACGGCCTCGTCGAGGCCCTCCTGCGCTGATCGCACGTTGCGGTACGACTCACGCAGGATCTCGCTCGCCTGCTCCAGCGCGGCGCGAACCTCGCCGATGGACGCCATCAAAGCCTGCTGTTGATGCCCTCGGCCCCGGAAATGCCGGCGCCGAGGTAGTTCTGCAGTTCGCTCACGCCGGACACGACCTGGGCGAACTGGGCGTTCGTCGTCTCGACGTCCGCCTGCACGGAGCCCTGCGTGACCGATGTCAGCAGTTGCTGCGCGTCCTCGGCGAGCTCAGCCGCCTGTTGGAGGGCGGACTGGCTCTGAGCCGCCTTGTCGATCGCCTGGGCAATTGCGGCACGGACCTCTTCGATGCTGGCCATGTCGGCTCCCGAACCCTCCGGAACAAGGTGGTCTGACGACCACCCTTAGTAGAGATTGTGCCCAGATTTTCACAGTTGAGAGCGAAGATCGGCTAACCGGGTGGATGCCTGAATCCACTCGAACGGGCCTTGCTTTAATGATCAGTTGAGCGCGCTGCTGGCCCCTTGCCCACGCGTGTTGTGACACTCACAATGCCGCCTACAGCCTGTCGTGCTGAAGCACCGACCGGCCGGGTGAATCAAGACGGCTTGCTGGGTGACTTGTCACGCGGAGTGCCTGCCCCGAACGGGTCATCTCCTGCCCACACCTCGACCATGACGCGCTCGGCGCCCGGCACCAGTTGGTTGATCAGCTCCGGCTCGTCCAGCACGGTCCACGCCGTCGGTGGCTCGCACGCCACCCGTGGCGCCGAGAAGCCCTCACCCAGACCGCGCACGAAGGTGCGCACGGCCCGAGCCAGCGCCGCGGCGACGTTGTGAGTGGCCTTCTCCGTGCTCGGCCTTGTGATGACCACAGCCCAGCAGCCCGGCTCTTCGTCCGAGCAGTCACGGGCGTCCACGATCTGAGCGCCCGCACGGCTGATGAGCGCGCCGCACGCGGCACGCGCCTGTTGCTCGTTCGCTGCTTCGACCACCACGGTGATCACCAGCACGAGGTCGTCTTCGTCCATGACACCCGAAATGGTGTCAGATGACCCTCCGCGCGAACTCCAGCACCCGAGTGACGGCCTCGCCGTCGGTCAGCAGCCCGTCCACGACGTGCTCCTCGAACGCCGACCCGCGGATCCGGTCGGTGCCCGCGCGGGTGTCCGAGATCGGCACGATCTCGTCCTCCGACCCGTGCAGCCACAACGTCGGCAGGTCGCCCAGCGCCGGGCCGAAGCTGACCTCGTCCATGAGGTCGGCCAGCCCGTTGGACGCGCCGTCCCACATACCGAGCACCGGCGAGATCAGGATCAGGGCGGCGAGCCCCGAATGCGTTTGCGCATAACGAACCGCGGCGGGCGCGCCGGTGAAGTGTCCAATGAGGACGACCGGTCGATCGGCGGCTTCCACCACCGCCTCGATGTCCTCGCTCACCGCGACCGGAACACCGGCTGCGCGCAGTGAACGGGCGATGCGCTCGCCGTGCGGAAGCACGGCGAGCCATCCAGGTACGTGCATCTACGAAGCGTAGAAGGCGCTGATCTCGATCCGGCCACCGGAACAAACGGGGCCAAGGGTCCACGGCACGGTCAGCGCCGCCGTCTCGTCCGGCGGAATGGCCGCGGCCTTCGACGGCTCCGGCTGGCACGGGCCCTCCACGGGCTCGTTGCCCGACGGCACGACGCCCCAGTGCAGGTTCGCCGATGCCTTGCCACCCGGTGCGAGCGTCATGGCCGCCGGCCCCGGATCCGCCTTGCGCTCCAGTTTGGTCGGCACCGCGCCGGAGGCGTTCTCCAGCTGGAAACCGCTGTAGCCGTTGAGCGTGCACGGCATCGTGCCGGAGTTCGTGACGACGAACTTGCCGTACCTGTTGCCCGCACCGGCGTCCGTGGGGGTGACCTCGCCCTTGAGCGCGGCCGAGTCGCAGCGCTTCACGGCCGGAGCGGCCGCACCGGAGTTGCCGGCCGGGGCGGTGGACGAGGCGGGTGCCGACGACGACGAAGACGGTGACGTGGACGTCGGCAGCGTTTGCGAGGCGTTGTCCGGGGTTCTCGTCCCACAAGCCGTTACGGCGGTAAACGCGGTGAGCACCAGTCCGCAAGCGATCAGACGACGAGTCATGGGTGCACCTCCTACCACCGAAGGATGTGCCCAAATATCAACTAGCCCACACACCATGCCGGAAATTCACTCGATGGTTTGGCGGCGGAATCCCGACTCGTTCACGGCATGTGGTTCCTGATCGCCACCTGCGAGGTGCCCGAGCCGGAGATGTCTGAACGTGCCCGTACCGATGACTGCCTAGGTCGTTGGTGGATGCGGCCCGCACACCACGGCCAGTGGTGGATGAGGAACGCGACTTGGCTTGAAGGAACCGGGCGCAGGCCCGGCTCTTCAGGGCTGAGAAGTTGACCGGATCTGGTGGACGTCCCAGCCGTCCGGCAGTTCGGACATGCCCTTCACCGCCGCGGTCCAGATGTACGTCCACGCGATCCGGCCGTCGGGCAGCACGACGCGCACGCGGCGGTAGTCCTCGCCCTCGTACTCGTCGAGCAACGGCAGCGCGTCCTCGGGCGACCTGAGCCGCAGCACGAAGCCCGGCACGCCCAGCCCTGCGCCGGGGCGCAGCGCGGGGTAGCCCATGCCCGTGTCGAACAACGTGCCGGGCAGGTGGGTCTCCTCGGACTCCACGACGTGCGGCTCCATCAGGTGCCAAGCGTTTGCGCCCGGCTGGAGCGTGCCGTAGACGAAGAGCAGTTCGGGCCAGTCGTCGGCGGACGGCTCGCCGTGGACCTCGGTCACGTCCAGTCCGTCGCTCATCGCGGCCCTCTCGCCCAGTACGCGGGCCCCTCGCTGCGAGACGTCCGCGCAACGGACCATACGGCCGTTGAAGAGCACGGGCATCCGCTTCTTGGAGCCCGCCGTGTAGGCGAGAACGCTGTCGATGACGCCACCGTTGTAGAGCACCACACGGCCCGTGTGGACACGTGCGAGGCGATAGCGCAGCCCGCGTCCCTCGCAGCGGTCCAGCACACGCAGCTGCTCAGGCGTGGCGAACCAGATGGAGTGCTCTTCCGTGACGCCGGGAGCCCCCGCGAGGGTGGCGGGGCGCTGGCCGTCACGCATGCGCAAACCGGCGGCCCAGACAGCAGAAAGGCCCTCGCACCGTGCGCGAAGCACGACCGCGGGGCCTTCAAGTCCGAGCTCTTCGCGAAGCCAGGTGAGCTTGCTGGGGTTGGCGTTCGAGCCGTAGCCGAGCACCGGCATCCGGGTCGCCAGCGGGGCCTCACCATGGTTGGCCAACCATTGGTCTAGGTCGATGTTCTCCGGCTCAACTCGCCATCCCGACTCCATCGTGAGGTCCGGTCGCACTGGCCAGCCCGTTTCGTCGACGTGGACGAAACAGTGGTCTGGACGAGTGCCCGGATAGGGCTCCGCCGGATGGCTTTCGTCGGTGAACGGTTGGGCCATTGGTCCATTGTGCCAGTCCAAGGGGCCGGATCGCGCCCCCTAATCGTGACCCATCCGATGACCGACCCGCATTTCTCGGGACTTAGTGAGAACTAACACTACGCAATCGGGTGACTAACCCGATGTCTCCCTGTCGACACTCCGGCCAGGCTCAGGAGGCGTCATAGCGTTCCTGCGCCTCGGTGACCTCGGGCTGGTTCGCCGCGATCCAGTGGGCGAGCGCCACGAGGTGGTTCGCCGCACCCTTGCCGAGAGGCGTCAGCGAGTACTCGACGTGCGGCGGGATGACCGGATAGACCTCGCGATGCACGAACCCGTCCCGCTCCAGCGTCCGCAACGTCTGCGTGAGCATCTTCTCGCTGGCGAGCTCCAGCTCACGCCGCAACTCGCTGAACCGCCACGCCTCCCCGTTGGAGAGCGCGTGCAGCACCAGTACGCCCCACCGGCTTGTGACGTGCTCCATGACTGCCCGCTCGGGACACATCGTGACCTGCATGCTCACCTCCACGTAAGTACCCAACTTCAAAGTGGGTACTTACGAAAGGTTAGCGCTATCCCTAGCTTTGTGGCTATGACGATCCTCATCACCGGAGCAACCGGTCAGCTCGGCAACGCAGTGGTCCGCCACGTCCTCGCTCGCACGGACGAGCAGGTCATCGTCTCCGTGCGCAGCCCGGAGAAGTTCACGCTCGACGGCGTCGAGGTTCGCCAGGGCGACTTCGAACAGCCCGAGACCCTCAACTTCACCGGCGCCGACAAGCTGCTGATCGTGTCCGGCGAGGCCCCCGACACGGACACCCGCATCCAGCAGCACAAGAACGCCATCGCCAAGGCGGTGGAACACGGCGTGGGCCACATCTTCTACACGAGCCTCACCGACGCGGACACGTCCACGGTGGGCGTCGCGGTCGTGCACAAGGCCACCGAGGAGGCCATCCGCGCCACCGGCATCCCGTTCACGTTCCTGCGCAACGGCATGTACCACGAGAACTACCTCGGCGCCCTCTCCGGCGACACCGTCGCGGTCTCCACGAAGGACGGCCGGATCGCCAGCGCCGCCCGTGACGACTACGCCCAGGCCGCGGCCGCGGCCCTGACGACCCCCGGCCACGAGAACCAGGTCTACGAACTCACCGGCTCGACCACCTGGTCCTTCCCGGAGCTCGCCGGCGACCGCTTCCAGGACGTCAGCGACGAGGACCTGATCGCGGCCGGCGTGCCCGCGATCTTCGTGGACTTCTTCAAGGCGATCCGCGAGGGCGTGTTCGCCGAGGTCCGCCCGGACCTGGAGAAGCTGATCGGCCGCCCCTCCACGCCGATCAAGGTCCAGTAGAACCGCCGGAACGCGACCAGCGCGGGTGATGGCACGGCCGGGCGCTTTCAGCCCGGCCTTTCCGGCCGCCTAGGTGAATTCGGGATGCGCCTCCGGATGCGCGTCCCACCACTTGCGGTACTCCGGATTCCGGTCCAGCACAGACCGATAAGCCTCGGCGGCACAAGCGAACACCTCGTGCGCCCGCCCGGCCACCGGCGAATCCCGGCGAGTGGCCACGAAGATGTCGGTCATCAACGGCATCCCCCGCAACCGCCGGATCACGATCCCCTCCCCGGTCCGGGAGGGCGCGGCGGCAAACGACACGCACCCGCCGGCCACCAGCCCGCGAGCCATGCTGGCCTCCCCGGTGTGATGGGTGAGCCGAGGCACGAACCCGGCATCCGCACAGGCCTGGAACATCTGCGTACGACTGCCGATGTGCTGCTTGGGCGGCGTGACCCAGTCCCGATCAGCGAGATCAGCGAGGTCGACCTCGTCCAGCAGGGCCAGCGGATCGGTCTCCGGCAACGCCACGAACGCCGGCTCGGTCACGAGCTTCCGCAGCTCGATCCCGGCCAGATCCCGCGCGTGCATCCCGTCGAAGAACTCGAACAGCGCCACGTGCACCTGCCCGGCCTCCAGCATGTCCACGATCTCCGCGGACGAAGGCCGAACCTCCGCGCGCACGTCGGCGTTGAGCGCCCGAAGCCCCTCGACGACCGAGGCGAAGTACAGGATCGGGATGCAGCCGAAGATCAGCGGCCCTCGCCGGTCGGTCTCCCGGGTGTTGGCCATCAGCTGCGCCATCTCGTCGAGCACCAACCTGGCGGTGCCCAGCACTCGGCGCCCCAGGTCCGTTGGGACGCAACCGTTGCGCGTTCGGTCGAAGAGCTGGCCACCGACGAGGCGTTCCACGGTGCGCAGCTGGGCGGACAGGGCGGGTTGGGTGAGTCCGAGCCGCGTCGCGGCCCTGGTGACGCTGCCTTCTTCGGCGATAGTTCGTACCGCGCGAAGGTGGCGGAGCTCCAACTCGGGCATAAAGACCTTGTATCCCCCTTCTGAATGCACCGCCACCCTTCGATCGGGGCATAGTGACTTTCGATCGATCATCCGGCCCGGCGCTTGCGGCAGCGCCCGAGGGTCCGGCGCGGGAGGGTGCGCACCCCTCGGTTCGACGCTGCTGTCGCGCACCCTGCGCTCCGCGGCAGTAGCGTCGAACCCATGGCGGTGAAGGACTCTCCCACGAGCTGGGTCAACGAGCACATCCAGAAGTACGTCGAGACCAACGGCGCCGAGGGCCACGAGTGGCGGCCGGGTGTCTACACGTTGTTGCTGACCACCAAGGGACGCAAGAGCGGCGAGATGCGGCGGACCGCGCTCATCTACCAGCCCTCCGGCGACGATCATGTGGTCGTGGCGTCGCAGGGCGGCAAGCCGACGCACCCGGCCTGGTACCTCAACCTCGAAGAGGAACCCGTGGTCGACGTCCAGGTGGCGGCGGAGAAGTTCCAGGCGCGCGCCCGCACGGCCGGGCCCGACGAGCGGGACCGGCTGTGGAAGCTGATGACCGAGGTCTGGCCGGACTACGACGACTACCAGCGCAAGACCGACCGCGAGATCCCCGTCGTGGTGCTGGAACGGATCAGCGGATAGGAACCGCCGCACCCGTCACGACCACCCGGCGGTCCTCGCGAGTCGCGTCGACCTCCAGCCGGGACGGCCTGCCCATGTCCTCGCCCTGGCTGATGACGAACCGCTGCGGTCCTTCGAGATCGCGCAGGTAGCCACCGAACGCGGCCGCGGCGGCGCCCGTCGCCGCGTCCTCGACCACACCTCCGACCGGGAACGGATCGCGGGCGTGCACCAACTCCGCGGACTCGCGCCAGAACAGGTGCACCGTCGTCAGGTCGTGCGCCAGCATCAGGTCGCGCAACGCGTCGAAGTCGTAGTCCAGCTCGCGCAGCTGCTCGCGGTCCCGCACCGGGATCAGCAGATGGCGGGCCCCGCCGAAGCCGACGTGCACCGGCCCGTCACCGATCTCCTTGTACCCCAACGCTTCCAAGGCCGCGGAGACCAACGCCGGATCCGCGACAGCGCTTTCGGTCGGCACGCTGGTCAGCGAGGCCGTCCCGGCGGAGGTCTCGATGGTGATCTCACCGGCCGGAGTGTGGAACGTCAGCGGCCCGTCGCCGATCCGCTCGGCCAGCGCGACGGACGTGGCGATCGTGGCGTGCCCGCAGAACGGCACCTCCGCCTTGGGGCTGAAGTACCGCACGTCGAACTGGCGCTCAGCCACCCACGGCACCACGAACGCCGTCTCCGAGTAACCGACCTTCGCGGCGACCGCGAGCATCTCGTCGTCGGTCATGTCGGACGCGTCGAGCACCACGCCCGCCGGGTTGCCGCCCGCAGGGTCCGTCGTGAACGCGCTGTACCGCAGTACGCCCTTGTCGCTCATACCTCGCTGCAACGCATAGCAGTGCTGAAGCCTTCCGCCCATGTTCCTGCTGGTGAAGTAGGTCAGCCCTGCCTTCTCCAGCACCCGGCCGGACGCGACGTTGCGCGCGTCGGTCCCGGCGACGACCCGGTCGGCGATGGCGAGCGCCTTGTCCCGCAACTCCACGGCGACCCGCGTGGCGACGCCACGTCCCCAGTGCGCCGGGTCGATCCAGTAGCCGATCTCGATCTCGCCGAGGTCGCCGTCGAGCATCTGCGCCAGGCCGATGACCACGCCGTCCTCGACGACCACGTGCAGGCCGAAGCCGTGGTCCTCCCAGTGCCGCAGCGCCTGTTCGTGCCGTTCCACCACGTAGTCCGGAGTCCAGGGCATGCCGTTGCCGACGTACGCCGTCATCCGAGGATCGGACGCCCACCGCAGCATGTAGCCGAAGTGCCCGTCCTCCCACCGCACGAGTTCCATGGCGACCATCGTGCCTCAGCTGAACTGGGGGAGTAGCCCCTCGCACGTGCGGACCACGATCTGCGCGGCCTTCCGATGCTCGTGAGACGCGTGGACGTCCGAGGCCTGTGCCTGCCACCGGACCAGCGCGTCGAGCAGGGCCTCGCGCAACTCCCGCGCGTCGGCCTCGTACTCGAAACCCAGCCGTGCCAACGGAGCGACGCCCTCGGCGCCGATGATCCGCAACGCCTCCGCCTGCAGTTCGGCGGGCAGCTTCGTCCGTCCGGACTGCAGTGCCGCCACGAGTCGCAGCTCGCGGAAGTCGTGCGCGGAGGCGACGACCCGTTCGAGGTCGGCCATCAGCTTGCGGGAGTTCTGCCGCGGCTCCATCCGGAACAGCACGTCGAGCGCCAGCAACGCCGAGCGCGCCTTGAGGATCTCGCGGCGCTCGACGAAGTGGACCGCGATCGAGTCGCGCAGCTCGCCGAGCCCGCTGCGTTGCACCAGCTGGCCGGTCAGCTTCACCTGCGAGTCGAAGCCCTGCCTGATCAACGCGGTGATCAGCCGGACGCCGAAGATCCCGAACCGTTCCAGCAACGCCTGCCGCACGGCCGGTTCCATCGTCAGCGGGAACTGCTCGCCGGCGAACCGGTCCGCCGACAGCAGGTGGTCCTCCAGCTCCTCGCGGCCCAGCGACGACAGCACGCGCAACGCCGCGAACTCGTCCTCCCGCAACGTCCTCGCGGCCACCGCCAGCAGCCCGGCGACCGAGACCACGTTCTGGCACAACGGTTCCACGGCCACGTCACGGCGGTAGCGGCGGGCGATCTGCTTGGCGGACGACAGCGCGTCGATCCGCCCTGCCCCGATCTCGTCGGCACGGGCGAGCACCGCGACCGTGTGCACGGCGGCTGTGCGGGCGATCGGGTGGTCGTTGGCGGACTGCAGGAACTTCAGGTCCTCGTCCTGCACGTGTCGCATCAGGTACAGCAACGCGTCCGCGTCGCCGAGCACCTGCTCCGGGGTGGCCTCGGACGGGGTGTCGATCAGCACGACGTCGCGCAACGCCCGCGCGGGCCAGTCGACGACGATCCGGTCGGCGCGGTCGAACTGGCCGGTCTCGACGTGGTTGCGGCTGCCCCGCCTGCCGATCGGGACGTCGTGCGGCCGGCCGGGTCCGGCGAACACCTGTGCGCGCGGCTCGGTGCCGCCGCGGTACCAGACGAACGAGCTCTGCGGCGTGAACTCGTCGCCGACCAGCGCGTTGACCACAGTGGACTTGCCGATCCGCGACCGGCCGGCCACCGCGATCCGCACGGGTTCGGTGTAGCGCTCGACGTGCGAGCGCAGCCAGGCCGTGGCACGGGGGCTGTCGCGGTAGACGCCCAACGCCTCTTGCAGCATCGACCAGACGACGCGGTCCAATGTCACGCGGTGAGCTCCATCGCCGGACCCCCGAGCGCCTGTACCCGCTTGTAGAGCGTGACGAGTTTGTCCAGCTCCTTGCGGCCTTCCCGCATCCTGCGCTCGCGTTCGGTCTGGTCGTCCTGCACCGCGCGCTTGGCGCTGCGGGCCGACTCCAGCAACGTCTCCTGCAGCTCTTCCGCGAGCGTGCTGAAGTGGTTGCGCAGCGAGCGCTGGATGTGCCGCCCGGAGTCGCGGACGTCCTTGGAGAACTTCATGAAGAAGTCGTCCACGTGCCGTTGGGCGGCGGCCTTCGCGGCTGCCTGGCGGCGCTTCAGCCGCTGGTCGCTCTCGTCCAAAATGGACTTCCCACCGAACAGGGCGCCGGCGCCGAGCGAGATCACGTTGATCAGCGGCATGCCCGCCAGCGAGGTGACCAGGCCGAACATCAGCACGCCGCCGTAGGAGCCGCGCAGACCGGTGAAGAGCTTCTGCGGCACCGAGAACGGCTCGATCTTCGGCTTCTCCAGCTTGCTCACCGGTTCGAGCAGGTCGTCCGGCAGCACCGAACCCGGGATCAGGTCCTCGCGGTAGACCGGGAAGTTCTTGGCGACCTTCGTGGCCACCCACTCCGCGCGTTCCATCAGCCAGGCGAAGTTCGTGGTGGCGGCCTCGTTGAGGTTGTCCTCCAGCCACTGCTCGAACTTGTCCCAGCCGACCGCGGGATCGGCCTCGTCGTAGGTCTTGTCGACCTCGCGCAGGATCTTGCGGGTCCGGTCGCGGAGGTCGTACTCGACGTCGGAGATCAGGTCGGCCATCTCGTCGTTGAGCACGTTCTGCCAGCGCGCGGACCGGCGCCGCAGCTCGTCGACGCGCCGCTGGGCCTCCTGCAGCGTCGAGATCGTGGCGACCGTGTGGGACGAGTCGTGCGCCGTCAGCTCCTCGCGCAACGGCGTGACGAGCTGCGTGATCGCACTCGACGCGACCACGGCGACGGCACGGCGGGCCAGCAGCTCGGCGCTCGCCACGATGTCGCTCTGCACGCACGTCACCAGCTCCGGGAACCCGGACTCGGCGTTGAGGCGCTGGTCGCCGGTCTTCGCGGCGCGCAGCCTGAGCGCGCTCGACACCGGGATGAGCTTCGCGCGGACGCCGGCGCGGGCGAGCAGAGCCCGGTTGCGCTCCACGACGCTGCGCCAGCTCGGCACGAGGTCGATCTTGGTGACGACCACCGTGACGTTCGGGCAGGCCTCCATGACCTTCTTGAGCAGCGTCATCTCCGCCGAGGTCAGCTCACCGGTCGCGTCGGAGACCAGCAGCACGGCGTCGGCCTGCATCAGCGTCGCGAACGTGCTGGCGGTGTGCGCGGACCGGGTGTCGCCGACGCCGGGGGTGTCGATCAGGACCAGGCCGCTGTCGAGCAACGCGCGCGGAATGCCGATCTCGGCCCGCACGACGTGCTGCGCTGCGGCCTGTTTCGTCACCTGGTCGATCGGCACGGCGATGCGCTCGGTCGGTGTGTGGAAGATCGATCCGCCCGCGGACGCGTTGCGGACCAGCGCCGCCGACGGGGTGTCGGCGTGCTGGACGAAGGTCGGCACAGTCGTCGTGATGTCGTCGCCCACCGCGCAGACCGGGGCGTTGAGCAACGCGTTGACGAGCTGGCTCTTGCCTTGTTTGGACTCGCCGACGACGAGAACGCGCAACTTCGGGTCGAGTTGCTGTGCCCGCTTTTCGCGCAGCCGGGCCTCCAGATCGGGCCTCCGGTGCGTGACGCAGGCCCCGATCGTCTCGTCGAGCACGTCGAGCCAGGGCGGTGCCATCACCTGACTCATAGTGCCGTGTTCACCCCCTTGGGTGAAAGCCTCGAACGCGATACCGGTTTTGTTCGGCCAGACGGGGCTGTTCGGAAGGACGGTGACGTTGCTCACCGAGGGAGAACGTGAACTGTTTTGATCGTTTTGTCAGCCGAGACGACGAACCGGCCCTGTCCACGAGAGACAGGGCCGGTCCGCGTCGGGAGGGTGGCTCAGCCGAGCAGGCCCAGGTCCAGGTCGCCGACGACCGGGACGTTGTGGGTCACGTCGGTGACGGTGCCGAGCACGTTGCCGACACCGTGGTCGCCGACCAGGCCGGTCGCGGTGCCGGTGAGGCTCGTGGCGGTGTCGACGACGCCGGTCGCGGTGTGCTCCGCGGTGATGACGGTCTCGGTGGAGTGCGCCGTGAGGTTGCCGTCGGCGAGGTCACCCAGGCCGGAGACGTTCAGGACACCGAGGTCGGCGCCGCCGCCACCCAGCACGCCGAGGGCGTCGTGGGCGAGACCCGTCACGCCGCCCAGGTGGCCGAGGACGCCGTCCACGCCGGGAACGGCCGAGGTGACGCCGTCCAGCGGCGCGTCGACGGTCGCGGTGGCGGTGTCGGCCACGTCCAGCACGGTGCCGGTGAGCGGCGACGCGGTCTGGTCGAGGACGCTCGTCACGTCGCCGACGGCGGAGAAGTCACCGTCGAGACCGACGTTGGTCGACGTGTACTGGCCGAGGGTCTTGTTGGCCGTGATGAGGTTGAAGCCGTTCTCGTCCGCCGCGAGCACGCCGGCCGACGACGTGTGCAGGTCGCTGAGGCTCACGCCCGACGAGGTCAGCTGAGACGCGACCGCCTGCAGCTGGCTGATGGCGCCGAGCGGGCCGTCCGCGAGGAGGGCGTCGGTGGGCAGGGCCAGGTCCACACCGTCGATGGCGGGCAGGCCAGCGGGGGTGGCGGGCAGCAGGTCGATCACCAGCGGGATGACCTCCTGCACGTCGACGGCCGTGATGTCGGCCAGGCCAGCCTGCTCCAGGGTGCCCTGAGCGTCGGCCGCGAACGCGTCCTTGAGCGACGGGTCGCTGAGCAGGTTGAGCACGAAGTCGTGGAGCGTGCTGGGCTGGGTCATCTGAGGGCACTCCTGGTGAGACGCGGATGTCGTTCGGGGTGTGTGGCTGAAAGTTATGAGAGCGAGGCCCCCACCTGCATCGGGGATCACTCCCAGTGATTCCCCGTTCCCCAATGGGGTGACGGTCGTTGACCCCCTAGGGGATTAGGGGCCTCGCTTGAGTGCCTCTTGTTCACCCGTGTAGGTACTGGTCGCTGCTGCGAACAGGTGAGGAAGAGACTTGGCGTACGTACTCGGAGTCGATGTCGGGACCACCCGGACGACGGCTGCCGTGTGCCGCCTCGACGGTGCCCGGGATGCCGAAATCGCCTTTGTGGTGCCCTCGTTCCTGCAGCTCACGGACGCGGGGACGTTCACGGTCGGCGAGCGCGGCGCGGCCGGGTGGACGGCCTCCGGTTTCGCTCGCCGGATCGGTGACGCGGTGCCGTTCGCGCTGGGCCCGGAGGTGTGCACGGCCGAGGAGCTCACCGCGTTGCTGATCATGTGGGTCGTCGGTGAGGTGGTCGCCCGAGAGGGTGAACGGCCCCGTCACCTGGCGGTGAGCCACCCGGCCGGGTGGGGCCCCTATCGCCGAGGACAGCTCCACGCGGCGTTGCGGGCTGTCGGCGTGCACGACGTGACGCTGGTGCCAGAGCCGTTGGCCGCGGCCGAGAACCACGCCGTGCGTTCCCGTGTGGTGCCTGACGCGTCGTTGGCGGTGTTCTCGCTGGGCAGCCACGCGTTCTCCGCGTCGGTCGTCCGGCGTGCGCAGAAACGGACGTTCGAGCTGGTCAACCACGTCGACGGCGTCGATCACCACACCGGCGCCGACTTCGACGACCTGCTGCTGGGACTGGTGCGAGGCCGGCTCGGCAAGGACGGCCTCGTGTCGTCCGCCGAGTGCGAGGCGGCGAAGCGGGCGTTCGGCCCGTCCGGTCAGTCCGTGGTGGTCAGCGGTGTGGAGATCGCGCGGGACGAGTTCGTGGACGAGATCCGGCCGTCCGTCGACCACCTGGTCGGCACCTTCGTCCGCACCCTGGGCGCCGTGCAGCCCGACGCCGTGCTGCTCGTCGGTGGCGGCTGCCGGATGCCCGTGATCGGCGACGCGCTGTCGTCCGCGGTCGACTGCCGCGTGCTGGCCGAGGCAGCCCCCGAGCACTCGGTCGCCAAGGGCCTCGCGGTCGCCGCGCGCCTGGTGCTGATGGGCCCCGAGGCCGAACCGGCCCCGCTCGACACGTCGGTCCTGGTGCACACCCGCGAAGCGTCGTTGCGCTTCCCCGTCGGCGAGGTCCCGAACCCCGACGACGACGAGTTCTCCGCGCCACCGCCCCGCCCGCCGGTGGACGTGTCCCCGCTGGAGCTGCCGCCGAGGCGGGTGAAGCGCGTCGCGAGCGCGCTGAAGCCCGCCGGACGCCGCTCCGGTTCCCGATCCCGAGACGATGATGAGGACGGCCGTTGAGCGTGACCACGCGAGCCAGGTTGGTGCTGGACGCCCCAGTGCGAGGCGTCCTCGACCGGATCAACGACGCAACCGCAGGTGACCGCCTGCGTGTTGTCGTTGCGGCGCCTGGTGGTTACGGCAAGACAGCGCTGCTTTCGGAGATCACCAACACCGCCGTGCGCGTGGTCGACGACGCGCACCTGCTGGACGATGCTTCGTTGCGCGCACTTGCCTCCGAACCGCTTTTGGCGCTGGCCTACCGCCCGTGGCCGCGGCGTGCGTTGCTCGCCGAACTGACCCGTGGCGCGGTCGTCGTGCCGTTGGAGCCGCTTTCCCGTGAGGCAGTTCGCGAACTGCTGAACGCTCCCAAAGCCGTTGCTGACTTCGTGTTCGCGCAGACCGGCGGCGTGCCTCTGTTCGTGGAGCGCCTTGGTGCTGTCGCGGAGGTTTCTTCCGACGTGCTGAGTGCGTTCCGCGCCGAACTCGACTGGCTCGACCCCGATCTGCAGAAGTTCCTGCTGGCCGCGGAAGCCGGGGCCGCCCAGCGCCTGGACCTGCTGTCCGCGTTGCTGGACAAGGACTTCGACGAGGTCAGCGACATCATCGAGGCCGCCCGCGCCACCGGTCTGCTCGCCGAGGACGGCACCCTGCTGCCGCTCGCTTCGCGGGCTGTGGGGTCGTTGACCCGTGCTGAGCGGCGGATCGCGGTGCGGCAGAAGCTGGCCCAGCTCCAGCTCGACCGCGGTGGTCCCGTTCTTGAGTTGGTGCGGCCGTTGCTCGACACCGGCATCGGCGGGCCCGTGTTCGTCGCCGCTGCTCGTGAGGCTTTGGCTTCGGATCCTGCTCTTGCGGCCCGGCTGTTCAAGGCCTCGACCGGGGGCGGAGTTCCTGCTGCCGAGACCGCCGCTTCGTGGGCTACGGCGTCGGCGATGGCGGGTGATCTGGACGGTGCGCTTCGCCTTGCCGACCAGGTCATCAGCGTTGCCGATTCGCCGCATCGCCGGACCGCGGCCGAGGTGGCGGCTGTCGCCCTGGCTCACCGCGGGCAGTTGGCGCGCAGCACCGAGTTGTTCCGTTGGGCCGCCACGCCCTATGCGGCTGCCTTTGCCGGGATCGGGTTGATCGGCACCGGGCATCTGTTCGAGGAGACGCCTCCGCAGCCGCCGACGATGCTCGGTGGTGCGGCTTCACTGATGTTGCAGGGGGTTCGGCAGTCGGTTGTCGGTGCCGAGACCGCGGCACTGTCCACTTTGGTCCGTGCTTCGTCGATGCTCGAACCTGCTGGTGGTGCGGTGTTGTTGCCAGACAGCCCGGCTGCGTTGGCCGCGCTGGTCGCGGTGCACTGTGGCGAGCCGAACGTGGCGGAGTCGGTGCTGGATCGTGCGGTCGAGACCGGTACCGGTGGAGTGCTGATGTCCGTGCGGCATCGGTTGTTGCAGGCATGGCTGCACATGTTGCGCGGGAACCTGGCCGTGGCTCGCGAGACGTTGATGTCCGTTCGGGGGACCTTTGAACCCCGTGACTGGATTTTCGCGGTGGCCCTTGAAATGGGTGTTGCCCGGCGGAACTCCGATCTGGCCACGTTGCGGCGGACGTGGGAGCAGGCCTGTGAGGCTGTTCTTCGGCATCCGGTGGATCTGTTCAGCCTTTTGCCGTTGGGGGAGTTCGCCGCGGCCGCCGCCCGGTTGAGGGATCACGAGCGGCTGGCGCCGCATCTTGCGCAGGCAGCCGCTTTGTTGCGGGCGTTGGGAAATCCGCCGTTGTGGGCCACGCAGCTGCACTGGAGTTTGCTGCACGCGGCGATCATCGACGAGAACACCGCTGCCGCTGAGGAGCATGCGGCCGCGTTGGCCGTTCATCGGGAGCGGAACCGGTACTGCGCGATTCTGTCCGCGGCTGCCGAGTGCTGGCTGGATGTGGTGGCCGGCGAGGTCGACGCTGATCGGGTCGAGGAAGCTGCTCGGGGGCTGCACGCGGTCGGGCTGTGGTGGGATGCGTCCCGGTTGGCTGGGCAGGCGGCTATTCGCACTTCCGACCGGCAGGCGATGGTTCGGTTGCTGGACTGTGCCCGGTTGTTGCAGGGGCGGCCGGTTTCGGTTCGGCGCGGGGCTGAGGACGCCGCTCCGGTCGTCGAGGACGCCGGGAAGCTGAGTGATCGGGAGCGGGAGGTGGCTCAGCTGGTGGTGGAGGGGATGACCTACAAGCAGGTCGGGGATCGGTTGTTCATCTCCGCCAAGACCGTTGAGCACCACATGGCTCGGATGAGGCAGCGGCTGGGGTCTACGTCCCGGTCGGATCTGCTGGCTCAGTTGCGGCACATCATCGGGGGCTGACGCTCGTGGGCTTCGGGCTCGCCTGCCGTTCATCGTCGTGAACCCTCCGCTGGCCGCTGTAGCCCGATCGAGGGTCGAGGGTTGGGCTTGTTCGTGAGAAAATTGGTCCGATCGAGCGAGTAAAGGGTGTAACGCTCAGAGATGGCTATGCCCCCGTTGGGGGGAACGGCGCCGCGCATTGGGACGGTGTGGTTTGCTGGCGGTAGGCTTCCGCACCGTTGCTCGCCGAGCAGGTCAGGTGGAACGTTTTGCCGAGCCAGGACGACGCGAGACCGTCACGTCCGGTGGGACGCGACGCGTTGGCGCGCGACTGGGCGATCAAGGTCAGTCGTACCGCGTACATACCCCTGTCTGCCGCGAAGCTGACGGAGGAGCTGCACGAGCTGCTCAACCTGGTGGCTGAGGCGCTCGTCGGGGATCCCCAGGTGGCCTCGCTGGTCGGCACTCGGCTGGTGGAGATCCACTGCGTCGGCGCTGAGAGTCTGCGGGAGTCCATCGAGGTTCTCGCGATGTTCGTCGTGCGGGAGGGGGCCGACGCCCGGCAGGCCGCGCTGGTGATCGGGGCTGTTTCGGCCGCTTACACCGGGGCGATTCAGGCGTTCGTCCTGGAGCAGCAGGAAAGTGTCAGTCAGGCTCTGTTACGGGCGAATCGGGCCGTGCAGCTGGATTTGCAGGCCAGCGAAGAGCGGTTCGAGGATATTTTCGCGCATTCCTCCACCGGCATCGCGATGGTCGGGCTCGACGGGGAGCTGATTCGGGCCAACGAGGCGTTGTGCACCATTCTTCGGCGTGAAGACGCCGCCGGGATGACGCTCACGGATTTGATCGCGCCCGCTGATCTGCCGCTCATCAACGACGCGCTGGCCGGCCTGCGGTACGGGCGGATGCGGCGGGTCGAGGAGCGGCCGCGGCTGATCGATCGCGATGGTGAGCACTTCCGGGTGTTGCTCGCGGCCACCGTGCAGAAGGACGCGGAGGACAACCCGCAGCACTTCGTCGTGATGATCGACGACGACAGCCAGCTCACCTTGCTCGGCGGGCGGTTGCAGTACCAGTCGTTGCACGACGCGCTGACCGGACTGCCGAACCGGCAGTACCTCACGACACGGCTGGAGTCGTTGCTGCACAGCGACATCGAGTACGGCGTGACGTTGTACCACCTTGATCTCGACGCCTTCGCGGTGATCACGGACGGCCTGGGGCGCGAGATCGGCGACAAGGTGCTCAAGCTCGTAGCGGAACGGCTCAGTTCGGTGTTCTCCGCCGAGAAGGCGATGGTCGCCCGGCTTGAGAGCGACGAGTTCGCCGTGCTCGTCGAGAACGGGCCCGAGACGCCGGACGTCGACACGACTATTCGGATGATCGAGCACGAACTGGCCGAGCCCGTCTACTTCGGCGAGCACGGGGTCGCGGTGTCGGCGTCGATCGGGGTGCTGCCCCGGCTGCATCCCGGCGATCATCCCGCCGAGGTGTTGCGGGCCTCGGACATGACGTTGCGGCGTGCCCAGCGCAGCGGACGGCGGCAGTGGGGGCTGCAGGACGCCACTCAGGACAAGCGGGAGCAGGAGGAGTTCGCTCTTGCCGCCGTGATGCCCGGCGCCTGGGAGAACGGCGACATCGAGGTCGTGTTCAACCCCGTCATGAAGCTCGACGGATCGGCGCGGGTGTGCGTCGAGGCCGAGCTGAACTGGCGGCATCGGGACGTCGGGCTGATCCCGCACGAGAAGTGCGTCGGGATGGCCGAGCACACCGGGCTGATGTTGCCGCTCGGCGAGTGGATGCTGCGGACGGCCGCCGAGTCCGCGTGCCGGTACGAGGAGATGCTCGCGGTCTGCCTCACCGAGAGCATGGCGAACAGCCCGGACCTCGTGCGCGACGTGCGGCGCGTGCTCGCGGACACCGGGTTACCGGCCGGGCGGTTGTTGCTCGGCTTTCCGGTGCACGTGCTCGCGTCCGAGGACAGCGAGGCCGCCGACAACCTCGAACTGCTCTCCGACATGGGCATCCACATCGGCGCGCGCGACTTCTCCGGTTCCACCGCGGAGATCGAACTGGTGCGGTCGCTCGGCGTGGCGGCCGTGCGGGTGAAGGGGCGTTGCCAGAAGCCGGACGAGTTGGTGTCGCACGTGCTCAGCGACCTCTTCGGGTTCGTGCACGAGGCCGGTGGGCTCGTCGTGATCGACTTGATCGAGGACGCTGAGCAGCGCGACTGGTGGAGTGGCCTGGGCGCCGACGCCGGCGTCGGACCCGTGTTCTGCGTGGAGCCGACTACTGAGTGGCCCGACGCGGGCTGAGGTGCACGAGGATCAGCGCGAAGCCCGCGATGGTCACCATCCGCAGGGCCGCGCCGATGCCGTTCCAGTCCTTCGACTGCCACATCGCGAACCACTCTCCGCCGACGGTGATGAAGCCGCCCAGGAACAGCGCCACGATCATCAGCAGACCGGCGGACGCGAACCTGCGCGCGCTGTCCTCCTTGTCGCGGACGTAGGCGACGGTGCCCGCGGTCAGCAGCACCGCGGAGATCGCCTCCCACAGGATGATCAAGACGTAGACGATCGTGACGACGGCGGGGCTCGTGATCGCCCGCCACTTCAGCCCCTCGCCGAACGTGGTGTCCATCGCGAGGACGTGCTTCACGAACGCCTCGTTCGTGCCGTAGTCCGTGACGTTGCCGAGCACCACGAGAATCATGTTGAGGGCGATGAACCCGACGGTCACCGCGACGACCGCGCGCAAGCTGCCGACCCGAGCAAGAAGACGCATGAAGCGGACAGTAATCGATGAGGTGCTGTCGGTGAGAGGGTTTGCGTTGGTTGAGCACCGTCAGCAGGGCGCGTGGAACTCCACCTGGGGCAGGCGGCTCTGCCACAGTTGCTCGGTGAGCGCGCCCCGTGTGGTGGCGCAGATGCGGTCGGCCTCGTGCGAGACGTCGATGTCCCACAGGCGCAGCAGGCCGTCGCCCCCGCCCGACAGCACCAGCGTCCGGCTGTCCGGTCTGAAGAGGACGTTCGGCTCGGCGCCGGACGCGAGCGCCATCGGCTGGCCGAGAGGGGTCGCCCTGGCGGGATTTCCGATGTCCCACAACCGGAACGTCTTGTCCGCACTGGCGCTCGCGAGCGTCTTCCCGTCCGGCGTCACCGCGAGCGAGAAGACCTGCTGTGTCTGCCCGGTGAGCACGCTGAGCGCCACCGGCTTCTCCCGGTCGCGCACGTCCCACAGCCGGATCGCCTTGTCGGCGCCGCCGGTGATCAGCTTGGTGCCGTCCGGCGTGAAGATGACGCGCTGCACCGGTTCGTGGTGGTCCTCCACCGGTTTGCCGAGCAGGCGCGGTCTCGCGGGATCGGTCATGTCCCACAGCCGGAACATGCGGTCGCTGCTCGCGGTCACCATGGTCCTGCCGTCAGGGCTGAACGTCGTGTCGTTGACGTACCCGTCGTGGCCGGTCAGCGGCTCGCCCAGCTTCACCGGTCGCGCGGGATCGCTGACGTTCCACAGTTGCACCGACTCGTCGTCGCCGCCGGTCACCATGATCTTGTTGTCGGGAGCGAAGACGAGCTGGTTGGTGAACCGCGTGCCGAGCGTGATCAACGGCGTGAGCGGCACGACGTGCGCGGGATCGCTCGTGTCCCACAGCTGCAGCGACTTCTCGCCGGCCAGCGCGCCGAGCACCTTGCCGTCCGGCCGGAGCTGCACCCGGACGGATCCCTTGTCAGGGCTGACCTTCACCGCTCCGAGGAACTTCGGCGTGAACGGGTCCGCGGTGTCCCAGAACCGCGCGGTCTTGCCGTCCTTGCCGCCGTTGCCGTCCGCGGTCACGAGCAGCTTGCCGTCCTCGCTGAACGACGTCACGCCCGCGTTCCCGGCGGGGACCGGCACCACGTGCCGCGGCAACGACCACAACCGCACCGAGTTCTCGCCCGCGCCGGTGGCCAGCGTCGCGCCGTCCGGGGAGAAACCGACCGCGAACACGCCACCGCTGGGCGCCGCGAGCGGTTTGCCGAGCTGCATCGCGTTGACCGGATCGGTGACGTTCCACAGCCGCGCGGTGCCGTCGACCGCCCCGGAGGCGAGCATCCGCCCGTCGGGGCTGAACTTCACCGACCACACGCCGGCGGTGTGGCCGACGAGCGGGTCACCGATCGGTGCCTGCGTCACGGGATCCCACAACCGCACCGTCGTGTCGTCGGCGGCGGAGGCGAGGAGTTTCCCGTCCAGGCTGAACGTCACCGAGTGCACGCCGCCGGTGTGGCCCGTCATCGGCTTGCCCAGCGCCGTCCTGGTCGCGACGTCCCAGAGCCGGATCACCTGGTCGTCGCCGGACGTGGCGAGCGTTCTGCCGTCCGGGGTGAAGGCGAGCGTCCGCACCGCCGCGGTGGCGCCGCGTAGTGGTTCGCCGAGCGGTTGCGGATCCGCGGGATCGCTGACGTTCCACAGCCGTGCGGTCTTGTCCTCGTTCGCCGCGGCCAGGATCCTGCCGTCGGGACTGAACTCCAGCAGGTAGCTGGTGCCGTTGCCGGTCTCGATCGTCCTGAGGTGCCGGGGATTCGCCCGGTCGGTGATGTCCCACAGCCGGATCGTCTTGTCGTTGCCGGTGGTGGCGAGCACCTTGCCGTCCGGGGAGAACACGGCGGAGGTGAGCCAGTCGGTGTGGCCGGTGATCACCGCGAGCGGCTTGGGGTTCGCGCGGTCCCGCACGTCCCACAGGCGGGCGGTCCGGTCGTAGCTGGCGGTCGCGAGCACGGTGCCGTCAGTGGTGAACGACGTCAGGTACACCGCGCCGGTGTGCCCCGGCAGCGGGACGGCCAGCGGCTTCTGCTGGTTCGCGAGCAGCTTGGAGCCCACGTCCAGGTCGTCCGGCCGCAACCGGTGGGCGGCGAGCAGCAGTTGGGCGGCCACCGACGCGTCCGTGTCGGCCAGCCGGTCCGCCTCTGCCACGATCTGGCGGAACACCGCGTCGTCACGCTGCCGCACGGCGATCACCGCGGCGCCCGCGGCGATCAGCGCGAAGATCACGACGAGGGAGATCGCGCTGCGGCGCAGCCAGACGCTCTTGCGGTGCTGGCGTTCGGACGTCCGCACGAACTCCTTGGCGATCGTGGTGACGTCCTGCTGCTGGCGCACGCCCTCCAGCCGTGCACCGCGGTAGAGCAGTGACGAGTCGCGGTCGTGCGTGGACCACGTCGCCGCGTCCTCTTCCAGCCGCTGCCGGGTCAGGTTGCCCGCGCGGTCCTCGTCGATCCAGCTGCGCAACCGCGGCCACGCCTGCAGCAACGCCTCATGCGTGATCTGCACCGAGTCGGCGTCCATGGTGATCAGGCGGGCGTGCGTGAGGACTTCGAGCGCACGTTCCGTCGCCGGGAGGTTCGTGCTCGCCTCCAGCAGGCTGTGGCGGCTGGAACGGCGGCGGGTGTCCTGGGTGTCGTCGCCGACCCTGACCAGGCGCAGCAGCAGCTGTCTCGCGGCGGCCCTCGCCGGTTCGTCGAGGTCTGACCAGGCACGTTCGGCGGTGGCGGCGACGGCGCCCTGGATGCCGCCCGCCGCCCGGTAGCCGGCGATCGTGAGGCGGCCCGCCTGCCTGCGTTGCCACGTGACCAGCAGCGCGTGGCTGAGCAGGGGGAGCGCGCCCGCGTCGTAGGCGTCTTTGCCGCGGCGGTTGTGTGTGCCGAGGTCGCGCAGCACGAGGTCGACCAGACCGGCTTCCAGCTGCAGCCCGGCTGCCTTGGCCGGGTTCGTCACCGCGTCGTGCAACTCGGCCGCCGTCATCGCGCCGAGCACCATCTGCCTGGTCTGCAGGGCCTCGGCGAGCTCGGGGAAGTCGAGGCAGCGGGCGTAGAAGTCGGCCCGCACGCCGAGCACGACCGCAGTTCTCCCCGCCGCCGCGTGCAGGGCCTGGACGAAGATCCGCAACCGGTTCTCGTCGCCGCCGAGGGTGAACGCCTCCTCGAACTGGTCGACGATCACCACCCGGTCGCCGACCGCGGCCTGCACCTCGTGGGCGAAGTCGACGAGCCCGTCCGACTCGGCGGCGGACTCCAGCACGCGGATCAGCTCCGGCACCTGGAGCGCGAACTCCTTCAGCGGATCGGTGCCGGGCGAAATGATGACGGCCTCTTTGTTCAGCCGGGGGAGGACGCCCGCTTTCATCAAACTGGACTTGCCGGCGCCGGACGCGCCCACGAGCGTGGTGATGCCGTTCTCGTTCAGCCGGTCGAGAAGTGCGTTCGTCGCCCTTTCCCGGCCGAAGAACCAATTCGCGTCCTGCGGCCCGAATGCGCTCAGGCCCATGTACGGGCAGACGGAGTTGTCTTCCTGAGGAGGTGTGCCCGTTTCCGCGACAGGGCTCGCGAGCGCCTCTTCCCAGAGGGCGCGCCACACGTCGAGTTCGTACAGGCCGTCGATCGAGGGCTGGGGCCTGCGCTTGCGCGCCTCGCCGACCAGGACCTCCAGGACCGCGCTCAGGCCGCTGAACCTGGCGGGGACGTTGCGCCCGCGCCGCCAGTCGCTGACCCGCTGGGCGGGCACGCGCAGAGGCCGGCCCTGTTCATCCGTCCGGCGGGCACGGGTGACCGACTCCGTGACTCGCTTCAGAGGCGGGTCGCCTGCCTCCGCGTAGAGCAGCGCGAAGCGCTCCGCGAAGACGCCACGGGGTCCCAATCGGCCTCCTCCTCGTCCGGACCGGAAAACGTGGACCGCCCTTCTGAGCTGCGGCGCACGCATCGGACAGGTGGTCAGAGGCCCACCATAACGAGGCGGTCTGACAACCTCGAATCCACGTCCTTCACGAGACTGGGAGACCGTCAAAGTGGCTGTGGCTGACTGGGGCAGAACGTCCACGGCTGAGGAGTCCTGGGGGTCTCCTCAGCCGTGGCCCGCGGGTCCGCTTCCCGCTGAGTGGCAGGGCGCCGCCTGCTAGGTCAGGCGGCCTGCCACAGTTCGTCCGCTTCCGGCTGCTTGGGCTGAACCCGGTTCGGATCGGGCAGGTAGCTCTCGGTCGGCAGCGTCACGTACGTGATCGCGTCCGGTTTCAGAGCGGTGAGTTTTCCCGCCAGATCGGCCAATTCGGGGATCGAACCGATTCCGGTGTCCGTGACGATGGATTTCGTGAGGATGTCCGCGAGCTGGAGTGTTTTCGCCGGGCTGGCGAGCCAGTTCTCGTTCGCCAGTTTCTCGCTCAACGCCCGCATGAACAGCTGTTGGTTCTTGATGCGGTTCAGGTCGCTGCCGTCGCCGATGCTGTAGCGGGTGCGCACGAATGCGAGCGCCTGGGTTCCGTCGAGCTTCGTCGGCCCTGCCGGCACGTGCAGCCCGCTCTTCTCGTCGTCGATCGCCTCGGGCATCGTGACGTCGATGCCGCCGAGCTTGTCGATGACGTCGCGGAAGCCGTTGAAGTCGATCTGCACGAAGTGGTCGATCCGGATGCCGCTCATCTGCTCGACCGTCGCCACCGTGCACGCGGCGCCGCCCGTGGAGAAGGCGCTGTTGAACATGGCGATCGCGGCCGGCGGGTTGGTCCCGCACTCCGGCCTCGGCACCATCGTGTCGCGCGGGATGCTGACCACGCGTGCCTGGTCGCCCTTCGCGTTCAGCTGCACGACCATGGCGGTGTCGGACCGCCCGTCGTCCTTGCCGATGAGGAGGATGTTGAGGGGGCGGCCAGGCGTCGACGGAGGCCTGGGGTGGGTGATCTCCGTGGAGAGATCGACGGTCTTGAGATTGCTCTCCAGCCGCCAGTAGGAGCCCCCGGCCACGACGCCCGTCGCGATGACCACGGCGGCCCCCGAGACCGCGAGCCATCGTTTCAAGTGGACGTTCATACCTTCACGGTCCCTGGTGTTTGTCCAGGTCCCGTCGGTGGTTTGTCATGGTTGTGTCACAGCGTGCCTCAGCTGGTCGAGGAATCGGGCGTGGTCGGCCGTGACGGCGTACCTGGCCTTCGTGCGTTCGGTGGCGATGTCCCGCCCGAACGGGCTTCCGGGGGCGAGGAACCGTTGGTCGGCGACGATCTTGCCGCGCGTGTAGCGGCCGGTGAGCTCGATCGCGAACCGGTCCTCGTGGTAGCTCGCGAGACCGGGGTCGACCAGGATCGCGGCGGCCAGCGGGTCGTGCGGGACGAAGCCCTTCCTGCCCAGGAAGCTGCCGTAGAAGTCGGCGTAGAAGCCGAGGATCCGCCGCGGGTAGCAGTCGTCGGGGAGCGCGTCGAGCCACTCCTGTGACGCGTGGCTCTCCATGGTGACGTCGAGGCCGACGATGGTGAGATCCTCGAAGCCGGCGGCCAGGACCAGATCGGCCGCCTCCGGGTCGTGCCAGAAGTTCGCCTCGGCGTGGGAGGTGATGTTGCCCGGCACGTTGAGCGCGCCGCCCATGACCACGACCTTGTCGAGCAGTTCCGGCAGGCGTGGCTCGATCTGCAGCGCCAGCGCGACGTTGGTGAGCGGACCGATCGCGAGCAGGCTCAGTTCTCGCGGGTTGGCGCGTGCCTGGTTCGCGAGCTGCTCGGCGGCGCTTTCCTTCGTGGGAAAGGTCTTCGGCTCGTCTCCCGCATGCCCGCCGAGACCGTCCTGGCCGTGCACGTCTTCAGCGGTCTTGAGGGGCTGGGCGAGCGGTTTCGCGGCGCCCATCGCCACCGGGACGTCGAGGTTCAGGCGTTCGGTGAGCCTCAGAGCGTTGGCGGTGGCCTGCTGCACCGGCACGTTGCCGTGGACCGTGCCGATGGCGACTATTTCGATTTCTCGCTGGGCGCGCAGGTAGTACAAAGCAAGGGCATCATCGATGCCGGGGTCCGCGTCGACGATGATCCGCATGCGCTCGATCATGCCATTGGGGGATGCCGTGACAGTCCGTCCAGCAGTCGTCGCCGACGCTCCTGCCGTTGCCTCCGTGCACGTCCAGACCTGGCAGGCCGCTTACCGCGGTCTGGTCCCGGACTCCGTGCTGGACGGGCTCTCCGTGGAAGAGCGCACAGCCATGTGGGAACGCGGCATCCCGCGGGGTGGGGTGTGGGTCGGGCTCGTCGACGACGAGGTGGCCGGGTTCGTCGCGGTCGGCCCGTCCCGTGAGCCCGATGCGGCGTTCGAGGTGTACGCGATCTACGTGCTGCCCTCCGCGTGGGGCACCGGCCTGGGGTTCTCGCTGGCTCGAGCTGCTTTGGGCGATGAGCAGGACGTGGTGCTGTGGGTGTTCGACGAGAACCCGCGGGCGCGGCGGTTCTACGAGCGGCTCGGGTTCCGCGCCGATGGCACGGCCAAGACCGAGACCATCGGCGGGGCCGAGTTGACGGAGATCCGCTACCGGTTCAGCGGCGTCGCAGGGTGAGCTCGTCGATCAGTACGCCGTCCTCGTTCAGCGCGCGGACCTTCATCGTGGTCTTGGTGACGTCGACCGCGACGATGCTGTAGCCCCGGTACCTCGTGCGTGACCAGGTGACCTTGGTGTCAGTCGAGCTCGCACTGTTCCTCTTGTAGCAGCGCATGGTCGGGGTGCCGCTGGTGTTCTCGTTGCCCAGGTAGGACTCCGGCGCGTTCTTGTAGAACTTGTCCAGCGACTGACCGCCCGCGCCCGCCGTGATGTAAATCGTGCCTTCCTTGCTCGTCTTGCCAGCCTTGATCGGGTCGGTGCGCTCGTAGACGCGGTTGTGCGCGTTGAGGACCAGGTCGACCTTGTGCTTGTCGAACACCGGCGCCCACTTCTGCTGCGCGACGCTCTCCGCGCCGCCGCCGTCGGCCGTCGAGTACGGGGCGTGGTGCAGGTAGACGACGATGAAGTCGATGCTCTTGTCCTTGCGGAACTTCTCGAGCTGCCCGTCCAGCCAGGTCAGCTGCTTTCCCTTGGTGTGGTCGAGGTTCGCGGCGTTGCGGTGGCAGATGTCGTTGCCGTCCAGGCTGATCAGCCCGACGTTCTGGTACCGCCACGCGTAGATGCCGATGGAGCCGCTCCACGCGTTGTCCGGCATGGTGACGCGCTGCTTGATGCCGCCGTAGCCGTTGGGGGAATACCACTTCTCCATCTCGCGGTTGCCGAGCGTCAGCATCCAGGGTGTCGTCTGCGCCATGAACTCGTTCTGCGCGAACAGACTGTTCCACCGTGCCGCGTCGTACTTGTCGGTGTCGGCGTGCCCGCCCTCGACGTTCGTCGTGCCGCCGTGGATGGCGTAGCTCAGGTTGCCGAGCGCGAGGTGGAAGGCCGGACCTTGGTCCGCGGCGAGGCTCGTGAGCTTGCGCGCGTTGTAGCCGTAGCCCTGGTCGCCGAACGCCGTGAAGGTGAACGGCGTTGTGGCGGTTGCTGTCGGTGCGGTCTTGAAGGACGCGATCTCGTTGGGACGCTTGCTGGTGGCGGGATCGTAGTTGTCGTGCCCAACGACGTAGAAGTACGTCGTTGCCGGTGTGAGGTCGTTGAGCTTGGCGTGCAAGTAGCACTGGTACATAGGATCTGGGCCGTGCGGCGGGAAGCTGTGGTCGCCTTCCTGCCAGCCGATCTCGCTCTTGAGCGTGCGCAGCTCGGCGGCGATCTTCGGCCCGAACTCACCCCCGTTGGTGGCGATCCGGACGTACGGCCCGTTGACCTTCTCCAGCTGCTGCCAGGAGATCACGACCTGCCTGGACGGATCCGCGCCGTACGCGAGATGCCGTCCGACCGGCCTGACCTTCCGCCCGTCCGGTGCGGCTTGGGCTGTTTTCGTACCGGTGATCGCGGCCGTGACGAGCGCGGCGCCACCGACCTTGAACAACAACCGGCGCGAGTGTTCTTCAGTCATGTCAGGCCCTCTCAGCCGCGCCGGATCGTGAACTCGTCGACCAGCGCACCCGTCTCGGTGAGCGCGCGGACCTTCATCTGGGCCGGCTTGTCCGTTCTCGGCTCGACGTCGACGACGATCAGCCCGTACCCGCGATACCGCACCCGCGACCACGTCACCTTGACCAGCTTCTCCTCGCCGTCCTCCTGGTCGACCCGCATCGTCGCCGTGACGTCCTTGACGTTGCCGAAGTAGGAGTCGGAGATCTTCGAGTCGGCCCAGCTGTTGATGCTCTCGCCACCACCGCCCGCGGTGATGTAGGTCGTGCCGTCCTTGACGGGGTTGATGGTGCTCCTGATGTCCGCCTTCTTGGTGCCCTTGCCCGCCTTGATCGGATCCGTGCGCTCGTAGACGTGGTTGTGCCCGTTGAGAACCAGATCCACCTGGTACTGGTCGAACAACGGCGCCCACCGCTTCTGCGCGCCGACCTCGGCCCCGTTGTTCCCGGACGTCGAGTACGTGCACTGATGGCAGTAGACGACGATGAAGTCGATGCTCGCGTCCTTGCGGAACTTCTCGAGCTGCGCCTTCAGCCAGGTCTGCTGTCTGCCCTCGGTGTAGTCGAGGTTGGCGTCGCTGTTGTAGCAGATGTCGTTGCCGTCCAAGCTGATCATCCCGACGTTCTGGTATCGCCAGGAGTAGATGCAGGTGGACCCGTCCCAGGCGTTGTCGGGCATGGTGAACCGCGCCCGCATCCCGCCATACCCGTGGTTGTCGTACCAGCTCTCCATCTCGTGGTTGCCGAGCGAGACCATCCACGGAACCTCAGCCGCCACGAGCTCGTTCTGCGCGAAGAACGAATCCCACTTCCGCGCGTCGTACTTGTCGGTCTCCGGCCGCCCACCCTCACCGTCGTTGGCGTAACTCATGTCGCCCATCGCGAGGTGGAACTGCGGCCCCAGATCGGCGATGAGACCGTTGGTGGCCAACGCGTTGTGCCCGACCCCTTGATCTCCGAAGGCCGTGAACGAGAACGCGGTCCTAGCGGTGGTGCCCGGTGCCGTCCGGAAGGTCGCAGGCTCTTGTGGCTCAAACCCCTGATGCCCCACCACGTAGTAGTACGTCGTGTTCGGCACCAGATCGTCAAGCCGGACGTGCAGGTAGTACTGCGTGACGCCCTTCCCCAGATGCGGCGAGATGGTGAAGAGCGGCTCCCTCTCCTGCCACGCCAAGTCGCTGGTAAGCGCCCTCACCTCCGCAGGCAACTTCTCCCCGTACTCACCGGCCGCGGTGCCGATCCGCAGGTAGGGCGCCTGAACGTTGGCGGGCACCTGCCACGACACCACCACCTGCCTCGACGGATCCGCCCCGAACGCGATGTGCCGCCCGAACGGCCTGAGCGCTTTGCCGTTCGCGGTCTCCTTGAGCAACACCCCGGGCACCTCGAACCCACTGGCCGACGCGGTGCCGGTGAGGCTTGTGGCGAGCACGGCCCCACCCACCGCCCCGGCCCGGAAGAGCCCGCGCCGCGAATACCGCCTCCGCGCGTCCTCGTAGAGCTCCTGAAGGCGTGGACCGTTCTGCGACCTGCGTCCCGGAGGCTCACTCATGGCCCCGAAATTAGGAAACCTTGTTTACAGCGGTCAATGACCGTTGGTGCACAACGGCCTTTCTGCCGGTACTTCTGCTGGTTCGGAGCGCTGGGCCGTTCGCCCGCTTAACATCGGGAATCCTCCGACGCACGGGAGCTGCCATGGCGTTCCGCCGCAACCTGGAATCACGCGAGGCCGACATCGCCCGAGTGGTGTTCGGCGACGCCCTGGACATCAGCAAACTCCGCCTGGCAGAAGGCGGCCTCCTGGGCAGCTTCGGCGTGGCCCGCACCCTCCCGAAGCTGGTCACCTTCCCCAAGGGAATCCTGACCACACCGCAACACCAGGCGAGGTACGAGCGCTGGCTGGTCCACGAACTGACCCACGCCTACCAGTACCAACACGGCCGCAGCGTGCTGAGCCTGCTCCCGACCGCCATGGCGGGCTTCTTCGTGAAGGGCCTCTACGACTACGGCGGCGAGGAAGGCCTGCGCGGGAAGTCGTTCGCCGACTTCAACACCGAACAACAAGCCAACATCGTGGCCGACTACTACTACCTGAGCACGTACGAGCCGCACCGCGACCTGTCGGCCTACGAGCCGTACATCAACCACGTCCGCTCAGGCGGATGACGTCCAACGCGATGCCGTACCGCTGGAGACCGTGGTCCAACTGCTAGCCGACCCGGCACAAATGCCGAAATGGCTACGAGGCCTGGTGCTGCAGGAGCCGCTGAGCGGGGTGCACGGGCAGGTCGGCACCAAATCGCGGGTCGTGATGCAGACGGGACAGCAGAAGTTCGAGGGCACCGAGACCATCACCCGCAGGGAACCGGCAGACCTGCACGAGATCCCGGAAGGAACCGTCGTGCACTTCGAACGCGAGATCGCGGGCGAGGGCGTGTGGAGCGTCGCGCGCGAGCAGCTGACCGAAGCCGGCCCTGAGACGACCCTCTGGGTGAGCGAGAACGAGTACCGGTTCAGCGGCGTGCTGATGCGGCTGGTGGGGCTTCTGATGCCTGGCGCCTTCCGCAAGCAGTCTCTACAGCACATGCAGGACTTCAAGGCGTTCGCCGAGCTGGGAATGGACGTTCGCGAAGCGAAGGACTGATGGCTGGCTTCGGGTGGGGCTGGTAGATGGCCGAATAGATCAGGGCCCGACAGCGTTTCAGCATGTCAGGCCCTGATTTCACCCGGCGAAAGGTGGTGCCCCAGGCAGGATTCGAACCTGCGACACACGGTTTAGGAAACCGATGCTCTATCCCCTGAGCTACTAGGGCTAGCGACAGCAGTCTACCGGGGTGCCGCTACCGAGTTGACCAGCGCCCCCGGCTACCGCGGACCGGCGCCTCGCTCACGCACGGTGAGGGGTGCACGAACGAGGCTGCGGCCGTTGGAGGGAAGTGAGGCAGGCCACCTTCTACCGGGCACAAACGTCAGGTAGGGAGGGCGTGTGAGCAGACCCTGGCCCGACTTCCGTCCTGGCCCGCTTGGTGCCTTCAAGGCTTGGTGGCGCCGGACGGTGCCCAAGAGAGCTGACGACATCACCTTCGTGCCGCCGGCGAGCAGTCATCAGCAGGAGTTCGAGACGCCGTTGGCGAGTGCGGTGTACGGGCTGGACTTCCAGCTCAAGTTCACGGTGGTGTGGCGGCTTGATCTCGCGACGGGCCTTCGGCACAACTCGCCGCGGAGTGCTGCCATTCATCACGTTCTGCAGCGGGCCAAGGAGATCAGCGGCAAGGTGATGTTGGTTCATCACGCTGCCCTGCAGGTGCAGTTGGGGGATGAGCTCGCCACTGAGCGGCAGGTGCCTGGGACGCACGTGTGGGCTCGGGCGGAGCAGGTGAAGGTCTCGGTCGGGGACGACGACCTGGAGATGGCCAAGAAGCACATCGAGTTGCTCCGGAACTCGACGTTCAAGTTGGCCGAACGGGATGTCGAGCGGGCTGAGATCCGGTACCTGCGGGACGAGGTGTTGACGGACGTCGGTACGGCGACGATCTGGTGGTTGCAGCGCAACGGGTATCAGGTCGAGGAGGCGGTCAAGCTGGCCGGCCACCTCGCGGAGCTGGTGAAGATCGCGCAGCGGGAGCCGGCCGGGCATTGGGCCGAGTCGTTGGTGAGCAGTGTCGAGCGGGCCATGCCTGAGCTCGAGGACGCGCATCGGCGGGACCTGAGGCTGCACCTGGTCAAGGCGTTGAGCGTTTACGGCGGGGAGCGGGTGGCCGCGGAGTTCGCCGATCAGATCGGGTTGCCTGCGGGCGAGCAGCACCGGAACGGACACGTCTAGGCTGACTGGGGTGTTGACCCAACTTCGCAGTGCTGCTGTTGTTGCCGGGTTGCAGGCGCTCGCCCGGCTCACGCCCTATGCCGAGGCGGAGCTGATCGGGCTCCGCAAGGTCGTCAAGCCGGGAGACGTCTGCATCGACGTCGGGGCCGCACTGGGGCTTTACACGGTCACTTTGTCGAGACTGGTCGGTCCACAAGGGACTGTGCACAGCGTCGAGCCGCTCGTGTTCGCGCACCCCGCTCTTTCGTACGTGCTCAGGCCGCGCGAAGGGGCCAACATCAAGCGGCACTCGGTCGCCCTTGGCGCGGAGAAGCAGGGGCGCGAGGTCATGAGCGTTCCCGTGCGGCACGGGAGTCCGATCACCGGGCGGTCGTTCCTCACGGTGGGGGCGAACGGGCTGGGGTCCAACGAGGAGTTCGACCAGCACCTGGACGTTCTGGTCAAGACGGACACGCTCGACCACTTCGTCGAGGAGCAGGGGATCGGCAAGCTCGACTTCGTCAAGGCCGATGTGGAGGGGGCCGAACTCAGGGTCCTCGAAGGGGCCGTGGAGACCATCGAACGGCTCAAGCCCGCGTTCCTGCTGGAGATCGAGGAACGGCACGTCGAGCGGTTCGGGTACCACGCGAAGGACGTCGCGGACTTCCTCGTCGAGCGCGGGTACCGGATGAGCACGTGGCACGGTGGCGAGTGGGTGCCGACGCACGACATCGGTGGCGAGATCAGGAACTACCTGTTCAGGGCCTGAAATAAGTAGAGGACGCCGACCCCTGGGGGTGGATCGGCGTCCTCATCTCGAAGGCCTACGAAACGTAGACCTCAAGTTCGTACAGGGAGTATCCGTACTGACCGGCCCGTTGGGTACCTGTCATCCGGAGGTATCTCGCGTCCTGTGGTGTGAACGCTACGACATCATCGCCGCCATCGCCAGCACTTGTGGAGAAAACGTTCCGCCAGTTGCCACCGTCATTGGAAATCTCGATGCGGTAGCCCTTGGCGAAGGCTGATTCCCACCGCAACACCGCGCGACCGATTCGTTGCACTGAGCCAAGGTCGACCTGGATCCATTGGTTGTCGTTCCAGTCGCTGGCCCAGCGCGAGGTCGGGTTTCCGTCCAGCGCGTTCGACGGCGGGAGGTTGTTCCAGCCCGTTTCGTGGGACGACGCGGTGGCGGTGCGGCCGGCGGCCAGGTTGGTGATGTTCTGGCCCCTGCGGGACGGGAACTGCACGACCTGCTGGTACGTCGGGCGGTTCTGCCAGCTGATCTTGTCCTGGGTGATGCCTCCCATGGCGCGGTGGATGATCGTGTCCGCGCACCACTGGTCGCCCGCGGCGCAGTCGGCGTCACCTGGGTAGACCACGTTTGCGGGCTTGGCGACGGCCTGCGTCAACGAGTTCACGAGGGCCGTGCGGCAGCCGGACAACGTGCCGCCGCCGCAGTACGTCTGCGGGAACGCGCCCTGGACCGGGTCGCCGAGGACCTTGCGCAGGTCCTTGTCCACGTAGCCCCACCAGCCGTACTGGAACGAGGAACCCTTGTGCGGCGCGGCACCGTGCGCGTCGGATGGGGCCTCGTCGACCTGCTGGGCTCCTACCAGTGCGTTGAACAGGTCGTCGCCCAGCGACGGCTTGAACTGCGACTCCACCAGAAGCGGCCACCAGGCATCCAGAATCCGGATGGCTTCGGCGTGATTGTAGGTCTTGCTGCCCTTCGCGGTCTCCTTGCGCAACGAGCCGGAGCGCTGCCAGTCCTTCAGCTTCTGCACGACAGGCGCCAAAGAAGCGTCGACCGGAGCGGACTCGACCACCCGAAGCAACTCGGGCAGCACCTGCTCGGCACGCAGGTCGGCCACGGCCGCTTCGGCCATCGCGCGAGTCAGAGCAGCCCGCGTGACCTTCTGGCCGGAAGCGATCAGAGCCCGCACGCGAACGTCGAGCAGGTCACCGCGGTGCACGGCGCTGTGGCCGAACCCGCCGAACGTGAAGTCCTTGGCCTGCTTGTTGTTCCAGGACACGTAGTAGTCCTGGTTGATCGAGTTCGGGTGCCCGGCGAACGGCATGTACGCCGCGGTGTTCTCGTCGCCGTTCCAGTTCACCCACTCGTACTCGGCGCGGCCCCAGGTCGGCAGGTTCGGGTCCACAGTGGACCGGCGCACCGGGTTCAGGCCCGAGTTGAAGTACGCGGAGTCGCGGGAGTCGACGTAGAGCCAGTTGAACGCGTAGCCGATCTTGTTGGCCGCGCGCTGGAAGTCCGCGGCCGAACGGATGGCGCCAGGATCGTTGAGCTCCTGGAAACCGATGATCGAGTCGACCTCGTGCATGTACGTCGAACGCAACGTCGTGTACGCCACGACCTTGCCGCCGACGGTCGCACGGCTCGTCACCAGGCCGTACTTGGTCCGGTACATCACCAACGTGTACGAACCGGCGGGTGTGCCGTCGGCGACCGTCGGCTTCCAGGCGTTCTTGCGCTCCAGCCGTTCCATCGGCAGGCACGAGCCGTGGAACAGGTACGACGAAGACGCCTTGGTGGCAGGAGAACCGTCCGGGTTGCACAGCTCGACGGCGTAGGTGTCGACGATGTCCTGCCCGGAAGAGGTGGCGCTCCACGAGTAGTCCACGCCACGGCCGAGCTGCACGTACATCGAGACGCCCGCGAACGAGACACCGCGCGAACGGATGCCGGGCCCGTTGAGCTCCTGCAGCAGAAGCAGCTGCGGTGCGAAGTAACCGGTCTGCGGCCCCCACACGGCGATCGGGTTCCCGCTGTCCGTGTACGCGCCGGAGACCGCGAGAGCGTTCGACATGCCGTGCTTCTTGTTCAGCAGGTCCGGAGGCAGCACGCCATCGGAGAAGATCCCCCGAGCCTTCGCCACGTCCTCGGAAGCGGGAACGGCGACGGAAGCACCCGTGCCACCCACCTCGTCGTAGACCATCCGTTCCGGCGTGATGCTGCCGCCGTCGGGAAGCGCCAGGCCCTGGGGCGAAGCGGGAGAGGCCGAGTACGGGAACGACTGTCCGTCGTGGAGGGTCAGGACGGCCTCGGGGTCGTTCTGCGCCCGGAACGCCTTCCACACCTGCTCGCCGACGGCGGCGCCGTACTTGTTCTGCGCGGCCAGCTTCACCAGCGCCGACTGCACCTCGCCGCCACCGCCGGCACCGAACAGGCCGCCGACCACCGAGGCGATCGCGACCATGTCCGTCGACTTGAACGGCTGGATGTCGTTCCAGTTCGTGATCGCGTCGGCGTGCCCGGTCAGCACGTACTCGCCGGGGAAGTTGCGGGCGCCCACGGACTGCGTGATGTAGGCGTTGACGCCGGCCGTGTAGTCGTCGACGTCGACCAACGCCTGCCGCCCGCGCTCACCGCCGTTCGCCGCGGCGGACTCGATCTGCTTCTGCAGGTCCGCCTCGGTGTACGCGATCTGGTTGAAGAAGCTCTGCTCCAGCACGCGGTTGCCGGGCGCACCACCGGCGAAACCGGTCAGCTGGCCGCGGCCGAGGTGACGGAAGATGTCCATCAGCCACAGGCGGTCCTGGGCGGCCGCGAAGCCGGCGCCGAACATCGTGCCGGACCGCGTGGTCCCGGTGATGTGCGGCATGCCGATCTTCTTGTCGCGCACGATCGTCACGTCGGCGCGCGGCTTGATCGTGCTCTCGACCTGGTCGGACGGCACGCCGAACGACGCGTCGTTGAAGAAGTCGGTCAGCTGGCTGTTCGTCAGGCCGCCGTAGCCGTTGACCAGGGCGTCGTACTTGCCGAGCTGGTCGGCCGAGTGCGCGGGCCTGGTGCCGAACGCCTTGTGGGTGAGGATCTCGGCCAGCGTCGCGTTGCCGTTGTTGCCCGGCGGCACGATGTCGTTGCACTGGCCGAGGCAGTAGTCGTCGGCGGCGAACGCGGCCGCGCGTGACTCCTCTGCCTGTGCGGCGGACGGGACGATCAAAAGGGAGGCGGTGACGGCGGCAGTCGCCAGCAGGGACGTCACCGGATTGGCTCTCCGCATCGCGCGAAGCTCCTCTCCGTGCAGGGCAGGGCTGTTGTGACGCACGTTACTTTCCAGTAGGGCTATTGCGAAAGGCTTTCGCGTTTTCTGGAACGGCCGAGAAGGTCCTGTATCGATACCGAGGCCCATCAAGAAAAGATATGGGCAGAAACGATGCCAAGTGAGACATCTGAATCGGATTACCGAGGCCGTATCCGTGTTTCTGGTACGACATTCCACTGAGTGGGATTCCGATGTTTCGTCACTCAGCGTTCTGACGGCTCCCCCTAAACCCTGGTGGCATGCCTACGCAGCGAAGTCGGCGCGCTATTCCGGTAACTGTGAACGTTGCCGGTGATCTCGAAAATCCGTTACCACATGATGAGATAACTGAGAATTAACGTGGTCTTCGGCGTGCGTACGCGAAGATCACGAACATGAGGGAGCACGGAACGCCAATGCGGGAGGCGTCGTGATCAAGGTTCTGCTGGCCGACGACGAGGACCTCGTCCGCTCCGGCCTTCGCATGATCCTGAGCAGCGTCGGGGACATCGAAGTTGTTGCTGAGGCCGATGACGGACACCTGGTAGCCGACCTGGCACGCCAGCATCGTCCGCACGTTGTACTGCTCGACATCCGGATGCGCACCTCGGACGGACTCGTGGCCCTGCGGAGGCTGCGGACCCTGCCGGACCCACCGAGGGTCTGCATCCTGACCACGTTCGACGTCGACGAATACGTTTCGGAAGCACTGCGCCTCGGCGCGGCCGGCTTCCTGCTCAAGGACACCGAACCGGAACAGCTCGTCAAAGCCGTGCGTGATCTCGCGCGCGGGGGAGCGGTTCTCGACCCCGGTGTCGCCGCCAGAGTTCTCGCGGCCGTGGCCGACGGCGAACGAATGGCGGAGCCTGCGCGCAGGCTGCTGCAAAGCCTGTCCGAACGCGAGCGCGAAGTGCTCGTGCTGATCGGCCAGGGCATGTCCAACGCGGAGATCGGCGGCACCCTGCACCTGTCGGAGGCGACGGTCAAGGGCTACGTCTCGTCCGTGCTCGGCAAGATCGGCGCGGTCAACCGCGTGCAGGCCGCGCTGGTGGCCTACCGCGGCGGCCTGATCGCCTGAGTCCGGGACCTCAGTTCCCGGACACGATCTCGGGCACCTCGTCCACCGAGGGCTCGACCTCGACCCTGTTGCGGCCGTGCCGCTTGGCGCGGTACAGCGCCATGTCGGCGGCCGCGAACAGCTGGTCCAGCTTGGCCGGTCCCGCCGCGACACCGATGCTGACGGTGGGGCGGCGGACCGCGCCGAGCACCATCGTCCAGTCGTGCCCGTCGACGGCCGCGCGGATCCGCTCGGCCACGTTCGGGCCGACGTCCATGTTCGGCCCGGTGTCGCCGAGCAGCACCACGAACTCGTCGCCGGCCCAGCGCGCCACCAGGTCGTCCGACCGGCATTCGCGCCGCAGCAACGCCGCGATCTCGCGCAACGCCGCGTCGCCCGTCGCGTGCCCGGCGTCGTCGTTGACGTTCTTGAACCAGTCCACGTCGACCAGCACCAGCCACGGCACCTTGCCGCGCGCCGCCGTCGACTCCAGCAACGTGGCAGCGGCGCGTTCGAGCCCGAGCCGGTTCGCCAGGCCCGTCAACGGGTCGCGCGCCGCGGCCTCCTGCGCCGCCACCGCCAGCCGTTGTGCCTGAACGGCCACGCGGCGCTGCTCCAGTGCCTGGCCCAGACCTTCCTGCAACGTCTCCGTGGCCGTGCGAGAAGCCGCCATCGACCGCCGCAACGCCGCGGCCTCACCCTCCGCGTCACCCAGGGCGTGGCAGATGTCCGCCAGTTCCGTGGAGAACCGCAGCAGCAGTGACGTGTCGTTGATGCGTTCGGCGTTCGTCACCGCACGGGACGCGAGTGTGCGCGCCTCGTCGAGATCGTTCTGCTCACGACGCACGACGGCGAGAACCCAGTTGCCGACCGAGATGCCCCACAGGTCGTCGGCGTCCAACGACAGCCGCAGGGTCTCCTCGCCCATCTCCTCGGCCTTGTCCAGCTGACCGACACCGGCGAGGGACCGCCCGCACGCACCGAGCAGCGCGCGCCGGTGCAGCTCGTCCTTCACGATGCCGATGCCCTCGTCGAGGTACGCCAGGGCTTCCTCGAAGATCGCCGGCGCCGCCGCGGGAGGGCCAGAGCAGGCGCGGAAGTTGAGCGAACCACCGAGGCGCTGCAGGCACTGGGCCAGCACGTCGGTGTTGCCCGCCCGCCGCGCCACCTGAACGGACAGCCGCAGCATGTCCAGCGCCGCGCGCCGGTTGCCGATGCCCTCCATCAGATAACCGAGGGAACCCATCGTGTGGGCCACGGCCGGGCTGTCGGAACGGTCGATGTCGAGGTCGGTCCATCCCTCGGCGGCCAGTTCCAGGGCCAGCGGTATGCGGCCGAGGCGCCACGCCATGACCGCCCGGTTCACCAGCACCGCTGATCGCACCCAGCGGTCGGCTCCGGGGGACACCTTCGTGACGACTTCGTCGAAGAGGCTGTTCGCCTCCGGCACGCGGCCAGCGTTGTACAACGCGCGGACCTCTAGGTCCAACCGCGGAATCTGGCCCGCTACCAGCGGATCGCGCTGCTCCACTCGTTCATCGACTCCGTTCCGACTCGCCGAGCGGCCCGCACAGGCTACCGGGTCGGTCGCGCCCCGTACCGATCGTGGTGCAGGACGTCATCAAGGGGTAGTCGGTTGCGCCAACCGTGACGTTCCAGATCAGGCGTATCGGGCAGTGATCGAACCGGACCAACGCACAACCATGCCACCGGACGGACCCTTGTGGGGATGTCCAGCAGTCGCCGCAGCACATCCTCCCGGTAGAAGCTCACCCAGCCCACACCGAGTCCCTCTTCCGTCGCCGCGAGCCACAGGTTCTGAATCGCCAGGCACACCGAGTACAGACCGGCGTCGGCGATCGCGTGCCTGCCGAGCACCGCCGGTGAACCCCGGTCGGGGTCGTAGGTGACCACGATGCCGAGGGTCGACTCCATGACTCCTTCGACCTTGATACGAGCGAACGTCTCCGCTCGTTCATGATCCAGCTGAGCCGCGAAGACACTGCGTTCGGCCTGAACGTGATCCCGGAACGCCCGCCGAATCGATTCATCCCGCACCAGCACGAAGTCCCACGGCTGGGAAAGGCCGACACTCGGGGCGGCGTGCGCGGCGGTCAGCACCCGTCGCAGCACGTCGGACGGGATTTCCTCGCCGGAGAACTCGGCGCGCGTGTCCCTGCGTCGGTGGACTGCTTCGTACAGGTTCATTCGTGCGATCGTGCCTCACTCGAAAGCACCAACTTCACGCTGGAGAGGTGGCGCTGATCTCACCTGAGGCGATAGACCGATCTGATGCGAAGAATGAAAGGTGGTTACGGCTCCGCGCTCGGATTCGGCGGCGGAGTCGGCGTGGCCACGTTCACCGGTGCCTGGCCTTTCGTGGCCCTGATCCTGCTCGCGGCGGTCGTGGTGGTCGTCTCGCTGCGTACGACGATCGTCGGAGCCGGGTTGGCGGCACTGCAGTGCTGGGGCCTCTACGCGACCTTCTTGGTGGGTGTTCGTGGCGATCTCACGGTCGACGAACACACGACCTGGGTGCTCGCGTTGCTGGTGCAACTCGCCGCGCTGGCCTTCCTGGCCAGCGCGGCGGTCCGTGTCATCGCCCTTGTGACGGGTACGGCAACAGGGCCATCTCCCGTGCGTTCTTGATGGCCGTGGCGACCTGACGCTGCTGTTGCGGCGTCAGTCCCGTCACCCGGCGGGACCGGATCTTGCCCCGGTCCGAGAGGAACTTGCGCAGCAGCGTGACGTCCTTCCAGTCGACGACGGTCACGCCTTCCTTCGCGAGCAGGTTCACCCTGCGCTTGGGCGGCCTCTTCTCGCGCATCACCAGCTCGCCTTCGACACGCCGGGCAGCTCACCGCGGTGGGCCATCTCCCTGAGCCGGACGCGGGACAGGCCGAACTTCCGGTTGTAGGCGCGCGGCCGTCCGTCCACGACGTCGCGGTTGCGCAGCCTGGTCGGCGACGCGTTCCGTGGCAGTTTCTGCAGGCCCCGCAACGCTTCCGCGCGCGTCTCCGGGTGCCGCAGCATCTCCTTGAGCTCGTGGCGCCGTTCCGCGTACCGCGCCACGACCTCGCGGCGTCGCCGGTCCGCGGCGATCTTCGACTTCTTCGCCACGTCAGCGCTCCTCTTTGAAGTCGACGTGCCTGCGCGCCACCGGGTCGTACTTGCGCAGCACCAGCCGGTCCGGGTCGTTGCGGCGGTTCTTGCGGGTCACGTAGGTGTAGCCGGTGCCGGCGGTCGACCTCATCTTGATGATCGGGCGGACGTCCGTGCTCTTGGCCATCAGAGATTCACCCCCTGCGCGCGGAGCCGGGCGACGGTGGCCTCGATGCCCAGCTTGTCGACGGTCTTGATGCCCTTCGCGGACAGCGTCAGCGTCACGTTCCTGTTCAGCGACGGCACGAAGTACCGCTTCTGCTGGATGTTCGGGTTCCACCGGCGCCGCGTCTTGCGTTGCGAGTGCGAGACGCGGTTGCCGAAGCCCGGCTCACGGCCGGTCAGCTGGCAGCGCACGAGTACCTCCTGAGAGATGGACGTAGATTGAAACGACTTTCGTTTTCATCTACGGTACCTCACATGGAAACCGTTGTCGTTATGGTGGCGGGGCTGGTCGACCACGACGTCGCCGTGCGGGTGTGGCGCGACCGGCCCGGTTCGGTGCTCGTGCGGCACGTAGCTGCGGAAACGTGCGTGCGGCGGTGGGTCGACGGCATCGCGACCGACGTCGAGCTGCTGCACGGCTGCGTGTCCTGCACCGTGCGGGAGGACCTGCGGGAACTGCTCTCCGCCCTGGAAGGCCACACGGTCGTGCTGCACCTGGACCCGCTGCTCGAACCGGACGCGGTGCGCCGCAAGCTCGGCGTCGAAGTCGAGTGCGTGATCACCGTCCTCGACGCGGCGACCTGGCTGGACGACGCCCTGGGCGACGCCTCGATGGTCAGCGACCAGCGCACGGTGGCGCAGGTCGTCGTCGCGCAGGCCGAGGCCGCGGATGTGCTGGTGCTGCAAGGAGATGCGGACGAACGCACGCTTGCCGTGCTCGACCGGCTGACTCCCGGCGCGCATCGCTGCACGCCCGAGACGGTCGTCGTGCGCAAGAGCACGCGGCCGCGGCTGATGCCTTTGACGCCCGAATGCGGTGTCTCGACAGCGGTTTTCACGGCCGACCGGCCGTTTCATCCGGTCCGGCTGAACGAGGCGCTCGACTCGTTGCTCGACGGAACGGTCGTGCGTTCGCGCGGACGGCTGTGGGTCGCGGACGAGCCGGACGTCGCGCTGCACCTGGAATCCGCGGGCTGCGGGATGCACGTCGGCGAGGGCGGGCCGCGCGGGGACAGGACCACTCAGATCGTGGCGATCACCCTGGGCGAGCCGGACTCCATCACCGCGGCGTTCGAAAGCGCACTGCTCACCGACGACGAACTGTCCTTCGTGGACTCGATCCGAAAGCTGGCGATATGAAGCAAGGCATTCACCCCGACTACCACCCGGTGGTCTTTCAGGACGCGTCCACCGGCAGTACGTTCCTGACCCGGTCGACCGCGACGTCCAGCCGCACGATCGAGTGGGAGGACGGCAACAGCTATCCGCTGCTCGTCGTTGACATCACCGCCGACTCGCACCCGTTCTGGACGGGCACGCAACGACTCGTCGACACCGCCGGCCGGGTCGAGAAGTTCAACCGCCGCTACGGAAAGCGAGAGCGCTGATGGCCGTTCCCAAGCGCAAGACGTCCCGCTCCAACACGCGCCACCGCCGGTCGCAGTGGAAGGCCACTGCGCCGGACCTGGTGCGCGTGCGGACGTTGGACGGCAAGGAACTCCTCGTTCCCCGCCGTCTGGTCGCGGCCTACAAGCGCGGGTTGATCTAAACGGGCTGCTGGACCGTTCCGTCCGGTGAGTCGCGCCACTGGTCGAAGGGACGGTCCAGCCTCCAGCCGTTGCCGTCGTGGTCGAGCACGCGGTTCTCGCAGGTGTCCGGATTGGACAGTGACTCGAACAGCTCGATGCTCCAGTCGAAGAACCTGCGGCACAGCAACCTGATCGTCAGTCCGTGCGACACGACCAGCACGGTCTTCGGGTGGTTCTCGTCCTTGTGCATCCGCACGGTCAGGCCGTCGAGGAACGCCGCCACCCGGTCGTCCACGTCCGCGCCGGACTCCCCGTTGGGCAGCCGGAAGAAGAAGTGCCCGAACGCGTGCCGCTGGTGCTTGAGCATCTCCTGCTGGACCGGGTCCTGGAGGTTGCCCCAGTCCTGCTCGCGCACCCGTGGTTCGGTGACGATCCGTTCCGCGTCGATGCCGAGCAGTTCGAACGTCCGGCGCGTCCGCTTGTAGGGCGAGACGTAGGCCGCGACCTGGCCGTCACCGATCAGGTTCTTGATCGCCGGGCCGGCGGCGCGTGCCTGGTCCTCGCCGGTCTCGGTGAGCGGGAGGGCGTGGTCGGGGATGCGGCAGTAGGCGAGCTCGTCGACGTTGCCGAGGCTCTGTCCGTGGCGCAGCAGGATGATCCGCACCTCACCATCGTGCCTCAGCCCCGCGGGTGCTCCGGGCGTTACAGTGCTCGGCGAGTCGAGGAGGATGGTGTCACATGATCAAGTACATCGCTCTGTACAAGAAGCCCGCCGACCCCGAGGGCTTCGACGAGAAGTACTTCGAGTCGCACCTGCCGATCGTGAACTCGGTTCCGGGCATCGTGCGCGCGGAGGTCGCCAAGGTGCAGCGGGTGGTCTTCGCGGGCTTCCTCGGTGAGACCGAGCTGCACCTGATCGCGGAGATGTACTTCGAGTCGGAGGAGTCGTTCAAGGCCGCCCTCCAGACGCCGGAGTGGGCCACGTCCGGCGCCAACCTCGCCGAGATCGGCGGGATGGAGCTCGTCGCGATGTTCAGCGCCGAGGTGGTCGAGAAGTGAAGGCCGTCGTCATCGGCGGCGGCACGATGGGCGCCGGCATCGTGCACCTCCTGCTCGCGGGCGGGCACGAGGTCACGCTGTCGGAGGCCGACGCCGAACGTGCCGAGCAGGGCAGGCTCGCCGTCCGGCGCTCGCTGGACAGGGCGCAGGAGAAGGGCAAGCTCGCCGACGCGGAGGCCGTGTTCGCGAACCTGAGCACGGGTGAACTGCCCGCGGACGCCGAGCTGGTCGTCGAGGCCGTGCCGGAGAACGTGCCGCTGAAGCAGAAGGTCCTGGGGTTCGCGGCCGAGAAGTGCCCGGACGCGGTCCTGGCCTCCAACACGTCCTCCCTGTCGATCTCCGAGATCGCCGCCGGACTGCCCGGCGAACGAGTGTTGGGTATGCACTTCTTCAACCCCGTCCCGGTGCAGCAGCTCGTCGAACTCGTGCACCACGAGGGCGTCGACCCGGCGAACGTGGCCAAGGCGCGAACCTGGGCCGAACAAATGGGAAAAACCGTCATCGAAGTGCGTGATTCTCCCGGCTTCGCGACGTCTCGGCTGGGTGTCGCCGTGGGCATGGAAGCGATTCGCATGCTGGAGGAAGGTGTCGCTTCCGCGGCGGACATCGACACCGGCATGAAGCTCGGTTACCGCTGGCCGATGGGCCCGCTGGAGCTCACCGACCTGGTCGGACTCGACGTGCGGCTGGCGATCGCCGAGCACCTCGCGGCCCAGTTGGGGCCGCGGTTCGAGCCGCCGCAGTTGTTACGAGACAAAGTCGCTCGGGGCGAGCTGGGAAAGAAGACGGGTGAGGGCTTCTTTTCCTGGTAGATAGTTGTCCGTGCACATCCGTGAGTACACCGAAGACGACCGCGACGCCGTGTTCCGGCTCCGCCGGATCGCGTTCAACGGGACCGACCCGTCCGGACCGTTGCTGAAACCGGGCACGCACGGACTGGTCGCCGAGATCGACGGCCGGGTCGCGGGTGTGCTCGGCATCGGCTCCTACGCGCAGTTCTACGGCGGCGCCGCGGTTGCCATGGGCGGGATCGGCGGCGTCGCCGTCGACGGGGCGTATCGCGGCCGTGGCGTCGCGAACGCGTTGCTCGACGCCGCGCTGGTCGTCATGCGCGAGCACGGCCAGCCGATCTCGGCGCTCTACCCGACCGTGCCGACCCTGTACCGGGGGCGTGGCTGGGAGAAGGCCGGGGTCTTCGAGTGGGTCGAGCTGCCGATGGACAGGTTGCTCTCGGTTCCCCGGCCTGCCGAGCGGATACCTGCGCGCCCGGCCGATGGGAGCGATCTCACGGCGCTGCACGAGTGCTACCTGGAGGTGGCGCGGACGATCGACGGCATGGCCGACCGCCGCCCGCCGAGCATCGACCTCGGCAAGGTGCTGGAGCTGGACCTGGTGAGCGTGCTGCCCGGCCCGAGCGGCCTGCGGGGGTACCTGACCGCCGAGCGCAAGCCCGGCGGTGACATGGGCCGGCTCAGGGTCCTCGACCTCATCGGCGTCGACGTCGAGGCACAACTGAACCTCCTCGCCTCGCTGGCGTCCTGGGCGGGCACGCTCGACGCGGTCGACCTGCGGATCACCGACCCGGCGACGGTCAACCTCCTGGGCGGTACCCCGTTGCGCCACCCGGTGCTGACCGCGACCTGGATGCAACGCGTCGTCGACCTGCCCGCCGCGGTGGCCGCCCGAGGCTGGCCGCGCCTCGCCGATGCCGCGGTGGACGTGGAGATCATCGACGAACACGCGCCGTGGCACGCCGGCCTGCATCGCATCGTCGTGGAGGACGGCGTGGTGCGCGTCGAACCCGGTGGTATCGGCGCGGTGCGGCTGCACGCGCGGGCACTCGGTCCGTGGTTCTCCGGCGCGCAGAACACGCATGCGTTGCGGCGCGCGGGTTTGCTGGAGGGCGACCCGGCCGACGCGGTGGTGCTGGACCAGCTCACCGCTTCGTCCGGCACACCCCGGCTCGCGGACTTCTTCTGATGACCGACGTCTACCACGAGGTCATGCGCGCGATCTGGGACCACAACCTGCACTTCGGTCTCTGGACGTCCGAAGAGGACGAGTCCTCCAACCGCATCGCCGCCGAGCGGATGACGGCGCTGCACATCGACCGGCTCGGTGCCCGGCACGGCTGGCGCGTGCTGGACCTGGGCCGCCGGGTCGGCACGTCCGCGTTCCGGCTGGCCGAGGCGTCGCACGCCGACATCGTCTCGGTCTCGCCGAGCGCCGACCACGTGGCGCGCGCCAACACGCGGGCAGAGGCCCTGTTCGTGGACGAGCAGGTCCGGTTCGTGCACGCGGACCCGCACGCGATGCCGTTCCCCGACGACACGTTCGACGCGGCGTGGGCCGTGGAGACGTTGCCACATTTGGGGGACAGGGTCAGCGTGCTGCGGGAGTTCGCGCGCGTGGTCAAGCGTTCGGGCGTCGTGGTGGTGTCCGACTTCGTGCAGCGCAGGCCGGTCGCACCGGGCGTGATGGACGATCTCCAGCCGATCCTGAGCACGTACGCCATCGACGAGGTGCCGACGTTCGCCGGCTACCCGAAGTTGTTGGCGGCAGCCGGTTTGCAGGTCGTGGAGCTGCTGGACCTGAGCAACGAGACGCGCAAGACCGTGCCGCGGATGCAGATCGGTGCGCGCACGCACTACGACGCCCTCATCGCGGCGCACGGGGAAGAGGCTCGGCAGTACCTCGACCAGATCCTGTCGCCGCTGGCCATCCAGCCGTCACTGGGCTATTTGCTGGCGGTCGCGCGCGTCTGACTTCGTCCACGCCGTCCCGTCGCGTAAGAATGAAGGCGTGGCGGGGGACCAGGACGAGGTCAGGCATGCCTACGGCGACAACATGGGTTGGCGCCTGAAGGGCTATGCGAAGCGGCGCAGTGGCTCACCGGTCAGCGTGCGCGAGCTCTCCCGTGCGCAGTTCCTGGCGATCAGACCGTTCTTCGACGCCGAGGACAACCCGTGGCTCGTGGACATGCACGAGGTGGTTCCGGAGATCCGGTCGCGCGTCGAGCAGGTTCTCGGCCCGCTGAGCCCCGACGAGGACTACTACGTCACCGGGCACCCGCTGGACTGGGACAAGGACCCGGTGCAGGTCGCGCGGGACTTCCTCGACGTCCGGTTTCCGCTGGCCACGGCCGCGTTCCTCGGCGGCAGCGTGGCGGCGGGGAACTACACCGCCAACTCCGACCTGGACATGGTCGTGATCGTCGACGACCTGCCCTGCGCGTTCCGGGAGACGTTGCGGCACCGAGGCTGGCCGGTCGAACTGTTCTGTCACACGATCGAGTCGTTCCAGGACTTCGTGGCCCGCGACACCGAGGGCAGGCGGCCTCCGTTGCTGCACATGTGCGCCGAGGGCTTCCTGATGATCGACGCCGACGGCACCGGTCAGCGCATGCGGGCCGAGGCGCGCGTGCTGCTGGACGCGGGTCCTCCACTCGCGACCGTCACGGAGCTGGAAGATCGCCGCTACGGCACCACTGACCTGCTCGAAGACCTCATCGGCGCACGGGACGAGGACGAACGGCTGTTCGTCGCGGCCCGGTTGCTGACCTGCGCGGGCGAGCTGGCGCTGGTCGTGCAGAACCGGTGGCTCGGGCACGGGAAGTGGCTGATGCGGCGGCTGCGTGACGCCAAGGAGGACGAGCTCGTGGACTCCTACCGGGCGCTGGTGCGGGGCCAGGGCGCCGAGCGGTTCATCGCCGTCGTGGAAGCCGTGCTGGTGTCCGCGGGGGGCCGGCTGGACGCTGGTTACCGCCGGGCAGCGCCACCGCGCTGAAGCACTACTCTCTCCGTTCGTGCTGCTCATCGTCCTGGAGCTGATCGGTATCGCGGTCTTCGCCGCCTCCGGGGCGGTGGCCGCGGTCCGTGCGCGCCTCGACGTGTTCGGCGTGACCATCCTGGCGCTCACCACGGCGCTGGGCGGCGGCATCATCCGCGACGTGCTGCTCGGCGTGCACCCGCCGACGAGCCTGCGGAACTGGCCGTACCTGCTGGTCGCGGGCGGCACGGGCCTGATCGTCTTCTGGTTCCACCCGCAGGTCGCGAAGCTCCGCCGCAGCGTGTTGCTGCTGGACGCCGTGGGTCTCGGGCTGTTCGTCACGTCCGGCACGTCGACCGCGTTGTCACTCGGTGCGACGCCCTACGCGGCCTGCCTCATCGGCATGACGACGGGCATCGGCGGTGGAGCGCTCCGTGACTTGCTCCTCCGTGAGATTCCTTTGGTCCTGAGGAGAGAGATCTACGCCGTGGCGGCGCTCTGCGGTGCGGTCGTCGTGGCGGTGGGTGAATGGGCCGGTCTGCCGAAAGGCCTGGTCTCGCTGACCGGTGCGTCACTAATCATCACCATCAGGCTCATCGCGCTCTGGCGGAAGTGGAACGCACCTGTCGCCAGGGGCTTGGAGGGCTAGCAGAAGCTAACGCTGTACTCACACCTGCAGTTAGGGCCCTTCTCAGGCGGCTCTCAGATCCCTCGGCAAGACTGCTCCCATGCGCATCCTCGTTGTCGATGACGACCGGGCGGTCAGGGAGTCACTCCGCCGCTCGCTCCAGTTCAACGGCTACCAGGTCGAGACTGCCGGAGACGGCATGCAGGCCCTGGAGTCGGTGACCGCCGCCAGGCCGGACGCGATGGTGCTCGACGTGATGATGCCGCGCCTCGACGGCCTCGAGGTGTGCCGCAGGCTGCGCAGCACCGGCGACGACCTGCCGATCCTCGTGCTGACCGCGCGTGACGCCGTGAGCGACCGGGTGTCCGGTCTGGACGCCGGAGCTGACGACTACCTGCCCAAGCCGTTCGCGCTGGAGGAGTTGCTGGCCCGGTTGCGCGCGCTGCTGCGCCGCGCCGCCCACGACGACGACGCGGCCCAGAAGTCCGCCGCCGCCCTGAAGTTCTCCGACCTGGAGCTGGACCCGTCGACGCGCGACGTCCGCCGCGGCGAGCGTCCGATCAGCCTCACCCGCACCGAGTTCGCGCTGCTCGAGCTCCTGCTGGCGCATCCGCGCCAGGTGCTCACCCGCAGCCGCATCCTGGAGGACGTGTGGGGATACGACTTCCCGACCTCGGGCAACGCTCTCGAGGTCTACGTGGGGTATCTGCGTCGCAAGACGGAACTGGAGGGCGAGCCGCGGCTGATCCACACGGTGCGTGGGGTGGGCTACGTCCTGCGGGAGACCCCTCCGTGATCGTGGAACCACAGGGACGCCTGCAGAAGGCGTCGCTGCGGGCCCGGGTCACCTGGCTCGCGGCGTTCTGCGTCGCCGGAGCCGTCGCGCTGGTGTCGTTCGGCGCGTACATGATCGTCCGCAAGAGCACCTACGACGCTCTGGACGAGAGTCTGCGCACGCGAGCGGTGGCCGTGGCGGCCGGCGAGAAGATCAACGGTTCGGACTTCGTCGGCAAGTACCCGGCGGCGTTCCTGGCGGCCGGCGACGTGAAGATGGCCGTGCTGCTGGCCGACAGCGGGCAGCTGCTCTTCCCGCAGGACTCCGACCGGCCGCCGACGGTCGCGGAGGCCTGGGACGTGGCTCAGGGCGAGCGGAACGAGTTCATCTGGACCGACCACAAGACCGAGTCACGGGTCATCGCCGTCAAGTACCAGCCGGGCCAGGCGATCATCATCGCCCAGTCGATGTCGCCTCAGCGCACCACGCTGGCCAAGCTCAGCGTCGTGCTGCTGCTGATCGGCGGTGCCGGTGTGCTGCTCGCGGCCATCGCGGGCACGGCCGTCGCACGCACGGGTCTGCGGCCGGTGCAACGGCTGACGGAGGCCACCGAACGCGTCGCGAACACGGGCGACCTGACGCCGATACCGGTGGCGGGCGACGACGAGCTGGCGCGGCTGACGCACAGCTTCAACGCGATGCTCGGCGCCGTCGCCGAGTCGCAGGAACGACAACGCCGCCTGGTCGCCGACGCGGGCCACGAACTGCGCACGCCGCTGACGTCCATGCGCACCAACCTGGAGCTGCTGCTCGCATCGGAACGCCCGAATTCACCCGACTTGTCCGAAGTGGACAAGCAGGAGATCCACTCGGACGTGCGCGCCCAGCTCGACGAACTGACCACGCTGATCGGTGACCTGGTCGAACTGGCCCGCGAGGACGCCCCGCAGGTCATCCACGAGCCCGTCGACCTGGTCGAGGTGGTGGAACGGTCGATGGACCGCGCCCGCCGCCGCGCCTCGAACGTCACGTTCGACGTGCAGCTGCAGCCGTGGACACTTCTGGGTGATTCCAGTGCTCTGGAGCGCGCGGTGCTGAACCTCCTCGACAACGCGGTGAAGTTCAGCCCCTCGGGTTCGGCGGTGCGGCTGAACCTCCGTCAGGTGGGCGACGGCAGCGCCGTGGTGGAGGTGGCGGACGCGGGCCCCGGTATCGCGGACGCCGATCTACCTCACGTTTTCGAGCGGTTCTACCGTTCGTCCGAGGCGCGGACCCTGCCGGGTTCAGGTCTGGGACTCGCCATCGTCAAACAGGTGGCGCAACGGCACGGCGGCACGGCCACGGCGGGCAGAGCCCCCGAGGGTGGAGCCCTGTTCACGTTGCGCCTACCCGGACGTCCGTAAGGTGGGCCTGTGAGTCATCGCGTGAACGACGATTCTTCGTCGACCTGGGAGACGACCCCTCCCACCGGAGACGGCCCCGCTGAACCCACGTCGCGCTTCTCGACGTCCGGTTCGACCGCTTCGTCGTACGAGGACCGTTCGCCGCGTTCCTCCGCGTACGAGGACGACCCGGCGCCCAGGTTCCGCAAGAAGAAGGCGAAGAAGAAGCAGCCGTTCTGGAAAGAGCTGCTGGTCATCTTCAGCGTGGCGTTGCTGCTGACCGTCGTCATCCAGACGTTCGTCGCGCGCGTGTTCGTCATCCCGTCGGCCTCGATGGAGACGACGCTGCACGGCTGCACGGGCTGCGTGAACGACAAGGTGCTGGTCGAGAAGATCACGTACCTGTTCGGCGACCCGAGGCCCGGCGACGTCATCGTCTTCCGCGGCCCGCCGAACTGGACCGGCGGCAAGGAGCCCCCGAACTTCGTGGTGGGCACGCTGCAGGACCTCGGCTCGATGGTGAACCTGTCCGAGCCCAGCGGCACGGACTTCATCAAGCGCGTCATCGCCGTCGGCGGCCAGACCGTCGAGTGCTGCGACGACCAGGGCCGCGTGATGGTCGACGGCAAGCCGCTCGACGAGCCGTACCTCAACTTCGGCGGCGGCCCGCGCCAGCAGGACTCGTTCGAGAAGGTCACCGTCCCCGCGGGCAAGCTGTGGGTGATGGGCGACAACCGCAACAACTCGTCGGACTCGCGCAAGCACGGCGACCCGACTCCGGCCGACGGCGCGATCCCGATCGACAACGTGGTGGGCAAGGCCCGCGTGATCGTGATTCCCGTCGGGCGATGGGGTTCGATCTCGGACTTCAACCCGCAGACCGGCGGGAAGTAGTACTTCCAGGCAACGCGAAAGGGGCGGCGACCACGTGGTCGCCGCCCCTTTCGCGTTCTCAGCCCTTCGTGGAGCCCAGCGTCAGTCCGCCCACGAACTGCCGCTGCAGCACGAAGAACACCACCAACGTGGGCAGCGCGACCAGGAGAGAGCCCGCTGCGATCAGGTTGTTGTCGGTGAAGAACGTGCCCTTGAGGTTCTGCAACGCCGACGTGACCGGCATCTTGTCGCCGTCCTGGATCAGCACCAACGCCCACAGGAAGTCGTTGTAGATCCAGGTGAACTCCAGCGTCGCCAGCGCCGCGAGCACCGGCCGGCACAGCGGCAGGGTCAGCTGCCAGTACTGCCGGAACACCGAGGCGCCGTCCACGCGAGCGGCTTCGGTCAGCTCGTACGGGATGGTCTTCATGTAGTTCGACAGCACGAACGTGCAGAAGCCCATCTGGAACGCGATGTGGATGAGGATGACGCCGAGCGGTGAGTCGATCAGCGACTCGCTCTCCGACATCCACGCCGGCAGCTCGATCAGCCGGTACAGGCGCCACAGCGGCGTCACGATCACCTGCTGCGGCAACAGGTTGCCCGCGGTGAACAGCATCAGCAGCGCGATGTTGAACTTGAAGCTGAACCGCGACACGCCGAACGCCACCATCGAGCTCAGCACCAGCGTGATGATCAGGGCCGGCACGGTGATGAGGAACGTGTTCCAGTAGAAGTGCGGCAGGTCGCCGATCTCCCACGCCTTCGCGAAGTTCTCGAACGTCAGCGACTTCGCGATGGAGAAGTAGCCGTTGACCGAGGTGTCGTCGTACGTCCGCAGCGACGCGTAGACCGCCCACAGCAGAGGCGCCAGCGTCATCAGGCACGTCAGGATCAGGAAGGTGTGCAACGCGATGCGTGCCGGCGTGACCCGGCGCTTCTGCTTCACGACCGGGGCGCGTTCCAAGGTGGCCGTCACGTCCGGTTCTCCTTGCTGAACACCTGGTACAGGTACGTGATGATGAAGCCGAGCGAGATCGTCAGCAGGACCACGGCGACCGCGGAGCCGCGGCCGATGCGCGAGGCCTCGCCGATGATGTTGTCGGTCACGAGCACCGACAGCAGCTCCAGACCGTTGCGCCCCTTGTTGATGACGTACACGATGTCGAACGCGCGGAGCGCCTCGATCACCGTCACGACGAGCACGACGATGTTGACCGGCTTCATCACCGGGAACGTGACCCGGAAGAACGTCTGGGAGGCCGAGGCGCCGTCGAGCGACGCCGCTTCCTTCAGCGCCGGGTCGACGGACTTCAGGCCCGCCAAGTACAGCAGCATGATGTAGCCGGTGTGCCGCCACGCCGCGGCCACCAGCACCGCGTAGAGGTTGATGTCCGAGTCACCGATCCAGTCGACCGGGTTGTCGCTCAACCCCAGCAACGAGTTCAGCAGACCGCCGTCCGGCGTGTAGATCAGCTGCCAGATGAAGCCCACCAGGGCCAGCGACAGCACCATCGGCATGTACAGCGCGGACTGGTAGACCCGGCTGAACTTCAGTTCGCGGTCGAGCAGCACGGCCAGCAGCAGACCCGCCGACGTCGGCACGATCAGCAGGAACAGCAACCAGATCAGGTTGTGCTGCACCGCAGGCCAGAACCGCGGGTACTCCGTGAAGATCTCGACGTAGTTCCCGACACCGATCCACTCGATGTCCTCCAAGCCGCCGATGCCGTTCCACCTGCTGAACGACAACGCGACCGAGCCCAGCGTCGGGATCCACACGAACAGCAGGTGCACGACCGTGGGGATGCCGAGCATGAGCGCCAGCACGAGTTTGTCCGTGCCGGCGAGGGCCGTGGCACGCTTTCCACGCCGACGAGGCGGCGGTCCCGGGGGGACCACCGCCTTCGGCTTCTCCTGCAACGCGGTCACTTGAAGATGTTCTTCGCCTGATCAGCCATGCCCTTGAGCACGGAGTCGATGTTGTTCGGGTCCTTGATGAACTCGATGAGGCCGTTGGTGGCCGCCTCGCTCGCGAAGCCGGGATCGGTGTCGCGGTCGAGGAACTGCGTGATGTGCTTGGCGTTCTTGATGGTGTCCGCCACCTTCTTCTGCAGCGGGCTGTACCCGGCCTGGTCCGCCTTCTGGTTGGTCGCGACCGCGGTCGGGTCGGCCTTCAGGTAGGCGAGCTGCGGCTCGGCGGAGGACAGGTACTCCATCAGCTTCAGCGCACCGTCCGGATTGGACGGCTTCTTCGCCATCATGTAGCCGTCGATCGGCGCCTCGACCGTGTCGGTGCCGTGCGTCGGGTTGATCTCCGGGAACGGGAAGAAGTCGAGGTCTTCCTTGTCCGCGTCCGGGAACTGCTGGCCCACGAACGCGCCGAGCAGGTACATGCCGGACTTCTTCTGCTGCAACGTCTGCGCGGCTTCCTGCCACTCGCGGCCGAGCGCGTTCTCCTGGTGGAACGGCAGCAGCCGCTTCCAGGTGTCGAACACGTCCTTGACGCGCTTGTCCTGCCAGTCTTCCTTGCCCGCCAGCAGGTCCACGTGGAACTGGTAGCCGTTGGTGCGGAAGTTCAGCTGGTCGAACGTGCCCATGCCCGGCCAGCCCTGCTTCTGGGCGAAGGCGATCGGGATCAGGCCGTCGGCCTTCATCTTCGTGGCGAGCGCGACCAGTTCGTCGAGCGTCTTCGGGACGGCGTAGCCCTTCTCCTGCCAGACGCTCTTGCGGTAGAACATGCCCCACGCGTACTGGGTGAACGGCACGAAGTACTGCTTGCCGTCCGTGCCCGTCGACGCCTGCTTGAGCGCGTCGGAGTAGTTGCCGCCGATCTTGCCCCACAGGTCGCTGAGGTCGCCGGTGAGACCCTGGTCGGCGAAGAACCGCATGCGGTAGCCGGCGAACCACGCGAGCACGTCGTCCGGCTTGCCCTGCAGGTAGTTGTTGATCTGTTCCTGGTACTGCTCGTGCTGCTTGGTGTTGATCGTGACGGACAGGCCGCCCGACTGGGCCTCGAACGCCTTCACCGCGGCGGTGATCGCGTCCTTCGGCACCTGGTCGGACAGGTTGTTGCCGAAGGTGACGACCTTCGACTCGCTACCCGTGCCCGAACCACCGCCGCACGCCGAAAGAAGACCACCGGTCGCGGCAACGCCCGCACCGGCCAGCATGACTCGCAGCATCGTTCGCCGACCGAAGTGCGGTAACGGAGTGGAACCAGGCGTGTGCAGAACCATCATCGCTCCTACAGGTGACACTCGCACGTGCGAACCGAACAGGACTCCAACAAAGTTGCGCATAATGTGGTCCCAGTCATACAGCATGTCAAGTCCCGTTACGGAGCTGTTAAACCCCTGGACAGCCGCGTTCCGGGCGGTTGGTCGGCGTTTCCCGGTACTTGTCCCGGTCAACCGCCGAACAGACCCCAACGGGCAGTTGTGTTTGCTTGTGTTGACGTTGGGGGTCGTTGTCGGCCACGCTTGCGCCGTGACGACGTGGCCAACTGACCTGCAAGGCCTCGGCTGGGGGGCTGACTACAACCCCGAGCAGTGGCCGGAACACGTCTGGACCGAGGATGTCGAGCTCATGCGGCGCGCCGGCGTCACCATGGTCAGCCTGGGCATCTTCAGCTGGGCGAAGATCGAGGTCAGCAAGGGCGAGTACCGGTTCGACTGGCTCGACCGCGTGATGGACCTGCTGCACGCAGGCGGCATCCGGGTCGACCTCGCGACCGCGACCGCCGCACCGCCGCCGTGGCTCACCACCGAGTACCCCGAGATGCTGCCCGTCCGCGCGGACGGCGTGAGGCTCTCGCACGGCTCGCGGCAGGCCTACTGCCCGTCGTCGCCGATCTACCGCGACCGGGCGACCGCGCTGGCCGCCGAGATGGCCTCGCACTACCGCGACCACCCCGCCCTCGCCGCGTGGCACGTCGGCAACGAGTACGCGTGCCACGTGAAGCGCTGCTACTGCGACACGTGCGCCGCCTCGTTCCGCGAGTGGCTGTCGAGCCGCTACACGCTCGACCAGCTCAACGACGCGTGGTCCACGGCGTTCTGGAGCCAGGGCTACACCGACTTCGCGCAGGTCCTGCCGCCGCGCGTGACGCCGACGTTCCAGAACCCGGCGCACGTGCTGGACTACGACAGGTTCTCCGACGACGCGATCCTGGAGCTCTACAAGGCCGAGCGGGACGTGCTGCGCATGATCACGCCGGACGTGCCGATCACCACGAACTTCATGGTCAACTGGACGTTCGGCGACCTCGACTACTGGAAGTGGGCCCGCGAGGTCGACTTCGTCTCGAACGACCACTACACCGAGGCCCAGTCGCCTGATCGGCACATCGAGCTCGCGATGTCCGCGGACCTCGTGCGCGGCCTGGCGGGTGGCAAGCCGTGGTTGCTGATGGAGGCCTCGACCTCGGCGGTGAACTGGCAGCGGCGCAACATCGCCAAGACGGCGGGGGAGATGCGGCGGCACTCGTTCCAGAACATCGCCCGCGGCGCCGACGGCACGTTGTTCTTCCAGTGGCGGCAGTCGCGCGGCGGCAGCGAGCGCTACCACTCGGCGATGGTCCCGCACGCCGGCACGGACACGAAGGTGTACCGGGAGGTCTGCGAGGTCGGTGCCGAGTACGGCCGGTTGAGCGAGGTCGTCGGTTCCACTGTGGACGCTTCCGTCGCGGTCCTGTTCGACTTCCAGTCCGGCTGGGCGCTGCGCCAGGACGCCCACCCGACGCAGGACTTCGACTACTACAGGCACGTTCTCGGGTACTACAAGGCGCTCTGGCAGGCCGGTGTCACGGTCGACTTCGTGGCGCCGGGCACGAACCTCTCCGCGTACTCGCTGGTGGTCGTGCCCGCCTTCTACGCGGTGTCCGACGCGCACGCCGCCGTCATCGCGGACTACGTGGCGGGCGGCGGTCATGTCGTGGTCACGTACCTGTCCGGTGTCGCCGACCAGCACACGCGCGTGCGGCTCGGCGGATACCCTGGAGCGTTCCGGGACGTGCTCGGCGTGTGGTCCGAGGAGTTCTACCCGCTGCGGGAGAACGAAACAGTCTCGTTGACCGACGGGTCGACTGCCTCGTTGTGGACGGAGCACCTGCACACGCGCACGGCTGACACCGTTGTCTCCTACGCCGACGGCCCGTTGCCCGGCGTGGCGGCGGTGACGCGCAACGCGTTCGGCAACGGTGTCGCCTGGTACGTGGCCTGCGATCTCGACGAGGACGGTCTCGGCCGAACGGTGGAAAACGCGCTTTCCGGTGCGGGTGTGGCGGTGTCGCCCTCGCCGATTGAGCTTGTACGGCGCAAGGGCGACGTATCGTTCCTCTTCGCCGTCAACCACACAGACACCGACGCGCAGATCGAGGCGTCCGGTGTCGACGTGTTGTCCGGCGAGCAGGTCTCCGGGCACCTCACCGTGCGAGCCGGGGACGTAGTCGTCCTCAGGGAAGAGGTGTGAGGTGCTGGCACGTCAGCGGCAAGCGGTAATCATCGAAGAGGTCCGTCGTACGGGTGCGGTGCGCGTCAGCGACCTCGTCGTCCGGCTCGGCGTCTCGGACATGACCGTGCGCCGCGATCTCGACGTGCTCGCAGCCCGCGGACTGGTGGAGAAGGTCTACGGCGGCGCCACGTCCGTCGTCGGGCGCTCGACCGACGAGCCCGGTTTCGAGGCCAAGTCGGTGCGGCAGCTGCCCGAGAAGGAGGCGATCGCGGCACTGGCCGCGGGCCTCGTGCGTCCCGGCACGGCCATCGGCCTGTCCGCCGGCACGACGACGTGGACGTTAGCCCGCTTCCTCGACGACATCCCCGACCTGACCGTCGTCACGAACTCCATCCGCGTCGCGGACGTGCTGCAGCAGAGCGGGCGTACTGACCGCACGGTCGTGCTGACCGGTGGTGTGCGCACGCCATCCGACGCGCTCGTGGGCCCGGTGGCCGTGCAGGCGTTGCGATCGCTGCATCTCGACGTGGTCTTCCTGGGCGTGCACGGCATGGCCGAGCGCTCCGGATTCACGACCCCGAACCTCAACGAGAGTGAAACGGACCGCGCGCTCGTCGACGCTGCCGGCCGCGTGGTCGTGGTCGCGGACCACACGAAGTGGGGCACCGTCGGCATTTCCACGATCGCCGACCTCGACGAGGCGCACGTCCTGGTGACGGACGAGGGTTTGCCGGACGACGCGCGGGCGATCCTCTCCGAGCAGGTCGGCGAGTTGGTCTTGGCTCATGTACCAGGAAGTGGCGAGGAGTTGGCGTGAGGCGTACCGCGGGCAAACTGGCGGACGGCCGGGAGATCATCTACTTCGACGACAGCGCTGAGGCACCACCGCGAGTCGCGGTGGACACCCGGGATCTCCCGGAGACCCAGCCGATGTCCGAAGTCCGGCTGGACCCGTTGACCCGCGAGTGGGTCGCGATGGCGGCGCACCGCCAGACACGCACGTACAAGCCGCCGGCGGACCTCTGTCCGCTGTGCCCGTCGACGCCGGGCAGGCCCACGGAGATCCCCGAGGCCGACTACGACGTCGTGGTGTTCGAGAACAGGTTCCCCTCGCTGGCGCAGAACGTGCCGGACGTGCCGTCCACTGTGGATGGTGAAGCGCTGTTCGTGCGCGCGCCGGGGCGTGGGCGGTGCGAGGTCGTGTGCTTCACCTCGGACCACAACAAGTCGTTCGGCGAGCTCTCCGAGTCGCGCGTGCGCACCGTCGTGGACGCGTGGGCGGACCGTGTCGCCTTCTTGTCAACGTTGCCAGGGGTCGAACAGGTCTTCCCGTTCGAGAACCGCGGCGAAGAGATCGGCGTGACGCTCTCGCACCCGCACGGCCAGATCTACGCGTACCCGTTCATCACGCCTCGCACCGAACGGATGCTCGAGGCAGCGCTGGAGCACTACGCGGCGTACGGGCGTCCGTTGTTCGGCGACGTGCTGGAAGCCGAGCTTCGCGCGGGCGCGCGTGTGGTGGAAGAGTCCGCGCACTGGGCCGCCTTCGTGCCCGCCGCCGCCCGCTGGCCCGTCGAGGTCGTGCTGGCGCCACGCCGACAGGTGCCCGACATCGCCGCACTGTCCTCTGTGGAGCGTGATGACTTCGCGTCGCTCTACCTGTTGGTGCTGCACCGCCTGGACGCGCTGTACGACCGCCCGCTGCCCTACATCGCGGCCTGGCACCAGGCGCCGGTCAACGTCGGCCGTGACGAGATGTGGCTGCACCTGCAGGTCTTCTCGGTGCTCAGGACGAAGGACAAGCTCAAGTACCTCGCGGGCTCCGAGTCGGGAGAAGCCGTGTGGATCAACGACGTGACGCCGGAACAGATCGCGGAACGGCTCCGGGGAACACACAACTAGCTCCCAGGCTGGTCTAAGGGTTCTCTCAGGACGGCCCGAGAGACTATGCCCATGACCGAGAGCAACCAGCCAGCGCCGAAGCCGGAAGAGCCCACCTCCGTGCCTCCGAGCGCCGGTCAGACAGACTCCGGCGCGCGGGAGCAGGGCCCGTCGCTGCCGGAACCCGGCCAGCCGGATCCTTTGCAGGGGGGATCCGGCCAGGCTGGGGCTAACCACGCTCCTGCCGGCTTGGGCGATGTGCCCGCCTCCTTCACTTCGGCCCAGCCGCAGGTGCCCTCACCTGACGCGGGCCAGACGCAGCTCGGCGGGCCCGGACCCGGCCAGCAGCTTCCTCCATCAGGGTCCGGCCAACCTCACCCGCTCGGCCTCGGCGCCACGACCGCGCAGTTCGGCGCGGAACAGCCCGCGGGACCGCCCTCCGGCCCGTTCGCGGGGCCTCAGGGACCGCACACCGGGCCGCAGACGGGTCAGTACTACCTCCCGCCCGGCTACCAGCCCCCGCCCGTCCCCCAGCGCCCCAAGGGCCGTGGAAAGGTCGTGGCGGGCGTCGCCGCCCTCGTGCTGATCGTCGGAGGCCTCTCCGGCGGCCTCGGCGGCTACCTGGGCTACACCTTCGCGAACGACTCGTCGTCCGTGAGCTCCCTCGACTCACCCCGCCCGGCCTCGCAGACCTCGAACGCGCCCGCCGGCTCGGTCGAGGACGTGGCGAACAAGCTGCTGCCGTCCGTCGTGCAGATCCAGGTCACGACGCGCTCCGGCGCCGGCGAGGGCTCGGGCTTCATCATCTCCGGCAACGGCCAGATCGTGACGAACAACCACGTCATCGAGGGCGCTGCCTCCGGCGGCGACATCAAGGTCGTCTTCCACGACGGCAAGACCGCCACCGCCAAGATCCTCGGCCGCGACCCGAGCTCCGACATCGCCGTCATCCAGGCAGACGGCGTCTCGAACCTCCCGGTCGTGCAGCTCGGCAACTCCGGTGACATGAAGACCGGCCAGGCCGTCGTCGCGATCGGCTCGCCGTTCGAGCTGTCCGGCACCGTCACCTCCGGCATCGTCAGCTCGGTGAACCGCCCGGTCTCGGCCGGCGGCGACCGCAACTCGCAGGCGACCGTGCTGAACGCCATCCAGACCGACGCCGCGATCAACCCCGGCAACTCCGGCGGCCCGCTGGTGAACATGCAGGGCCAGGTCGTCGGCATCAACTCGGCGATCTACAGCCCCAGCCAGGGCCAGGGACAGGCCGGCTCCGTGGGCATCGGCTTCGCGATCCCGATGGACCAGGCGCGCCGCACGATCGACGAGATCGTGAAGAGCGGCAAGCCCAAGCAGACCGTGCTCGGCGTGAAGGTCGAGTCGACCGAGCAGGGCGCCAAGATCACCGAGATCACCGGTGGCGGCGCCGCCGAGAAGGCCGGGCTCAAGGCCGGTGACGTGATCACCAAGTTCGGTGACCGCCGCATCGACGAGTCGGACACGCTGGTGGCCGCCGTGCGGTCCAAGGCGCCCGGCGACAAGGTCACGATCACGCTGTCCGACAACAGGACGGTGGAAGCCACCCTCGACGGTGTCGAGGTGGGATAGGTCGGGGGACGTCCGGGTTTCTGGCATCCGCCGCCCGCCAGAAACCCGGACGTGACGACCCCGGAGAGGCCGTAGCCGTGCGCACCTGCCCCGTGCGCGGCTGCGGCCTCTTTGTTTCGTCTTCTTACGGCGTTGTGACGCTTGCGGGCCTGGCAGGCGTTCGTGGCTTAGCGTGGTGACGTGGTGGAACGGGTGCTGGTCGTCGACGACGACACGACGGTGCGCGATGTCGTGCGCCGCTACCTCGAACACGCCGGGTACGAGGTCGAACTCGCCGGTGACGGGGAACAGGCGCTGCGGCTGATGGCCACGCACGAGCCGGACATCGTGGTCCTGGACCTGATGTTGCCGGGCATCGACGGGCTTGAGGTGTGCCGGCGGATCCGGGATCGCGGCAGCACGCCGGTGGTCATGCTGACGGCGCTGGGCGAGGAAGAAGATCGCATCGCCGGGTTGCAGATCGGCGCGGACGACTACGTCACGAAGCCGTTCAGCCCTCGTGAGCTGGCGTTGCGGGTCTCGTCGGTGTTGCGGCGGGCCAGCAAGGCCTACGAGCCGCGGGTGGTGCGGGACGGGAACCTCGTGCTGGACGTGGCCGCGCACACCGCGACGGTGGACGGGCGGCCGTTGCAGCTGACGACCCGCGAGTTCGACCTGCTGGCGTTCTTCATCGGCAACGCCGGCAAGGCGTTCGGCCGGGCCGAGTTGCTGGAACGGGTGTGGGGCTGGCAGTTCGGCGACCAGTCGACCGTGACCGTCCACGTGCGACGGTTGCGGGAGAAGATCGAGGAGGACCCGGCGAAACCGAAGCGGCTGAGCACGGTGTGGGGCGTCGGCTACAGGTATGACCCGTGTTCGACCGACTGAGCCGCGTGTCGCTGACCACCGCGATGACCGTCATGGTCATAGTGCCGGTGGTGGCGACCATCGGCGGCGTGCTCGTGGTCGGTGGGTTCATGTTCACGCCCATGCTCAACGCCGCGCTCATGGCGTGCGCGCTGGTCGGCCTGGTCACGGTGCCGTTCTCGATCATGCTGGGCCGGGCGATCGCGCGGCGCACCATGTGGGAGCGCGAGGCCGAGGCGGCGCGGCGGCAACTGGTGGCGTGGATCAGTCACGACCTGCGGACGCCGCTGGCCGGGATCCGGGCGATGACGGAGGCGCTGGAGGACGGCGTCGTCTCCGAGCCCGGTGAGGTCGCCGTCTACGCCAAGCAGATCGCGCTGGAGGCCGACCACCTGACGAAGCTGGTGGACGACCTGTTCCAGCTCTCGCGGATCACCGCCGGCGCGTTGAACCTGACGATGCACGACGTCCGGCTGGCCGATGTGGTCAGCGACGTGGTGGCCGCGTCCCGGCCCGTGGCGGCGCGCAAGGGCGTGGTGTTGCGTGCGGACGCTCGCGAGTGGCCGGTCGTGCGGGGCTCAGATCCGGAACTGATGCGTGTCGTGCGCAACCTTGTGTCCAACGCCATTCGGCACACGCCGGAGGGTGGCGCGGTGTCCGTTCAGGTCGATGTGGACGGACCCGACGCGGTGGTGCGGGTGGACGACGCGTGCGGTGGCATCCCCGATGACGTGCTGCCATTGGTGTTCGACGTGGGATTCCGGGGAAGCGTCGCGCGCAATCCGACCGGCGCCGGACTGGGGCTTTCCATCGCGCGTGGGCTCGTCGACGCGCACCACGGGAGAATTGACGCCCAGAACCACGGTCCTGGCTGCCGCTTCGAAGTCAGACTCCCGCTACGGTGATCGGTATGGAACGCAGCGCGCAGCGCCTTGGCCGCGCTTTGGTCGTGATCGTGGACGACCGGGTGGCGCACGGTGAGCAGGACGACAACTCCGGACCTCTTGTCACCGAACTGCTCGAAGAAGCGGGCTTCATCGTCGACGGCACCGTCGCGGTCGAGGGTGAGGTGGTCGACATCCGGGCCGCCCTCAACACGGCCGTCATCGGTGGCGTCGACCTCGTGGTCACCGTGGGCGGCACAGGCGTGTCCCCGCGCGACGTCACCCCCGACGCCACGCAGGGCGTGCTCGACCGCCCGATCCACGGCATCGCCGAGGCGCTCCGCGCCTCCGGCCTCGCCGCGGGCGCGGTCGACGCGGGCATCTCGCGTGGCCTCGTCGGCGTCTCCGGCAGCACGCTCGTCGTGAACCTCGCGGGCTCGCGCTCCGCGGTCCGCGACGGCATGGCGACGCTGTCGGCCCTGGTGCCCTACGTGATCGAGCAGCTGAGCGGTCTTGACGAAGAGTGAGAAGCCGACGCCGGCCGACGACGACGCCGTAGCGCGCCGTCGTCGGTTGGCAGAGGTGTTCGGCGACGTGCTTCCGGAGACGACGTCGGACGAGCGCGGTGGCGGGGCCTCCGGGGACGACCGCGAGGCCTGGTACCGCGAGAACAGGCCGCCGCACCACGGCGGCTGACGCCCAGTCCGCCGAGCGGCTGGGCAGCGCGAGCCGTGGGTGTGGCCGGCCGCGGTGGCACGGTTCCGCGTTCTTGAAGCGGGTGTGCGGCGAAGTCGACGAGCCTGGTGACTTCGCGCTGGAGGCTGCCGGCAGCTCGGCGGATGAACCGGCGAGTGCGGATCCCGCGTTCGCGGGCGGCCGGGGGCCTGAGCGAACGCGCGTGCTGGATGCCACGGCGGGGCCGCAGGCAGATCCGCCACCGCGAGCGGCGAGTTCCGAGTCGAACGCCCAGGACAAAGCGCGAGCCGCGGGGTAGCGGTGCGCGCTTCGTCTCGGCGGGGGACGGGTGGAGGATCAGATCGCGGGACCGCGGCGGTCCGGTGCCGGTGCCACGGCCTGGGGCTGGGTGTTCTGCTGGGCCGCGAGCAGGTCGCGGATCTCGATGAGCAGCTCGACGTTCGTCGGCTCGGACGGGCCTGCCTCCTCGCCCCTCTTGCGGCGCTCCTGGATCTTCTGGATCGGCAGCACCAGGACGAAGTAGACGACAGCGGCCACGATCACGAAGTTGATCGCGGCGTTGATGACGTTGCTGAAGTCCAGGTACGTGTCCTCCTTGCCGGAGCGGATGTAGAAGCCCAGCCCCTTCGTCTCGGTGCTGCCGAGCGAGGCGATGAGAGGCTTGATGAGGCTCGTGGTGAACGCGGTGACGATCGCGGTGAAGGCCGTGCCGATGACCACGGCCACGGCCAGGTCGACGACGTTTCCGCGCATCAAAAAGTCTTTGAAACCCTTCAGCATCAGCGGAGAGTAACGGCTAATGCATGATCCAGTGACATCGCGGCCACGCGAGTTGCATTAAGTCTCGGCAACGTGAGGACGACGACTTCTCCGCGCGTCTCCCGCACCGCCGCGTTCTCCGCGAGCACCTCGCCCGACGCCGACACCACGTCGACCCGGCCACCCGGCCGCACCACGGCGGCGAGGCCCTGGTCAGCCACCCGGACGGCCACCGAGGCCTGATCGGCGGCGGCGTCGGCCAGATCGAAGTCGGTCAGCGGGACGCCTGCCCGCGCCGGTGACGACAACGCGCGGCCCACCACGGCGTCGGAGGCCGGGAACGAGCCCGGCAGCGGCGTGGCGAGCGACATGACCCGGACGTCGGCGGCGGTGAGCGGCTCTCCGGCCGGTAGATCGCGTGAGGCGACCACGGCGGGATGGCCCACGTCCGGCCAGAAGAACGTCGACAGGGCCAGCAGTGCCAGCCCGAGGGCCAGGAAGCGGCGCCACGCGGCGGGAGGGCGGCGGCGTGCCAGCGAGCGGACCCGGTCCGAAACGGTCGTGGAAAGGTTCATGCCTCCGACCGTAGGACGGTCGGAGGCAGTCGAATGGGGCTCAGCCGCAAGTTGTGGACAACTCGCGATCTTCAGGACGCGGCGGCCGCCGGAGCGCTCGCCGAGGACTTCGAGTCCGAAGAGGACTTCGTGTCCGCGGACTTCTTCTCCGTGGACTTCGTCTCCGTCGAGGGCGAGGTCGCCGCCGTGCTCTTCGACGAGCCCGAACGGCTGTCCGTGCGGTAGAAGCCGCTGCCCTTGAAGACGACGCCGACGGCGCCGAAGAGCTTGCGCAGCTTGCCCGAGCACTCGGGGCACTCGGTGAGGGAGGAGTCGCTGAACGACTGCACAGCCTCGAACCGGTGCTCACACGCGGTGCAGGCGTACTGGTACGTAGGCACTGGGTCTGCTCCTAGCTCTGGCACTCGACCTTTGTGAGTGCCAACACGATTTTCGCTCAGGACCTTCCCAGAGCGCAAACACCCCAGGTCAAAGTCACAGCCATCGCAGACCCACCGAGGGGGTCAGCACGCCGTTCATCCGCACGTCGTGAGGCTCGCCAGGCACGAAGGAAAGCACCTCCGAGTCACGCACGACACCGACCAGCGGGGCTTTGACCAGCGGCAACGAGCGATCGTAGTGCCCCTGCCCCTTCCCGATCCGCACCCCGTCCACCGACACGGCCAGCGCCGGCACGAGCACCAGCGAGGCTCCAGCGATCGCCGAGGCGCCGAGCCGGGGACCGGTGGGCTCCAGCAGCCCGAACCCGGCGGGGGCGAGCCCGGACGGCCCGGTGTGCTCGGCCCAGTCGAGCGGCGAGTCGCCCGTCACGATCGGTAGCAGCACCCGGCAGCGCAGCCCGTCCAGCCACGAGGCGTCACCGGGCTCCGATCCGACCGGCAGAAAAGCGCACACCGTCTGATCAGGCGCAACTTCCAGCGCGGCCACGTGCGCGGCCAGCGCGGCGGCTTCAAGAGTGCGAACTTCAGCGGACAGCGAACGCCGTGAAGCCAGCAACCGTGAACGCAGCGTGGCCTTCCGGTCACGAAGATCGGACGTCATGGTGGGTATCCCCCGGTATGTCGTTAGCATCGCTGCCCATGAGCAGCGCCTTCCACACCGCTATCGTGCCCGCGGCCGGTCTGGGCACCCGTTTCCTCCCCACGACCAAAGCCGTGCCGAAGGAACTGCTGCCCCTGGTCGACACCCCCGCCATCGAGTACGTGGCGCGGGAGGCAGCCGAGGCAGGCGCGACGAAGCTGGTCATCGTGACGTCGCCGACCAAGTCGTCGGTCGCGAACTACTTCGACGCGAACCCCGACCTCGAGCAGTCGCTGACCGACAAGGGCAAGACCGACCTCGTCGAGAAGATCCGGCGCGCCCCGCAGCTCATCAAGGCCGAGACCGCGATCCAGGAGCAGGCGCTCGGCCTGGGCCACGCCGTCGGCTGTGCCGAGGGCAACCTGACCGGTGACGACGAGGCCGTCGCGGTACTGCTGCCCGACGACATCATCCTGCCCGCCGACGCCCTCAAGAAGATGGCGAAGGTCCGCGAGGAGAAGGGCGGCAGCGTCCTGCTGGCGTTCGACATCCCGCGCGAGCAGATCTCCGCGTACGGCGTGTTCGACGTCCGCGACACCGGCAACGACGACGTCAAGCAGGTCGTCGGCATGGTCGAGAAGCCGAAGCCGGAGGACGCGCCGTCGACGTTCGCCGCGGCCGGCCGGTACCTCCTCGACCGGGCGATCTTCGACGCGCTCAAGCGCATCACGCCGGGCGCGGGCGGCGAGCTGCAGCTCACCGACGCCATCGCGTTGCTGATCAACGAGGGTCACCCCGTGCACGTCGTGGTCCACCGGGGCGGGCGACACGATCTCGGCAATCCCGCCGGATTCCTGCGGGCTGCGGTTGACTTCGCACTCGAGACCCCTGAGTACGGACCCGATCTGCGTGAGTGGTTGCGGGAACGCCTCGACAACTCCTGAGCGCGAGGACCAATCACATGAGGTCAGTTGACGAGCAGCTCGCTCGGGTGATCGCGGCCGCGGTGCGGCCCGCACCCGTGCGCGTGGCGATCTCGGAGTCGCAGGGCCTGCTCTGCGCGGAAGAGGTCATCGCGGAACGCGCGTTGCCCGGCTTCGACCAGGCCGCCGTGGACGGCTACGCGGTGCGCAGCGTCGACGTGTCCGGTGCGAACGCGGGCCCGGTGCAGCTGCCGGTCGTGGGCGAGATCCCGGCCGGCTCCCGGCAGCCCCGCAGACTGCAGCCCGGCCAGGCGGTGCGGATCGCCACGGGCGCGCCGCTGCCGACGCTGGCCGACGCGGTCGTGCCGCTCGGCTACACCGACGGCCACCAGGCCAAGGTGACGGTCAACCGCAGCGTGCCGTCCGCCGGGTTCGTCCGCCGCACCGGCGAGGACGTGCAGACCGGGGACGTCGCCGTGCGCCGCGGCGCGTCCATCGGTGCTGCTCAGGTGGGTCTGCTGGCCGCTGTCGGACGCAACAAGGTGCTCGTGCACCCACGTCCTCGCGTGTCCGTCATCTCGCTCGGCGAGGAGCTCGTCGACGTCGACCGCACGCCCGGTCAGGGCCAGGTCTACGACGTGAACTCGTACGCGCTGGCCGCCGCCGCACGCGACGCGGGCGCCGAGGTCAGCCGGGTCGGCATCATGTCCGCCGACCCGCGGCGGCTGCGCGAGGTGGTCGAGGGCAGGCTGCTGCTCTCCGAGATCGTCGTCATCGCCGGCGGCGTGGGCGGCACGATCGGCGACGAGGTCAGGGCGGCCATCACCGATCTCGGCGACATGGACGTCACCCGCGTCGGCATGCACCCCGGCTCGGCGCAGGGCTTCGGCCGGCTCGGCCCGGACGCCGTGCCGACGTTCCTGCTGCCCGCGAACCCGATGAGCGCGCTCGTGGTGTTCGAGGTGCTGGTCAGGCCCCTGATCAGGGCCGCGCTGGGCAAGAAGAACCCGTACCGCCGCGCCGTCAGCGCACGCCTGCTGTCGCCACTGCAGTCGACGAAGGGCCGCCGGGGCTTCCTGCGCGGCCAGCTGCTGCGCGACGCCGACAACGGCGAGTACCTGGTGCAGCCGCTCGGCACGTCCGGGTCGCACCTGCTCGCGTCACTGGCGGAGGCCAACTGCCTGATCATGGTCGACGAGGACGTCACCGAGATCTCCGTCGGTGAAGAGGTGCTGGTCAGCTTCCTTGCGCAGCGTGGATGAGCGTTTTCGCCGATCTGGGCAGACACCCCGGCTGGCCGGTCCGGCTGGGGCCCCTTCAGGTGCGCGCCGGAACCGTTGAGCTGCGCGGGCCGAGGTTCTTCGACGGCAGCAGGTGGTCGAGGCTGCGCATCCGCGACCGCGCCTACCTCGAACAGTGGGAACCCACGGCGCAGGAGGGCTGGGACGAGCGCAACGCGACGCTGTCCTGGCCTGCGCAGTGGTCGTCGTTGCGCGGCATGGCCCGGCGCGGCTCCACGCTGCCGTTCATGATCCTCGTGGACGGCGAGGTCGCCGGTCAGATCACCATCGGCAACATCGTGCGGGGCTCGCTGCAGTCGGCGTGGATCGGCTACTGGGTAGCCGCTGATCGGGCGGGCGGCGGCGTCGCAACGGCCGCGGTGGCGTTGCTCACGGACCACGCTTTCCGCGACGCTGGTCTGCACCGGCTCGAAGCCACCGTCCGTCCCGAGAACGGCCCCTCGATCCGAGTGCTCACGAAGTCCGGATATCGCGAGGAAGGCCTCTTCAAGCGTTATCTGGATGTTGCCGGACAGTGGCGTGACCACCTCTGCTTCGCCCTCACGTCCGAAGAGGTCTCTGATGGCCTAGTGCGCCGTTTGGTCGCACGCGGAGAGGCCCGTCTTCCCTGACGTTTGCTTCCGTTTGTCGTAATCACTTCACCCAAAAGTGGGTGATACACCACACTTTGGTACGCACCGGGTTCGGCGTGCCTCCGAGACAGGTGTGACTGTTGTGACTAGCGTGGTTGACAGCACCACGCGTGGGCCGGGGGAGGTGAACGGGGAATGCCGAGTTCGCTGATCATCATTGCGCTGGTCGTCGCCTGGCTCGTGGTCCTCGTCCCCATGATGGCCCGCAAGCGCCAGGAGAGTGCGCGCAGCGTGGGGGAGGAGTACGACGCCATGCCCGACGCCGAGTACGACGACATCCACGACATCGACGACGACTACTTCGACGAGGAGGAGTACGTCGAACGCCCCTTCCGGCGCGGCCGTGGTGGCTACGACCCGGAAGCCGCCGTTCTGGTGGCGCAGGCCAAGTACGCGTTCCGCCGCAGAGTGGTGGCGTTCCTGCTGGTCGCCGCCGTGGCGACGGGAATCGTCGCCGGCGTGTTCTACGCGAAGCTCTGGTACGGCCACGCCGCGCTGGACCTGCTGATCGTGGGCTACCTGACCTACCTGCGCCGGCAGGTGCGGATCGAAGAGGAGATCCGCGCGCGCCGGCTCGCCCGACTGCAGCAGGTGCGTCGCCGCCGTGCGACGGGTCCGCAGCAGCAGGAGACCCCTGCCGCCGAAGTCCCGCAGCAGGCCGCCGAGGAGCCCGAGACCACCAAGGTCGAGGTCGTCGAGGACAGGCCCGCGCTGCCGCCGTTGCCGCGCTTCGAACACCACGTGCGTCCGGGCACCATCCCGGTCGACTCCGACGACGAGGACCCGGTCTTCGTCGAGTTAGAGGGACTGGAGTCGCTGCGGTACCGAGGTGCTGTCGGGGCATAGGAGGGGGTGGTGAAACACCCCTTCTGGGACTGCTATAGTTCTCTCGTAACACCGCAAGGGGCTGTAGCACAGTTGGTAGCGCGTCTCGTTCGCATCGAGAAGGTCAGGGGTTCGATTCCCCTCAGCTCCACTCGTTCCTCGGGCCGAGAAGTATCTGCAAAAAGCGCAGATCTTCTCGGCCCGAGGCATTTTCTGGGGGCCGAGCCCCCAGGCCAGGGGCAAGCCCCCGGACCCCCGTAGGTTGACCAACAGGTCGGGGTTCTCGTGTTGTGGCCGCAAGTCCACAAAGTACTGACTGCGTTCGGTCTGCTTCGGTACACAGCTCGTGTGAGCGCAAGGGAATGCCGGTGGACGCTGGCGGTCGCCGATCAGGATCCCGGCGCTGACGTGGCACGCGGCGCGTGGCGGAGGGCATCGTCCTCGCGTTCCGATCCTCCATTCCTCCAGCGAGTTCGGTGGATGGCAGGTGCCGGACCCGTCCTGAAACGCGTTCGGTCAATGCTGCGAAGCTGGATATCTTGTGCGCGTGAACAACCATGGGGGATTGAAAGCCGTGCTCGTCGCGGCGGTGGCGCTCGCTACCGTCAGTTGCACGCCGGAGCCGAGTTCGGGGTCGGGGGACCAGCAGCCGGCGACGCAGGAGAAGCACTTCGACGTCACGGGCTTCGGCAAGCTGAAGCCCGGAATGTCCAAACAGGACGCACTCGCCACCGGTGAGCTCGCCGTCACCGGTGCCGGCAAGACCGGCACCTGCGAGGACTACCGGTACCAGAACGGACCGGCGCCGGACGCGAAGAAGCTCGCGGACGACGCGGAGTTCGAGCTGAAGTACGCGGCCGCGCAGAAGGCCGCGGACGACGCGGAGGCAGCGGTCGGACCTGCGCCGGGAGCGAACGCGGGTGCCGCGGACTACGCCGCCCACGCGGAGAGGCTCGCGGCGTCGGCGGAGGCCTCGGCCAAGGCGACCGAGCTCATCGCGGAGTCCACCAAGCGCATCGCTGAACGGGCCGAGGCGCGTGAGGCCAACGGTGGCGTCATGTTCGCCGGTGACAAGATCCGGATGATCGTGCCGCCGCCGGGAGCCACGACCGCCAAGAAGATCGGCAAGGGTGCCACGGTCGAGCAGCTCAAGGCCGCGTACCCGAACGTCGTGGACTCCGAAGCCGGCAAGAAGTTCGAGGTGCCGGTGCCCGATCAGCAGGGTGTCGCGCTGAACTTCTACTTCACCGACGGGAAGCTGGAGACGTTCCTGCTGTTCAACAGCGCCGCGAAGTGCGGCTGAGCTGAGTCGAAAAGGGCCGTTCACCGTAATGTGGACGGCTCTTTCGTCTATATAAGGGCCGTAAGCTCGTTCGGCTCCCGAAAGGCTGTTCCCCATGAGCGACGCGCCGCAGGACAAAGTGACGGTCCTGTCCGCTGAGGCCCTTGCCCAGTTGAAGTCGTTCCCGCTGCACGGCGACGAACGGTTGCAGAACAAGCTGCTGTGGAAGTCCCCGAACGGCGACACGATCGTCGGCCTGATCCAGATGGCGCCCGGTGCGCGCGACGTCGGCCACAACCACCCGTCGGCGACGCAGCACACGTGGGTCGTCGACGGCACGGTGAGCATCGGTGGCGTTGAAGCGACGGCGGGCTCGTACGCGTTCGTGCCGCCGGGTGTCGACCACGAGACCATCGCGGGCGACGAGCCGGTGACGATGTTCTACCTCTATCAGCCGTTCGCTCCCGAGCACGACCACCACGACCACTGACAGGTCCCTGCCAGGAACCGGACGGGACCTGAAGTCCGGCAAAGGCGGGAAGTCCAGGGGAATTCCCAGTTGCGTGGCCTGGATCTGTCACGCCGTGAAGAACTGGACACGCTCGGTCACGGCGCCCGTCGCCATCATCAGCCCATGCAGGTCTTGCGCAAGGCAGCGGCGTTGGTGGCGATCGGGGCGCTCCTCGGGGGCGGCATCGCGCACGCGGAGTCCCCGTCCTTCGAGGTGCAGAGTCTCGACGGGCGCGGCAACAACCGCGCCCATCCCGAGTGGGGGGCCGTCGGCGAGGGGTACACCCGGCTGGCTCCCACGAGGTACGCGGACGGCGCCGGGCAGCCGGCGGACGGCCCGAACGCGCGGTACGTCAGCAACCGGATCTTCGCCGAGGGCGGGCAGCGGTACCTCTCCGAACGGCACGTCAGCCAGTGGGCGCAGGTGTGGGCCCAGTTCGTCGACCACACCTTCGGGCTGCGCGAGGACACGGCCGTCGACGCCTCGATCCCGTGGGACAACGAGGCGCCGCTGGAGACCGTGCGCAACGACCTGCTGTCCACGCCCATGCGGCGCAGCGGCGAGGTGCCGGGGTCGAGCCCGCGCGAGCAGAAGAACATCGTCAGCTCCTACCTCGACGGCTGGGCGGTCTACGGCGGTAGCGAGGAGCGGCTCGACTGGCTGCGTGACGGCGCGAAACTGCTGCTGCCCAACAACCTCCTGCCGCGTCGTGACGCACGAGGCAACTCCGAGACCGCACCGGCGATGACCGGGCCGTTCGGTGCGATCACCAGCGGGCCCGGCGTGGTCACCGGCGACATGCGCGGCATGGAGAACGGCACCATCACCGCCGTGCAGACGCTGTTCGCCCGCGAGCACAACAGGATCGTGGACCGGCTCCCCGCGCATCTCTCCGACGAGGAGAAGTTCCAGATCGCGCGCAGGGTCGTGAGCGCCGAACAGCAGTGGATCACGTACCAGGAGTTCCTGCCGGCGATGGGCGTGCGGCTCACTCCCTACCGCGGCTACAACCCGTCCGTGCGAACGAGTCTGGCGAACGAGTTCGCGACCGTCGGCTACCGGTCGCACAGCATGGTGCGCGGCGACCTCTCGGTCGTCACCGAGGCGAGCCGCTACTCGGAGACGCAGCTGAAGACGTTGCGTGACAAGGGCTTCACCGTGACAGTCACCGGCTCCAAGGCTGAGGTGAAGGTGCCGCCGCAGCTGCTGCCGTTCAACCCCGACCTCGTCGACGACGTGCAGCTCGGCCCGTTGCTGCAGAGCTTCGGCCGGCAGGACGAGGGCCTCAACGACGAGCTGATCGACGAGAACGCGTTGCGCAGCATCATCTTCGTCATCCCCGGCTGCCAGCCGCGCTGCTTGACCGCGGTGGTCGACGTCGCCGCGCTGGACGTGCAACGCGGCCGCGACCACGGCATCGCCTCGTACAACGACGTGCGCCGTGCGTACGGACTCGCGCCCAAGCCGTCGTTCCAGGCGATCTCCGGCGAGGCCACCGAGTCGTTCCCCGCCGATCCCGAGCTCACGCCCGGCGCCGAGATCGACGATCCGGACAGCCTCGACTGGATCAGCCCTGGTCAGCGCCGCACGACGGTCGCCGCCCGGATGAAGGCCATCTACGAGGACGTGGGCGGCCTGGACGCGATCGTCGGCATGATGGCCGAGCCGCGGCTGCCTGGCAGCGAGTTCGGCGAGCTTCAGCAGGCCATCTGGAAGAAGCAGTTCGAGGCGTTGCGCGACGGCGACCGTTTCTTCCACGCAGGCGATCCGGCTCTGCGCTCGATCAAAGCGCGGTACGGCATCGACTACCGCCGCACCCTCGGTGATCTGATCTCCGCCAACACTGACATCCGCCGGGACGGCCTGCCGTACAACGTGTTTCGCACTCACCCATCTATGGGGTGAAGTTCGGTGAAGAACGCGGCGTCCACAAATAGTTTTCTCTCATGAGATCTGTGGTCGCCGCGTTATTACTCGTGGCCGGCACCTCCAGTGGTGCAGCGGCGTCGACCGAAGCCCCTGCCGCCAGGTGCACGGCCGCCCGACCTGTCGTCTCCAGCACGGAGACAGCTGTAGAAGCGCGCGTTCTCACCGGCTGCACGGCCGGTGAGCTCGTCGTCTTCCGGGCCGCCCTGATCGTCCGTGCCCATGGCACGTCCTGCGCCGCGGTCTCCGAGGAGCTCGAAGCGGACCCGGCCACCGAGCCGCAGTGGATCCGCACCCGGCTCGAACTGGAATGCGCACCCGGTGAGAAGGGCCTGGTCGGCTCGCAGCTCACCGCCGAGATGTACGACCAGCAGAACACCCGCGTCGCCACCTACGGCCTCGGCGACTCCTACACGGAGCGCGACCCGGCCGCGCGGCACCGGTGGACCGTCGAGTTCGTCGCGGGCCTCGGTGACCTGCCTGTGGCGCCCGATCCGGCTGTCACGACTTCCAGCGCGTCGGCGGGGCGAGGAAGCTCGCGCACCCACTCCGATCACCGGGTTCACCACGGCTGAGGCCGTTTCTTCCACCCGTTCGCCAGGTGTCCATCAGCGCTGCGTTCGATAACGAATCGTGCACTCAGAGCGACATCGGTCAACGGAGCCGTCCATCGCAACGTGTAAGAGCCAAGAGGCCCAACGCGTGCTGGACGGAGGCACAACGCGGTGATCAAGGAAAGGGTTGCTGTGGCATCAACCGCAGACCAATCACGCACCGTACGCTGACAGGTCGCCTAGGCTGGGGGTGATCTCGGAAGGGGTGGTGTGAGTCGTGGGGCTCGCTGAGTCCTTGCTCACGTGGCTGCACGGCTTCGTGGGCGCGAGTGTCTGCCCCGGTGACTGGGTGTGGACCACCACGGCGCTCGGTGCGGTGCTCGGGTTGTTCCCGACGATCGGGGCGCTGCTGTCCATCGCCGTGCGCCGCATCGTGGGCAACTCCTACGGCCCCGTGACCGGTGCCATCTTCACCGTGCTCGGCGTCGCCAGCTGCCTGGTGCTGCCGTGGCTCATCATGCGCGGCACCGTGCAGGGCCTGGCCAAGCGTGCCATCGACGGGTCCGCGTCGCTCGACGAGAACACCTGCTTCGGCACGTTCTCCCAGGGGAGCTACCTGGTCGACGGGGCGCCGTCGATCATCGGCGTGGCCCAGCGGCCGATGGCGGAGCCCGTGTTCCTGGTCGCCGCCGTCATCACCGTCGTGCTCGCGCTGCTGTGCCTGCTGTTCGTGATGCTGCAGTCGGGCTCGGCGTTCCGGCTCGGGCCGAACTGGCCGCGCCGGGTGTTCTGGCCGATGTTCCTGGTACTGCTGGTGACGACGTCGGCATTCCCCGTGACACTTGTGGGCCATGTGCTCCTCGGGTTTCTGCCAATTGCGGTAATCGGCTCAATCGTCGTGCGGATTTTCGGGTTGACTACCGCCATGCTGAACCGCCCCGGCCGCGACCGGTCCGCCGACCGGAACTCGCAGAACTCGCCGCCACCGCAGCCGGTGGCGCGCACGCCGCAGCCTCAGAACAACCAGCTTCCGTCTGGTCAGCCTGTTCAGAAGAAGGCGCCGACCAAGCCGATCGACGCCTCGGCGCACCGGCCGCCGCCGCAGAACACGCCCCAGAACCCGCCGCCGTACCAGCCGGCGCAGGTGCCGAAGTACCAGCCGGCCCCGATGAACCGGCCGATGCGCCCGGTCACGCAGCCGCAGCAGCCGCCCCAGAACCAGCCGCCGCGCCAGTACCCGCCGACCCGTGTCGCCGAGGTCCTGCCCCAGCCCAAGCCGCCACAGCCGTCCAACCCGGCCGTGCTCGCGGACACGCCGGGCCCGCTGCCGTTCGGACCGGGCGCGGCCAACGCCGAGTCGCCCGCGCCCGTGCAGAAGTCGGGCAAGGTCTGGAACCCCGGCAACGGCAGGTTCCGCCGCGTCCGCCAGCTCGGTTCCGGCGGCTTCGGCACGGTCTGGCTGGCCGTGGACGAGCAGCTCGACCGCACGGTCGCGGTGAAGCTCGCGCACGCCCCGGACAACGACACCGAGGCGCGGATGCTCCGCGAGGCCCGCGCGCTCGCCGCGGTCCGGCACCCGAACTGCGTGCGGGTCTTCGACATCGTCCAGGACCCGGACGGCCTGGCCCTGGTGATGGAGTACATCGAGGGCGCCTCGCTGTCCGAGACGGTGCTGAAGAACGGCCTGATCGACGACAAGCTCGCCGCCCGCCTCTGGCTGAACATGGCCGACGCGCTGGCAGCGGCCCACGACCGCGGTGTTCTGCACCGCGACGTGAAGCCGTCCAACGTGATCGTGGACAACCAGGGCACCGCGCACCTGATCGACTTCGGCATCGCCCGCTCCAAGGGCGACAGCACGCTGACCGCCACCGGCATGATGGTCGGCACCCCGGACTTCCTCGCCCCGGAGACGGCGCGCGGTGAGACGGCCTCGCCGGCGTCCGACTCCTGGCAGCTGGCCGCCACGGTCTCCTACGCACTGACCGGCCACCCGCCGCGCGGCTCCCGCGAGAACCCGATCTCCTCGCTGATGGCCGCCGCGCAGGGCGAACCGATCACCAAGCTGCCGCAGAAGAGCGCGCACGCCCGCCTGCTGCTCGCGGCGATGGACCCGGAACCGGGCCGCCGTCCGTCGCTGGCCCAGGTGCGGGGGCAGCTCTCGCAGTTCCTCGACCAGCAGGGCATGAGCAAGGAAGGCCCGGTCACCAAGATGATCAGCAAGCCGACGCCGCCGCCCACGAGGCACATGCCGATGTAGGCATCCGGGTGAACACCTCGCACGGCGGTAACGGTCGTAAAGAGTTCAACGACGACAGCGTTGTTTCCTGAACGCAAAGCCGCCATGCGAGGGAACTATGACCGCTGAAGAGAGTTGGCATGCCGCACGCCTGATTCCGACTTCGGGCATCAACGGTGCTGAAGAACAAGAGCGACGGGCGACATCGGCATTGTTGGCTGTCATGTCAGCGGTACGCGAGTTCGGGCGGGCGTTGACCCAGCCGTTGGGCGCGCCTGCCGCCGCGGTGCAGACCTTCATCGAGGTCCCGTTCGAACTCGACGGCCGCAAGCTCATCCCGGACGGGCTGATCAGGGTGACCCGCGGGCAGAAGTCGTGGACCGCGCTGGTCGAGGTGAAGACCGGATCCAACGAGCTCCAGGTGGCACAGCTGGAGAACTACCTGGATGTCGCGCGGGAGTTCGGGTTCGACGCGGTCATCACTATCTCGAACGAGATCTCGCCGTTGCCTGGTCAGCATCCAACGCCAGTGGATCGCAAGAAGCTCAAGAAGGTCGCGCTTCATCACTGGTCGTGGAGCGAGGTGCTCTGCGAAGCCGTGATGCAGAAAGAGCACCGCGGGGTTGCCGACCCCGATCAGGCGTGGGTCCTCGGCGAGCTGATCAGGTACCTCGAACATCCGCGATCAGGTGCGATGGCGTTCGAGGACATGGGGCAGTCGTGGGTTCCGCTGCGCGACGCGGTGGAGGCGCGCACGCTGCGGACGACCGACAAGATCGCACCCGACGTGGTGCTCCGGTTCGAGGCTCTGCTCCGGTTCGCCGGACTGCAGCTCGGCAGACGCCTCGGCACGGACGTCACGCCGGCGTTGTCCCGCAAAGATCTCGCGGAGCCGCAGGTCCGTCTCGCCAGACAGCTCGCGCAGCTCGTGGCCGACGGAAGGCTGTCCGGAGGGATTCGCATTCCCGACACGGTCGGCACGCTGCACGTCGTCGCCGATCTGCGGGCCGGAAGGGTGATCTGCGGTGTCGACGTGGAAGGTCCCAGGGAAGGACGCCCTGCGACCCGGATCAACTGGTTGCTCCGGCAGCTGAAGAACGCGCCCGACTCGGTTCGACTGGAAGCGTTCGTCGCACACGGCAGGGGAGCCGGCGCGTCGGAATTGCTGGGCGCGGTCCGCGCGAATCCCGCGCTGCTGATCACTGATCCGCAGAAGGAGATCCGCGGGTTCCGGGTCGAGATCTCGGCCCCCATGGGCTCGAAACGCGGCACCGGGCGCAACTCCTTCATCGACTCAGTGCTGAACGCGGTCTCGTTGTTCTACGAGGAGATCGTGCAGAACCTCAAGCCGTGGTCCGCCACACCGCCGAAGATCAGGGCGGAGGGTGCGTTCACGCCGCCTGCAGACGTCCCCGTGGCACTCGTGTCGACGGCACCGTCATCACAGGACGGACCCGAACTTCAGGTGTCGGCGGCGGCACCGGTGCCTCACGAGGCTTCGGTCGACGCTTAGGCATCCGGGTGAACGTTGGACCGGTCCGTAACGGTGATTCACCGTTCACCGACCTAAGCCGTGGTTCACCCGGAAAGCCTCGGCATCTCACGGGATGCCACGCGAAGGGTGGTGAGGCGGTTTCCGCCGATCGCCTCACCACTCACCTTCGGGCAAATGGCCGCAACCGCTTGCGCAGCAGCAAGAACAGCCCGGCCGCGCCGGCGACCACCGCGCCGATGATCCACACGGGTAAAGGCTTTCCCGGCGACTCGTCCGGCACGGTCACGGCGGCCGGTGCGGGGGCGGCCTTCTTCAGCGGCGGCGCGATCTCCTGCCACGGCCACGCGCCTTCCACCGTTCCCTGCACCATCTGCGGGTCGACCGGTTTCACCAGCAACGTGCCCGGCACAGTCAGCATGCCCAGCGGGTGGTCCTGGAACATGCCCTGCACGCCGAACACCTCGTAGGTGCCGTTGGGCAAGGAGAACGTCACGGCGTAGTGCGCGGGTTCGCCCAGCGGTACGCCGATGAACTGCCGCGAGTCCGCTCCGGACTGGAACCGCAGGCCGGTCTTGCCGAGATCACCGGAGAACGGGTGCGTGCCGTGTTGCAGCACCCAGTAGCCGACCGTGTGCGTGGTCGAGGTCTGGATCGACGGCAGCGGGTCGACGTACGTGACCGCCCAGCCGCCCGCGAGCGCACTGGGCGCGCTGATCAGCAAGAAAGCGCATATCAAGGCGAGAATTCTCATGACGCGACTACACCGGGAACCGAAGTGAGGTTCCCGGTGTAGGAAGGGCATCACGGACGACGCGGTGGCACGGGCGATCGCAGGTGACCAGGCGGCCTACGGCGAGCTGGTCGCCCGGTACACCGCGCTCGCGCACCGGACGGCCTACCTGCTCGGGGCGGGTGCGGACGCCGGTGACGTGGTGCAGGAGGCGTTCGTGAAGGCGTACCGGAAGCTCCACACGTTCAAGCCCGATGCCGACTTCAAGCCGTGGCTGCTCAAGATCGTCGCCAACGAGACCAAGAACCTGCACCGCGGCCGGCGGCGGCGCAACCTGATGGAGCTCAAGCTCGCCACCGTCACGGAGACCGTCGACCACGACGACCCCGGCACGCTCGTGGACGACTCCCGCGCCCAGCTCCTGAAGGCCGTGCAGAGCCTGCCCGAGCACGATCGCCAGGTCGTCACGTGCCGGTACCTGCTGGAGCTGAGCGAGGCCGAGACCGCGCAGACCCTCAACCTGGCCAGGGGAACTGTGAAGTCGCGGCTGTCCAGGGCACTCGCCAAACTGCGCCCGATGCTGGAGGAGGTGGCCCATGACCGATGAACCGGCCGAGGCCGCCCTCCTCGACCTCGGGCGGCGGATCCACGTGCCCGAACCGCCGGACGTCACCGCCCAGGTGCTGACCCGGATCAACGCCCCGCGCCGCCGAAACCGTTGGCTGGCCGCGCTAGTAGCCGCGGTGACGGCCTTCGCGATCGCCTTCGCCGTGTCCCCGGCGGTGCGGGCAGGCGTGCAGAACCTCCTGGAGTTCGCCGGCGTCGAGTTCCGCACTGAAGCACCGCCGAGCGTCGCGCCTCCGTTGCCCAGCCAGGAGGTCTCGCTCGACCAGGCGCGCGAGCAGATGCCGTTCGAGATCCACCTTCCGGCGGAACTCGGCGAGCCGGACAGGATCACCGTCCACGAAGGACGGTTCGTCACGCTGCACTACGGAGCCTTGAGGCTCGACCAGTTCGACGGCACGATCAGCTCGACCGTCGGCAAGCTGATCCACCAGGAGGGCGTCGAGCTGATCGACGACAAGATCTGGATCCCTTACCCGCACGCGTTCTTCTACATCGACCGTGACGGCCAGTGGCACACCGAGGAGCCGCAGGGGGCCGGGCAGACCCTGCTGTGGCAACGAGGTCAGGTCACCAACAGACTCGAAGGAGACCTGACCAGGGAGCGTGCGTTGAAGATCAGCGAGAGTTAGTCAGACGGCGCAGCACTGCTTCTCGTCGCAGAAGTACTCGGACAGGTCGACCAGGGACACCCCGGCGTTGCCCGTGGAGCGGGCGACCTCAGTCAACGGATCGGTGGTGTCCCAGTCCCAACGCGAATTATCTCAGCGCCAGCTGGGCAGCCACAGTTGCTGTTGCCACATCTCCGGCGTGATCGGATTGCCGTTCAAGATCGGCCACAGCCACACGAAGTTCGCCACCACGATGCCCACGTACAGCGCGACGACCAGCAGACCGGTGCCACGGCGTTCGGAGCCCGCGGTCTTGCGGCCCAGGATCTCGCCCAGCGCCAGCACGATCAGCAGCACCAGGAACGGCGCCATCGGTGTGACGTAGAAGAAGTACATCTGCCGGTCGAGGTTGAGGAACCACGGCAGCAGGCCCGCCGCGTAGGCGACCAGGACGCCGGCGTAGCGCCAGTCCATCCTGCCGATGGTGCGGTAGATCGCCCAGCCGATCACCGGGAACGCGAGCCACCACATCGCGGGCGTGCCGATGAGCATGATCGCGCCGAGGCACGACGCCGCGCCGCAACCCGTGACGGAGTTGTCGTAGTAGTAGAGCATCGGACGCAGGCCCATCGGCCACGTCCACGGCTTCGACTCCCACGGGTGCCGGTTGGTCTCCGAGGTGACCAGCTCTACGTGGAACTTGTAGACGTTCTTCGCGTTGTACCAGAGCGACTGCAGGACGTCCGGGACGTACGAGATGTCCTTGACCTTGCCGCCGACCACGTGCCGGTCGATGCCGGTCTCGCTGGCCATCCACGGGAACCACGTCGCGACGTAGACCAGCACCGGGACGGCGACCAGGCCGCCCAGCGACGGCAGCACGTCCTTGGCCAGCGCGCCCAGCCACGGTTCCTCGACGCCCGCGGCCCTGCGTGCCAGCGCGCTCCAGACGACGGTCAGCAGGCCGAACGCGGCGATGTACCAGATGCCCGACCACTTGATGCCGCACGCGGCGCCGAGCATCACGCCCGCACCGAAGCGCCACCAGCGGAAGCCGATCCACGGGCCGAACGCCGAGTTGTTGACGAAGCCCTCGCGCACGGCCACGGCCAGACGTTCGCGCATCTGTTCGCGGTCGACGACCAGACAGCCGAACGCCGCGACGACGAACAACGCCAGGAAGATGTCGAGCATGCCCATCCGCGACTGGACGTGCGAGACGCCGTCCGCGATGAGCAGGACGCCGGCGAGCGCGCCCAGCAGGTCCGAACGGGTCAGGCGGCGGGCGATCCGGACGATCAGCAGGATCGTGATCGCACCCGCGAGCGCCGAGGCGAACCGCCAGCCGATGCCGTCGTAGCCGAAGAGCTCCTGGCCGATCGCCATCAGCTGCTTCGCGAGCGGCGGGTGGACGATCAGCTCGTAGCCGGGGTTGTCCTCGTAGCCGCCGTTGCGCAGCACCTGCGCCGTCTGCGGCACGTAGTGCTTCTCGTCGAAGATCGGCGTGCCCTTGTCCGTCGGATAACCGACGTTCCAGAAGCGCACGACGGCACCGACCAGCGTCACGACGATCGTCATGAGCCATCCGCGCATCCGGTCTCCGGACGGCGGAGGGTCGAGCGTTGCCGCACGATCCGTACGCGGCTCCTCGACGACGACGGGCGCCACTCCTGGCTGCACGAGGACTGTCACGCCGCCGATCGTAGGGTGAAGCTTGTGAGTCCTGTATCCGGTTCAGGCCGTCTCGTCCTGGCAGCCACCCCTCTCGGGGACATCCGCGACGCCTCCGCGCGCCTGATCGAGGCTCTGGAGACCGCCGACGTGATCGCCGCCGAGGACACCCGGCGCCTGCACAGCCTCGCGGCCGCGTTGCAGGTCAAGCCGTCCGGCAAGGTGATCAGCTTCTACGACCAGAACGAGATCGGGCGCCTGCCGGGACTGCTCGAATCGCTGCACAACGGCGCGACCGTGCTGCTCGTGACGGACGCCGGAATGCCGTCCGTGTCCGATCCCGGCTACCGGCTCGTCGCCGCGTGCGTCGAGCAGGACCTGACGGTCACCTGCCTGCCGGGGCCGTCCGCGGTGACGACGGCGCTCGCCCTGTCCGGCCTGCCGAGCGACCGGTTCGCGTTCGACGGCTTCCCGCCGCGCAAGTCCGGTGAACGCAAGCGCTGGTTCGCACCTCTGGCCACCGAACAACGCACCGTCGTCTTCTTCGAGGCGCCCCACCGGCTCGCGGACACGCTCGCGGACGCCGTCGAGGTGCTCGGACCGGACCGCCGCGCCGCCGTGTGCCGTGAGCTGACGAAGAAGTACGAAGAGGTCGTGCGCGGAACTCTCGCCGAACTCGCCGAGTGGGCCGTGGAAGGCGCACGCGGCGAGATCACCGTGGTGCTCGGTCCCGCCCCCATCGCGGACACGCCGGACCTCGACACGCTCGTCGCCGAGGTCAAGCAGCGCGTCGCCGACGGGGAACGGATGAAGTCGGCCGCCGCCGAGGTCGCGGAGGCGGCCGGGATCAGCAAGAAGACGCTCTACGACGCGGCGATCAAGTCAAGCTGACTCCTTGTTGAACGTCCGCACGCCGTAGAACACGCCGACCAGCACGAGCGCCGCGACCGCGACCAGCCCGTACACCATCGAGCCGGGGTTGAAGATCGACCGCTCGGCGTCGACGACGTGCGCGAGCGGGTTGATCCGCGACAACCAGTAGAGCCACTGCGGGCCGTTCGACATCGGCAGCAGCACGCCGGAGAGCAGCATCAACGGCACGATCGACGCCGACAGCACGGACGCGAAGACGTACTCCAGTTTCACCTTCAGCGCGATCGCGTACGACACCGAGCCGATCGCGATGCCCAGCAACGCCACCAGCCCGAGGCCGAGCAGCATCTGCCCGGCCGACGCCCGGAAACCGAACAGCATCGCGGCCAGCATGATCAGCAGGCTCTGCACGACCAGCAGCACGACGTCCTTGCCGACCCTGCCGACGAGCAGCGCGACCCGGCTGACCGGGGTGACCCGCAGGCGTTCCATCACGCCCGTGCGCACCTCGGGCAGCAGCGAGAAGCCCGCGTAGGCCGTGCCGAACAACGCCATCTGCACCAGCAGACCCGGCACGAACCACTGCCAGCCGGTGTCGCCGAGCAGCGGTCCGAACAGACCGAGGTAGAGCAACGGCTGGGCGATCCCGAACACGATCGCCACGGGATTGCGCAGCACCGGAAGCATCACGCGGGAGAACACGAGCCAGGTGTCATGCAGCATTGACTTCCTCCCGCAACGAGCGGCCGGTCATGGTCAGGAACACGTCGTCGAGCGTCGGCCGATGGACCTGCACCGAGTGCAGTTCCACGCCGATGTTGTCGAGGTCGCGCAGCAGTCCCGGCAACGCGCGGTCGCCGTTCGGGATGCGGAAGCTGACCTTCTCGCCGTCCACGACCGCGTTCTCGAACTTCGAGGCGACGATCGAGGCCTGCGGGGTGCCGAGCACGACCAGATCGCCGGAGACGCGGTGCTTGAGGTCGTCCGGTGAGCCCTCGCCCACGATCGAGCCGTGGTCGATCACCAGCAACCGGTCGCTCAGGTAGTCGGCCTCGTCCAGGTAGTGCGTGGTCAGGAAGACCGTGACGCCGTCGGCCTTGAGCTGCTTGATGTGGTCCCACAGGTTGCGGCGGCTCTGCGGGTCGAGGGCCGTGGACGGCTCGTCGAGGAACAGCAGCCGCGGGTCGTGCAGCATGCCCATCGCGATGTCGAGCCGGCGTTGCTGGCCGCCCGACAACGTGATGACGCCGCGCTTCTCCAGGCCCCGCAGGTCGAACCGGTCGAGCAGGTCGGCGACCTTCGTGCGGGCGTCGTGCTTGGACAGGCCGTAGAAACGGGCCTGGAACTCCAGTTCGTCGGCGACCCGCTGGTCCTGGCCTGAGCCGTTCTTCTGGCCCACGTAACCGATGTTGCGGCGCACTCCGGCCGGGTCGGTCAGCAGGTCGTGCCCGGCGACGGTCGCCTCACCCGCGGTCGGTTGCAGCAGCGTGGTGAGCATGCGCAACGTCGTGGACTTGCCCGCGCCGTTCGGCCCGAGGAACCCCACCAGTTCACCCTCGGCGACGTCGATGTCCACCCCTGCGACCGCGTCCACCGGACCGGTCTTCGTGGTGAATCGGCGCGCGAGGCCGCGTGCCTTGATCATGGCTGAATCCCCTCTAGTCAACTTTGACTAGAGGCTAGCGGGGACTAATCAAGTTTGACTAGTCACTTAGCTCGTACGCACCGGCCTCTAGGCGTTCGATCAGCTCCCGAGTCCAGCGCACCTGGCCTTCGAGATGGACGAGCCACAGTCGAAACAACTCGCTGACGTGCGCGGGCTTGCCCATCTCCGGCATCGACGAGATGCCGTGCCGTGTCGGCGCGAGCTGCCCTTCGAGACCTGTCAGGCGGTTCTTCAGCATCACGACGGCCTGCCTGCGGGGGACGAGGTTGAGCATCGCCACGCCCGCGGAGACCTCGTCGTTGCCGGCGGCCGGGTCGGCCAGCGCGTGCGAGAGCAGGTTGCGCAGCTCGCGCTCACCAGCCGCGGTGATCTTGTAGGTCGTGCGGGCGGGGCCCTCCTCGGACTCCGCGGTGCCCACCGGCTCCAGCAGGCCGTCCTTGGCCAGCGACTTCAGCGCGTGGTAGATCGAGCCCGGCTGCACGTTCGCCCAGCTGTCCGCCGACCACGACTTCAGCTCGCGGCGCACCACGTAACCGTGTGCCTCGCCGACGAGCTTGACCACGCCGAGCACCAGCATTCTGGTCGCGGACAAACAGACCTCCCACTCGGTGAAAACCCCCTGGCACCGCCTCCGTAGGCTATGTCCATGAGTGCCTCCGTACTGACCGCGGTGGCCTGGCCTTATGCAAACGGCCCCAGGCACATCGGTCACGTCTCCGGTTTCGGTGTCCCGTCCGACGTCTTCTCCCGCTACATGCGGATGTCCGGACACCGGGTGCTCATGGTCAGCGGCACGGACGAGCACGGCACACCCATCCAGGTGCAGGCCGAGAAGGAAGGGCTCACCGCCCGCGAGCTCGCCGACAAGTACAACCGCGTCATCGCCTCTGACCTGCAGGGCCTCGGCCTGTCCTACGACCTCTTCACCCGCACCACCACCGGCAACCACTACCAGGTGGTGCAGGACCTGTTCTCCGCGCTGTGGAAGAACGGCTACGTCGTCCCCAAGACCGAGATGGGCGCCATCAGCCCGTCGACCGGCCGCACCCTGCCCGACCGCTACATCGAGGGCACCTGCCCGATCTGCGGTTACGAGGGCGCGCGCGGCGACCAGTGCGACAACTGCGGCAACCAGCTCGACCCGTCGGAACTGATCAACCCGCGTTCGAAGATCAACGGCGAGACGCCGAAGTTCGTCGAGACCGAGCACCTGTTCCTCGACCTGTCCGCGTTCATCGACTCGCTGAGCAGCTGGATGGGCACGCGGTCGGACTGGCGTCCGAACGTGCTCAAGTTCTCGCAGAACCTGATCAAGGACCTGCGGCCGCGCGCCATCACCCGCGACCTCGACTGGGGTGTGCCGATCCCGCTCGACGGGTGGAGCGACCAGCCGATGAAGCGGTTCTACGTGTGGTTCGACGCGGTGATCGGCTACCTGAGCGCCTCCGTCGAGTGGGCGCGGCGCACCGGGAACCCCGATGCCTGGAAGGAGTTCTGGACGGGCGACGCCCAGAGCTACTACTTCATGGGCAAGGACAACATCGTCTTCCACTCGCTCATCTGGCCGTCGCTGCTGCTCGGGCAGAACGGCGCGGGCGACAAGGGCGGCGAGCCCGGCCGGTTCGGCACGCTGAACCTGCCGACCGAGGTCGTGTCGTCGGAGTACCTGACGATGAGCGGCTCGAAGTTCTCGACCTCGCGCGGCACCGTGATCTACGTCGGCGACTTCCTGAAGGAGTTCGGGCCGGACGCGCTGCGGTACTTCATCTCCGTCGCGGGTCCCGAGAACCAGGACACCGACTTCACCTGGGAGGAGTTCGTCCGCCGGACGAACTTCGAGCTGGCGAACGAGTGGGGCAACCTGGTCAACCGCTCGATCTCGATGGCGCACAAGAACGTCGGCGCGATCCCGAAGGCCACCGCGCTGACGCCCGCCGACCACGAGCTGCTCGCGCAGTCCAAGGCGGCGTTCGACACGGTCGGCGCGCACCTGCGCCGTTCGCGGTTCAAGCAGGCCTCCGGCGAGGCCATGCGCGTGATCTCGCTGGCGAACAAGTACCTGTCCGACCAGGAGCCGTGGAAGCTCAAGGACGACCTGGACCGCCGCGACTCGGTGCTGCACACGGCACTGCAGGTCGTGCAGGACGCGAACACGCTGATGACGCCGTTCCTGCCGCACTCGGCGCAGAAGGTGCACGAGGCGTTGGGCGGCACCGGCGTGTGGGCCGCACAGCCGGAGATGACCGAGGTCGACGACCTGGACATCCCCGACCGTTCGTACCCGGTGCTGACCGGTGACTACGCCGGTGAGCAGGCCAAGTGGGAGTCGACGCCGCTCGAGGTCGGCCGGCCGCTGCAGAAGCCGTCCCCGTTGTTCACGAAGCTGGACTCGAAGCTGGGCGAGGTCGGGCCCGAGTGGGCTCCGATCGTGACCGAGTAGTGGCGGACAAGCGTGAACGACCGCCGGTGCCGGAAGCTCTTCCGGCACCGGTGATCGACGCCCACACCCATCTCGACGCGTGCGGGGCCGTCGACGCGGCCGACGTGGCGGTCCTGCTCGATCGGGCGGAGGCCGCCGGCGTCTCGCACGTGATCACCGTGGCGGACGACCTGTTGGCCGCGCAGTGGGCCGCCGAGGCGTCCACTTGGGACCCGCGGGTCTACGCGGCGGTGGCCGTGCACCCGACGCGCACCTCTTCGTTCGGGGACGCGGAGAAGGCCGAACTGGAGCGGTTGGCCGTTCTGCCCCGCGTGGTCGCGATCGGCGAGACCGGTCTGGACTATTACTGGGACTACTCGCCGCCGGCCGCTCAGCACGAGGCCTTCCGTTGGCACATCGACCTTTCCAAGCGAGTCGGGAAGCCGTTGATGATCCACGACAGGGACGCGCACGAGGACATCCTCAAGATCCTCGACAGCGAGGGCGCACCGTCCACTGTGGTGTTCCACTGCTTCTCCGGTGACGCGGACTTCGCTCGTCGCTGTGTCGACGCGGGGTACGTGCTGTCGTTCGCGGGCCCGGTGACGTTCAAGAACGCCCGTGCGCTGCGGGAGGCGGCGGCCCTGGTGCCCCAGGATCAGCTGCTCGTCGAGACGGACGCCCCGTTCCTGACGCCCCATCCGTTCCGGGGCCGCCCAAACGAACCCTATTGTGTGAATTACACAATTCGGGATCTCGCCACGTTGCGTAACGAAGATCTTTCTGAACTCTGCTCCGCTGTCACCCGTACTGCTCAACGAGTGTTCGGGCTTGACCACTGAAATGCGACGTAGAGCGAACGGAGCAAGAGGTTCCTACCCCGATGGGTGACTGACGTCACAACATTGGCGGGGGTGTTTGCGCAACGTCGGCTACCCCGTTACTGTCCCGTGACCGTGCCACCTGAACCGACCCAGTCGGTTCGGAGCACGCCCGCAGTCGGGGCGGGACCGAAGCCAGAAGCGCGAAGAAGCGAGACCACGTAGGAGGAGTTGCCGGGAACCTTCGAGCTCCAACTCGAATGATCTTGTCAACGCCAACTGTGCGGTGGCCTCACAGCTTCCGCAATGGAGGTATCGACCCTTGTCTGGTAGCGACAGAGCTGCTGCTCCGTACGACTTCAACGACGACACCGACTGGTTCACGCCGGTCGGCGGCACGGCGGTTGACGTCGCTGATCCCCACCCGAGCTTCCCCGCCGGTGCGCTGACCATCACGCCCGCGGACGTGCTCGACGTGCTCGGCCCCGACGCCGACGACCTGCTCGCCTCGGCGAACGTGGACGTCGACGAGCTGATCCGTCTCATCAACGCCGAGACGACGATCATGCCGCCCCTCGTCCTCCCGTCGGAGGAAGAGGAACTGCGGGACCCTCAGGTCCTCGTCAAGGCCGCCTCGACGTGGAAGCGCCGCTTCCTCAAGGGCACGGTCGCCGCGGTGCTGGTGTCGATCTCCGGTGGCGGCGTGACCGCGATGGCGATGGACAAGTCGCTGACCGTCGAGGTCGACGGCGCGATGCAGACCGTCCACTCCTACGAGGGCACGGTCGGCGAGGTCCTGGCGGAAGAGGGCATCGTCGTCGGTGAGCACGACGCCCTGTCGCCCTCGCTGAACGCCCCGGTCTCCGACGGCGGCAAGATCAGCCTCGACCGCGGCCGCCTGGTCAAGATGAGCATCGACGGCCAGGCCCGCGAGGACTGGGTCCGCTCGGTCACCGTCGAGGAGGCCGCCAAGCAGTTCGGCGTGCCGCTCGAAGGCGCCTGGATGTCCGCGCCCGGCTCGCACGACGTGCCGCTCGAGGGCATGAGCGTCGAGGTCAAGACCCGCAAGAACATCAAGCTCTTCGACGGCGCGAACCCGGTCCGCGAGGTCCAGACGACCGCACTGACCGTCGACGAGCTGTTGAAGGCCGAGAACCTCAGCCTCGGCCCCGAGGACGCCGTCGCGTCCGGCATGGACGTGAAGCTCGCGACCGGCGCCGAGGTCTACATCTCGCGCACCGGCGTCACGGTCATCAACGTGAACGAGCCCGTCGCGCCGCCGGTCGAGAAGACCAACGACCCGAACATGAACGCGGGCGAGCAGACCGTCACCGACCCCGGCGCGCCGGGCGAGCAGACGTCGACGTACCGCGTGACGGTGAAGAACGGCAAGGAGATCAGCCGCGAGAAGATCGGCGGCAAGGTCACCAAGGAGCCGAAGCCGAAGAAGATCACCGTCGGCACCAAGCCGCTGCCCGACGGTGCTGTCTGGGACCGTCTCGCGCAGTGCGAGGCGGGCGGCAACTGGGCCATCAACACCGGCAACGGGTACTACGGCGGTCTCCAGTTCAACGCGGGCACCTGGGCGGCCAACGGCGGCACCGCGTACGCGCAGCTTCCGCACCAGGCGACGCGCGAGCAGCAGATCGCCATCGCGACCAAGCTCCGCGACCGCGCCGGCGGCACGTACGGCGCGTGGCCGGGCTGCCGCGCCAAGCTCGGCCTGCCGTAAACACGCACAACCCTCTCCGTCCCCCTGACAAGGCCGCCCTGGTTCGCCACGGGCGGCCTTCGTCGTTGCCGAGGCGGGTGAACCCAGGCCGCCGGTCAAGCGGCGATGACCGGCACCGGCTCGGTGCTGCCCATCAGGCCCACGACCGCGGTCCCAGCCCGTCCCTCCACGGGCGAGCCTGCGAGAATGCACCGGTGAGCCTGCTGGGACCTGCCGAAGTTCGTCGTCTGGCTGAAGAGCTGGGCATCCGCCCGACCAAGAAGCTCGGCCAGAACTTCGTGCACGACCCGAACACGGTCCGCAAGATCGTCGCCGCGGCCGGGCTGACGGACGACGACGTGGTCCTGGAGGTCGGCCCCGGCCTCGGCTCCCTGACGCTCGCCCTGCTGCCCGCCGCCAAACAGGTCGTGGCGGTCGAGATCGACCCGCCACTGGCGCAGCGGCTGCCTCAGACGGTCGCCGAGATGGACCCGGACAACGCGGGCAAGCTGCACGTCGTCCTCAAAGACGCCATGAAAGTCACCCAAGAGGACCTGCCGGTCCTACCGACCGCGATCGTCGCGAACCTCCCGTACAACGTCGCGGTCCCCGTGGTGCTGCACCTCCTGGCCGAACTCCCGAGCCTCCAGAAGGGTCTGGTCATGGTCCAGGCCGAGGTGGCCGACCGGATGGCGGCGAAGCCCGGCAACAAGATCTACGGCGTCCCGAGTGTGAAGCTCGCCTGGTACGCGGAGTCCAAGAAGGCCGGCTCCATCGGCAAGAACGTCTTCTGGCCGGCACCCAACGTCGACTCGGGCCTGGTGTGGTTCCAGCGTCACGAAAAGCCGCTGTCCACAGTGGACCGGAAGAAGCTCTTCGCGATCGTCGACGCCGCTTTCGCGCAGCGCCGCAAGACGCTGCGGGCGGCGTTGAAGGGCTGGGCCGGCAACCCGGGAAACATTGACGAACTGCTCGCCGAAGCTGGTGTGGATCCCCAGGTTCGAGGCGAGCAGCTGAGCGTGATCGACTTCATCCGGATCGCCGAGGTCTAGGCCGGGGATCCTTCGGCCAACAGTGTGATCTGTCGAACGAATCGGAATCTGGCTTGCGCAACCGAACGTCCGTCCGGTTGACTGCTACTTGCCATCCGGAGCGACTGAGAGACCTGGCTCTACGACGTCGCAGCAACCACCCGCTGGATGCGGGCAGGTGCTAACGCCAGGACCGATGGAGGAGCACCATGGGTACCGTGCGAATGCTGACGCGCCGTCGAGTCATCGACCAGTGCCGTCGCTCGTCTTCTGCATGTCGTCGCCACCTCGTCTAAGGCGCCTTTTCAGAGTCCTTTGACGCGCACTCAGTCATCGAGTGGCGCACACACCTGAGCAGAAACTTCGACCGCGCACGTCCGTCTCAAACGGACAGTGTGCCGTCGCGCGCAGCCGTGGAGCAGACGTGATCACTGTCGAAAACCTCACCAAGTCCTTCCAGGGCGTCAGTGCCCTCAACGGCGTGACCCTCGACGTCGAGGCCGGAACCGTGCTCGGCGTCGTCGGTCCGAGTGGCGCCGGCAAGTCGACGCTCGCCCGGTGCGTCGCGCTGCTGGAGCGTCCCGACTCGGGTGCGATCCGCGTCGACGGCACTGACATCACCAGCCTCGACGGGTCGGCCCTGCGTGCCGCCCGCCGCCAGATCGGCGTTGTGCCGCAAGGGGATTCGCTCCTCCGTCAGCGCACGGCCGCCGGCAACATCGCCCTGCCGCTGGAGTCCGCGGGCATCCCCGGACCGCAGCGCCGCACCCGTGTGGGCGAGCTGCTGGACCTCGTCGGGCTGACCGACAAGGCCGCCTCCTACCCCGACCAGCTGTCCGGCGGGCAGCGCCAGCGCATCGCCGTGGCGCGCGCCCTCGCCGCCAACCCGTCCGTGCTGCTCGCCGACGAGCCGACCAGCGCTCTGGACCCGGAGACCACCGGTTCCGTGCTGACCGTGCTCGACCGTGCGCGCGCCGAGCTGGGTGTGACCGTTCTCGTCGTCACGCACGACATGGGCGTGGTCCGCAAGATCTGCGATGACGTCGCTGTGCTGGAGCAGGGCCGCGTCGTCGAGCACGGCAAGGTTCTGGACCTGGTCAACGACGTCGCGAGCCGCACGAGCAGTGCGCTGCTGCCCGCCGTCGATCTGAACCCGATCAACGAGAGCAGCTACGACCGCGTCGCGGACGTCGTGCTCGTCGGGTTCGCCGCGGTCGGCGCGTTGCTGCCCGAGGCCGCGCACCGGTTCGGCGTCGAGCTGAACATCGTCGGCGGCGGTCTGACGCGCCTGGGCGAGACCCCGGTCGCGCGCTTCCGGCTCGGCCTGAACGGAGAGCGCTCGGACTCCGCCCTGGAGTGGATCGGCGAGGCCGGCGGCTCGGTGCAGAGGTCCCTGAAGGGCCCCCAGGGAGTAGCTGCGTGAGGTCTGCAACACCCTGGTCCGACGTTTTCTCGTTCCTTCTCGAAGCAACCGGCGAGACGCTGTACATGGTCGGCGTCTCCACCGTCATCGCCACCGTTCTCGGAGTTCCCGTAGGTGTCTGGCTGCAGCTCACCGCCAAGGGCGGGTTGCGGCCGAACACCGCGGTGCACAGGATCCTGAGCTTCGTCACCGACCTGGGCCGCTCGATGCCGTTCATCGTGCTGCTCGTCGCGCTCACGTCGGTCACCCGCCTCATCGTCGGCGGCTCCATCGGCAGCACGGCCGTCATCGTGCCGCTGGCCGTGGGCGCCATCCCGTTCGTGGGGCGCCTCGTGCAGAACATCCTGTCCGAGGTGCACGTGACCGTGGTCGAGGCCGCGATCACGACCGGCGCCTCGACGTTGAGGATCGTGCGCAGCGTGCTGATCCGCGAGTCGCTGCCCGCGCTGATCAACGCCATCGGCGTCACCGTGATCGCCCTGATCGGCTACTCGGCGATGGCCGGCGTGATCGGTGGTGGCGGCCTCGGCGACCTGGCGATCCGCGAGGGTTACCAGCGCTTCAACGACCGGATCCTGTGGAGCACCGTGGCGTGGCTCGCCGTGCTCACCACCGTGATCCAACTCGGTTTCACCCGTGCCGCCCGTGCGTCCGACCGGCGCCGGCACGCCTCCGTCTGACCCGTAGCAATTTCTCAAAAGGAACGTCATGCGTATTCGTGCTGCCCTGATCGCAGTCGCTTTGACCGGTTTGACTGCTCTGTCCGCTTGCTCGTCGGGTGCCAGTGCGTCCGACACGCTCAAGGTCGGTGTCTCGCCGGTCCCGCACGCCCAGATCCTCAAGTACGTGGCCGACAACCTCGCCGCGTCGAAGGGTCTCAAGATCGAGGTCGTCGAGTTCACCGACTACGTGCAGCCGAACACGGCGCTGGTCGACGGGTCGCTCGACGCCAACTACTTCCAGACCGTCCCGTACCTGGAGACGTTCACCAAGGAGAGCGGCGCGAAGGTCGAGTGGGTCGAGCCCGTCCACGTCGAGCCGCTCGGCCTGTACTCGAAGAAGGTCAAGAAGCTCGACGAGCTGCCGTCCGGCGCCAAGATCGCCGTCGCCAACGACGCCACCAACGAGGCCCGTGGCCTGAAGCTGCTGGAAGCCAACGGCCTGATCAAGCTCAAGGCCATGGACCAACCGACCGTGCGCGACCTCGCGGAGAACCCCAGGAACCTGCAGTTCGTGCCCTTGGAGGCCGCTCAGCTGCCGCGTTCGCTGGAGGACACCGACGCGTCCGTGATCAACGGCAACTACGCCATCGACGCCGGCCTCAAGCCCGCCACCGACTCGCTCGCGCTGGAGAAGGCCGAGGGCAACCCGAACGCGAACGGCCTGGTCACGCGGACCGAGCTCAAGGACGACAAGCGCGTCAGGGACCTGGCGGAGCTGCTCGGATCGCAGCAGGTCAAGGACTACATCAAGCAGACCTTCAACGGTTCGGTCATCCCGGTCTGACGGTGACAGTGGCCGGGGGAGGAGTCCGGGACACCAGAACGCCCGTACGCTGACATGGTGCTCGCAGTCGTTCCACCCCCGGTCACAGTTCGCGTCCCGGCCAAGGTCAACCTGCACCTGGCCGTAGGAGACGTGCGCCCGGACGGTTACCACGACCTGGTGACGATCTTCCAGGCGCTGTCCCTGGTCGACGAGGTCACGGTCGCGGTCGCCGACGAGCCAGGAGTCGAGGTGTACGGCGAGGGCGCCGACCAGGTGCCCACCGGAGCCTCGAACCTCGCCTGGCGCGCGGTCCAGCTGCTGGCCACCCACGTCGGCAAGGACGCGGACGACCCCAAGGTCCGCGTCGTCATCCGCAAGGCCATCCCGGTCGCGGGCGGCATGGCGGGCGGCAGCGCGGACGCGGCGGCGGCGCTGGTCGGCCTGTCGTCGTTGTGGCGCCTGGACATCAGCCGCGACGAGCTGGCCGAACTGGCCGGGAAGCTCGGCGCGGACGTTCCCTTCGCCCTGTACGGCTCCACCGCTCTGGGCACCGGCCGCGGCGAGCGGATCGTGCCCGTGCTGGGTCGCCACCAGTTCCACTGGGTGCTGGCGTTCGACCGCCGCGGACTGTCCACTCCGGACGTGTTCGACGAGCTGGACCGCCTGCGCGCCGAGGGAGACCCGCCGCGCGTCGGCGCGGTCGAGGCCGTGCTGGAGGGCCTGTCCTCCGGCGACCCCCGTCAGCTCGCTCTGCTGCTGGGCAACGACCTCCAGGCCGCTGCCGTCTCGTTGCGCCCGAACCTGCGCCGCACTCTGCGCGCGGGCGTCGACGCGGGCGCGCTGGCCGGCATCGTGTCCGGATCAGGCCCCACGACGGCGTTCCTGTGCGAGGACGGCGACACGGCGGTCCGCGTGGCCGCCGAACTCGCCGGTGCCGGTGTGTGCCGGACGGTGCGGGTGGCGCACGGGCCGGTCCCAGGAGCGCGTGTGATCGCGACTGAGGAGCCCAAGCCCGCGCCCCCCGAGGTGCACGCGTAGCCGAGGGCTTTGGTCCTGCTGGGTAGCCTGCATCGGGCAGTTTCTTACTAGTCGTGAGGTTTTGATGGCCAACCTGGTCAACCTGGAGTCCGTGTCGAAGTCGTTCGGCGTCCGGCCGCTGCTCGACGGCGTGTCGCTCGGCGTCAACGAGGGCGACCGCATCGGTGTCGTCGGCCTGAACGGCGGTGGCAAGACGACGCTGCTCGAGGTGCTGGCCGGGGTGGAGCCCGCCGACGACGGCCGGGTGTCGCGGTCGCGCGATCTGCGGATGGCCGTCGTGACGCAGCGGACCGAACTGCCGCACGGTTCCACGGTGCGCAACGCGGTGATCGACCCGCTCGGGTTCGACGCCGAGCACGAGTGGGCGGCCGACGCCCGCGTTCGATCCATTTTGGACGGACTCGGGATCACGGCACTGGGTCTGGACTCCGTGGTCTCCACGATGTCCGGTGGCGAGCGGCGCCGGGTCGCGCTCGCGGCCGCGCTGATCCAGGACCTCGAGCTCCTCGTGCTCGACGAGCCGACGAACCACCTCGACGTCGAGGGCGTGCGGTGGCTCGCGGAGCACCTGCTGGCCCGCAAGTGCGCGCTCGTCGTCGTCACCCACGACCGGTGGTTCCTCGACACGGTCTGCAACCGCACGTGGGAAGTGGTGCAGGGCAAGGTCGAGCAGTACGAGGGCGGCTACGCCGACTGGATCTACGCCCGCGCCGAGCGGACCCGGCTCGCGGGCGTGCTGGAGGAGAAGCGGCAGAACCTGGCGCGCAAGGAGCTCGCCTGGTTGCGCCGCGGCGCGCCCGCCCGGACCTCGAAGCCGCGCTACCGGATCGAGGCCGCCGAGGCACTGATCGCGGACGTGCCGCCGTTGCGGGACAACGTGGAGCTGCTCGCGTTCGCCAAGAAGCGCCTGGGACGCACGGTGATCGAGCTCGAGGACGTCACACTGTCCATTCCGGACCGGTACCTGGTGCGCAACTTGACGTGGCGCATCGGCCCCGGCGAGCGGATCGGTCTGGTCGGCGTCAACGGCTCCGGCAAGACGACGTTGCTGAAGCTGCTGGCCGGAGAACGGGAAACCGAGACGGGCAAGCGGATCCAGGGCCAGACGGTCAAGATCGCGCACCTCTCGCAGGAGCTGCTCGACCTGAACGGGTCGATGCGCGTGCTGGAGGCGATCGAGGAGGTCGCGAGGCGCGTCGTGCTCGGCAAGTACGAGATGTCGGCGTCACAGCTGGGCGAGAGGTTCGGGTTCTCGGCGCAGAAGCAGTGGACGCCCGTGTCGGACCTGTCCGGTGGCGAGCGCCGGCGGCTGCAGCTGTGCCGGCTGCTGATGGCCGAGCCGAACGTGCTGCTGCTCGACGAACCGACGAACGACCTGGACATCGACACGTTGCAGCAGCTGGAAGACCTGCTCGACTCGTGGGCCGGCACGCTCGTCGTGATCTCGCACGACCGGTACCTGGTCGAGCGCGTGTGCGACAAGGTCGTGGCGCTGTTCGGCGACGGCGGCCTGACCGAGCTGCCCGGCGGCATCGAGGAGTACCTCAAGCGCCGCGACTCGATGCGCGACAGGGAGGCTGCCGCTCCGGCGGCCGGCAAGGCGCCGTCCAACGCCGCCGATCAGCGCGCCGCCCGCAAGGAGCTGGCCCGGCTGGAACGCCGTCTCGAGGTGCTGCACAAGAAGGAAGCGGAGCTGCACGCCGCGCTCGCCGACGCCGCGACCGATTCCGGTCGGTTGCTGAAGCTCGACGCCGAACTCCGCGCCGTGCTGGCGGAGGAGTCCGACGTGGAGGCTCAGTGGATGGCGGCGGCCGAGGTCGTCGAGGGCTGATACCCGCCCTGGACTACTTGCCCTTGCGGCGGAGTTCGGCGGCGAGCTGGGGCAGCAGCTCGTCGATGAACGACGTGTCGTAGCCCTGCCCGGAGAGCAACGCGTAGCTGAAGCGCGCCTTCATGACCTCTTCCGAGCTCGCGCCGAGCATGCCGTCGAGCGCGACGCCGATCTCCTCCAGCATCCGGTCGACCTGCGCGGTGCGGTAGCCGCGCTGACCGGCCGCGGCCTGCGGGATCCGCAGCTGCCGCAGGTCCTTCCACGACTTGACCTGCGGCATGCTGCGCACCGGTCCGGAGAGCTGCTGCTCGATCTGGCCGAGGAACCCGTCCACCTCGGTCTCGTCGTAACCGCGCCTGCCGATCAGCGGACGGGAGAACCGGACGTCGCGGACGTCCTTGCCGGTCAGGTTGTCCTGGCCGAGCAGCGTCGCCTCGATGCGGTCGAGGAACGCGTCCACCTGGGACTCCTGGTAGCCGCGGCGGCCACGGGGAGGGCGGTGGAACGCGATGTTGCGGATGTCCGCCGCCGTGAGCTTCGGCGAGTCGATGGACTGCGGCATCGCGGCCTGCTGAACGGGCTGCAGCGGGGCCGGCGGCTGCGGGCGGCGCTGCTGCGGCTGGGGACGCGGCTCGGGCCGCGGGCGTGGATCTGGCTGCGGACGGCGCTGCTGCGGCCGCTGCTGTTGCTGCGGGAGCTGCGTCGTCGGCGGGGCCGCCCTGAGCGGCGGCGCGGTCTCGAACATCAGCACCACGAGGTCGAGGAACGTGTCGACGTCTTCCTCGTCGTAGCCGAACGTGCCCGGTGCGGTCTCGCCGAAGACGGCGTCCTGCACCTGCTGGGCGGTCAGGTTGTCCCTGCCACGCAGAGTGCCTTCGATGCGGTCGAGGAACGCGTCGATCTGGCCCTCGTGGTAGCCGCGGGTCCCCGGTCTGGGCTTGTGGAAGCGCACGGCGGCGACGTCGTCGGGGGACAGTCGCACCGCGGGTCTCATCGCCTGCGACGTGGCGTGCGCGCCCTGGGCCGGTGCGGAGGCTTGCTGGCGTTGCGGAGTGGACCGCAACGTGTCCGCGACGAGTTCCATGAAGACGTTGACCTCGTTCACGTCGTAGCCCGGATCACGGGTCGCGGTGCTGAACTTGATGTTGAGCACGTCTTCGCGCGTGAGGATGTCCTTGCTCTTCATGGTGCTCTCGACACGGTCGAGAAACGCGTCCACCTCAGCCGCGTCGTACCCGCGCTGACCACGCGGGGGACGGTGGAACGCGACCAGGGCCACGTCCTGCGCGGAGAGCAGAGGTGCCGGATGCGCGGGCAGACGATGCTGCGCTCCGGGGCCGCCCCGATCCACCAATGACCTCCTCCTGCGTACCTGTACTGGGGAGTATCGCGTTTCGCGTGGCATAACGTTTCGTCCTGATGGACCAAACGGCGCCACTACGATCGCGAACATGAGTCAGTTCGTGGATGTGATGCTGGCGACGGCCTCCAGCGGCGGGGACAGGGGCATGACGACGGGTGAACCCGCCGCGCCGGTCCGCCAGACCTGGGCCGAGGTGCACGAACGCGCCCGGCGGATGGCCGGTGCGCTCGACGTGGCGCCGGGCACCGCGATCGCCGTGCTCGCCGCCGAACCAGCCGTGATCGCCCCAGCCGTGCAAGCCGCATGGCTGTGTGGTGGCAGCGTCACGATGTTGCATCAACCCACACCACGCACCGACCTGGCCGAGTGGGCCGAGGACACGCTGCGGGTGCTCGCCATGATCGATTCGCGTCTGGTCCTGCTCGGCAGCCCCTTCGACGCTCTGGCTGCCGTTCTGGACCAGCACGGAGTGCCTTACAGGTTGCTCTCCGAACTCGACGCGGAACCGATCTCTGCTCCTGTTCCCACCGACGAGGATGCCACGGCACTGCTGCAGTTGACGAGTGGATCGACGGCTGATCCGAAGGCGGTGCGAATCACGCACCGCAATCTGATGGCCAACGCCGAGGGCATGCGCATCGCGGCGGCGCTCGATCCCGCCTCTGACGTCATGGTTTCGTGGCTGCCGCTGTTCCACGACATGGGGATGGTCGGCTTCCTGACCGTGCCGATGCTGTTCGGACTGGAATTGGTGAAGGTCACACCCGTCGACTTCCTGTCACGCCCGACGCTGTGGGCCGACCTGATCACCCGCTACCGCGGCACCATCACCGCCGCGCCGAACTTCGCCTACGCGATCGTGGCGCGCCGCCTTGCGTCCTCGTCGGATTCCTTCGACCTGTCGTCTCTTCGGCTGGCGTTGAACGGCGCCGAGCCGATCGATCCTTCCGCCGTCGAGGCTTTCGTGTCCGCGGGCGAACGGTTCGGGCTGCGCCCGGAGTCGATCCTGGCGGCCTACGGCATGGCGGAGACCACTCTGGGTGTGGCTTTCGCGCCGTTGTTCACCGGCCTGTCGGTGGACGTGGTGGACGCGGACGCCGTGGAAGCGGACAAGAAGGCAGTGCCCGCTTCGGACGGTCGCGCGTTCCCGTTGCTCGGCCCGCCGTTGCCCGGTCTGGAACTGCGGGTGGTCTCGGACTCCGGTGCGGTCCTGGGCGTGCGGGACGTCGGCGAGCTCCAGATCCGCGGCGAGGCCGTCACCCCCGGCTACCTGACGGTGAACGGTCCACTCGCCACGCAGGACGCCGAAGGCTGGCTGTCCACCGGGGACGTCGGGTACGTGGTCGAAGACGGCCAGGTGGTCGTCTGTGGGCGCCGCAAGGACGTCATCATCATGGGCGGCCGGAACATCTACCCGACCGATGTGGAGCGTGCCGCCTGCTCCGTCGACGGAGTGCGGGCCGGCAACGCCGTGGCGGTGAGGCTGGACGCGGGGACGAAGCGGGAACGGTTCGCCGTCGTGCTGGAGTCGAAGCTCGCCGGGGACGAGGCCGCCGAGAAGGATCTGGTCAAGCAGGTCACCGCTCGGGTCGTCGACGCCGTGGGGCTGCGGCCGTTCGCCGTGGTGGTGCAGGCGCCGGGGACGTTGCCGAAGACGCCCTCCGGCAAGCTCAGGCGGTCCGCTGCGGCTGCTCTGGTCTAGTAGCGGGCATCGAGCTCTTCGAGTCGCTTGCGCAGCTCCCTCGCGCTCCTGCGGGGGAGTGCGCGGGCGACGAAGCCGAGGACTTCACGGGCCTCGCACAGCACCACGCGCGGGTGCTTGCGCGGCATGGACCTTTCGGATCGTCGTGCCGCCCACTGTGGAACTTCGCGGTGCCGTCAGTGGAAGCTGTTCTGCGCGGCTTCCAGGCCCTTGGTGACCATGGCCTCCGCCGCGTCCGCCGCCCGGTCGATCTCCAGGGCGAGCTGCTTGCGTTCCACCGTCGAGAAGTCCTTCAGGACGTAGTCGGCGGGGTCCTGGCGGCCGGAGGGGCGGTCCACGCCGAAGCGGAGGCGGTGGTAGTCCGGGCCGCCCAGGGACTTCGTGATGGAGCGGAGTCCGTTGTGGCCGTTGTCGCCGCCGCCGAGCTTCATGCGCAGTGCGGCGAACGGGAGGTCCAGCTCGTCGTGGATCACGACGATGGTGGTGGGCTTGAAGAACTTCACGGCGCTCGCGACGGGGCCGCCGGAGAGGTTCATGAAGCTGCGCGGCTTGGCGAGGACGACGCGGTGGCCGGACAGGCGGCCCTCGACGATCTCGGCGCCGGACTTGTGGGCCTTGAACTTGCCGCCGACGCGGGCGGCCAGTTCGTCGAGGACCAGGAAGCCGATGTTGTGACGGTTGCCCTCGTACTTGGGGCCCGGGTTGCCCAGGCCGACGATGAGGGCGAGGTCAGCGTCCACGGAACCGCAACTCCTGCTCGAGATCGTCCAGCAACGTGTCCACGGCCTGCACCTGGTACCCCTTGCCCAGCAGGCCGGACGTGATGCTGAACCGGGTGTTGCGGACCTCGGTGGAGGTCATGGCGCCCCGGCCGTCCAGGTTGGCCGCGGCCCGGATGATGAAGGCGTCGACTTCGGCGCGATCGTATCCGGTGCTCGCCTTGGTGAGCTTGCGCGCGTGGATGTCCTCGCCGGTGTTCAGGCCCGTCGGCGGCACGATGCCGTTGCGGATCTGGAACTCCAGCACGTGCAGGACGCCGTCGACGCTGAGCGGGTCGTAGCCGTTCGGCACCGCGGCGAACTGGACGGTGCGCACGTGGTCCGGGTTCAGGCGGAGACGGCCGGCCAGTGCGTCGGCGACGATCTGCAGGAACTCGTTGACCTGATCCGGGTCGTACCCCTGCCGCTTGCGGCGGAAGGTCTTGGACCGGACGTCGGCGGGCCGCAGGTACTGCAACGGCGCGCCGCCCCCCTTGTGAGGAGGTGACGCGCCGTCGTTTCGGCCCGACGTGATGGGGCTCAGCTTTCCTCGGTGGCCTCGGCCGGAGCGGCCTCGTCACCCTCGAGCTGCGCCGCGGACGGCGCCTCGTTGACCGCGACGACGAGAGCGTCGGCGTCGGTGATCAGGACCGCACCCTCGGGCAGGGTCAGGTCGCTGGCGTGGATCTGCGTGCCCGCGGCGACACCGGCGATCGACAGCTCGATCTGGTCCGGGATGTTCATCGCGTCGGACTCGATCTGGATCGTGCTGAGGTCCTGCGTCAGCAGCGTGCCCGACGCGGGCTCGCCGGAGATGACCAGCGGCACCTCGACGGTGACCTTCTCGCCGCGCTTCACGAGCAGCAGGTCGACGTGCTCGATGTAGTTCTTGATCGGGTGCGTGGTGACGGTCTTGGTGAGCGCCAGCTCGCTCGCGCCGTCGAGGGCGAGAGTGAGGACGGCGTTCTGGCCGTGCTCACGGACAACACGGGCGAACTCGAGCGCCGGCAGGGCCAGGTGCTGCGGGTCGGAACCGTGGCCGTAGAGCACCGCGGGGATCTTGCCGGCGCGACGGGTACGGCGGGCGGCGCCCTTGCCGAATTCAGTGCGCTGCTCAGCGGCGAGACGGACCTCGGACACGGTGGGGTACTCCTTACAAGTCTGGCCTTGTACGTCGGGGCGGTGCACAAGTTTTCAGCGGTTGAGGCTTTGGGTGGTGGCCAGCGGCGGCGAGCAGCGCGGAACTACGGTCAACACGCGCGGCATCAAGCCACCGCGTCGATCACGCCGAGCTCGATAGCTCGCCCTCGCCGAGGCAACCCGACCAGTGTAGGTGAGTGGGCGGCTGGGGTGCTAATCGGGGTCCCCGCTCTTGGCACGCAGGGCCCTTTGGTGCCCACAGAACGCACGAAAGCTCCCCGCGTGCGGTTGGCCGCGCGGGGAGCTGGTGGCGAGGCGGAGGGCCGCGCCAAACACACGCGGGGAGCTTTCGTGCCCATAGAACGCACGAAAGCTCCCCGCGTGCGGTGAAGAAGGGAGGGTCAGGCGTTGCCGTCGAACAGCGAGGTGACGGAGCCGTCCTCGAACACTTCCTGGATCACGCGCGCGAGGAGCGGTGCGATCGAGAGCACGGTCATGTTCGGGAAGCGCTTCTCCGCTGGGATGGGCAGCGTGTCGGTGAACACGACCTCGCGGGCGCCCGAGTCCTGCAGGCGTTGTGTGGCCGGGCCGGAGAGGATGCCGTGCGTCGCGGCGATGACCACGTCGGAGGCGCCCTCGTTGAGGAGTTGCTTCACGGCGCCTGCGATGGTGCCGCCGGTGTCGACCATGTCGTCGATCACGATGCAGAGGCGGCCCTCGACCTTGCCGACCACGCGGTTCGAGACGACCTCGTTCGGGCGGAGGGGGTCGCGGGTCTTGTGGATGAACGCGATCGGGGTGCCGCCCAGGGTGTCCGCCCACTTCTCGGCCAGCTTGGTGCGGCCCGAGTCGGGGGAGACGACGGTGATCTCGTGGCCCGCGTACTTGCCGCGGATGTGGTCCGCGAGAAGAGGCATGGCCCACAGGTGGTCCACCGGGCCGTCGAAGAAGCCCTGGATCTGCGCGGTGTGCAGGTCGACCGAGACGAGGCGGTCGGCGCCTGCCGTCTTGAACAGGTCGGCCACCAGGCGGGCCGAGATGGGCTCGCGGCCGCGGTGCTTCTTGTCCTGACGGCTGTACGGGTAGAACGGCATGATCACGGTGATGCGCTTGGCGGAGGCCCGCTTCAGGGCGTCGACCATGATCAGCTGTTCCATCAGCCACTGGTTGATGGGCGCGGTGTGCGACTGGATGACGAAGGCGTCACAGCCGCGCACGGACTCCTCGAAGCGGACGAAGATCTCGCCGTTCGCGAAGTCGTAGGCCGACTGAGGAGTCACCGTGACGTTGAGGTGCTTCGAGACCTCTTCCGTCAACTCCGGGTAGGCACGCCCGCCGAAGAGCATCAGGTTCTTCTTCGGTGTGCCGGGCATCTGCGGGTTCACGGTCAGCGACCCTCCTCTGTGTTCTCGTCGGCATTCTGCTTCGCCAGGGCCTCGGCTGCTGCCTGAGCGGCGGCCGTGCCTTCACGACGGCTGAGGACCCAGCCTTCGAGGTTGCGCTGCGGGCCTCCGGACACGGCGAGCGCGCCCGGCGGGACGTTGCGGCGCAGGACGGTGCCCGCGCCGGTGTAAGCGCCGTCGCCCACGGTCACCGGCGCTACGAACATGTTGTCCGAACCGGTGCGGCAGTGGGATCCGACGATCGTGCGGTGCTTGTTCACGCCGTCGTAGTTGACGGTCACCGAAGCCGCGCCGATGTTGCTGTGGTCGCCGATCGTGGCGTCGCCGATGTACGAGAGGTGCGGGACCTTTGAACCGTCGCCGATCTGCGAGTTCTTCGTCTCGACGAAGGTGCCGATCTTGCCCTTCACGCCCAGCTTCGTGCCGGGGCGGAGGTAGGCGAACGGGCCTACGGACGCGTTGTCGCCGATCACCGAGTCGCTGCCGTGGGTCCGGATCACCGAGGCGCCGGCGCCGACGGTCACGCCCGACAGGGTCGTGTCGGGGCCGACGGTCGCCTTGGGACCGATCACCGTGCCCGCGCGGAGCTGCACGTTCGGCTCGATCAGGGCGTCCTGGCCGACCTGCACGTCCGCGTCCACCCACACCGAGGCGGGGTCGACGACGGTCACGCCGGAGCGCATGAGGCCCTCGACGATGCGGCGGTTCATCTCGGCGCCGACGGCCGAGAGCTGCACGCGGTCGTTGATGCCCTCGACCAGCCACGGGTCGGCCGCGATCAGCGCGCCGACGCGGAGGCCGTCGCCGCGGGCGATGCCCAGGACGTCGGTCAGGTAGAGCTCGCCCTGCGCGTTGTCGGTGGACAACCGCGAGAGGCCGTCGCGCAGCACCGCCGCGTCGAACGCGTAGACGCCGGAGTTGATCTCGGTGATCAGCTGCTCGACGTCGGAGGCGTCCTTCTGCTCCACGATCCGCTGCACGGTGCCGTCGTCGTCGCGCACGATCCGGCCGTACCCGGTGGGGTTGTCCAGCACGGCCGTGAGCACGGTGACCGCGTTGCCCGCCGCCGAGTGCTCGGCCAGCAGCGCGGTGAACGTCTGGGTGTCGAGCAGCGGCACGTCGCCGTAGCTGACGATCACCGTGCCGCCCAGGTCGTCGGGCAGCTCGGCCAGGCCGCACGAGACGGCGTGCCCGGTGCCCTTCTGCTCGGCCTGCACCGCGACGGTGACCTTGCGTCCCAGCGCACCGGCGAGGGTGTCCAGATGCTCGGTGACGGCTTCACGGCCGTGGCCGACGACGACGGCCAGGTGGTCGGGATCTGTGCCGGCCGCCGCGCGCACCGCGTGTTCGACGAGTGAGCGTCCGGCGATCCGATGCAGCACCTTGGGCGTGGACGACCGCATGCGGGTGCCTTCCCCGGCGGCGAGCACGACCGTGCTGACAGGGCCCTCGAGCATCAATGCTCTCCCTAACAGGCTGGGTGTTTCGAAGTCCGCGACCAGCCTAAGCCTCCGCGGACGGCTCCCCGGCCACGGCCGCAACCTGGCAGCCACCTTGACGCTTCGCCACGTACATCGCCGAGTCCGCCCTTGACAGGGCCTGGTTGGCGGATTCGCGGGGGCGCAGCGAGATGACGCCGACCGACAGCGTCACGCCCCGGGAGAGGTCGATTGGCAAGCCTGCCACGGCATCCACGGCGCGGCCGAGTGCCGCTTCCGCGGCGTGCAGAGGGGCTCCCGGCAGCAGCACGACGAACTCGTCGCCGCCGTAGCGGGCCACCATGTCGTCACCCCGCAGGGCCTGCCGGAGTGTGCTGGCAATCACCCGAAGAACATCATCACCCTCGGCATGTGAATGCCGGTCGTTGACGCCCTTGAATCCGTCGAGGTCGACCAGCGCGATCGAGAACGGATCGACCTGACCGGCGATGAGCTCGCCCATCTTGTCGTCGAGCGCGCGGCGGTTCGGCAGTCCGGTCAGCGGGTCCTGCAACGCCTGCTGCGCTATCTGGCCGTGCGCGCGCGTCAGCCGTTCGTGCTCACGGCGCGTCTGCAACGTGGCCACGCGGGACTCCCGCATCTGCCACAGCTCCAGTTCCAGGGCCGCGTTGTAGGCCTGCAACGCCGACGTCGTGTGCGGCCCGGACAGGTGCGCGTACTCGCGCTCCAGCGACAGCACCAGCGACGGTTCGGACGTGTCGTGCTCCATCTGCGTGCGCGTGTCGTCGAGCACCTTGAGGGCGTCGTCCAGCCGGTTCGCCTCGACCAGGCACCGGGCCAGCGCGATCGCGACGATGATCAGTTCCCGCGCGTACATCGACAGGCCGCGCAACGACCACAGCCGGTCGAGGTGGCCTTCCTTGGGATTCGTCAGCGCGTGCGCGGCGCCGAGGATCGGCACCTGCTCGGCGGCGTCGAGGTCGCGCCTGCCGGGGTGCAGCGACTGCCGGAACGGCACCTCGGCGGCCTCGGCGAGCCCGGAGGCGACCTTGAACTGCTCGTGCGCGGCGTCGTGCAGGTTCACCCGTTCGAGCCGCAGGCCCCAGCCGATCCGCAGCCGGGCGCGGTTGACCAGGTGCACGTAGATCTGGTGGGGCTGGCCGCTCTCGCGCAACGCGTTGTTCGCGCCCGCCAGCACGTCGTCCGCCATCTCGTAGACGCCGAGCTGGGTCAGCACGAGGGCGATGTCCTGCAGCGTCGTGGCGAGCAGCTGGTCCCAGATGCGCTTGTCGAAGACCGGGTCGATCTCGGGTTCCTCGTCGAGCATCATCGCGAGCGCCGACGCGATCTCGGTCAGCGCCTTGTCCTCGGCGTTGCCCAGCAGGAACCGGCGTCCGCGCAACGCCCGCGCGTCCGCCTCCAGCACGATCAGGCCGTGCCGGCGGCAGTGGGCGAGCATCTCGTCGAGCTGCGGATCGGACATGTCGACGAGGCCCGGCGTGACCAGCCTGACCACGGCCGCGGCTCTGAGCAGCTGCGCGACGATCCGGGGCTCACCACGACCCTGCGCCTCGGCGAGGATGTGGTCGATCTCGGAGGCCGCGTCGAGCTGCGCGGCGAGGTGGCTGCTCTGGGCCACGGCGACGAGTTCGGACGCGCGACCAACCAGCCACGCGTCGGACATCTCGTGATGGCGGTGGCCCACGTTGCCCTGCTCGTCGACCGTTTCCTCGGGCAGCTTCGCACCTCCCAAAGACCACACTGACTCGTGCCCAGCTCCGCCACCAGGATTCGAACCTGGACCATCTGAACCAAAATCAGAGGTGCTGCCTTTACACCATGGCGGAATGAGCGAACTCGCGTCCGCTCAGGGCACATGTTGTCACGAGTGGTCCTCTTCTTGTCCAACCACCACTCACTCGGCTCAGTTCAAGATCACGGCTTGGCGCCGACTGACCTGGTCAGAAAGTCACCGAGCGCGTCCCGGTACGTGTCCGTCGCCACATTCCACCCCGACGTGTGGTCGGCGCCCGGGATCTCGACGTACTGCAGCGGCCACCCGAGCCCGCTCGCCGCCGTCGCGAGGTCGCGCGAGGACTGGGCGGGCACGGTGCCGTCCGCCGAACCGTGGATGAGCAGCGTCGGGGGCTTGAGTGCGGGAGGGTTGCGGACCAGGTCGAACCGGTCGAAGTCGATGTCCGCGCGCCAGCCGGACACCAGCTCGGCCACCGGCGTGAGCCACGTCGGCACGCCCCGGTTCGCGGCCTGCAGGTTGAGCGTCTGCGTCCAGTTCGTGACGGGGGAGTCGAGCACCACGCCCGTCACGGCCGCCGCGAGTCCGGACCGGGCGAGGGTCTGGCCGACGATCGCGCCGCCCATCGACCAGCCGTAGAGCACGATCTTCTTCGCGCCCTTGCCCTGCGCGTACCTGATGGCGGCCTCGACGTCGTGCCACTCGGTGTCGCCGAGGTGGTAGAGGCCGTCCGGCGACTTCGGCACGCCGGCGTCGTTGCGGTAGGTGATCAGCAGGACGGGCAGCCCCGCGCCGTGCAACTGAGGCACCACCCGCAGCGCTTCTTCGCGTGACGCGCCCCGCCCGTGCACGGTGATGACCCACGTGTCCTGGTTCGATCCCGGGACGAACCACGCCGGCATGTCGCCGAGTTCGCCGGGGATCGCGACGTCGCTGTAGACCAGGCCGAGCGACGTCTTGGGGGTGCCTTCGTAGACGTCGGTCTCGATGCGCACCTTCGTGCCCTCAGGCGGTGCGGTGCCTTCGAGCAGAGGACGTTCTACGCGGCCGTCCTCGGCCGAGGCGACGTCGCCGACCTTCGCGGTGCCGCCGGGCCAGACGATGCCGAACGTGCCGCGCAGCGTCGTGAGCTTCGATTCGGCCAGAACGACGTTCTTGTCGTCCACGCCGAGCGCGGTCTCCGGGTAGCGCCGCGGCACTTCCTCCGGTTCGAGCAGCTCACCGCTGTAGTACCAGCCGACGACGCCCAGAGCCGCTGTGACCAGCACGAGCACGACGAGCAACGAGGTCACGGTGATCCGGATGATCCTGCGTCTGGCCATCTTCCGATGATGCCGGGTCGAGGTCTCGATTCCAGGCGACACAGCGTGCTGATCCTGAGAACTGCCCGAGAGTTTCCACGCGGGGTGTGGCGACGGCGGACGGCCCTAACCTACGCTTCCGTAAGTTACGGTCGCGTAGGTTTGTCCGCCCCCCACCCCCAGAGGTTCGCGCATGACGACGACGATCAACCAGTCCACGGATCAGGGTCCCAAGCCGCTGTTGGGAAAACGACGAAGCAACGCCGAGCAGTCCGGCGTGTACGTGTTCGTCGTCGTTCCCCTCATCGCCCTCCTGGCCGCCGTCCCCTTCGCGTGGGGCTGGGGCCTCGGCTGGGTCGACGTGGTCCTCTTCGTCGCGTTCTACTACCTCTCCGGCCTGGGCGTGACGATCGGCTACCACCGGTACTTCACGCACGGCTCGTTCAAGGCCAAGCGCCCGCTGAAGATCGCGCTCGCGATCGCCGGCTCGATGGCGTTGCAGGGGCCGGTGATCGACTGGGTGGCCGACCACCGCCGCCACCACGCCTTCTCCGACCGCGAGGGCGACCCGCACTCGCCGTGGCTGTTCGGCAGCGGTCCCGCGGCGCTGGCCAAGGGTTTCTGGCACGCGCACATGGGCTGGCTGTTCGAGCGCGACAAGACCAACCACCAGCGCTTCGCCCCGGACCTGCTGGCCGACGAGGACGTCGTGTGGGTCGACAAGCACTTCGTGCTGTGGACGACGATCTCGCTGGCCGCGCCCGGCGTGCTGGGCGGCCTGCTCACATGGTCCTTCTGGGGAGGCCTGACCGCGTTCTTCTGGGCGGGCCTGGTCCGCGTGGCCTTCCTGCACCACCTCACCTGGTCGGTGAACTCGATCTGCCACATGGTCGGCGACCGCCCGTTCGCCGCCCGCGACCGCTCCGCCAACGTCTGGGCGCTGGCGATCCTGAGCTTCGGCGAGTCGTGGCACAACCTGCACCACGCCGACCCGACCTCCGCGCGGCACGGCGTGAAGCGGGGCCAGATCGACATCTCGGCCCGTGTGATCCGGGTGTTCGAGAAACTCGGCTGGGCGACCAACGTGCGCTGGCCGAGTGAACAGCGGCTGGCCAGGATCACCGCGAAGACGTGAGCTTTGTAGGCTGACTCGATGGTCAGGGTCAGGATGACGGGCAAGGAACGCCGAGAGCAGCTCCTGGACGTCTCCCGGTCCCTGTTCGCCGAGAAGGGCTTCGACGCGACGTCGGTCGAGGAGATCGCGTCCCGCGCCAGCGTGTCGAAGCCCGTCGTCTACGAGCACTTCGGCGGCAAGGAAGGCATCTACGCCGTAGTCGTCGACCGCGAGATGCAGCGCCTGATGGACCAGATCATCACGGCCCTCGACGGCGGCTCACACCCGCGTGAGCTGCTCGAACAGGCCGCCTGCGCGTTGCTCGACTACATCGAGGGCTCGACGGACGGGTTCCGCATCCTGGTGCGCGACTCGCCCGTCGCGTCGTCCTCCGGCACGTTCTCCTCCCTGCTGAACGACATCGCGTCGCAGGTCGAGCACATCCTCGGGCTGCACTTCGCCAAGCAGGGCTACGACCGCAAGCTCGCCGCGCTGTACGCGCAGGCGCTGGTCGGGATGGTGGCGCTGACCGGCCAGTGGTGGCTGGAGGCGCGCAAGCCGAAGAAGGACGAGGTGGCGGCGCACCTGGTCAACCTCGCGTGGAACGGACTCTCCGCGATGGAGCACAAGCCCAGGCTGCGCAGCCGTTCCTGATCTGGTTCGCTGAAACGGTCCGAGCCCCCTGGAGCGATGCTCCTCGGGGTGGCCGTTCGTCGAGGGGTCGGGCGGCCATCCAGGATCTCAGGCGGTGCCGGTGAGCTTGAGCAGCTTGTCGTCCGTGCCGTTCGACGACGTGATGTAGAGCGATCCGTCCGGCGCGGTGCGGGCGGCGCGCAGGCGGCCGTACTTGTCGTTCAGCTCATCGGGGATGCTCACGTTCTGCACCTTGCCCGCCGCGTCGAGCGTGAAGAGCAGCAGCTTCGAGCCCTTGAGCGCGGTGATCGCGAGCTTGCCGTTCCAGAACGCCGCCTGGCAGATCGCCTCGGTCGGCGATCCCGACGACCACACCGCCGGCACCGCGTCGGGGAACCGTTGCAGGTCGGTCATAGGCACGCTCTCGTCGTACCCGCTCTTCGTGCCGCCCTTGGACGGGTCCCAGCCGTAGTTGGCACCCTTCTGCACCAGGTTGACCTCGTCGTCGACGTCGGGCCCGTGCTCACTGGAGAAGATCTGGTCGCCTCCCGGCCGGAACACGACGCCCTGCACGTTGCGGTGCCCGTAGGAGTAGATCCGGCGCTCGTTGGCGTTCGCCGAGGTGATGAACGGGTTGCCGGCCGCACCCTCGCCCGTCTCCGGGTCGATCCGCAGCACCTTGCCGCCGAGACTGGTCCTGTCCTGCGGGTTGCGGGCCTGCGCGATGTCCCCGGTCGCGACGAACATCGAGCCGTCCGGCGCCAGCGTCGGCCGGCAGCCGGAGTGGCGTCCGCTGGAGTTCGACGGCATGCCGGTGAGCAGGTCCTTGGTCTTGGTGGCCTTCGTGCCGTTCAGGCGGAACGTCACCAGCCGCACGTCCTTGGACGTGTTGTAGCACACCGTGAAGCGCTGGTCGTCCGGATGGATCACCAGCCCCATCAGGCCGCCCTCGCCGCGCACCTGGATGTCCTGCAGGTCGATGTCGATGGGCGTGACCTGGCCGTTCCTGACGAGCTTCATGGTGCCCGGCCGTTCGGTGACGAGCACGGAGCCGTCAGGCAGGAACCCGACGTCCCAGGCGTGCTGGAAGCCGCCCGCGACCTCCTCGACCTTGAGCCCTGTTGGCGCGGGAGCCTTCGACGGCGCGTTGCCGCCAGGTTCCGGCGACGAGCACGCCGCGACGACCAGCACCAACCCGGCAGCAACAAGTGCGCGCATGTCCCAACTATGCGATTTGTGCCGTGGAGGTTCCGTAAGGCCGCTCAACGGGCAGCAACGCGCGCGCTCCGTCCAGATCGAGCGCACGGACCTTCCCGTGCACCTCGCGCGCAAGGGCCGTCACGTCGGTGATGCTCGTGATCCACTCGTTGACGTACATGGCCGAGGCCTCGCGCGTCAGTCCGATCTGGATGGAGCGGTGTTCCAGCGCTTCGTGGTTGAGCCCGCGTTCGGGATCCCACTGCACGCGCACCGACGGCTTGCCCCTGACGCTGCTCTCGACCGCGTTGGAGACCGCCCAATCGAACCCCGCACGGGTGATGCGCACGGCCAGCACGCGTTCCTGGCCCTCCTTCCGGGCGTACCCGCAGCGGTACATCATCCAGAGGAACGACGGCTTGATCCACGTCATCCGCTCCGCCTTGAACGGCGGCACGAACCGTTGCGCAGCCACGGCCGGATCGGCGATGGCCGGTGAATAGGCCTGGTAGACCACGATGGACTGATCGTCGTAGTCAGCCCTGATCTCTCTCGTTGACACGATTTCAGGATCGGGCCGCGGTCAATCGAATAGAACCGGAGGCGTGCTGGACATGATCGTTCCCGATCACGCGACCAGGGAGACGGTCGAGCTCGTGTGGCAGGCCGTGCTGGACGGCACGCTCAACCGGGCCGCCGCCCACCGCTGGGCAGCGCGCTGGGTCGAGGCCGACGACCTGGGGGGGCGACGATCCGATGGTGTGGTCGAGGTGCACACGTCGAGCGCCGTCGAGGAAGCCCTCACCACCTGGCGGGCCGCCTGCGCGAACCGCCCGGCCACCACCACGTGATGATCCTCGAGGCAGACCTGACGGACGCGCTCCCGGAGCCGCGCTCGAGCCACCCGATAAGGGGTCGCGGAACGAGCTAAGGTGGATGGTGAGGCCCCTCGTCCCAGGCAGGGGTCTGTCCGGCGTTCGCACCTCGTGCGCCATTCCGCACTCGACCGGGGTTTCTCACATGTCGCTGCTCGGCCTGCTCGATGGTGTCCTGCCCGACAAAGCCCTCCGCACGTTGATCGAATCGGCGGGGGTTCCCGAGCTGGAGCTGGACGGTCCGCTGGCCGCCCGCCCGCTCGTCACCGCCGCGCTGTCCACGGTCCGGCCGGTGCTGGCCGTCACCGCCACGGGCAGGGAGGCCGAGGAGCTGACGAACGTCCTCAAGGACCTGATCGGCCCGGACAAGGTCGCGTTCTTCCCGAGTTGGGAGACGCTGCCGCACGAGCGCCTGAGCCCGCGCGCGGACACTGTCGGCGCGCGGCTGCAGATCCTCCGCAGGCTCAAGCACCCCGAGGACGACCCGATCAGGGTCGTCGTCACGACGGTCCGCAGCCTCATCCAGCCGATGGCGCCTGGCTTGGGCGACCTCAAGCCCGTGCACCTGAAGGTCGGCGAGGAGCAGGACTTCGCCGAGCTGCTCACGCGGCTCGCCGAGAACGCCTACAGCCGTGTCGACATGGTCGAGAAGCGCGGCGAGTACGCGACGCGCGGCGGCATCCTCGACCTCTTCCCGCCGACGGCCGAGCACCCGTTCCGCGTCGAGTTCTGGGGCGACGAGGTCAGCGAGATCCGGCCGTTCTCGGTGCAGGACCAGCGTTCGCTGCCGGTGGAGGTCACCGACTTCGTCGCGCCGCCGTGCCGTGAGCTGCTGCTGACCGACGACGTGCGGCACCGCGCGGCCGAGCTGGCCGAGGAGCACCGGTCCGACGCGCACCTCGCGGAGATGCTGGAGAAGATCTCGGGCGGCATCGCGGTCGAGGGCATGGAGGCGCTCATCCCCGCGCTGTGCCCCGGCGAGCTGCAGCTGCTCACGGACGTGGTCGAGAAGGGCACGCACGTCCTGCTCAACGACCCGGAGAAGATCCGGGCCCGCGCGGCCGACCTGGTGCGCACCGGGCAGGAGTTCCTCGAAGCGTCCTGGATGGCGGCCGCCTCCGGTGGCAAGGCGCCGATCGACCTCGGCCGCAGCGGGTACCAGGGCATCGGCGAGATCTCCGAGCACGCCAAGGCGAACGACCGTCCGTGGTGGACGCTCAGCCAGCTCACCACCGACGCCCGTGATGTCGTGCACCTCGACGTCAAGCCGGTCGAGGCCTACCAGGGCGACGTCGAGCGCGCGTTCGCCGACCTCAAGGCGCACACGGCGACGGGTGGTGCGGCCGTGCTGGTCGTGCCCGGCGCCGGTACCGCGCAGCGCGCCGTCGAACGGCTGGGGGAAGCCGAAGTCTCGGCCGTCTGCGTCGAATCCCTCGACGCGGCACCGAAAGCGGGAACCGTCACGGTCGTGCGCGGCGCGCTCGAAGACGGGTTCGTGCTGCCGGACCTCGCGCTGGTGGTGCTCACGGAGACCGACCTGACCGGTGGCCGCGGCGGCACGTCCACGAAGGACATGCGTCGGATGCCGTCCAAGCGGCGCAACGCGGTCGACCCGCTGGCGCTCAAGGCCGGCGACTTCGTGGTGCACGAGCAGCACGGCATCGGCAAGTACGTGGAGATGGTCCAGCGCACGGTCGCGGGCGCCACCCGCGAGTACCTGGTCCTCGAGTACGCCAGCAGCAAACGCGGCCAGCCCGGCGACCGGTTGTTCGTGCCGACCGACCAGCTCGACGAGGTCAGCCGGTACGTCGGCGGCGAGCTGCCGTCGTTGAACAAGCTCGGCGGCAGCGACTGGAAGAACACGAAGTCCAAGGCGCGCAAGGCGGTCAAGCAGATCGCGGCCGAGCTGGTGCAGCTCTACGCGGCCCGCCAGTCCGCCCCCGGCCACGCGTTCGCGAGTGACACGCCCTGGCAGCGCGAGCTGGAGGACGCGTTCGCGTTCACCGAGACGCAGGACCAGATGGCCGCGATCGACGAGGTCAAGGCCGACATGGAACGGTCCGTGCCGATGGACCGCGTCATCTGCGGCGACGTCGGCTACGGCAAGACGGAGATCGCGGTCCGCGCGGCGTTCAAGGCGGTGCAGGACGGCAAGCAGGTCGTCGTGCTGGTGCCGACGACGCTGCTCGCCCAGCAGCACCTCAACACGTTCGCCGAGCGCATGCGCCAGTTCCCGGTGAACGTCAAGGGGCTGAGCCGCTTCACCGACGCGCAGGAGTCCGCGCAGACCATCGCCGGTCTCGCGGACGGCGAGGTCGACATCGTGATCGGCACGCACCGGCTGCTGCAGAAGAACGTGCGGTACAAGGACCTGGGCCTCGTGATCGTCGACGAGGAGCAGCGGTTCGGTGTGGAGCACAAGGAACACATCAAGGCGCTGCGCACGCACGTCGACGTGCTGACGATGTCCGCGACGCCGATCCCGCGCACGCTGGAGATGTCGCTGGCCGGCATCCGCGAGATGTCCACGATCCTGACCCCGCCGGAGGAACGGCACCCGATCCTCACCTACGTCGGCGCGTACGACGACAAGCAGGTCGGCGCGGCCATCCGGCGCGAGCTGATGCGCGACGGCCAGGTCTTCTACGTGCACAACCGGGTCTCGACGATCGAGAAGGCCGCGAAGCGCATCCGCGAACTGGTGCCGGAGGCCAGGGTCGTGACCGGGCACGGCCAGATGAACGAGGACAAGCTCGAACACCTCATCCAGGGGTTCTGGGAACGCGAGTACGACGTGCTCGTCTGCACGACGATCGTCGAGACCGGCCTGGACATCTCCAACGCCAACACGCTGATCGTCGAGCGCGGCGACCTGCTCGGCCTGGCCCAGCTGCACCAGCTGCGCGGCCGGGTCGGCCGTGGCCGCGAGCGCGGGTACTCGTACTTCCTGTACCCGGCCGAGACGCCGTTGACCGAGCACGCGCACGACCGGCTCGCGACGATCGCGCAGAACACCGAGCTGGGCGCCGGCATGGCCGTCGCGATGAAGGACCTGGAGATCCGCGGCGCCGGCAACATCCTCGGCGCCGAGCAGTCCGGTCACATCGCGGGCGTCGGCTTCGACCTGTACATCCGGCTGGTCGGCGAGGCCGTCGAGGCGTTCCGCAAGCACGCCGGTGCCGACGGCGGCGAGGTCGAGGAGGACCTCGCCGAGGTCCGCGTGGATCTCCCGGTCGACGCGCACATCCCGCACGAGTACGTGCCGGGGGAGCGGCTGCGGCTGGAGGCCTACCGCAAGATCGCGGCCGCCTCCGACGAGGCCGCGCTGACGTCCGTCTGGGACGAGCTCAAGGACCGCTACGGCACGCCGCCGGAGCCGGTCGAGCGCCTGCTCGGCGTGGCCCGCCTGCGTCACGCCTGCCGCCGCCACGGGGTCACCGAGGTGATCGCGATGGGTCAGAACCTGCGGTTCGCGAAGCTGGAACTGCTCGACTCGCAGCTGGTCAGGTTGCGCAGGCTCTTCCCCAAGGCCGTCTACAAGCAGTCCATGGGGACGGTCACCGTGCCTAGGCCGACGGAGGGAGCGGCGGGCGGCCGGATGGGTGCACCGCAGCTGCGCGACCAGGAGCTGTTGAACTGGTGCGGTGCGTTCCTCGACTCACTCGCGGGGACTCCCGTGACCCCGGTCACCAAGGCGTGAGAGGGTAGATCCTCGTGAGCACTGTTCTGAAGCGTTTCTCGCTGGTCGGTGTGGCTGTGGCGCTGCTTGCCACCGGTTGTGGCACCGGGCCCGCGAAGGCCACCTCGGCCGCGATCGTCGGGGACCAGGCGATCGGTCTGCAGACCGTCCAGGACCGCACCGTGAAGGTGCTCAAGAAGGAGCCCGCGGCCCAGCAGATGCAGGACCAGGGCAAGCTCGACCAGGTCTCGAAGCTGGTGCTGGCCGACGAGATCAACCACAAGATCGCCGAGCGGGCCGGTCAGCTCGAGAACATCACGGTCGACGAGACCAAGGTGTTCGACGCGATCAAGGAGAAGGGCGGCGCCGAGGCCGCCGCCAAGCAGAGCGAGCAGGACGAGACCACGATCTACCGCCGTCAGCGCGACGTGCTGGTGATGGGTGAGCTCGCCCGCCGCAACCTCTCCACGCTCGAGGTCGTCATCGACTTCTTCCAGGTCCAGGACCCGAAGGAGGCCAAGGAGAAGGCCGCCGAGGTCACCGCCGACTCCTCGAAGATGTCGAAGTTCGTGCAGGAGGCGCCGCGCACCACCAGCGGCCAGCAGGCGTCGGCGACGAACCAGAAGGTCCGCGTCACCGAGAACCCGTCGCTGGTGCACACGATGCTGTGGGGCGTGAAGCCCGGCACCGTCGTCGCCTTCCCGGCCGACGAGCAGCAGTCCAGCTGGATGGTCGCGCTGGTCAAGGAGCGCAACAAGGTCTCGCCGACGCCCGGCGAGGAAGACCTGATCGAGCGCATCGACCCGCAGCTGCTCGCCGCCTTCGGCCTGCGGATCGCGCAGTTCCTCACCGCGGACCTGAACATCGAGGTCAACCCCCGCTACGGCGTGTGGGACCCGACCAACGCGCAGATTGTCGGCAACCCCGGCGAGCGCGCCGGTTTCGTCGGTGTGAGCTCGACCAAGAACAAGTCTTGATCACCGTCGTCGTCCTGAGCGAGCGGCTCGACGCCGTGCTGCCCGCCGCCGCCCTGCCCGCGTTGCGCACGGCCACGGCCGTCTACGCGGGCGAGGGCGTGCCGCTGGAGTTCTGGTCCTCGCTCGGGGTCGACGGCCCCGCGCCCGCCGTCGTGGAGGACGGCGCGGTCGTGATCACCACCGAGGCCTCCCGGTACCCGGACGCGACCGTGATCACGACGCCGGAGCCGCTGGGCGCCGCGCTGCTCGACGCGGCCGCGGTGATGCACCGGCTGCGTTCGCCGGGCGGGTGCCCGTGGGACGCCGAGCAGGACCACGACTCGTTGCGCCAGTACCTCGTCGAGGAGACCTTCGAGCTGCTCGAGGCGATCGAGGACGGCGACCGCGTGTCGATGCGCGAGGAGCTCGGTGACGTGCTCCTGCAGGTGCTGTTCCACGCCCGCGTCGCCGCCGAGGACCCCGAGGACCCGTTCGACATCGACGCCGTCGCGTCCGAACTGGTCGCGAAGCTCGTCGGACGGCATCCGCACGTCTTCGAGGGCAACGACCCGGCGGTGCACGACGCGACCTCGCAGCAGCACCGCTGGGAGGAGCTCAAGCAGGCCGAGAAGCAGCGCGAGTCCAGTGTGGACGGTGTCGCGCTGGGTCAGCCGGCCGTCGCGCTGGCCGCGAAGCTGGTGCAGCGCACCAAACGCGCGGGCTTCCCCGTCGACCTGCTGCCGGAGGGTGACGACACGGGCACGACGTTGTTCGCCGTGACCGCTTTGTCCAAGCTCGCGGGTGAGGACCCGGAGACGGAGCTTCGCCAGGTCTGCCGCCGTTTCGCCGCGAACGTCCGCGAGGCGGAGGCCAAGGCGCGGGCCGAAGGTCTAGATTCTCTTATGGCTGAGGACTGGCGGCGTTTTTTGCCCTCCTGAAACGGTGAGCGTGGGCTAACGTCGATCTCGTGACTTACCTTCGATATCCGCATCTGCGCGGTGACTTGGTGACGTTCGTGGCCGAGGACGACGTGTGGCTCGCGCCCGTCGACGGAGGAAGGGCCTGGCGCGCGTCCGCTGATCAGGTACCGGCGCGCACGCCCCGTTTTTCGCCCGACGGCACGCAGTTGGCCTGGGCCAGCTGGATCGACGGCGCCCCGGAAGTGCGCGTGGCTCCTGTGGACGGTGGTCCCGCACGCCGGTTGACGCACTGGGGCGTGGCCCGGACGGCCGTGTCCGGGTGGACGCCGGACGGGCGAGTGCTCGCCGTGTCGACCACGGGCCAGATGTCGCGGCACCGCAAGCAGGCGCACGCCGTTCCCCTGGACGGCGGGCCTTCCGAGGTGCTGCCGTACGGGTGGGTCAACGACGTGTCGTTCGGCCCGGACGGCCAGGTCGTCGCGTCGTCCAGCTACATGCAGGAACCGGCGTGGTGGAAGCGGTACCGGGGTGGCACCGCGGGCAAGCTCTGGGTGGACGCCGAAGGCTCCGGCGACTTCGTCCGCGTGCTGTCCGGCCTGCAGTCGTCGCTGGCGAACCCGATGTGGGTCAACGGGCGCATCGCGTTCATCTCCGACCACGACGGCGTCGGCAGTGTGTTCTCGGTGCTGCCGGACGGCACCGACCTCCAGCGCCACACCTCCGGTGAGTTCTACGCCCGCAACGCCTCCACCGACGGCTCGCGGGTGATCTTCCACCAGGCCGGCGAGCTGTGGCTGCTCGACGGGTTGTCCGAACTGCGCAAGCTCGACATCAAGCTCGGCGGCCCGCGCACCGGCCTGCAACCGCGTCACGTCAAGGCTTCCGGCAACGTCGAGTCGTTCAGCGTCGACCACACCGGCCGCGCCTCTGCCGTCGAGGTCCGCGGCTCCGTGCACTGGGTGACGCACCGCGACGGCCCCGTTCGCGTGCTGGCCGACCGCTCCGACGTCCGCGCGCGGCTGCCGAAGGTGCTCGGCGAGACCGATCACGTGGTGTGGGTGACCGACGTCGAGGGCGAGGAGGCCCTGGAGGTCGCGCCCGTCGGCGGGGTCGAGCCGGGCAACACCGCGCGCCGCATCGCCTCCGGTGCGCTCGGGCGGGTCATGTCCCTGGCCGCCGCGCCGGACGGTTCGCGCGTCGCCGTCGCCACGCACGACGGCCGTTTGTTGTTGGTGGACATCGCTTCCGGTGAGATTCGTGAGGTCGTTCGCGGTGCGAACGCGCACATCACGAACCTCGCCTTCTCGCCGGACTCCGCGTGGCTCGCGTGGTCGCATCCCGGGCCGACTCCGTTGCGGCACATCAAGATGGTGAACGCGGTGGATCTGTCCGTTGTGGACGTGACGCCGCTGCGGTTCGCCGACTTCGCGCCGACCTTCACCGAGGACGGCAAGTACCTGGCGTTCCTGTCGATCCGGACGTTCGACCCGGTCTACGACGCGCACGTGTTCGACCTGTCGTTCCCGACCGGCTGCCGACCGCACCTCGTGCCGCTGGCCGCCACGACGCCGTCGCCGTTCGCGCCGATGCACGGCGGCCGCCCGGTCGGCGACGAGGACAAGGACTCCGAGGACGACGACGAGAAGGCCTCGGTCACGAAGGTCGACCTCGAAGGTCTCGCCGACCGCGTGGTGCCGGTGCCCGTCGCGGCCGCCGACTACGTGTCGTTGAAGGCGGCTCGCGGCGGCCTGCTGTGGCTGCGCCGGCCGTTGCTCGGCGTGCTGGGGGACAACCTGGCGTCGCCAGAAGCGCGCCCGCCGCGCACCGTGCTGGAGCGCTACGACTTCACCAAGCAGAAGACCGAGTGCCTGGCGGACAGCGCGGACGCGTTCGCGGTGTCCGGCGACGGCAAGCGGATGGTCGTCGAGGACCGCGGTGACCTGCGGGTCGTGCCGTCCGACAGCAAGGCGGACGAGGACTCGGCCGACTACGTGGAGATCGACCTCGCACGCGTGCGCGTCGTCGTCGATCCCGCGCTGGAGTGGGCGCAGATGTACGCCGAGAACGGGCGACTCATGCGCGACCACTTCTGGCGCACCGACATGGGCGGCGTCGACTGGCAGGGCGAACTGGACCGCTACCGGCCGCTGGTGGCCGAGGTGGGCAGCCACGACGACCTGGTCGACCTGCTGTGGGAGGTGCAGGGCGAACTCGGCACCTCGCACGCGTACGTCTGGGGCTCGTCACCGCACGTGCCCGCCTCGCGTCGTCAGGGACTGCTGGGTGCCGACCTGGTGCGGGACGGCGACTCCTGGGTCGTTGAGCGCGTGATCCCCGGCGAGACGTCCGACCCGCACGCGCGTTCGCCGCTGTGCGCGCCTGGCGTGGCCGTGCGCGCTGGTGACGCTCTCGTGGCCGTGGACGGCCGCCCGGTCGGGCTGGCAGGGCCGGGGGCGTTGCTGGTGGGGACCGCCGGGAAGCCCGTGGAACTGACCGTCCGGCCCGGCGGTGGCGGCGAGCTGCGTCGGGTCGTAGTCGTGCCTCTGGCTGATGAGGAGCCTCTGCGCTACCACGACTGGGTCGCCAACCGTCGCGCGTTCACGCACGCGCAGTCCGGTGGCCGGGTGGGCTACCTGCACGTGCCGGACATGATGGGCGCCGGCTGGGCCCAGTTGCACCGAGACCTGCGGGTCGAGCTGGCTCGCGAGGCTCTGGTGCTGGACGTCCGCGAGAACGGCGGCGGGCACACCTCGCAGCTGGTCATCGAGAAGCTCGGCCGCAAGGTGATCGGCTGGTCCGTCGCTCGTGGCTACACGGCGTCCGAGTCGTACCCGCAGGACGCGCCTCGTGGCCCTTTGGTGGCGGTGGCCGACGAGTACGCCGGATCGGACGGCGACATCGTCAACGTGGCCATCAAGGAACTCGGGATCGGCCCCGTTGTCGGGGTGCGCACCTGGGGCGGTGTGATCGGCATCGACATGCTGTACACGCTGGTCGACGGCACGATGGTCACCCAGCCGAGGTACGCGTCCTACTTCAAGGGCCACGGCTGGGCGGTGGAGAACTACGGTGTCGACCCGGACATCGACGTGGTCATGACACCGTCCGACCGCGTTTCCGGCCGCGACCCACAGCTGGAGAAGGCCGTTTCGCTGGCTCTGGAAACCCTTTCATCTTCACCCGCCGCTCACGCTCCGGAGTTGCCGCCGCTGAGCTGAACACCCCATCGTGTGACTAAAGAACTGTGACGGACTGTTCCATGTGGACGATCAACCAGATGGAACAGTTCTCACCGTTCGGGGGTGTGCTGAAGATGAGTCACCGTGATGAGCCGCGCAGTGGCCGCGGGTGCTTCGGGGCCGTGGTCGTCGTGCCGTTCCTGGCACTGGGCGGCATGTTCGCGTTGATCGCCTTGACGGGGTCGCCGAGTGAGGCGCCGTTGGCCGCGCCTCCGCCTGCTCGGCCTTCTACGTCCCAGTGGTGGACTGAGCCCTTCGAGACCGGGGTTTCGTTGGCCACCGTTACCGAGACCGTGGTGGTGGAGGGGGCGGCTCGGGAGGTTCGGGCGGCTCGCCTGGCCACGCAGACTCGGGTTGTGGGCACCACTGTTACCGAGACCGTCCGGGTTTCTTCTGCCAAGCCTGCTGCTACTGGGCGGAATGAGCCTTCGGAGCCTGAGGAGGAAGAGCCGGCTTCGCCGTCGTCTTCTGGAGCGGCTTCGCCGCCTGTGGTCACTACCTCGGTGCCGTCCACTGTGTCCAGTGTGCAGCCTCCGCCGGTTGTGGAGACGCCGGTGGTTGTGCCGCCTGTTTCCACGGCTCCGCCTGTGGATCCGCCTGCTGAGGTTCCGCCGTCGACGCCTCGGGCTGAGGAGCCTGTTCCGCCTGTTGCTTCGCCTGTTGTGCCTCCTTGTGATCGGGCCGAGCCTCCTTCGGAGGAGTCGGGGGAGGTTCCCGTGGTTTCCCCTGCTGAGGAGCTGGCGGCGTCCGTGCCGTTGGCAGGGGTTTGAGAGAGGGGGCTGGGGCCTTCTTCCGCCTGGCCCCAGCCCCCCTTTTCGTTTTGTGCGTCGGTTCTGCGCGTCGGTTGGGTGGGTCGTCCCCCTGTTGCGTTGGCGGGCGGCGGTTTGTTGTCCGTAGGTGGGTCACCGTGCGAGGGGATGCGGCGGCTGATTCCTGGGGCTCCGCCCCAGACCCCGCCAATCTGATCAAAAGCCGGGGTCTGCGCCATGCGCGGGTTGATGGCACGCCTGTTGCGTTGGGCGGAGTTGCGTTGCTGTGGTGGTTGCGTTGGTGGGGTGGCTTCGTCACGAGTCGCACCAGGAGCGGGCCACATCAGGGAAGGGGTGTCAACTCGACGAAAAGCGTGTCGAGTTGACACCCCTTCCCTGATGCAGCAAGAGCTGTGGCACGACTCGTGACGAAGCCACCCCACCCAAACCGCACGGTAAGAACGGCTCGCCTTCGGTGTCGCTTGCGGGCGTGGGCTTGCCGTGACCGCGCGCTCTGTCTGCTCGCCTAATGAGTGCTGAGCCGGTCGTCTGGCAGGCTCGGTTCTGGTAGCGCTGGTGGGTGAGCACTCTGCTCGCCTGGACTGTGAGTCCTTG
>NZ_JBIWKS010000010.1:0-401549 GCF_044765805.1 Lentzea sp. NPDC102401 | reverse complement strand
CACCCGCGACCCCACCGAGGCAGTCCGGATCGCACCGCACCACCGCACCGCCTCAGCCAACAACCAGCGCAAACCACTCTAAGTCACCGGTATTGGCTCTAGGGCGGGTCCCGTGAGCCTCGACCATGACTCTCATCGAACGGACTCACGGGACACGCCCTAGTCCCGCCGCTGGTCGTGCACCTCGGGCAGCGCTTCGAAACCGGCTGCCCGGTAGGTGGCGACCGCGCCGACGTTCGAACTCGGCGTGCAGACGAGCGCGCTGGACGAGCCGAGCTCGCGCAACGCCGCCGCCCCGGCGACCGTGACCGCCTTGCCGAACCCCTTGCCCCGATGGTCGTGGTGCACGCCCATCGGTTCGATCAGCCCTGGCCTGCCAGGGCCCGCTGACCACACGGTGATCGCCGCCACCGCGACGCCCCGGTCGAGCGCGAGCAGGCTTCGGGCGTCGGTGTACGGCAAGCCGACCGCCATCGCGTGCCAGCGCTCCTCGGTGAACGTCGACTTCTCGAACGACGCCCGGATCACGGCCGCGTGCACATCGGCCCGGGCATGTCCGATCATCTCGATCGACACATCGGGAGCCGGTACCGGGGCAGCGAGATCGCGGCGCAGCGGCGTCCACGGCACGTCGGACTGCCAGCCGCGTTCGAACATCAGCTTCTGGAACCGCGTGCCCCGCGGGGACTCGACGTACACCGTCCCGGCGGGAAGGACACCGCGTTCGGGAGCGCAGATGTCGTCGGCCAGTCGCCGCGCCAGTTCCTCGTCCTGACGGGCGTCCGGCGCGATCGTGAACCGCAGCAGGTCGGCGCCGTCCAGCAGCCCGACGGCGACGATCCGCCCGTCGTCGCGCCAGATCCGGACCGCCGCGTTCGCCTCCTGGTTGCCGAAACGCCGGTACCAGCCCAGATCTCCCGGATGCAGCTGGAACGGCAGGTCGTCGTGCTGCCACTCGCGCAGCGCCCGCACGGCCTCGTCGAACACGATCACATTCCCTCCGCGGGCTCCCACAGCTCGATCCGGTTGCCCTCGGGGTCGACACACCACCCGAACCGGCCGAACTCCGAGTCCTCGGTGTCGGGCAGCACCTCGACGCCGCGCGCCTTCAGCTTCGCCATCAGCGACAGCAGGTCGTCCACGCGCAGGTTCAGCATCGTGCGCTGGTGGGGTTCGCCGATGTAGGGCGTGTCCTGGGCGAACAACGCCATCGTCGTGGTGCCGGGGAACTCGTTCGTCGCCGTGTCGAGCCAGTGGAAGGTGACGGTGCCCTTCTCGCTCATCGGCACGCCCAGGTTGTCGCGGTACCAGGCGGCCAAGCGCACAGGGTCTCTAGAACGCAGGAAAACCCCGCCGATGCCAGTCACCCGCGCCATCCGACGGACCCTACTACCGCGTGCCACGATGGGGGAATGGACGCCGTCACGTCTGCACCCGAACCGGTCAACGAACCAGTGCGCACCTATGCACCCGGTAGCGCCGAACGGACGAGTCTGCAGGCACGCATCGCGGAGCTCGAAGGCACGTCGCACGAGCTGACGATGACCATCGGCGGTCAGCAGCGCATGGGCGGTGGCGACCACATCGACGTCGTTCAGCCGCACGACCACAGGCACGTTCTCGGTGTGACGGCGCAGGCCACGAACTCCGACGTCGCGGACGCCATGCGCGCCGCCCAGCACGCCGCGCCGGGCTGGCAGGAGCTGCCGTTCGACGAACGGGCCGCGGTCATGCTGCGGGCGGCAGACCTCCTCGCCGGCCCGTGGCGCGACACCCTCAACGCCGCCACGATCCTCGGCCAGTCGAAGTCCGTGCAGCAGGCCGAGATCGACGCGGCGTGCGAGCTGATCGACTTCCTGCGCTTCAACGTCCACTTCGGCCGCCGGATCCTGCAGGAGCAGCCGATCTCGTCGCCGGGCGTGTGGAACCGGATGGACCACCGGCCGCTCGACGGGTTCGTCGTGGCGATCACGCCGTTCAACTTCACCGCCATCGCGGGAAACCTGCCCCTCGCGCCCGCCCTGATGGGCAACGCCGTGGTGTGGAAGCCGTCGCCGACGCAGCAACTGGCCGCGCACTTCACCATGCGGTTGCTCGAAGAGGCGGGCCTGCCGCCGGGCGTGATCAACCTCGTCACCGGCGACGGCCAGGCCGTGAGCGAGGTCGCGTTGCGGGACAGGTTCTTCGCCGGCCTGCACTTCACCGGTTCCACGCGCACGTTCAAGGCGTTGTGGCAGACCATGGCGGGCAACCTCGACAACTACCGCGCCTACCCGCGCGTCGTCGGCGAGACCGGCGGCAAGGACTTCGTGCTGGCACACCCTTCCGCCGATCCACGCGCCCTCGTCACCGGACTGGTGCGCGGTGCTTTCGAGTACCAGGGCCAGAAGTGCTCCGCGGCCTCACGTGCGTACATCGCGCGTTCGCTGTGGGACGGCGGTGTACGCGAACAGCTGCTCGACGTCACGAAGTCGTTGTCCTACGGCGATGTCACGGACCTGTCGGTGTTCGGCGGCGCCGTGATCGACCACCGCGCGTTCGCCAAGCACAAGGAGGCGCTGCTGATGGCCTCCGCGTCCACTTCGGTCGAGGTGCTGGCCGGCGGCTCGTGCGACGACTCGGTGGGCTACTTCGTCGACCCCGCGGTGCTGCTGGGCACCGATCCGCACCACGACATCTTCACGACGGAGTACTTCGGCCCGATCCTCGCCGTGCACGTCTACGAGGACGCGGACTTCCCTAAGATGATGGAGATCATCGACACCTCCACTCCGTACGCGCTGACCGGCGCCATCTTCGCGCGTGACCGCGTGGCCGTCGACCAGGCACATCGCGCCCTGCGGTTCGCCGCGGGCAACTTCTACGTCAACGACAAGCCGACCGGTGCCGTCGTCGGGCAGCAGCCGTTCGGCGGGTCGCGCGGCTCCGGCACCAACGACAAGGCGGGCTCGATCTACAACCTGCAGCGCTGGACGAGCCCGCGCGCCATCAAGGAGACCCTGGTGCCGCCGACGGATCACCGCTATCCGCACATGGGTTAGTTCTGCGGTTTCCAGCCGGTGGCCTCGGTGAGCTTCGTGCTCACCACCCGCTGCGAGCGTCCGAACACCTCGAACGCCGCGGCGAACCTGCCGAAGAACTTCGGCAGGCGGGTGATTCCCATGTCCCGCTTGAGAACCGGCGTCCCGACGTTGTAGATCCCCGCGGGAGCGTCGAGTGCGGCGACGGCCGCGGCCGCAGCGTCACCGGGGTGCACGACCGACATCCAGCCGTCGCCGACGAGCACCGGCGGTGACATGGCGTCGCCGCCGATCAGCATCCCGAAGCGCAGGAACACACCGCCGGGGTGCGCGAGGACGTTGTGCTGCGCCTGCGCCGAGCTCGCGATGTGCCCGACGGGCTTGATCGGCGCGCTCTCGTCGAGCTCCCGGTCACCGCCGTCCGCGTAGACGAACGAGATGCCCTCCTGCACGATCCGCCCGACTCCGGCCGCCCTCGCGGCCTCGACCAGGGCGGCGGTGCCCTCGGTGCGGATGCGGTCGTTGTCCGCCCAGGCACTCGCCAGCACGGCCTTCGCGCTGAGCGGGATGCGGGTGGCGAGGTTGACGACGGCGTCGTAGCCCGTCAGCGCCACCGCCAGCTGATCCGCGTCGAACAGCGAGGTCGTGTGCCGGTCCAGCACCCCGACCTCGTGTCCTGCCGCCCGCAGCCGCGGCACCGCTTCCCGTCCCAGAACGCCCGTCGCACCGATCACGAATACCTTCATGACCAGTGGACGAGACAGCGCGTCAGGATGTGACGAGCCGCCGGAAGGCCTGCTGCGCCTTGCCCAGTGCGATCTGCGAGACCTGCGACGAGTTGGCCTTCGGCAGGTCGACGATGACCGAGTAGGACTCGGTCGCGTTGACGGCGACGGTGTAGATGGACTGCATGACGCCGGGCTGGACGACGAACGAGATCGCCGTCGAGTGACCCTGGATGAGCATCTTGCCCGACGCGTTCGCCGGCTCCTCGAAGGCGCCCAGAAACGTCACCACCACGAACATGTCCGAGTCGGTGCCGGTGTTGCCCTCCTGGTAGACGCAGGACCGCGGAATGGCGGGATCCGGTGCCGGTGTGCCCGCCAGTGGGGTGTCGAAGTCCGCCGCGACCAGCAACTGGCACGGGTCGGCAGGCAGCTTGCGCGCCGTGTCGATGCGCGGCGACGTGGTGACGACCGTCGTCTCGGTGGTGGTCGTGGTGGTCGTGGTCTTGCTCGGCGGTGCCGCCACGGGGACCGCACCGCAGCCCGCCACCAGGAGCAGCAATGGCAACAAACGCTTCATCTCGGCAGCCTTCCCATGGCCTTCGCCGCCAGCCCCTGCGTGACCTGTCCGACCACGTTGAGATCGTGGCTGCGCTGCAGGACCTTCAGCCCGACGAGCTGCCCGTCCCGCACCTCGACGACGGCGTCGCACGTCACCTCGCCCGAGGCGTCCACGCACTTGCTGGTCAGCGGACGGTCGTCGCTCTCGCCGGGCTGGCCGCCGTCGATCACGGCGCCGTGGCCGCCGTCGGACAACAGCTTCTGCGACTCGTCCGCGAACTTCGCGCTCAGCAGCGTCAGCCGCACGGTCAGCGAGTCGAACGGATAGTCGCACGACCGGTCGGTCCTGGTGGGGGAGCCGTTCATCTGGCCGGCGTCGCCGGACTGCAGCAGCGAGCAGGGGTCGGTGTCCTCGAACTCGTGGGCGGGCGGCTGCGCGGTCGAGCAGGCCGTCAGGGCGAGGAGCAGCACCGGAAGCAGTCGGATCATGAGAACAACCTTTGCACCACCGCGACGGACCGGGTGCGGGCGACCGACCCCACGTCGTAGTTGCCCGGGATCTTCTCGGCCGTCATCACCAGCACGCGGTCCGCCGCGAGCTCGGTCACGGTGACACCGATGCTGTTCGACGGCTCGCTGGCGAAGTCGGTCTCCACGCCCCACCACGCCCTGCGGCCTTCGACCGTGAGGTCCGAGCCTTCGTTCACGCGGATCTTCGCCTGCTCCAGCGACTCGTTCTCGACGCTCATCCACACTGTCTGGCCCTCGATCGACCACCGGCAGCTGAGCGGCTCGTTGAGCGGTTCCGGTGCCTTCGTGAACGGCTTCGCGAAGTCCGGCTCGGCGAGCAACGTGCAGGCGTCGACCGTGGCCAGGTCGCGTAGTTTCGGTGTGGGTGCGGGAGTAGGTGGAGGCGCGGGCGTCGAGCACGCGGTCAGCACGGCCAGCAGCGCCACAGCCCCCAGGCGTGTGTTCATGCGGGAAGTGTGACTCATGACGTCACCGGCAGGCGGTCGAGCGCGAACTTGATCAAAGTGACGCGCTGGAACAGCAGCCATCCCTCGTCCGCGCCGGGCATCCGCGTCTTGACGGTCAACGACCGCGCGTAGCCCACGGCAGCCCACACGCCGCAGTCCAGTTCGGCTGCGTCCGTGTCGCAGCCGAACCACATCGTGTGCCCGTCGATCTCGCCCTGGTGGCCGCTCGGGTGGGCCTTCTTCACCTCGTCGTACTCGATCTCCTCCAGGCCGACGAGGACGGTCAGGTCGCCGGAGGGGAAGGTGAAGGTGTACCGGCAGAAGCCCGGGTTCGCCGGGTCGGGCGCGGGCACGGCCGTGGTCGCTTTCATGAGCGGGCTGCTGCCGTCCACCGGTATCGCCCTGCACGTGTCGAACGCGGCCAGGTTCCGCGGCTTGTCGATGCGCGGTGACGTGGTCGGTACCGGCTTCGGCGGTGGTCCGGGGATCTCGGCCGTGCACGCGGTGAGGGCAGCGCACAGCACGGCGACCCCCAGAAGTCTCCTCATGGGGAGAGTGTGAACGACCGGCGCAACCTCAATCCGTGTAGTCGTCCATTCCGGCCCGGGACGCGAGCAGCCGCCGCAGCGACGTGAGGCGGCCCGGCGCGTCCGGCACGAGTTCGTCGAGCATGCAGCCGGGATCCTCGGGCGCGCCCAGGTGACCGCAGCCGGGCGGGCACTCCTCGGCGGCCTCGGCGAAGTCCGGGAAGGCCTTCACGATGTCGTCCGGCGTGATGTGCGCGAGGCCGAACGAGCGGATGCCCGGCGTGTCCACGACCCAGCCGCCCTCCGGCAGGCGCAGTGCCACGGCCTGGGTGGAGGTGTGGCGGCCCTTGCCGACGCCGGACACCACGCCCACCGCGCGGTTCGCGTCCGGCACGAGCTTGTTGACCAAAGTGGACTTGCCGACGCCGGAGTGGCCGATCAGGCACGACACCGTGTCCGTGAGCCTCGCGCGCAACGCGGCCGGTTCCTCGTCTGAGCGCGTCACGATCACCGGCACGTCGAGTTCGGTGTAGAGCGCCAGCAGCGAGTCAGGGGAGGCGAGGTCCGACTTCGTCAGGCACAGCACCGGTTCCAGGCCGCCGGCGTACGAGGCGACCAGGCACCGGTCGATGAAACCCGTGCGGGGCGGGGGATCCGCCAGCGCGACGACCATGATGAGCTGGGAGGCGTTCGCGACGACTACGCGTTCGAACGGGTCCGTGTCGTCCGCGGTCCTGCGCAGCACCGAGGTCCGTTCCTCGACGCGCACGATGCGGGCCAGCGTGTCCGGCTGGCCCGACGTGTCACCGACGATGCCGACCTGGTCGCCGACCACCACGGGCGTGCGGCCCAGTTCGCGCGCACGCATCGCCGTGACGATCGCGCCCGACTCCATCGTGCACGTCCAGCGGCCGCGGTCCACTCCGATCACCATCGCGGTCTCGGCGTCGGCGTGTTCCGGCCGCTTCTTGCTGCGCGGCCGCGTCCCCTTGCCGGGGCGCACGCGCACGTCGGACTCGTCGAGCTTGCGCCAGTCCTGCTTGCTCACTTCTACGCGCCCCCGGTGAGCATGGCGTTCCACATCCCTGGGAAGTCGGGAATCGTCTTGGTCGTGCTGCCGATGTCGTCGACCGACATGCCCGGCACCACCAGGCCGATGATCGCACCCGCGGTGGCCATCCGGTGGTCGGCGTAGGCCTTCCACACACCACCGTGCAACGGCCGCGGGTCGATGATCAGGCCGTCCTCGGTCTCGGTCGCGTCGCCGCCCACCGCGTTGATCTCGTTGACGAGTGCCGCGATCCGGTCGGTCTCGTGGCCGCGGATGTGCGCCACGCCCCGGATGATCGTGCGTCCCTCGGCCAGCGCGGCCAGTGCGGCGACGGTCGGCGTCAGCTCGCTCTCGTCGCGCAGGTCGATGTCCACCCCGGTCAGCTTCGCCGGTCCGCGCACGGTCAGGCCCTGGTCCGACACCTCGACCGCACAGCCCATGCGCTCCAGGATGCCGCGCACCGCGTCACCGGGCTGGGTCGTGACGGAAGGCCAGTGCGGGATCGTCACCTCGCCGCCGGTCACCGCGGCCGCCGCCAGGAACACCGTCGCGTTCGACAGGTCCGGCTCCACGTGCCACGTCCGCGCGCTGATCACGCCGGGCTCGACGTGCCACACGTTCGCAACGCCGGTGTCGACCTGAACGCCGACCGAACGCAGCGTCTGGACCGTCATCTCGATGTGCGGCAACGAAGGCACGGGCTTGCCGTCGTGCCGGATCGTCACGCCCTTGTCGAAGCGGGCACCGGACAGCAGCAGCCCGGACACGAACTGCGACGAACCCGACGCGTCGATCGTCACCTCGCCGCCGGGCACCGACCCCGTGCCGTGCAACGTGAACGGCAGCGCGTCGCCCTCGATCTCCACGCCCAGCGACCGCAGCGCACCCAGCACGGTGCTCATCGGTCGCGTGCGGGCGTGCGGGTCGCCGTCGAACCGGATGCCGCCCTCGGCCAGCGCGGCGGCGGGCGGCAGGAAGCGCATGACCGTGCCCGCGAGACCGCAGTCGACGTCGGCGGGCCCGCGCAGCAGGCCGGGCATGACGTCCCAGCCGCCGTCCTCGCGATCGGTGATCCCGACGCCGAGGGACGACAGCGCGGCGGCCATCAGCACCGTGTCGCGGCTGCGCAACGGCGCGTGGACCGTGGACGGCCCGTCGGCCAGCGCCGCGAGCACCAGAACGCGGTTCGTGATCGACTTCGAGCCGGGCACCGGCACCGTCGAGTGGACTGGGCCGGACGCGCTGGGGGCTGACCAGTGCTGAGTCATGCACAGATGATCCCGCATCTGTCCTGGGACAGTTCGCACTGGTGTGCGGGACGTGGGATTATCGCAACTTCGGAGGTGATCGGTTTTGTGTGGTAGGTACGCCTCCACCAAGGACCCGGCGCTGCTGGCGGCCGAGTTCGACGCGGTGGACGGGACCGGCGACGAGGCACCGGGGGCCGACTACAACATCGCTCCCACCAAGCACGTCATGGCCGTGGTCGAGCGCAAGCCCGAGGACGAGGAGCTGGAACGCAGCGTCCGCGTCATGCGCTGGGGCCTCGTCCCGCACTGGGCCAAGGACCTCTCCGGCGCGGCCAAGATGATCAACGCGCGAGCCGAGACCGTGCTGAGCAAGCCCGCGTTCAAGCAGTCGGCGATCAAGCGGCGCTGCATCATCCCCGCCGCCGGTTGGTACGAATGGCAGCCGACCGAGGGGCGCAAGCAGCCGTACTTCATGACGCTCGGGGACGACACGTCCCTGGCGATGGCGGGCCTGTGGTCCGTGTGGTGGAAGGACGACGTTCCGACCGTCACGTGCGCTGTGCTCACCACGGAATCCCTCGGCGCGTTGACCGAAGTGCACAACCGCATGCCGTTGCTGCTGCCCCAGGACCGATGGTCGGCGTGGCTCGACCCGACGTCGCTGGACCCGTCCGAACTGCTGACCCCGGACCTGTCGATCGTCGAGGCACTGGAGTTGCGCCCGGTCTCGACCGATGTGAACAGCGTGAAGAACAACAACGCCTCCCTGATCGAACGCGCAGAGCTGTCGTGACCACGCTGTTGGTGGACACGCCGCACGGCCCCGCGAGGGCCTCACTGCACTGTGCCCACGAACCGCGTGCGGCTCTGCTCCTGGGCCACGGCGCCGGTGGCGGCGTGGAGGCTCCGGATCTGGTCGCCGCGTGCCGCGCCGCGAACTCCGTCGGCGTGCACGTGGCGTTGATCGAACAGCCCTACCGCGTCGCGGGCCGTCGTGCCCCGGCGCCGGCGGGCCAGCTCGACACGGCCTGGATGGCCGTGGTCGAGGACCTGGGCGAACGCTGGTTCGACGGCCTGCCCCTGGTGTTCGGGGGCCGGTCGTCGGGCGCGCGCGTGGCCTGCCGCACGTCGGTCGAGGGCCAGGCCGTGGCGGTGCTGTGCCTGGCGTTCCCGGTGCACCCGCCCGGCAAGCCGGAGAAGTCCCGGATGGCCGAGCTCGACGGCGTCGAGGTCGCCACGCTGGTCGTGCAGGGCGAGAACGATCCGTTCGGCCAGCCCGAGGTCGCCCATCACCGCGAAGTCGTGTTGCTCAAGGGCGACCACTCGTTGAAGGCGTCCGTCGCGGACGTGGGCCGCTACGTCGGTGAGTGGATGGACCGGGTGCTGCGCCCGCTGGACTAGCGTTCGGCGTATGACGGTCATCGATGAGCAGGGCAGGCCAGAACCACCGATGGGTGGTAACGAGCTCGACACCCTCAAGGGCTTCCTCGAGTTCCACCGCGCCACTCTCATGTGGAAGATCGAGGGCCTCACGGCGGAGCAGCTCAACGCGACCACCGCGAAGTCCACGATGACCCTGGGCGGGATGGTCAAACATCTTGCCTACGTGGGGGAGCAGTGGTTCCGCGTTGTCCTGCACGACCGTGAGCCGCTGGAACCGTGGGCGAGCGTCGACTGGAAGGCCGACAACGACTGGGACTGGCGCTCGGCTGCCAACGACACCCCGGAGCAGTTGCGCGAGTTGTGGCGGCGCGCTGTCGACGGCGCCAGGAAGGACCTCGTCGAGGCGCTCAGGCGCGGCGACCTGAGCCAACCGGCGAAGCGGGCACCGTGGCGTGACGGGCGCGTCCCCAGCCTGCGGTGGATCCTCACCCACATGATCGAGGAGTACTCACGGCACAACGGCCACGCCGATCTCATCAGGGAAGCGATCGACGGCCAGACTGGCGAGTAGGGCGAGCTCTTCCGAATGGAGGAATGGGTCGGCCGAAAGTACGAAATCCGCTCTTCGTGACAACCGGGTGTATCTCCGAATCGTCGATCAGTGTGTAAGGCGAATGCCTATCGAGATGAATTCGGGAGAACACGTGAGCCGTTTCCGCACGATCGCGACCGCAGCCGCATTGGCCGGCACTGCCGCAGTGGGTGTCGTGGCGGCCTCTGCCGCTCAGGCCTCCGACCCGACAGCGGCGGCCCCATGGTGCACCGCCGACGATCTGGCGATCCGCGTCGACGACATGCGCTCTCCGTCGGTCAAGGACAAGGCGCACGTGATCCGTTTCGTCGCCGCGGAGGGTGTCTCCTGCCGGATCGGTGGCACCGTGAGCAACCTGCGCTTCCTCGACTGGAAGGGCAACGACATCCACGCCGCCCTGACCGGAGGCCAACCTCCGTACAGCGAGACGCTGGTCGGCGGGGACAGCTATGCCGCCAAGTACGTGGCATCGAACAGCGAGGGCCCCCAGCAGTTCCCCGCCTTCGTTCGCTTCAACCTGCCCGGCCAGGGCAAGCTGGGCGCTTTGGTCACCGTCGCGTGGCCGGCGTCCGGTATCGGTGCTGAATACGTCCGGAGCGGCGGCATCACGGCGCCGGTCGGTTAAGCACTGATTCTGGCGACCACTGCATTGGTGAGTCGCACTAGGTCGGTAGGCGTGATCTCGACTTCGAGACCACGCCTACCGGCGCTGCAGAAAACAGTTTCGAATTGCAATGCCGACTCGTCCAGTGCGACCGGAAGGCGCTTTTTCTGGCCGAGAGGGGAAATGCCTCCCGCGACGTAACCCGTCGCGCGCTCGGCGTCGGCCACGAGTGCCATCTTCGCCCTCTTGCCCTTCAACGCGGCCGCCAGACCCTTGAGGTCGAGTTGCCCGGTCACCGGCACGATGCCGACGGCGAGCTTGCCGTCCACCTCGGCCACGAGCGTCTTGAACACCCGGCCGGGGACCAGGCCGAGCGCTTCCGCGGCCTCCAGTCCGTACGACTCGTGCCTGGGGTCGTGCTCGTACGAGTGCAAGGTGTGCGCCACCCGCTGCTTGTCCAGCAGCGCTGTGGCGGGGGTCCCACGTCCGGCCATGCGGAATTACTACCAGCCCCTCCGTTGTTACTCAGAACGTGGCAACGAACATGCTTGAGCGGTCACGCGTAAAGTCAGTCCCGACCCAGAACCTGTGGGAAGGGAGCGCGGTGCCCGCCACCGGCACGACAGAGACGACGGCGGAGCGCGCTGCACGTTTCGAGCGCGACGCGATGCCCATGCTCGACCAGCTGTACTCGGCTGCCCTGCGCATGACGCGCAATCCGGCAGATGCCGAGGACCTGGTGCAGGAGACGTTCCTCAAGGCCTACTCGGCGTTCGCGTCCTTCTCGGAGGGCACGAACCTCAAGGCATGGCTCTACCGGATCCTGACGAACACCTACATCAACGGCTACCGCAAGAAGCAACGCCAGCCGATCCAGCAGCCGACCGAGGAGATCACGGACTGGCAGCTGGCTCGTGCGGAGAGCCACACCTCGTCCGGGCTGCGCAGCGCCGAGGTCGAGGCACTCGACAACCTGCCCGACAGCGACGTCAAGGAAGCATTGCAGCGGTTGCCGGAGGAGTTCCGGATCGCGGTCTACCTCGCCGATGTCGAAGGCTTCGCGTACAAGGAGATCGCAGACATCATGGGCACCCCGATCGGCACGGTGATGTCCCGGTTGCACCGGGGCCGTCGCCAGCTCCGCGACATGCTGGCGGACGTCGCCCGCGACCGCGGTTTCCTCCGTAGCGGCACCGGCAGCAACGGAGACGCGTCATGAACTGCGGCGAACCCCACGACACCGACTGCTCAGAGGTGCTGTCCGAGGTCTGGCTGTTCCTGGACCAGGAATGCGACCAGGGCCGGCGCGCGGCACTGCAGACGCACCTCGACGAGTGCCATCCGTGCCTGGAGCAGTTCGGGCTGGAGGAGCACCTCAAGGCGCTGCTCGCCCGCAAGTGTGGCGGAGACTACGCACCCGCCGACCTGAAGGCGCGCATCCGGGCGACGATCGTGGAGATTCGCACCGAGGACTGAGATCCTCACCTGAACGACAAAAAGGCCTGGTCACCGTCTCGGTGTCCAGGCCTTTTCGCAGCACTCAGGCGTTGGGGCGCTTGCCTCGGTTGGCGCCGCCCTTTTTGCGGTCGCGGCGCTTGCGAGCACGCTTCGACATGGGAGTCTCCTAGGATCAGAACTGCTTCAACCAGCGTCGGCTGGGCCGACCTGCCGTGCACCTATTCGCGATGGTCGGACCAGCCGACCAATCGAACACAGCTTCCGTAGTTTCTCATGGAGGAGTTCTGTCTACGCTCACGGACCTGCTGGCCGAGCACACCAAGCTCTCCGGCGCTGCCGTCGACCACCTCCAGCTGGTGGTCGCGGAGTGGCAACTCCTCTCTGACCTGTCGTTCGCGGACTTCGTCATGTGGGTCCCGCTCGAAGACGACAAGTTCCTCTGCGTGGCCCAGGCCCGTCCCACCACGGCGCCCACCGCTCACCCGGAGGACGTCGTCGGCAGCGAGGTCGAGTCCGAGGAACATCCGCAGCTGCGCAGGGCCATGGACGAGTCGCGGATCTGCCGCGAGGAGGACCCGCGCTGGCACCTGGGCGTGCCGGTGCGGCGCGAGACCATCCCGGTGCGGCTGGGCACTCAGGTCATCGCGGTGCTGAGCCGCAGCACGAACCTGGCCGTCCCGCGCGTGCCGTCGCCGTTGGAGATCTCGTACCTCGGCAGCGCCGCGGACCTGTGTCAGATGATCGCGGACGGCACGTTCCCCGCGCCCGAACCCTCGCCGGACGTGCACACCAGTCCGCGCGTCGGCGACGGCCTGATCAGGCTCGACCCGTCCGGCGCGGTGGTGTTCGCGTCACCGAACGCGCTGTCGGCGTATCACCGCATGGGGCACGCTTCAGACCTTGTGGGCGTGCACCTCGCACCGCTCACACGCAGCCTGATCGGTGACCCGTTCGACGCCACCGAGGTCGCCCAGCGGATCAGGCAGGCACTGGACGGCCAGCCGTCGATGCGCATGGAGGCCGAGTCACGGCGCGGCGCCGCGGTGCTGTTCCGGTCTTTGCCTCTTAGGCCACGGGGTCAGGCCGCGGGCGCCATCGTGCTGTGCCGCGACGTGACCGAGGTGCGCCGCCGTGACCGTGCGTTGATGTCCAAGGACGCCACGATCCGCGAGATCCACCACCGGGTGAAGAACAACCTGCAGACCGTCGCGGCCCTGTTGAGGCTGCAAAGCCGCAGGCTGAGCAACCCGGAGGCGAAGGAGGCGCTCGCCGAGTCCGTTCGCCGTGTGACTTCCATCGCACTGGTTCACGAGACGTTGTCGATGTCCGTCGACGAGCGAGTCGATCTCGACGACGTGGTCGACAAGGTCATCCCGATGATGAGCGATGTCGCCGTCACGGAGACCCAGGTCAGCGTGCGGCGCGAGGGCGGGTTCGGCATCGTGCCGGCCGAGATCGCCACCCCGTTGGTGATGGTGCTGACCGAACTCGTGCAGAACGCCTTCGAGCACGCTTACGCCCCTGGCCAGCGCGGAGAGGTCGTCGTGCATTCCGAGCGCTCCGCGAAGTGGCTCGACGTGACGATCACCGACGACGGCAAGGGCCTTCCGCAGGGTTTCTCCCTGGAACGCACCGATCGGCTGGGTCTGCAGATCGTTCGGACCCTTGTCGATTCTGAATTGAGAGGCTCTTTGAGCTTGCGGCGGCGGCCCCGAGGCGGTACTGAGGCGGTCCTGCGCGTGCCGCTCAGAGGGCGGCGCTAAACTAACGCCGTGCACACGTGACGACCAGCCTCAGCGGTCTCACGTGGTCATGCGGGAGGGTGTGCAAACAAAAGAAGCCCGACACCTGGCACGGTGTCGGGCTTCTCCTATAAAGATCAAACGCAGTAGTTGCTGTTCGCGGCTAACTGCCTGGTCAGGCGTTGCTGCGGGCCCGCGTACGGGCGTTGCGGCGCTTGAGAGCGCGGCGCTCGTCTTCGCTCATCCCGCCCCAGACGCCGGCGTCCTGGCCGCTCTCGAGAGCCCACGCGAGGCAGTCGGAGACGACGGGGCAGCGGCGACAGACGGTCTTCGCCTCGGCGATCTGAAGCAGCGCGGGACCACTGTTCCCAACGGGGAAGAACAGCTCGGGGTCCTCGTCGCGGCAGATCGCGCGGTGGCGCCAGTCCATTGGAACTACTCCTCAGCGATAGGCGCGCACAAGGGCACGCCGGTTGTCAGCGGTCGTTTTTGGGGTGCTTGTGAATGCTTTCACGAACGGCTGGGATGTCAAGGGGTAAGCACTGACCCGGTGAGTGAACTCACCCAAAAGATCGACAGCGTTCACCTGGGGTTTCACGCTCTGCTGTCACTCGACTGCAGTACATCCCGGGAAGGTACCGAGACGGTCACGAAACGGTCACGGACTGTAAAGGTCCTTACAGGGCAACAGTCAACGCGTCCGGGACCGCTCTGAACTCCACCGCGGTGGTCGTTCCGAGGAAGTCTCCGTCCACCTGAAGGTTCGCGGGGTCCTCGCACTTCACCCTGACATAACCCACGTCATCACGCCGAACGAGATTTCCGCCCTTCGGATTCCCCGTCGAGAGGATCTGCGCGATGTAACGCCCCACGGTGGGCACCCGCATCGTCTTCAAAGCACTCAAACCAAGGCCGCCGTCGAACGACGTGCTGGGGTTGAGCTGGATAGCCCTGTCCCCGAAGTACGTCCAGGGATCGGTGTTCGACACGAACACCATGCCGACGTCGTCGAACGGCGCCTCGTCCGGCACCTCGACGATGAAGTGCTGCGGCTTGCGCACGATCTGCGCGTACGCCTTGAGCGCGACGCTCAGATAAAGGGCGGGACTCGCGTTGCGGCCCTTGGCGCGCTCGCGTTCCACACCGGCGACGACATCGGCGTCGAGACCCATGCCCGCGTTGAACGTGAACCAGCGGCCGCCTTCGATGACGTCCGCGAAGACCTGGCCGAGCCCGATGCGGCGCCTGGTGCCGTGCTCGATGGCCTGGAGAAGGACGTGCGTGGCCTCGACGGGGTCGCGCGGAATACCGAGCGCGCCCGCGAAGACGTTGGCCGAACCGCCGGGCACGACGCCCAGCATCGGCTTCTCGGGACGGGGGCCGCCGCGCAGGATGCCGTTGACGACCTCGTTTACCGTGCCGTCGCCGCCGTGGGCGATGACCAGGTCGAACCCGTCCGCCGCCGCCTGGTGGGCGGCGTCCGCCGCGTGGCCGCGATAGGAGGTCTCGATGACCTCCAGCTTCACGTCACTGGCGAGTGCGTGTGCCAGCACGTCACGGCCCGCGGGCGTCGTTGTAGTCGCCTGCGGGTTCACCACGAGAAGAGCGCGCACTACTTGAGAGTAAGACAGTGCGTGACCGTCCGCGGCTCGCATGTCCTCCCTCAGGGTGGCTACAGCCTCACGAAAGTGGCGTAAATCTCCCTTCCGTCAGCACCGCGTTCACCTCGCAGCCGAGTGCACCCCGGACGACCGCCGGCTCGCTGAAGGCCCCTTGATCTTCCCGCGTGGGACGTGCCGGGAGAGCCCTCCAACCGGGTGGCCTACGATCCGTGACCAGTACAGAACGTGATGAAAGGTCTCCCGTGACCACTCGGATCCAGGCGCCGCCGCGCGCGGTGCGCATCGCGTCCGCGCTCACCTTCGTGCAGGGTCTGGGCGGCATCGCGCTGGCCGTCGCTCTCGTCATCCGGGTGATCGGGGGCGCGACGCCCGCGGGCCCGATCCTCGGCGCCGCCGGCGTGCTCGTGCTCTGGTTCGGCGGGGCGCTCTTCGCGACGATCATGTTGTTCCGCGGTCACCACGGCGCCCGCACGCCCGTGATCGTCACGCAACTGCTGTTGCTCGGCTGCGCCTGGTACGCGTACGGGCCGTCTGAGCAGCAGCTGCTCGGCTCGCTGGGCGGCATCTACTGCGTCGTCGTGCTCGTGTTCCTGTTCACGAACGACGGGCGCAAGTGGGCGATGGGCCTCGACGAGGTATCGGAAGGCGACAAAGCCGACTAACGGAGGGTGGTCACGGTCACACGGCCGGGTGAAGCTGTGCGTGGTTGCTTAACCACTCCCTGCACTCACGAGGTGACCAACCATGCGTTTCACCATTGCGATCGCGGGCGCCGTCCTTGCAGCGCTCTCCCTCGCCCCTGCCACCGCCACGGCCGCTCCGGAGAACCCGGACATGTCGCCGATGATCATCGGCGGCGGTTACGCGTCCAACTTCCCGTACGCCGCCCGCCTGTTCTTCAACGGGCGGGAGAACTGCTCCGCCACGAAGATCGCACCTCAGTGGATCCTGACCGCTGAGCACTGCGTCGCCGGCAGCGGCACGTACACGTTCCGCGCGGGCAGCCTGGACCAGCAGTCCGGCGGCCAGCTCGTCACGGGTACGCGGATCATCAAGCACCCGTCGGCGGACCTGGCGCTGGTGCAGGTCGGCACGGCGATGTCGGCCCCGTTCTCGCCGCTGGCCTCCAGCAGCGACGGCGTGGTTACCGGCCAGACCGTGCAGCTCTACGGCTGGGGCGCCACCTGCACCAACCAGCCTGAGATCAACTGCCAGTCGCGCTACCTGAAGGTCGCGAACACGCGGGTCACGAACCCCAACGGTTCCGACTACCGCGGTGGTCGTGCGATCGCCGTCCAGCGCGTCGACGGCATCGCCGCCGGTGGTGACTCGGGCGGCCCGATGTTCGGGGCCGGTCGCCAGGTCGGCGTCGCGTCCACCTCGGACCGCGCGACGCGGTCCAACTACACCCGCATCGCCACCTACCGCTCCTGGATCACCCAGAACGCGGGCGTCTGACACACAGCTTGACCAGCGGTAACCCTGCGATGGCCCTCGGCTCCGGCCGGGGGCCATCACCCTGCGTGTTCACTAATGGTGGATGGACACGAACGGAGTAGCCAGCTACCGTGCCTCCAGCGTTCGCGCCGCTTGGGAGCAGGGTGAGGTGCGCAGTGCAGGACGGCCCGAAGCGGGTGACGACAAACGGCGATTCCGAACGCCCGAATCTGGCCCGCCTGTTCGACTACTACCTCGGCGGAGCGCACAACTTCGCGGTTGACCGCGCGCTGGCCGAGGAGAGCATCAAGAAGTTCCCCGTCGCCGAGATCGCGCGCACGATCAGGTCCTTCTCCCGCCGCGTGGTGCGTCTGTGCGTCGAGGAGTACGGCATCCGCCAGTTCCTCGACCTGGGCAGCGGCATCCCGACCGCCGGCAACGTCCACGAGGCCGCCCAGTCCCTCGACCCGTCGTGCAACGTGGTCTACGTCGACAACGACCCGGTGACCGTGGCCCACGCGCGCACGATGCTGCGCGACAACCTCAGCGCCGCCATCGTGCAGTCCGACATCTCCGACGTGGGCGCCGTGCTGCGCCACCCGGAGACACGTCGTCTCATCGACTTCACCCAGCCGACCGCCGTGCTGATGGTCGGCATCCTCCCGTACGTCGTCGACGAGCCCGCCGGTGTCGTCGCGCGCTACCGGGCCGCGTTGGCAGAGGGCAGCATCCTCGCTTTGACACACCTCACGAAGGACGTCGAGCCGGAACTGGTCGACCGGCTGGTCGACCTCTCCGACCACATGGACGCCAAGCTCGTGCCGCGGTCCAAACAGGACGTGGAGGAGTTCCTCTGCGGCCTGAAGCTGCTGGAACCCGGCTTGGTGCTCGCCGCCCACTGGCGGGCGGACGGCGAGCTTCCCGGTACTTCCGCCACGGCCGACGCGTCGACGTACGGCGCCGTGGGGATGGTCTAGCCGGTCTTCACTCGCAGCGCCTGACCGTTCGTGGTCGTGCTGTCCGTGACCGACGTTCCGCTGCTCTTGCGCCATTGCAGGTCGTTCGCGCCGGTGCTGCGCTCCACCTTCACGCCGTTCAGCGAGATGTTCTGCACGCTGTCTGTGGTGATGGCCGGGCGCCCGTCGTTCTTCTCGAACTCGACCGTGCTGTTGAGGAACTTCACGTCGGTCGCGTTGCGGATCCAGAACCCGAACGCCGGCCGCACGCCGAAGATCCGCGGCGGGTACTCGCCGGACACCTCGGGCGGGTTCTTCGCGGCGTCGGACTCCTTGTGGTTGCCCGGAACCGTCAGCTTCACGTTGTCGAACGTCAGCCCGGTGATCTTCGAGTCGGACCGGCCGGAGACGGTCGACGCGTACTCGGGGTCGCCGGGGATGTCGCGCGGCGCGGTCAGGTTGGTGCCGGTGATGTCGCGGTAGGTGATGTTGCGGATTTTGCCGGTGGGCGGGCTGTTCGGGCAGCGGCCGCGCTTGCCGATGTGGACGTAGATCGGTGAGGCGGTCCTGGTGAGCTGGATGTTCTCGTAGAGGACGTCCTCGATCACCGCGCCGTCCATCGACACCATGCCGAGGCCGGCCTTCGAGGCGCCGGTGACCTTGAGGTTGCGGAACTGGATGTTCCTGAAGCTGCCGCAGGTCTCGGAGCCGAACTGGATCGCGTTGTTCTCCGTCGACTGGATGGTGGAGTCGCGGACGACGTTGTTCTCGCTCAGGAACGTCTTTCCGGTGGCGTAGTCGCTCTTGAACGCCACCGCGTCGTCGCTGGCGATGACGGTGGAGTTCGACAGCTCGACGTTGGAGCTGTTGATGAAGTTGATGCCGTCGCGGTCGTCCGGGGTGTCGACGGTGACGCGGTCGAGCTTCATCCCGTTGCAGCCGTTGGTGATGATGGCGAAGTGACCGGCTTCCCTGAAGGTCACGTCGGTGATGGTGACGTTCTTGCAGAACTTGAGCGACAGCATCTTGTCGCCCTTGCCCGCGGGGATGTTCTCGCCGGTCTCCAGCTTGTTCGCGCCGTCGATCACGCCCTTGCCGGTGAAGCTGACGTTCTCGACGTTCTCGCCCCACAGCAGGGCGTTGCGGAAGTGGCTGTGCCCGAAGTCCTGGTACTTGCCGTAGGTGGGGTTGGGCTCCGGCGCGTCGATCCCGCTGCCGGACGCCACGATGCGCGCGCCCTGCTGGATGTTGATCGTGACGTTGCTCTTGAGGTGGATCGAGCGCGAGAGGTACGTGCCCGGCGGAATTTCGACGGTGCCGTTGCCGGCCGCGCTGGCCGCCGTGATGGCCTTGTCGATGGCGACCGAGTCGATCGCCTTGCCGTCGCCCTTCGCGCCGTAGTCCTTGACGTTGAAGCTCGCCGCCTTCGCCACGCCTACCGGTGCCACGACCACCGCCAGTGCGACGAACGCGCCGGTCAGTCGACGCTTCATCGTTGGTCCTTCCTCTTGTGTCGAGGGCGGCGGCTGCTCGGCGTCTGAGAAGTTCTGCAAACGTTTTCAGAAGAAATCGTAGTGAAGGCCGGCCCGCGAAGTCCAGGGTGACTTCGCGAACCGGCCTTCGTGGTCCTGCTCAGCCCTTGTAGGCGGCCTGCTGGCCCGCGAGCGCGGCCGGGCCGCGGTACTGCGCGTCACCGAACGCGAGGATCGCGTAACCGATGATGCTGAACAGCCACAGGCCGACGACACCGAAGAGGGTGTCCTTGCCGAAGGACTTCGCGACATCGATCGAGACGATCGCCAGGATGACGATGTTGACGATCGGGATCAGCAGCAGGATCAGCCACCAGCCGGGACGGCCCGCGACCTTCAACAGGACGTAGATGTTGTAGATCGGGATGATCGCGGCCCAGCCCGGCTGACCGGCCTTGGTGAAGGTCTTCCAGAAGACGACGACGCCGAAGACGGCGAGCGCCAGGTAGATGATCGTTCCGAAGACGCCGATGCCGGTCGAGACGGCGGGGTCGATCGTAGTCGGGTCAGTACCCACGGTCTTTCCTTCTTTCCACGCTTACTTTGTGCCGGGGGATCGGCGAGCGGGGACGCTGCCAGCACCGTGGACCCGTCCTCAGTGGAATCCCCTTTTCGTGAGCGTTTCGAGACCTTCCGTCAACCTTCAGAGTGACGAGCCGAGCTCGGCCAGGGCCTCGCCCGCGACACGCATCGTCGTCCACTCGTCCATCGGGACGGCGCCCAGCGACTTGTAGAAGCCGATGCTGGGCTCGTTCCAGTTGAGCACCCACCACTGCAAACGCGTGTACCCCTTGGCGACACACTCCTGGGCAAGCGCTTTCAGGAGCTGCTTGCCCAGGCCGCTGCCGCGCTGGTCCGGCGTGACGTAGAGGTCTTCGAGGTAGATGCCGTGGACGCCGTCCCACGTCGAGAAGTTGAGGAACCACAACGCGATCCCGACGACCCGGCCGTCCACTTCGGCCACATGGCCGAACAGCGCCGGGCTCTCGCCGAACAGCGCGGTGCGCAGCTGCTCCGCGGTGAGGTGGCACTGCTCGGGCGCCTTCTCGTACAGCGCCAGCTCGTGCACCAGCCCCACGACCGCGTCGACGTCACGCGGTTCCACCCGTCGGATCATCACACCTCCCAGGCAGGCACGTTGAGCCTGCGCACCTGCGGGTCGCCCCGCTCGTCGCCCAGCTGGCAGATGCCGGCCGGGTCCAGTCCGAAGTGGACGCCCTGGTCGGACGCGAGACCCAGCCACGCCGCGATCAGCACCCGGCTGAAGTGCCCGTGGCCCACCAGCACCACGTCGCCGCCGGGCAGGATCTTGCGCACCTCCCCGAGCACCTTGCGGGCCCGCTCCTGCACCTCCGCGTGCGTCTCGCCGCCCGGCATGGGGTGCGACCACACCGTCCAGCCGGGCACGCGCTCGCGAATCTGCGGCGTGGTGATGCCCTCGTAGTCGCCGTAGTCCCACTCGGCCAGGTCCTCGGTCATCGCGTTGACCTCCAGCCCGGCCAGCGCGGCCGTCCTGGTGGCGCGCTGCCGAGGGCTGGTCAGCACCAGCGCGGGTGCCTGGTCCGTGCCCCTCAGCCGGGCGAGCGTGGCGCCCGCGCGGCGTGCCTGCTGCTCGCCCTCAGGCGTCAGCTCGATGTCAGTGCGTCCCGTGTGCCTGCCGCTCTCGGACCACTCGGTCTGGCCGTGACGCAGCAGGTAGAGGTGGGTGCTCACCTGGTTGATCCTAAGGAGTGACGGGGACCACGTTTGGAGTAGTACACCGTCGAGGTACCCCGCCCGCCATGAGCGGCGAGCATCACGACCACGGCGCCCCCGACGAGGTCGACGCCCGGGAGATCCGCGAGGCCTTCGGGGTTCGCGTCGCGCGCATCCGGGCGGAACTGACCTCGACGTGGAACAAGCTGAGCCAGAACGAGCGCGACAACGACCCCAGAGACCGGTGATGGTCCGTCATCGGGGGCGGTCGAACGGCTGAACGTCCATGCGGTGCTGTTCTCAGCGGTCGGGCTTGATCAGCACCACGAAGTCCAGCGCTTCGCCCAGCGCCTCGGCGTCGATCAGGTGTGTGGTCACGCTCCACCGGCCGGGAGGCAGTGAGACGGCGAAACCTTCGTCCTCCGTGAGCGCGGGGTCCTCGCCTCACCGCACGATGAACTCCCATGCGTCATCCATGACATTTCGGCTCTCCCCGAAATGCGGGCGCGTTGACGGTGCCGACTGCTTTTCTGGGGTGTTCTGATCGCGGTTTCTGAGGGGGAATGACGTGGGATACGTGCTGGATTGGCAGGAACTGGAGCCGTCGGACGAGATCGGCCAAGGTCCTCAGGCGGCGAACACCGTCGCGGGCAGTGTGGTGAGCGTTGTCACCTGGCCCTGGACCACGATCGGCAACTTCTGTTCCGATGAGGGAAATCACCCGGCGTTGGGCTGAATGGCGTAATACTCCCGTCGGGTTGTCGTTTTGATTGGCAGATTCCGGGCGGAATCACGAGCCTTGTGCTGCACGGCGTGGATAGAACGGAGTGAATAGTCCTTTTTGAGGGGGACCCGCTCATGCGCCGTGCAGTCGCGCTTTTACTTCCTGTTCTGCTGGCCGCGGTACTACCGGCGCTGCCCGCGTCGGCCGCGCCGGAACCACCTTCCGCACCTGGCTGGACCGTCTCCGGTGACGAGATCCGGTGGACCACCGCCACGTCGATGCCGTTGCTCGACGCGGGTGTCGAGTTCTGGGAGGGCGACCGGTTCCTCGGGCGCGCCCAGGAGTCGGCGAACCTGCGGACCTACACGCTGAAGGCCGCTCTGAAGGACCCCGCCGCGCTTCAGGTGCGGTCGGCTGGGAAGCGGCTGGACGTGCCGGAGCCTCCGGCGGCTGGTCTGTCCGTGCCCGAACTGCCGGCGTTGCAGCCAGAGGCCGGCGTGGATCCGGGCACACCGGGGCCGTACGCCACCAGCACCGGTGAGTACGCGCTCGACTCGATCAAGCTGCCCGAGTACGCGGCGCCGATCGAGATGGAGGCCGTCGTCGTCGCGCCCAAGGGCGCGCCCGGCAAGCGGCCGCTCGTGCTCTTCCTCCACGGCAGGCACTACACCTGCTACAGCAAGTCGGATCCGAACCGGATCGCGATGAACTGGCCGTGCCCCAGCGGTTTGACCGCGGTGCCGAGCCACAAGGGCTACCTGAAGGCGCAGCAGTTGCTGGCGTCGCAGGGATATCTGACGGTGTCGATCTCCGCCAACGGGATCAACGCCCAGGACGCGATGACCGCCGACGCGGGCGCGCAGGGCCGTTCGTCGCTGGTGCGCCACCACCTGGCCAAGTGGGCGGACTGGGCCTCCGGCAAGGGTTCCGCGCCCGGCGCCGTGAAGTCCGCGCCGGCCGCGGACATGTCGAAGGTGCTGCTGGTGGGCCACTCCCGCGGTGGCGAGGGCGTCAACCGCGCCGCCACCGACAGCCTCACGCCGCCGCCCGGTGACACGGGATTCTCCGGTCCGGTGCGCTGGAACATCCGCGGCGACGTGCTGATCGGCCCCACGATCTTCGGCCACAACCCGGCGCCGGACGTGCCCTCGGTGACGTTCCTGCCCGGTTGCGACGGTGACGTGTCCGACCTGCAGGGCCAGATGTTCGTGGACCAGACGCGCGGCCTGAGCCGTGGCGACGCGATGCACAGCGCCCTGTACATGATCGGCGCGAACCACAACTACTTCAACAGCGAGTGGACGCCCGGCCAGGCAGAGGCACCGGCGTCCGACGACTTCTGGCCCGGCCAGCAGCCGGACCCGCTGTGCACGCCCGGCACCGCCACCCGGCTGACCGCGGACCAGCAGCAGACCATGGGCGCCACCTACATCGCGGCGTCCACGCGCCTGTTCCTCGGCCGCGACCAGTCCGTGCTGCCGCTGCTCGACGGTTCCGGCGTCCGCGCCCCGTCCGCAGACCCCGCCCGCGTTCTCTCGCACGCGATCGGCGCGGACCGCAGGTCGCTCGTCGTGCCGGACGGGTCCACCGGTGTGTCCGGCAGCGCTCGCGTCTGCCAGCAGACGTCCCGCGATGCCGCCGTCGGGTGCAGCACCGTGCGTTCACCGCACTTCGTCGGTTTCCGCGGTGCGGTGGCGCAGCCCGAACGTCTTTCGGTCGCGTTCAAGTGGTCGGCAGCGGGCCAGGCCGGCGTGGTCACGCCTTCCGCACCGGTGTCGTTGAACGGCTCCAGCGACCTGGCGTTGCGTCTGGCCGTTCCGCCGAACTCCACGGCGTCCCGGTTCGGCGTCTCGGTGACCGACCACAACGGACGGAAGCACTCGCTCGGCGCCGTATCGGTGACCGGACTGCCCGGCTCGGATCGCACGAGTTCGTTGTGGGCTCAGGAAGTCCGCGTGCCGCTGCCCTCGGGTGTCGGCAGGGTCGCTTCGCTGGAGCTGGTCCCCGAGTCCGCGTCCGGCGAGGCGTGGCTGATCGACGCCTACGGCTGGGACAAGGGCCTTGTTCCCGTGGTTCCCACGCGGCTGGCCCGGGTCGACGCCGCGGTCACGACCGTCGACGAGGGCGACTCCGGCGCGCAGACCCACAACATCGTCGTCACCGCGACCGGCAACGGCACCCGCGTGATCCGGGTCTTCTACACCGACCCGGCGACCAAGCAGCCCACGACCCAACTCGTGACGCTGAAGCCGGGCGAGAACCGCGCCGAGGTGCCGGTGACCTACACCGGCAACACCAGGTGGAGCGCCGACGTCCGCTACCCGGTGTCGGTTCTCGCGATCTCCAACGCGGTCGTCGGTTCCGCGATCGGCGGACTGCTGGTGCGCAACGACGACCCCGCGCCCGAGGTGACGGTCACCCCCGTCGCCGGCAGCGTCGTGGAGGGCGGCACCCTGAAGTGGAGGCTGACCCTGTCCGAGGCGGTCGACTCCCCGGTGACGCTCTTCGGGGTGCCGGTGGCACCCGCCTCCGGCACCGAACTGTCCACAACGGACGTCAACGCCGAGTGGCTGCTCCAGAACGCGGGCGAGGAAGCGCTGCCCTCGCGGCCGTTGTCGTCCACGCAGCTCGGGGTCTACGCCTTCGTCCAGACGGGCGCCACCACGTTCGAGTTCGAGGTGCCGACCGTGGCCGACACCGAGACCGAAGGGGAGGAGCAGGTCCGGCTGAAGTTCGAGGGGATCTCGCCCACCGGCACCGACTTCGAGGTGATCGGCAAGGTCACGGACGCGGCGTGAGAGTTCGTGAGTGGTCGTGGCCCACGACCACTCACGACATGCCGGTGAGCCGGCACAACGCCGCGAACCCGTCATCGCTTCCCGGCCAGTGCCGCCGGACCGCGGGCAGACCGGCACGTCGCACGACCCCGCGCAGCACCCAGGTGACGATGATCGCGTCGTCGGCGTACCCGAGAACGGGGATGAAGTCGGGGATCAGGTCGATGGGCAGCGCCAGGTAGGCGAGCAACAGGCCCAGTCTGATCCGCACGCCGCGCGGCAGGGTGCGGTCGACGGCCAGCCGGTGCACCAGGCGCACCACGTCGGGGAGCAGCCGGAGTGCTTCGCGAAGCAGCCCTCCGCGCGGCCTCGCCGTGATCAACACGACGACCAGCACGACCCACGTCAGCAGTAGCGCGCCGACGACGCCGATCAGAAGGTCCAACCACCAGGTGCCCGTCACGGCCGCATGCTTCCACGCGTGAGCACGTCGTCGGACGAAAAACGACGCTGACCTGCGAAAGCGATCTTCGCGGGTCAGCGTCGTCCTGCAAGGCAGTGGGCTCAGCCCTGCTTGGTCTCCCAGAAGATCTTGTCGATCTGCGCGATCAGGTCGAGAAGCGCCTGACCCGAGGCCGGGTCCATCGACGCCTTCGTGCCGCCCGCGCCCGCGGCCTTGGTGGCGCGGTTGAACAGGTCGTGCAGCTCGGGGTACTTCTCGAAGTGCGGCGGCTTGAAGTAGTCCGTCCACAGCACCCAGAGGTGGTGCTTGACGAGCTCGCTGCGCTGCTCCTTGATCAGGATGGCGCGCTCCCGGAACTCCGGGTCCTCGTTCGCCTGGTACTTCTCCTGGACCGCCTTGACCGACTCGGCCTCGATCCGGGCCTGGGCCGGGTCGTACACGCCGCAGGGGAGATCGCAGTGCGCGGTCGCCTCAACGCGTGGGCGGAGAATGCGCGACACGAGTCGCATCGTTCCTCCCAGAATGAAAAACAGTGGATGCTCCGACTGGGAGAACCTTACTCCGGCTGATCGAAGGGTGATCGTTGAGACCGCGTCTTTCCACCGTGCTCGTGCGGGGTCCGTCGATGGCGCCAGCCCTCAGGGATGAGGACATCGTGCTGGTCAGGTGGGGTGTGCGGCCCAAGCCCGGGCAGGTGGTGCTCGTCTCGTGGGCGAGCAGGCCAGGGCAGTTGTCGGTGAAGCGCGCCTCCCACGAAGTGGACGGCGGGTGGCACGTGGTGGGCGACAACCCGTTCGCGAGCACGGACTCCGAGCACCTCGGACCTGCGCAGGTGCTCGGAGTCGTCAAAGCTCGACTATGGCCGAGGCCCGCTTTCAGGCTTTGAGCGACGCGTACAGGGCCAGGCAGTCCTCGTAGCGCGGCAGCACGCCGGCTTCGTAGGCCTCGGCGAGGGTGGGGGCCGAGGTGTCCTTCTCCGACAACAGGAACTCGAGTTCGCGCGGCCACGGGAGGTCGAGAGCGGGGTCGAGCGGCGTCAGGCCGTGCTCGCCGGACGGGGTGTAGACGGTGGAGCAGAGGTAGTTCATCGTCGTGTCGTCCTCCAGCGCGATCATGGCGTGGCCGAGGCCCTCCGCCAGGTAGACCGCGTTGCACTTCTCGGCGTTCACCAGCACGGCGTCCCACTGGCCGAACGTGGGGGAGCCGACGCGGATGTCCACGATCACGTCGATGAACGAGCCGCGCGGGCAGAAGACGTACTTCGCCTGCGACGGCGGCACGTCCGCGTAGTGGATGCCGCGGATCGTCCCCGCGCGGGAGACGCTGTGGTTGGTCTGGGCGACCCGGAGGGGGTGGCCGACCGCCTCGGTGAAGGCGGCCTCCTGGTACGGCGAGACGAACACGCCTCGGTCGTCGGGAAATGTCCGAGGGGTGAACTCGAACGCGCCGTCAATTTTCAGCGAACTCGCCTGCATGCCGTCACTCTAAGGCGTCAATCTTTCTTGACCGATCGGGTGCTTCCTGCCTGCAGAAACTGACCGGTCGGTGCAGAAAACCGGACGGACGTCTTGCTACATGCCCTCTGACCTGCGGAAAAAGTGTGATCCCCGCCGCAGACAGCGACGCGCGACCCTGCCACACTTCCCGTCACCCGCAACACTCGGACACTTCTCCGACGCAACTCGTCGGAGGTCGTCGACCGAGTTTCCAGGCCCCGTGTACCCGGCGTGACAACGCTGGGCCGGTGCGCCGTTTGGTGATTGAGCCCAGTTGGGCCACTACGCCGCCCGCACCGCAGGAGGGACGCCGTGACAGCAGTGAACGAAGCCCGTACCGAGAACTCCGATCCGACGCAGTTGACGGACGAGGAGATCTTCACCGCGCACCTGGGCGGGAAGCTCGAGGTCGGCGCGACCGCCTCGCTCGCTGACCCGAAGGCGCTGTCGATCGCGTACACCCCTGGTGTCGCACGAGTGAGCAAGGCCATCGCGGAGGACGCGAGCCTCGCCGCGAAGTACACGTGGGCGCACCGCCTCGTCGTCGTCGTCAGCGACGGCACCGCGGTGCTCGGTCTCGGTGACATCGGCCCGAGCGCGTCCCTGCCCGTCATGGAGGGCAAGTCCGCGCTGTTCAAGACGTTCGGCGGCCTCGACTCCATTCCGCTCGTGCTCAACACGACGGACGTGGACGAGATCGTCGAGACGCTCGTCCGGCTGCGCCCGTCGTTCGGCGCGGTCAACCTGGAGGACGTCTCCGCGCCGCGCTGCTTCGAACTGGAGCAGAAGCTGATCGAGGCGCTCGACTGCCCGGTCATGCACGACGACCAGCACGGCACCGCCGTCGTGTCGCTCGCCGCGCTCAACGGCGCGAACACCGTGCTCAGCAAGAACATCGGCGACCAGCGGGTGGTCATCTCCGGTGCGGGCGCCGCGGGCATCGCGATCGCCAAGATCCTCATCGCGGCCGGCGCCGGTGACATCACGCTGCTGGACTCGCGCGGCATCGTCCGCACGGGCCGGGCCGGGCTCAACCCGGTCAAGGAGCAGATCGCGGCGGTCACGAACAAGAGCAACCTCGACGGCGGCATCGACGTGGCGCTGCGCGGCGCCGACGTCTTCATCGGCGTCTCGTCCTCCAAGGTGTCCGAGGACCTCATCGCGAGCATGGCGAACGACTCGATCGTCTTCGCGCTGTCGAACCCGGACCCCGAGGTGCACCCGGAGGTCGCCGCCAGGCACGCCGCGATCGTGGCGACCGGCCGCAGCGACTTCCCGAACCAGATCAACAACGTGCTCGCGTTCCCCGGCATTTTCCGCGGGGCTCTCGACTCGGGTGCGCGACGGATCACGGAAGGCATGAAACTCGCGGCCGCGGATGCCATTCTCGCCGTCGCGAAGGATGATTTGGGCCCAGACCGAATTGTTCCCTCGGCATTGGACCCGCGCGTCGGACCCGAGGTCGCAGCGGCTGTGGCCCTGGCTGCCAAGGCCGACGGAGTCGCCTGATCCGGCGCTTGTATTCGCCACTCATTTGCATCTTCACGGGTACCGGAACCACGACCGTGGCTTTTCGTTAACCCGTGCAGGGGTGGGCGATGACGCTCTGAAGCGCTACCGTCCCTCTCCTCGGGTGTTCACTCGAGGAGAGGGTTCGTGTTTGCCGCCGTTCGGGTGCCGTTGTCGTGCCCACCCGAATTGCCGCGGGCGGTGGATGCGGGAGAGGGTGGGCCGGTGCCCAAGTGGGTGGGACGCGCGACGGTGGTGAACGGCCGTGCACGGACGGCTGTCCCGACGTCCGGGAAACCTCCGATGACGCTGGACGGGCTGACCTTGCCCGACGCGCCGTCGTTGCTCGTGGACGCCAAGGGTGTCGTCATGCAGGCGAACCCCGCCGCCGTGGAGCTCGCGTCCGCGCAGGGAGCCGACGACCTCGTCGGGCACCCGCTCGGTGAGTTGCTTCTCGGCAACACCTCCGACCTGCGGTTGCTGCGCGCGGACGGCACCGAACTGCCGGTGCGCGTCGCGCGCCACGCCGTTCCGGGAACGGGCCTGCAGGCAGTCCTGCTGATCGACGTCTCCGACCTCGCCTCCGCCGCGGAGGAGTTGCGCGACGAACAGCGCCGGCTGCGCAAGGTGCAGCGGGTCGCGGAGCTCGGCTCCTGGGAGTTCGATCCCGGAACCGGCCTGACCGTCTGGTCGGACACGCACTACGAACTGCTCGGCCTCGAACGCGGCGCCGTCGTGCCTGGTGCGCAGGCCGTTCTGGACGTCGTGCACCCGGACGACTACCACATGGTCGAGACGTACTGGCACGGTCGCGAGATCACCGGCGACCCGATCGACATCGAGTACCGGATCGTCCGCCCGGACGGGCAGCTGCGGTGGATCCGCGGCGTCGCCGAGGCGAGGCTGGACGACGCCGGCAGCCTGGACAAGATCACCGGCTACATCCGCGACATGACCGAGTCCAAGCGCGCGGCCACCGAGCTCGCCCAGGAACGGGCGCGGCTGCTGGAAGCGCAGCGCATCGCCCGCATCGGCAGCTGGGCGTACGAGACGGGCACCCGCGCCGTGCACCGCAGCGAAGTGCTGATGGAGATGTTCGCCGAGCTCGGCATGACGCCGGACGAGGACCTGCTCAGCGGCGTGCACCCGGACGACCGCGAGGCCGTCAAGGCGTTGCGGCACCAGCTGCTGCACACCCAGGACAACGCGCCGGTCGAGGTGGAGGTCCGCAGCGAGGTCGGCGAACGCGTCTACATGTGCCGGGCCCGCGCCGAGATCGCGCCGTCCGGCCGCATCGAGCGCTACCACGGCACGATCCAGGACGTCACCGAAGCACGTGCCCTGGAACGTCAGATGCGCGAGGACCGCAGACGGCTGGCGGACGCGCAGCAGGCCGCCCGCCTCGGCATGTGGGAGTGGAACCCCGGCACCGGCGAGGTCGTGTGGTCGGACATGCTGCGCGAACTCTTCGGCCTGCCCGCGGAACTTCCCGGCAGCTACCAGGCCTACCTGGACCTCGTGCACCCCGAGGACCGCGCGTGGGTCGACGACCTGTGCCGCCAGCTGGTGGTGGACGAGGTCGCCTCGCAGTTCGAGCACCGCGTGGTGCGCCCGGACGGTTCACCGCGCATCTTCCGCTGCCACGGCATGATCGTCCACGACGCGCGCGGCAAGCAGCTCGCCGTCGGCACCGCCCAGGACGTCACCGAGCAGCGGGCCGCCGAGGCGCGCATGAAGCGTTCCTCGCAGCGCTTCACCGACCTCGTGTCCGTGACGCCGGTCGGCATCGGCCTGTTCGACGAGGGCGAGCGCCTGGTCGACGCCAACGACGCGTTGTGCGACCTGCTCGGCATGGAACTGGAACAGCTGCGCGGCATGACCGCCGAACAGCTCACCCACCCCGAGGACACCTCGCCCGGCCTGCAGTGGGCCGCCGAACGCACGCAGAAGATCCCGCAGCGCATCCTCGTCCGCCCGGACGGCGAGAAGGTCTACTGCGAACTCCACATCGCTCTGTCCGTGCAGGACGACGGCCGTCGCTTCTGGCTGATCGTGTTCCTGGACATCACCGAACGCCGCCGCGCCGCCGAGGCGTTGCGCCACCAGGCGACCCACGACGAGCTGACCGGCCTGCCGAACCGCGCGCTGGTCAAGGAGATCCTCGGCAAGCTGCTGGAGGGCCCCGGCCGTTCCAAGGTCGCCGTCTTCTTCTGCGACATCGACAACTTCAAGCGCGTCAACGACTCTCTCGGCCACGACGCCGGCGACGAACTGCTCGTGGCTCTGGCGCGACGGCTGGAAGGCGGCCTGCCCGACGGCTGCACCGCCGCCCGCCTGTCCGGTGACGAGTACGTGATCATCTGCGAGGACATCGACTCGGTCGGCGGCGTCGACGCCCTGGCCACCCGCGTCGCCTCGTTGCTGCGCACGGCCGTTCCGGTGCACGGCCAGCTCGTCCGCGTCTCGGCCTCGATCGGCGCCGCCGTCCCGAACGGCTCGCGCGCCAACGGTGCCGACCTGCTGCGGTTCGCCGACGCCGCGATGTTCGAGGCGAAGCGCGCCGGTGCCGGCCGCGTGTCCCTGGCTTCGGCCGCGTTGATCGCGTCCGCCGACCGCCAGGTGCACCTCGAAGGCCAGTTGCGTGACGCGTTGCAGCACGACGGCCTGGTGTTGCACTACCAGCCCGTCGTCGGCGTCGACGGCGCCGTCCTGACCGCCGAGGCCTTGGTGCGCTGGCCGCATCCCGACCGCGGAATGCTGCCGCCGGACGTGTTCCTGCCCGTCGCCGAACAGGGCGACCTGATGCGCGAGCTCGACCGCTGGGTCCTGCGCACCGCCCTGCGCGAGGCCGCGACCTGGCCCGCACCCGACGGCCGCCCGGTGTCGGTGGCCGTGAACCTCGCCGGCCTGGTGCCGGGCGATCCCGAGTTCGTCGACATCGTGTCGACCGCGATCATGGAGTCCGGCGTCCCGTGGGAACGCGTGGTGCTCGAACTGGTCGAGACGGCGTTCGTCGACCTGCCCTCCCGAGTCCGCCAGTCGATGGACGAACTGGTGAAGCGCGGCGTGCAGTTCGCCGTGGACGACTTCGGCACCGGCTACTCGTCGCTGGCCCGCCTGAAGGACCTGCCCGCGCAGATCATCAAGGTGGACCGGCGCTTCGTTTCCGGCGTGGGCAACGACTCCTCGGACTTCGCCGTCGCGCGCGCCGTCGTCGACATGGCCCGCGCGATGGGACGCAAGTGCGTGGCGGAGGGCGTGGAGACCGCCACCCAGTTCCACGTTCTGCGTGGCGTCGGGGTGGACGCCTACCAGGGCTGGTTGTTCTCGCGTCCGGTGCCGCCCAAGGAGTTCCGCGCGGTGCTAGCCCTCGGACCGCTCCACATACCCCGCGCTGGCTGAGATCTCCGGCAGCAGCGCCGCGATCCGGTGCTTCGGCAGGTCGATCAACCGCAGTTCGAGATCGTCGGACGCCGCCGAGGCGTTGTCGACGATCTCTGCGGCCTGCCGCTTGGTCAGCACGCCCTGCGACGCGGTGATCAACGCTTCGCGCCAGACGTTGCGCAGCTTGCCGTGCGCCTTCATCAGGACCTCGCGCACCGTGCGTTCGCCCAGCGACAACGTTCCGGTGAGAACCTGATCGGCGACGACGATCGTGGTCTTGCCATCTGGGTTGTTGCGCAGGAACTTCAACTTGAACCGGCTCCGCACCAGTTCCTGGAGTTCCTTCTGCCCGGCCTCTGAGGACACCGCCGGGTGGTTGTTCGGCACCAGGCAGGCCAGGCGGGCGGGCGAGGAGGCCAGCAACGTGCGCAGCAGCCACGGCCCGGGATCCGCGGACAGGTCGACGGCCAGCGACGCCGCGCCCTTCCCCACGGGCTCGGCCCACCCCGCGGAACGGGGCTTCGGCGGCGGCGAGGACTCCGGGCGCGGAGCCAGTTCCGACAGGGCGGCCAGCGCCTCGGACGACGGCCCTGACGACTCGACGGACTGCGCGCCGTGCGTGTAGATCCGCGTGCCACCGGACACCGCGCGCCGCCCGGTGGGCCGGCACACGTACAGATCGGCGGCGGACCCGATCGCCTGCGCGCCGTCGAAGCGGTGGAACGCGGGCAGGATGGCCTCGAACACCAGCCCGAGCTTCTGCAGTTCCTGCTGCACCTTCAAGCCCAGAGCGGGAGTCCGGTCGGAGAAGCCGTAGGCCAGCAGCAGGCGGCCGGACGCGATGTCCGCCAACGCCTCGATGCCGCGGCCGGCGAACAGGCCCATGCCCTCCGGCGTGTAGGGCGGGTCGCTGAAGACCAGGTCGAACGATTCGAGCGCGCCCGCGGGCAGGCCGAAACGCATGTCGCAGTGCAACGTCCGGATGTCGTGCCCGCGGGCCAGCGCCCGTGAGTCGATGAACTCCAGCAGGCGCTCGTCGAGGTCCACGACCGTGATCGACACGTTCGGATTGACGGCGGCGACGGCCAGCGACGTCAGGTCGTGGTCGCCCAGGCACAGCAGACGCTTGCCCGCCAGGTCGTAGTGGGAGTTCAGCCACACCGCGCGGTTCAGCGCGGTCTCGGCCGTCGCCTGCACGTGGTCCAACGAGGACAAGGGCGACGGCACGTCGGCGATGTCCACGAGGATCTGGCGCAGCACGTCGGTGTGGTCGCGGACGCCGGAAACGCCGAACTCCGAACGGTACGAGGCCACCAGTCCGGGGGCGATGCGGTAACGATCGTCTGAAGATTCCGCGTCGTCGCCCAGGGCCTTGAGCAGGTCCTGAACGGTGCGGCGGGGAACCGCGGGCAGGCGCACGAGTTCGGCCAGCGGGTGCCAGTCCTCGCTGAGCAGGGACAACACTTCGCGGAGCTTGCGGGCGTGCACGCCGCGCTCCGCCACCAACTGCCGAACCTGGTCGATCGTCACAAGACGTAAACCATACGGGCCGTCACATCGTGGAACGCTGTGCCGGGGTACGCCGAACGAGTTAAGGTCTTTGGGATCTACATCCAGGGCGGCCCAATCGGGGTGGTCGTCACGACCGGAGGGATCCGAAGGGTGATCGAGTTCCGGGCCGTAACCAAGCGGTTCGAGGACGGGACCATCGCTGTCGACGAGCTCGACCTCGCGGTCGAGGCGGGCACCATCACGGTGTTCGTCGGTCCTTCCGGCTGTGGCAAGACGACGTCGCTGCGCATGGTCAACCGCATGATCGACCCGACGTCGGGCACGATCCTGGTGGACGGCAAGGACGTCCTCACCGTGGATCCGCCCACGCTGCGGCGTGGCATCGGCTACGTCATCCAGCAGGCGGGGTTGTTCCCGCATCGGACCGTGCTCGACAACATCGCGACCGTCCCTCTTCTGTCCGGTTGGGACAAACGCAAGGCGCGCACGCGTGCGGCCGAGCTGCTGGAGATCGTCGGGCTCGACGCGAACTTCGGCAAGCGCTACCCGGCTCAGCTCTCCGGCGGCCAGCAGCAACGCGTGGGTGTCGCCCGCGCGCTCGCAGCGGACCCGCCGGTGCTGTTGATGGACGAGCCGTTCAGCGCCGTCGACCCGGTCGTGCGCGAGGACCTGCAGAACGAACTCCTTCGTCTGCAAGCGGAACTCGACAAGACGATCGTGTTCGTCACGCACGACATCGACGAGGCGCTGAAGCTCGGTGAGCGCGTCGCGGTGTTCCAGACGGGCGGGCACCTCGCGCAGTACGCGCGGCCGACCGAGCTGCTGGCCGCGCCCGCCAACGACTTCGTGGCCTCCTTCGTGGGACGTGACCGCGGCTACCGCACGCTCACGTTCCTGCACGCGGACGTGCCCGTGCATCCCGTCACCACGGCCAAGCTCGGCGAGCGCATCACGGTCACCGACTGGACGCTCGTCGTGGACGAGGCGAACCGGCCGAAGGGCTGGCTGTCCGGTGTGGACGGTGAGGTCGAGGTCGTGGAGAAGGACCTGATCTCCGGTGGTTCGCTGTACGACGGCTCGACGTTGCGCGGCGCGCTCGACGCGGCGCTCAGCTCGCCGTCCGCGCTCGGTGTGGTCGTCGACGACGCAGGCGCCGTCACCGGTGTGGTCAAGGCCGACGACGTCATCAAGGCTCTCGCGAAGGCCCGCGCGGCGGGTGAGGTCCCGAAGTGACCTGGATTTTCGAGAACTGGGAAAGGTTCTGGGAAGTCACCGAGGTGCACCTGCGGCTCTCCGTCGTGCCGGTGCTGATCGGTTTCGTGCTCGCCATCCCGCTCGGGTGGTGGGCGAGCCGGTCGAACACGGCGCGCGCGATCCTCTTCCCGTTCGCCAACATCCTGTTCACGATCCCGTCCATCGCGCTGATCGTGATCACGCCGGTGCTGCTCGGTGTGAAGATCCTCGACGAGATCAACGTCATCGTGCCGCTGGCGGTCTACACGCTCGCGCTGATGATCAGGTCGGTCGCGGACGCGCTGTCCGCGGTGCCGGGCAACGTCGTCGCCGCGGCGAACGCGATGGGGTTCCGGCCGTTGCGCCGTTTCCTCACCGTCGACTTCCCGCTGGCGTTGCCGGTGACGATCGCGGGCCTGCGGGTCGCGACCATGTCGAACATCAGCATGGTGAGCGTCGGCGCGCTCGTCGGACTCGGCGGCTACGGCCAGCTCTTCACCGAGGGATACCAGACCGACCACACCGAGAAGGTCCTCGCGGGTCTCATCGGGACGGTCGTGCTGGCGGTGCTCGCGGACGCCCTGCTGTTGCTGATCGGACGGCTGCTCACGCCGTGGGCACGGGCGGGGAGGTGAGCTGAATGGGTGGCTGGCTCTTCGATCCCGCGCACTGGTCCGGCACGACCGGGATTCCGGTGCGGTTGGCCGAACATCTCGGCTACACGCTGCTGACGTTGCTGATCGCCGCGGTCATCGCGATCCCGCTGGGCGCGTTCGTCGGTCACACCGGCAAGGGCGGCTTCGTGATCGTCGGACTCTCCAACGCTCTGCGGGCGTTGCCGACCACGGCGGTGCTGATCCTCGTCGTGCTGTGGGCGGGTCTCGGTGACTTCCCGGTGTACGTCGCGCTGGTGCTGCTCGCGATCCCGCCGATCATGGCGGGCACGTACGCGGGCGTCCGCGCGGTCGACCCGGTGACCGTCGACGCCGCACGGGGCGTCGGCATGCGCGAGTCGGGTGTGCTGCTCCAGGTGGAGATCCCGAACGCGCTTCCGTTGATCTACGGCGGTTTCCGCGGCGCCGCGCTGCAAGTGGTCGCGACCGCCACCATCGCCGCCTACACAGGCGCCGGTGGACTGGGCAGGCTCGTCTTCGACGGCCTCGCCCTGCAGGAGTTCGGACAGATGCTCGCCGGCGCGGTGCTCGTGGCACTGCTCGCCGTTCTCGTCGACCTGGGGTTCGCCGGCCTGCAACGGCTGACGGTCTCGCCAGGGCTGCGTCCAGTGGGAACCGGAGGAAAGAGATGAAGCGCATCGCGACAGCCGTCGCTGCGGTCATGCTTCTGTCTGCGTGCGGTGGCGATCCGCTGACCGGAGACGGGAAGACCGACCCGGCCCCGACGGACACCATCGTCGTGGGCTCCGCGAACTTCCCGGAGTCGCGACTGCTCTCGGAGATCTACGCGGAAGCGTTGTCCGCCAAGGGCATCAAGGTCTCGAAGAAGCCGAACATCGGTAACCGGGAGCTGTACTTCAAGGGCGTGCAGGACGGCTCGATCGACCTGATCCCCGAGTACACCGGCGTGCTTCTCAAGCACGTCAACAAGGAAGCGCCCGAAGTCGGCTCGGACGAGGTCTACGCGGCGCTGAAGAAGTCGCTGCCGGCGGGCCTCACCGTGCTCGACAAGTCCTCCGCCGAGGACAAGGACGCGGTCGTCGTCACCAAGCAGATCGCCGCCCAGTACAGCCTCAAGTCGCTCGACGACCTCGTGCCGTACTGCAAGGACCTGGTCTTCGGCGGCCCGCCGGAGTTCCAGAACCGCCCGGACGGTCTGCCGGGCCTCAAGGCCAAGTACGCGTGTGAGTTCAAGGAGTTCAAGGCCCTCGACGTCGGCGGCCCGCTGACCGTCGCCGGCCTGAAGGACAACACGGTGCAGGCGGCCGACCTGTTCACGACGGACGCGGCCATCAAGGCCAACGAGTTCGTGGTGCTGGAAGACCCGAAGAACGTCTTCGCCGCGCAGAACGTGTTGCCGCTCATCAACGAGAAGAAGGCGTCGCAGCAGGTCCGCGACACCCTCAACGCCATCTCGAAGAAGCTCGACACGAAGACGCTGCTGGAGCTGAACCAGAAGCTGTCGTCGCCGGACAAGCCGGAGCCGGAGAAGGTCGCCAAGGAGTGGCTCGCCTCGGCGGGCATCTGACCTGACGAACCAGCGGGGCGGGCACCTTCGGGTGTCCGCCCCGCTGTCGTTCCTGGAGCTTCAGTTCCCCTGCGCTCTAGGCGATCAGGCTGTGGCGCTCCGCCCAGGCCGCGATCGCCGCCGCGATCTCCTTGGGTCGGTCCTCCTGCGCGTGGTGCCCGGCCTCACCGCAGGCGACCACGTCCAGTGCGGCGATGTTCTCCTGACACCAGGCAGTCAGCGCCGGCCCGATGGCCAGCGTCGGAGAGTTCTCGAAGGTCAGCAACAGCTTCGGAACCGGTGACGCACCCAGCCACTCGCCGTAGGCCTCCATGCGGGTGATCAGGGCGGGAGGCTCGCCGTCGACCGGGAGTTGCCGCACCCACGCCAGCAGCGGGCGGCGGCTCTCCCGGTCGGGGTAGGGCGCCAGGTACACCGTCATGTCCTCGTCCGGGACCGGATTCAGCACCCCGCCGGTGAACGCCTGGCGCACGAGGGTGTCCTGGTCCAGCACCAGTTCCTCGCCCAGGCCGGGGGTGCGGAGCCTGCGCGTGCGTTCGCGGGCGGCCGGTTGCAGTTCGTCGCTGCGCAACGGCTTCAGCATCGGCTCGAAGAAGGCGATGCCCGCGACGCGGTCCGGGTGCCTGGCTGCCCAGTCGAACGCGAGCGTGCCGCCCCAGTCGTGGCCGACGAGGACCACGCGGTCCAGGCCGAGCGCGTCGAACCACGCGTCGAGGTAGCGGGCGTGGTCGGCGAACGAGTACTCGATGGGCGGCTTGCCGGATCTGCCCATGCCGATGAGGTCCGGGGCGAGCCCTCCCAACTCCGGTAAGACGTTCCGCCAGATGTGCGACGAGGCGGGATTGCCGTGCAGGAACACGAACGGCGCGTTGCTGGACCGCTCGTAGTGCATGGTCGAGTCGAGGACGGGAACGACGGGCATCTGAGGCTCCTCAGTCGAGTGGGACGTCGAGCAGTGCCGTCAGCTCGTGGGAGAGCGCCTCGGTGCGGTCGCCGGAGCGGCCGCCCAGAGGCTCCAGCAGGCGGTCCAGCAGGGTGCCGACGACGGCGATGGCGGGCACGACGACCTCGTGGCCGCGGTCGGTCAGCGTCAGCCGGACGGTCCGGGTGTCGACGGTGTCGCGGGTGCGCGCGATGAAGCCCGAAGCCTCCAACGCGCGCGCCAGCTTCGAGACGTACAGCGGTTCGAGGCCGGTGTGGTCGGCCAGTTCGCGTTGTGACGGCCGGTCCAGTGAGACCAACGACGACAGCACCACGTACTGGGCGTGCGTCAGGCCGTGCGACGTCAACGCGCGGTCAACGGCCGTCCGCCACTTCATCGCCAAACGCCACACGAGGTGTCCAGGTGTCGCTCCCGCACTGCTCATGGCAGATACGGTACATGGCTACTATGTACATGGCTATGAAGTTGCGGCGTGCCCGCCGATCCGCACGGTCAGCTCCTCCGCTGCCCTGCGGACCTCCTTGGCCAGATCAGGCCAGGTAGCACCGCACGGCGTGTCGCACAGATGCCGGAACGTCAGCGTGATGGCCGCGATCGGCCGCTCGCCGTGGTCGAACACCGGCGCGGCCACCGAGGCGAACCCGGCGGTCACGAACCCGTCCTCGACCGACCAGCCCTGGCGGCGTTCGAGCGTCAGCAACCGGCGCAGCGCCGGCAGGTTGTGCGGGCCCCGGCCGGTCCGGTCGACGAACGCGGCCACGGACGGCAGCAGTGCCCTGACCTGTGCTGGAGGCAGGTGGGCCAGCATCGCGCGGCCCGAGGCGGTCAGGTGGGCGGGCAGCCGGACGCCGACGTCGGACACGATCGACTGCGGCTGCCGGGGCTGCTCGCGCACCAGGTAGAGAGCCTCGGCACCGTGCAGGACGCCCAGATGCGCGACCTTCTCCATCCGGTCGGCGAGCTTGCGCAGCAACGGGCGGGCCAGGCGTTCCAGCGGGTCGTGGCGCAGGTACGCGGAGCCGAGTTCGAACGCCGCGACGCCCAGGCCGTAGCGCTTCTCCTCGGGGAAGTGCGTCGCGAAGCCGGCCTCGGTCAGCTCTGACAGCAGGTGATAGGTCGTTGACCTGGGCAGATTGAGCTCACGCGCCACCGATGCCGCGGAGACGGGCCCCGGTCTGCCCGCCAGCAGCCGGAGGACCGCCAACCCTCGCCGGAGCGCGGGAACGTCACTGCTGCTGCCCACGAAGTGATTTTCCCACGTGATGCAGCCCATACCGTTACGACATCAGGGCACACTCAACAGAACACGCCCGGGGAGCGTTGGAGGGGCGTGACGGTTTTGAAGGGGGTCGGGATTGACACCGAGTTTCGATGACTTCGTGGCAGAACAGGTGACCCCGTTGCTGCGCTATGCCACCGTGCTCACGTGCGACCCGCACCTGGCCCAGGACGTGGTCCAGGAAGTCCTGCTGCGTGCGCAGCAGAAATGGGATCGCATCGGTTCAGTCGACCTCCCCAACGCCTACGTCAAGCGCATGGTGACCAACGAGTACCTCTCGTGGCGCAGGCGCAGGGCCGCCAAGGACGTCGCTCTCTGCATGACGACGCTGGAGTCCGTCACCCCGCCCGTCGCGGACAAGACGCACCACTACGACGAGCGGGAAGCAATGTTGCAGCGGATCGCGAAGCTGCCCCGCAAACAGCGGGCCGCAGTGGTGCTCCGCTACTACGAGAACTACGAGGACTCGGAGATCGCACAGATGCTCGGTTGTGCCGAGGGAACCGTGCGCAGCCACATCTCGCGTGCGCTGGCCACACTCCGCCTGGACCACACGCCGGAGCCCGCAGGAGTCGGGTTGCGGCTAGGGGAGGGCCTGTCGTGAACGACACCGAACAGCTGATCAAGGATGCGCTCGGCCAGCTCGCCGAACGCACCCCGCATCCAGGGCCGACGCTGAACGCCCTGAGGCGCAAGCGGAAGCGGCAGCGGAACAACATCTTCCTGATCGCCACGGCCGGCATGGCCGCGGTCGTCGTCCTGATCTTCGCGGGCGTCATCGCCAGCGACAGGTACACGCCGCCGAACGCGAACGACGCCGCCGCCGCGCTCGTGCAGGACAACGGCAAGAGTGTCGCGTTCAAGTACGCACCGCACTGGTTGCCGTCCGGGTTCGTCGAGAGCCTTCGCGCCACGAACGTGGCGCCCACCAGGGTGTGGGGTCCCGCGGGCGCTACGCCCTACAGCAATCCGAGCCTCGTGATCAGAGCGCTCGGAGGGATGCCGGACACCCACGGGTGGGAGTCGGCCAAAGTCCGCGGCCTGCAGGCGTGGGTGCAGGTCAGGGGGGACGCCGCAACCGTCGCCTGGAAGGCGCAGGATGTCCTGGAGGTGACCATGAGCGGGGTGAGCGGCGCACGTGAGGTCGCTCTGCAGGTGGCCGAGTCGGTGCGAGCCGACGCCAAGATCACCCACGAGCCGCCGTTCAAGCTCGAAGGCAGGTACGCCGAGGTCGTGCGCGGCACCGCGCCGGACAAGTGGCACTCGTCGCTGGGCAGGAACTCGATCTCCGTGCAGGTGGCGACGGACAGGCCGGAGCTGCCCGCCCCGAACGAGGCGCTGACCGTGCGCGGCAAGCAGGGCGTGCGCAACGGCAACACCGTGGCGGTCCAGGACGGCGGCCTGTGGATCTCGGCGACCTCCAGCGCCTGGTCCGACGAGCTGATCGAGCTGGTGAACAAGGTCGAGGTCACTGGCCAGCCGGACACGGGCTGGATCGGCAAGGGGCTCTAACCGAGCTGTCTGGGATCTCAGACACCATCGGGCGCTCCGGGGTCGCTGACTCGGCCCCGGAGCGCTGTGATGTCTGCATGCAGCAACCGGTGGAGCTGGGTCCGAAGCCTCTGACCCTCGAGGACGTTCATGCCGTCGCCCGCGACGGCGCCCCGGTGGAGATCACCGCGGCGGCCCGTGAGGCGGTCACCGCCGCCCGTGGCCACATCGAACAGCTCGCCACGGCCGAACGCCCCACCTACGGCGTCTCGACCGGGTTCGGCGCGCTCGCCGTCCGGCACATCCCGCCGGACCGCCGTGCCCAGCTGCAGCGGTCGCTGATCCGCTCGCACGCCGCCGGGTCCGGGCCCGAGGTCGAGCGGGAGGTCGTGCGGGCGTTGATGCTGCTGCGGCTGCGCACGCTGTCGACCGGTCACACCGGCGTCCGGCTGTCCACTGTGGACGCCATGGCCGGGATGCTGAACGCCGGCATCACCCCGATCGTGCACGAGTACGGCTCGCTGGGCTGCTCCGGCGACCTCGCGCCGTTGTCGGCGAGCGCGCTGGCGTTGATGGGCGAGGGCATGGTCCGCAACTCCCGCGACGAGCTCGTGCCCGCCGCCGAGGCGCTCAAGGAAGCCGGCATCGAACCGGTCCAGCTGGCCGAGAAGGAAGGCCTCGCGCTGATCAACGGCACCGACGGCATGCTCGGCATGCTGTCGCTGGCGATCGCCGACTTCACCAGGCTGCTGGACATCGCGGACCTCACCGCCGCGATGAGCGTCGAGGCCCTGCTGGGCACGGACCGGGTCTTCGAGCCCGAACTGCACGCGCTGCGCCCGCACCCCGGCCAGAACGTCAGCGCCGCGCGGATGCTCGCGTTCCTCAAGAACTCCGAGATCGTCGCCTCGCACCGCGGCCCGGACTGCACCCGCGTGCAGGACGCGTACTCGCTGCGCTGCTCGCCGCAGGTGCACGGCGCGGCCCGCGACACCGTGGCCTACGCGGCGACGGTGGCCGACCGCGAGCTGTCGTCCGTGATCGACAACCCCGTGGTGCTGGCGGACGGCCGTGTCGAGTCCAACGGCAACTTCCACGGCGCCCCGGTCGCGTACGTGCTGGACTTCCTGGCCATCCCGCTCGCGGACGTCGCCTCCATCGCCGAGCGCCGCACCGACCGCATGCTCGACGTCTCGCGGTCGCACGGCCTGCCGCCGTTCCTCGCCGACGACCCCGGCGTCGACTCCGGCCACATGATCGCCCAGTACACCCAGGCGGCGATCGTGTCCGAGCTCAAGCGCCTGGCCGTGCCGGCGTCCGTCGACTCGATCCCGTCCTCCGCGATGCAGGAGGACCACGTGTCGATGGGCTGGTCCGCCGCCCGCAAGCTGCGCAAGGCCGTGGACGGTCTCACAACCGTGCTGGCCATCGAACTGCTCACCGCCGCACGGGCTCTCGACCTGCGCGCGCCCCTCAAGCCCGCCCCCGCGACGGCCGCCGCCGTGGCGAAGTTGCGCGAGACCGTCCTGGGCCCCGGCCCGGACCGCCACCTCGCCCCCGAGATCGCCGCCGCCGAGGCCCTGATTCGAAGTGGAGCCCTGTAATGGCTGTTCGCGCTGACCGCGGCACCGAGCTGACCGCGAAGAACTGGTCCACCGAGGCCGCTCTGCGGATGTTCCACAACAACCTCGACCCGGACGTCGCCGAACGCCCCGAGGACCTCGTCGTCTACGGCGGCACCGGCAAGGCCGCACGCGACTGGCCGTCGTTCGACGCCATCACCCGCGAACTCAAGAACCTCGAAGCCGACGAGACCCTGCTCGTGCAGTCCGGCCGTCCGGTCGGTGTCATGCGCACGAACGAGTGGGCGCCGCGCGTGCTCATCGCGAACTCGAACCTCGTGCCGGACTGGGCGAACTGGCCCGAGTTCCGCCGCCTGGAGGCCGAGGGCCTCACGATGTACGGGCAGATGACCGCCGGGTCGTGGATCTACATCGGTACCCAGGGCATCCTCCAGGGCACCTTCGAGACGTTCGCCGCCGTCGCCACCAAGCGCTTCAACGGCACGCTGCGTGGAACCCTCACGGTGACCGCGGGCCTCGGCGGCATGGGGGGCGCGCAGCCGCTCGCCGTGACGATGAACGAGGGTGTCGCGCTGTGCATCGAGGTCGACCCGCACCGCGCGCAGCGTCGCCTGGAGACCCGCTACCTCGACGAGGTGGCCGCGGACCTGGACTCGGCGATCGAGCGCGTGCTGGCCGCGAAGGCCGCCGGTGAGGCCGTTTCCGTTGGTGTGGTGGGCAATGCGGCGGAGATCCTGCCCGAGCTGCTGCGCCGCGAGGTCGCGATCGACATCGTGACCGACCAGACGTCGGCGCATGACCCGTTGGCGTACCTGCCCGTCGGTGTCTCGCTGGAGGAGTGGCAGGACTACGCCGCCGCGAAGCCCGAGGAGTTCACCGAGCGGGCCCGCAAGTCGATGGCCGCGCACGTCGAGGCCATGGTCGGGTTCATGGACCGCGGCGCGGAGGTGTTCGACTACGGCAACTCGATCCGCGGTGAGGCACAGCTCGGCGGCTACGAGCGCGCGTTCGCGTTCCCCGGCTTCGTGCCCGCGTACATCCGCCCGCTGTTCTGCGAGGGCAAGGGCCCGTTCCGCTGGGCCGCGCTGTCCGGCGACCCGGCCGACATCGCCAAGACCGACGCCGCGATCCTGGAGCTGTTCCCGGAGAACGAGCAGCTGCACCGGTGGATCAAGATGGCCGGTGAGCGCGTCGAGTTCCAGGGCCTGCCCGCCCGCATCTGCTGGCTCGGCTACGGCGAACGGCACCTCGCCGGCCTCAAGTTCAACGAGATGGTGGCGTCCGGCGAGCTGTCCGCGCCGATCGTCATCGGCCGCGACCACCTCGACTGCGGCTCGGTGGCGTCCCCGTACCGCGAGACCGAGGCGATGGCCGACGGTTCCGACGCGATCGCGGACTGGCCGCTGCTCAACGCCCTGGTCAACACGGCTTCCGGCGCCACCTGGGTGTCTATCCACCACGGCGGCGGCGTCGGCATCGGCCGCTCGATCCACGCCGGCCAGGTGACGGTCGCGGACGGCACCGAGTTGGCCGCGCAGAAGATCGAGCGCGTGCTGACCAACGACCCCGGCATGGGCGTCATCCGGCACGTGGACGCCGGGTACGACGAGGCCAAGACCGTGGCAGCGGACAAGGGTGTTCGCATTCCGATGGAGGGCTGATGCTCGACCAGATCGCGGACGTCGGCAAGGACCTGAAGCGCGGCGGCTACTCACGCCACGGTTACGACAAGCCCGAACTCGAACTGCGGCACTGGTTCGTCGAGCAGGCCGTCAAGCGCGGCCTCAGCGTCGAGACGGACCAGAACGGCAACCTCTGGGCGTGGTGGGGCGAGCGCGGCGACAACGCGCTCATCACCGGCAGCCACCTGGACTCGGTGCCCGGCGGCGGCGCGTTCGACGGCCCGCTGGGGGTGACGTCGGCTCTGGAGGCCGTGGACCTCCTGCAGGCCAAGGGGTTCAAGCCCGCGCGGCCGTTCGCGATCACGGTCTTCGCCGAGGAGGAGGGCGGCCGGTTCGGCGTCGCGTGCCTCGGCTCGCGGTTGCTGACCGGCGCCATCTCCCCGGAGAAGGCGTTGGCGCTCAAGGACCCGGACGGCATCACGCTCGCCGAGGCGATGAAGGCCGCCGGGTACGACCCTGATCTGGCCGGCCGCGACGAACGGGCGCTCAAGCGCATCGGGCAGTTCGTCGAGCTGCACGTCGAACAGGGCCGCGGCCTCACGGTTCCGGTCGGCGTGGCGAGCAGCATCCTCGCGCACGGCCGTTGGCGCTTCACGTTCGCCGGCGAGGGCAACCACGCCGGTGCGACGTTGATCGAAGACCGCCGCGACCCGATGCTTCCGGCATCCCAACTCGTCCTCGCCGCCAGGAAGGCGGCCAGGGGTGGCGGGCGTGCCACCGTGGGGAGGCTCGTCCCCAACCCCGGTGGCACCAACGTCATCGCGTCCACTGTGGACGTCTGGCTGGACGCGCGGGACAGCGACGACGCGCGCACCCGTGCGATGGTCGCGGAGATCTCGGAGGCGGCTCACCAGGCAGCCAAGGAGGAAGGCTGCGAGCTGAGGATCACCGAGGAGTCGTACGGCGACACGGTGTACTTCGACAGCGGGCTGCGGGACGACATCGCGGGTGCGCTCGGTGGTGTTCCGGCGCTGCCGACCGGTGCCGGTCACGACGCGGGCATCCTCGCCGCGCACGTGCCGACCGCGATGTTGTTCGTGCGCAACCCCACCGGCGTCAGCCACGCGCCGGAGGAGTTCGCCGAGCAGGCCGACGTCGACGAGGGCGTCAGGGCGCTGGCCGCGACCATCGAACACCTCGGCTCATGAACTTCTGGTGCGAGCGAGCCTGGTTGCCCGCCGGGCTCGCCGACCGCGTGCTGATCAGGGTCGAGAACGGCGTGATCGCGAATGTGTCCACAGTGGACACGATTCCGCTGGGCGTTCGCCGCCTGCACGGCGTTGTCGTGCCGGGCTTCGCGAACGCCCATTCGCACGCGTTCCACCGGGCGTTGAGGGGCCGCACGCACGACGGCGGCGGCACGTTCTGGACGTGGCGCGAAGGCATGTACGCGCTGGCGTCGAAACTGACCCCGCAGTCGTACTACCGCCTGGCCCGCGCGGTCTACGGCGAGATGGCGCTCGCGGGTGTGTCGGCCGTGGGGGAGTTCCACTACGTCCACGACAGGTCGAACGAGTTCGGGTACGCGTTGCGTGAAGCGGCCAAGGACGCGGGCATCCGCCTCACGTTGCTCGACACCTGCTACCTCGCGGGCGGCATCGACCAGCTCGTCAACGAGGTGCAGCAACGCTTCTCAGACGGCACCGCTGAAGCGTGGGCGTCCAGGGTCGGCGAGCTGAAGTCCGACGACGTGATGCGTGTCGGTGCCGCGATCCACTCGGTCCGCGCCGTGCCGCGAGCCGAGCTTTCCGTGGTGGCACAGGCGTTCCCGGACGCCCCGCTGCACGTCCACCTCTCCGAGCAACCTGCCGAGAACGAGGCCTGCCTCGCCGCCTACGGCCTCACGCCGACCGGACTCCTGCACGAGGCCGGTGCGTTGTCACCCCGCGCCACGGCCGTGCACGCCACGCACCTGACGGCCGAGGACATCGCGTTGCTGGGCGGTTCCGGCACCGGCGCGTGCTTCTGCCCGACGACCGAGGCGGACCTGGCCGACGGCATCGGCCCCGCCCGCGAACTGGCCGACGCGGGCAGCCCGTTGTCGCTGGGCAGCGACCAGCACGCGGTGATCGACCCGCTGCTGGAAACCCGCGCGTTGGAGCACAACGAACGTCTCCGCACCGGGCAGCGCGGCCGTTTCTCGCCGGCCGAACTGCTCGACGCCGCCACCCGCCACTCCGCACTCGGCTGGGACGGCGGACGCATCGAACCGGGTGCGCCCTGCGACCTCGTGGCGATCAGCTGCTCGACGCCGCGCACCGCGGGTTCGTTGCCGCAGCAGGTTCTCCTGTCGGCGACGGCGTCCGATGTGGACACCGTGGTCGTCGGTGGCCGGGTGGTCGCGAGCGGGGGCGTGCACGAGACTCTGGGAGACGTCGGCAGGCTGCTGGCGGACGCGATCGAGGAGCTGTGGGCATGAGCGTGCTGATCACCGGCATCGGTGAGCTGACCACGAACAGCGAGGCCAACGGTGACGCGCTGGTGATCGACGGCGAACAGATCGCCTGGGTCGGCAACGCGAACAACGCTCCAGCGGCTGACGAACGGGTCGACGTCGAGGGCCGCGCGGTGCTGCCCGGCTGGGTCGACAGCCACACCCACCTGGTCTTCGCGGGTGACCGGACCGCCGAGTTCGGCGCGCGCATGGCGGGCAAGCCCTACACCGCGGGCGGCATCGCCGTCACCGTCAACGCGACCCGTGCCGCGACGGACGAGGAACTGGCCGCGGTCGTGCGCAAGCACATCGCCGAAGCTCTCCGCCAGGGAACGACGTTCGTCGAGACCAAGACCGGCTACGGCCTGAACGTTCAGGACGAGGTGCGGTCGGCGCGCATCGCGGCCGAGCACGCCGACGAGGTCACGTTCCTCGGCGCCCACCTCGTCCCGCCCGGCGCGGACGCGGACACCTACGTCGAACTGGTCCGCGGCGAGATGCTCGACGCCGTCGCACCCCTCGTGCGCTGGGCGGACGTGTTCTGCGAGAAGGGCGCCTTCGACTACGACCAGTCGAAGGCGGTGCTCGTCGCGGCCAAGGAGAAAGGCCTGGGCCTGCGGGTCCACGGCAACCAGCTCGGCGAGGGTCCCGGCGTGCGGCTGGCCGTGGAACTCGGGGCCGCCTCGGTGGACCACTGCACGTACTTGTCGCCCGCCGACATCGACGCGCTCGCGTCGTCGGACACCGTCGCCACGCTGCTCCCTGCGTGCGATCTGTCGACCCGCCAGTCGATGCCGCCCGCCCGCGCCCTGCTGGACGCCGGTGCGACGGTCGCGCTCGCCAGCAACTGCAACCCCGGCTCGTCGTACACCTCGTCGATGGCGTTCTGCGTGACGACAGCGGTCCTGCAGATGCGGATGAGCGTCGAGGAGGCGGTCTGGGCGGCCACGGCGGGAGGCGCGCAGGCGTTGCGCCGCTCCGACATCGGGGTCATCAGGCCTGGTGCGCGGGCTGATCTCCACGTGCTGGACGCACCCTCGATCACGCATCTGGCGTACCGGCCGGGCGTCCCGTTGACGCACTCGGTGTGGCGTCGGGGCGAACGGGTCAATTGAGACAGCTGTCTCATTGCCCTCCGTGTGGGCCTACTGGCGGAAGGTGCGGGGCCGTACGGTGTCCCCGTGGTGGATTTCGCGGAGGCCCTGACGAAAGCCGTCGACAACAGCGGCCTCAGTCTCGAACGCATCCAGCACCACCTGGCCGCGCGCGGCATGCAGGTGAGCATCTCGACGCTCAGCTACTGGCGCCGCGGCCGCAGCCGGCCGGAACGCCCCGAGTCGCTGAAGGTCGTCGCCGCGCTGGAGGAACTGCTCGACCTCGGTGAAGGCTTCCTGACAGATCGGCTGGGCGACAAGCGGCCGCGTGGGCGCTGGGTGGACCAATCACTGTCCCTTGAGGACATGTGGGACTCGCGGGCCACCGACCTCGGTGAGGTCATGTCGCGGATCGACCGGCTGCAGCCGACGGCGACGACGTACCTGAGCGTGCAGGACCGGCAGGTGATCGGGCCGGACCGCCGTGAGGTCTCGAACCACTGCACCGGCGTGATCCAGGCGCTGGAGGACGGCGTCGACAGGTTCCTCGCGATCCAGCTGGCCGATGCCACGGACCTCGGCGTGCCGTCGATCGAGGCGGGACCGCCGTGCCGGCTGGGGAGGGTGCGCAGCGAGGACTCCACCGGGTTCCTCGTCGCGGAGATCCTCTTCGACCGGATGCTCAGAGCGGGCGAGACGGCTCTCGTCGACTACGTGGTCCGGATGAGACCCGGTGCCGACAGCGAGGTCTGCGACCGGCGGTTCCTGCGTCCGGTGAACGACTACACGCTGCAGATCGACTTCCACCCGGACGCGGTGCCGGCGCGCTGTTTCCAGTTCGCGCGGCCGTCGTTGCACGAGCCGGAGACTGCTCTGAACGACCTGTGGATCGGGACGACGGCGTCGACGCACATCCATGTGCGTAACTCGAAGCCCGGAATCTATGGAGTGCGGTGGGAGTGGGAGTAGCCGCTACTCCCACTCCCACCGCAAGCGCCCCCAGTCGAAACGATGCGCTCGGCCGAGCCGCATTCGGCCTGCTCATCAAGGGCGCCCAGGATGGCCGTCGCCGCTGCAGGGTGGCGGCGACAGCAGGTTCCTAGACCTTCAGCAACAGGTTCGGTGAACCCGTTTTGATGTCGGTCAGCTTGTTCGGCGTGGCCGCGCCGACCAGGGCGTTGCGCACCTGGGCGGGTGTCGCGGACGGGTTCGCGCTCAGGTAGAGCGCGGCCGCTCCGGCGACGTGCGGGGAGGCCATCGACGTGCCGCCCATGGACCGCGTGCCGGTGTCGTTGCTGTGCGAGGCGCTCACGATGTCGCTGCCCGGTGCCCAGATGTCGAGGCACTGGCCGTAGTTCGACGAGCCCGCCGACCAGATCGAACGCTTGTCCGCGCGGTCCGACGCACCGACCGTGATCGCCTCCGGCGTGCGGGCCGGGGTGAAGTTGCACGCGTCCTGGCCGCTGTTGCCGCCCGCCAGCACGTAGGTGAAGCCCGCGCTGATCGAGCGCTTGACGGCGTTCTCCAGCGAGGCGTTCGTGCCGCTGCCACCGAGGCTCATGTTGACGACGGCGGGCTTCTTGCCGTTGGCCGTCACCCAGTCGATGCCGCGGATGATGCCGTCCCACGCGCCGCTGCCGTTGCAGTCGAGGACACGCACGCCGACGAGCTTGGCCTTCTTCGCGACGCCGTAGGTCTTGCCCGCCACCGTGCCGGCGACGTGCGTGCCGTGGCCCTGGCAGTCCTGCGCGACCGCGTCGTTGTCGATGAAGTCGTAACCGTCGGAAGCACGGCCCTCGAATTCGGAATGCGTTTTCCTGATTCCGGTGTCGAGAACGTACGCCGTCACGTTCGACGCGGTGTTCGGGTACGTGTACTTCTGGTCGAGCGGCAGGTTCGCCTGGTCGATCCGGTCGAGACCCCAGACCGGGTTCGACTGTGTGGCCTGGATCGTGGCGACCGTGTTGCGCTCGACGAATTGCACGTCCGGGTCGGCGGCGAGCCTGCGCGCCTGTCGTTCGGACATTCCGGTGACCGAGAACCCGTTCAGCGCGGCGCTGTAGGTGTGCTTGACATCGCCCTGGTAGCGGGACGCCAACGCGCTGGCAGGGGTGCGCGCTCCGTCCTTCAGCACCACGATGTAACTGCCCTCGACCGCCTGTGCGCCCGCACCGGGGAGCACCGCTTCCTCGGCGATCGCGGTGGGCGTCCACATCGCTGTGGAAGCGATGCCCAATGCCGCCGCGATGGCGACATGACGCCGAAGTGCCATGGGTTCCTCCTGGCAGGGAATGAACTGGGGAACACCAAGAAACTAACGCCAGTTGTGCTTCGGATAACAGGTTCGAAACTTCAGTTCTCAATACTGTCAAAACTGTTTTGACACCGTTTTCGGGCACTCGCCGTGCCTGGACGAGCCGGATTTGATCACTGGCCGTAGCATTCGGGCGTGCAGGAATTCGCCGAGGCGTTGACGAAGGCCGTGGAGGCCAGCGGTCTCAGTCTGGAGCGGATCCAGCACCACCTGGAGTTGCGCGGCGTGCAGGTGAGCCTGTCGACGCTGAGCTACTGGCGACGCGGGCGCAGCCGTCCGGAACGGCCTGAGTCGCTCGCCGCGGTGGCCGCGCTGGAGGAGATCCTGAAGCTGGCGCCGGGAACGTTGACCGGCAGCCTCGGCGACAAGCGGCCGCGCGGGCGATGGGTCGAGCGTGCCGCCGCGCTGGAGGGGATCTGGCAGGAGGCCGCGGTCGACCTCGGTCGTGCCATCAACCGCGTGGACAGGCTGCTGGCCTCCCCGGCGAAGTACATCAGTCTGCGGGACGTCGTGGTGATCGGTCCCGACCGGCGTGAGATCGAGATGCGGACCAGTTCGGTGATCGAGGCCTTCGAGGACGGGGTCGACCGGCTCCTCGTCGCGAAGGTCGCGGAGGACACCGACCTCTCCACCGGTGACATCGTCGCCGAGAAGTCGTGCCGGGTGGGCAGGGTGCGCAGGGACGACGAGCACAACCTGCTCGTCGCCGAGGTCATCCTCGACCGCGTGCTGCGGGCGGGGGACACCGCGCTCGTCGACCTCAGGATGATCGCCGACCCCGGCGCGGACAGCGTGTCGGCGGACCGCACGTTCATCCGCAACCTGCGCGACTACGTGCTGGAGGTCGAGTTCCACCCCGACGCGGTGCCCGTGCGCTGTCACAGCTTCACCCGGTCCGAGAAGGGCGCACCCGACGTGGACACGGGCGATCTCTGGATCGGCACCACCGCCTCCGCGCACCTGGTCGTGCACGAAGCCCAGGCGGGCTCCGTGCACGGCATCAAGTGGGAGTGGGAGTAGCGGCCCTCGCTCGCTACTCCCACGACTGCGCACCGGGTTCCTGTTCCCTACTGCCCGATGCGCAGCAGCCTGTTGGGCGAGCCGATCTGCAGCCCGCGCAGGAGGTTCGTGCTCGCGTCGTTCACGAGCGCGTCCCGCACCTGCCGGTTCGTCGCGCCGGGGTGCGTGCTCAGGTAGACCGCCGCCGCTCCGGCCACGGCGGGCGTCGCCATCGACGTGCCGCTGTCGAGCCGGAGACCGAAGTTGTCGGCGTGCGAGGCCGACCTGATGTCCGTGCCGGGTGCCCAGACGTCGACGCACCGGCCCCAGTTCGACGCCGTGCCCCACTGCGGCCAGACGGACCGGTTGTCGTTGGCGTCCGTGGCGCCGACCGTGATCGCGTCCGGCAGCCGGGCCGGCGTGTAGCCGCAGGCGTCGCGGCCGTCGTTGCCCGCCGCGATCACGTAGGTGAAGCCGGCCGCGATCGACCGGGTGACCGCGCGTTCGAGAGCGTCGTCCTGACCCCGCCCGCCGAGACTCATGTTGACCACGGCGGGGCGCACGCCGTTGGCGGTGACCCAGTCGACGCCGGCGACCACGCTGTCCTGGTCGGCCCTGTTGTCACACCCGAGCACCCGCACGCTGACGACCTGTGCCCGCTTCGCGACCCCGGACGTCCTGCCCGCGATCGTGCCGGCGACATGGGTGCCGTGGCCCGCGCAGTCACTGGCGTCCGCGTCGTTGTCGACGAAGTCGAAACCGTGCGACGCGCGTCCTTCGAATTCGTTGTGCGTAATTCGAACGCCGCTGTCGACAACGTACGCGCGCACGTTCGCCGCGTTGTTCGGATAGGTGTACTGGCGGTCCAGCGGCAAAGCGCGCTGGTCGACCCTGTCCAGATTCCACGGCGCGTTCGGCTGGGTGTCGTTGCCGGAGATGATCAGGTTGCGCTGCACGTAGTCGACCGCGGGGTCGGCAGCCAGTCGCCTGGCCTGCTGCTCGGTCATGTCCCGCACGGAGAAGCCGTGCAGAGCGGCGCGATAGGTCCGCTTGAGCCTGCCCTCGTACTTGCTCGCCAACGCCTGCGGGGACGCGCTGACGCCGTCCTTGAGAACGACGATGTAGCTGCCGGGGACGGCCTCGCCAACGCCGCGCAGAGCTTGTTGCGCGGTGGCCGTCGGGGTGCAGAGAACGGTCGCGAACAATGCCGCCGCAATGCAGGTGTTGATTCTCATCGAGTTCCTCCTGGCAGGGTCGAACGCGATGAACGTAACTTCACAGGTGGGTGAAATGGCAGTGGAGAAAATTTGGCCCTCAACACTGTCAAATCTGTGGCGAGCTGGAGCAGCTCCACGTGGCACAATGCCGCGCCGCGAGGCAGGGTGGAGACCATGGAGTACACCAACCTCGGTCGCAGCGGCCTGTCCGTCTCCCGCCTGTGCCTCGGCACGATGAACTTCGGTCCCGAGACCTCCGAGGCCGACAGCCACGCGATCATGGATCGCGCCCACGAGCACGGCCTCAACTTCTTCGACACGGCCAACGTCTACGGCTGGAAGAAGGGCGAGGGCGTCACCGAGAACATCATCGGCAACTGGTTCGCCAAGGGCGGCACCCGGCGCGAACGGACCGTCGTCGCCACCAAGCTCTACGGCAGCATGGGTGACTGGCCGAACGAGACCAAGCTGTCGGCGCTGAACATCCGCCGCGCCGCCGACGCGTCGTTGAAGCGCCTGCAGACCGACTACATCGACCTCTACCAGATGCACCACGTCGACCGCGAAACCCCGTGGGACGAGATCTGGGAAGCCTTCTCCGTGCTGCGCCAGCAGGGCAAGGTCATCTACTTCGGCTCGTCCAACTTCGCCGGCTGGCACATCGCCCAGGCCGCCGAGGCCGCGCGCACCCGCGGATTCCTCGGCCTGGTGTCCGAGCAGTCGATCTACAACCTGATGACGCGCTGGGTCGAGCTGGAGGTCCTGCCCGCGGCTCGTCACTACGGGCTCGGCGTGATCCCGTGGTCGCCTCTGCACGGCGGGCTTCTGGGCGGCGTGTTGCGCAAGCAGCGCGAGGGCGGGGCTTCTCGTTCGGCGTCTGGGCGGTCCGCGGACGCGTTGGAGAAGTACCGCGACACGATCGACGCCTACGAGAAGCTGTGCGCGGAGATCGGGGAGGACCCGGCGAACGTGGGCCTCGCGTGGCTGCTGCACCAGGAAGGCGTGACCGCGCCGATCATCGGGCCGCGCACCATCGAGCAGCTCGACAACTCGTTGCGTGCCGCGGAGTTGAAGCTCGACGCGGACGTGCTGGGCAAGCTCGACGAGCTGTTCCCGGCGCCGGCGCCGAACGGGTCGAAGCCGGCCCCGGAGGCCTACGCCTGGTAGCTCGCCCGGATCAGCCGAGGCCGGGGAGCAACTGCTCAGTCCTCGAAGTCGTCGTCATCGCGCGCCAGGAACGTGGCGAAGCGCTCGATGGGCGTCTCGAAGTCCGGGTTGGCGTCGACGAACTCCCGGAGCTTGTCGGCGAGCCACGCGAAGGTGACCTCCTCCTCGCCGCGCCGCTTCTCCAGCTCTTCGATGCCGCGATCGGTGTGGTACATGGCAGAACTCCTGTGAGGGCTCAGAAAACGAGCCGCCGGACTCCAAGGGAATCCGGCGGCTCGTTCGTTCAGGACTGGCTTACTCGAACGCGCGGGTGATGATCTCGCGCTGCTCGACCTCGTGCACCTTGCTCGAACCGGCCGACGGGGCTGCCATCGGGCGGCGCGACACGCGGCGAACCACGCCGAGGTGCTCGGGCAGCAGCTCCGGCAGAGCCAGGCCGTAGAACGGCCAGGCACCCTGGTTCGCCGGCTCCTCCTGCACCCAGCGGACGTCCTTCGCGTTCGGGTAGCGCTCCAGGGTCTCGGTCAGCTTGCGGGCCGGGACCGGGTAGAGCTGCTCGACGCGCACGATCGCCACGTCGCCGCCGCCGCGCTTCTCGCGCTCGGCGTGCAGCTCGTAGGAGATCTTGCCGCTGCACAGCAGGACCTTCGTGACGGCGTTCGGGTCCTTGATCGTCGGGTCGTCCATCACCGAGTGGAAGCGGTCGTCGATGAACTCGTCCGTGCCGGACACCGCGGCCTTGAGACGCAGCATCGACTTCGGCGTGAACACGATCAGCGGCCGGTCGACGCCGTCGAGGGCGTGGCGACGCAGCAGGTGGAAGTAGTTCGCCGGCGTCGACGGCACCGCGACGGTCATGGAGCCCTCGGCGCACAGCTGCAGCCAGCGCTCGATGCGGCCCGACGTGTGGTCGGGGCCCTGGCCCTCGTGGCCGTGCGGCAGCAGGATCACGACGTCGGAACGCTGACCCCACTTCGCCTCACCGGACGAGATGAACTCGTCGATGATCGGCTGCGCGCCGTTGACGAAGTCGCCGAACTGCGCCTCCCACAGCACCAGCGCCTGCGGGTTCGCCACCGAGTAGCCGTACTCGAAGCCGACCGCCGCGAACTCCGACAGCACCGAGTCGTAGACCATGAACTTGCCCTGGTCGTCCGACAGGTGCTGCAGCGGCGTGTACTCGCCGCCGGTCTTGCGGTCGATCAGGGTCGCGTGGCGCTGCACGAACGTGCCGCGGCGCGAGTCCTGGCCGGCCAGGCGGATGTTGCGGCCCTCGATCGCGAGTGAGCCGAACGCGAGCAGCTCGGCGAACGCCCAGTCGATGCCGCCTTCGCGCGCCATCTTCGCCCGGCGCTCGAGCACCGGCTTGACGCGGGCGTGCGGCGTGAAGCCTTCAGGCAGGTTCACGTGCGAGTCGGCGATGTGCTCCAGCGTCTCGCGGGAGATGCCCGTGGGCAGCTTCGCCGGGATCTGCTGCTCGGCCTCCACGGACGGGCTGACCGTCACGGGGTGCTTCTCGAGCTCGCGGACCTCGTTGAAGACGTGCTCCAGCTGGCTGGAGAAGTCCTGCAGCGCCTTCTCGGCCTCTTCGACCGTGATGTCGCCGCGGCCGATCAGGGACTCGGTGTAGGTCTTGCGCACCGAGCGCTTCTGGTCGATCACGTCGTACATCGCCGGCTGCGTCATCGAGGGGTCGTCGCCCTCGTTGTGGCCGCGGCGGCGGTAGCAGACCATGTCGATCACGACGTCCTTGGCGAACGCCTGGCGGTACTCGACGGCCAGCTTCGCGACCCAGTAGCAGGCCTCGGGGTCGTCGCCGTTCACGTGGAAGACCGGCGAGCCGATCATCTTCGCGACGTCGGTCGAGTACTTCGAGGACCGCGAGTTCTCCGGCGCGGTCGTGAAGCCGACCTGGTTGTTCACGACGATGTGGACCGTGCCACCGGTGCGGTAACCGCGGACCAGCGCCAGGTTCAGCGTCTCGGCCACGACACCCTGACCGGCGAACGCCGCGTCACCGTGCATGGCGACCGGCAGCACCGGGAAGAAGTCGCCGCCCTTGTCGAGCAGGTCCTGCTTGGCGCGCACGATGCCCTCGAGCACCGGGTCGACCGCTTCGAGGTGCGACGGGTTCGCCGTCAGCGACACCTTGGTCTCGCCGTCGCCGAACATGCGGAAGTACTTGCCCTCGGCACCGAGGTGGTACTTCACGTCGCCGGAGCCGTGCGCCTGACCGGGGTCGAGGTTGCCCTCGAACTCGCGGAAGATCTGCGAGATCGGCTTGCCGACGATGTTCGCGAGCACGTTCAGGCGGCCGCGGTGCGGCATGCCGATGACGACCTCGTCGAGCTCGTGCTCGGCGGCCTTGTCGAGCACCGCGTCGAGCAGCGGGATGACGGTCTCGCCACCCTCCAGCGAGAAGCGCTTCTGGCCGACGTACTTCGTCTGCAGGAACGTCTCGAACGCCTCGGCGGCGTTCAGCTTGCTGAGGATGTACTTCTGCACGGTGGCCGGCGGCTTCTCGTGCGGAACCTCGACGCGCTCCTGGATCCAGCGGCGCTCTTCGGGCTCGAGGATGTGCATGTACTCGACGCCGACGGTGCGGCAGTACGAGTTGCGCAGCACACCGAGGATGTCGCGGAGCTTCATCCGCTCCTTGCCGGCGAAGCCGCCGACCGGGAACTCGCGGTCGAGGTCCCACAGCGTCAGGCCGTGGCTGAGCACGTCCAGGTCGGCGTGGGAGCGCTGGCGGTAGTTCAGCGGGTCCGTGTCGGCCATCAGGTGACCGCGCGTGCGGAACGCGTCGATCAGCTCGATGACGCGCGCGGTCTTGTCGACAGCGCCCTCGGGGATGTCGGCGACCCAGCGGATCGGCTCGTAGGGCAGCCGCAGCGACGCGAAGATGTCGTCGTAGAAGCCGTCCTCGCCGAGCAGCAGCTGGTGCACGCGCTTGAGGAACTCGCCCGACTCCGCACCCTGGATGATGCGGTGGTCGTACGTGGAGGTCAGCGTGATGATCTTGCTGACGCCCATGTCGGTGAGGGCCTGCTCGCTGGTGCCCTGGAAGTGCGCGGGGTACTCCATGGCGCCGACGCCGATGATCGCGCCCTGACCGGCCTGCAGTCGCGGCACCGAGTGGTTGGTGCCGATCGTGCCGGGGTTGGTCAGCGAGATCGTGGTGCCGGAGAAGTCGTCCGCCGTCAGCGAGCCACCGCGGGCCTTGCGGATCAGGTCCTCGTAGGCCTGCCAGAACTGCGTGAACGTCATGTTCTCGCAGCCCTTGACCGACGCGACGACCAGCGTGCGGCTGCCGTCCTTGGCCGGCAGGTCGATCGCCAGGCCGAAGTTGACGTGCTCCGGCGTGACGACGAACGGCTTGCCGTCGACCTCGGCGTAGTGCCGGTTCATGTTCGGGAACGCCTGCAGCGCCCGGACCACCGCGTAGCCGATGACGTGCGTGAAGGAGACCTTCCCGCCGCGCGTCCGCTTCAGGTGGTTGTTGATGACGATGCGGTTGTCGGCCAGCAGCTTCGCGGGCACGGCACGCACGCTGGTCGCGGTCGGAACGGTGAGCGACAGCTCCATGTTCTTCGCGATCGCGGCGGAGGCACCGCGCAACTGCTTCTGCTCGGGCTGCGCGCTCGGCTTGACCGGGGCGGCCTTCGCGGCCTGCTGCGGCGCGGGCTTGCCGGTCGACGGCAACGAGGCCGCCGGCTTCGGCTGCGACTGCGCGGCAGGCTTGGGTGCGGCGGCGGGCGCTGGCTTGCCGTTGTCCGCGGCCGGCGGCGTCACGGTCGCGGTCGTGGTGGCCGTGGAGCCACCCGCGCTTGCCGTGGCGGTACTACCGTTGCCGCCCGCCCGCTTGTAGTCGGCAAAGAAGTCGTGCCATGCCGGGTCTACGGATGACGGGTCCGCGAGGAACTGCTCGTACATCTCCTCGACGAGCCATTCGTTCGGCCCGAATTGTGACGCAGGACTGCTGCTGGACACGGCTGGCGCTCGCCTCTATCCATCTCGCTCTTGGTGTTGACTCATGCGGTAGTCAGGTTAGTCCCCCTGGCACGGGCCTTCACACGCTGGAGGCACATGGCAAGGAGTGCTCTGTCACAGGATCGATCAGGACGGCCCTGGCGTCACCCGCAGTTGAGCAGTTCTTGATGTGCGTCTCACTACGTCTCCTCACTACGTCTCCTCACTTTCGGGTAAAGCTCACGGAGCTGTTGGACGGGCATACGCACCGAGCGCGGTGATCAGTTCACCTGAATGCCGGGCCGTGCACGGCTGAGTCGGAGCCGATGCCGTGAAAGTGCCGAACACGTGTTCGGTGGGGTCGTTTGGGTGAAGCTGGCTGTGCAGGTGAGGCTACTGCCAACGCAGGCGCATGCGTCGGCTTTGGCAGCGACCCTGCGCGCCTGCAACGAGGCTGCCGACGTCGTCTCGCGGGTGGCGTTCGAACAGGACACGAAGTCTCGCAACGAGTTGCAGAAGCAGTGCTACCACGAGATCAAGGATCGGTTCGGCCTGTCGGCACAGCCGGCGGTGCGGGTGGTGAAGAAGGTCGTCGACGCCTACGCCACACTCCAGGCGAACATTCGCGCGGGCAACCTCGGCGGCGCGAAATCCACGCGCCGGATCAAGGCCTGCTCGAAGCCGATCGCGTTCCGCGCACACGCGGCGCAGCCGTTCGACGATCGGTGCTTGTCGTGGCAACTCGACGCGCGAACGGTCAGCATCTGGACCACGGCTGGTCGGCTGAGGGACATTCCGTTCGCGGGTTCGTCCGAGCAGCTGAGGACCTTGCGCGAGCATCGTCGGGGTGAGTCGGACCTGGTGGTGCGGGATGGCATGTGGTTCCTGATCGCTACCTGCGAGATTCCGGAGAAACCGCTGTTCGAGCCGATCGATTGGATCGGTGTCGATCGGGGCATCTCCAACTTGGCCACCACCAGCGATCTGGAGAACTTCCAAGGCCGCAGGTTGCAGCGCTATCGGCGTTGGTACGCGCGTAAACGTGCTGAATTGCAGGCCAAGCGCACCAAGTCGGCGACGCGCCGGGTCAAGCGGCGGGCTCGTCGAGAACAGCGCCACGCCACGCACATCAACCACCGCATCGCCAAGGACATCGTGGCTGTTGCCGAACGCACCGGCCGTGGCATCGCCCTGGAGGAACTCCGCGGCATCCGCGACCGGGTACGGCTACACCGGCGCCAGCGAGCCACGCTGTCCTCCTGGCCGTTCCACCAGCTCGAGCGACACATCACCTACAAGTCCCGCCGGGCCGGGGTGCCCGTGCTGCTGGTCGATGCCCACCACACCTCACAGATGTGCCCGAGGTGCAAGCACACGTCCCGCTCCAACCGACCCACCCGGGACTCCTTCTCCTGTCGTCAGTGCGGTCTCGCTGGGCCCGCCGACGTCGTCGCCGCCGTGAACATCCGTGATCGCGCACGGCGCGCGTGGGTACTTGTCAACGTGCCCTTACCAACTGCTGCCTGAGCAGTCGGTAGATGCGGCCCGCACACCACAGCCAGCGGTGGACGAGGAACGCGAACAACGCCTCAGAGGTGTCGAGCCAACTACTCGATCCCTTCGGGCCCGAGTAGTTGGCGATAGGTACAACGCGCCCGCTCTGCGGATTGATCTTGCCCGCTGTCAGTTCAGGTCAGTGAACGCCTGATCGAGGCCGTGAACGCCGCGGTGAACGCGGCTCTGGTCTCGTCGGACGTCCGGTCCAGGGACAGGTACGGGTTCAGGTCCTCCAACTCGACCAGGAGCAGGTCGCCGTCCTGGGTCCGGCAGGCGTCGACGCGCTGGACGCCGTGGCCGAGGCCGTTCCAGTCGATGAACCTCTGCGCGAATTCCAGGTCTTCCGGCGTGGGGGCGTACCGGGTGAGTTCCCAGCGCTGGGCCGGGTCCGGTGCGTGCAGCGCGTACTGGAAGTCGTGGTCCACGAAGTAGAACGACACCTCGTACCGGAAATCGATCTTGGGCTGGATGAGCAGGTCACCGGTTCTGCTCCCGACCTCGTCGCGGTCCACGAATTCCAGGCCGTGCGAGTCGGCGCCGGCTTTGGGCTTCACGACGTACGTGCCGGCCTGGGGGAGGCGGTTCAGCTCGTCCGGGTGGCCGACCGTGGGGATGACCGGGTAGCCCTGCCCGGTCAGGTCGACCAGGTACTGCTTGCCCGCCATGTCGGCCTTGCCGCTCAGCGGGTTGTAGACGCGCTGACCGGTGGCCTCAGCCTGCGCCCGGAAGTGGCGGTAGGCGGGGAGGTAGTCGATCACCGGGCCGCTGTTGCGGACCACGACGACGTCGAAGTTCGCCATCACGGCCGCGGCGTCCTCCGGGTGGCAGACGGCCAGGTCGAAGTGCTGTCTGAGGTGCGAGGTCAGGTAGATGTCCTCGTCGCAGTAGCGGCGGCCTCTGGCCGGGTAGGCGAGGTTGGAGACGTAGAGGACCGAGGGGCGGGTGGGCATGGCTTGGGCTCCTTCGACCTGGCCGGCCTGGGGGTTGGTTCTACGTCATGGAGCAGGGCGGGGACGAGAGTTCGTGGTGGGGGCCACGGGGTTCGTGCTGGTGCTGTCGCGGGGTTCGGGCCTGGTGGGGGTCACGGAGGTTCGCGTGCTGGCGCCGCCGGGGCGGGACTGGTGGAGTGACCGAGGTTCGTGCTGGTGGGTGTCGCAGAAGTTCGTACGGGCGGGTGCCGCAGGGTTCGTTCGGATGAGGAACCGCAAGGGTTCGTGCGGGTGGCCGCCACGAACGGTCCCAGCCGTCGACATCCCAGGTGTCTGCGTTGCTGTGGCCGGCGGTGGCCGTTCTCGTTGGCGGAAGGGCTGCTTGCCTCGCCATCCCTGTTCCTCGGCGCCCCGTGCTCACCTGGCGCCCGTGCCCACCCGGCGGACGGGTGGGCACGGCGGGCGCTGCTTGGTGGGCTCGGGCTCAGGCGGCTTCCGGGGTGTCGCCGTGGCGCCAGAGGCGGGCGTAGGTGCCGTTGGCCGTCAAGAGGTCGGCGTGGGTGCCCTGTTCGATGATCCGGCCGCCCGCCAGCACGACTATTCGGTCGGCCCTGGCCGCGGTGGCCAGGCGGTGGGCCACCACGAAGGTCGTTCTGGCTCCTGCCAGGTGGTCACTGGCCGCGAGCACCGCCGACTCCGTGGCCGGGTCGAGGGCGGCGGTCGCCTCGTCCAGGAGGAGAAGGTCAGGGTTGACCAACTCCGCTCTGGCCAGTGCCACCAGCTGGCGTTGGCCCGCGGAGAGGTGGTTGCCTCGTTCGCCGACGGGCTGGTGGAAGCCGTTCTGCAGGGTGGCGACCATGGGGAGGGCGCCGACGGCTTCGGTGGCCCGCTGGATCTCCTGTTCGGTGGCCGTGGGGCGACCGTAGGCGACGTTGGCGGCCAGGTCGCCGCCGAACAGGTGGGCCTCCTGGGGGACCACGCCCAGGCGTTGGCGGTACGCGGAGAGGTCGTAGGTGCGGACGTCCACGCCGTCCACCAGGACCGCACCACTCGTGGCGTCGTAGAAGCGGGCGATGAGTTTGACGAGGGTGGACTTGCCCGCGCCGGTCTCGCCCACGAGGGCGACGGTTTCGCCTGGCTTCACGTGGAGGGACACGTTGTCGAGCGCCGGGGTCTCGGCGCCCGCGTAGGTGAAGGAGACGGCGCGCAGCTCCACCTCGCCCCGCAGGCGGGGTGGGACCGGGATCGGGTCCGGCGGTGGTTCGACGGTGCTCGGGGTGCGCAGGAGGTCGCCGATTCTGCGCAGGCCCACCCTGGCCTGCTGGTAACCGTCGAAGACGCCGGAGAGCTGCTGGATCGGGCTGAAGAACAGGCCCAGGTAGAGGAGGAACGCCAGCAGGACGCCCGGAGTCAGCGAGCCCGTCGCCACGCGGTGGGCGCCCACGGCGAGGACCACCGCCTGGGCCACACCGGAAAGCATTGCCACGAAAGGGAAGTACGTGGCGATGTAGCGCTGGGCGCGCAGGCGGGTGCGGCGGTAGGCGTCGCTGCGTTCGGCGAAGGCCTCCGCCGAACGGCGTTCCCGCGTGTAGGCCTGGGAGACGCGCAGGCCCGACACGTTCTCCTGGAGATCGGCGTTGACCGCGCTGACTCGTTCGCGGGCCTCCGCGTAGGCGGTGGACGAGAGACGTTGGAAGAGCACCGTCGCGACGGCCAGGATCGGCAGCACCGACAGGGCGATCAGGGCCAGCGAGGCGTCGGTGAACACCAGGGCCGCGGTGATGCCCACGACCGTGATCAGGCTGATCACGGCGGTGACCAGGCCGGTCTGCAGGAACGTCGAGAGGGCGTCGACGTCCGTCGTCATCCTCGTCATGATGCGGCCGGCCATCTCGCGCTCGTAGTAGTCGAGGCCGAGGCGTTGCAGGTGGGCGTAGCTGCGGACGCGCAGCAGGTAGAGCAGGCGCTCGCCCAGGCGGGCAGCGAAGATCGTGCTGCTCGCCGTGGTCAGCCAGCCGACCACGACCAGGCCCACGCCCAGGACGACGGCCTGCCACAACGACGACTCGGCGCCTCCCACGACACCGCCGTCGATGCCCAGCCGCACCAGCGACGGCATGCCCATGCCGACCAGCGCGTCCAGCACCACCAGGGCGCCCACGCCGCCCAGCGTCCAGCGGACGGGGCGCAGCAGCCGGGCGAGGCGGAAGGCGGGATCGGGGGCGCGCGGGTCTTCGCCGTGCAGCACCGGGATCTCGGTGGCGGGCGGGAGTTTCCGCACCTGCGCCAGCAGTTCCGGGGTGGGCGGGCCGCCGGCCAGCGCGGACATCCCGCCGCCGGCACCGCCGCCTCCACCACCGCCACGGCGCCCGCCGGAGGCGGGAGTGGAGGTCCTGGCCTCGGCGATCAGGCGTTCGTCCAGGTCTTCCTGCGACAGCGCCGGCCACAGCTCACCGGTGCGGACGGGCGCGGCGGACTCGATCGCCTCGCCGGGGCCCGCCAGCAGATCGCGGTAGAGAGCGCAGCGCGCCATCAGTTCGGCGTGCGTGCCGATGTCGATCACGCGCCCCGCGTCCAGGACCGCGATCCGGTCGGCGAGCGACAGGGTGGAACGCCGGTGCGCCACCAGCAAAGTCGTGCGGTGCGCCGTCACCGAGGCCAGCGTCGCGTGGATGGCCGCCTCGGTCGCGTTGTCCACGGCGGACGTCGCGTCGTCCAGCACGAGGATGCGCGGGTCGGAGAGCAGCGCACGAGCCAGGGCCACGCGCTGGCGCTGGCCGCCGGACAACGTGAGGCCGCGCTCACCGACGACCGTGTCGTAGCCGAGCGGCAGAGCCTGGATGAAGTCGTGGGCCTCGGCGGCCTTCGCGGCGCGTTCGACCTCGGCCCGCGACGCGTCAGGCCGGCCGTACGCGATGTTCGAGAACACCGTGTCGGAGAAGAGGAAGGCCTCCTCGAACACCACGCCCACCGTGCCGCGCAACGACTCCAGCTTCAACGTCCGCACGTCCGCGCCGCCGACCCGCACGGCACCCGCGTGCACGTCGTAGAAACGCGGCAGCAGCAGGGAGACCGTCGACTTGCCGGAACCGGACGTGCCGACCAGTGCCAGCGTCTCGCCGGGCTCCACGGAGATCGAGAAGTCCTGCAGCACCGGCTCGCTGCGGGCGTACCCGAACGTCACGCCGGAGAACGAGACCCCGAGCGGCCCGTCCGGCACCTCGCCGGGGCCGTCCGTGACGTCCGGCTGCGAGTCGATCAGTTCGTAGACCCGCTCCACGCCGGCGCGGGCGAGCTGCGCGGACACCATCAGGCTCGACAGCAGCCGCGTCGGCCCGACGAGGTTCGCCACGTACGTCGTGAAGGCCAGGAACGTGCCCAGCGTGACCTGACCGTGCAACGCCAGCCAGCCGCCCAGCCCGAGCACCGCGACCTGGCCGAGCAACGGCAGCGCCGTCACGGTCGCGAGCGGCTTCGACGACAGCCGGGCGGCCCGCATCCGTTCCGCGAACAGCGATTTGGCGTGTTTCTCCAGCCGCGCGACCTCGCGCGCCTCCTGGCCGAAGCCCTTCACCACGCGGACACCGGTGACGGTCTCCTCGACGTGCTGCGCCAGATCGGCGGCCCGCTGCTGCGCCGACCAGGTGGCGGGGAACAGCGTCAGCCGGGTGCGCCCGGCCAGCCACGCCACCAGTGGCAGCACGATCACCGCGATGATCGTCAGCGGGATCGACAGGTAGATCATCGCCGCCAGCGCGGCCACCGCGAACACCACCGTGCCCACGGCCAGCGGCGCCATCATCAGCAGCGACTGCACCAGCTGCAGGTCGGTGATCGAGCGCGACACGATCTGCCCGGTCCGCAGCTCGTCCTGCTTCGCGCCGTCGAGCCGCTGCACCGCGGAGAACACGCCGAGCCGCAGGTCGTGCTGCACGCCCAGAGCCAGCCGCCCGCCCAGATAGCGCCGCAGGAACGCCGACCCGAACGTGAGCAATTCAAGAACGATCAGCGCCACCATGAGCGGCCACAGCCGGTCGGTGCGGCCCACCGTCGAGTCGTCGATCGCGGTCTTGAGCAGCAACGGACCCGCCGCCTGCAGACCCACGCCGACGACCGCGGCGACCACCGACAACACCACCAGGCGGGGGTGCTGCCAGCACGCTGCGGTCAGTCGGCGGATCCAGCCCTTTGTCACGGGACCCACAGTACGTTCGGGGTCCGACATAAAAATGTGACGTCAGAAACCGCAGGTCAGGTGATGTCCTTGGATTGCGTGACCGCCCAGCCGCCCGCGAAGACGATCCCGGACCAGGCGAGGAACACGAGGCCCGACCACCACCAGTCGAGCGCCCCGCCGGCACCGGCGATCGCGCGCAGCACGTCCTCGATCTCCGGCGGCACCACGCCCGCGGACGACAGGAACAGGTCGACCGCGACCGCCCCGGTGAGCCCGTTGATCGACCCGTTCGGCAGGAAGCCGATGACCGCCGGCACCTCCAGGTACGCGAGCACGAAGTGCAGCACGTTCTCGATCACCAGGAAGTACAGCAGCAGCAACACGATCGTCCCGGCGACGTTCGGGATGAGCGCGCCCACGCCGACGCCGAACATCGTCATCAGGATCGACGACAGCACGCAGACCAGCGTCAGCATCGCCCACCCACCGGCGTCCGGCAGCTGCCCGGACTCGCTGGTGAGCACCACGCCGATGCCGAGGAACAGCATGATCGCGAGGCCGTAGATCGCGCCCCACAGCACGTAGACCAGCATCTTCGCCAGCATCGAGTGCATCCGCGACGGCGCGGTCAGGAACGTCGTCGTGATCGTCCTGCGGTTGAGCTCGCCCGAGATCGCCATCGCGCCGAAGATCATCGGGAAGATCGTGGAGATGTTGATCGCCCGCGCCATGCCGAACAGCGAGATCTTCCACTGGTCCGGCGTGACCCCGAGGAAGTCGGACACCTCGTCCACGTCGCTCGACGACGCGAAGTCCACGAAGAACTGTCCCAGCAGACCGGTCGCGAGTCCCCAGCCGAGCGCCAGCACCGCGGTCGGGATCAGCAGACCCCACCACAGGCCGGTCGTCGTCGTCTTGCGGAGCTCCGCCTGTACGAGGTTGCCCATCAGGCCCAACCACCCTGCTGTTGCTGCTGATACGGCGCCGGTGCGCTCCCGGCGTACTGGCCACTGGTGAGCTGGAAGAACAACCGCTCCAGGTCGATCTGTTCCTCCTGGATGCCGTAGATCGACACACCGGCCTTCAACGCGCAGTCCGCCACGTACTTGGAGTCCACACCGGACACCGCGAGCCTGCCGTCCGGCAGTTGCTCGATCGCCTGCACGCCTTCGGCACGGAGAGCGTTCGCGAGCGCGTTGAGGTCCGACGGCTGCACGAGAACGCGCCGCTGCTGCGACTGCCGCAACTGGTCGAGCGGCCCGTAGAACATCGTCTGCCCGCGCGAGATGATCACGACCTGGTCGACGGTCTGCTCGACCTCCGCCAGCAGGTGGCTGGAGATCAGCACCGTGCGTCCCATGCGCGCGTAGGACTGCAGGAACGTCCGCAGCCACGCGATGCCCTCGGGGTCGAGCCCGTTCGCCGGTTCGTCCAGCACGAGCACCTGCGGGTCGCCGAGCAACGCCGTGGCGAGCGCGAGTCTCTGCTTCATGCCGAGCGAGAACCCGCCCACCTTGCGATCGGCGGCCGTGCCCAGGCCGACCAGGCCGAGGACCTGGTCGGCCTGCGCGTCCGGCACGCCGATGGCCGACGCGTACACGCGCAGGTGGTTGCGGGCGGAGCGGGCGGGGTGGAACCCCTGCGCCTCCAGCACCGCGCCCACCACGCGGCCGGGCTGGCCGAGTTGGTGGAACGGTCGTCCGTTGATCGTCGCCGTGCCGCTCGTCGGCTTGACGAGACCCAGCAGCATTCGCAGGGTCGTCGTCTTGCCGGCGCCGTTCGGACCGAGGAAGCCCGTCACGCTGCCGGGGGACACGGTGAAGCTCAGGTTGTGCACGGCCATGACAGAACCGAACTGCTTGGACAGGTTCTGGACCGCGATGAGGCCGCTGCCGTCATGCATGCGGCCCATCCTGCCTGATACGTCAGTCCGGCAAGGCGTGCTTGGGCCGAGACACGACGGGCGCGCGATGCACGACCGACGGTTCGTCCCGCATGATCGGCAGTTCGGTGGTCATCTCCGCCGGGGTCTCCTCCGGCAGTTCGATAACACCTGATCGAGTGAAAGGGTTGCGCAACGGCCGGCGCCGCTCGCGGTGAGGCAGCCCCTCGCCGATCAGGTGCTGGTGCGCCATGTTCCAGATCTGGCACGGCCACCGGCGGCGACGCAGCCAGCCGGGACAGGCCTTGCACCGGCCGTCCTCGTCGGGCTGGTGCACCGTCAGCAACAGCCGCCAGCCGTCCGCCAGGCGGTGGATCTCCGCGCGGGCCAACGGAACCAGCGCCTCGGCCTCTCCGTGCTCTGCGACTTTGTCCAGCAGTGCCAGGCGTTGCAGCACCGCGTCGCGGAGGGTCTCGTCCATCACATCTTCGCCGTGGCCTGGTCGAGCAAAGAGCCCAGGCGACGCGTCTGAGTGGCGGACATCACAGCGGTCTCGCCAGGAGGCGTGACCAGCAGAACCCGGTCGTTCTCCACCAGAACGGTCATCGATCTGTCCCGACCGAACGGGTCGTGGCAGTGGATCCATCCCTGTGGTTCAGCCATGGAATCTCCCTTCGAGGGACACCCGACTCCGTCTTCATCGGCCGAACCCCCTGCTCGCCGCACCGGGAAACAGCGAATTCACTCGTTTGCTGGACTGGCCGGACACGGCCAGTGGTCCACTCGGGGAAACTTTTGGGTCGCGTTTCGGTGGGGGTGCTGGGCGCGCCTGCCCAAGGCCCGCTATATTTGGACACGGCGGCCCCGCTCCCAGTGACCCCCAGGCTGGTTGAGCGCGGCCGCCCTTTACGTGGCGGGCTCCGGCGTTCATTGGTCTTCGACCAATTTCGCCGGAGCCCGCAGTGCTTGTCGGGGGACACCCCGCCCCCCAGGTCTTTCTTCCCCTTTCTTTCCTCGCGTCCGCACGCTCTGCGCGAAATCGGCTTGCGCCCCGCACTCTCGTACGCTGTAAGTTCCTCGTACACCGTAAGGGGGAGGAACGATGACTTCGACGACCGAGAAGGTCGGGGTGCGCCCGCACCCCCAACGCTGGGCCGTGCTCGGCGTGCTCTGCCTGTCCGTGATGGTGGTGGTGCTGGACAACACCGTTCTCAACGTGGCGATCCCGTCGATCTCGACGGGCTTGGACGCGAGCACCGCGGACATCCAGTGGATGATCAACGCCTACTCGCTGGCGCTGGCGGGCCTGCTGCTCACGACCGGATCGCTCAGCGACAGGTTCGGTCGCAAGCGGGCACTTCTGGCCGGTCTCGCGCTGTTCGGCACCGGTAGCGCGGTGGCCGCCTACGCGAGCTCGTCCGAGGCGTTGATCGCGGCCCGCGGGTTCATGGGGATCGGCGCCGCGGTGCTGATGCCCGGCACGCTCGCCGTGCTGATGCAGTTGTTCGACGACGAGGAACGCCCGAAGGCCATCGGCATCTGGGCCGCCGTCACGAGTCTCGGCTTCGCGGCGGGACCGGTGATCGGTGGCGCGCTGATCAAGCACTTCTGGTGGGGCTCGGTGTTCCTGATCAACGTGCCGGTGGCGATCCTCGCGATCGCGGCCGTCGCGATGCTCGTGCCGGAGTCAAAGGACCCGACCGTGCGCAAACCGGACGTGCTCGGCTCGATCCTGTCGATCATCGGCATGGTGTCGATCGTGTACGCGGTGATCGAGGTGCCGGAGCACGGGTTCGGCTCGGCCGAGTTCGGCGTCCCGGTGGCGATCGGGCTCGTCACCATGACCGGATTCGCGTTGTGGGAACGGCACACCGCCGATCCGATGCTCGATCTCGGGTTCTTCAGGAACCGCCGCTTCACCGGCGCGGTGGCGTCCGGCGTGCTCGCGGCGTTCGGCATGGCGGGCTCGCTCTTCCTGCTGACGCAACACCTTCAGGGCGTGCTCGGCTACAGCCCGCTGGAGGCCGGCGTGCGCGTGGCACCGATGGCCATCGCGTTGCTCGTCACCAGCAACACCCTGGGACAGCTCGTGATCAAGCTGGGCGCGGGCAGGGCGATGCTGCTCGGCATGACGATCGTCGCGGGCGGCGTGGCACTGCTGTCGATCGGCACCACCTACCCGCCGACGCTGGCCGGCCTGATCCTCATCGGCGTCGGAGTCGGTGTGTCCCAACCGGTCGCCGTCAACGCGCTGATGGGCTCGATCCCGCCGGAACGCGCCGGCATCGCGTCCGGGCTGTCCGGCACGCTGACGGAGCTGGGCTCGTCGTTCGGCATCGCCGTGCTCGGCGCACTGCTGTCGGCACGGTTCGTGGCGTCGTTGCCGGACGGCGTTCCAGGGCGGTCACTGAGTGAGGCGCTGCACAGCGGTGCGGACATCACGGTCGTGCGCGAGGCGTTCTCGAACGGCATGAGCGTGAGCCTGGTGATCGGTGCGATCGCCGTGTTCCTGGGAGGTGTTGTGGCCAGCGTGTTGCTGCGGCGTGCCTAGGATCGGCCTGTGGACAGCGTGTGGTTCGGCAAGCCCAGGCCCAGCAGCGGGCAGCCTCTCGGCCTGAGCCGGGAGGCGATCGTCCACAAGGCGATGGAGATGCTGGACGAGCACGGCAGGCAGAAGCTCTCCATGCGCAAACTCGCCGCCGAACTGGGCGCGGCCCCCATGTCGCTGTACTGGCACGTGCCGACCAAGGACGCGCTGATCGAACTCTGCCTCGACGAGATCTACGGCGAGTTCCCCCTGCCGGGCCCCGACGAAGACTGGGAGACGGCAGTGCGCGGGATGATGAACGCGATGCGTCATCTCGCGCACAGGCACCCGTGGTGGATCCGGGGCATCGGTGAGTTCAACAGCATCGGCCCGAAGGCCGTGGCGATGTCCGACTCGATGTTCGAACCCATGCTGAGAGCGGGCCTGTCGTTGCCCGCCGCGGCGCAGTCGATCTCGACGGTGTCGAGCTTCGTCGTCGGGTACGCGATCGCCGAGGTCAACTTCATCGCCCGCGGCGGGATGGACTCGCCGCCGCCGGACCTCGCGAAGATCGCCGACATGTACCGGGAGAAGCACCCCAACTACGTCAGGATGCTGGACGAGCAGGAGATCTGGTCGCTGGAAGGACAGTTCGAGTTCGGGCTCGACTGCGTGATCGACGGCATCAAGGCGCGCGTCGCCGCCCTAAGATAGGCGAAACCCCCGCAGCGATTCACGCGTGCGGGGGCCTCATTCATTCAGTTGGTCCTAGACCACGGTCTCCAGCGGCGTGTGCACGAGGCCGGTCGCCTCGGCCACCGGGCCGTTGGTCAGCAGCCCGGCGTGGACGTTGAGACCCAGGGCGAGCGAACGGTCGTCCTTGAGCGCCTTCTCCCAGCCCTTGTCGGCCAGCGCGACCGCGTACGGCAGCGTCACGTTCGTCAGCGCGTAGGTCGACGTGCGCGGGACGGCACCCGGCATGTTCGCCACGCAGTAGAACACCGAGTTGTGGACCTCGTAGGTCGGCTCGGCGTGCGTGGTGGCGCGGGAGTCCTCGAAGCAACCGCCCTGGTCGATGGCGATGTCGACGAGCACCGAGCCCGGCTTCATGTCCGCGACCAGCGCGTTCGAGACGAGCTTCGGGGCGGCGGCACCGGGGACGAGCACGGCGCCGATGACCAGGTCGGCCTCGCGGACGGCCTGCTCGATGGCGAACGAGTTCGAGGCGAGCGTGCGCAGCCGGCCCTGGAACTGGGCGTCGATCTGACGCAGGCGGTCGACGTTGGTGTCGAGGATCTGCACGTCCGCGCCCATGCCGACGGCGATGGTGGCGGCGTTGACGCCGGCCACGCCGCCGCCGATCACGACCACGCGGGCCGGGGCGACACCGGGGACGCCGCCGGGCAGCACGCCGCGGCCACCGGAGGGCTTCATCAGGCTGAACGCGCCGACCTGCGGGGCCAGCCTGCCCGCGACCTCGGACATCGGGGCGAGCAGCGGCAGCGAGCGGTTCGGCAGTTGCACGGTCTCGTAGGCGATGGCCGTGGTGCCGGACGCCAGCAGCGCCTCGGTCAGCGGCCGGTCGGCGGCGAGGTGCAGGTACGTGAAGAGGGTCTGACCGGCGCGGAGACGGGGGTACTCCTCGGCGATCGGCTCCTTGACCTTGAGAACCAGGTCACCTTCCGCCCACACGTCGTCGGCGGTCGGGAGGATCTTGGCGCCCGCGGCGAGGTACTCCTCGTCGGTGATCGCGGAACCGAGACCGGCGCCCTGCTCGACGTACACGTCGTGGCCGCGGCTGGTCAGTTCGTGCGCACCGGCAGGCGTGAGAGCGACGCGGTACTCGTGGTTCTTGATCTCGCGAGGAACTGCGATCCGCACGATGACTCCTCCGTTCGGTGGGCCGACATCTCATAATGTGGGCCAGTCGGAAGGTCATGTCACTGTGCGGATCGCACTATCCGGTACCCCCCTGGTTGTTCATCTAGGACAGAGCGACCTGAGCCTCGTTCGCGTTCCGCTCGACCGTCCTGCGTTGACACTCGGCGGGGGCCGCACATAGCGTTCGCGCCGAGAACTGAACACCGGCCGCGGCGCGCAAGCGTCAGAACCCGAGTGGGAGAGACCTCGACGAACCGGTCGGGGCGCCGAAGGGGCAAGCTCCCGCACACTCTCAGGCAGCAAGACCGCTCGGGGTAGGCAACTCTGCACGGCGGAGGGGGCGCAAGTTTCCTGACCCGTCACAGCCAGAGGAGTCGCGCCGTGGAGTTCCCCGAGAACCTGCTCTACACCGCCGAGCACGAGTGGGTCGACTGGACGCCGGGCACCCAGGACCCGCTGACCTGCGGAATCACCGAGTACGCCGCTGATGCGCTCGGCGACATCGTCTTCGTCCAGCTGCCAGAGGTCGGTGCCAAGGTCGTCACCAACGCGGTCTGCGGCGAGCTGGAGTCCACCAAGTCCGTCAGCGACCTGTTCTCGCCCGTCACCGGTGAGGTGATCGAGGTCAACAGCGCCGTCGTGGACGACCCGGCGATCGTGAACAACGACCCGTACGGCGCCGGCTGGCTGTTCAAGGTCCGCGTCGAGTCGGCCGAGAACCTCCTCACCTCGGCGAAGTACGCCGAGCTCACCAAGTCTGACTGACCGCTCCACCACCACGAGGGACTGATCAGTGGCGATCAGCGTTTTCGACCTGTTCTCCGTCGGCATCGGACCGTCCAGTTCACACACGGTCGGTCCGATGCGCGCGGCCGCGATGTTCGTCGAGAAGCTCGGCGCACGTGTGTCCGAAGTGGACCGCGTGCACGTCGAGCTGTTCGGCTCGCTCGGTGCGACCGGCCACGGCCACGGCAGCCCCAAGGCCGTGTTCCTGGGCCTCGAAGGCAACCATCCCGAAGAAGTCGATCCCACCGTCGCGGCCGCCCGCGTCGAGGAGATCGTCTCCGCCAAACGGCTCAGGCTCGGCGGCGCGCACGAGATCGACTTCGTGCACGACCGCGACCTCGTCATGCACCGCCGCAAGTCACTCCCGTTGCACCCCAACGGGATGAGCTTCGAGGCGTTCGCGGGCGGCAAGTCGGTCGAGCACGCCGTCTACTACTCGATCGGCGGCGGTTTCGTCGTCGACGAGAACGCGTCGGGCACCGACCGGATCAAGCTCGACTCGACGCCGTTGGCTCACCCGTTCCTGACCGGCGACCAACTGCTCGCGCGCTGCCGCGAGACCGGCCTGTCGATCAGCGAGATCATGATGGCCAACGAGCTGTCGTGGCGCACCGAAGCCGAGGTGCGCCAAGGACTTCTGCGCATCTGGCACGTGATGCAGGAGTGCGTCGAACGCGGCTGCAACGAGCACGGCGTCCTGCCCGGCGGTTTGAAGGTCCGCCGCCGCGCCGCCGAGATGCGCAGGACGCTGGAGAAGGAGCACTTCGTCACCGACCCGTTGCGGGTCATGGACTGGGTGACGCTCTTCGCGCTGGCGGTCAACGAGGAGAACGCGGCGGGCGGCCGTGTCGTCACCGCACCGACCAACGGCGCGGCCGGCATCGTCCCGGCGGTCCTGCACTACTACACGAAGTTCGTGCCGGGAGCCTCCGACGACGGCGTGGTCCGCTTCCTGCTGACGGCAGGCGCGATCGGCGTGCTGTTCAAGGAGAACGCGTCCATCTCCGGCGCCGAGGTCGGCTGCCAGGGCGAGGTCGGCTCGGCCTGCTCGATGGCCGCGGGCGGTCTCGCCGAGGTGCTCGGCGGCACCCCCGAACAGGTCGAGAACGCCGCCGAGATCGCCATGGAGCACAACCTCGGCCTGACGTGCGACCCGATCGGCGGCCTGGTGCAGATCCCGTGCATCGAACGCAACGCCGTCGCGTCCATCAAGGCCATCACGGCCGTGCGCATGGCTTTGCGCGGCGACGGCTCGCACTTCGTGTCGCTCGACAAGGTCATCAAGACCATGCGGGACACGGGCAAGGACATGTCGGTGAAGTACAAGGAGACAGCTCGCGGCGGACTCGCCGTGAACGTCATCGAGTGCTGACCTCCGCCAGCATGTCGATCTGGTACACCGCCCACTGCGCGCTCTCGCCGTCCATTTCGGACAGACGGGCGCGCAGTGCGGCGGTGAGCAGCCACTCCCGGATCGGGCCGCCGGGCTCTGGCCAGAGATCCCAGCTGGAGGCGGACCGCCCGCTGCCGGACAGGAAGTCGTAGGACCACTCCCGGGCGAGCTCCGCGACGACCACCGGGGGAAGGTCGTCGATGACGCGCAGCCACGGGGTCACGTCCTGATCCATCTGGGCCGCGGCCCAGATCAGCTCGGCGACCTCCGGCCAGCGCTCCTCGTCGCCGGCGGCGCGGACGACGGTCTCGGTGAGCAGCGATCGCAGCGCGATCTGCTCGTTCTCCGGCCAGCGGGACAGCCCTGCCCACGTCAGGCCTTGGGTGAGCCAGCTCTCGGGGGTGTGGTCCAGCATGCCGACGATCCTGGGCGCGAACCGGCGCCAGGCGAGTTCGTACTCGTCCTCGTCGAAGTGGTCGAAGACCTCCCTCGCGAACTTCCGCAGGAGGTCGTCAGGAACCAGCGCCGGATCCCCGTCGAGCTGATCCAGCTCGGCTTGGTTCCAGCAGCGCAACAGCCGTTCATGCAGTCAGATTAAGCAGCCGGGACAAGCGGATTACCTGGCGTCGTACGCCTTCTGCGCCTCGAGCACCTCTGGCATGCGGCCCTCCAGCAACTGGATCAACGACAGCAACCGCTCGGCCGTGTCGCGGCCCAGCGGCGTGAGGCTGTAGTCGACGCGCGGCGGGTTCGTGTTCTGGGCTTCCCGGTGCACGAGACCGTCGCGCTCCAGCGCCTGCAACGTCTGGGACAGCATCTTCTCGCTGACCCCGTCGACGCGGCGGCGCAGCTCGTTGAAGCGCAGTTGCCCGTCGGCGAGCGCGGTCAGCGTCAGGCTGCCCCACCTGCCGGTGATGTGCTCCAGCGTGGGACGCGACGGGCACGCTTTCGCGAACACGTTGTAGTCCATAGCGGCATCATACCTGGTCAAAACGCTAACTGAAAGTAAGTGTGAGAACTCTCCGCGTCAGGAGAGCTCTCACGCCTCAGAACGGCCAGGTGGCGTTCTGACCTGCTTCGAACAAGGGGACCATGCGGAAAGTCGCGTCCGTCAGGCCGCCGAACTCGTGGCGATGAGCCGTGCCGGTGGCGTACGCGGCGTTCCGGTAGCCACCGAGGTTGAAGCCGTAGATCGGCACGTGCCGCGGCACGACGTCCGAGACGCCCTGCCCGTAGTACCCGGACATCGTCTGCATGTCCGAGATGATGAACACGCGGTCGTGCCCCTTGTAGGTGCGCTTCAACGACCCGACGATGTCCGTGCCGTGCCCGACCTCGCCGATCCGCTTGAGGAACCGGTCGACCTCGCGGATCACCGAAGCGCCCCGCGCGATGTCGTGCCGGAACGTGCCGTCGGCGAACCCGACGACGTCGACCTGCTCGCCCTTCGCGCCCAGTGCGACGCCGAACACCGCCGCGGCCTTGGCCGGGGTGACCTTCGAACGAGCCGAAATCGTGCCGCCGGTCATCGACGCCGAGGTGTCGACGAGGATCAGCGACCGGCCCGGCAGGGCAGGCAGGTTCTCCAGCGACGCCTGCAGCGCCCGGTCCAGGGCGTGGCCCCAGCGCAGGCTCGGAGCCGCCTCGTACGCGGACAGGAAGCGGAACGGGAACTGCCGTGAACGCGCGACCTGGCCCGGGTCGGCCAGACGTGCCGCGACAGCCGCCGCTGCCTCGTCGGACATGCCGGCCTCGTCGAAGTTCCTGAGGTTGCGCAAAAGAGCCATGTAACCCATCGACGGCGCCAGTGCCTCCCACACCTCACGGGTCAGCGGTCCCTGCAGCCATCCGGCCACGGACTCCCACGTCATCCCCGCCTGACGCAGCACGTCGACCGCGTCGGGACGGGAGAACAGCGAACGGCGCTGCTCGACCGGCCACGCCATCAGCTCACGCCGTGCCGCGATCACGCGCAGCTCGGCGGGAACGTCCGCCTCCGCGGAACGGCGGCGGTCCAGCACGTACTGGAAGAGCGCGCCCTGCCACGGAGCGGCGGGCGAGGGGTGGGCGAGGTTCAGCACGTCGGCCATCCGGAAGCCACGGGCGTCGCTGTCCCACTTGAGGACCGCGCGCTCGTTGTACAGGCGCCCGACGGCGTCGGCGATGCCGCGCTTGATCGGCTTCGGCACGCGCCGGCCGTTCGTGCCGGTCCAGTAGGCCAGGAGTTCGCCCGGCTCGTCGGCGCGCTGCAGCACGGAGTCCACGACGGCGCGGTTGGTCACGCCGACGTCGGACTCGGCCACGAGCCGTGCGAGCACGAACTCGGCCGCGCCGACGAGCGACGCCGTGCGCATGTTCGCCTCGCCGCGCAGCCACGCGAGCAGGCGCGCGGTCCACTCGGGATCCGCCAGAGCGGTCTCGTGGACGAGCTGGGCGAAGCGGTTGTCGCGCTGACCGCCGGACTCGTAGAAGGTGTCCTCGCCGCCGCCCATGTTCGACACGGCGAGCAGGAACAGCTCGGACTTCGCGTCACGGGCGTAGCCGTCGCCACCCTCGTAGGTGCGGCGGGTCGGTTCCGGCGCCGTGGCGACCGGGCTGGTGCCCGCCGGACGTGCGCGGAAGATGTTGAACTTCGCCATCGGCTCTTTCCCCCTCGGAAAAACAAAGGGAGCCCACAAACCCAACACGTGTCCGAGATCAAAGTCGCGGAAGGTACGTAGCTGCTCTGCCAGTTGAGCTACAGCCGGTTTCCCGTCTGGCGGGACTCGAACCCGCAACCCGCCCATTAACAGTGGAAGTAACCCTCTGCTTCGCACCGGACACGTGTGAAGTTGTGTGCTCCCGAGATCAAACGCGCCCACGGTCGGGTTTCATGTCGAGTGAAGTAACCGTGGACTTCGCACCGGGTGCGATTTATATGCAACCACATCGCGCCAGCGATTTAATTCCGGCAGATGTGGAGTTGTTGGACGCCCGAGATCAAATCGCGGAGGGTGACGTGCCCACCGAGGTGAGCGAGACCGGCCGAAACCGGCCTCAGGAGTCGAACCTGAGTAATCACCGGAAGTAACCCTCCGCTGCGCACCGGGCGCACACTCATACAACCACGCCGCGCAAAGGGTTTTCCTAAGGCGCCGCCTTCACGAGCCGGCGCAGCAGGTAGAAGAGGCCGACCGTCAGCAGGAATCCGACGGCGCTGATCATCACGATCTGCTCGACCGTGTCGGCCTTCGATCCCGCGAACACGTAGGCGGCGCAAATGGGGATGGTGCCGATGAGGGTGAACGACATGAACTGGCGGAACGACACCCTGGACACCCCCGCCGAGACCGACACCGTCTCCGCCATCATCGGAATACCGCGCGCCACTCCGAAGAACCAGGGACCGAACTGACGGCCCCATCGCCGCATTTCGGTCAGCTCCTCGATGGTCACCACCCGGCGCACCAGCCACGGGCCCGCGAACCGGCCCAGGGCGTACCCTGCGGCAGAGGAACCCAGGGATCCGACGACCGCGAGTGCCAGCCCGACGGGCAGGCCGAGTGCCGTTCCCGCCAGCACGATGAGCGGAGTGGACGGCACCGGCAGCAGCACGTCCACGACGAGCAGGGCGAAGATCGCCGCCGCCGCCCACAGCGGGTCGATGCCGCGCACCCACGACACGACCCCTTCGAAGTCGATGAGGTCCAGTGCCTCGAACACGATCCAGCTCAGCAGGACGAAGCCGAGCACGACGGCCGGTATCCACTTCCACCGAACGCCCGTCTCATAACTCATCGGGTGATGGTCGCCCACGTCGATCCGCCGGACAATCCGCCAGTGGCGCAGGTTCCGCGAAGGGACACACATGAGTGACGATCTCGTGCCTTTTCTGGGGCACTGGGTGCTCGACCCGGCACGCTCCGCGTACACGGGCGGCAATCCTCCCCGCAGCGGTCACCACGACCTGCGGCTGGAGGGCGAGCGGCTGATCGTGAGCATCGAGGGCGTGCTGGGGTCCGGTGATCCCATCCGCACCGGGTACACATTGGACCTGTGGCACGACACGCCGATGAGTGTCGGCAAGGTCGACCGCGTGCGCACGGTCGTGGAACCCAGACGGTTCTGCACGATCGCCTATGCGGGTGCGCAAGCGGTTGCGCGCTCGTGGCGGATCCTCGGGCACCTCAACGAGATGACGATCGTCCAGTCCGCTCCCGACCAGTTCGGCGTGTGGCGTGACGACGTCTCGGTGTATCGCAGGCAGTTCTAAGGTCGTGGTCGGAACACCGTGACGACGACGCGCAGACCCAGCAGCACGCTGATGATCAGCAGGTTGTAGCCGAACACCTGGTACAGCCCGATGTCCGCCGCGACCTCGGGTCCGCCGGACGCCCCGAGCAGCAGCACCGCCATCACACCCGCGGTCGCACCCAGCACGGTCAGCATGACCTGGTGCAGCAGGCCGGTGACGAACGACCGGTCGCGTTCGTCCGCGAACAGCCTCATCGACATGCTCAGCCGGCCCTGCTCCATCGCCCCGGTGATCCGGTCGATCCGCCGCGGCAACCGGCGCAGCATCGGCAGCACGGCCTGCAGTTCCTCGGTCATGGTCCGCTTCACCGACTCCGGCGTGAGCCGTTCGGAGATCTGCTCGGCGGCGAACGACCGCGACTCCACCACGATGTTGAAGTCCGGCGCGAGCACCGCCAGCGTGCCCTCCAGCGTCGCCAGGGCCCGGAACACCGCCGCGATCTCCGGCGGGACGGCAAGCCCGAACCGCGACACGATCAGGAACAGGTCGCCGAACATCTCCACGTCCGGCCGCATGCCCGCGCCGAGGTGCCGGGCCATGAACTGGCCGAGCGCGCGTTCCAGTCGTTGCTCGTCGATGTCCTCCGGCCGTGAGGTCAGCTCCAGCAACGCGTCGGTGAGGCTTGCCGGGTCGCTGCGGTCGATGGCGAGCAGCAGCCGTTGCAACGCCGAGCGCAGCGCCGAGTCGATCCGCCCGACCGAGCCGAAGTCGAGCAGGCCGAGGCGTCCGTCGGCGAGCAGCAGCACGTTGCCGGGGTGCGGGTCGGCGTGGAAGACGCCGTCCAGCATCACCTGGCGCAGCACGAACCGCAGCAGCGTCCGTGCGAGCCCCACGTCCTCCGAGGCGCCGCGCAACGGCACGCCGTCGAGCCGGTCCATGACGAGCACCCTGGACGTCGACAGGTGGACGTGAGGCAGTCCTACCGACGAGTCCGACGCCGCCGCCACGGCCGTGATGTTGCGTGCCTCGATCTTGAAGTCGAGCTCCTCGCGCAACGCCGCCGCGAAGCCCGCCGCCAGGTCGCGGACGCCCAGCGCGGCACCCCACCGCGTGCGTTGCAGCGTCTCGGCGAGGCGGGCGACGATGTCCAGGTCGCCCTCGGCCGTCGCCCGGACGTCCGGGCGTTGCACCTTCACGACCACCTCGGCGCCGGACTTCAGCACGGCCCGGTGCACCTGCGCGATCGAGGCCGCGGCCAGCGGTTCGGGATCGACCTCCAGGAACGCGTCGAGCCCGACCTCGGCGTCGAGCACCGCCCTGACCTGCTCCCACTTCGCCGCCGGCACCTTGTCCTGCAGCAGGCTCAGTTCGTCGACGAAGTCCTGCGGCAACAGGTCGGCGCGCGTCGACAGCACCTGCCCGAGCTTCACGAACGTCACGCCGGCGTCCTGCAACGCGAGTCGCAGCGACCGCGCGAGCCCCGTGGAGGTGCGTTCGCGGCCGCGCAGGTAGGGCCCCAGGCCGTGCCGGAACGCGATGGCGGTGATCCGCGAGTACCGCCGGGTTCGTGCGATCCGGCGCCGCGCCATGCCCCACCACTCGGTGGGCGGCGGGATCGAGCCGGTCGGCACGATGATCTCCGCGAACGCCAGCAGGCCGATCACCGCGAGGAGCGACAGCCCCAGTTGGAGCGTCACCAGCCCGGCAGAGGGCTCCGCGGTGGTCTCTCCGAAGGCGCTCGACGCGATCGAGATCGCCATCAGGCACGCCAGCGCCGTGCGGATCAGGCCGATGCGCAGGCCGAGGATGCGCCGCGCGGCCAGGGCCATGCCCATGACCAGCAGCAGGAACGTGATCGGGAAGCCGATCGTGTAGACGAGGAAGTCCCCCATGATCGAAGCCTAGGGCCTCTTGACTGAGACCGTGGGCGTCACGAAAGATCCGATGAATCGCCGCCAGCGTTGACCTGACCGCACAGCGAAGTGAGGTGCTCGGCAGTGGTCGAACTCAACCGGCGCACAGTGATCGGAGGCGCTCTAGCAGGGGTGGCGGGTAGTGCGCTGCTCTCTGGGAGTGCGTTCGCGGGTGATGCGTTTAGCTGGAAGGACTTCATCGGGTCATCCGATCTCATCTGGAAGAAGATGCCCACGACCTGGTTCGAGGGCCCGTTCCTCGGCAACGGCTACCTCGGCTCCGGCATCTACGCCGAACCAGGTGCCAACGCCGTCAGGTTCAACGTCCAGCACTCCCAGGTGCAGGACCACCGGCCGGAGTTCGGGGCGCTGTTCGGCCTCGCCCGGCTGCCCATCGGCTACTTCACGCTGGAACCCGTCGGCGCGATCACCGGCGTCGACCTGCGGCTGGACCTCTGGAACGCCGAACTGACCGGCACGATCACCACGGCCGCCGGAAGTCTTCGGGTGCGCGCCCTCATCCACACCCGGCGCGACCTCTACGCGATCGACGTCCAGGCCAGCGAGGGCGAACGCGCGTTCAGGTGGGTCTTCCACCCGCTCAAGGCGATCAGCCCGCGCACCGACCCGAAGTGGGGCCGCCAGCCACCCGCCGGATTCACCGACAACCCACCCGTGCAGCTGACCAGCGCCGGTGACGTGCAGCTGGCCGTGCAGCCGTTGAACGCGGGCGGCGAGCACGTGACGGCGTGGCACGAGGTCACCCGTGGCACCCGGCGGACGCTCTTCACCAGCGTCGCGTGGTCACATCCGGCGAAAACGGCGGTGCGCAAGGCGATCGCGAACGTCCAGTGCGGCTCGATCGACGGGCTCGCCGTCGAACATCGTTTGTGGTGGCACGACTTCTACCGCAGGAGCTTTCTGTCCATTCCGGACAAGCGGTTGCAGGCGTTCTACTGGATCCAGCTCTACAAGTTCGCTTCGGCGGCGCGGAAGGAGGCGCCCGCGATCGCGACCTGCGGGCCGTGGCTCGAGAACACGCCGTGGCCCAACACGTGGTGGAACCTGAACGTGCAGCTGGAGTACTGGCTGATCCACGGCTCCAACCACGTCGAGTTCGACGCCGTCACCTACTCCGTCGACAGGTATCGCGACGCGCTGGTGGAGCAGGTGCCGGCCGAGTACCGGCACGACTCCGCCGGCATCCCGCGCACCACCGACACCGTGCTGAACAACGGCGCGGGCATCGGCAACTCCGGTTACGGCGTGGGCGTTCCCGGCAAGGACGTGCCGACGCCCGAGGTCGGCAACCTGACCTGGACGCTGCACAACGTCTGGCTCACCTACCGGCACACGATGGACGACCGCGTGCTGCGGGGCGTGCTGTTCCCGTTGCTGCGCAGGGCGATCAACTACTACTTCCACTTCCTGACGAAGGGCTCGGACGGGAAGTGGCACCTGCCGATCACGTTCTCGCCCGAGTACGGCGTGAACGCGCCGGACTGCACCTACGACCTGGCGCTGATCCGGTGGGGCTGCCGGACGTTGCTGGAGTCCGCGAAGTCCTTGCGCGTCGACGATCCGTTGGTCCCGAGGTGGCAGGACACGCTCGCCAACCTCACGCCGTACCCGGTGGACGCCAACGGATACATGATCGGCGCTGGGGTGCCGTTCGCGAAGTCGCACCGGCACTACTCGCACCTGCTGCAGATCTATCCGCTGTACGAGGTGACTTGGGAGGACACCGCCAGTCGTCAGCTCATCGAGACTTCGCTGAACCACTGGATCAGCTTCGAAGGAGCGTTGCAGGGCTACACGTTCACGGGAGCGGCGTCGATCAGCGCGCAGATGTTGCGCGGCGACAAGGCCGACTTCTACCTCGGTGAGCTGATGCGCCGGTACATCAAGCCGAACACGATGTACCAGGAGTCCGGTCCGGTCATCGAAACGCCGTTGAGCGCGGTGCAGTCGATGTACGACATGCTCTGTCAGAGCTGGGGTGGCGTGATCCGGGTCTTCCCCGCGGTGCCGTGGCCGGACATCTCGCTCGACGACTTCCGGACGCAGGGTGCGTTCCTGCTCTCCGCGTCACGGCAGAACGGCGTCACGCGGTGGATCAGGCTGCGCAGCGAGGCCGGCGCGCCTTGCGTTGTGCGCACGGACATCAAGGATCCGGTCGTGCGTGATTCGCGTGGTCGGCCGAAGCGGTTCTCGGTGCTGGCCAACGGAGATCTGCGCATCGACCTGCGGCGCGGTGAGGAGGCTGTCATCCACCGCAACGGAGACAAGCCCGATTTGAGGGTAGGACCGGTGGGCGGATCACCGGTTCCGTCGTGGGGGCTTCCTGGTTAGTGCGTCGCCGGTGTTCCAGCACGACGGCGGTGCGCTGGAGCACCGGCGAACGCGGTTCTTTAGAAGTCGAAGACCTTGCCGGTGTACGCGCGCATCACGCACGGGTTCGAGAACACCTGCTGGAAGTCGACCCTCTTGGTGCGCCACTTGCCGCGCAACGTCGCCTTCACCGGGTTCAGCTCCATCGTGCAGAGCGCGTCGGCCGCGTCCATTCTGCGGAAGTCGCCTTCGACGGGCAGGAGCTCTTCGCACGCCGTTTCGGCGTTCTTGTGCAGTCCGCCTGCGGGTTCGCAGTTCAGCTGCGTGGTGCTGAGTGTGCCCATCTCCGGTTGCACCGACAGCACCAGGCCGGATGCGGGGAGGAGAGGCGCTGTCAGGGGTGCCGCCTGAGCCGTCGCGGGGACGAGCGGTGCGGCGAGCGCGAGACAGGCAAACAGAAGTCGGGTCCTTGCCATGCCACCACTCTGGCGCGGCAAGGACCCGGAATTCCATTCAACCGAGCGGTAACACCAGATCGTGTAAACCGCCGAAAGTACGTGCAACTAGACGCCGGTCAGTTCCGTCCCGGCGAGAGCGGCCGCCACCTGACTACCCACCGCAGCCATGCCCTTGGCGTTCGGGTGAACCGGGAACGCGAGGCTCGTCGGGATGATGCCCTCGACCCACTTGTCCCACGGTGCCGCACACGTATCGCGACCGGTGCTGATGTCGTAGGGGTTCACGAAAGTGGCGCCGGCTGCTTTCGCCTGTGCGCCCAGCATTCCGTTGAGCTGCTGCTGGACGTTGTCGAGGTACGGCACGTCGCCGCTGGAGATCGGCACGATCGGCCAGCAGCCACCCGACGGCGGCAGGATCCGCAGGTAGCCGACGACCACGATCCTGGCCTTCGGGCTGCGTTGCCTGATGCCCGCGAGCACGGCGGCCACCTTGGCGGAGGTGGCGTCGACGCGCTGACCGAGCGAGTCGCCGTAGGTCGCCTTGCAGGGAGCGCCGTGCGGGTCGGCCAGGCTCTTGCCTGCGCAGGTCAGGATGATGTCGGAGAAGCCGATGTCGTTGCCGCCGATGGACACCGTGACGAGGTCCGTATCGGCTTTGAGGGCGGAGAACTGCGGCGCGGACTGACCGGGGATGCCGCTCTGGACGCCCGCCATGTCCTTGGTCTGCGCGCCACCGCAGGAGATGTCGGTGAAGTTGGCGACGCCGAGCTTCTTCGCGAGCACGGACGGGTAGTTCTGAGTGGACTTGAAGCAGCTCAGCGGGTCGAGCCGCTGCAGGGGGATGAACGGTCCGGAGACGAACGAATCTCCGAGCGAGACGTAGTTCCGGTACTTCGGGGCGGCGCTGGCGTGCGGGGCCAGCAATGCCGCGATCAGGGCCGTGAGCAGGGAGACAACAGTCACTCGGCGCGTCATTGCTACCTCGTTACTGAAGAGTAGGAACGTAGGACGAAGGGTGACCGGACCATTGCGCAGTGTCAATCCCTCGACCAGGCTGGAACGATGACGGGGGTACGCAAAGTAGCTGTGGCATCGGCGGTCGGTAACACGATCGAGCTGTACGACTTCCTGCTCTACGGCACGGCCTCGGCGCTCGTGTTCGACAAGATCTTCTTCCCTCAGTTCGACTCGCGCGTCGGTGTGCTGCTCGCGTTCGCAACGTTCGGCGCGGGCTTCTTCGCCCGGCCGCTCGGCGGCGCGGTGATCGGGCACCTCGGCGACCGGATCGGCCGCCGCTCGATGCTCGTGATCACCCTTTCGGTCACCGGTGTGTCGACGGCGTTGATCGGACTGCTGCCGACCTACGCCCAGGTCGGCATCTTCGCGCCACTGCTGCTGGTTCTGCTGAGGCTCGTCCAGGGGTTCTTCATGGGCGGCGAGCAGGGTGGCGCGTCGTTGATGGCCGTCGAGCACGCGCCGCCGGGGCGGTGGGGCTGGTACGGCAGCTGGGTGTTCATCGGGTCGCCGGTCGGGCTCGTGCTGGCGAACCTGGCGATGTACCTGTCCTCGAAGGCTTCCGGGCCGGACTTCCTGAGCTGGGGCTGGAGGTTGCCGTTCCTGTTCTCGATCGTGCTGGTCGGGATCGGCCTCTACATCCGGCTGCGCGTGTCGGAGTCGCCGCAGTTCGCGCGCGTAGAGAAGTCGCGGCTGCCGATCGCCGAGGTGCTGCGCGACCGGTGGCGCGTGGTGTTGCTGGGCGCCGGGGTGAACCTCGGCTTCACGATCTTCATCTACGTGCTGAGCGTCTTCATGATCGGGTACGGGCGGACGGCGTTGAAGATCTCCGCGGACGATCTGCTGATCGCCACCGTGGTGGGGTCTGTCGCGCAGGTTGTCGCTGTGCCCGCGTTCGCGCTGTTGTCCGACCGCGTCGGGCGGCTGCCGGTGATGTTCGGCGGGGCGATCTTCCAGGCCGCGTTCGCGTTTCCGTTGTTCTGGCTCACGGACTCGGGCTGGTTCACGTTCGCGATGGTGCTCGGGTTCGTCGGATCGGCTGCGTTGTTCGGGCCGTCGGCCGCCTACTTCGCCGAGCTGTTCCGGACTCGGGTGCGGTACAGCGGGGTGGCGTTGAGCTTCCAGCTCGGTGCCGTGCTGGGTGGCGGGCTGGCGCCGTTGGTGGCGCAGTCGTTGCTGCGCACCGGAACCTGGGCCATCGCCGTGTACCTGATCTGCGGTGCGGTGTTGTCCGGGGTTTGTCTGTTGGTGATCGGGTCAGCGCACGAGGCGGAGCCGGCGGGCGGCGAGTCCGATGCTCAGCCGCTGGCCCCAGCCCAGTCGTAGCGCGTCGCTCTCGATGCCGTCGCCGAACGCCACCAGGCCGTCGGACTCGACCTCGATGTCGAGTGGCGCGTCGGTGATCTCGCCTTCGGTGTGGGTGATGCCGGTGCTGGGCGAGGGCCAGGCCTCCCTGACGAACCAGACGAGCTTGCGCTCGGTCGGGGTGGGGAGGGTGAGTCGGCTCTTTCGTTCGCGGTGGGCTGAGCTGCACCAGCCCGTTGCTCCGGTGCCGCTGCCGATCAGGATGCCGGACGAGGCCTGGCGTTCGGTGTGGATGCGGTAGCGGCTGGTCTGGTGGCTCGGGTGGCCGACGTAGATCTCGTTGAGCGCGTAGAGGGTCTGGCCGTCGTCCGACCTGGCCTCGACCATCGTGCGGTCCTCGGTGTCGGTGGTGTTGTGCAGTAGTTCAGCGGCCTCGTGCGGGGCGTGCTGGGCGAGCACACCCCGTTCCGGGTTGATGCCGATCACCGGCTGGCCGTCGAGGTACTTGGCGACGTTCGCGACCAGTCCGTCCTGGCCGACGATGACGACTACGTCCTCGGGCGCGAACAGGAACCGCGACAGGTCTTCCCGCTCGACGACGCCGCGGCGCCAGTCGAGCGGGATGGCGGCGCTGACGTCTCCCAACGCCCTGCGGGCCTGCTGGTCACGATCCACCACCTCGTCCAGGGTTCTGTTGCGGGACTTGAGGAAGAACTCGACCTGTCCTCTCGTCCCGTGTCGTGCCAGCAACTCTGTCAGCTCGGTGCGCCTGTGCACCAGCACAATTCGCGGGGCGAGGCTCATCGGGCCAGTCTCTGCAGGATGGGCTGGAGCATGTCCGGGGTGAGGGTGATGCTGCCGATCTCCGGGAGGTTGCCGGCCAGTTCCTTCGCTGCCAAGGCGTAGAGGGTCTCTTGAGGGATCTCCTTGTAGGCGTCGAGTCTGGCCTTCTCGCCCGCGGCTTCGGCTTCGGCCAGTTTGCGGATGCCGTCTGCCTTGGCGTCGTCGGCCACTCGGCTTGCCCTGGCGTGGTCTTCTGCCTTCTTCAGGGCGTTCGCGCCACGCTGGACCACCAGGAGTTCTTCTCGCTTGGCCAGTTCGATCTGGTTCTGGAGTTCGTTCTCGCTGATCGAGCGCTCGCGTTCCACTGCCATGGCTCGGCGTTCGTAGGTGGCCTTGTCGGCGTCCTGCTGGACCTTCTCCCGGACGGTGGTCTGGAGGGCCTTCTCCATGTCCGCGTCCGGGCGGATCGCGACCACGCGGACGTCGATGATCTCCAGGCCGATGTGGTCCGCCGTCAGGTTCTCGCTGATCTCCTGCTTGACGCGTGCCACGCCGGTTCTGATGGCGGTGTCCAGGGTCAGGGTGCCCAGGATCTTCAGAGCGTGCTGCTGGGTGCTCTCGGTGAGGGTGTTCGCGATCTGGCTCAACGGGTCCTGGCGCCAGACGCCCGTGTCCGGGTCGATCGAGAAGTCGATCCTGGTGGTGGCTGTTTCCGGGCTGGTGCAGCGGTAGGTGACGGTCAGTTGGACTGTCACGTCCTGGTAGTCGTTCGTTCTGGCGTGGAAGAGCATCGGGAGTTCTCGGTCGTCCACCGGGACCTCGCTGAGGACGGCGGTTCTGGGGCGGAACCAGAAGCTCAGGCCGGTGCCCTCGTGGACGACCTCGCCCTTGCTCACGTGTCGGATGTGGACGGTGGGGGCGCCCCTGAGGTGGCGGAGGCCGGGGTACCTGCTGATGTCAGCCATCTGGGGGCTCCTCGCCGGTGCTTGTCGTCGTTATGACGATAAGTCTATACTTCGGGGTGTGTACACGCCAAGTGATTTCCCTCCCTTTGCTGTCACGGTCGATCTGGTGGTGTTGACCGTGCGGGGGGATGCGTTGTGCGCCCTGCTGGTTCGGCGCGGGGAAGCGTCGTATCGCGGGCGGTGGGCGTTGCCCGGGGGGTTCGTTCAGCCGACCGAGTCGGTGGATGCGGCCGCCGTGCGGGAGCTCTTGGAGGAGACGGGGGTGTCCGGGCTGCATCTTGAGCAGTTGGGGACCTATGGGGAGCCTCGGCGGGATCCACGGATGCGGGTTGTGTCCGTGGCTTATCTGGCGTTGGCGCCTGACCTGCCGGTGCCTGTTGCCGGGACTGATGCCGCTGCCGCGTCCTGGGTTCCGGTGGGGGAGGCTTCTTCGCTGGCCTTCGACCACGACCGGATCTTGGGGGACGGGGTGGAGAGAGCGCGGGCCAAGTTGGAGTACACCGCGCTGGGGACAGCGTTTTGTGGCGCGGAGTTCACGGTGGCCGAGTTGCGCCGGGTCTACGAGATCGTCTGGGGGGTCTCGTTGGATCCTCGGAACTTTCATCGGAAGGTGACCGGGGTGGACGGGTTGCTGACGCCTACGGGGGAGAGCACCAGCCGGGACGGGGGGCGGCCGGCTGCTCTGTTTCGGCGTGGGCCGGCTGAGGTGTTGTACCCGCCGTTGGTGCGGGCGCCGGTTGCGTAGGTCGTCCCCCTGGTTCGTCGCAGCCGTCGCTTGTGGCCATGGGCGTCTGCAAGTACCGCCATCTCTTGATCGAATCGCCGCCAACTACACCCGACTGGCCAGGTCCGTGTCCGGGTGCGTGGCGGGCCAGCGAGGCTGCTGGCAGCAGAAGACCCAGAAAGACGCTTGAGGATCTTGAGTTGGCGGTACTTGCACACGCCAGGAGGACGGCGGGTTAGAGGCGGACTGCGTCCCCCGTGGTGGTGGAGTGCTTTGCGGCCTCGATTACCTCTAGGCCCGTTACGGCGTCCTGTGGTGAGACTGGCGCTTTGCCTGCGGCTACTGAAGCGTAGAAGTTCTGGTAGGCGCCTGGCTCTGTGCGGTAGGGCTCGCCGCCTAGCTTGCCCCAGGCTTCTTCTGGTTCTTCGCCCCAACCTGGGCCTGCGGGGGTGTCGCCTGCCTTCAGGCGGTCCTCCTGGGGGTCCATGCCGTACTTCACGTAGGCGGCGTCGTGGCCCAGCACGCGGAAGCGTGGGCCGAGGTCGGCGGCCAGGGCGCTCATCCAGAGGTGGGAGCGGACACCGCCCTCATGCACCAAAGAGAGGAAGACGTCATCGTCGGCCTTGGCGCCTGGGCGGACCGTTTTGATTTCCGCGTAGACCGTCGTCGGGCGGCCGAAGAGGGCCACCGACTGGTCCACCAGGTGGGTACCCAGGTCGAAGAGGATGCTGCCGAGGTCCGCCGGGTCGCCCGATTCCTTCCAGGAGGACTTGATCTCCGGGCGGTAGCGCTCGAAGCGGGACTCGAACTTGTGGACTGCGCCCAGGGCGTTCTCCGAGAGGAGTTTCTGGACCGTCAGGAAGTCGCCGTCCCAGCGGCGGTTGTGGAACGGGGAGAGCATCAGGCCCTTGGAGTAGGCGATCGAGGCCAGTGCTCTTGCCTCCGCCGCGGAGCCTGCGAAGGGCTTGTCGACCACCACGTTGAGGCCGTGTTCCAGGACCTGGCGGGCGTGGGTCGCGTGGAAGCGGTTCGGGGTGGTGATGACCACGAGGTCGAAGTCGCTCGACCAGACTTCGTCCAGAGTGGACAGCAGGCGGGCCGACGGGTAGCGGGCCGCTACCTCTGCTTGGCGCTTCGGGTTGGCGGTGACGACGGCGGAGAGTTCCAGGCCTTCCGTTGCCTCGATGAACGGGGCGTGGAAGGCCGCCCCACCTAGTCCGTAGCCGACCAGAGCTGTGCGCATGACGATCAGCCTAAGCGTTCCCAGCAGATGGACGGGGTGTCGCGAGCCTGGACGGACCCCTACCTTCGGTCACCATGACCGTGCTGCTCGTGAGCCGACGCCACGTTGACTACGTGCGCGTCACCAGCATGGCCTGTCGCAGCTCCCGTTGATCTGAGCCCACTCTTCAACGAACGTTCTGGAGCACAGCCATGTCCTGGTCCTTTGAGACGACGCAGATCCACGCGGGCGCCGCGCCCGATCCGGCCACTGGCGCTCGTGCCACGCCGATCTACCAGACCACCTCTTACGTGTTCAGGGACACGCAGCACGGTGCGGACCTCTTCGCGCTCGCTGAGCCCGGACACATCTACACGCGCATCAACAACCCCACTCAGGACGTGCTGGAGCAGCGGGTCGCCGCTCTCGAAGGGGGCGTGGCCGCTGTCGCCTTCGCGTCCGGGTCGGCCGCGGAGACGGCCGCGATCCTGAACCTCGCGAGGGCCGGGGACCATCTGGTCTCCAGTGCGTCCTTGTACGGCGGCACGTACAACCTGTTCCACTACACGTTGCCGAAGCTCGGCATCGAAGTGTCGTTCGTGGACGACCCGGACGATCTTGACGCCTGGCAGGCGGCGGTGCGGCCGAACACCAAGCTGTTCTTCGCCGAGTCGCTGGCCAACCCGCGCAGTCACGTGCTCGACATCGAGGGTGTCGCGGGCGTGGCGCACGCCAATCAGGTTCCGCTGATCGTCGACAACACGGTGCCCACGCCGTACCTGCTCAAGCCGTTGGATCACGGCGCTGACATCGTGATCCACTCCGCGACGAAGTACCTCGGTGGTCACGGCACGGCCATCGCCGGGGTGGTCGTGGACGGCGGGAAGTTCGAGTACGGCGCGGAGAAGTTCCCCGACTTCCACGAGCCCGACCCCAGCTACAACGGGCTGCGGTACTGGCCGGTGCTCGGGCACGGGGCGTTCGCGGCCAAGCTGCGGGTGCAGGGGCTGCGGGACACGGGAGCGGCCATCGCGCCGTTGACCAGCTTCCTGGTGATTCAGGGGATCGAGACGTTGTCGCTGCGCATCGAGCGGCACGTGCAGAACGCGCAAGCGCTTGCCGAGTGGCTGGAGGCGCGGGACGAGGTCGAGAAGGTCCACTACGCGGGCCTTGCGTCGTCGCCGTTCCACGCCGCCGCGCAGAAGTACCTGCCGAAGGGTGCGGGCGCGGTCGTGAGCTTCGAGCTGAGGGGCGGGGTGCGGGCGGGGCGGGCGTTCGTCGACGGGACGAGCCTGTTCAGCCAGCTGGTGAACATCGGTGATGTGCGGTCGTTGATCGTGCACCCGGCGTCGACCACGCACAGCCAGCTCACGCCTGAGGAGCAACTCGTCACGGGTGTCTCGCCCGGCCTGGTGCGGTTGTCGGTCGGGCTGGAGGGGCTGGAGGACCTCAAGGCGGACCTGGAGGCGGGCTTCACCGCGGCGAAGTCCGAGTTGTAGTGAGCGGCTGGCGCTTCGGTGACCCGAACGGCCGGCGGAAGTGGTTCAGCCACACCGAGCCGTTCGCGGGACTGCCGGGCTTCCAGCTCGCGTACGAGACGTGGGGGACCTTGAACGCCGAGGCCTCCAACGCGGTGCTCGTGCTTCACGCCCTCACCGGTGACAGTCATGTCGCCGGGGGCGTGGAGCCGGGTCACCCCACGCCGGGCTGGTGGGACTCCCTGGTGGGAAAGGGAAAGCCGCTCGACGCGTTCTTCGTCGTCGCGCCGAACGTGCTGGGAGGCTGCCAGGGCAGTACCGGGCCCTGGCAGTACCCCGGATTCCCCGGCATCACCATTCGCGACCAGGTCGCGGCCGAGGTGCACCTCGCGGACTACCTCGGCATCGGGCAGTGGGCCGCGGTGCTCGGCGGGTCGATGGGTGGCATGCGGGCGGTCGAGTGGGCGGTCAGTGCCCCTGAACGGGTGAAGTCCTTGCTGTTGCTGGCCACGACGGCGCAGGCTTCAGCCGAGCAGATCGCACTGGCCTCCGCTCAACTGCACGCGATCAAAGCCGATCCCCTGGAGGGACTGGGGGTCGCGCGGCGGATCGCGCACATCAGCTATCGCAGTGAGCAGGAGCTCCAGGCCCGGTTCGGGCGGCAGCAGCAGGCGGACGGGCGGTTCGAGGTCGAGTCCTATCTGGACCACCACGCGGCGAAGCTCACCAGGAGGTTCGACCCGGCCAGCTACGTGACCCTGACGAACGCGATGAACTCGCACGATGTCGGGCGCGGGCGAGGTGGGGTCAGGGCCGCGCTGGCGAGGATCAGCGCGCGCACGATCGTCGCCGGGGTGGACTCGGACAGGCTGTATCCGTTGGCGCAGCAGCGAGAACTGGCGGCGGGCATTCCTGGAGCCGACGGGCTGCGGGTGATCAGCTCGCCGTACGGGCACGACGCGTTCCTGATCGAGACCGAGCAGGTCGGCGCGCTCGTCACGGAACTGGTGCCCGTGCGTTCAGGTACTCGTTGAGCTTCGCGGAGGCGGCGAGCATCGCCAGGCCCTGCGCGGTGAGGCGGCGGCGCCAGTCGGCCAGGGCGGCACCCAGCGTGTCGGTGCCGCCCGCCGTGCGGATCTGGTCGACCACCAAAGCGATGCGCGCCAACGGATAGCCGCCGCGCCGCAGCAGGTGTGCCAGTTCGGCGTCGCGGACGTCCTCGGCCCGGAACACGCGATAGCCGGTGGATTCACGTGACGGGACGAGGATTCCGGCCTCCTCCCAGGCGCGCAGCGTCGCCGGGGTCACGTCGAGGCGCCGGGCCAGTTCGCCGATCGTGCGGGGTTCCAGGATCGGTTCGAAGTCGGTGAGGTCCTGCACCGCCCTGCTGACCGAGTCGAGGGTCTGGCGGTCGCGCAGCAGTTGTTCGTGGCCGCGGTCGATCCACAGGAGCACGTCGTCCAGCGAGCCTGCGTGAAGCGCGTTCATGATCTGCCCTGCGCGAGCGTGCCCGAAGGCCGGGATCAGGGCGATGAACGTACGTAGCGCGGCGGCGTGGACCTCGGTGTAGACGCGGTAGCCGGACGGCGTGCGCTCGGCGGGCGGGAGGAAACCGGACTCCTCGTAGTTGCGCACCGCCTGGGTCGACAGACCGTGTTCGCGGGCGAGGTCGGCTGGGCGCACGGTTGAGACTTTAGCGGCGAAAGTCGAGAGGATTTGAGTCAAAGTCTCAACGGAGCTTTTAATGTTACGGTTGAGACACATGAGCCAGGACATTCGCGAGTTCATCAGCCCCTTCACCGAGCTCCTGGGGTTCGGCGAGCCGACGCACCTCGAACACGCCCACACCTGGATCCGCAACGAGCTGTTCGAGCAGCTCGCGGGCCTGGGTTTCCGCTCGATCGCCCTGGAGACCTGCCGGATCAGGGGCCTGAGCGTCAACGACCACGTGCACGGCGGGCCCGGTGACCTCGACACGATCATGAAGGAAGGCTTCTCCCACACGTTCGGGGAGAACTGGCCCGCCAACCGCGAGCTCGTGCAGTGGATGCGCGAGTACAACGCGGACAAGGAGCCCGAGGAACGGCTGTCGTTCCACGGCTTCGACTTCCAGACCGAGACGGTCAGCGCGCCCAGCCCGCGTCCCTACCTCGAACACGCCCGCGACTACCTGGGCGAGGACGTCGACCTCACGATCGACGACGAGAAGTGGAGCCGCGACGAGGCCGTCCTGGACCTGACCCGGTCGCCAGGGCAGTCCGAAGAAGCGATCAGGCTGCGCGAGATCGGCACCGGGATGCTCATGCGGCTGCACGAGCGCAGGTCCACCGACGAGGCCTGGACGCGCGCGGAGACCTACCTGACGGCCGGGCTGAGTCTGCTCCGGTACCACCGGGAGTGCGCGGAGCAGAACCCGTTGGGCGTGCGCCTCAACCGGCTGTGCCAGATGCGCGACGGCGTGATGGCGCGGAACCTGCTGGAGATCCGGCGCGCGGAGGCCTCCCGGGGTCCGACGTTCGTGTTCGCGCACAACGCCCACCTGCAGCGCACCAACTCCTCGATGGAGATGGCCGGCGAACGCGTCGAGTGGTTCTCCGCGGGCGCGCTCGTGGCGCCGATTCTCGGTGACCAGTACACGGTCATCGGCGGCACCCTCGGCCGCAACGACTCGTTCGGACTGGGCGAACCGGACAAAGCCACCCTGGAAGGCCAGTTGCAGGGCCGGTTCACGACCTGGGGGATCACGAAGGACAAGCCGGAGGGCCCGTCCCGCACCGACACGAGGCGGGAGATGGGCTACTTCCCGCTCGACCAGCACCTCATGGACGGCGTGGACGCTCTGCTGCACGTCAAGGCTGGTCGTCCAGTGACGCGGTGATCCACGGCGCGACGGGCAGTTCGCGCGTCTCGCACTCGATCGCCAGCTTCAGGGTCCACCGCAGGGCTTGTAGGACCACGGTCGCGAGCTCCTGCGGTTGACCGTTGGCCAGGGCGATCTCGATCTGCTCCGCGGCCGCGTCCTGGTCGCCGTGCACCTCCGCCAGCAGGGCGCGGATCGCGGTGCGCACGGGCGGGTCCGCGTCGTCGATCTGGACCTCGTTGCCCTCCTCGTCGAAGACCTGCATCTTCACCGGGGTGGCGCCGCCGGAACCGAGCGCGCTGACCATGCTGCTGGACTCGGCGAACAACAGAAGGACGAGCTCACGGATCTCCTCGTTGCCTTCGGGCGACCCGCTGAGGTACCCGGTCACGAGGTCCACCGCCACAGCGTCTTCCCCGGCCCTGGCCGCGGCCAGGGCCTCACCGGCGACGGCCGTCAGCCGTGACCAGCGATCTGGATCCTGTGGTGGTCTCACAGGTACTGCCTACCGCGCGGTGTCACGGATTCGCAATGCCCCATCTTGATCAGAGTGCTACCGGGGTATGTCACTCCGCAGGTCAATGTGGGAATCAACGGATCCACCTAGCATCGGGTGGTGTTCCGCACGTTGTACCGAACCGTCTTAGGTCCCGATCGCACCCGCGTACTCGCCAAGGTGCTCGGGCGGTTGCGCATCCCCGTGCACGCCGCGCTGATCATCTACGCTCTCGTGTGGGCGATCGTCGCCAGCGCCGGTTACGTGCGCCAGGCGGACTCGGACGGCTGGTGGGTCGTCATCTTCCTGGTGACGGTCGTGCCGTACGTGCTGCTGATCTGGTCGCCGCTCTACGCCTGGCGGCTGGCGGTGCCCGGCTTCTACCTCGTCAGCCTCTTGTGGGACGGTGAGGGCGCCGCGGCGTTCCAGTACTGGACCGCGATACCGCTGTTCGTCGCGGTCGCGGGGTTCTACTCGCGCTGGATCGTCGTCGCGGCCACGGTGATCACCATGGCGCTGATCATCGCCTCCGAACCGCAGGCCGCGGACAGGGCGCTCTTCGTGCCCATCGTCGCCGCGGCGGTCTACCTGTTCGGTGCGCGCGGCAGAGCCGAACGCGAACTCGAGGAAGAGCGCGACGCCAAGGCCGCGCTGGAGGAACGGGCCCGCATCGCACGCGAGATGCACGACGTCGTGGCGCACCACATGTCGATGGTGGTGGTCAGGTGCGAGACCGCGCCCTACCGCCTCAAAGGACTGAACGAGGACGCGGTCAAGGAGTTCGCCGAGGTCGGTGAGGCGGCGCGCGAGGCCATCGTCGACATGCAGCGCCTGCTGGGCGTGCTCAGGACGAACGGTCAGGCGCTGGAACGCGAACCGCAGCCGGGTATCAGCCGCATCCCCGAGCTCGTGCGGCCGGGGGACGAGGCCGAGATCGACGTGGACGACGTGCCGGAGGCGGTCGGCCTGACGGCGTACCGGATCGTGCAGGAGGCGCTCACCAACGCGACCAGGCACTCGCCCGGTTCGAAGGCGTCCGTCCACGTGAGCAAGGACGGCGACCGGCTGGACGTGCTGGTGCGCAACACCGCCGGCGGGCCGTCCAGGGGCGGCGGCAGCGGGCAGGGTCTGGTGGGCATGCGGGAACGCGTCGCCGTGCACGGTGGCACGCTGACCGTGAAGTCGACCGAGGACGGCGGGTTCATGGTCCGGGCGAGGATTCCGTTGGGGGACAAGTGATCAGGGTGGTCGTGGTCGACGACCAGGAGATGGTGCGCGAGGGCTTCTCCGCGCTGCTCGACGCACAGGACGACATCGAGGTCATCGGCGCGGCGGGCAACGGAGTGCAGGGCGTCGCGTTGGCACGCACGGTCAAACCGGACGTCGTGCTGATGGACATCCGCATGCCCGAGATGGACGGCCTGACGGCTACGAGGTTGTTGCTGGACGGTTCTCAGGCGGTGAAAGTGCTGGTGCTGACGACGTTCGACCTCGACGACTACGTCTACGAGGCGTTGCAGGCCGGTGCGAGCGGGTTCCTGCTCAAGCACGCGCCGGCCCGTGAGCTGCTCAACGCCGTCCGCGTGGTGGCCGCGGGGGAGGCGCTGCTGGCGCCGTCGATCACCAAGCGGCTGATCGAGGACTTCGTGCGGGCACGGCGCTCCGACCGCGTGCGGCCCGCGCAGCTGGGCGTGCTGACCGAGCGCGAGACCGAGATCCTCGTGCTGATCGCGCAGGGCCTGTCGAACACCGAGATCGCCGCGCATCTGGTGCTGGCCGAGCAGACCGTGAAGACGCACGTGAGTCGAGTGCTCACCAAACTGGGCCTACGTGACCGCGCCCAGGCCGTGATCGCGGCCTACGAGAGCGGGCTCGTGATACCGGGGTAGCAACGGAAAAGCAGCACGCCGGCGTGACGATTCGGGGCTCGTGGTCTTCCTAGTTTCGGTTCATGCGCCGAGCCGTCCTGTTCCTCCTGCTGATCGCCCTGCCGTCGGTCGCGCCGTCGATCGCGCAGTGGCGTTCCGACGTCGCCCGCCGGGTCGCGATCGTCGGTGACCTGAGCACCGCACGCGACGTCGTGATCGTCGTGCCGGGGTCCGACGTGGACGTCGACAGGTTCGACCGGACCGTCGGGCGGATGGCGGTCGACCTCCACGCGCAGGCTCACCGCGGCGACCTCGCGGTGATCGCGTGGCTCGGATACCGGACGCCGCAGGGGCTCGGGGTGGACGCGGTGACCGGCTCGCTGGCCCGTCAGGGAGCTGATGCCCTGGTCGACTTCGTGCGGGCTTTGCAGACCAACGCGCGCATCCACGTCTACGGCCACAGCTACGGCACGGTCGTGGTCGGACTCGCGGCACACGAACTGGACGTGACGGACATCGTGTTCACCGGAAGTCCTGGTGTGCGGGCGAAGTCCGTGGCGGAGCTGGGGACGCGGGCGAAGGTGTGGGCGCTGCGGTCGAGCGGCGACTGGATGCGGTTCGTGCCCAACGCCCGGCTGTTCGACCTCGGGCACGGAACAGATCCGGCCTCGGACGGCTTCGGCGCGACCGTGCTGCGGTTCGAGGGCGGCAAACACGACACCTACTACGAACCGGGCAGCGAGACGCTGGGCGCGCTCGTCCGGATCGCTTCGGGGGAGAAGCTGTGAGGAATCCGTTCATCGACGCCGTGCGGGCGCTGGCCGTCGTCGCGGTCGTGCTCGGCCATTGGCTGGTGACTTCGCTGGTGGACACGCCCACCGGCATGTACATCGACAGTCCGTTGAAGCACCTGTTCTCGCTCACCCCGGTTTCCTGGGTGCTGCAGGCGCTCGGCCTGTTCTTCTTCGTGGGCGGCTACGCGGCCGCGCACTCGACGACGCCGTTCCTCGTCAGGCTGAAACAGCTTGCTGTGCCGACGTCGCTGATGCTCGGCTGCTGGGCGGCTGTCCTCTTCGGACTGATTCTGCGCGGCGTCGACCAGGGCACCGCCTGGAACATCGGGTTCCTCGTCACGACTCCGCTGTGGTTCTTCGGCGTCCACCTGGTGCTGCTGGCGCTGAAACCGTTGGTGCGCAGGCTGGACGAGTACTCGTGGGGTGTGCTCGTCCCGGTCGTGCTGGTGCTGGTGGTGCCGTACGCGGTGTGGTGGGCGGCCTGGCAGCTCGGCTACTCGCTGGCGCGCAGGAGGATTCCCGGGCCGCTGCTGCTGGTGCTGGGCGCGATCGGGTACGCGTTGCTGACGACGTTCGGCGGCTATCCGTTGTCCGCGGTGGGAATTCCCGGTGAGGCCGTCTCGAACCTGAACCCGCCGAACTACGCGACGCTCGCGCTGGCGTTCGCGCAGATCGGTCTGGTGCTCACGATCGCGCCGCTGCTGACGAGGCTCGGCACGACGAAACCCGTGGCATGGCTGAACAAACGCGCGTTGGGGATCTTCCTGGCGCACCAGAGCGCGCTGGTCACCGTGACGCTGGCGCTCAGCGCGTGGGGGCCGTTGCCGGGGCTCCAGCAGCCACCAGATCATCCGGGCTGGGTGTGGCAGCGACTGCTGTGGCTGCCGGTGTGCGCGGCCGTGACCTGGGGATGGCTCCGAGCACTGCGAGGCCGATCGCCACGGCGTGCAGCGCCACCACCGGCGGAGCCGGATCCAGTGCCAGCATCGGCGGAACGCACGCCAGCGCGGTGAGCAGCCACGGCAGACGGGTGTCGCAGCTGCCGGTGCGGGCCGTGTGGATCAGGTACCAGCCGAGCAGCAGGTGGATGAGGTTCTGCAGCGGATCCACCGGCAGCAGCACCAGCACGCCGTCGCCGAGGAACCCGCTCACCACGAACCCGAGCACGCCGAGCGTCCCGAACGACACGCCCATCGCCGTCGCGAGCCGGGTGCGGTGCGACTCGTGCTGGAGCCGCGGCAGCCGGACCAGGCGCCGTTCGAACCGGTGGAACAGCAGGATGAGCGGCACCAGCCCGAGCAGCAGCCAGCTCGGCGCCTGCGTCAGCCCGAGCAACCCGACCAGCGCGCCGACCCCGGCCAGGTACGCGAGGTACACCGTCATCGGCGCGCGGCGGGCGAAGTCCACGACGTGCCACCACCGGCCGCCGAGCCACGAGGTGACCCGTTCGCGTGCCAGCAGCGCCAGGCACACCTGCGCCACGCCGAGCACCATCATCGAGCGCGGGTAGTCGCTGAAGAACACCAACGCGGGCAACGTGACAGCGCCCAGCGCGGCCAGCGTCCGGCGCGACAGGTTCGTCAGCGTGCCGTCCGCGTAGAAGAAGCCGATCTGCTGCATCAGCAACGCGCCGACGATCAGGTTCGCGTACCCGCCGGTCTTCCAGTCCGTCGAAGTGCGCGCGACCTCGACCCCGAGCGTCACGAGCATCAGCACGAACGGCGCGGTGCGGCGGAAGTGCTGGTGCAGCCACGCGGCGGCCGGCGTCGCGGCCACGGCGAGCAGGTAAACCCCGACGAACCACAACGGATGCGTGATCAACCGGCTGTAGGCGTCGACCTTGACGTCCATCAGGTTCAGCGCCGCGAACAGCACCACCCACAGCAGCACGAACGCGAGCACCGGCCGCAGCAGCCACGACGTCCGGCTCGACACCCAGCAGCCGAAACCGCCCTGGTGCGCCTGCCAGCTGCGCAGGTTCGCGTGCCCGCCCGCGAAGAAGAACAACGGCACCGCCTGCAACGCCCACAGCCACGACGTCCCGGAGCCTCTGAGGTGCGCGAGCGTCGCCACGGTCTCGCCGAGCACGAGCAACGCCAGGCTGAAGAGCCGCAGGAACGTGGCGTACCGGTCCTGCTCGGCGTACTTCAGCACCAGGGGCAGCGAGTTCGCGGTGCCCGAGTCGTCACGGCGGCGGCCGTGCAGGCGCGCCAGCAGGAGGAACACCACGACCGCGCTGCCGAACGCCCATGCCACCACGGGTTCGTGGCCGGGCGGCCCCCACCGCTGCCGCCACGAGTTGAACTTCAGCCCCAGCGCGTAGGTCTCGGCCACCGCGTGACAGGTCTGCTCGGCGCCGCGCGGGTTGAGCCGGCACTGCGCGTGCAGGTCGATCGTGAGCCTGTCGTCCAGCGCCTTGCGCGCTTGAGGCCCGAGCGGTTCACCCTTGTGTTCGGCGTAGCGCAACAGGTCGTAGCCCAGGTCGTGCGCACGGCACCCGGTGCTGAAGTCCCACTCCGTGTCCCCGGCCGGTCCCGAGCACCCGCCACCCGCGTCGACGACCCTGAGCGTCCCGTCCGGCGCTGTCACGGTCTTGGGATCGCGGCCCATCTCACGGGCGAAGTCCGATGGCAGGTTGACGTAAGGGTCGTGCGTCGCGGACGGAGCCACGAACGCGGTGACGGCGTTGGCCGCGGCGATCACGTCAGCGCTCGGCGGAACCCCGTTGTCGCCGGTCGCCGGACGTGAGGCGATCACCCCGCAGACGAACACCGCGAGCGTGATCACCGTGAACCGGAACCAGGCCGGAAGTCGGAGGAGGAGTTTGCGCGCGCCCATTGTCGGGCAAGGTTACGGACAGGTCTCGGCTGATCGCCAGTCCGCCAGGTCAGGAACGTACGACGGCGGGCGTGAGCGAGGCGAGCGCCATCCGGGACAGCAGCGAGGCCATCTGGTCGCGGTCCAGGTGAGCGCTGTGCGGCGTCGAGTTGATGAGCCCGAACACGGCGTGCGCGGCGGCACGGGCGGTCGGCTCGTCGAAATCGGGAACGGTGCGCCGGATCGTCTCGACCCACACCTCGACGTAGCGGCGCTGCAAGGCACGCACGCGCCGGCGGTCCGGATCCGTCAGGTTCGCCAGGTTGCGCATCTGCACGGTGATGAGCGCGGGGTCGTCCAGTGCGAAGTCGACGTGCCAGCCGATGAGGTCCCACAACGCCTCGTCGGCGTTCGACGCGGCGTCCACCCGAGCCTGGCCGCCGTCCAGCAGCCGTTCGGAGATCGACGTCAGCATCTCGCCGAGCATCGCGTCCTTGCTGCGGAAGTGCCGGTACAGCGCCGGGCCGGAGATGCCCACGGCCGCACCGATGTCGTCGATGCCCACGCCGTGGAAGCCGTGGCGCGCGAAGAGTTCGGCCGCGGCGTTGAGGATCTGGTCCCGACGTGAGGGTTTCTCGACCACGGAAGGAGGTTAGCAGGCGTTTACCTGACGTCGGGGCCTGCAATTCGGGTCCGCGCACCCCAGGTCGGTGCCGTTGGGACGGTGCGCGCAACCCGGCGGGACGACCGGTGTCCTGTGTGGTTGAGGCCATTGCCGAACTCCGGGGGAGTTCCACGATCAAAGCGTTGCTGTGCGCTGCTGTCACCGGCGTGAGAGGCGAACGAACAGGGCGCGACCGTGTTCCTCTCGGTGTCTACGTCCTCGACACGATCGAAGCAGGGTCTCTCCGGGGGCCCCTGCTCTTTCGTGCGGCGCCATCCTCCGATGGGGGGAATTTCCGCAGGTACAAGGCCTGAATGTTGACTATTGACGAATACTTCACACAGCCCTTACTCGTGAGTAACCATTGGCGTGCACTGCATCACACCCCTGCGGCCCCTTCGGGAGTCTTCGATGCGTCCTGCTCACTTCATCGCCTCGGTGGTCACCGCCGCCGCGGCAGTCATCGCGCTCGCCAACCCCGCCAGCGCGGCCCCCGTCAACTACGTCGCGCTGGGCGATTCCTACGCCTCCGGGCTCGGGACCGGCAGTTATGACGGTGCCAGCGGCAGCTGCAAGCGCGGTCCGCTCGCGTATCCGGCACTCTGGGCGGCGGCGACAGCGCCCGCGACGTTCAAGTCCGTGGCCTGTTCCGGTGCGCGAACAGGTGACGTCCTCACTCAGGCCAACGCCCTGACGACGGCCACCAACCTGGTCACCGTGCAGGTCGGCGGCAACGACGCCGGCTTCACCGACGTCATCACCACGTGCACCTTCGGCTCGGATCAGGACTGCACCAACCGGGTGAACCAGGCCAAGACCTACGCCGCGAACACGCTTCCCGGCCTGCTCACCAACGTCTACAACACGATCAAGTCGAAGTCGCCGTCCGCGCGCGTGGTCGTGCTCGGCTACCCGCGCATCTACAAGGTGCCGGGTACCTGCAACGTCGGCCTGAGCGACACCAAGCGGGCCGCGATCAACTCCGGTTCCGACGCGCTGCACGCCACCATCGGCGCGCGGGCGGCGGCGGCTGGGTTCAGCTACGTCGACGTGCGCGGGGCGTTCACCGGGCACGAGATCTGCTCGTCGAGCTGGTGGCTCAACAGCCTGAGCTGGCCGGTCGAGGAGTCGTACCACCCGAACAGGGCAGGGCACCAGAGCGGCTACCTGCCCGCTCTGCGGTCAGTCATCGGCTAGGTTGATTCCGGAACGTGAGAGTGCCTGAAAGGCGGCTTGACCTGCGTTCGGGTCACTCTCGAGGCGTTCCGGTGGACCGCCAGGTGAGCGGGCGTTAACATGGCCTTGTTAACGCCCGCTAACCTGAGGTCTGGGGAGCATGGACGCACCTGTCCTGCGCAGCGCAGCCGAGCCGTCGGACCGCTACGCCAAGGAGCACACCGCGCTCGTCGACGAGCTGCGCGGCAAGCTCGCCACCGCCGCGCTCGGCGGTCCCGAGAAGGCACGTCAGCGTCACGTCGACCGCGGCAAGCTGCTGCCGCGCGAGCGCGTGGACACGCTGGTCGACCCCGGTTCGCCGTTCCTGGAGCTGTCGCCGCTCGCCGCCAACGGCATGTACGGCGACGACGCACCGGCCGCGGGCATCATCACCGGCGTCGGGCGGATCTCCGGCCGTGAGTGCGTGATCGTCGCGAACGACGCCACGGTCAAGGGCGGCACCTACTACCCGATCACGGTCAAGAAGCACCTGCGCGCGCAGGAAGTGGCGCTGCAGAACAACCTTCCGTGCGTCTACCTCGTCGACTCCGGCGGCGCGTTCCTGCCGAAGCAGGACGACGTGTTCCCCGACCGCGAGCACTTCGGCCGGATCTTCTACAACCAGGCCACGATGTCGGCGCGCGGGATCCCGCAGATCGCCGCCGTGCTCGGGTCGTGCACCGCCGGTGGCGCGTACGTGCCGGCGATGAGCGACGAAGCGATCATCGTCAGGAACCAGGGCACGATCTTCCTCGGCGGTCCGCCGCTGGTGAAGGCCGCGACCGGTGAAGTGGTCAGTGCCGAGGATCTCGGCGGCGGCGACCTGCACTCGCGGACGTCCGGCGTCACCGACCACCTGGCGGAGAACGACGCGCACGCGCTGCGGATGGTCCGCTCGATCATCTCGACGCTCGGCCCGCGCGCGCAGCGTCCGTGGGACGTCGCGCCGGTCGAGGCGCCGGTGGTCACGGACGATCTTTACGGCGTGGTGCCAACGGATTCCCGGACGCCCTACGACGTGCGCGAGGTCATCGCACGGGTCGTCGACGGTTCGAAGTTCCAGGAGTTCAAGAAGGAGTACGGGCAGACGCTCGTCACCGGCTTCGCGCGCATCCACGGGCACCCCGTCGGGATCGTCGCCAACAACGGCATCCTGTTCGGCGAGTCGGCCGTGAAGGGCGCGCACTTCATCCAGTTGTGCGACAAGCGGTCCATCCCGCTGGTGTTCCTGCAGAACATCACCGGCTTCATGGTCGGCCGCGAGTACGAGGCGGGCGGCATCGCCAAGCACGGCGCCAAGATGGTGACCGCTGTGGCGTGTGCGCGCGTCCCGAAGTTCACCGTGATCATCGGCGGCAGCTTCGGCGCCGGCAACTACTCGATGTGCGGCCGGGCGTACTCACCGCGCTTCCTGTGGATGTGGCCCAACGCCCGCATCTCCGTGATGGGTGGCGAGCAGGCGGCCTCCGTGCTGGCGACGGTCCGCCGCGACCAGCTCGGTGACGAGTGGTCCGCGGAGGACGAGGAGGCGTTCAAGGCGCCGATCCGCCAGCAGTACGAGGATCAGGGCAACCCGTACTACTCGACCGCGCGGCTCTGGGACGACGGCGTGATCGACCCGCGTGACACCCGCACGGTGCTGGGACTTGCCCTGTCCAGTGCGGCGAACGCCCCCATCGACGATGTTTCCTACGGCGTCTTCCGGATGTGATCATGTTCGACAGCGTTCTGGTGGCGAACCGCGGGGAGATCGCGGTCAGGGTGATCCGCGCGTTGCGGTCGCTCGGGATTCGTTCCGTCGCCGTGTACTCCGACGCGGACGCCGAGGCGTTGCACGTCAGGCTGGCCGACGAGGCCGTGCGGATCGGGCCCGCCGCGGCCCGCGAGAGTTACCTGTCCATCGAGAAGATCGTGGCCGCCGCTGTTTCCACTGGCGCACAGGCGATCCATCCCGGTTACGGCTTCCTCGCCGAGAACACGGCCTTCGCGGCGGCCTGTGACGCGGCCGGGATCGTGTTCGTCGGACCGCCCGCGTCGGCGATCGACGCGATGGGCGACAAGATCCGCGCGAAGCTGACGGTGTCGGCGGCTGGCGTGCCCGTCGTGCCGGGCCGCACTCGCGCGGGCATGTCCGACGACGAGATCGTCGACGCGGCCCTGGAGATCGGTTTCCCGGTGCTGCTCAAGCCTTCCGCGGGTGGTGGCGGCAAGGGCATGCGTTTGGTGCACGAGGAATCCGCGCTGCGCGAGGCGATCGAGTCCGCACGGCGGGAGGCGCGCGGGTCGTTCGGTGACGACACGTTGCTGATCGAGCGGTTCATCACGAACCCGCGCCACATCGAGATCCAGGTCCTCGGCGACGCGCACGGCAACGTGATCCACCTCGGCGAGCGCGAGTGCAGCCTCCAGCGGCGGCACCAGAAGATCACCGAAGAGGCGCCGTCGCCGTTCCTCACGCCCGAGATGCGCGAGGCCATGGGATCCGCCGCGGTCGACGCCGCGAAGTCCGTCGGGTACGTCGGCGCGGGCACTGTCGAGTTCATCGTGGACGGTGCTTCTGGCGACTACTTCTTCATGGAGATGAACACCCGGCTGCAGGTCGAGCACCCGGTGACCGAGATGGTCACGGGCGTCGACCTCGTCGAGTGGCAGCTCCGCGTCGCGTCCGGCGAGGTGCTGGACGTCTCCGTCGAACTGAACGGCCACTCGGTCGAGGCTCGTGTCTACGCCGAGGACCCGGCGCGCGGCTTCCTGCCGACCGGCGGCCGCGTGCTGGCGTTGAGCGAACCGGCTGACGTCCGCGTGGATTCCGGTCTGTACGAGGGTCTTGTCGTCGGTTCGGACTACGACCCGATGCTCGCCAAGGTCATCGCGCACGGCCGCACCCGCGAGGAAGCTCTCAGGCGTCTCGACCACGCGCTCGGCCGGATGGTGCTGCTCGGCGTCACGACGAACATCCCGTTCCTGCGGGCACTTCTGCGGGACGAGGACGTGCGGTCGGGCGCGCTGGACACCGGCCTGGTCGAACGGAAGCTGGACGCGCTGACCTCGGCCGAGATCCCGGACGAGGTGTACGTGGCGGCCGGCCTGGAGCGTTCGCTTCAGCCGCACGGCGAGGACCCGTGGGACCAGCTTGGCGGCTGGCGCGTAGGTGAACACGCCTGGACGACCTGGCGGATCAACGACGTCGACGTGCGCGTGCGTGGCGAAGAAGTCGTTGTGGGCGCAGGAGAACCGGTCCGCGCCTGGGCACGCCGCGAAGGCGCCGACCTGCTCGTCGGCTCGCGCCGCTACTCGATGGCCCGCGACGGCGACGTGCTGTGGCTGGGCCACGACGGCGCGTCCTGGGCGTTGGTCGAGGCCGAGTTCCTGGTCGGAGCCGCCGACGGTGCCGCGGCCTCCGGTGGTCCGGTGAAGTCGCCGATGCCCGGCACCGTGCTCGTCGTTCGAGCGCGGCAGGGCGAGGAAGTGACCGCCGGTCAAGCGTTGTTCGTGGTCGAGGCCATGAAGATGGAGCACACCGTGACCGCACCGGTCGACGGCGTGCTCGCCGAAGTGAACGTGCAAGCAGGCCAGCAGGTCGCACTCGACCAGGTACTGGCCCTCGTCGTCTCTCACGAGGAGTGACAGCAATGTTGGACTTCAGGCTCCCGAGCGAGTACGAGGACCTGCGCAAGACCGTCGAGGAGTTCGCTCGCGACGAGGTGGCCCCGGTCATCGGCGACTACTACGAGCGCTGCGAGTTCCCGTACCCGATCGTCGCGAAGATGGGGCAGATGGGCCTGCTGGGCCTGCCTTTCCCGGAGGAGCACGGCGGCATGGGCGGCGACTACTTCGCCCTGTGCATCACGCTCGAAGAACTCGCGCGCGTCGACTCGTCCGTCGCGATCACGGTGGAGGCGGCGACCTCGCTGGGCGCCATGCCCATCTACCGCTTCGGCACCGACGAGCAGAAAGCCGAGTGGCTGCCCTCCCTGACGTCCGGCGAGAAGCTCGGCGCGTTCGGCCTCACCGAACCGGGTTCCGGCTCCGACGCGGGCGCCCTGGTCACCACCGCGCGCCTCGACGGCGACGAGTGGGTCATCAACGGCACCAAGGCGTTCATCACGAACTCCGGCACGGACATCACCGGCCTGGTCACGGTCGCCGCGGTCACGGGCACCCAGCCCGACGGCCGCAAGGAGATCTCCTCGATCATCGTCCCGTCCGGCACCCCGGGCTTCACGGTGTCGAAGAAGTACTCGAAGGTCGGCTGGAGCGCCTCGGACACCCGCGAACTGTCCTTCCAGGACTGCCGCGTGCCCGCCGCGAACCTGCTGGGCACGCGCGGCCGCGGCTTCGCCCAGTTCCTGCGCACGCTGGACGAGGGCCGCGTCGCGATCGCCGCGCTGTCGGTCGGCCTGGCCCAGGGCTGCGTGGACGAGTCGGTCCGCTACGCCCACGAGCGCGAGACGTTCGGCGCGAAGATCGGCACCTACCAGGCGATCCAGTTCAAGATCGCCGAGATGGAGGCCCGCGTGCACACCGCGCGCCTGGCCTACTACGAGGCCGCGTCCCGGATGCTGCGCGGCGAGCCGTTCAAGAAGCAGGCGGCCATCGCGAAGCTGGTCTCGTCCGAGGCGGCGATGGACAACGCCCGCGACGCCACGCAGATCTTCGGCGGCTACGGCTTCATGAACGAGTACCCGGTCGGCCGGTTCTACCGCGACGCGAAGATCCTGGAGATCGGCGAGGGCACCTCCGAGGTGCAGAAGATGCTGATCGCCCGCGAGCTCGGCCTCTAGGCCATTCCATCTAAATAAACTCAAAGCACCGGTTCGAATCGGTCTGTCCGGCTACCGTCGTTCGCCTTCCGCACGAGTGTGAGGGTGCAGATGACAGGTAGCCGGACAGAACCCGTTTTCCCGGGTTTGCGAGATCTGCTCGGAGTCATTCGCGGTCTTTGCGACCGGCCGGGGTTCTTCTACCGGAGCAAGACCGAGGAAGTGGTCGGTGACCAGCCACTTCCGTTGCTCTACCTGGAGAGCGAAGCCAGTCCGACGCCATTTCTGCACGCCCTGGAGCACAAGCTCGACGAGGGGCGTCCGGCAATTCCGCACGCCTATGTCGACGTGTCCGCGGTGAGTGCGGAGGTGGACAAGAGATGGCCGCCGGAAGCGCGGGAGACCCCGCCGCTGCTGCCGTTGCTGGACGTGCTGAGCCATCGGCTCTCGGAGGTCCACGTCGGCAGCGAGCGGCTGACGCGGTTCGACCACTACCGGCTCGTCGACTGGCTCACCAGCAAGCGGCTGCCGCGCAAGCCGGGCCGTGACGACCGGGCGAGCGTCATCGAGCTGCTTCGGCAGTGGACCGGCAGGACCTCGGGGGACGGCGAGGCGCTGAACCGGGCCGTCGACGCGTTCATCCCGAACCTCGTGACGAGGCTGGGGCTCGGGCTGGTCGCCTGGGTCGGCAGCAAGGCGGGGTTCCGCTGGCTCGGCAAGCGGGTGCCGGGACTCGCGCGGGAGTCGAAGTGGTTCATGCGCGGGCAGAACTTCGCGCTGCCGAATCACTCCATCGAGTTCCTCGGGTTCGCCGAACGCCTCACGCTGGGCAGGCGCGAGTCGGAGAACACCGAGCAGATCAAGCTGCTGCTCGTGCACGCGTTCCTGGAGGACCTGCGGATCTCCTACCGGCGCCGCCGCCGGTTCCTGCCGCGCAGGGCCGGGTTCCGCCGCACCGCCTACATCCCCGTGCTGCTCGACGGCGTGACGAAGGAGAACGGCGGCTGGGAGCTGCTGGAGCTGATCAACGACGTCCGCAACGAGACGGGCGAGCTGGACCCGTTGCTGGTGATCGCGGCCAGCTCGGTGCAGCCGGCGTTGTCGCAGCGGCTCGGGACGACGCCGGTCGCGCCGGACGAGACCGCGGACGCGCTGGCGACGTGGCGGGAGGAGCTGCCGCGCAAACGGCAGATGCTCGCGCCGGACGCCCGCTACCTCATGATCAAGCTGCCGTTCCCGAGCGAGGACAAGAAGAAGTGGAAGGGCGCGCCCGCGTTCACCGCGGCACCGGCGCGCTGGCTCGCGAAGTCGCGGCGGCTGGAGGCGATCATCGCGCTGGTGGTCCTGGTGCTCCTCGTACCGGGATTCGTGGCGGTGCAGAACAACGTCAACGCCAACTGCTCGATCGTCGGGTCCGCGATCTCACCCGGTGTGTCGACGCGGCTGATGGACGTCGAGGGCAACGTCGAATGCGTCGGCTACAGCGACAACGACAGCCAGGTGTTCGGTTCGAACGAACGGCTGCGGTGGACGCAGCAGGCGGTCTTCGCGCAGAACGCCGAGGCCGAACGACTGCGCGAGTCGAACTCCGATCGCCCGCTCGTCTCGTTGCTCTACTTCTCGAGCCTCACCCACAAGGACAGCAACCCGGACGCGGACCACTCCCGAGCGGAGGAGCTGGAGGGAATGCTCCTCAGGCAGCGGCAGCAGAACGACAGGTCGGGCTCGGGACCGTTGCTGCGCATCGTGGTCGCGAACGGCGGCGCGAAGATGAACCGCGCGCACGACGTGCTGGCGGAGATGCTGACCCCGTTGCTGGAAAGGGATCCGGGCATCATCGGAGTGATCGGGCTCGACCGCAGCGTCGAGCAGACCAGGAAGGTCATCACCTCACTCGGTTCGCTCGGTGTGCCGACCATCGGCACCACCCTCACCGAGGCGTCGCTGCCGAAGCTCTCGACGATGTACTTCCAGCTGATCCCCGGCAACGTCAGGCAGGCCGACCTCGTCCGGCAGTACGCGCAGCACGTCCGCGCGACCAAGGTGACGATCCACCACCCGAAGCTGGGGCAGGAGGACGTCTACCTCGACAACCTGGTCGCCGTTCTGGGGCAGGAGCTGGCCAGGTCAGGTGTGCCGTTCGAGGCACGCGAGTGGGCCAACGGCCCGCAGGAGGTGCCGTCGCAGTGCGTCGAGGACCACTCCGGCGAACTCGTGTTCTTCGCCGGCCGTGAAGAGCACTTCGGCGAGTTCCTGCAGGCGGTCGGCAGGAACTGCTACGACAAGAACCGCCTGCCGCGCATCCTCGCGGACGACGCGATCATCCGGTTCATCGCGCAGGAGGCGAGCCGCAAGCGCGACTCCCTGGCCGGCATGCGCGTGTCCTACGTGAGCATGGCCGGACTCGTCGTGCTCGCGGGCAAGTCCTGCGTCGACGGCAAGCCGGACGCCAAGGTGCACGGCGGTCTGCCGTTGGACGCCTTCTGCGCCGGCTACAGCAGATTGGCCAAGGAGGTCAGGGACTCCGCGCTGCCGCGGGAGGACAAGCAGGCCAAGCCGTGGCCCGGCGAGCACATGGCGGTCGCCTATGACGCGGCGGGGCTCTTCCTCGACGCGGTGCGCAACGCCCAGGCACGTCTGGCCGGGCACACCCCGCACCGCGGGGCGATCGGCGGGGAGCTGCGCGAGCTGGAGTTCTTCGGTGCCACCGGACGCACGAACTTCAAGGTGTCGAGGGTCGGTGAGACGAGGAACTTCACGATCCTCGAACTCGCGGACATCTACGACTTCGAGCAGCAGCCGACGTGCGTCTACCTGACCGGTGACCTGTACGGGCCGGACTCGCCGCGCCAGGACAACGGTTGCCCTGCCTAGATCTTCGGTACGGCCCGGTCGATGATCGAGGCGAAGTCGGTGGACTTGGGGAGCGTGCCGAACGCGACTCCCCAGTCCCCGCCGAGCCGTGAGCCGAGGAACGCGTCCGCGACGGCGGGATGCCCGTGCCTGACCAGCAGGGCACCCTGCAGGATCAGTGCCATCTTCTCGACGACCCGGCGCGCCTGCGACTCGTCCACATCGGACAGTGCGGTGCCGAGCTCGTTCAATGCCCTGTCGACGCGCTGGTCGACCCCGGTGACGGCGGCCAGGAACTCCTGCACCGAATCGGGTTCCTTCTTCATCGCGCGCAGGACGTCCAGCGCGGCGACGTTGCCGGAGCCCTCCCAGATCGACATCAGCGGCGACTCGCGGAACAACCGCGGCATCCCGCTGTCCTCGATGTACCCGTTGCCGCCCAGGCACTCCAACGCCTCGGCGGCGTGAACCGGGCCGCGCTTGCACACCCAGTACTTGGTGACCGCGAGGGCGAGCCGCGGCCGGTGCTGGGCCAGCCACATCGCGGTGGTGGTCGCCGCCTCGGACTCGATCGCGAGGTCCGCCAGCACGTTGCGCATGGCCGGTTGGTCGATCAGGTAGTTCCCGAACGCCTTGCGGTGCGCGGCGTGGTGCGCGGCCTGCCGGAGCCCGAGCCGCATGCCCGCCGCCGTGCCGAGGACGCAGTCGAGCCTGGTCGTGTTGACCATCTCGATGATCGTCCGCACGCCGCGGCCCTCGTCGCCGATCCGGTGCGCGAACGCCTCGTCGTACTCGATCTCGGCGGACGCGTTGGACTTGTTGCCCAGCTTGTCCTTCAGGCGCTGCAGGAAGAACCGGTTGCGCGTGCCGTCGGGGAGCACCCGCGGCACCAGGAAGCACGTCAGCCCGCCGGGTGCCTGCGCGAGCGTCAGGAACAGGTCCGACATGGGCGCCGACGTGAACCACTTGTGCCCGGTCAGCACGTAGCCGTCGGTCACCGGCTTCGCGACGGTGGTGTTCGCGCGGACGTCCGAGCCGCCCTGCTTCTCGGTCATGGACATGCCGGCGATCAGGCCCTGCTTGCCCAGCGGAGCCCTGAGGCCGAAGTCGTAGTTCCGCGCAGTGAGAAGGGGTTCGTAGATTTCGGCCAGTTCCGGCGCAACGCGCAAAGCGGGCACCGCCGCGTAAGTCATCGAAATCGGGCATCCGTGGCCGGCCTCGACCTGGGACCACGCGTAGAACTTGGCTGCCCTGTTGAGATGCTTACCGTCGACATAGGCGTGCAATCCGTGCGAAACGGCCACGTTCATCAGTTCGTGCCAGGCCGGGTGGAACTCGACCTCGTCGATCCGGTTCCCGTACCGGTCGTGGGTGTGCAGGACCGGAGGGTTGGCGTTCGCGAGCCTGCCGTGCTCCTGCCACTCGTGGCTGCCCGCGAGCCTGCCCAGAGCGTGCAGGTCAGGGCTGTCGACCCAGCTCAGCAGGGCAGGGTCGTCCGCGACGTCGTGACCGCTCAGCGGCGGCACCTGGTTGGTCACCTCGTGCGTAGCCATGCCTCGCACGCTACTACTCGCTAGTAACTTTAGGCAGGGTGTGTCGAAAGATCGCTGGCCCATTCGGGCTTTTGGGCGCGACAAGGACGCTGACGAGGAATAACGTCGTTCTGGTGAGGGACCATGGGCACAGCTCGGCCGTGGCTGCGCTGAGCGCGCAGTACGCCGCGATGCGCGAAGGTGCGCCAGTGCGGCTCGCGAAGAAGACGTCGAACCTCTTCCGGTTCCGGGCCGACCAGTCCGGCGGGCTCGACGTCGGCAGGTTCGACCAGGTCCTGTCAGTGGACCCGGTCGGACGCACCGCACAGGTGCAGGGCATGACCACCTACGAGAATCTTGTCGCCGCGACACTTCCCCACGGCTTGATGCCGTTAGTGGTGCCGCAGCTCAAAACCATCACCATCGGCGGGGCGGTGGCGGGTCTCGGCATCGAGTCCACGTCCTTCCGCAACGGGCTGCCGCACGAGTCCGTGCGGGAGCTGGAGATCCTCACCGGCGACGGCGAGGTGGTCGTCTCCAAACCGGACGACGACCTGTTCCGCGCGTTCCCCAACTCCTACGGGACGCTCGGCTACGCACTGCGGCTGGAGATCGAGCTGGAGCCCGTGCGGCAGTACGTGCGGCTGCGGCACATGCCGTTCGGATCGTTCGAGGAATGCGCGGCCGTCATAGAGGAGGTCTGCGCGGACGGCTCGGCGGACTTCGTCGACGGCACGGTCTTCTCACGGGGTGAGATGTACCTGACGTTGGGGCACTACGCCGACATCGCGCCGTACACGTCCGACTACACCGGCAACCAGATCTACTACCGGTCCATCCAGAAACGCCGCACGGACCACCTCACGATCCACGACTACCTGTGGCGCTGGGACACCGACTGGTTCTGGTGCTCGCGCGCGTTCGGCGCGCAGAACCCGGTCGTCCGTCGCATGTGGCCGAAGCGCTACCTGCGTTCGGACGTGTACCGGAAGCTGGTCGCCAAGCACCGCCAGTTGCGGCCGCGCGTGGACGTGGAGCCGGTGATCCAGGACGTGGAGATCCCCGTTGCCGGCCTTGCCGAGTTCCTGGACTTCTTCGACCGCGAGATCGGCATCTCGCCGGTGTGGCTGTGCCCGGTTCGCCTGCGCGACACCACGGCCTGGCCGCTCTACCCGATGGACAAGGACACGTTGTACGTCAACGTCGGGTTCTGGTCGGAGGTCCCGGTCCGACCGGGAGAGAAGATGGGTGACCGCAACCGGCTGATCGAGCGCGAGGTGGCTCGGCTGGGCGGCCACAAGTCGCTGTACTCGGACTCGTACTACGACGAGGACGAGTTCTGGCGGCACTACAACGGTTCGCACTACCGGTCCGTGAAGAGCCGGTACGACCAGACGAACCGCTTGCCTGATCTGTACGCCAAGTGTGTCAGGGGACGATGAATGCGGTTGGCCTCCGTTTTCCAGCGCATCACAGGTGGCAGCGACGTTCGCTTCCAGGCCTACGACGGCAGTACCGCCGGGCCTGACGCGGCCTCGGTGTCCATCGACATCAAAACACCGGAAGCCTTGTCCTACCTGGCGTCCGCGCCGGGTGAGCTGGGCCTGGCCCGCGCCTACGTGACGGGTCACCTGGAGATACTCGGCGACGTGCACGCCGGTCTCGCGCAGCTCTCCGAGTTCTCCCTGCGGGAACTCCCGGTGCTGCAACGGCTGGAGCTGCTGCGGTTCCTGGGCCGGATCCGGTTCTCGCACAGGGTCTCGCCGCCGCCGCAGGAGACCCGTCTGCACGGCCTGCGTCACTCGAAGGCCCGCGACTCGCAGGCCATCGCACACCACTACGACGTCTCGAACCAGTTCTACGAGTGGATTCTCGGCCCGTCGATGGCCTACACCTGCGCGGTGTACCCGTCGCTGGAGTCCACTTTGGAGGAAGCTCAGTTCGCCAAGCACGACCTGGTGGCGCGCAAGCTGGGGCTGAAGCCCGGCATGAAACTGCTGGACGTCGGCTGTGGCTGGGGCGGCATGGTCATGCACGCCGCCCGCGAGTACGGGGTGCGCGCGATCGGCGTGACGCTCTCCCGCAACCAGGCGGAGTGGGCGCAGAAGGCGATCGTCGAGGCCGGTCTGTCCGACCTGGCCGAGGTGCGGCACCTCGACTACCGCGACGTGCGCGAGACCGGGTTCGACGCGGTGTCGTCCATCGGTCTGACCGAGCACATCGGCAAGGCCAAGCTGCCCGCGTACTTCTCGGCGCTGTACCGCAAGCTCAAGCCGGGCGGCCGCCTGCTGAACCACTGCATCACCCGGCCGAACAACAAGGAACGGGCGTTGTCGGGGCCGTTCATCGACCGGTACGTGTTCCCGGACGGCGAACTCGTCGGTCCCGGTCACCTCGTGTCGCTGATGCACGACACCGGGTTCGAGGTGCGGCATGAGGAGAACATCCGCGAGCACTACGCGCTGACCCTGGCCGCGTGGAGCCGCAACCTCGACGAGCACTGGGAGGAGGCCGTCGAGGACGTCGGCGAGGCCCGGGCTCGGGTGTGGCGGTTGTACCTGGCTGCGTCGCGGCTCGGGTTCGAGCGCAACAACATCCAGCTGCACCAAGTGCTCGGGGTGAGGCTGGACGGGACGACGTCGCACATGCCGTTGCGCCCGGACTGGCTTTCCTAGGACGGACTGAGGGCCGCGGCTTCGTGCCGCGGCCCTGGTTCTGGGGGCGATCAGCTGAGCTGGTCCACGATCTGCTTGGCCGTGTTGGACGGGATCGCGAACCCGATCCCCACGCTTCCGGCCTCGCCGCTGCTCGACGCCGGCGAGTAGATCGCCGAGTTGATCCCGACCAGTTCGCCGGCCGCGTTCACCAGCGCACCACCGGAGTTGCCGGGGTTGATCGACGCGTCGGTCTGGATCGCCTGGTACGACACGGGCTGCGAGCGACGGCTCTCGCCCGGCACCGTGACCTTGCGGTCCAGTGCCGAGACGATCCCGGTCGTCACGGTGCCCTGCAGGCCGGACGGCGAGCCGATGGCCATCACCGCGTCACCGACCTTCACCGAGCCGGAGTCCGCCCACTTGGTCGGCGTCAGCCCCGAGGCCCCGGAGACCTGCAGCACGGCGAGGTCCGAGGTGGCGTCGGCGTTCACGACGGTGGCGGGGAGTTCCTTGCCGTCGTTGAACTTCACCGTGATCTGGCCGCCGGCCGCCGCCACGACGTGGTTGTTGGTGAGGATCTTGCCGTCCGCGGAGAGGATCACGCCGGAGCCGAGGCCGTTGCCGACGTTGACCTGCACCACGGAGGGCAGCACGTCGGAGGCGACGGCGCTCCAGTCCAGTGTGGACGTGTTGGAGATCGTCTGCGCGGAGACGGAGGTGGAGGTGGGGGTGGAGTCCGGCGAGGCGATCACCGCTCCGGTGACGCCGCCGAACAAGCCCGCGACGAGTGCCGCGGCCGTCAGCATCGGGGCCGTTCGGCGCCAGAACTTCGGGGCGACGACGGCGGGCTGCGGTTCCACCAGTGACCCGCTCATCGCGGGGAAGCTCTGCTCGGTCATGACTCCACGATGGACCCCCATCATGTGAGCCACCTGTGCCGAAACCCTGGAAAACCCTGATAAGAACTAGCTGAGAAGAAGCGCGGAGACCTCCGCGGCGGACAGCGGCGGGCTGAAGTGCGCACCCTGTCCGCCCGTCACGCCCAGCTCGGCCAGTCGCGCGGCCTCGGCCTCGGTGCGGACGTCCTCCGCGTACAGCGGCACCCGCAGGATCGACGCCCACGTCAGCAGCGTCACCGACGCGCTCTCCTCCACGCGGTTCGCGCCCTCGTCCAGGCCGTGCACGACGGAGCCGGTGAACTTCACGCCGGTCAACGGCAGGCGCCGCAACCGGTCGACGCCGACGTTGCCGCCGTTCACCTGGTCCAGCACCAGCCCGACGCCGCGTTCGGCGAGGATCGTGAGCTCCTCGAGCCGCTCGTCGTTCAGCAACGCCGGCAGGTGCTCGTGCAGTTCGAAGCGCAGCAACGACGCGGGCAGGCCGGTGCGGTCCAGCACGCGGACGACCTCGGCGACGAGTTCGGGTTCCTGGCACAGCCTCGTCGGCAGGTCGATCGAGAGCGCGGGCATCCGCGCGCCCAGCGCCTGGTACCAGTCGCTCGCGTGCCGGCACGCGTCGTCCAGCGCCCAGTGCACGAGGCGGACGATCATGCCGTTGTTCGAGGCCTGGTCGAGGAACATCTCCGGGCACAGCACCCCGCGTTCGGGGTGGTCCCAGACGATCTTGGCTTCCAGCGCGAGCACCGAGCCGTCGGCCAGGGAGTAGGCCGGCACGTAGTCGACGCGGAACTGGCCCTCCTCCAGCGCGCCGGGGATGGAGGCCGCGAGCGCGTAACGCTCTTTGTCGTGCACGTCCCGTTCGCGGTCGTACAACGCCCACTGCGCCTTGCCGTCGCGCTTGGCCCAGCCGACCGTGACGTCCGCCGCGCGCAGCAGGTCCGCCGCGTCGCCGCCGCGCGCCGCCCGTGCCACGACGCCGACGCTGGTCGTCACGCCGACGCCGTGCCCACCGAACCAGATCGGCTCCTCCAGGCGTGCCGTGAAGTCCTCGACCAGGGCGACGACGCTCCGCACGTCCTGCGGATCCTTGATCAGGACGCCGAACTCGTCCTCGCCGATGCGCGCGATCTTGGCGATGTCCTCGGAGAACACGGCCCGCAGGTGCGTCGCGACGTGCGTCAGCACGCGGTTGCCCATCTCGTGCCCGAACGCGTCGTTCACGCCGCGGAACCCGTCGATGTCGACCTGCACGAGCGCGAGCGCGTCCGGACCCTTCGACCCGGTGGCGCCTTCGAGCCAGCCGAGGAACTGCGCGCGGTTCGGCAGGCCCGTCTGCATGTCGTTGAGGCTCTGCCGCACGAGTTGCGTCTGCAGCGCGCGCATCTCGTTCATGTTCTCGATCATCGTGACGAGGTACGGCGGCGCGTCGTCCCCCTCGCGCACCAGCGAGATCGCCATGTGCGTCTGGATCGTCTCGCCGTCGCTGCGGATCATCCGCTTCTCGACCCTGATGTTGTCGAAGTCGGACGCGATCAGCTGCTTCGTCATCTCCCGCAGCGCGGGCCTGTCGTCCGGGTGCACGAGGTCGCGGCCGCTCATCTTGCACACCTCGTCGTGCTGGTAGTCGAGCATCGCCAGCAACGCCTCGTTGACGTCGATGATCTCGCCCTTGAGGCCGCTCACGACGATCCCGAACGCCGAGCTCTCGAAGATCGCCCGGAACTTGGCCTCGCTCGCCCTGACCGCGCTCTCGGCCCGGCGCATCGTGTTGATCGCGGCCGTGCGGCTGAGCTCCTGCTGGTTGAGCGTGCGGTCGCGCAGGCCCTCCGCGTACCCGGCGGCGAGCGCGGCCAGCTGGGGCTGCGTGACGGGGATGTGGTCACCGAGGCACGCGAGCGTCTGCTCCAGCGTCGCCGAGGAGATGAAGTCGTGCTCGACCATGGACCGGCCGACCCGCCGTGCCTCGTCCACCCCGCCGCCGAGCAGCTGCTCGACGTAGCCGCCGAGCAGCTGCTCGAGCTTGTCGCGCGTGAAGTTCGCGACGAGGGTGTTGGAGATCGCCGCCGCCCAGGCAACGGCGGGCTCTCGGCTGTCGACCATGTTCATTCAGCTCAGGTGGCCATTCGGAATCGGTCGAACGGGTGATGACCCCACGCGGTCGAACCACCGGGTGTGGGCCCAACCGACAAGCTTACTGATCAGTCGGAACCTGTCCAACGGAACCCTGAATTCCGGTCGAGATACAGCTGTCAGGCCACGAATTCACTCGTTTGAACTAATGAATCACCTTGCTGAAGGCCAGTGGGCCAATTGTCAGGGGGTCTGTATCAACGTCGAACAACGGTGTGTAACCGGTCGCCAGGTACAACCCTTTCGCCTCGGGCTGGCGAGGCCCTGTGGTCAGGTAGATCCTGCTGTACCCAAACGTTCTCGCCTCGTTCTCCAGTTCCACGAGCACCCGCCGCGCCAATCCACGCCTGCGGTGCTGTGAATGCGTCCAGATCCGTTTCATCTCTGCTGTTTCGGCGTCGAACCGCTGGAACGCGCCGCCTGCGACGGCCACTCCGGCTTCCATCAGCAGCAGGAACTGTCCGTTCGGTGGCTCGAACACGTCCGCCGGTCGTTGCATCTCCTCTGCGCCCATTGGTCCGTAGCGAGAGGTGTATTCGTACGTGAGCTCAGCTACCAATGGCGCCGCCTCCGGATCCGATTGCCGGACGCGGCGCACTTCGAGAGTCGTCATGCGGCCTTGGCCCTGTCCCGCTTCGCGACCTCCTCGCGCACGATCGGAATCACGTGGCGGCCGAAGTCGATCGCGTCGTCCAGCAGGTCGTAACCACGCGCGGACAGGATGTCGACGCCGAGGTCGTAGTAGTCCAGCAACGCCTGCGCGACGGTCTCCGGAGTGCCGACCAGCGCGTTGGAGTTGCCCGCGCCGCCGGTCGCCTTCGCCGTCGGCGTCCACAAAGCACGATCGAATCGCTCACCACGTTCCGCGACGGCCAGAAGTCGTTGCGAGCCGGTGTTCTCCGGGCTGGTCAGCGAGTGCCGGCGGCTCAGCGGCCCGTTCGCCTTCCGCGCCTCGATCCGGTCGACCGTCCGGTGCGCCTTCTCCCACGCCAGTTCCTCGGTCGGCGCGATGATCGGCCGGAACGCGACCTGGATCCTCGGCACGTCCGTGCGGCCCGCGTCCTTCGCCGCCTGCTTGACGGACTCGATCTGCTGCGCGGTCTCGGCCAGAGGCTCGCCCCACAGGCAGAAGATGTCGGCCTCCGCGCCGCCCGCCGCGTACGCCGCGGGGGAGGAGCCGCCGAACGACACGTTCGGGCGTGGTTGCTGCACGGGGAACACGTCGCTCACGAAGTCCGCGAAGTGGTAGTGCTCGCCGTCGTGGTCGAACGCGGACCTGCTGGTCCAGGCCTTCTTGACGATCTGGATGTACTCGCGGGTGCGGCCGTAGCGCTGGTCCTTGGTCAGGTAGTCGCCCTCGCGCTGCTGCTCGTGGTCGGTGCCGCCGGTGATGAAGTGCACGGTCAGCCGGCCGTCGCTGATCTGGTCGAGCGTCGCGAACGTCTTGGCGGCGAACGTCGGGTAGGACACGTTCGGCCGGTGCGCCAGCAGGATCTGCAGCTTGTCGAGCCTGCTGGCGAGGTAGGCGGCCGCCGCGGAGGGTTCCGGCGCGCCCGATCCGTACGCGAACAGCACGCGGTCCCACCCGTGCTCCTCGTGTGCCCGAGCGAGCCTGAGCGTGTAGTCCTTGTCGAACGCGCCGTTCGACGACCGCGGCGTCGTCTCCGACCCGTCGTTCGTGGCGGCGATCCCGAGAAACTCAACTGGCATGACCGATTCCCCAGAACTGGTAGTGGGAGTGGGGGCGCGTTGAGGGAGGCGCCCTTCGAGTGCACACCCCGATCTCGTCCGCCGCAACGACGTCCACAGAGCGGGATTTGCTTGCACGCGCGGGGTACTGTGGTGGCGTTCGCGTTGAGGGGCGCGGCTCGTTCTTCGTTGTCCTCCAACGGAAAGACGCGCATGCGCTCACTCGTCGTCATCGGTGGCGGCCCTCGTGCCGCCGGTCTGCTGGAACGCATCGCCGCCCAGTCGCCCACGCTGCCCCTGGCCGTGCACGTCGTCGACCCGCATCCACCGGGAGCGGGCCGGGTGTGGCGGCACGCCCAATCCCCGTTGCTGCGCATGAACTCCATGGCCGAGGACGTGACCGTCTTCACGGACGACTCCTTTGACGGCGCCGGTCCGGTTCGTCCCGGCCCGTCGCTGGCGGAGTGGACCACCATCGACCCCACGTCGTTCCCGTCACGTCAGGTGCAGAGCAGGTACCTGGCGTGGTTCTTCGGCCACGTGACGAAATCTCTGCCTCCGAACATCTCTGTGACCGTGCATCAGGCGACGGCGCTGAAGGTCGTGGGCAACCGGGTGTGGCTCGACAGCGGCGAGTCCCTGAACGCCGACGTGCTGGTGCTCGCGCTGGGACATCTCGACGCCGAACCGGAACCCGAGCACCGCAAGCTCGCCGAGCACGCCTCGGAGCACGGCCTGATCTACGTGCCGCCGCTGTACTCCGCCGACGCGGACCTGTCCGCCGTTACAGGGGACGTGGTGCTGCGCGGTTTCGGGCTCGCGTTCGTCGACCTCATGGTGCTGCTGACCGAAGGACGCGGCGGGCGTTACGTGCGCGGCTCGGACGGGCTCACGTACGTGCCTTCCGGTGCCGAACCGACGCTGTACGTGGGTTCGCGGCGGGGCGTGCCGTACCACTCGAAGACCGGCTACCGGTTGCAGGGAACCCGCCCGGCGCTGCCGCACTTCTTCGTCGCGGACGCCTTGCAGGGGCGGGCTTTGGACTTCCGCGACGACGTGTGGCCGTTGATGGCCAAGGAGATCGCCTGGGGCCACTACCACGAGCTGTTCACCGGACATCCCGGGCTGGTGCGGATGCCGTTCGTGGAGTTCGCCGCGTCGTTCACCGCTTTGTCCTGGTACAGCCAGGAGATGCGTGAGCTGGAAGTGCTCGCCGTGCCCGATCCGGCCGACCGCATCGACTTCGAACGCCTCGACCGCCCGCTGGCCGGCGTGACGTTCGCGTCGGCCGAGGAGTTCCAGGAGCACCTGCGCGGGTACGTCGAAGCGGACGTGGCCCGCCGCTCGGATCCGCGGCACAGCGCCGATCTGGGGGCGTTCCTGGCCCTGCTGTCGGTCTACGGCCAGCTCGCGGGCCTCATGCCGTTCGACGGCTGGTGGCACGGCTACTTCAGCTACCTGGCCTCCGGACCGCCGCCGGACCGGCTGGAGGAGCTGCTGGCGTTGTCGCGCGCGGGAGTCGTGCGGTTCCTCGGCGCCGACATGTGGGTGGACGCCGTGGAGGGTGCGTTCGTGGCCGGCAGTGCCACGACGCCGGAGGTGGTGCGCGCCAACGGTCTGATCGAGGCCCGTCTGCCGACGCATTCGTTGTCGCGCACGGCGGATCCGGTGCTGCGGTCGTTGCGGGCGGTCGGCGACGTCTCCGAGGACGCCGCCGGGCTGGTCCGGGTGTCGCCGGTGGGGCGCCTGATCAACGAGAACGGCGACGAGGACCCGGTCCGGTTCGCCGTAGGTCCTTACACGACGGGGAAGGCGTTCGCGGCGTTCGCGCGGCCGCACACGAACGCCCCGGCGTTCCGGCAGAACGACGTGCTGGCGCGGGAGATCCTCCGCCAGTTAGGCGACTGAGGTGTAGCGCCCCTGGTGCCGCACCAAGGGCGCGGCGATGTCGGTGTGCGTGATGTCGAGCGGCTCGCCGACGAGCGCGATGTGATCGCCGACCGCGATCCGCCGCGACGTCCGGCAGCGCAGCCGTACGGGGGCGTCCAGCAGCACCGGCACGCCGTCGTCGTCGGGCTGCCAGCGCGTGTCCGGACCGAACCGGTCGACGCCCTTCGTCGCGAACAGGTCCGCCAGCCCGGTCTGCGCGGCGCGCAGCAGGTGCACGGCGAACAGGGGCGCGGTCCGCAGCACCGGCCACACCGAGGCACCCTCGCCGATCCAGACGACGACCAGCGGCGGTTCGAACGACACGGAGGTGAACGACGAGACCGTGGTGCCGACCGGACCCTCCTGGCCGGTCGCCGTGACGATCGTGACGGCTTGGGCGTGGTGCTTCAACGCGTTGCGCAGCTGTTCCTTCATCGCAGCACCTTCAGGGCGTCCAGGTCGAAGTCCGCGGCATCGGCGGGCAGTGCCGCCTCGTTGAGGAACAAAGCCTGTGGCACCAACGCACCCAGCTCGGCCAGCACCGGCCTCAGGTGCACCTCGACGGCCAGCGCGTGCTTGTCCGACGCGGCGATCTGGAGCGGTACGACGACCTTGCCCTTCAACCACCCCGGCGGCGCCTGGTCCAGCACGGCCTTGAGCAGACCGGTGTACGCGGCCTTGTACGTCGGCGTGGCCACCACCAGCACGTCGGCCTCGCCGAGCGTCGCCAGTGCGGCCTTGATGGTGTCGGGTTCCGTGAAGACGGCGGGCGCCAGCGTCGCCGCCTCGACGACGGGCCCGTCGACGGGCACGCCCAGCGTCGAGGCCAGAGCCTCGCGCAGGGCCAGGGCCGCCTGCAGCGTGCGCGAGGCGGGCCGCGGGTTGCCGACCAGAACACCGATCTGCGTCATGCCTTCAGCACAGTCGCAAGCCGGAGGACCGTCAACCCGCGTCCACCACGCGAGAACTACTTGACGGCCTCCGCCGCCGAACGCCCGGCGACCCGTCCCGAGAACAGGCAGCCGCCGAGGAACGTGCCCTCCAGCGCGCGGTATCCGTGCACGCCACCGCCACCGAACCCGGCGGCCTCACCGGCGGCGTACAGGCCCGGCAGCACCTCGCCGGACGTGTCGAGAACCCGCGACGACAGGTCGGTGTGCAGGCCGCCCAGCGTCTTGCGGGTGAGCACCGACAGCCGCACGGCGATCAGCGGACCGGCCTTGGGGTCGAGCAGCCGGTGCGGCTCGACGACGCGGATCAGCTTGTCCGTCAGGAAGTTGCGGGTCTGGCGGATCGCGTTGATCTGCATGTCCTTGCTCAGACCGGCGGTGACCTGGCGGTCGCGTTCGACGATCGTCTTCTCCAGCGCGGCCGCGTCGATCCGCGAGTCGCCGGTCAGCGCGTTCATGCCGCGGGCCAGGTCCGCGACCGTGCCGGCCTGGATGAACTCCTTGGACTTCTGCGCGAACGCCTCGACCGGCGCAACGGCACCCGGCAGCGCGCGCTTGAGGACGGCCTTGGTGTCCTTGCCCGTCAGGTCCGGGTTCTGCTCGGAGCCCGACAGCGCGAACTCCTTGCCGATGATCCGCTTGTTCAGCACGAACCACGAGTGCTCGTGCCCGTTCGAGGTGATGTGCTGCAACGACCCCAGCGCGTCGAAACCGGGGAACAGCGGGATCGGCAACCGCTTGCCGTCGGCGTCGAGCCACAGCGGCGACGGGCCGGGCAGGATGCGGATGCCGTGCCGCGACCACACCGGCGCGTAGTTCGCGATGCCCTCGGGGTAGTGCCACATGCGGTCCTCGTTGATGATCGCGCCGCCGGCCTTCTGCGTGATCTCCATCATCGAGCCGTCCACGAAGTCCGGCACACCGGCGAGCATGAACTTCGGCGGCTTGCCCATCCGCTCCGGCCAGTTCTTGCGGACCAGGTCGTGGTTGCCGCCGATGCCACCGGACGTGACGATCACGGCCTGCGCGGAGAGCGAGAAGTCGCCGACGACCGTCCGGGAGCTGGGTTCGGCCCTGGCCACCGACGACGGCTCCAGCACGTCACCGGACACGCCGTCGCACACGCCGTTGGTGACGTTGACGCTCGTGACCTTGTGGCGGAACTTCAGCGTCACGAGTCCTTTCGCGACAGCCTCCCGCACCCGGCGTTCGAACGGTTCGACGATGCCCGGCCCGGTGCCCCACGTGACGTGGAAGCGCGGCACCGAGTTGCCGTGCCCGTCCGCCAGGTAGCCGCCGCGCTCCGCCCACTGCACGAACGGGAACCAGCGCACCCCCATGTTGTGCAGCCACGAGCGCTTCTCGCCGGAGGCGAAGTCCACATAGGCCTGTGCCCACAGCCGTGGCCAGTGGTCGCTCTCCCGGTCGAACGCCGCCGAGCCCATCCAGTCCTGCAGCGCCAGGTCGTGCGAGTCCTTGACCCGGAGCCTGCGCTGCTCGGGGGTGTCCACCAGGAACAGCCCACCGAACGACCACCAGGCCTGGCCGCCGAGCGACGCTTCCGGCTCCTGGTCGAGGAGAATGACCTTGCGGCCCGCGTCCGCGAGCTCTGCGGTCGCGACGAGACCTGCGAGGCCCGCGCCGACGACGATGACATCCGCGTCATGTGCCATCGGGCGAGTCTAGATCTACCGCTGGTCACGCACGAGACCTGAGTTAGTTTCACTTTTTGAGGGGATGACGGCCCAGTGAGCTTCCGACCGGCCTCCGAGGTGGGTTTCACCACTCCGACCACGCGTTTTGTCGCGCCAGGGTCGGTCACGAACGGTGAGTTCGGCCTGTTCGAATGGCGGATGGAGGCCCGTCAGCCGGGCGCGCGCCCGCACTTCCACAAGACGTTCTCCGAGTCGTTCTACGTGCTCGAGGGCGAGATCACGCTGCTCGACGGCGAGGAGTGGACGACAGCGGGCGAGGGCGACTTCCTCTACGTGCCTGCTCATCGCCCGCACGCGTTCCGCAACGACAGCGACGCCCCGGTCCGGATGCTGATCCTGTTCTCGCCGGGAATCGCCCGCGAGAACTTCTTCCTGGAGGTCCGCAACGCCAAAGGGCTCTCGCCAGAGGAGCTCGTCGCGTTCTACGAGAGCCACGACCAGTACAACCTGTGAGGGTGCCGTCGACCGCCACTACCGGTGAGGGGGGTTTACCGGAGTGCCGGTCGACGGCGGGTTGACCGCGGCGCGAGCACGCATCGCCTGCGGAAGGGCTTTTCCGACCTGGGGGTGTCGGATCGCCCTGGCGCGCAGCTCGAGCGCCAGCGGCCAACCACTTTGTTGAACGTACAACCGGACCGCTGTGTTCCGGTCGGCTTTCACTGTGACCAGGCTCAATTCCTTCAGCTCGCCTTCAGGTTCTGAACCGGTCAGACGCAGCTGGTGATCAATTGCTCACGAAAGGTCGTTGAGCTTGCGTTCCGCAGCTTTGCGGGCCTTCTCGGCGGCAGAGGTGACCCGCTTGGCGTCCTCCAGCCGTTCCGCCGCCCGGTCGAACGCCCGCTGCGCCGCCAGCTGGTCGGCCTGAGCCTCCCCGAGTGCCTGCTCGGCCTCGTCCAGCGCCTGCCGCGCCTCGGCCCGCTTGCGCTCCTGCCGCTCGCGCCGTTTGCGGGCCAGCGCGTCCTCACCGTCCTGCGCCGGCTCGGGCGTGGGCAGCGCGAACCCGAACCCGGAGTACTCCAGCCCCTTCGTCAGCTGCCCGTTGCGGACCTGCTCGGCGGACTCTGGGTCGGCCATCGCGGCCGTCAGGGTGTTGCGGACCTGCGTGACGGCGTCGTCCGCGAGCGGTCCCGTCAGCTCCAGCGTGCGGTAGACGAGAGCTTCCATGAGCTCTTTGCGCTTGCGGCCGAGCTCCCGCATGGTCAGCTGGGCCGTGGAGAGGCCCAGGGCCTCCTCCAGGCCCTCAGGCGCGTCCCTGACGAGCTTGTTGACCGCCCAGGCGCCCACGGTCGGCCTGCGCAGCTCCTGGATGGCCTTGGCGAGGTCCTTGTCGTCGGCCTGCTTGGCCGCGGCGTTGCGGGCCGCGGTGAAGTCCTTCGGAGGCAGGCCGTAGAGCTCGTCGGCGACCGGCTTCAGGTCCATGGGCGCAAAATAGCGCCTGACCGGCCCTCAGTCCTGCCGAATGATCTGGTGCCCGCGCTGTCCCGTGACAACGCACACGGGCTTGCTCAACAAATCCAGGGCCGCAGGCGTCTGAAAGTCAGGTGGTTCGTGCGGGGATCAACCCCCGTGACCACCTGGTCGGCAGGCACGGCGGGCAGACCGCGGTATTCCGCCCGCACCGGCATCCGACCGTCCTGGTTTCGCACCGAACAATGTCGGGCCCCGCAATCGGGTAAACAGGATGGAGACATGCACACCAGGTGGAGATGGTTCCTGTTCGGCCTCGGCGCAGCCGTGGCCGCGATCGGTCCGCTCGCGGCACTGAACGGCCCCTGGTACGGCTACGTCTTCGGCGGCCTGTGGTTCCTCATGGGCGGCACGGTGGCGTGGCGGACCTTCAAACTGGGCACGAAGCTCACCGCCCAGGGCATCACGTCGAACGGCCTCGATCGCGAGACCACCGTCGAGTGGTGCGACGTTCAGGGGTTCGAACCGAAGCGCAGCCGGAACCTGATCTTCTTCCACACCATCACGCCCGCGGCACAACTCCGCCGCGGCACGCACGTGCTGACCGAGCTGAGCCTGCTCTCGATCAAAAAGGACTCGGTGCCCGAACGGACCGCGAAGCACGTGACGGAACTGCGGCAGGCGCTCGAAAGGCATCGGGGCAGGTGCCCGGAGTGCGGAGCGCAGCCGAAAGTGCTCGTGACCGGGCAGGGGATGGTGGCGCGCCTGCGGTCCCGATTGCGTTCGCTATTGGGCGGAAATAGCGATCAGTCCATCGCCCGATGACGAGATCCTGTTACACGCCAACACCGTTCACCGTTGACACAGCCTTGACATTCCCCTCCATCAGCTCTTGACTGGAGAGTGGTTGCTCGTTCCACGGCAGAAAAGAAACACGCAGCACTAAAAGTGTGCCCGTTCAAGCCGCTGAACAGTCCAATGTGGATCTGGGAATTACTCCGGTCCGACGATTGCCACTCGTGAGACGAAGAGATGTGCTTCGGAGCACTCTTTACCCCACGAAGGGCACATGCGCCGTGAAGAACTGGAGACGCCGCACCGGAACGGTCTTGCTGACCGCGGTGCTGGGCACTACCGGGATCGGCTTCGCCGCCACCCCCGCCATCGCGCAGAACGCGTCGCAGCAGCCGGCCGCTGACAAGCAGCTGGACAAGCAGGACCGTGCGCTCGTCGACGAGGCCGCCCGTGAGGGCAAGCCGACCGTCGACCTCCTGGTCGCCGCGGAGGACGGCAAGACCGACGCCGCGGTCAACGACCTCAAGGCGCTCGGCGCCACGGTCCAGAAGACCGAGAAGGACGTCGACTACGTCAAGGTGACCATCCCGCGTGAGAACGCGGCGAAGGCCGCCAAGCTGGCCTCGGTCAGCACCGTGGACGTCGACGGGCTCGTCGCCCTCGACAACCCGCGTCCCGAGGGCATGGAGCAGCCGGCACCGCAGAAGGCGCCGGACTCGAAGACCCCGCGCACCAACCCGTACATGCCGACGCAGGACACGCAGGCGGCGCAGTTCGCCACCGCGCACCCGCAGTGGGACGGCCGCGGCACCACGATCGCCGTGATCGACTCCGGCATCGACCTGGACACGCCCGCGCTGCAGACGACCAGCACCGGTGAGCGCAAGGTCATCGACTGGTACAACGCGAACGCCACGAACTCCGGCGACGGCACCTGGGTCACCATGACCAAGACCGGCCGCGTCGGCAAGTTCGTCGAGGGCGGCAAGGAGTACACGGCGCCGGCCACCGGTGGCCCCTACTCGTTCGGCCTCTTCCGCGAGACCGCGGGCGACCTGAACCTCGCCAACAGCGAGACCGGCGGCGACATCAACCGCGACGGTGACCGCACGGACGCGTTCGGTGTCCTCCAGGACATCACGACGAAGGAAGTCTTCGTCGACACCGACGGTGACGGCAACTTCACCAACAACAAGCGCATGATCGACTACAAGGTCAAGCAGGACAGCGGTTTCTTCGGAACCGACAACCCCGCGACCCCCGTCGCCGAGCGCGTCGCGTTCGTCGTGCAGACCGACCGGTCGATCTACGACAACGCGGGCACGCCGTACGTCAACCTCGGCATCGCGGGCGCCGCGCACGGCACGCACGTCGCCGGCATCACCTCGGCCAACAAGCTGTTCGACGGCAAGATGGCCGGTGCCGCCCCCGGTGCGAAGCTGATGGCCATCAAGGCCTGCCTCACCACGCCGTCCTGCACCAGCTCCGGTCTCATTGACGGTGTCCTCTACGCCGCGCGCAACGGCGCCGACGTCGTGAACATCTCCATCGGTGGCCTCCCGGCGCTCAACGACGGCAACAACGCCCGTGCGGAGCTCTACAACCGCACGATCAACGAGTACAACGTCCAGCTGTTCATCTCGGCTGGTAACTCGGGCGCGGGCGCCAACACCGTCGGTGACCCGTCGGTCGCCACGGACGCGGTGAGCGTCGGCTCGTACATCACCAAGGAGACCTGGCTCTCCAACTACGGCTCGAAGACCGCGCAGAAGCAGAACCTGCACGGCTTCTCGTCGCGTGGCCCGGCCGAGGACGGCGGCTTCAAGCCGAACATCGTCGCGCCCGGTTCGGCGATCTCCACCACGCCGCGCTGGCAGCCGGGTGGCCCGGTGGCGGGCACCTACGCCCTCCCGGCCGGCTACGCGATGTTCAACGGCACCTCGATGGCCGCCCCGCAGGCGACCGGTGCCGCCGCGCTGCTCGTGAGCGCGTTCAAAGCCACGCACAACGGCACGAAGCCGACCAGCGCCGAGCTGCGTTACGCGATCCAGCGCAGCGCGAACTACGTGAGCACCCTCGGTGCCTACGAGCAGGGCGCGGGCCTCTTCAACACCAACGCCGCGTGGACGTTGCTGGACAAGCACTCCGTGCCGGACAAGGTCACCACGGCCGTCCAGGTCAACACCGTCCTCAGTGGACTGCTCGCCACCCCGAACGTCGGCATCGGCATCCACGACCGTGAAGGCGTGACCGCGGGCCAGGAGTACACCCGCACCTACACGCTGACCCGCACCACGGGCCACGACGACGAGACGTACAACGTTTCCTGGAAGGGCAACGACGGCACGTTCACGGCGCCGAAGAAGGTGGAACTGCCGCTGAACAAGGCAGTCCAGTTCGCCGTCAAGGTCAAGGCCAAGACCGCGGGCGTGCACAGCGCCGTCCTGCAGCTCGACAACCCGGAGACCCCCGGTGTTGACGCGCAGACCCTGAACACCGTGTTCGCGGCGGAGAACTTCAACGCCGCCAACAAGTTCTCGGTCACCAAGTCCGGCACGATCGCGCGCAACCAGTCGACCAGCCTCTTCGTGAACGTGCCCAAGGGCACGAGCGCGCTGAAGGTCGACCTGGCCGGCGGCGGCGCCGAGGCCGGCAAGGGCCAGGTCCGCTTCCTGCGCTACACCCCGCAGGGCATCGGCTTCGACTCCAACACGTCGACCAACTGCTACAACCCGGACGCGGGCGCCGGTTGTGCCGGTGGCACCCCCACCAGCCGCACGGTGGCCAACCCGATGGCCGGTGTGTGGGAGATCGTGATCGAGGCGCGCCGCACCTCCGACGCCGACGAGGCGCCGTACTCGGTGACCGCGTCCGTGCTCGGCACGTCGGTCAGCCCGAACCCGGACACCATCGCGTCCGCGACGCTGGGCACGCCGATCGAGCGCTCCTACACCGTCACGAACACGCAGGCCGAGTTCACCGGCCGGCTCGCGGCGCAGCCCGCGCTGGGCAGCGCGAAGCAGGCCCGTCCGACGATCGCGAACCTGGAGGTTCAGCAGTACCAGGTCGCGGTCGGCGCCGGCGCGACGAGGCTCACCGCCACGATCGGCAACACCGCCGACCAGGGCGCTGACCTCGACCTGTCCGTCTACAACTGCACGACGGGCTCGTGCGTGCTCGCCGGTCAGTCGGCGGACGCGGACTCCGAGGAGTCGGTGACGATCGCCAACCCGGCGGCCGGCAACTGGCTCGTCGTGGTGGACGGCTACGCGGTGCCCGCGGGCACCACGGAGTTCGACTACTTCGACGTCTTCACGTCGGCCGGTCTCGGCACGCTGACCGTGTCGGACACCAACGCCCAGCGTGCGGCGGGTGCGACGTGGAACGCCACGGGCGTCATCACGCCGCAGGGCGTGCCTGCTGCCGGCCGCGTGCTGCGCGGTGAGCTCGAGGTCCGCACCGACGAAGACGTCGTCGTCGGCGGCGGTGCCGTGATCATCCAGTCCGTCAGCTAGCAGCTCTCAGAAAACGCAGAAAGCCCCAGGGTCCACGAGATCCTGGGGCTTTCTACGGTTCAGGCAGCTTGTTGCCGAGCGGCTCGTCCAGATCCACCCTGGACACGCCGATGATCAGATACGCGTCTTCCACCTTGTCGACCGGCATCTCGGCGCGCAGGTAGCCGATTCTGGGATCGCGCGACTCGACGGTCGCGCCCAGCCTCGTCAGTGCCTGCTCGACCTCCTCGTCGCGTCCCGGCTGCACGGAGATCATCAGTGGCACTGTGAGGTGGCCGTCACGCTTCGCCTGCTCGAGCCGGATCCTGTCCGGTTTCGCTGAGGACACGGTCGGCACCTCCGCCAAGGGCACGGCTGGAGACCCGTTCGTACCACAGCTTGCGAGAGCCAGCGCGCAAAACGCGACGGCGAGCGGTCTTCTCATGTGGTGAGGACGGAACGAGCTCCGCGGGCGGTTGCATCCTGTTTTCGCACCGTCACTGCTTCGGTCCCGCAAACGCTTGCTCCCGCAACGCCCCGTCAAGACTCTCACCGAACACCCGAGCGTCCGTGTGCTGGTCACCGGCGGGCTGAGACTTCTTGACCCCGCTCACGGCCTTGGTCCTGACCTGCGGCAACGCGCCGCCGTGCTGCCGCTGCACCCAGTCCACCAGGTGCTCACGCGTCAGACAGCGCAGGTCCCACAGCTTCCCGGCATCAGCGGCGCTGACCAGCGCACGCAACCGCACGAACCCCTGTGTGGCCTGCGTGACCTGGAGAACGGACACCCGCCCGTCCCACAGATCGCTGCCCTCCAACATGGACCGCATCTCCTGCCGCATCGCCTCGACCGGCACCGTCCAGTCCAGATCGAGCTCCACGGTCCCGAGCAACGCCGACTGCGTGCGCGTCCAGTTCTCGAAGGGCGTCTTGAGGAAGTACGAGGTGGGAAGCACCAGCCGCCGGTCGTCCCACAGGTGCAGCACGACGTACGTCAGCGTGACGTCCTCGACCCGCCCCCACTCACCTTCCACCACCACAACGTCATCGAGCCGCACCGCGTCACTGAACGCGATCTGCAGCCCCGAGATCAGGTTGCCCAGCAACGACTGCGCGGAGAACGCCGCCACAGCACCAATAACAGCCGCTGAGGCCAGCACGGTGGACCCGACAGCCCGAGCCCCGGGAAACGTCATGAGGATCGCGCCGACCGCCAGCACCCCGATGACCACCAGAACCAGCCGCCGCACCAACGTGATCTGCGTGTGCACCCGCCGCGCGTGCCGGTTGTCCGTGACATCAGTACGAATCCGCGACAGCGAAACGTCCACAAGGGTGCTGATCAACGCGGCCAGCAACCAAGCTCCGGCCAGGATCAACGCGATTCCCAGCGCGTGCAACGTGACCGGCGCGTTGACCGGGTACACGCTCAGGCTTATCTGCGCGGCCAGCAACGCCCCGAACGCCTGTCCGGGCCGGTACATCTTGCCGCTGTGGGTGAAGCGGCGGACCAGGCGGTGGATCACCTCCACCACGAGCAACGCGAAGGCCACCGAGCAGCCCATGACGACGAAAAGCACTGTTCCTCCTCCCGTATCGGGGCCGGGTACCCGGCGTCTGGGGAGGGGAACACCATGAGTCGCCTCACGGGACCTCGGTCACAACCGTTGCGTTCTCGGTTTGAGTCTGCAAGACTCAAACCATGTTCACGACACCGGAGGCGCTGGAGCTGGTGGAGCGCGCCAGAACAGCCGAGGCGCTGTTCGGGCCCCGCACCACCGATCCTGACCTGCGCAAACAGGCAAAGCGCCGGTACCGTGCGCTGGCTTCGGTCCTGCACCCCGACGTGGTCGGACCGGACAACACGCGGGCGCACCGGGCGTCGGCGAACCTGACCCGCCTGCACCACGAGTGGACCCACAGCACGAGCGTCGAACTGAAGACCAGGACCGGCGTCTACCGCATCGGCGAGCCGTTCGCGGTCGGCAGCATCGCCAACCTGTACGAGGCGGACGGGCCGCAGGTGGTCAAGGTGGTGCGCAACCCGGCCCTCAACCCGCTGCTGCACGGCGAATGGCACGCCCTGCGAGAGCTGGAGCGATTCACCGACCGGAACCAGTGGTTGCGGCCCTACTATCCGCGGCTGCTCGACACGTCCGGCGATGTCGCCAAGGGCTCAAGGGCTTTCACCGTGCTGGACCCGCTCATCGACGGGTTCGTGACGCTCGCGGACGTGAAGCGTGCGTACCCGCACGGCCTGGACGGGCGCGACTACGCGTGGATGCATCGCAGGCTGCTCAAGGCGTTGGCCGGCGCGCATCAGATCGGGCTCGTGCACGGGGCTGTGACCGCCGAGAACGTCATGGTGCACCTGGGACAACACGGGATCGTGCTGGCCGGCTGGTCGTTCGCCGTCGAGAACAACCAGCGGCTCCTCGCGACCAGCAGGACCATCGGCTACCCGCCGGAAGTTGCGGCAGGAGAACTGGTCACGGCCGCGACGGATGTCCACATGGCACACACGATGATGCTCGATCTCCTGAAACACGAAGAACATCGGCAACAAGCCTTCGCGCGAGGCTGCCTGCAGGAACGTCCGGAACGCAGGCCTGACGCCGCCGACCTGCTGGGCGAGTACGACGACCTGCTCGAAGAACTTTACGGACCAAGGGTTTTCCGCCCGTTCGCTCTGCCAAAGGGAGAATGACCATGGGACACGGCAAGTGGGATGACAACGCCTACGCGGCAGCCAAGACCTTCCGTGCGGCCAAGGGAATCGCCGACTTCGGCTACACCGCCTCGATCAAGGGCAACCCCGCGTCGAGCTGGAAGGCGGCGCCGAGCCTCGACCCGCTCAACGTCGAGTACCGCGAGTGCCGCGACTCGCCCGACCACGCCGACTCGACGCCGATCGCGGTGCTGTTCGACGTGACGGGGTCGATGGGCGCCGTGCCGCGGATCATGCAGGGCAAGCTCGGCAAGTTGCACGGACTGTTGCAGCGCAAGGGATATCTCGCCGACCCGCAGCTGATGTTCGGCGGGATCGGGGACGCCGACAGCGATCGCGTTCCGCTGCAGGTCGGCCAGTTCGAGTCGGACAACCGCATGGACGAGCAGCTGCGGGACATCTTCCTCGAAGGCAACGGTGGCGGGCAGAAGAGCGAGTCGTACGAGCTGGCCGCGTACTTCGTCGCACGGCACGTGGTCACGGACGCGTGGCAGAAGCGGGGCCGGAAGGGATATCTGTTCATCATCGGCGACGAGCTGAACAAGCCGCGGCTGGAAGCCAGGCACATCCGCCGGATCATCGGCGACGACGTCAAGCAGGACATCGACCCCGTGTCGGTGTACCGCGAGCTCGCCCGCAAGTGGCACGTGTACTTCATCCTGCCCAACCAGTCGTCGTACTTCAACGACGACTCCATCGGTGAGCACTGGCGGACGATCCTCGGGCAGAACTTCCTCAAGCTGGACGATCCCGGCGCGGTGTGCGAGCTGATCGCCGCGACGATCGGCATGGAGGAACGGGTGGTGGATCTCGACCAGGCCCTGGTGGACCTCGCCGAGATCGGGTCGGTCGCCGAGAGCAGGGCGGTCGGCAAGGCGCTGGTCGCCGTCGGCGGCGCGGCACGCTCGATCACCGCCGCGCCGCTGGGCATCGACGGCCCCGATGACGTGGCGCTGAGCTGATGAACGACCACGTGATCGTCGTCGGGCTGGGGTTCGGCGACGAGGGCAAGGGGGCCACCGTCGACGCGCTGTGCGCCGACGGGTCGGTGTCCACCGTCGTGCGGTTCAACGGGGGAGCGCAGGCCGCGCACAACGTGATCGCCGACGGACGGCACCACACCTTCAGCCAGTTCGGGTCCGGCACGCTCGCGGGCGTGCCGACCTGGCTCTCCCGCCACGTGCTCGTCGAACCGATCGCGCTGGCGACCGAGTCACGCGAACTGGAGGCGCTGGGCGTCGCCGACCCGCTCTCGCTGATGTCGATCGACGCTCAGGCGCTGCTCACCACCCCGTTCCACGTGGCCGCGAACCGGGCCCGCGAGAACGCACGGGGCAAGGATCGCCACGGTTCGTGCGGCAAGGGAATCGGCGAAACCGTCTGGTACGGGCTGCTGGAGGGGACGACCAGGGGAGTGGTCGTCGAGGGGCAGGAGGTCATCGGCGAGCCGGGTCCGGCCCCGGCCGTCGGTGACTGCCTCGATCCCACCACGTTGAGGCGCAAGCTGGACGCGCTCGCCAGGTTCTACGAGCCGCTGATCGGCGACGGCGTCGGCGTGGACGAGCTGGTCATGCTCTACCGCTCGTTCGCGGACGCCGTCCGGATCACGAGCGCGGACGAGGCCGGGCGGCTCGCCGACGCCGGAAGGCTCGTTTTCGAGGGTGCACAAGGCGTTCTGCTGGACGAGACCTACGGCTTCCACCCGCACACGACCTGGTCCACCACCACGCCACGCAACGCGCGTGAGCTGCTTCAGGGACGCCCGGCCCGCGTCATCGGCGTGATCAGGACCTACCAGACACGGCACGGCGCGGGCCCGCTGCCGACCGAGGACCAGGCCGTCCTCGACCGGTTCCCGGAGGCGCACAACGGCACCGGGGAGTTCCAGGGTGCCTGGCGGGCCGGCCACCTGGACGCGAACCTGTTGCGCTACTCCGTCGATTGCTGTGGGGGTATCGACGGCTTGGCCGTGACGCACCTGGACGCTCGTGGCTTGAAGGTGGCCACGGGTTCGAGCCTGGACGACCTTCCCGATCCCGTGGCCTTCCTGGAGGACCTGCTAGATGTCGATGTGCTCGTCACCGGCGCGGGGCCGACCAGGGCGGACTACGTGGTGCGGGACAATCCACGACATGATCGAGTCGACGTTGGTGTCGGTGGACGTGATCGTGCTCCGGTTTGATCCGGACGCACGTGCGGTGCTCGTGGGGGTGGCGTCGCGCGCGCAGGAGCCGTTCGCGGGCCAGTTGGCGCTGCCCGGCGTGCTGCTGGGCAGGGGTGAGCGGCTGCGCGACGCGACCACGAGAGCCGTCACGGGCAAGCTGGGCCTCGCCGCGGAGTCCGTGACGGCGACCGGTCAGCTCGCCACGTTCGACGAGCCTTCCCGCGACCCGCGCGGCCCGACGTTGTCGATCGCGCTGTGGGCCACGGTGACCAGGCCGACCGGTGACGTGGCGGTCTGGAGCCGGTTCGACGCCGTGCCCGCGCTGGCGTTCGACCACGACCGGATCGTCGCCGACTGCCGGCCGCTGCTGGCGGACAAGCTCTGGCGGGACGTGCCGTTCACGGCGGGCCTGCTCGGGCCCGAGTTCACCACGGCGCAGGCGCTCGACGTGACCGAGTCCCTGACCGGCGACCGGCCCTATCCCGCCAACCTGGGCCGCACGATGGACCGCGTGCCGGGCCTCGCCCGCACCAGCCAGCACGCGTCGGCGCTGCCCAAGGGAGGCCGTCCGCCGCTGGTGTGGAGGTTCAGCGCAGGGGAAGCTCCGGCTTGAAGAGCCAGCGGGTGAGCAGGTCCCGATGTCCGGCCAGTGCGAGGAAGTCCTCGGTCGTCACCACGCCGTGCCGGTTGCGGGCACACCACTCCCGCAGCAACGCGAAGAACGAGTCGTCGCCCATCTCGCGGCGCAGGGCGTGCAGCGTCAAGGCTCCGCGCTTGTAGACCCTGTCGTCGAACCAGTCGGCGCGTGGTGGCCGTCCGATCACGAGGTTCTGCGGCAGGCGCCTCAGCAGATCCCGTGCGCTGGCAGCACAAGCGTCGGCGGAACGGCCGCCGGAAGCCTCGGACCACAACCACTCCGAATAGCAGGCGAAGCCCTCGTTCAGCCAGATGTGCTCCCACGCGGCGATCCCGACCGAGTTGCCGAACCACTGGTGCGCCAGTTCGTGCGCCACCAGCCGTTCCGAACCCCGGCGCCCGTCGACGTGGTTGGCGCCGAACGTCGAAAGCCCTTGCGCCTCAACGGGAACGTCCAGCGCGTCATCGGTCACCACGACCGAGTAACGTGCGAACGGGTAGGGTCCGAACAACGACGAGAACAGCTCGATCATGGCGTTCTGGCGGCCGAAGTCGTGTGCGACGAGCCTGCGCAACCGCGCCGGCGCCCACACGTCCGGCAGCGCCTCGACGTACTGTCCGATCTGGACGGTCGCCAGGTAGGTCGCCATCGGCGCGGCCATCGAGTACGTCCACTTGGTCGTGCTGCCGGATACCTTGCCGTCGACCAGCACCCCGTTGCACACCACCGTGTACGGCGAGGGCGCGACCACTTCCAGGTGGTACGAGGCCTTGGAGGAGGGATCGTCCAGGCACGGGAACCACGACGGCGCACCGATCGGCTGCGACGCCACGATCGACCCGTCCGTGAGCTCGTCCCAGCCGAGATCGCCCCACTCCGGCGTCGAGACCGGCACGGGCGTGCCCGAGTACCGGACCTCGACCGAGAAGGCCCCGCGCACGGCCGCACGGATGTTCAGCACACCGCCTGAATGCCCGTAGCGCGCCGGTTTGCCGTTCACCAGCACCTTCGCGATCCGCAGTGGACCGAAGGACAGCGAGAACGACGACAGCGAAGTGCAGGAAGCCTGCAGCACCGCGCGCCCGGACAGGCGCGCGGAATGCGGCTTGTAGTCAAGCTCTAATGCGTAATGATGTACGGAGAAGCTCATGTCCACGCGGAGATCGGGTTGCCCAGCCAACGGGTTCCCGACGGTACATCCTCTCCGCGCATGACGAGCGAGGCGGGTCCGATCGTCGTGTGAGCGCCGACGGACGCGCCGGGCAGCACGATGCCGTGCGGGCCCAAAGTAGCGCCCTCCGCGAGTGAAACCCGGTCCATGCGCAGGATCCGGTCGTGGAACAGGTGCGTCTGCACGACGCAACCGCGGTTCACCGACGCGCCGGCGCCCAGCGACACCAGGTCCGCCTCGGGCAGCCAGTACGACTCGCACCACACGCCACGGCCGACCGACGCGCCCAGCGAGCGCAGCCACAGGTTCATCAGCGGCGTGCCACCGGAGAACCCGATCAGCCACGGCACCGCGAGCACCTCGACGAACGTGTCCGCGAGCTCGTTGCGCCACACGAACGCCGACCACAGCGGGTACTCACGCACCTTGAAGCGGCCCACGAGCGTCCACTTGGCGATGACGGCCACCAGGCACGCGGCCACACCGGCGCCCAGCAGCACGACGCCGGCCCACCAAAGCCCGAACTCCTTCAACGCGAACAGCACGAGCACGACGAGAGCCACGTTCAGCATCACCGGGACGAACCGGCACAGCTCGACCAGAGCCCGCGCCCACATGAGGCGCTTGGGCGGGTTGAACGTGCGCGACTGGTCCGACACCTCGGCGGAGCGCGGCAGCTTCATCGGCGGCATGCCCAGGTACGACGACCCGGCCTTGGCCCGCTTCGGCGCCGCCGACAGCACGCCGACGAGTCCGCCCTTCGGCACGTTGCGGCCGGGGGCGGTCATGCCCGAATTGCCCAGGAAAGCCCGCTTGCCCACGCGGGCCGTGGCGATGCGCAGCCAGCCGCCGCCAAGCTCGTACGTCGCGACCATCGTGTCGTCGGCCAGGAACGCTCCGTCGCCCACTCGGGTCATCTTCGGCAGCGCGACCACGGTGGACGCCTCGACGTTGCGGCCGACCTTCATGCCGAGCAGCCGCAGCCACACCGGCGTGAACAGCGACGCGTACAACGGGAACAGGGCCGTGCGCGCGTTGTTCATCAACCGCTCTGTGGTCCACGCCGCCCACGCCACGCGGCTGTGCACGGCGTAGTAGCCCTCGCGCATGCCGATGCCCAGCAGCCGCACGGCGACCAGCACGATCAGCGCGTACGAGCCGAACCAGATCGCGGACGCGACCGGCACGTCCCACAGCGCCGAGGTCAGGGAAACGGGCCTGCGCAGCACGTAGAGCAGGGCCGGAGCGGCCGCCAGCAGCGGCAGCACGGCCAGCAGGCCGGACGAGACGCCGTACATCAGGTTCCAGAAGCGCGACCGCGTGGGACGGCGCGACGGGAACGAGCGCGACGCCTTGCCCTCACGGGTGGCGGGCACGCCTGACCAGCGCTGACCGGTCGGCACGGACCGAACGACACCCGAACCGGGCGCCACCTCGGCCTTCTTGCCGATCCGGGCGCCGGGGAACAGCGTGCTGCGCGCACCCACGGTCGCGCCGGCGCCGATCCGGATGCGGCCGATGCGCAGCCTGTCGCCGTCCAGCCACCAGCCGGACAGGTCGACCTCGGGTTCGACGGCGGCGCCGCGCCCGACCTTCAGCATGCCGGTGACCGGCGGCAACGAGTGCAGGTCGACGCCGGGTCCGATCTTCGCGCCCAACGCCCGCGCGTAGTGCGTGACCCAGGAACCGGAAAGTTCGGTGGCGCGCGACATCCGCGCCAGCATCTCGGCGGTCCACAGTCGCAAGTGGACGGATCCACCACGCGGGTACTCGCCGGGCTTCACACCGCGCAGCAGCAGCCGCGCGCCGCCGGCGGAGATCGCCAGCCGTCCGGCGGGGCTCAGGAACACCACGAAACCGGCGGCGACCCACCACCACGACACGGAGGTCCAGCCCAGCACGTTCGACAACGCCGTCAGCCCCACGACCCAGCGCGCGCCGGAGATCGTGAGCAGCGGGATCATCAGCAGCGTCTGCACCACGCCGGTCCAGCGCGGCGTCGGCGCGACCTCGTGTACCTCAGCGGTGGAGCCGTACGACTCCAGACGGCGGGCCAGCTTGTACAGCGTCGGATTCTGGTAGACGTCCTGCACCGACGTGCTCGGGTACCGCGTGCGGATCATCGAGACGAGCTGCGCGGCGCCCAGCGAGCTGCCGCCGGACGAGAAGAAGTTCGCGCCTTCGGAAGCGGGACCGGAGCCGAGCACGGCGGCCCACTGCTCCGCGAGCCAGCCTTCGAGACCGGAGAACACCACGCCCGCGGTGTCCATCGACGCCAGCGGCCACGGCAGCGCGGCACGGTCGACCTTGCCCGACGTGCGCGTCGGCAGCGTCTCGACGACGGCGATCAACGGGACGAGAGCGGCAGGCAGTTCGCCGCGCAACTGCTCGACGGCGGCTTCCTGGTCGAACTCGCCGTCGACCACCACGTAGCCGACGAGGATCTGGTTGCCGCCGCGAGTCGTGCGCACGGCAGCGGCGGCACCGGCGATACCGGGCAACGCGGCCAGCGCGGAGTCCACCTCGCCGAGCTCGATCCGGCGGCCGCCGAGTTTGATCTGCTCGTCCGCGCGGCCGAGGAAGACGAGGCCCTCCGGCTCGGCGCGGACCATGTCGCCGCTGCGGTACGCGCGGTCCCAGCCCATCGACGGCAGCGGCGCGTACTTCTCCGCGTCCTTGGCTTCGTCCAGGTAGCGCGCCAGGCCGACGCCGCCGATCACCAGTTCGCCGGACTCGCCCATCGGCACGACCTCGCCCTGGGCGTCGACGACGACGAGGTCCCAGCCGTCCAGCGGCAGGCCGATGCGCACGGGACCGGTGCCGTCCATCCGGGCGGCGCAGGCGACGACGGTCGCTTCCGTCGGCCCGTAGGTGTTCCAGACCTCGCGGCCGTCCACGGCGAGCCGCTCGGCCAGTTCTGGCGGGCAGGCCTCGCCGCCGAAGATCAGCAGCCGCACGTCGTCCAGCGCCTCGACGGGCCACAGCGCGGCCAGCGTCGGAACCGTGGACACGACGGTGATCTCCTGCTCGACCAGCCACGGACCCAGGTCCATGCCGGTGCGCACCAGCGAACGCGGCGCGGGCACCAGACAGGCGCCGTAACGCCACGCGAGCCACATCTCCTCGCAGGAGGCGTCGAACGCGACCGAGAGCCCGGCGAGAACGCGGTCCTCCGGCCCGATCGGCTCGTCCCGCAGGAACAGGTGCGCCTCGGCGTCCACGAACGCGGCGGCGCTGCGGTGCGTGACGGCGACGCCCTTCGGCTTACCGGTCGAACCGGACGTGAAGATGATCCACGCGTCGTTGTCCAGACCGGGTTCGCCGGGCACGCCGAGCGTGGTGCCGTGCGGCACAAGGGATCGGCCCTCGCCGAGCACGGCACTCACTTGTGCCTCACCGAAAACGAGTTCGGCGCGCTCGTCCGGGTCCTCGAAGTCGACGGGCACGTAGGCCGCGCCGGCCGCGAGGGTCGCCAGGATCGAGACGTAGAGGTCGACGGTCCCGGACGGCACGCGAATGCCGACCCGGTCGCCGACCCCGACGCCTTCGGCGTTGAGTTTTTCGGACAGTTCCTGAACTTCGGTGATCAGTGCGCGGTACGTCAGCGCGGTGGTGCCGTCGTCGACGGCCAGCGCGTTCGGGTGCTTCTCGGCACTCGCGCGCAGGATGTCCAGGAGGGTGCGCGGTGTGGGCGCATCGCCTGCGGTGAACATCGATCGAAGGACAACGGGTTCAGCCGCGATCGTCACGTCAGCGTCACTTCTCACCCTCTCGGCAACTGGTAGCTGACCAACTTTACAGCCACGTAACGGACTACCTCTCTCCGGAGTACGCACCCTCACAGGTGACCTCAGTCACCGCAACACTTTCGAGTGACTTCCTTGCGTTGTGGCGCGCGAGGTTCCACTCCCGCCAGTCCTGCTCGACGGTGCGATTCTTCATCCACCGCAAGGCACACGAGCGTTCATACGCGGGCAACCGGACCAACGCCGGCACCGCGTCCTCGGACAGCTGTGACAGGTAGTAGGTGTCGATCTTCTGCGTCGCCTCGAACCGCGACACGTTGTAGTCGGCGACCACCCGTTCGGGGTTCATCGCCACCACCGCGAGGAAGAAGGCCGCGCCGGTCGCGACGACCGCCTTCGGCAACCAGTTGGCGCGCAACGAGATCCCGCTCGCGATCACCATCAGGTACACCACGGCCAGCCACACCTCGCACGAAATGACGAGCAGCCGCAACACCGTCCAGCCATACGCCTGCTGGTAGAACCACATGCGACTCAAGGCACTCGCCACGATGACCAGCGTCAGAACAGCCAGTGAACCGAGCAACACCCGCAGCCACAACTGTTCTTGCTTCGTCTTCTTCACGGCGAACCGCGCGACACCGGCGATCACGCCGAGCGTGAGAACGGCGACCCACAGCAGCTGCCAGAAACCGGTCCGCGCGTACTCGGCGAACGTCACGCCCGCCGTCTTCATCACGTAGGCCTCGCCACCGAACAGAACCGCGAGCTGCGTCCCCACGAACCCGGTGAACAGCAACACGAGCACGCCGACGGGCAACCCGTAGTCCTTGAGCTGCAACGTCCCGGGCTTGCCCTCCACGTCCTCGTTCATCTGCGGAGGCGCCGCCACGAGGTAGCACGCCCCCAGAGCACCAAGCGCCGCAACAACGCCGTAGAACGTCTTCTGCACGTAGACGCCGACTTCGAGATCCGGCACGAGGCCTTCGAGGAAGTCGTTGAAACTCTTGTCCGCCCCGGCCAGCAACGACCCGAAGACCAGCAACAACACCAACGCCACACCAACGGAGACGAACGGCCGGATCCCGATCGGCCCCCGCCTGCGGAACCCCTTGGCAACCCACGGAATGGACCGCAACCCGCCCAGCCCCACGCCCAAAGCGCCGAACACGAGGCCCTTGACCGTCTTGCCTCCGGCCATCGCGATCGACCCGCACAGCATCGACGCCATCAGGCTCAGCGGGAACACCCACTCCGCGGCCCTCAAGAAGCCCATCGCGAGGAAGGCCAGCGCGCCCGCCAGCCACAGCGCCCGCTCGACGGTCGGCTTGCCCGCGTAGAACAGGACCCCGTCGATGCCTGCCAGCCCGGCGAGGAACCAGCCGATGCCGTTGTTCGGCACGGCGAGGAACGCGCCGGCCAGGCCTGCGATCAGGCCCGCGACCAGGGCTTTGCCGGGCGCGCCGGTCGTGGGTGGCCGCCACCAGGGCAGGAACGGGAGCCCCGGGGTAGCCATGGCGGCCGTTGCGGCGGGGTAGCGGGGCGGACCCTGCCACGGGGACGGCGGGGGCAGGGTGGCGGTGACGACCTGCGCGGGCTGGGAGGACTTCGCGGGCTGGGAGGGCTGCGTGGGCTTCGGTGCTTCCGCGGCCTTGGGCTCTCCAATGGCCCCGGCAGCCTTCTCGCCGCCCGGCTGATCTTGTCGGACCTCCTGAGTAGGTTGAGTCGCAGGGGTTCCCAGCTCGGGGGTACCCCTGCGTGAGCCTGCCTCGGCCTTCTCCGCGGCGACGTTCTCAGCGGCCTCCTTCCCGGGCTTCTCCTCGGTCTCCTGTCCCATCTCCTCCGCAGGCTCCGGCGAGCCCCCAGCGCCCGCCGGCTCCCCCTCCCCGGAAACGGGCCGATACCCGACCTTCCGGAAGTTCCGGTACTTCGGCCGCCCAGCGGCCTTCTCCCTAGGCGTCTCAGACGAGTCAGCCGATGGCGTCGAGTCAGTCATGTCTCTCTCCCAAGCCCGGAAACGGGCGTGCTTCACCGTCACACCGCCCAGCGGTGCGAACGAGGTCAGGCGAAAAGTCAGCTACAAGGTCAGCGAGGCAAAGTCACCCGGATGCACGACCCGGGATCCACCACGGCGATCGTCCCGCCGTGCAGGTCCACCACCCACCGGGCGATGGCGAGCCCGAGCCCGGTCCCGCCACCGCCCGCCCTCTCCCCTCGGGTGAACCTCTCGAAGATCCGTGACCGCTCGGCCGGCGCGATTCCCGGCCCTTCGTCCCGGACCTCCAGCACCACAGCACCCACGGACGCGTACCCGGACACGGACACCAACCCCCCGGTGGGTCCGTGCCGGGCGGCGTTGTCCACCAGGTTCACCAACACCTGGTGCAACCGCTCCCCATCAGCGAAAACAGTCAGATCCCCGGCAACGTCGATCGAGAACGAGGCAGCGGGAGCCGCCACCGCGGCCTCCGCCACCACATCGGCCGCCAGAGACGACACCGACAGCGTCTCCCGCTTCAGCGACAGCACCCCGGCATCGATCTTCGACAGGTCCAGCAGCTCGGTGACCAGCCGCCCCAGCCGTTCGGTCTGGGCCAACGCGGTCCGCATGGTCGCGGCATCGGCAGACGCCACCCCGTCGACCACGTTCTCCAGCACGGCCTGCAAGGCGGAGATCGGTGTTCGCAGCTCATGCGACACGTTCGCGATCAACTCCCGCCGCTGCTGGTCGGCCGCGGCGAGATCGGCCGCCATCACCGTGAACGCCTCCGCCAGCTGCCCGACCTCGTCAGAAGACGTGGCACGCACCGACCGCGAGTAGTCCCCCGAGGCCATCGACCGGGCAGCGGACGTCATCTCCCGCAACGGCGAGGTCATGCCGTGCGCGAGCAACTGCGAGGTCAGCAGCCCCAGCACCAGAGCGATCAAAGTGGTCCGAGGCGGCAACCACCCGGTCACGTAACGGAAGTAGGCGAACGACACGCAGCCGGACACCACAATCACGATCCCGAGCTTGAGCTTGATCGACCGCACCGAGTCCAGCGGACGCGGCAGCAGGTCCAGCAGATCCAGCAACCGCTTCACGAAGACACCCGCCGGCTAGGCACCTCCAGCGCGTACCCCACCCCGTGCACGGTCCGGATCAGGTCGGCGCCGAGCTTGCGCCGCAACGCCTTCACGTGCGAGTCGACCGTCCGCGACGAAGCTCCCTCGTGCCACCCGCACGCCTCCGCCAGCAGCCGTTCCCGGGCCTGCACGGCGGAGGGCCGCTCAGCCAGGAACACCAGCAGGTCGTACTCGGTGGGCGTCAGATGAGCCTCGACGCCGGAACGGGACACCCGGCGCGAAGACAGATCGATCAGCAGGTCACCGAGCTCCAGCGACTGCGACGACACCGCCCGGGACACGCGCCTCAGCAACACGTGCACCCGCGCGGCCAGTTCGCGCATCGAGAACGGCTTCGTCAGGTAGTCGTCGGCCCCCACGGCGAGCCCGACCAGCAGATCGGTCTCGTCGCCCCGAGCGGTCAGCATCAGCACCGGCACCGAACGCGACGCCTGGATCCGCCGGCACACCTCGAGCCCGTCGAACCCCGGCAGCATCACGTCCAGAACCACCAGGTCAGGCACAAAAGACGCGGCCAAAGCCACCCCGGAGGGCCCGTCATGAGCCACCGCCACCACGAAGCCCTCCGCACGCAGCCGCACGGCCACGGACTCGGCGATCGTGATGTCGTCCTCCACGACGAGCACCCTGCGCTGACCTGTCATGCCGGCGACTTTATGGGTATGTCGTGGAGGACGCCGGGACAAGTTGTGAAGATCGTGTGCAGACCCGCGCTGTAGGTTCGCACCATGAACGTCCTCGAAGCGGTCCTGGAGAGGATCACGTACGCCAACGAGGACAACGGCTACACCGTCGCCAAGGTCGACACCGGCCGAGGTGACCTGGTCACGGTCGTCGGCGCGCTGCTCGGCGCGCAGCCCGGCGAGTCGATCCGCATGCGCGGCACCTGGGGCTCGCACCCGCAGTACGGCAAGCAGTTCCACGTCGACGACTACACGACGATCCTGCCCGCGACGATCCAGGGCATCCGCCGCTACCTCGGCTCCGGCCTGATCAAGGGCATCGGCCCGGTGCTCGCGGACAAGATCGTCACCCACTTCGGCGTCGACGCGCTGGACGTCATCGAGAACGCGCCGGAACGCCTGATCGAGGTCCCGAAGCTCGGCCCGAAGCGCACCAAGCTCATCGCGGACGCGTGGGAGGAGCAGAAGGCCATCAAGGAGGTCATGGTCTTCCTCCAAGGGGTCGGCGTCTCCACGAGCCTCGCCGTCCGCGTCTACAAGCAGTACGCGGACAAGGCCATCGACGTCGTCAGGAACGAGCCGTATCGCCTGGCCAGCGACGTCTGGGGGATCGGCTTCAAGACCGCCGACGTGATCGCGAAGGCCGTCGGCATCCCGCACGACAGCCCACAACGCGTCAAGGCCGGCCTGCAGTTCACGCTCTCCGAGGCCACCACGAACGGCAACTGCTACCTGCCGGAACAGGCCCTCATCGCCGAGGCCATCAAGATCCTCCAGGTCGACACCGGCCTGGTCATCGACTGCCTCGCCGAACTGGTCGAGGAGGAAGGCGTCGTCCGCGAGGAACTCCCGGACGACGAGATCGCCGTCTACCTGATCCCGTTCCACCGCGCCGAGATCTCGATGGCCGCGCAGCTCAAACGCCTGCTGCACGCGGACCACGACCGCATGCCGAGCTTCGCCACCGTGAACTGGGACAAGGCCCTCGCCTGGCTGGGCACCGACCTCGAAGAACACCAGTCGGCGGCGGTGAAATTAGCGCTCACCGAGAAGGTCGCGGTGCTGACCGGCGGCCCCGGCTGCGGCAAGAGCTTCACGGTCCGCTCGATCGTCCGGCTGGCCAAGGCGAAGGGGGCCAAGATCGTCCTGGCCGCCCCCACCGGACGTGCGGCGAAGCGCCTCACCGAACTGACCGGCCACGAGGCCCGCACCGTCCACCGCCTGCTCGAACTCAAGCCCGGCGGCGACGCGGCGTACGACCGCGACCACCCGCTCGACGCCGACCTCGTGGTCGTGGACGAGGCCTCGATGCTGGACCTGTTGCTGGCCAACAAGCTCGTGAAGGCCGTCCCGCCCGGCGCGCACCTGCTGCTCGTGGGCGACGTCGACCAGCTGCCGTCCGTCGGCGCGGGGGAGGTGCTCAGAGACGTGCTGGCGCAGGGAAGCCCGATCCCGAACGTCCGGCTCACTCACATCTTCCGCCAGGCCCAGGAGTCCGGCGTCGTCACGAACGCCCACCGCATCAACAGCGGCGACTACCCGATCGTCCAGGGCATGCCGGACTTCTTCCTCTTCAGCACCGACGAGGCCGAGGAAGCCGCCGCGCTGACCGTCGACGTCGTCGCGAACCGCATCCCGCGCAAGTTCCGCCTCGACCCGCGCAAGGACATCCAGGTCCTCGCCCCGATGCACCGCGGCCCGGCCGGCGCCGGCGCGCTCAACACCGTGCTCCAGGAGGCCCTGACACCGTCGAAGGACGGCCTGCCAGAGAAACGCTTCGGCGGCAGGGTGTTCAAGCTCGGCGACAAGGTCACCCAGATCCGCAACAACTACGACAAGGGCCGCAACGGCGTCTTCAACGGCACCCTCGGCGTCGTCATCGCCCTGGACCCGGTCGAGCAGAAGCTGACCATCCGCACCGACGAGGACGAGGAAGTCGACTACGAGTTCTCCGAACTGGACGAGCTCAGTCACGCCTACGCCATGACCATCCACCGCTCACAGGGCAGCGAGTACCCGTGCGTGGTCATCCCGATCACGACCAGCGCGTGGATGATGCTGCAACGCAACCTGCTCTACACCGCCGTCACGCGTGCGAAGAAGCTCGTGGTGCTCGTGGGCAGCAAACGAGCCATCGGCCAGGCCGTGCGCACGGTAGGGGCGGGCCGCCGCCACACGGCCTTGGCCCACCGCCTCCGGACGAGCCAGAACTACACCGACGTCAGGTAGTCGGTGATCAGCCGCGACCACGGCATCGCGGACTCCAGCGCGATCGCGTGCCCGCAGGCGATGTCGGAGTACTTCGATCCGGGGATGAGGTCCGAGACCTCCTTGCCCAGCTCCCGCGACAACAGCTGGTCACCGGACGCGCCGATCACCAGCGTCGGCTGCGTGATCTGCGGCAGCAGCTCGGTCAGGTCGATCTTCAGGATCAGGTCGACGTGCGCGGGGGAGCCCGTCGGCACGCTCGCGCCGATCAGCTCGGCGAAGCCCTCCGCCTGCGCGGGCGTGAGCCGGGCCAGGTACTCCCTGCTGCACATCACCGAAAGGATGAACCTCGACAGCACCGAGCGGGACCCGTCGAGCAGCGACTTCCACTCGTCGATCTTCGCCTTGGTCGCGGCGTCGATCTTGGTGAACGGCGCGCTCAGGACCAGCCCGCGCACCCGGTCCGGATGCCGGACGGCCGCCGTGGCGGCGACCGCGCAGCCCATCGAGTAGCCGGCGACGAAGAACGACTCGTGCCCGGTCTTGACCGCGACGTCCACCAGGTCGTCGGCGAGCTTCTCCAGGTCGAGAGCCCCCGACGCCTTCGGTGAGCCGCCCGAGCCGGGCAGGTCCGGCGCGATGACGGTGAAGTACTGGGTCAGGGTTCCGAGGATCGGTCCGTAGTTGGCCTGGATGCTGCCGCCCGCGCCGTGCACGAGCAGGAGAGCCGGGCCGGTGCCCTTGACGACGGTGGACAGGCCGGTCATGCGGACCCCCGAGTTTTGTCAGTCCATGCTGCGGACGATGGTCGGCTCCAGCCCCTCGTCGTCGTCCGTCAGGCAGCCGCGCCAGGGGAAGTCTTGCAGGGAGATCTCAGCGACACCGTCGTTGTACAGATGATCCATGGCTTGAACTCCCGTTTCTTCCGGTGGTCGGTTGTCTGCGAACCTCGCTGTCCGTCGAGTCGGTTTCGGCCTTGTCAGCACGATAACCGCTGCGATGCTGGGTGAAATCCTATTGATTTTCGTCACAGCGCACCAAGTGGGCGCTTTCTTCGTCCCAAGAACCGGACGGTAATCATCCGGTCGGTCGAACGGACTGGCGGTGATCAGCGGAACGGTCGATCATCGTTGATCATGAGGACCGCCGTCGCCCTGTTCGCCTGCCTTGCCCTGCTGCTGAGTCCCGCGCCGGCGCCCGCGGAAGGTCCACAAGCGACATACGTGCTGCGTGTGCCGGCGCCCAAGGGTGATTCTGCCCAACGGTTGTTGCGCCTCGGTTACGACGTGTTGGAACAGCGTGACGGCGACGACCTGTTCGTAGTGGGCGACCCGCGAACGTCGCAGAAGCTCCGCGCGGACGGTTTCCCGTCCACCGTCGAGACGGCGATGCCCCCGTCTGAACGGGCGCCGCGCTCACTCGCGGACGCGACTTATTACGGCGGTTATCGCACCATCACCGCGCAGTTCGCTCACCTGGACGAAGTCGCCCAGGCTCACCCCGATCTCGCCACGGTCGTCGACTACGGCGACTCCTGGCGCAAGTCCCAGGGCAGCGGCGGATACGACCTGAAGGCCATTTGCATAACGCGGAAAAGCCCAGGTGATTGCGCTTTGACGCCCACCGCGCCAAAGCCGCGCCTGTTCGTGATGGGGCAGCTCCACGCACGTGAAATCACCACCGGTGACATGGCGTGGCGGTTCATCGACGACCTGGTCGGCTCGGACCTCACCGCGATGCTCTCCGACCTGGAGGTCTGGGTCGTCCCGATCGCCAACCCGGACGGCGTCGAGATCGTCGAGTCCGGCGGCGACTCGCCCGTCCTGCAGCGCAAGAACGCCAACGGCACCTGCACCTCGGGCTCGCGCGGCGTCGACCTCAACCGCAACGCCGGCTCGCACTGGGGCGAGGTCGGCTCGTCCACGAACAAGTGCAGCGAGACCTACCGCGGCACGCGCGCCGACTCCGAGGTCGAGGTCCAGGCGCTGGAGTCGTTGTGGCGCAAGCTCTACCGCGACACCCGTGCACCCGGCGACACCGCGGCCGCCTCCGCCGACACGACCGGCGCCGTGATCTCGATGCACAGCTACGGCGACTACGTGCTGTTCCCGTGGGGCTGGAGCACGCAGAAGACCGGCAACGACGCGGCCCTGCGCAAGATCGCGAACGACATGGCCGCGCTGTCCGGGTTCACCGCCGGTCAGCCCGGCGAGGTGCTCTACAACGCGTCCGGCGCGACCGACGACTGGGTGTACGACGACCTCGGCGTGCCGAGTTTCGTCTGGGAGATCGGCGCGGGCTCTGGCAGGTGCGGCGGCTTCCTGCCGCCGTTCTCGTGCCAGAAGGACGCGCATTGGCCGAAAGTGCGTCCGATGCTCGTTTCGGCCATGAAGGCGGCGAAACGCCCGTACTGACGCTGAACGGAGCAGGGGACACCCCTAGGGCGCGCGTACGACTGAAGGTGGATGCGCGCTGACACCGTGGCTCGACAGGGTGTCACCATGGGGATTCGATTGGTAGCCACAGTCACCGCGACGAGCCTCCTGGCTCTGACCACGGTGGGCGTCGCGTCGGCGGACACGTCGAACGTCGACCGCTCGGTCGTCCAGCAGGCTTTGGACCAGATCACGCAGAGTGGGGCGGCTCTGGGCGTGCAGGCCAGGGTCACGGACGGACGGCAGCGCTTCACCGCCAGTTCCGGCACGGCCGAGCTGAACACCACCAAGTCGGTGCCGGAGAACGGCAGGTTCCGCGTCGGCAGCATCACCAAGACGTTCGTGTCGACGGTGACGCTGCAAATCGCCGGCGAGGGGAAGGTCGACCTGGACGCCCCGGTCGTCCGCTACCTGCCCGGCCTGATCGACGGCCGCATCACCGTCCGCCAGGTCCTGCAGCACACGAGCGGACTCTTCAACTACACCAACGCGTTGCCGCTCAACCCGGACGAGTTCGAGCAGATCCGCTACAAGCACTGGTCGCCACAGGAGTTGCTCGCTCTCTCGACGTCCAAGCCGCTCGACTTCGAGCCCGGCACGCAGTGGAACTACTCCAACACCAACTACGTCGTCGCCGGCCTGCTGGTCGAGAAGATCACCGGCAGGCCCTACGAGAAGGCCGTCGAGCAGCGGATCCTGAAGCCGTTGCACCTCAACGACACCGAGTTGCCCGGCGGCAAGGCCGGCATCAGCGGCCCGCACGCGCGCGCCTACTGGACCGTCAAGGGCCAGCCGAGCGAGATCACCCGGATGAACCCGTCGGTCGCCTGGGCAGCCGGCGAAATGATCTCCACGACCCGTGACCTGGACACGTTCGTCACGGCGTTGTCCAGCGGCAAGCTGCTCAAGCCCGCACAGCAGCAGGAGATCAGCAAGACCACGACCGTGAGCCCCGAGTACGGCCTGGGCCTGCAGGTCGAGACCCTGCCGTGCGGCACCAAGGTGTGGGGCCACGGCGGCGGCATCCCCGGCTACTCGTCGCAGCTGCTGACGACGCCGGACTCCAAGAAGCGCTTCGAGCTCAACGCCACCAGCGGGCCCACCGAGGGCAACCCAGGTGGCGCCTTCAACAAGCTCCTCACCGAGGTCTTCTGCTGATCATGAAACTGGTAGCCGCACTCACCGCGGCCACCCTGCTCGCCACGGCCGGTGTCGCCTCCGCGGCACCGGCCCGGCAGGGGGCCGTGCAGGAAATCATCGACCAGCTCACGACGTCCGGTGGCGCACTGGGCATCCAGGCGCGGATCAACGGACGCGACACCGTCCGTTCGGGCGTCGCCGAGCTGGGCTCGCGCAAACCTGTGCCGCACAACGGAACCTTCCGCGTCGGCAGCGTCACCAAGCCGTTCGTGTCGACCGTGGTGCTGCAACTCGCGGGTGAGGGGAAGGTCGAACTGGACACGCCGGTGTCGCGCCATCTGCCCGGCCTGGTGGATGACCGCATCACCGTCCGGCAGTTGTTGCAGCACACCAGCGGCCTCTACAACTACACGGACGCGTTGCCGCTCGATCCCGCAGGCTTCCCGTCGATCCGCTTCAAGACCTGGACGCCGCAGGAGCTTCTCGCGGCTTCGACGTCGAAGCCGCTCGACTTCGAGCCCGGTACGCGATGGAACTACTCCAACACGAACTACGTCGTGGCCGGCCTGCTCGTCGAGAAGGTCACCGGCAGGCCGTTCCAGCAGGCGGTCGAGCAGCGGATCCTGAAGCCGTTGCGGCTCAAGGACACCGTGCTGCCGAGGAACTCGGTGGAGGTGCCCGGCCCGCACGCGCACGGCTACTACCCCGATGCGTCCGGCAAGCCCGTGGACGTCACGCGGCTCAACCCGTCGTGGGGCTGGGCGGCGGGGGAGATGATCTCGACGACCCGTGACCTGGACACGTTCCTGACGGCCCTGCTGGCCGGAAAGCTGCTCAAACCCGGGCAGCAGAAGGAACTGACGAAGACGTCGTCGGTGAGTCCCGACTACGGCCTTGGCCTCGCGGTCGCGTCGTTGCCCTGCGGCACGACGGTCTACGGCCACGACGGCCAGATCCACGGCTACGGGACGATGATGGTCGGCACGCCGACCGGCAAGCGCCTCGAACTGTCGCTCACCGAGGCGGCCGACGGCGCGAGTCCTGGCGACGGCTACCGCAGGCTGCTGGACCAGGTGTTCTGCTGATTTTTGGGCAAAACAAAAGGGGAGCTGGGTTGACCCAGCTCCCCTCCCGGCGTTGAGAAGAACTAGTTGAGACCGCTCTTCATCGCTTTGACGAGCTCACCGTTCGAGGTGTCTCCGGACATCTCCCAGAAGAAGGCGCCGCCGAGACCCTGAGTCTTCGCGTAACCCATCTTGCCGGTGATGGTGGACGGGGTGTCGTAGCTCCACCACTGGTCACCGCACTTGGCGTAGGCCGTGCCCGCGACCGTGCCGTTGGCCGGGCACGACGTCTTGAGCACCTTGTAGTCCTGGATACCCGGCTCGATGCCCGGCGCGGGGCCGGTCGCCGTGCCGCCAGGAGCGTCCTGCGTCACGCCGGACCAGCCGCGGCCGTAGAAGCCGATGCCCAGCAGGAGCTTGTTCGACGGAACGCCCTTGCTCTTCAGCTTCTGGATCGCGAGGTCCGAGTAGAAGCCAGCGGTCGGGATGCCGCTGTAGTTCGTCAGCGCGGAGTGCGGAGCCGTCGGGCCCTGCGCCGCCCAGGCGCCGAAGTAGTCGTACGTCATGACGTTGAACCAGTCGACGGACGCAGCGGCGCCACCGTAGTTCGCGGCGTCGATCTTGCCGCCGTTGGTGCCGTCCGCCGTGATGGCCGAGGTGACCAGGTAGTTCGGGCCGAACTTGGTGCGCAGCGCCGCCATCAGGTTCGAGTAGGCGTTCGCACCGCTCGTGTCGCAGGTGAGACCACAGGCGTTCGGGTACTCCCAGTCGATGTCGATGCCGTCGAACAGGCTCGCCCAACGGGGGTCCTCGAGCAGGCTGTAGCAGGATTCCGCGAACGCGCCGGGGTTCTTCGCCGCATCGGCGAAGCCGCCGGACCACGTCCAGCCGCCGAAGGAGTACAGGACCTTGATGTGCGGGTACTTCTTCTTCAGCTTGATCAGCTGGTTGAAGGCACCGCGCACCGGCGCGTCCCACACGTCAGCCACACCGTCGACCGACTCGGCCGCCGTGTACGACTTCTCGATCGCCGGGAACGACTCACCGATCACGCACTTGCCGCCGGTCACGTTGCCGAACGAGTAGTTGATGTGCGTGATGTTGGCGGCCGTGCCGGAGGTGTCGATGTTCTTCGGCAGGTAGTTCTTCGCGGGGTAGGTGCCCCACTCGGTGAAGTAGCCGAGGTTGATCTTGCCACCGGGCAGCGGCGGGTTCGACGTGGTCGTCGTCGTGCTCGTGGTGGTGCTGGTCGTCGTAGTCGTGGTCGTCGTGGTGGTGGTCGTCGGGTTGGTCCCGCCGGCCTCACACGAGCCACCGTTGAGCTTGCAGTTGGTCGGCGCACCGAACGCGCCGGTGTAGGAGCCGTTGAAGCCGAAGCTCGCCGACCCGCCGACACCGATGCTGCCGTTCCAGGTGTTCTTGACCGTGACGGTCTGGCCGCTCGTCGTGTACGAGCCGTCCCACAGCGAGGTGACCTTGTGGTTGGCGGGGAGCGTGAACTCGACGGTCCACGACGTCAGGGCCGCCGCGCTGTTGTTCTTGATCGTGTACTTGCCCTCGAAGCCAGTTCCCCAGTCAGAACCCTTGGAGAACGTGGCGGAAACGCCACCGGCACCGCTAGCAGCGGGCACGACGACGATTCCGAGGACCATCGCGGCGACTGCCGCGAAGAGAGCAGCTAGATGCCATCGGAACTTGGACATCGGTCTCCTCAGTCGCAGGGGGTACCGGAACGATGTGGTTTAGACCACTCGAAGGTCAAGGTCTAGACCTCTGCCGTCACTCGAATGGAGCAGTCCGAAAACGGTTTAGGTGCCCTGGTTGTCCCGTCTCTGTCTAGTTGGTTAACTATTGGAGGGGTTCCGAGACGACAGCCCTTCGGGTCGAGTTTCGCTGGAGCGACTGCACAAAGAGGACGGTCGGCCCTAACTTCGTTCCATGCCAAAGCGTTTCTCCACCGCGCGTGGGCGGGAGTTCGGCGACGCGGTTCGAGGTGCCCTGTCCGCCACGGGCATGACCGCGCGCGAGATCTGCGAGAAGATCGACTGGGACCCCGGCAAGCTCTCGGATCTTTTCAACGGCAAGGGTGGCTGCTCAGAGGTGGATCTGGCGATCCTGCTCAGCTTCTGCCGAATCGTTCCAGAGGAGCGCGACCACCTGTTGCGGCTGTTCCGCGAGACAGACATGAAGGACTGGTGGCAGAAGCACGGCGATCACCAGCCGATCCTGCCGCGGACGTGGTTCGAACACCTGCAGAAGGCCAAGGTCTTCACCAGTTGGTGCCCTCTGGTCTTTCCCGGCCTGCTCCAGGTGCCTGATTACACGCGGGCCGTCATCCTCGCGAACCCGAACGCGCCCCATGACGAGCTGGAACAGCGTGTGGCTGCTCGTCAAGCGATGCAGGAGATCTTCCGGCAGAGGCTCAAGTCCACGTTCTACATCCATGAGCAAGTGCTCGTACTCCCCGTGGGTGGCCGTGACGTGCTTCGAGACCAGCTGCACCATCTGTTGAGGATGTTGGTGCGGCCCTACATCGAGGTTCGGATCGTTCCCACTGACACCGGCGCGCACGCGGGACTTGGAGGTGCTTTCGACCTCATGACGTTCGACAGGTATGAGCCCACTGTCTTCCTCGACACCGAGAACTCGACCCTCATCGTCGAGAGCGCGGGTGCTGTCAAGGCGCACAGCGAGGTGCTGACATCACTCGCAGCGGTTGCGTTGGATGCGGAACAATCGAGGGAGAGGATCACCGAGCTAGCGACCTGAGGAGGCGCCCGTCATGTGGCGCAAGAGCAGCTACAGCGCGAACGCCCAGAACTGCGTTGAGATCGGTCGTGGCGTCGGCATCCGTGACACCAAGGCTCCTGCCACCCACCTCGCTGTCACCTCTGGCTCGTGGTCCGCGTTCCTGCTCTCCGTGAAGCTCGGCAAGTTCGCACCTTCGGGTCAAACCGACTAGTCCGCCGAGCGTCACCCCCGCCCGTTCCCAACGATGAGGACGTGCACCTCACCGTTCCTGAACAGGCAAAACGCAAGCCAGGCCCCGACTCGGTCCAGGCAGCCATCGCCGACCTGCGTGCGGGCCGCCCGGTGATCGTGGTCGACGACGAGGACCGCGAGAACGAAGGCGACCTGATCATGGCCGCCGAACACGCCACCCCGCAGGCGCTGGCGTTCTACGTGCGGCACACGAGCGGCCTGATCTGCGCGCCGGTGGCCCCCGAGGTCGCCGACCGGATGCGCCTGCCGTTGATGGTCCAGGACAACGAGGACCCCGAGGGCACGGCCTACACGGTCTCGATCGACGCCAAGAACGGCATCGAGTCCGGCATCTCCGCCGCCGACCGCGCCCGCACTCTCCGCGTCCTGGCCGATCCGGCGAGCACCCCGCAGGACGTGCGCCGGCCCGGGCACGTGTTCCCGTTGCGCGCCAGGGCAGGTGGCCTCACCGAACGGCGCGGGCACACCGAGACCGCTGTCGAACTGATGCGGCTCGCGGGGTTCGCGCCGGTCGCGGTGATCAGCGAGGTGTGCGACGAGGACGGGAGTGTTGCGCGGTTGCCGCAGCTCAGGGCGTTCGCGGACCAGCACGGGTTGACGCTGGTGTCCATCGAGCAGCTCGCGGCGTTCGTGCCGGAGAGCGTGGTGGCGCTGTGACTCTGCTCGCGACCGTCTTCGACCTCGACGAGACCCTCGTCGACAGCGCCGCGACGTGGAACCAGGTCATCGGCACCGTCGCGGCCCGCCACGACCACCGCTGGACCTCCACCGACTGGACGGCGATCCAGGGCACGAGCACGGCGAGCTGGACTGCCTACCTCGCCGAACGGTGCCACGGCCTCACGCCGGAACGCGCCGCGTCGGAGTGCGTGGACGGCATGGTGGACGCGATCGCGCGTGGCACGTTCGGGATGCTGCCCGGTGCCGCGGAACTCGTTGCCCTGGCGGCCGAACTCGGCCCGGTCGGGCTGGTGTCGGCGTCGCCGCGGCGGTACGTCAGGGCGGCCGCGTCGGCGTCCGGACTGCGCAGGCACGTCGAGGCGATCGTGACGGGCGACGACGTCGCGAACGGCAAGCCCGCGCCCGACCCGTACCTGCTCGCCGCCCGCAAGCTCGGCCTCGACCCCGTGAACGTCCTCGCGGTCGAGGACTCGGCGTCGGGCATCCGCTCGGCGCACGCGGCGGGCATGACCGTGCTCGCGATTCCCAACGCCACCACGGCCCGCGACGCCGACGTGTTGAAACTGGCGGCCTGCACGGCGTCCGATGCCCGTGTCGCGGCCAAGGAGATCTGCCAGTTGTGGGTGAACGTGTACGCGCTCAGCCGATAGCGCGTTCCGCTCCCCAGGCCGCGATGTCCTCGCGGCTCTGCAGCCCGAGCTTGTCCCGCAGGCGCTGCAGCCGCGAGGCCACCGTCCGCAGCGACACGTTCAACCGGTTCGCGATCTGCTGGTTCGTCAGTCCCGTCGCGAGCAACGCGATCACGCGCCGTTCGTGGTCGTCCAGCGAGTCGAACGCGGCCTCCGTGCGATCGAGCCACACTTCGTCCTGGATGAACGCCTCGGTCTCCGCGGCGGTCAACGGCGTAGAGGCCGCCTCTGCGCGCGCGACGGACAGCATCAGCCGTGCGGTGCGCATGGCCACGGCGACCTTCTCCGCCCAGAACGGGTTCGGCACCACGCCGACAGACCGCCTGAGCGCGCGTCCCGTCGCCTCGATCCGTAGCGCGCGCTCAGCCTGACCGCGCGTCACGGCGACCACGGCCAGGCCTTCCAGGGCGTCGGGGGCGGTCAACGGGTTGATGCCGTCCATCCGCAACGCCTCCTGGAAGGCGTGCGTCGCCTCGTCCAGGTCGCCCTGCACCAACGCGACGGCGCCTCGCGTGGTCAGTGCGGAGGCAATGCGCGCGGGCATGCCCGACGCGCGCGAGATCGGCAACGCCTTCATGACGTTCTTCTCGGCGCGTTCGTGCTTGCCCAACGACAACGCCGTGCGCGCGAGGTCTACCAAGCACGCCGCACGGGCGAGAGGCTCGCCCAGCAACTCCGCGACCCGCAGGCACTCGGTGCTGTTCGCGTTCGACGCCTCCCACTCGCCGGACGACTGCTGCACGGCCGCCAACGTGCTGCGGCAGCTCATCGCCAACGCCGTCGCGCTGTCCGGCACCAGCCGCGACGCCTCGCTGGAGAGTTCGACGGCTTCGTCGTGGTCGCCCTGCTCGGCCGCGAACCGGGCGGCGTGGTTGAGGGCCACGCACCGGTAGTCGTCCCTTGTGGACGGTCGTCGCAGCGCGTCCCGAAGCATCACGCGCGCCTGGCCCAGCCGTCCGCGCCGGGCAGCGCAGTCGGCCAGTGCGGAGGTCAGCAGCAACAACCGCTCGTCGTCACGATCCGCCGCCCACTCGACGGTGCCGAGCAGGCTGTCGACGTGGTTGTCGAGCTTGAGCTGCACGTCCGCGGGCACCGACAGCGGCGCGGTGATCAGCACGTCCGACAGGTCGGTGAACCAGCGGGCCAGCGCCTCGTAGGCCATGTCCAGCTCGCCGGCCGCCAGTAGCTTCTCCCTGGCGTGCAGGCGAACCGACTCCAGCTGCCGGAACCGGGTCGTGCCGGGCACGGCCGTCAGCAACGACTTCGCCTGCAGCCGGGACAGCACGTCCAGCACCGGTTCCGCGGAGCGTTCCGACGAGCAGACCTCGGTGGCCGCGGTCAGGTCGAAGCCGCCGTCGAACACCGAGAGCCGCCGCAGCGCGAACTGCTCGTCCGGCTGCAACAGCTGGTAGCTCCAGTCGATGGCGTCACGCAACGAACTCTGGCGCGACGGCGACTTGCGGCAGCCCAGCGTCAGCAGTTCCAGCGGCTCGTCCATGCGGTCGCAGATGTCCGCGACCGGCAGCACCTGCACCCAGCGCGCGGCCAGTTCGATCGCGAGCGGCATGCCCTCCAGTCGTGCGCACAACAGCGCGACCGCGGCGATGTTGTCGAGGGTCAGGCGGAAGTCGGGCTTTCGCTCGCGGGCCCTGTCCACGAACAGCTTCACGGCCTCTGAGCGCGGCGCCGCCGTCGTGACCAGGTCCCGATCCGTCGAGGGAACAGGTAAACCCTCGACGTGGAAGCTGACCTCGCCGGTGATCCACAGGGCTTCGCGTGACGTCGCGAGCACCCGCACGCCGGGGCAGCGGTTCAGCAGCATGTCGGTGAGTTCGGCGCACGTGTCGAGGAGGTGTTCGCAGTTGTCGAGGACTACGACCGCCTTCATGTTCTTGAGCGTCTCGACCACGGTGGCGCGCAACGGTTCGTCGGACTCCGCGGCCACTCCGAGCGCGTCGGCGAGGGCCGGCACGACGTCTCGGGAAGCGCTGATCTCGCCCAGCGCGACGAGCAGGACCCGGTCCGTTCGCCCGCGCCGCAGCCGTCCCGCGGCCTCCAGCGCGAGCCTCGTCTTGCCCGCACCCGCACTGCCCACGAGCGTAACGAGACGATGCCTGCGCAACAGCTGGTCGAGTTTCGACAGCTCCTGCTGACGGCCGATGAACGTGTCGCGCGCCGCGGGCAGGTTCGAGAGAACGCGCAGGTTCTGCCTGGTGGGAGGCGTTGTCGTGGAAACGGTGGCACGGCGGCGATACGCCCGTTGGCGGCACGCGTTGGAGCAATAGGACCTGCGTTGCTCGGAGGTGGCGGGAGGCATCGTGCCGTCGCACAGTGCGCAACGTCCGCTGCTGCTCATGAGTCCCTCTTCTCAAGCCGTAACGGCAGGCTGTTCCTGTCTCGGTGCGGTGTTCGCGCAGTTCGTAAGTGGTGGGCCGTTATGTGCAACCCGTTACGCCTGCGTGCGCGCGAGACGGTTCGCAACCTGCTCGTTATGCCTGCCTTCCTGAGTCCCTCGTTCGGGAACAAACTGGAGACTGGTCCGGTCTGACAGGGAGTGCGCATGACGTTGACGACGAGCACCTCGTGGGCGAGCGCAGGTCTGCAACTGGTGGACAAGCCGCGCACGATCACCGTTGGCATCGCCGACGACGAGGTTCTGATCCGCACGGGAGTTCGCGGTGTGCTGGAGCGTGCCGGCAACGTCGTGGTCGTCGGCGAGGCCGGTGACGGCGGCGGTGCGCTCGAACTCGCGCGGCGCCAACGTCCGCAGGTGCTGCTGATGGACGCCTCCATGCCCGGTATGGAAGGCCTCGCGGCGGTGCGGATGGTGCGCAGGCACGTGCCCGGTACCCAGGTGATCATGCTGTGCACCCGGCAGACCGAGGAGATGCTCTTTCCCGCATTGCGGGCCGGCGCGGCGGGATTCCTGTTCAAGAGCGGCGAACCCGACGCGCTCGTGAACGCCGTGTGTGCCGTGGCAGCAGGAGAAGCGATCCTCTCACCGTCCGCAACGCGTGCGTTGATCGACCACTTCACCGGCGCCGACTCGGAACGCCGTGACGCCGCACGCAGCCGCATCGGCCTGCTCACGCGGCGCGAGCAGGAAGTGCTGGTGTATCTGGCGCAGGGCATGGCGAACGCGCGCATCGCTAGGCTCATGTACCTCTCGGAAGGGGCGATCAAGGCCCACGTCAGCCGACTGCTGACGAAACTTCGGTGCGACAACCGCGTCCAAGCCGCTCTCATCGCACGCGACGCCGCCCTTCCATGCTGAATCTGACAACTGCTGCCACGGCGCGAAGGCCAGCCTAGCCACGGAATTTCGCGCCGCGAAGCAGGTCACCCGGTTGGCCCCGTCCGGAATGATGTCGCTTTCCCGCCAGCGTCTCGCTTGGAATGGCGTCATGCTGGTGGACATGCAGCTCGACACGTTCTCGGAACACTTGCACTTTCAAGCACCTCTGTGTCCCGACAACCTGTTCGGCCACCTCATCGCCACCGCCGTGCCCGGCGTGGAGGAGTGGCGAGGCGGTGTCTACCGGCGGACCTTGCGACTTCCTTGCGGATTCGGGATCGTCGCATTGCAGCCGTTCCCGGAGCACGTCGCCTGCACGCTGGAACTGTCCGATTCTCGCGATTTGGCCAGTGCTCTAGACCTTTGCCGGTTTCTGCTGGACCTCGACGCCGATCCATTCGTGGTCGATGCGGCGCTGTCCGCGGATCCGCTTTTGGCGCCGCTGGTTTCCGCCGCGCCCGGCCGCCGTGTACCGCGCACGGTGGATGGTGCGGAGTTCGCTATTCGCGCCGTACTGGGTCAGCAGGTCTCGACGAAGGCCGCGCGCACGCACGCCGCACGCCTCGTTGCGGCTCATGGAACGCCGGTGGGCGACCTGTTCCTGTTCCCGCTGTCGTTCGACGTCGGCGAGCTGGCGATGCCCGAGTCCCGCCGCCGCACGATGGCCGCGTTGCTCGATGCACTCGAGTCCGGTTTGGACCTGTCGCCCGGAGCGGACCGAACCGTTGCGCGCGAATGGCTTTCGTCGTTGCCCGGCTTCGGCCCGTGGACCGTCGAGTCGATCCTGATGCGCTCTTTGGGCGATCCCGACGCGTTCCTGCCGACTGACCTCGGCATCCGTCTGGCCGCGGAGGCCCTGGGGCTGCCGTCGACGCCGGCGGCGCTGGTCAGGCGCTCGGAGGCGTGGCGACCGTGGCGGGCGTACGCGGTGCAGCACCTGTGGGCGACCGGCGATCACGAGGTGAACCGAATCCCGGCCTGACCTGCACACTCGAGTACATCGCCGTCGACCCGTCCCGCACGAACCCGGGCAACGCCGGCGGATCCTGCGCAAACCCTTGCAGATCCTCGAAAACCTCCAGCGCCGTCGCCGGCCGCCCGCCGGGGTCCTTGGCCAGCAACCGCTGCACCACCGGGTCGAGCGCGCCGGGCAGCCGCGGTGGCGGCTCCTTGACGTGCTTGTCGAACACCGCGTACGCCGTCGGCCCCGTGAAGAGTTGGTCGCCCGTCAGCATCTCGTGCAGCACGCACCCCAGCGCGTACAGGTCGCTGCGCGGCTCGGCGATCCCGCGCTGAATCTGCTCCGGCGCCATGTACGAGGGCGTGCCGAGGATCTGGCCGGCCCGGCTGAACGGCGCGACGTCGCTCTCCCGCAACAGCGCGAGCCCGAAGTCCAGCACCTTCACCGCGCCGTCCGGGCACAGCATCAGGTTGGTGGGCTTGAGATCCCGGTGGCAGATGCCGCGTTCGTGCGCGGCGGCCAGGACCGCGGCGGTCTGCGCGGCGATGTTCGCGGCCCACGCCTCGGGCAGCGGACCGAACTCGCCGACCAGATCGGCGACCGTGACGCCGTCGACGAACTGCATGACCTGGAACAGGCGCTGTTCGTACGTCCCGAAGTCGTACAGGACGGGCACTCCTGGGTGCTCCAGCTTGGCGACGATCCTCGCTTCGCGCGCGAACCGTTGCGCCACCTCGTCGTCGCTGCCGGGCAGGCGCAGCAGCTTGACCGCGACCCGGCGATCCAGGCGCAGGTCCCGCCCCTTGTGCACGGCACCCATGCCACCCCGCCCCAGCGGCAGGTCGTCGATCTCATAGCGGTCGGCGATCAGCACCCGGGAAGCCTAACTGCCGTCGCCTGTTCGCTGACCCCGCGCTTCCTCGTACGCGAGGCGACCGTAACAGCGTTTCAGGACGTCCCGATCGGGTGAATCTGCCGGAATCACGCCGGACCGACCTGTCCACCCAGGAGTCCATTGTAGCCCAAACGGACCAGTGCGGCGGCCTCTTCCAGGCCTGCTTCCAGCGCCTTGAGCTGCGCGAACGCCTGTCCGTACCGTCGTTGTTCGGCCAGAGGCAGCGACGGTACCTGCGTCCGGCGCACGTCGAGCCGGGTCGAGCCGGTCGGCGTCCTGGCGAACGCGGCGCGCAGCACGCCTTCGAGGAAGTCCGGGTCGATCTTGCGCGGATCGATCTCGTAGGTGGCGCCGGTCGGGGACGTGACGACGTGCTCGCCGGGGGCCGCTCGGACCAGTTCGCCGATCGTCGTCATCGGGGGAGCGGTCTGTTCCCGCAGTTCAGGTAGGGGGGCCAGACCGAACGTCGGTTGCGCGTCGAGGTAGGCGGACGCGTCGGTGCCGTTGCGGCGTGACGGACTGAGGTCGACGTCGTCGTCCAGCAGGTCGATGACCCGCGTGTTCGGGTCGAGCGGGCCGGGCGCCTCCAGCAGTGCGATCTGTTCTGGCGCGCGGCCGATCGGGTTCCGCAGCAGCCACAGATCGCGTCCCGGCTGCACGGTCATCACCGCGCGCACGGCTCCGGCGCGCAGGAGGTTGCCGCGAATCCGCTTGCCGGGCCTGCGGGACGCCGCCGCCGACGGCAGCAGCACCGCGACCAGCCCGCCCGGCTTCGTCAGCGACAGGCAGTGCTGCAACCACGCCAGCTCGGGTTCGCCGCGCGGTGGCAGCCCGTAGGTCCACCGGGCGTCGCCCACCAGTTCCTCGTGCCCCCACGCCCGGTCGTGCCACGGCGGATCGCACACCACCGCGTCGGCCTTCTCCCGGACGCCGTTGTGCCGCAACGAGTCGCCGGTGTAGATCTGCGCGTGCGGCATTCGGCGGCGCGCGATCACCGCCGAGACGGGATCGAGCTCCTGCCCGATCTTGTTCCGGGCCTTGGAGGCCTTCAGCAAACTGCCTGTGCCGCACGCCGGATCGATCACCGTATCGCCGTCGGTCGTGGCCAGCACGACCTCGATGACCTCGGACGGAGTGGGGTTCAACAGCCGCGAGTGCGCTTCGAGGTAGCGCTCGTGCAGGAACTCGAACGTCTGCGCGTCGGCCTCGACCGCGGCCAGCGCCTCACCGAGCTTCAGGTCGTCGGCGGTCCGCAGTTGGGTCCACAGCCGCTCGGCCGGTGAGACACGGAACGGTTTCCCGTTGCGCCGAAGCCATGACTCCACGTCGCGCAACAGGTACAACGGACTTGAGGCCGTCCCGCCGACCGGCGACGGGAAGTCCTCGAACCGTCGCCGCCAGTTCGACACCGCCGCCCGCCCCACATCAGCGAGGCGCGCGATGTCACCGGCGTTGACCGTCTCATCCATGTTCACAACCGTATTGCTTGTGAACTCACTTCACAACTGATCTACTGGAGACATGACACACGAGCTGCGTATCGCCGTGGCGACCGATCCTGGGCTCGTTCGCGAGCACAACGAGGATTCGGTCTACGTCCGCGCGGACCTGCAGGCCGTGGCGGACGGCATGGGCGGCCACGAGCACGGTGAAGTGGCCAGCGCGCTCGCGGTGAACGTCTTAGCGGGCTGGCAGGGCGACCTGGGCCCCGCGGTCTCCGAGATCGCGCGCAGACTCGACGCCGAGACGCCTCAGGGCGCCGGCACCACCCTCACCGCCATCCGCTGGGAGGGCCTCGCCTTCCAGCTGGCGCACATCGGCGACTCCCGCGCGTACCTGCTCAGGGAAGGCGAGCTCCGCCAGATCTCCCACGACCACACCATGGTGCAGGCCCTGGTGGACGCGGGCCGCATGACGCCGGAGGAGGCGCTCGTCCATCCACGCCGCGCCTATGTGTTGCGCGCCTTGCAGTCCGGCAACTCGCACGACCCGGACCTCACGTGGCACCAGGCCAAGGTCGAGGACCGCTACCTGTTGTGCAGCGACGGCCTGACGGACTACACGGACCTGGACGACGTCCACGAGATCCTGCTGTCCACTGAGGACGGAACGGATGCGGCCTGGCAGCTGATCGCGCTGGCGAACGGCAACGGCGGCCCGGACAACATCACCTGCGTGATCATCGACGTGGTCCGCAAAAAGTGGTGGCAGCGCTAGCGAATCCCGTTGCGGTCGCGATGTGACGACAGAGGGGGCATCAGTCTCGGAACCGCGCCGCACGACGCTTGGCCGAGCTGGGCTGCTGTGAGATCGCGCCGGGGCTGACCGATGCGGAGTTCGCCCGCATCGAGGCCGAACACGGATTCGAGTTCGCTGACGATCATCGCGCGTTTCTCGCGGTGGGCACCAACTCGGTAGGACACGACTGAAGAAGCGATGGCGGTGGCACGGTTCGAGATGGAGGACGTGCCCAGGTTGATCCCGGTTCAGGGGCATCGGTTTCTGCCCGCGGGGCGAGGCACGTCCGGGCATCCGGTTCTGTCCGTGCACGAACGGACGTCGTCTGCCACGGCAGTGATTTGATCGACTACCTGGACCAGCGCTGGTAGTCCCGCGCGTGGAAACGGCCCCCGGCGCATCGCGCCGAGGGCCGCAGCTCTAAACGGGTGTTACAGGTTGGCCGGCATGCCCGACTCGTCGGCCGCCGCCGTCGAGGAACCGCTCAGCAGGTCCTTGACGATCTTGTTGGCTTCCTTCACGGCCGGCGTGATCATCTTGATCTTCACCTTGCCGTTGGTGAGCTTGCCGCCGACGTCGAACGTCTTGTCCTCGTTCGGCAGCGGGAGCGCCTGGCAGCCCGTGAACTGCTTGCGCGGGGTGGCGCCGGTCTGGAAGTAGAAGACGATCGGGTCGTCGACGCAGTCCGTGTTGTACGGGAACAGGCCGTGCGAGCCCTCGTTGTCGACGCTGATCAGCTTGGCGTTCGGCAGCGCCTTCGCCGTGGCGAGACCACCCTCGTACGCGGTGGCGGCGTCGAGCTCGGACTGCGCGACCAGCAGACGCGGGAAGGTCTTCTTGTCCGGCTTCGGCATCGAGTTCTTCGTCGGCCAGTAGGCGCACAGCGGGGTGCTCATGAACGGCGCGATGAACGGCGCGTTCACGGTCAGGTCGGCCAGCCAGTAGTTCCAGTAGTGCAGGTTCTGGTTCCACTGACCGTCCTGGCAGCGGATCGCCTCGAACGTCGCGTCCCAGGTCTCGACCTCGGCGGCAGCGGTCGTGGCCTTCACCGCGACGCGCTCCTTCTTGGCGATCGCGTTGAGCGCGTTGCTCTTGCCCTTGGCGATGAACGCCTTGTTCTCGGCCGAAAGGCCAGGCGTCGCAAGCATCTTCGCGACGAGCTGCTCGACCTTCGCCGAGTCGGTCGCGGCCGGAGCCGGGTCACCGATCACCGCGGCCACGGCCGAGGCGGCGGTCGGGTACTGGGTGGTGTCGTACATGGACGGGATCACGAACCACGCGACGAACAGCTGGCCGAGGAACTCGCGGGTGCCGCCGGCCTTCTCCCAGTTGCGGCGGATCTCCATCGGGTCGGTGCCCTGGCCGTACGTGGCGTTGTTGCGCGCCATGTAGGGCAGCAGCGCCTCCTGGAACTGGCGGTCGCGGGTGCGCGGCTGCAGGTCCCAGGTGTTCTCCAGCGTCGACTGCGAGGCGTCGACGGCCGAGTCGAGCAGGAAGCGGTGCGCCTTGCTCGGGAACGTGGCGGCGTACCAGGTGCCGAGCCACGTGCCGTAGGAGTAGCCGATGTAGCTCATCTTCTTCTCGCCGAGCACGACGCGGATGAAGTCCATGTCGTAGGTGGTCTGCTCGGTGGTGATGAACTGGGTCAGCGGGTTCTCGAGGCAGCCGTCGACCTTGGCCTTGTTCAGCACGTTGACGTCAGTGCTGTTCGGGACGGTGTAGCTGCAGGTGAGCGGCGAGGAGAGGCCGACGCCGCGCGGGTCGAAGCCGATGAAGTCGTACTGGCCGGCGAGGACCGGGGCGCGCAGGGCCATCGCCGCGCCCCACGGCAGGCCGGAGCCGCCGGGGCCACCGGGGTTGACCAGCGCGATGCCCTGACGGCTGGTGCCCTTGTACGCGGTCTCGGTCTTGGAGACGCGGATGCCGATCGTGTTGCCGTCGGCCGGGTTGTGCCAGTCGCGCGGGACCTGGATGGTCGCGCAGGCGAGTCCCTTGACGGTCTTGAACTTCTCGACGGTCTCCGGAGCGACGCCGGGGAAGGTGCACTCCTCCCAGGTCACCTTCTGGGTGGCGAGCGCGCCCGCGAGCTTCTGCGTGTCCGGGTCCTGCTTGGCCGCCGCGCCGGCCGCCGGCGTGAGCACGATGCTCGTCGCGATCAGTGCCCCCGTCAGCGCGGCGATGCCGCCTCTGAAGTACTTCCTCACTGGTGGATCCCTTCCTGCCCCCGCACGACCGGTGAGGCCGCGCTTGCAACAGAGGAGAAAGGAAAAACGCGCGTTTAACACTCCTGGGTGATGGCAGAAAGTCGCCATGTCTGGAAACCGTCACCAATCGTGTTCGCAGAGTGATGAAGATCAGTGTCTCAATTACCTTGGGTGACTAGAGCCAACCGCGCCGTGACGCCTGCACGCCGAGCTGGAACCGGGTCTGCGCACCCAGCAACTGCTGCAGCCGGCTCACCCGGCGGTGCACCGTGCGCTCGCTGATCCCGAGCTCGCGCGCGATCGCCTCGTCCGTCAGACCCGCGCTGAGCAGTGCCATCAGCCTCCGAGTCGCGGTGGTCGGCTCCTCACCGGTGACCTCCTGGCCGCCAGGCGTGATCGACACCGCCATCCGCCAGAACGCCTCGAACAACTCGATGAGTGCGCTCAGTAGCACGGACGGGTGAATGAGCAGTGCCACCACGTTCCCACCCGTGACCGTTGGCACCGCGATCAACGCCCGGTCCGAGTCGGCGATCACGAGCTTGAGCGGCACACCGGGAAACGTCCGCGCCTGCTCGCCTGCCGCGATGCTCTCCTGCACCGACGCGAATCCCCGCTCGGTCTGCAGCAGCGCCGACTCGTACACGACCCGATAGCCGATGCCCCGGGCCAGCGCCGGAGGCTGCGCGGGACTCGCCTCCGGTTGCGGGCTCAGGTACGAACCGGGGTCGAGCGCCCTGATCTCCGACTTCGCCTGGCTCTGCATCTCCTCGAACGCGCTGATCACCTCGGCCGCGTCCTGGAGCACCTCGACGAAGTCGACCTCTTTCGCACCGCGCGCGGCGTAGGCGGCGGCCAGGAACTCAGCGGTCTCCCTGGCCCTGACGGCCGCGGCCTCGTGCCCGGACGCGATCGCGGCCAGTGCCGACCGCGGCGGCCGCACGTCGTCGTTCCTGACCAGCCCGAGCCGTTCGAGTTCCGCGCGCGCCGCATCGGACTCCGCGCTGTCGTCTCCGCGCAGCATCGCCAGGTAGAGCTTCTCGGCCTCCGGCGACAGCCCCTCGTGCACACGACTCCCCTCGGTGGTTCTGAACCGAAGGTACCTGCTCAGACAGTAGGAACACGGCTTAGGCGAACCGGCGCAGCGCCCCGAGGAACAGCGCGTCGAACGCCCGGTCGGACAACACCCTGCGCGCGAACAGGATCGGCCGCGCCCCGAACCCCGCCGCATAGCGCGTGCGCGGCCTTTTGGCCTCGGCCGCCTTCACGATGACGTCCGCGATGACCTTCGGCTCACTGGCGCGATCCATCTGCGTGAAGAACCCGGACAACTGCTTGACCTGCCCCGCGTAGGCACCGCCACCGGAAGTCTTCTGCAGGTTCTCGACCGCGATCCCGCCCCACTCGGTCTTGATCCCGCCGGGCTGGATCACCACGACGTCGATCCCGAACGGCTTCAGCTCGAGCCGCAGCGAGTCGCTCAGCCCTTCCACCGCGAACTTCGTCGAGTGGTACCAGGCTCCGAGTGGCTCGTAGATCCGCCCGCCGATCGACGAGACGTTCACGATCCGCCCGCGCCCGGCCTCCCGCATGTGCGGCGACACCAGCTGCACCAGCCGCGCCAGTCCGAACACGTTGACCTCGAACTGGTACCGCGCCTCGTCCAGCGGCACGTCCTCGACCGCGCCGTACGACCCGTAGCCGGCGTTGTTCACGAGCACGTCGATCCGCCCGGCCTCCGCGATGATCTTCTTGACCCCGTCGACCATCGACTCGTCGCTGGTGACGTCCATCTCCAGCACCCGGATGCCCTGCGCGGCGAGCCCCTCCATCCGCTGCACCCTCCGTGCCGCCGCGTACACCGTGTAACCGGCTTTGTGCAGCTCGACCGCGGTGGACTCGCCGATCCCCGACGAGGCACCCGTGACCAGTGCGACCTTCATGGCGTTCTCCCGACTACCTGGTTGGTTGGAGCAACTAACTGTTTGGTTGCTAAAACCAGGCAACCATGTCCGAGGCGGGCTGTCAACTAACTGGTTGGTTGCTAATACCAACCGGTTAGTTAAGATGGGGGTGTGGTGAGGGACAAGGAAGCGACCAAGGCGAAGTTGCTGGACGCGGCGCTCGAGGAGTTTTCCCAGTACGGGATCGCCGGGGCGCGGGTCGACCGCATCGCGGCCACGGCCGGCTGCAACAAGGCGATGATCTACGCCTACTTCGGCAGCAAGGAGGGCCTGTTCGACGAGCTGCTGAAGATCCAGGTCGACCGCATGATCCGGGAGGTCCCGATCACGCCGGAGGACCTGCCCGGCTACGCGGGCCGGCTGTTCGAGGCGTACCTGGAGCGGCCGCAGTTGCTCAGGCTCGTGGCCTACCACCGCCTGGAGAACGGCTTCAGCGAAGTTCCGAAGGCCGAAGCGGAGGCCTACAAGCACAAGATCGAGGCCGTCGCGCAGGCTCAGATGGAGGGCAGGATCTCAGCGGCGTTCAACGCCACGAACCTGCTCGACCTGGTCGTGCACATGTCGATCCTCGCGTTCAGCACCCCGAACGCGACCCGCGAACTCGTCGAACGCTCCGTGCGCCGGCTGATCGCCGAGTAGGGGCGAAGCCAGCACGCGGGAAACCGCTGCTGGGGAGGACCTGCCGGAGGATCAGTGCCTGCGCAGCAGGTAGGTGTCCATGATCCAGCCCTTGCGCTCGCGCGCCTCCGACCGAACCCTGCGGATCTCCGCGGCCACGTCCCCGACCCGCCCCGACACCAGGATCTCGTCTGGCATGCCCAGGTAGGCGCCCCAGTAGATCCACGTGTCCGGGTCGACGCCCTCGAAGGAGTACGAGGCGTCCAGCATCACGGCCACGTCGTCCACATCGGACGGCCACCCGGCGGCGAGGCGGCGGCCGGTCGTGATCTGCACCGGCTTGCCCACCTGGTTCAGCGACACCCGGTGCCCGGCCGTCAAAGCCGCCACCGAGGTCACGCCGGGGATGACCTCCACCGCGAACGACTCGCCGCGGGCCAGCAAGTCGTCGAGGATCGCCAGGGTCGAGTCGTAGAGGGACGGGTCGCCCCACACCAGGAACGCCCCGACCTCGTCCTCGCCCAGGTCCGACAGCAGGCCCAGGACGACGTCCGCGCGGTCCCGGCGCCAGGCGTCGATCGTCGCGACGTAGTCGGCGGGGTTGCGGTCGCGCTCCGGATCCCGGCCCTCGATCCAGCGGTACGGCCGCGTCACGTGCGCTTCCAGGATCGACGCGCGCAGGTCGACGAGCTCCTGCTTCACGGACCCCTTGTCCAGCACGAAGTACACGTCGACCGTCTGCAACGCCTTGACGGCCTGCACCGTCAGGTGGTCGGGGTTGCCCGCGCCGATACCGATGACCAGGATCTTTCGCACCGGAACACCCTAACTACACAGGGCGCTCGTCGATGAGCCGCACGGTCTTGCCTGTGCGGGGATTCACCTCCAGAGCGGGCACCCAGTCCACCGCCAGCGGTGCGACCACGCCGCGTCCGGCCTGCAGCTCGAACCGCGGGCTGATCACGTGCACCTCGGCCCGAACAGCCTCGACGTCCTGCGGCTCAGCGGCGATCCGCAGCACGAGCTGGTCCCGCGCGTCGACCCGGCGGATCACGACCTGCACGCCGTTGTGCGCGATTCCGGCGCGGTCGACGGCGGCCCGCAGGTGGTCGAGGTGCAGCGTCACGGGACCGACCCGCGCGCCCTCGTCGGCGCGGCCGAGCAGCCGGAAGATGCCGTCCTCCGCGTCGACCCACTCGGCCAGGTCGCCGACCGGGTAGCGGATCATCGGCTGCAGTCGCCGGGTGAGGTCGGTCTGCAGCAACCGGCCCGGCCGGCCGGCGGAGGTGATCGGCTCGCCGGTCTCAACGTCGACGATCTCCAGCACCGAGCTGTCCACAAAGGAGCGGAACACCCGCGCGTCGTCCGAGCCGAGCACCGCCGTGCCGATGATCCCGCCGTCCACGCTGCCGTAGACGAACGACCGGAACTCGGCACCGGGAAAGGCAGAAGACAGCAACGCGCGCTGGTCGTCGTACATGGCCTCGCCGCTGAAGAGGATCAGCCGCACCAGAGGCAGTGAGCCGGCAGAGGCCACGACGTGCGAAGCCAGCCGGCACAGCGTCGTCGGGAAGCCCGCCACGACGGTGGCGTCGAAGTCCTGCATGGTGGTCAGCGTGAACTCGACCGGCGCGCTGCCGGTGATCGGCAGCTGGACCAGGTCGATCGGGGAGCGCTGAAGGGAGTTCAGCGCGAAGATGAAGCTGGAGTACAGCTCGCCGGCCGCGAAGAGGTTCGCGATCCGGTCGCCGTGCCGCAGTCCCGCCGCGGGCAGCGTTTCCGCGTACGCGCGGCACATCGCGTCCCATTCCTCGTTGGTGTAGAAGGAGACGCGAGGTGCCTTGGTGGTGCCGCCGGTCTTGAAGATCAGGCCGTCGGTGTGCGCGCGGGTCAGCACCTGGTTCTGGCGGACGGTGTTCGCGGCCCAGAACGCGGCCTGGTCGATCACCGGCAGCTCGGACAGCGGCGTCGAGGAGTCGTAGCCGTCGTACAGCTCCTTGTAGAACGGGGAGTGCGTGCGGGCGTAGCAGATGAGGTCGATCACGGACATCGTTCACACACTCCTGCTGCTGCGCTGGTCGACGACCGCGATCAACTTGCCGCTGCTCTTCGTCCGCAGGAAGTCCGCCAGCGGAACGTTCTCGACGCGCACGGTCAGCAACGAGTCCTTCTCGACGGCCTCCGAAACCTCGGCATAGCGGGACAACAACGTGGTGTGGGTGGCCGCGGGTTCGGGCGCGCGATCGCGTTCCATCCGCACGACGAGTTCTTCGCCTTGAGCGTTCTCGTTCAGCACGATCTGCAACGCGCCGGCGTAGCTGTGCTCGTCCTCCAGGATCGTGAGGAACCGCCGGTAGTTCAACGTCTGCGCGGCGGCCCGGAACACGTCACCGGTGCGTCCCAACAGCTCGAACCGCGGTGTCTGGCGGCCGCACTCGCAGTCGCCGGGGACCCAGCGGCCGAGGTCGCCGATCTCGTAGCGCTCCAGCCGCTGGCCACGACGGGTGTGCGTGGTGAACACCAGCCGGCCGGGCTCGCCGAACGAGACGGGCCGGTCTGCCTCGGGATCGAGGATCTCCAGCGTGTGCAGGCCGGTGAACAGGTGGTGCACCTTGCCGGACGAGGCCTGGCACTGGTAGCCGACCGGGCCGGCGTCGACGGTCGCGTAGGCCGCCGAACGGATCACCTCGACGCCGAACTCGTCCCGCAGCCGGGCGATGGCCTGCGCGCCGAAGTGCTCGCCCGCGTAGAAGATCTTGCGGACACCGCCGTACTGCTTCAACTGCTCACCGTGCTCGGCGAAGAGGCGCTGCACGAACGAGGGCGCGGTCAGCAGCGTGTCGACGCGGTTGTCCACAATGGCCTGCGCGATCGCGTCGAGCTGGCCCCACTCGCCGCCCATCGGGAACTGCACCGCGTTCATCCTCTCCAGCGCGGAGAAGAAGCTGACGAAGCTCGCGTACATGTGCCCGTTGAAGAACAGGTTCATGATCCGGTCGCGGCGCGGGTCGAGGCCGGTGGCGAGCAACGCCTCGGCGCCCACCCACATCTGCTCGTCCCAGTCCGCCCAGGTGTACGCGGACAGCTTGGGCGCGCCGGAGCTGCCACCGCTGCGGAAGTACACGTCCGCCGGACGGTCCTGCAGCGTCTCGAAGTCCGACTTCAACGTCACCGGCACCGGAGGAACCGGCAGTTGGCGCGACTCTGTCAGGTCGTCCAGCGAGGCGTCCGCGGCGAACCTGTCGTCGAGCTGCACGGACACCCGGTTGCTGTAGCGCTGCAACGCGTAGACGCCGTCGTGCGGCTCACCGCTGTAGCCGCCGAGCATCGACCCCGGCGTGGTGATCCGCTGCACGCCCACCGACACGAACGAACGCGCCAGGGCAGCGGTGTCAGGGCGGTCCGCCGCGAGACCGACGGTCTGCAGGTAGCGGCGCATCGGTCGCAGCACGGACGTGATCTGCTTGCGCGGCAACGGCTTCACCCACACCGTCCGGTACAGCGGCGAGGTGCGCAGCGCGGAACGGACGTCCGCCAGCACACGCCAGTGCTCGCCGGTGTGCACCTTCGTGAGCTTGAGGTGCTCTTCGAGCTGCGTGACGACGACGGTGTTCGTGATCTCCGCCCACTCGGCCTGAGACGGTTCACGGGTCGGCGGGCCGGTCAGCTCCAGCACGGAGGCGAACCGCTCGGCGAACGCGAAGACCTCCGCCGGGTCCTCGGTGTCGAGGTAGATCACCTGCGGGCTGGAGCACGCCTGTTGCTCCAGCTGGCACACGTCCGCCGCCAAGGCGTGCAGGGTGTCCACATCGGACCACGAGTCGCCGGTCAGGTAGGCGAACGACAGCTTCGGGCCCCAGTCGATCACTCGCGTGCCGGGCCGAACCAGCTCCGTGACGCCGGTGATCGCCTCCTCGCCGCCCCAGACCGCGACGGCGTCGGCTGCGCCGAGCACGCGCGACATCCAGTCGGTGCGCGAAGAGGAGAAGTGCAGCACGACGAGCCGCGCGGCGATCTGGCCGGTCTGGTCGTGTGCTGCCAACGAGGCGAGCACCTCGGCGGTGAACCCCGAGTCGTCCGACGCGACCTTGATGACGTTGAGGTTGCCGGAGAGCAGGCCCTCGACGGCGCTCAGGACGCCCGCGACCGGCGCGTTGCCCGCCGTCACGTGGGCGAGCAGGCCGAGCGGCACCCAGGCCTCGTAGACGGGCGTGCGGAAGTCGAACCGGACCATCCGCGCCGGGTCGAGGTTGCCGAGCTCGCGCTTGAGCTTGCGCTCCAGCGACGGCCGGCTGAGGGCGTTGCGCAACGCGTCCAGCGTCTCGTCGATCTCCACCTCGTCGAGGCCCCACGAGATCAGCGACGCGCGGTGCTGCTCCAGGTCCAGCTTCTCGGCGGCGGCGAGCACGACGAGCGGGTTCAGGCGCGGCCCGGTGATGACCTGCTGGGTGAGGTCGTCCAACGTGTCCAGCCGCAGCGCGACAGCGTCGTCGTCGATCCACTCACCCTGCCAGAGGTGCCTCATGCCTTGCCCTTCAAGAGTTCTGCTGCGGCGATCGCGCAGGATCGGTTGCGGGAGACGCCGGCGCGGCCGAGGATCTCGAACCACGGGGTCTCGTTGCCGCAACCGCACTCCTCAGGTGCGTGCAGTGCGGCCAGGTCGCCCATCAGCACGCTCTGCGCGGGCGCCGAGGTGATGTACGGGGACACGAACTGGATGTAGCCGGACTCGCCGTACGGCAACGGTTCCAGCGTCCGGACGTCCCGGACGATCGCACGTGACCAGGTCGGCACGTGCAGGTTGTGGTGCGAACACTCGACGTACGGCACCGAGTGCTCGACCGAGCCGTAGCTGTCGCGGATCCGCGCGTCCGGGATGCCGAGCATGTCGGTGACCTTCGCGCGCAGCTCGGACTTGGAGATCTGCTTGTCCGCGTTGCCCTTCCAGCCACCGCCGAACCACACCATCGAACGCTCGTCGAGCCGCAACGGTTCCACGCCCATCGCGCGCATGCGGTCGATGGTGAAGCTCAGGAACGCCGGGAACCCGAAGATCCGCACGGGCTTGCCGCTGTCCGCGAACCGCTGCAGGGCGCGGATGCTGCCGAACGCGTCGAACTCGTGCCCGGTACCGGTGTGCGCGAGGCCGTAGTCGACGGACTCCACGGGCGCGAAGTCGGTCATGAACTGCCCGGTGAACGAGCTGCCGAGCTTGCCGGAGGGCGTCGGCTGGTTGAGGTTGATCAGGTAGTGCACCGGGTCGGTGTCGATGAACCCGTTGTGGTCGTAGATCCGCGCGACCATCCGCTGGCCCGCCCTGAGAGTCCAGGCGTCCCAGAACATCTGCGACTTCTGCCCGGTCGTACCGGACGAGGTGGCGTGCACGACGACCTCGTCGCGCGGCACCGACAGCACCTCGTGCATCTTGAAGAAGTTGGCGTGCACGAACGGCTGGTCGGTGATGTCGCGCAGCGGCTTGCCGTTCCACAGGCTGCGGAAGAACTCGTTGCGCTGGGCGTGCCAGCGGTTCGACTCGTTCATCGCTTCCAGGAACAGGTCCGGGTCGCTGTGGTCGTACGGCGCCGCGATGTCGCACAGCGCCTGGACGGCGCTCAGCGAGGGATCCGGCACCGTTGCCGGTCCGAGGTGCGGGTTCATGCTCGAAAGACTCCGTTGGTGTTGAGGAACTTCTGCGTCCACAGCTCGATGTACTGCTCGGTGAAGGGCCGGAACGCCTCATCGATCGCGAGGCCGCGGAAGTCCGGCGGCTGCGGCGTGTGCACCATGACCACGTAGTCGTGGTAGACGTCGCCGTCCTTGCGCATCGCGGGGTACAGCGCCACCGGCAGGAATCCGAAGGCCAGCAACGCACTCAGTTCGTCGAACTCGTGCAACGGCACGAGCGTCTCGACGTGCGGCGCGCCCAGACCGGCCAGCGTGTCGATCACGCCACCGAGGTGCGGGAGCAGTGCCTGGGGACTGGGGGTGGCTCCGAAGATCGTGCAGTAGCCGTCGTGGCGGTTGAGGTGCCCGTAGATCTCGTACTCGCCGCTTTCGTCGGCCAGCAGCACGTTCGGCTTGTGCAACGGGTAGAACCGCCGCGCTGGGTCGTTGATCGTGCGCTCGAAGTGCCGCTGCACGAACTGCGGCGCGTCGATCACCTCCAGCCGCGACTGCTCGGCGGCGGTGAACCCGTTGTCGTCGACGAACTCCGGCAACGTCGGCATCTGCGTGGCCCTGACGAGCTTTTCGAGGCTCGCGGGCACCTTGTGCACCTCGGCCCGTTGCTCCAGGACGCCGTCGCGGTGCCTGGCCAGCAACGTCATCGTCTCGCGCTTGGCGTGCTTGAACAGGTTCGGCACGAGCCCGAGCGGGTGGAATCCGTTGCGCAGGCACACTCTCTGCGGCGCGAGGTGGATCGTCCGCGCGGTGCCGTAGACCGAGTCGACGTCGCCGCTCGCGAGCATCCGGCCGGTGATCTGCCCGACGGCGTGATGCGCGATGCCGCCGCCCTGCGCGTCCGGGTCCACGACCAGCCCGGCGATCTTGCCGAGACGGTCCGCGCTCTCGACGTGCCCGGTGATCGAGGCGACGACCCGGCCGTCACGGCGCCACACCAGCCACGTGGTGTGCGGGGCCTCGATCTCGGCCGCCATGACGTCGGGGTCGGTGCCCATCGCGATGGGGTAGTTCGCGCCGTGAGCCCGCCGGTAGAGCCTGAGCAGATCGTCGACGTCGGCGAGTCGAGCCGGCTCGAACTCGGGTGCCACTCCTGTGCCTCCTCTGAATAACCGGAAATCAGGCTACTGGCTGGTACTGCCGCCATTCAGGTGACGGAAGCGCGGGAGCTGCGGAATTGATTCCTGAGGGCGAGCGGGATCACAACGAGAATCAAATCCTCCTTAACAAGGATGGTTCTTCTGGGCTAATTCGCGCAGGTAGAAGCTGTGACGGAGATCGCGTACCGGAATTTCGACTGTCGGTCACATGTCAACACGACGCGCTCTCGTGGCGCTATTCCGGCGCCAAACGCAAAGTGGTCGCCGTTTCAACGAAACGGCGACCACTCGGAAAATCGGCAACTAGTGGGCGAGCACGTGGACGATCCTGACCGGCTTCTTCGGCGCGCCGTCCAGCAGACCGTCCGGCTGCGGCACGATCCCGGCCTTCACGATCCGGTCGAGCGTGTCCATGCCGTAGGTGACGTGGCCCATCACCGTGTAGTTCGGCGCGATGTTGGCGAACGAGTGCACGATGAAGAACTCGCTGCCGTTCGTGCCCGGTCCCTGGTTCCCGTACGCGATCGTGCCGCGCGGGTAGGTCTCCTTGCCGGTCACCTCGTCGGCGAACCGGTAGCCGGGCCCGCCCTCCTCCGCGCGGTAGATGTCGCCGCACTGCAGCACGCCCAGACGCGTGGTGTCGGTCAGCCGCCAGCACTGGGACATCGTGTAGAACCAGCTCCTCGCCAGGTGGGCGAAGTTCTCCACGCCGCACGGGGCGTTGGCGCGGTCGAGGTCCGCGACGACCACGCCGTAGTTCGTCACGATGGTGACCTTCACCGTCCCGCGGGCGGGCACGACGGCGCTGGGCGGCTGGACCGGGCGGGCGGCCGGGTTCTCCGGCGTCGGGATGAACTCGCACTTCGCGGTCGGCGCCGCTTCGGGTGAGGCGGACGCGACCGGGGCTAGAACGACCATCATCAGGACAGCGAGCAGTAGCCTCATGAGTGCCGACGGTAGCCGCCCGAACGTCACACGGGAACGGTTTCACGCTGCTCGACCGGGGTCTGACGACGGCGAGGCTTGCGCTCCAGCCACCACTGCGAGAGCAGTAGCGGGATCGTCCACCCGGCCCACGTCGAGATCCCCGCGATCGTGAGCGGCAGCTCCGCCTCGGGGACCCGGTCGGCGAAGGTGAGGAACGCGACCACGCCCCAGATCCGGTTCGTGATGATCGAGACGGTCAGCGCGAAGCTGCGGATCATCCACTTGCGGTGGTCGCGGAACTGACGCTGCCGGGCCGCGCGCCACGCCAGCCAGGTGAACGTCAGCCACATCACCGCTAGCAGCACGTTGCTGACCTGAGCCACCGGGCCGAACGGCGTCATGTAGCCGATGACCAGGCCGGACAGCCCGGCGGGCAGCACGCCGGCGAACACGTACACACGGCCGATGCGGCGGTGCCACGTGGGGAAGCGGCCACGGAACCACGGCCAGATCTGCACCACGCACGTGAGGATGGCGATCGACGCGCAGACGACGTGCACGACGAGCAAGGGGTAGTGCGGTCCCCAGTCCGACTGCACACGTGCCTGCAGTCGATCACCGGTCAGATACGGCGGCAGCGAGAACGCCACGAAGGCCACCACCACGAACGCCAACGGTCCCACCCAGGGCTTGCGCAACCACGTCATGGCGTCACCATGGCCATTCCCGCTGACCGATCGCGCACCGTTCGCTGACGTGCCCTTCTGACGCCGCGCTGACACCTGACGGGGTGTAGCTGTCAGGTCGCTGTGAGCGCTGCTCAGCAGTGTCTGCGCCATGAAGTCGACAGCCCTGATCGCCGCGGCCGCGTTCACGCTCCTCATGGCGCCGGACGCGCAGGCGGCGTCCTGCAGCGGGCGCGGATGCAACGACAAGGACCCGGTGTCCGCCGGATGCAGCAGCGGTTCCACCACGGCTGACAGCGCGCCCATGTACACGGGTGGTACGGCCGAACTGCGCTGGTCGCCCGGCTGCAGGACGAACTGGGTGCGGATCTCGAACTACTCGGGCGGCGACTCGGCTCTGCGCATCACGGTCTGGTCGGGCAGCGACCACGTCGGCTTCGTCGCGGCGGGAACGCCGGGAAACCACTGGGGAAACATGGTCTACGCGCCCGGCTGCGCCCGCGGCGAGGTGCTCTACGTCGACTCCGGTGGCGTGCACCGCACCGCCCGTCTCGCGTCGAGCGCTTGCTGAGGGGGCGCGCCGTGACCGGCTACATCACCGACTGACCTTCTCCGCACCACCATCGCAGAACCGTTGAGGGAGAAACATGTTCAGCAAGATCGCCGGCACCGTCGGCACCGCGGCGCTCGTCATGGGCGCGTTGCTCGGGATCGCGTCGCCGGCGAACGCCGAGACCAATCCGAACTGCAGCCAGGTGACGCAGATCGGCAGCACCGCGTACATCAAGTCGGGTGGCACGACCATCGCGTCGGTGAAGCAGTTCAAGGGCTGCAACAAGAACTGGGCCTACACCTACGTGTGGGAGGGCTTCCGCAACTCGCACAGCGGCACCTGGTGGGCGTGCTCCGGCATCTCCACCAGCTCCGGCCTGGAGGACTACAAGTGCGGCGGGAACCACCAGAAGGAGGTGTGGTCCTCCGGCGCCAACACGCTGACCAAGTGCACCAAGGGCTACGGGCAGCTCGAGTGGTCCGGCGGTGAGGGCTCCGCCGCGACCGACCAGCGCTGCTGATCACGCGCAGGGCCGTTCTTAGGCCGTTCTTAACTGCCGTGGCACATCGTGATCCAAGTTCCGTCGAATGTTCGGATGAACGAGGGGAAGTCATGAACGTCAAGAGGATCATCTCAGGGGTCGCAGGCCTCGCGATCGGGTTGGGCGTGCTGGTGCTCGGTGGCCCGCAGGCCAGCGCGGCCACCAACTTCGAGCTGCCGTTCCCGTGTGGACAGACGTGGTCGGGACAGACCAGGACCAACCACAGCCCGCAGCTGGCGCTCGACCTGAACCGCAGCGCGGACGAGGGTGACGCGGTCGTGGCGTCCGCGTCCGGCACGGTCAGCAAGGTTCGCAACGAGGGCAGCACGAGCTACGGTCGCTGGATCGAGATCGACCACGGCAGCGGCTGGACCACGCGCTACGCCCACCTCTCCGCGCAGCGGGTGTCGGTCGGCCAGAACGTCTCGCAGGGCCAGACCATCGGCAACGTCGGCAACACCGGCGGCTCGACCGGCGCGCACCTGCACTTCGAGCAGCTGCTGAACGGCACGCCGCAGAAGATCAAGCTGTCCGGGACGACGGTTCTGTACTACGGCACCAAGAACTACAAGTCGAACAACAAGTGCGGCGGCGGTGGCACCACCAACCCGTACACCCCCGAAGAGGCCTGCGGCGACGGCTACAAGGTCATCGACGGCGCGAACGTGACCGGTGCCCGCGTGTCGCTGCTCTACAACGCGGCCAACGGTTACAACTGCGTGGTCACGATCAAGACCACCAAGATCGGCACCGCGTCGGACGTCGGCGCTTTCCTCGAGGTCCAGGGCGATGCCCGCACGACCGACCGCGACGACTACGGCTACTACGCCGGTCCGGTCAAGAAGAAGGCCCCCGGCAAGTGCGTCAAGTGGGGCGGCATGGTCGGTTCCTCCAGCTACACCAGCGGTTTCGAGCACTGCGGCTGATCTTCTCCGCGTTCCGGCCAGCTGATCAGGCTGTCCAGCAGGTTGTCCCGACGCAGACCGGGTGTGCCGAGCAGTTCGGCCGCCCGGTCCGCGTGCTTTTCCAGCCCTGCCTTGGCGAGCACGAGACGGGCGACGCCCTCGCCGTAACGGTCCCCGCGAGCGCTCGTGATCTCCAGGCAGCGCTCGGCGTCCTTTGTGGCCGGTGCGGGCCTTCCCGCGGCCAGCAGCAGTTCCGCACGGCACAGCAGTGCCTGCCACTCGTCGTTGTGCTCACCCGTCACCCGGCACAGCTCGATGCACTCGTCCAACGCGGCCTCGGCCTCGTCCAGCCGCCCGAGCTTGAACAGCGCCTGGCCCTGCGACGCCAGCGCGTAGGCCGTTCCAGCCTCGTCCGCGTGCTCACGGGCGTGCCCCAGGCTCTGCACGGCGGCGTCGAGCGCCTGTTCGTACCGTCCGGCCACCTGGTGCACCTGGGCCAGTGCGGACAACGGAACCCGTTGCGCGCCTGCCGGTCCGTACTCCTCGGTGAGCTTGATCGCCTGCGCCAGAGTCTCCGAGGCCTGCTCCAGTTCTCCCAGTTCACGCTGGATCGTGCCGATGCCGGCGAGCGCGCGACCCTGCCCGAACGGGTCGTCGGCGCGGGCCTCCAGCACCTCTTCCAACTGGGCGCGGGCGGTCTCGAACGAGCCGATCCTGCGGTTCGCGGCCGACCGCACCAGCAGCGCGGTCTGCAACGCGGCCGAACTACCCGCCGTGCGGGCGGCCTGGTCCGCGATCTGGCCCAGTTCGACCAGGTCCGCGACTCTGTCCTGTTTGAACAGATGCGGGTAGAGCATGTGCGCGATCGCCAGGGCGTGGCCGGCCAGTGCCGGCTCGGCCACCGCGGAACGCGCTGCCGCCAGCAGGTTCTCGGCCTCGTCGGTCAGCCACCGCAACGGCTCGTCGAGGCCGTCGGCGGCGGAGTACCCCAACGCGCCGTAAGCGTGCGGCCGCAGCTTCTTCAACGCCGCGGCAAGCGTTTCGCGGTAGTGCGTCAGCGCACGGGCGAGAGCGTCGTGCTTCTCGTCGTTGACGTGCTCGGCGCCGAACAACCGCAGCAGGTCGTGCACCCGGTACCGCTCCGGCCCGCAGGGCTCCACGAGTTTGGCGTCCACCAACGGATCCAGCGCGCGGTCCACGTCGGCCTGCCCGAGCAGCGCCTGGATCACCGGCTCGCTGACGGAAGGGACGTTCAGGCAGCACAACAGGGTGAACGCACGGGTCGAGCCGGCGTTCAGGCCCTCGAAGCTCAGCTGGAAGCTCGACCGGACGCCGAGGTCGTCGAAGTCCAGCTCGTCCAGCCGATGACGCTGGTCCGCGAGCCGCTTCGCGAGCGTCGCCGTCGTCCAGTCCGGCCGCGACCGCAGCCGCGCGGCCGCGATCGTGAGGGCCAGCGGCAGGTAGTCGCAGGCCTTCGCGACCTGCTCCGCGGCCGGGCTGTCGTCTCCCAGCAACCGCAACGCGTCTTCCTGCGGCAACGAGTCGAGCCGGACGTGCCGGGCGCTCAGCGTGGCCAGCATCCGGCGGCTGGTGATCAGCACGGCGGACCCCGGTTCGCCGGGCAGCAGCGGGCCGACCTGCGCCGCGTCCACGGCGTTGTCCAGCAGCACCAGCACTTTGCGCCTGGCCAGCGTCGACCGGTACAGCGCGGCGGCTTCGGACGGGTCCGTCGGCACGGCCAGCGGCGGCGTGCCCAGAGCGCGCAGGAAGCGCCTGACCACCTCGGCGGGGGAGAGCGGCGAACGACCCGGTGTGGCGCCGTGCAGGTCTACGTACAGCTGTCCGTCCGGGAAACGTCCGGCCATCGCGTGCGCGGCGGCGGTGGCGAGCGCGCTCTTGCCCTGCCCGCCGGGCCCGTGCACGGCGATCACGGTGTCAGAGGTGCCCGTGATCAGCTCGATCTCGGCGCGGCGCCCCACGAACGGGTCGGGTTTGGCGGGCAGTTCGCGCGGCACGGCGGGGATGTCGCCCCGCAAGATCGCGGCGTGCAGGTCCTTGAGCTCCTGGCCGGGATCGAGACCGAGCTCCTCCGCCAGGAGCCGGCGGCCCTCGTCGTACGTCCTGAGCGCGTCCGCCTGCCGCCCGCCGCGGTGCAGGGCGACCATGAGCGCTCCCCGCAGCCGTTCCCTGGTCGGGTGCTCGGTGACGTACCCGGTCAGCTCTCCGATGATCTCGTGGTGCCGGCCGTCCTTGATCGCCTTGTCGACCCGGCGCTCGATCGCCCCGAGCCGCTCCTCCTCCAGCTGGTTCGCGAGCTGGGTGTTCGTGGTCAGCTCGGCCAGCGCCGGTCCGCGCCAGTGCGCGAGTGCCTCGTCGGGGTCCTGGGCGTCGCGGAAGAGCTGCAGGTCGAGCGACCGGTCGGGAACGTCGAGCCGATAGCCCTGCCGCGACCACTCCAGCGACACCCCGGGAAGGTCCTTCAGCGCTCTCCTGAGTTGCGAGACGTGCACCTGCACGGCCTTGCGCGCGCTGGCAGGAGGATCGCCGTCCCAGAGGACCGACATGAGGTGGTCGACGCTGACGGTCTGACCGGTGTGCAGGAGCAGCAGCACCAGGACCTGTCGCGGCTGGCCGGCGGGAACGCGGACGTCCCGCCCCTCGTGTGTGACGAGCAGCGGCCCAAGCACCCCGAACCGAACGCCGTCCACGGCTCTCACGATAGTCCGTTGATCGCCGCTCCCACCTCGCCAGGAACGAGCAACGGTCAACGACGAAGGTCGCTTACCGACCAACGGGTCGGAAATATCGGTGGTACGAGGTGGACGAATCACGGCCAAGCAGCGAAAAGTCGTGCGAAAATCGATCGGGGACCACCCGCGGACACGGATCGGCGACACCCGAGATCAACGCGGAAAGCAGAACCGTGATTTGCGGTAGCGTCGTATTAGTGGGTCACCTCATTGGAGTAACGACGGTGCCGCGATCATCCCGAGTCGGGCATCATCACGTGGCTCGACCAAGTCGTAGAACGAGGGGTCTCGTGTGACCATCTTCCGTACCGGCCACACCGGGGCGTGGTGGATGTACCTGGTGGCAGGTCACCTGCTGCTGGGTGTCTACTACCTGATCCCGGTCAGTCCCGCGGGGACGACGGGGCAAACGGTACGGGTGGTGCTCTACTGCACGATCAGCGCGTCGGCCGCCATCGCGACATTCGCCGGTGTCAAGCGCAACCGCCCCCAATGGCGGCGGCCATGGGTGTTCCTCGCACTCAGCCAGGTCGTTTACGCGATCGCCGACCTGACGTTCTACGCATCGCACTACATCTTCGAGTACACGGTTTACCCGTCGTACGCGGACATCTTCTACCTGGGCCATTACCCGTTGATGGTGGCGGGCGTGATCCTGCTGATCCGCCGCCGCACCCCCGGCCTCGACCTGCCCAGCCTGCTCGACGCCGCCGTCCTCGCGGTCGTCGCGGGCATGGCGTCCTGGCTCTACGTGATCGGCCCGCAGGCCCGTCTCAGCTCGCCGGTCCTGGTGAAGATCGCCTCGCTCGGCTACCCGATGATGGACCTGGCACTGTTCGTGGTGGCGCTGCGACTGATCTTCGGGGCAGGACCTCGGCCCCGCGCGTTCGTCCTGCTGACGGCCAACCTGCTGGGCATCCTGACCGCGGACACGATCTACGTGCTGCAGCGCCTCGACGGCAGCTACCACGCGGGCAACTTCCTCGACGCCATCTGGCTGTCGGCGAACCTGTGCATCGGCGCGGCGGCGTTGCACCCGACGATGTCGCGGCTCGGCGAGCGCGCGCACGTCAAGGACGTCGGCCTGAGTCGCGGCCGGATCATCGCGCTGTGCTCGGCCGCCCTCGCCGCGCCGGTGCTGATGCTGGTGCACGACGTCGGCCAGTCCTCGCAGGACGTCCTGGTGATCGCCGCGGGCAGCGCCCTGCTGTCGCTGCTGATCATCGCCAGGCTCGCGGGACTCGTCGCGGACCAGCGCAAACTCGCGATCACCGACAGCCTCACCGGCCTGCACACGCGCAGGTTCTTCGAAGCCCAGCTGCCGTTGGAGATCTCCCGCGCCCGGCGCAACGACGGAAACGTCGCGGTGTTCATCATCGACGTCGACCGCTTCAAGTCCATCAACGACAACTACGGCCATCCCGCGGGCGACGACGTGCTGATGGAGGTCGCGGCCCGGCTGCGCGCGGCTTCCCGATCCGGTGAAGTCCTCGCTCGTTACGGTGGTGAGGAATTCGCGCTGCTCGTCCCGGAAGCCGGTCCCGGCCGGTTGTCCGTGATCGCGAACCGGTTGCGCGAGCGCGTCGCGGAGAAGCCGATCCCGGTCAACTCGGGCAACGACGACATTCCGTTGTCCGTCACGGTGTCGGTCGGCTCGGCGAGCTTTCCGACGCACGGCGACGGTCCCGACGACATCGTGGTGATCGCGGACCGCGCCCTGTACGCGGCGAAGGCGGCGGGGCGCAACAGGATCGCGGTCGGCCCGGAGCCGTTGCCCGCGGTCGACCCGGACACCGACGGCGCGATGGCGGAGTTCCTCTGCCAGGTCGCGGACCGGGTGGACGGCTGGCTGCACCGCTACGACCACAGCCGTTCGGTGTCGCGCTGGGCCGGTGTGGCGGCGGGCGAGTTCGGTCTGGACGCGCCGACGACCAGGGTCGCGCAGCTCGCCGGTCGCCTGCACGACATCGGCAAGGTCATCATTCCCGAGGTCGTGCTGACCAAGCCCGGCGCACTGTCCGAAGAGGAATGGCGGCTGCTGCGCCAGCACCCCGACTTCGGCTACCGGCTCGCCAGGATGGTGCCGGGGTTCGCGGGCGTGGCGCACGTGATCAGGCAGCAGCACGAACGCTATGACGGCGCGGGCTATCCGGACGGGCTGCGCGGCGCGGACATCCGTGCGGAAGCAAGGATCCTGTCCGTCTGCGTGGCGTGGGCCGCGATGCGGTCGAATCGTCCACATCAGACCGCGCTGGACGAGAACCGGGCACGGCGGGAACTCTGGGCGGGCCGGGGCGAACAGTTCGATCCGGACGTAGTGGACATGTTCCTCGACCTGCACACCCAGGGCAGCATCGGAATGTTGCGTCCGTCCGGATTGTCCGTTCAGGAGGCTGGTTTTCCGGCCGAGTTCAGGCCTTGATCATCTGACAGTGGCATGCTCGCGCCATGAGCACGGAGTTCGCCATCCCCGCCGAGGTCCCGAGCCCGGAACGGCCGGCACCGCCCGGCGGGCCAGTCGGCAGTTGGTTGCTCGCGGACCGCGTCGCGCCGTCCGGTCCGGAGAGCCACGAGTCCCACGCCAAGCCGCACCCGTGGTGGAAGGTCATGACGCTCACCGGCGTCGACTACTTCTCCACGTTGTCGTACCTGCCCGGCATCGCCGCCCTGGCCGCCGGCGCGCTGTCCCCGCTGGCCACGTTGCTCATCGTGGCGCTGACGCTGCTCGGCATGCTGCCGATGTACCGGCGGGTGGCGCGGGAGAGCCCGAACGGCCAGGGCTCCGTGGCGATGCTGGAGGACCTGCTGCCGTTCTGGCGCGGCAAGATCTTCGTGCTGGTGCTGCTGGGGTTCGTGGCGACGTCGTGGATCATCACGATCACGCTGTCCGCCGCCGATGCCTCGGTGCACGCGCTGGAGAACCCGTACGTGCCGGAGTCGCTGCACGGGTCCGAGATAGTGCTGACCATCGTGCTGCTGCTGATCCTCGGTGGCGTGTTCCTGATGGGCTTCAGCGAGGCCGTGGGCGTCGCGATCCCGTTGGTGGCGGTGTTCCTGGCCCTGAACGCCGTCGTGGTGGTGGTGGGGCTCGTGGACGTCTTCGCGACGCCGGACGCCCTTGATCGCTGGATCTCGGCGCTGGGGTCGTACGGTGGCGGGTTCTTCGGCGTCATCGGCCCGGCGATTCTGGCGTTCCCGTTGCTGGTGCTCGGTCTGTCCGGCTTCGAGACCGGCGTGAGCATGATGCCGCTGGTCGCCGCGTCCGGCAAGACGCCGGAGGAGCGCCTGGAGAGCCGGGTGCGCAACACCCGCAAGCTGCTGACGACCGCCGCGTTGATCATGTCGGTGTACCTGGTCGCGACGTCGTTCATCACCACCGTGCTGGTGCCGCAGGAGAAGTTCGCGCCCGGTGGTCCCGCGAACGGCCGTGCACTGGCGTATCTCGCGCACGAACTGCTCGGCGAGGTGTTCGGCACGGCCTACGACATCAGCAGCATCCTGATCCTCTGGTTCGCCGGCGCCTCGGCGATGGCCGGCCTGATCAACATCGTGCCGCGCTACCTGCCCTCCTACGGCATGGCACCGGAATGGGGACGGGCCGTCCGTCCCGTCGTGATCGTCTACACGGTCATCTGCATCATCATCACGATCATCTTCAAGGCCGACGTGAACGCGCAGGCAGGTGCCTATGCCACCGGAATCCTGGCGATGATGGTCTCCGGATCGTTCGCGGTGACGGTGTCCGCGTGGCGCAAGAGGCAGCGGGGCGCAGGGATCGGCTTCACCGTGCTGACGCTGGTGCTGCTGTACGCGTTGGTGGAGAACGTGATCGAGAAGCCGGACGGCATCACGATCTCGTTCGGCTTCATCCTCGGCATCGTGGTGATCTCCCTGGTGTCGCGGATCTCCCGCACGACCGAGCTGCGCGTCGACAAGATCAAGTTCGACGAGAACGCGCGAAGGTTCATCACCGACACGATCGAGAACGACGAGCGCATCACGTTGATCGCGAACCGCCGCCAGGACGGGGACAAGGCGGAGTACGACGAGAAGGAGTCCGAGCAGCGCGGGATGAACCCGGTGCCGGGCACGGCGGACGTGATCTTCCTGGAGATCGACATCGTCGACCCGTCGGCGTTCAGCCACGTGCTGTGCGTGACCGGCGTCGAGGTCGACGGCCATCGCGTCCTGCGCGCCTCGGCACCGGCCGCGCCGAACGCGATCGCGGCGATCCTGCTGGCGTTGCGCGACTCGACCGGCGTGATCCCGCACGCGCACTTCGAGTGGTCGGAGGGGAACCCGCTCGGGCATCTCTTCCGCTACCTGATCCTCGGCCGCGGCGATACTCCTCCGGTCGTACGGGAAATCATCCGCTCGGCTGAATCGGATCCGACTCGACGGCCACGCGTGCACGTCGGTTAGCTGGAAGACTCCCTCTGTACGTCCGACTACAGGGGGAAGGACGCCATGTTCCGCAAGTTGTTGGTATCACTCGTTGTTCTGGGAACGGCGGCGGCGGGGATCGCACCCGCCGCCGCCGATTCCGCTTTCCGGCCAGTGCGATCATGCGCTGACCTGGTGCGGTCGTTCGACGTGCCGGACGCTCGCACTCGCGTCACGTCGGCGGTGGTCGTCAGTGGCGCCAAGGAGTTCTGCGACGTCCGCGGCACGATCGAACCGAACGTCGGCTTCCAGCTGAAGCTGCCGGCCCGCGGCTATCAGGGCCGCTATGTCCAGTACGGCTGTGGCGGATTCTGTGGAATCATCGGCGATCCGGCCTTTCCCGCGGGCTGCGGCCCCGCCTTCGGTGACGCCGCGGTGGCCGCCACCGACGACGGCCACCAGGTCTCGCCGGAGAACCCGTTCGACACCACCTGGGCCATCAACGACCAGAAGGCCCGCGACGACTACTTCTTCCGTGCGCCGCACGCGTTGTCGAAGGTGTCCAAGCACCTCATTTCGGTGTTCTACGGCAAGGCACCGGTGAAGTCGTACTTCAGCGGCTGCTCCAACGGCGGCCGTGAGGGTTTGCTGCTGGCCCAGCGCTATCCGCGTGACTTCGACGGCATCATCGCGGCCGCGCCCGCCGGGTACTACGGCGCGCTGATCGGCTACCAGGCGTGGATCGCGCGCAACACCATCCCGAACGACAAGATCTTCCTGCTGCACAACGCGGTGATGAACGCGTGCGACGGCCTGGACGGACTGGTGGACGGGCAGATCGACGACCCGCGCCTGTGCAGGTTCGATCCGGGAACGCTCTCTGGCCAGTTGACCGACGACGAGATCGCCCGTGTCCGCCGCCTCTACGCCGGCCCGTCCGACCACGGCACGCGGCTCTACCCCGGCGGCCAGCCGTACGGCTCGGAGATCTCGTGGACGTTCTGGCTGAACCCGTCACCGGGCCTGGGCAGGGGAGTCGCCGCCGAGCTGGCGGACAACGGCCTGAAGCACCTCGTCTACCCGATCGGCAGGCCGCACTCGTCGCTGGAGTCCTTCGAGTTCACCGTGCGCGAGTTCCGGCGGGTGGTGCCCGAAACGGTGAAGGCGAACTCCCTCTCGCTGGACCTGCGCGCGTTCCAGCGGGCCGGCGGCAAGCTCATCATCTGGCACGGCGCGGGAGACCAGGGCATCCCGTTCGAGGGCACGCTCGACTACTGGCAGCGGCTGACCGGCGGCAGGAACCCCTCCTGGGCAAGGCTCTTCGTCGTGCCGTCGATGTGGCACTGCGACGGTGGCGACACCCTCACCACCTTCGACCCGTTGCGCGCACTCGTGTCGTGGGTCGAAGGCGGCCAGGCGCCGTCCCGGATCATCGCCGAAGGCCGTGACCAGGACGGCAACGTCGTGCGCACCCGTCCGGTGTTCCCGTATCCGTTGCGCGCCAAGTACGACGGATCGGGCTCGGTGGACGACGCGGCGAACTTCGTCGCGGCGCCGGGATTCGGGTTCGAGGACCGGATCCGCTGGGCCGGTGAGGACCTCTACCGGTCCGGACCTGTCGCGCCCTAGCGGAACTTCTGGATGGCAGCGGTGATGGCCTGGTCCATGCTGCTGCCGTTCATGATCTCGTGGCCGGCGTCGTTCAGGATGACCAGTTCGGCGTCCGGCCACCTCTTCGCCACCTCCCACGCGGTGTGCAGCGGCCCGCCGAAGTCGTTGCGGCCGTGGATGAGCACGCCGGGGATGCCCTGGAGCCTGTCGAGGTTGTCGAAGATGTGGTTCGGCTCGATGAACGCCTCATTGCCCCAGTAGTGGGTCACGGTCCGTGCGAGCCGGTAGCGCGTGACGGGGTCGGCGTACCTCGTGCCTTCGAAGTCGTTGTCGCCGCCCGTGATCGTGGACAGGTCCCACTTGCTCCAGTCCCAGGCGGCCTTCTCCCTGACCGCCGGGTCCGGCGAGTTGAGGAGCCTGTTGTAGGCCAGGGCCAGGTTGCCGTCGCGATCTTCTTCGGGAACGCCGTTGCGGAAGGCGTCGAAGTGGTCCGGGAAGAACATGCCGAGGCCGCGGGTGATCCACGCGTGCTCCTCGGGGCGGGAGGTGGTCACCGCCGGGATGATGATCTCGCTGACCCTGCCGGGGTGCTGGATGGCGTAGGCGAGGATCAGGGTGGAGCCCCAGGAACCGCCGGCCAGCAGCCACTTCTCGATGCCGAGGTGGTCGCGGAGCTTCTCGGCGTCGTCGATCAGGTGCTGGGTGGTGTTGTGCTCCATGCTGGTCGCCGGATCCGCGACCGACGGGGTGCTCTGACCGCTGCCGCGCTGGTCCCAGAGGATCAGGTTCCAGTGGTCCGGGTCGAAGTCCTCGCGCCATCGGGGATGCGAGCCCGATCCTGGGCCGCCGTGGAACACGCACGCCGGTTTGCCGGCGGGGTTGCCGCTGGCCTCCCAGTGAACGAGCTGGCCGTCACCGACGTCGAGCATGCCCTGGGCGTAGGGCTCCACCTGTGGGTACATGGCGGCGAGACTATTGCGGACACACCGACACGCCCACTGCCTTTACGGCTGCGGACGTGTGTGTGGCGTGCTGGTCCTGTTGCGGTGTCAGGACTTCTGCTTGGCGGCGATCTGGTCCAGCACCTCGGTCTGCGACACGATGATCTTCCCGGCCAGCGCTTTCGAGCCGATGTGCTCGCCCTTGGCCTGGGCGTTCTTCGCCATGTCGACGCCACTGCGGAGGTGGCGGGAGAGGGTGGCGAGGAAGAGGTCGTCGTACTGCTTGCCGGTGGCGGACTTCAGCGCCTCGACGTCCTTGACGGTCATCATGCCCGCCATCTTGTGCGTGGTGTTGGCGTCGTTACCGGGTACCTGGATGTTCCAGCTGCGCAGGTAGGTGGCCATCTGTTCGATCTCGCCCGCCTCGGCGTTGGCGATCTTGTCGGCCACGTTGATGACGAACTCGTCCTTGGACTTCGTCATGGCGACCTTGGCGATCTCGATCGTCTGGTGGTGGTGCGGGATCATCTGCAACGAGAACGTCGCGTCCGCCTCGTTGGCCGCCGGTTCGCCGGAGCTGCTGCCTCCGACCGATGAACAGCCCGTCAGCGCAACCAGCCCTAGCACGATGATGAGCAGACGCGCTCGCATGAAGCCTCCCGTCTCGCGGTTCCCTGACGAGGGATACGGGTGGCCGAAGTGTCCGGTTCAGCGAAACTTTCCGATCCTAAGTGGTTCGGTGGAGTTCGAGCGCCGCCAGCACGCCCTGGACCACGTCTGGATGGCCCAGCGGAAGCGGTGCCGGGGTGTCGTTGGTGTGGTGGATGACGTGGGCGAACGGCACGTCCACCGCGACCTCGGGATCGACCAGCAGGACCGAGCGCACGAGGTCCGAGTGAGCCGCCACCAGTTCGATGACATCCGCGGCGATCGGCCCGCTGGCGACCACGTCGAGCACCGTCCTGGTGTCGTCCCTGTGCCTGGTCAGCACGGTGTCCACAGTGGACTTCCAGCTCGGTGCGGCGGGAACTCGCAGCCACACGACTCGCAGGTGTTCGGTCAGCGGTCGCCAGGTCGCGGGAATCTCGTTGTGGACGGCTTCTCCGGCTGGATCGATCACGAGGACCGTCGGGGCACCTGCGGGTCCGTCGGCGACAACGCCGGGGCCGGCCGCCCTGCTGGGCTCGTCGAATTCGCGCATGTCCTGGGATACCCAGTGTGCGGGGTTCGTACCAGTGGGCTGACTGGTCTGATCCAGTGACCCGAATGGCGGAGCGATAGGACCACTTGCTCGCGTGGACTTGTTGGTACGCAGCGTTTTTCGTTCGCTTCAGGTGGTTACTTGACCACTTTCTGAACACCGGTTTATGGTCTAGACCACAGACCGAAACTGGATCGGTGAGCGCATCTGAAGCGCTGCCGGTTCCCGCCCCCTGCCTACGGGTCCACCCGTTTGGGAACGATCCAAGGAGTTCGGACGAATGAAAATCATGCGCAAAGCGGCGCTCCTGATCGCCGCTGTCCCTGCCATCGTGCTCATCACACCGGTCGGTTCGGCCAGTGCGCACGGCTACGTGTCGTCGCCCGCCAGCCGTTCGGCGCAGTGCGCCAGGGGAGACATCTCCGTCGACCTCTGCGGTCAGGCGAAGTACGAACCGCAGAGCGCCGAGGGCGTCAAGGGCAAGAAGAACTGCAGCGGCGACAACGGTGCGTTCGCGCCGCTCGACAACGACAGCCTGCCCTGGAAGGTCACCAACACCGGCCAGACCCTGTCGCTGACCTGGACCTTCACCGCCCGGCACGCCACGCGCGACTACGAGTACTTCATCGGCGGCACGCGCGTCGGTTACGTCGCCGGCAACAACCAGCAGCCGAACAACCCGACCACGCACACGATCAACCTCGGCGGATTCTCCGGTCGCCAGAAGCTGTACGCGATCTGGAACATCAGCGACACGGTCAACGCGTTCTACTCGTGCATCGACCTCAACATCGGTGGTGGAGGCACGACTCCGCCGCCCACCACCACGACGACCACTCCTCCGCCCACCACGACGAGCAGCAGCACCACGACGCCGCCGCCCGCCGGTGGCATGTGGGCGGCGAACACGTCGTACGCGACCGGGCAGACCGTCACCTACGGCGGTTCGACCTACCGCTGCCGTCAGGCGCACACCTCGCTGACCGGCTGGGAACCGCCGAACGTGGCGGCACTGTGGGAGAAGATCTGATCCGATGAAGCGCCTGGTGATCGCGGTCGCGGTCCTGGCGCTGGCGGGGTGCGGCGGAGAGGCGGTCGTGCCGGAGGGCCAAGGAGCCCACGGGCACGGCGCGTCTTCCGCCGCACCACCCGTTCCGGGTGCCAGTGCGAGGTTCAACGACGCGGACGTGATGTTCGTGCAGATGATGGTGGACCACCTGCAGCTCGGCATCAGCCTCTCGCAGGTGGGGATGGCGAAGGCGACCAGCAAGGAGGCGAAGGACCTCGCGGGCGCGATCGACGTGACGCAACGCGAGGAGCTCACGATGCTCAAGTCGTGGCTGAAGCTCTGGAACAAGCCGGAAGGCGACGGCGCCAACCTGCACGCCGCCCACGGCGGTCAGCCACTGCTCGACGACAAGGTCATCAACGAGACCAAGGACAAGAGCGGGGCCGAGTTCGACCAGGTCTTCCTCAACCTGATGGCGGGGCACCAGGGCGCCGGTGTGGAGATGGCGCTCGACGAGAAGAAGGAAGGCATGAACCCCGAGACGACGGCCTACGCGGAACGGGTGGTCAACACCCGGCAGGGTCAGATCTCGCAGATGCTGAAGATCATCGGCGGAGCGTAGGCGCAGGCTCGTCAGCGGACGGGCAGCGTTCGGTCAGCGGCCCGGCGTTGCATCCCGAGCATGGACGTACTGATCTCGGGAGCGGGAATCGCCGGGCCCGCACTCGCGTACTGGCTGAGGCGTTTCGGCTTCTCCCCGGTGGTGGTGGAACGCGCGCCGTCGTTGCGTGACGGTGGCCAGGCCGTGGACTTCCGCGGCGAGGCGCACCTGTCCGTGCTCAGGCGGATGGGCGTGCTCGACGCGGTGCTGGCCGCGCAGACCACGCCGCGGGACATGGTGTTCCGCGGCGTCGACGGACGTGAGCGGGCACGGCTGCCCGCCTCGTTCACCGCCGGGGACGTGGAGATCCTCCGCGGCGACCTGTCACGCCTGCTGTACGAGCTTTCCGCGGACCAGGTGCCGTACGTGTTCGGCGACTGGATCACATCGCTGCACGATGACGGTGATGGCGTGGACGTGACGTTCGCGCACGGTGCGCCAAGGCGGTTCGACTTCGTGATCGGCGCGGACGGGATGCGCTCCGGCGTGCGGCGGCTGGTCTTCCCCGAGTACCGGCCGAAGTTCCAGGGCTACTACTTCGCCATCTGGGACGCGGAGGGCGACGACCGGGACCTGACCTGCTCGCCGGGCGTGCTGACCTCGCCGGGGTGGCTGATGTACAAGTCGCCGGTCCCTCCCGAACTGATGCCGGACGAGGTGGTCGCGCCCGGTGTCTACTTCGACTCCATCAGCCAGGTGCGCATGCCGTCGGTGAGTTCCGGTCGGGTCACGTTGATCGGTGACGCCGGATACGGATCCACGCTGGGCGGCATGGGAACCGGGCTCGCGGTCGTCTCCGCGTACGTCCTGGCGGGGGAGATGGCGTCGGGAGGCGACGCCTTCGCCCGGTACGAGGCGCTGATCGGGCCGTACGCCCGCGGCAGTCAGGGCAATCCGGGGCCGTTCCTCGCGCCAGGCAGCAGGCTCGGGATGTGGGTTCGTGACCGGATGTTCGGGCTGCTGCCGAAGATGCCGGTGTTCGCACGGATGGATCTGCGGGCCGCTACCGCGATCAGGCTTCCCGAGTACGCCACAGTTCACTGAGCGCCGCGTCCACGTGCTGCCTGGCCGCCGTGTGCATCCACCCGAACCCGAGCTCCTGCTGGGCTGCCAGCAGGAGCTCCTCGGCCCGCTCCGGATCTCCCCGGCGCTGGGCGATCTTGGCCAGCCCGGCGTTGGCGAGCACCCGAGTGGCGGCCAGCCCTGCCTGCGCCGCCATCTCCAGCGCCTCGAGGTAGTCGCGTTCGGCCTGGTCCTGGTCGATGTCGAGCAACCGGTCCGCGCGCCGGGCCCGCAGCTCGGCCAACTCCTCGACGGCGCCCAGTTCGGCGACGGCCTGGAGTGCCTGGTCCGTCAGTGCGAGGGCTTCGGCCGGGTCCTCGGTGAGGGTGGCCAGCACGTCCAGGACCTGGGCTGATCCCCACCGTTCGCCGAGGTGCTGGAAGTGCCGCAGGGCTTCGCGGGACTGCTGGATCGCGACGGCGCGGTCGCCGCTGCCGGCCCAGGTGGTGTAGGCGTTGCTGAAGCCCATCAGACCCTGGATCCACGGGTCCTCGCTGCTCTCGATCTCGTCCTGGAGCGCGGTACGCGGCGCGGCAGGGTCGGGCGGGCCGCTGAGCATGGCCCAGGCGATGAGCACGAACGGTTGCTTGATCGGGCCGCGCAACGACAGGAGCTTCTCCTGCACGCGTTCGGGTTCGGCCAACGCGAGCAGGACCGTGTATTCCTCTGTGGACTGTTCGGGTGTCCGGTCCAGCAGCAGGCGGGCCGCGCCCCGGACCTCCGTGCGGCTGCCCTTCAGGTACCAGTACCAGGCGAGGTCGCTGACGAGCCGCAACGCCTGCTCGGGCGCGAACGAGGTGGTCCACTCCAGGGCCTGCATCAGGTTCGCGTGCTCGGCCGTCAGCCGGGTGAACCACCGCACCTGATCCCGTTGACGCAGCTCGGGATCCGCCCGGCGGGCCAGCTCCTGGAAGTACGCGGCGTGCTCGGCGTCGACGCGCTTGTGCTGCGAGCAGAACTCGCGGATGGTCTCCAGCATCCGGTAACGGCCGTCGTTCGCCTCCACCAAGGACTTGTCCACCAACGCGTCCAGCACCTCGACGTCGTGCCGGCAGACCTCCTCGACGGCCTCCAGGGTCGCCCCGCCGCTGAACGTGGCCAGGCACGCGGCCAGGTCGCGTTCCTCCTCGGACAGCAGGTCCCAGGACCACTCGACGACCGCGCGCAGGGTCTGGTGCCGGGGCGCGGCGGCGCGGTTTCCCTTGGTGAGCAGGCGGAAGCGGTCGTTCAGGCGGTCCGCGATCTCCTGGGTGGTCAACGTGCGGGTGCGCGCCGCGGCCAGTTCGATCGCGAGCGGGAGGCCGTCCAGTTCCCGGCAGATGTTCACGGTGTGCTGGTCGCGCACGAACGCGGGGTTGACCAGGCGGGCGCGGTCGGCGAACAGCGCCACGCTCTGCTCGGGGTCCAACGGCGGCACCGGGCACAGCGTCTCGCCGGTGATGCCGAGCGCCTCCCGGCTCGTGGCGAGGATGCGCAACGACGGGCACGTGCTGAGCAGGCGTCCGGCCAGTTCGGCGGCCTGGACGATCAGGTGCTCGCAGTTGTCCAGGATCAGCAACGTGTCGCGTTCGCGCAGGGCCAGCGTCAGGCGGTCTTCCGGCTCCAGCACGGTCTCCTTGAGCCCCAACGCCTGCAGGGCCGCCGCCGCGACGTCCTTGGCCGGCGCCAGGTCCACGAAGATCGCGCCGGGACCGGCGGCCTGCAGCGCGAGCCTCGTCTTGCCCGCGCCGCCGGGACCGGTGAGGGTGATGAGACGGGAGGTGAGCGCGGCGATCCGCGCGAGTTCCTCCTGTCTGCCGACGAAGTTGGTGAGCTGGGCGGGAAGCTCGCGGTGGGTCTGGCCGCGCAGGACCTGCAGGTGCACGGCGCGCAGTTCGGGGGACGGATCGGTGCCCAGCTCGTCGGCCAGCACGGCGCGCGCGTCCTCGAACGCCTGCAACGCCTCGGCCTGACGGCCCTGCTGGTTCAGCGCCTGCATCAGGTAGCCGCGCAGGCGTTCGTCCAACGGGTGCTGCCGCACCAGGTCCTGGATCTCCGCAACGTCCGCCTTGCCGAGCCTGATCCGTGCGGCGATCAGCGACCCCGAGGCGGTGGAGCGCTGCTCTTCCAAACGGGTCGCGTGGTCCGCCAACGGAACATCGGCGAGCGCCGGACCGCGCCAGAGCTGAAGTGCCTCGGACAAAAGGGATTCCGCCGCCTGCGAATCACCCTGCTCCAACGCGGTCCGGCCATCCGTCGCCAACGCTGCGAACCGGTGCGCGTCGACCTGGGAGGCGGGCAGAGCCAAGCGGTATCCGGCCGGGTGGAACTCGATCAGCGACGTGTCCCCGAGCGCCCGGCGCAGGCGCGAGACCTGGCCCTGCAAGGCGTTCGCGGCATCGGCCGGCGGTTCGGAGCCGTAGAGCTCGTCCACCAAACGGTCGAGCGGGACGATTTCCCCCACCCGGATCGCCAGCAGCGCCAGCAGAGTGCGCGGCCGTGGGCCACCCACCGCGATCTTGCCGTCGGGAGAGTGCGCTTCAACTGGCCCGAGAATGCCGATGTGCACGGGGTCAGCGTACGAAGCGCCCAGGACTCGTACCCAGGACACGGCGAAAGTGGCGCGTGAGATGCGACTGGTCGTGGAACCCGGCCAGCACCGCCACCTCCGCCGCCGGCCGTCCCTCGACCAGATAGCCGCGGGCGAGATCCACCCTGCGCCCGGTCAGGTAGCGGTGCGGCGGCAACCCGAACCGGCGGCTGAACGCCCGCACCAGGTGGGTCGGGCTGGTCTGCAACTCCCGCGCGGCCGCGTTCAGGGTCATGCCGTCCGGCAGCGAGGCGTCCAGCAGTTGGCGCAACCGGTCGGCGAGCGTCGGATCCGCGTGCACGGCGGGTGCGGTGCCGGCGAAGTGGTGCGTGAGGCGTTCGGTGATCAACGCCAGCCTGCTCGCCGCCTCGAACGGCTCGTCCAGCGCCAGGTGCAGCTGGTGAACCCGGTGGCGCAGCAGTGGATCGGGCAGCATCGGCGTGTCGACGGCCTTGCCGATCAGGTCGGACGGCAACACCGAGTCGTCCAGGTACAGCACGCGCTTGTGGAACCCGGTCGGGTGCGCGGACCGGCCGTCATGAGGCACGTGCGGCGGCAACAGCGTGACGCCGTCCACGAGCGCACCGTGCTCGTGACGGTCCAGTTCGTACCGCACGGCTCCGGTGTCGAGCACCATCAACGTCCACGCGTCGTGCGTGTGCGCTGGGTAGACGTGCGTGGTGAAGGAGGCGTGGAAGACCTCCCTGATGCCTTCCACGTCCGGCCGCCAAGCCGTGACGCTCATGTCAGAAACGTACAAGACCGCGAACCAGGGTGCCCGCGATCGTGGAGTCCATGTTCGACACCAAGATCGCTGTGCTGCTGCGGGACGACCTGGCCGGGTGGCAGGCGCTGAACGTCACCGCCTTCCTCGTCAGCGCGCTGCCCGCCGAGCTCAAGGGTGAGCCCTACGTCGACGCGGACGACGTGCACTACCTGCCGATGTTCGGCCAGCCCGTCGTGGTCCTGCAAGGTGACCAGGACCTGCTCAAGAAGGCCCACGAACGCGCTCTCAACCGCAGCCAGCCGATGAGCATCTTCACCGCCGACCTCTTCGCCACCGGCAACGACGCGGACAACCGCGCGGCCGTCCGCAAGGTGCACACCCAGGACCTCGACCTGGTCGGGATCGCGGTGCACGGCCAGAAGAACGCCGTCGACAAGATCTTCAAGGGCGCCCGGATGCACCCCTGACGAAACCGCGTTCTAATTCCCCACGTGATCAAGCTGCTCCGGATGGCCGTGTTCCTGCTGGTGCTTTCGGCAGAGGTGTACCTGGTGGTCGTGCTGGGCGACAAGTTCCAGCCGGCCAACCACTTCAGCTACTTCACGGTGCTGTCGAACGTCTTCGCGGCCGTCGTGGCGCTGCTCGGCGTGTTCAACCCGGTGTCGCCGCAGATCAGGGGCGCGGCCGTGCTCTACATGGGCACGACGGGAATCGTGTACTGGCTGCTGCTGCGGGGCATCGACGTGCAGACGCCCGCCTACGCGAACTGGGTGCTGCACACCGTCGTCCCGATCCTCGTGGTCGTGGAGTGGCTGCTCGCGCCGGAGAAGACCAAACGGTGGTGGATCTGGCTCTCGTTCCCACTCGCCTACCTGGTGTACACGCTGGTCAGGGGCCCGATCGTGGGCTGGTACCCCTACCCGTTCATGGATCCGCGGCAGAACGGCTACGGCGAAGTGCTCCTGACCTGCGTGTTCGTCGCGGTGGTCTTCGGCGTGCTGGCCTACGTGATCTCCTGGGCCGGGAACAAATTGGCCCAGAAACGCAGCGTCTTCTTGTCCCACGACTAGGGCCAATAACCGTCCTACGGTCTAGGACATGACCAGGCGACTCGCGTACGCACAGCTGACGAACTCGATCGGAGACGGCGGATTCCTCGTCGTCTCCGCCCTCTACTTCACACAGGTCGTCGGCCTGAGCGCGGCGCGGGTCGGCCTCGCGCTGACCCTCGCCTGGGGCGTCGGAGCCGTCGCGGGCGTCGCGCTGGGACATCTCGCCGACCGCCTGGGCCCGCGCACCACCGCCGTCGTGCTCGCCGCTGCCACGGCCACGAGCATCGCGATCCTGCTCCTCACCCGGAACTTCGCCGCGTTCGTGCTGGTCATGTGCCTGTACGCGAGTTTCCAGAGCGGCCTGCAGGCGTCCAGGCAGGCACTGCTCGCGGGCCTCACCACCCCGGAGGAACGCACGCGGGCCCGTGCGCGAATCCAGTCCACGGCGAACGCGGGCATCGCGATCGGCGCGGCGGCGGGCGGGTTCGCGCTGCACCTGGGCACCGAGGCCGCCTACACGGCAGTGTTCGTGCTGGACGTGCTCGCGTTCGTCGTCGCGGCCGTGGTGCTGAGCACGCTGCCGGAGACCGTGATGACCAGGGCGAAGGGCAAGTTCGACGTCCTCAAGGACCGCCCGTACGCGCTGATCACGCTGATCAACGCCGTGATGCTGCTCTACATGCCGCTGCTGAGCCTGATCATCCCGCTGTGGATCGTGCAGCGCACCGAGGCGCCGACCTGGCTCGCGGCCGCGTTGCTGGTCCTCAACACCGCGGCCGTCGTGCTGTTCCAGGTCCGGATCGCCCGGCGCGCCACCGGTCTCGGTGAGGCCTCGAAGCTCGTGAAGCACTCCGGGCTGATCATGTTCGCGTCCTGCGCGGTCTTCGCCACCACGGCGTTCAGCTTCGGTGCCTGGCCGGTGGCGGCACTGCTGATCGCCGCGGCCGGGCTGCAGGTGCTCGGCGAGATGATGCTCGCCTCCGGCACGTGGGAGATCAGCTTCGCCCTCGCGCCCGCCGACCGGCAGGGCCAGTACCAGGGCTTCTTCGCGACCGGAACGGCCGTCGCGCGCATGGTCGGCCCCGCCCTGCTCACCACCGTCGTGCTCGGCTGGGGAGCACTCGGGTGGCTCGCGGTCGGCGGGCTGTTCGTCGTGGCGGGTTACGCGATGGGACCGGCGGTGCGCTGGGCCCGCGAGAAGAACTCCACGAGTTCCGGCGCCATGACCGACGACTTGTACATGTGCGTCTGACCGGGCAGCGTCCGGTACTCCGTGTCCGCCCCGAGCACTTCCGAGACGTTCTTCATCGCGTTGCGGAGGTACTCGGGGCTCTTGCCGCCGTCCATCGCGAGGGTCGGCACCTTCACCGTCCAGCGGTCCGCCGGCAGCTTCGAGCCGCGGCCGTCGTCGCCGAGGATCGTCAGGTCCCACGGCAGCGTGTGCGCGACGACCTTGAGCTTCTTCCAGACCGGGGTCAGCTTCATGATCGCGACACCGATGCCGGGCGTGCCGACCATCTTCATGAACGCCGAGAGCATGCCGGAGCGGTCGTCACGGGCGAGCATGTCGTTCATCTGCCGCACGATGTCCGCGGGGCGCGGCTTGTACGTGCCGTCCACGACGAACGGCGCCTCGTAGATCGCGAGCCGTGAGATGCCCGGCAGCCGTGACGCCGCTTCGAGAGCCAGCACCGCGCCCGACGAGACGCCGAAGACGAACGCCGAACCGCCGGCCTCCCTGATCACGGCGTCGATGTCCTCGACCTCGCGCTGCACCGACCACGGCGTCGCGCCGTCACCGGTCTCGCCACGGCCGCGCCGGTCGTACGTGTAGACCGTGAAGTTCTTGTCCAGCACCGAGGCCAGTTCGGTGCTCGGGCCGAACATGCGGTGGCACAGGGCGCCGTCCACGATGATCAGCGCGGGCCCGGAGCCGGTGATCGAGTAGGCGACCTCGGTGCCGTCGGCGGAAGTCGTGAAGCGCGTCATTTCTGCTCTCCCAAGGTGGTGTCGAGGAAGTCCTGCCAGTCCTGTTCGGACTCGTCGCCCTCGAAGACGTTGTGCGCGGCGATGACCGGACCGAAGAACCCGCGCATGAACCGGTACATGCCCTTGTCGGTGCGCAGCGCGAGACTGTGGGCGTTGCGGTGGAACTCGACGGCGTCCGGGAGCTTGGCGGCCAGCGCCGCGTCGAGCTTCTTCCAGGCCTCGTCCCAGTCGCTGATCATCGGCCCGAAGACCGTGAGCGGACGGGCCGTGCGGCCGGGGAAGTGCGTCAGGTACTCCAGCAGCGTGCGCCGGAACAGCGCGCCGCCCAGCGTCATCGCCTCGAACTCGTCGGCCCAGTCGTCGCCCGGCAGGAAGCCGCTCGTCACCATCCGCAGCACGGTGCTGCCGTGCTCGCGGCCCTCGACGAGGAACTCGTAGGCGACGAACCGGCCGTCGGGCGCCTTGCCGCTGTCGTACGCGAAGTGGCGCCCTGGTTCCGCCGCGGTGACCTCGCTCGTCGGCTCGTACCCGCCGAAGGCCATCTTGACCTGGCCGTTCGCGACCTCGTTGCGGCCCATGAACCACGAGTCGATGCCCGGCCCCGTCGCGATGGCCGTCCACACGTCCTCGACGGACGCAGGCACCTCGATCTCGTCGGTGCTCTTGAACTCGTGGCCCATCGGTTCTCCCTGCTCTGGCTTCGTGGATGGTCTCATCCTGCTCCCGACGATTCTCTTCGTCAAGACAGTCGGACTAGTCTTGACAAAAAAACTTGTCGGTGGTTCCGTTCTCGCCACACCGAACCTCTGGAGGAACCCATGTCCCGCATCGCCTGCGGTGTCGTCGCCGGTCCGCTCTACCTCGTCGTCGGGTACGCCCAGGCGTTCACCCGCGAGGGCTTCGACCTCTCGCGGCACCCGTTCAGCATGCTCAGCCTCGGCTCGCTCGGCTGGATCCAGATCGCGAACTTCATCGTGAGCGGCACGTTGTTCCTGGTCGCGGCCACCGGCATAGCGAAGCACGCGAGGTGGGGAGCGAGGCTGATCGGCCTGATGGGGGCGGGCATGATCCTCGGCGGGGTGTTCGTCGCCGATCCGGCCATGGGCTTCCCCGCCGGAGCACCGGACGGCCCGCCCGCCTCGTTGTCCTGGCACGGCGCTCTGCACGCGGTCGCGTTCGGGCTCGCGATGATCGGCTGGATCGGGGCGTGCTTCGTGTTCGCGCGTAGGCTCGGAGGATGGCTGGCGGTGATGAGCGGCCTGACCGGCGTGCTCCTGGTGGTGCCGATGGCGTTCCTGGGGAACCCCGGCGGGACGGTGCTGCTCTACGTGGTCGCGACGATCGGCTGGGTCTGGACCTCGCTCGTGTCCCTGAGGCTGAACCGGCCTGTCTTCTCGAGCTGATCTGCCCGGAGTGCGGGCGCGTCACCACCGATGAGCACGCGCCCGGCTGTGCCGCCTGTCAGACCAGCTGATGGGCGTGCATCTTGCTGATGTCGTAGGAGACTCCGCAGAACGTGCACTGCAACCCGTACCTGCTGCTGATGGTGAACAGCGGGATGAAGAAGATCGTCGGCTTCGTGTAGCGGCGGAACAGGTTGTGCGCCGACTGGTGGTGGCAGTGCCCGCACACCAGCGTCAGCATGCGCAGCTGCTCGATCGTCGTGCGCCAGCCGAAAATGACCATCTGCTCTCCTCGTCCCGGATGTCCTTCTGACGTCTGAGGTCCCCTCTGAGTTGCAGTGGGCCCGCGGAATTCAGAAGGTGGACAGGTGGACACCCTGCTGCGGCCCTGGACTCCCGACGACGCGCCGATCGTCCTGGCCGCGTCCGCCGAGCCGATGATGGACCGTCAGTTCACCGCGCAGATCGACTCGCTGGCCGCAGCCGAGGAGTGGATCGCGCTGCTCGCGTCCCACCGCACCGACGACACCGCGTACACGTTCGCCGTGCTGCACGAGGGCGTGCCGGTGGGCAACGTCGCCGTGTCGAGCGTCGAGCGCCGTCACCTGACCGGGTGGGTCTCCTACTGGATGCGGGAGGAGGCGCGGGGCAGGGGGCTGGCGACCAGGGCCTGCCGCGAGGTCAGCGAGTTCGCCTTCTCCGAGCTCGGCCTGTTCCGCCTGGAGATCGCGCATCGCCTGGACAATCCCGCTTCCTGCCGGGTCGCGACGGCCGCCGGCTACGCGGTGGAAGGCGTCGAGCGGGCCCGGTTGCTCTACGACGGAGTCCGCTACGACACCGAGACCCACGCGCGGCTCGCCACGGACTGAGGTTCACGCCGCAGTTCGGCGGGTAGCCCGAAGTGCATGAGCGGACTGCAGGACGAGCTGCTGCGGACGTTGGTCAAGGTCGCCAACGCTTTACGTGGCGCGGAGATCCCCTTCGCGCTGACGGGTGGTTGCGCGGGCTATGCGCGGGGCGGGCCGGCGAGCGAGCACGACGTGGATCTTCTGGTGCGCCCGGAGGACGCCACCGAGGCCGTGCGCGTGCTGGTGAAGCGCGGGCTTCGCGCCGCAGAGCCGCCGGAGGACTGGCTGCTCAAGGTCTACGACGGGGACTCGTTGGTGGACCTGCTCTTCCGGCCGAACGAACGCCTCGTCACCGACGAGATCCTCGCGATGGCCGAGGAGATGCCGGTCGGCTCGGTGATGCTGCCGGTCATGCCGGCGACGTTCGTGCTGAGCAGCAAGCTGCTCGTGCTGGACGGGCACCGCTGCGACTTCAGCGAGCTGCTGCCGTTCGCCCGCGCGCTGCGAGAACAGATCGACTGGGAACAAGTGCGCGAGGAGACCAAGAACTCTCCTTACGCCGAAGCGTTCCTGGTCCTCATCGAACGCCTGGACATCATCGGGAGTGACCATGAGTTCCGAGCAGTACCTGGCAGCAAATCTGCGTAGGGCGGTGGCCGAGGACCCGCGCACGGCCGAGCTCGGCGTGCGCGTCACCGTGCGCGGTGATCACGTGATGCTCTCCGGCGACGTGGCGTGCGCGGACCGCCGTGCCGCGCTGGAGGAGGTCCTGCACGAGGCCGCTCCCGAACTGACGATCTTCAACGACGTGCGCGTGACACCTGCGGGCGAACCGGAGGGTGAGGAGGACCTGCGATGATCCGAGTCGCTGCGGTCGGGGACATCCACCTCGGCGAGGACATGCGCGGGCATCTCCGGCCGGCGTTGGAGAAGGTCGGCGAGCACGCCGACATCCTGCTGCTGGCCGGTGACCTGACCCGGCACGGCACGGTCGTCGAGGCCTCCGTGGTCGCGGACGAGTTCGCGGACCTGCCGGTGCCCGTCGTCGCGGTCCTGGGCAACCACGACCACCACGACGACAAACCGCTCGAAGTCACCAAGACGTTGCAGGACAAGGGCATCCACGTGCTGGAGGGCACGACGTTCACCCATCGGGCGAACGGCTGCTCGATCGGCGTCGCGGGCGTGAAGGGGTTCGGCGGCGGCTTCGCGGGCAAGTGCGGCAGCGCGTTCGGCGAGCGCGAGATGAAGGCGTTCATCCAGCACACCTGCGAGATCGCGGAGAACCTGGAGAGCGCACTGTCCGAACTGGACACCGACATCAAGGTCGCGTTGACGCACTACGCGCCGGTGCCGGACACGCTGCGCGGCGAACCGCCGGAGATCTACCCGTTCCTCGGCTCGTACCTGCTCGGCGAGGCCATCGACGCCACCGGCACGGATCTCGCCGTGCACGGCCACGCGCACTTCGGCACCGAGCAGGGCATGACGCCGGGCGGGGTGCGGGTCCGCAACGTCGCGCAGCCGATCATCCGCTCCGCCTACACGGTGTACGTGCTGGAAGGGACCTCTTCATGACCGTCGGCGACTTCGTCGTGCAACGCCTGCGGGACTGGGGTGTCAAGCAGGTGTTCGCGTATCCCGGCGACGGCATCAACGGGATCGTGGCCGCGTTCGGCAAGGCGGACAACGACCCGAAGTTCATCCAGACCCGCCACGAGGAGATGGCCGCGTTCGCCGCCGTCGGCCTCGCGAAGTTCAGCGGTGACGTGGGCGTCTGCCTCGCGACCTCAGGGCCCGGCGCGATCCACCTGCTCAACGGCCTGTACGACGCGAAACTCGACCACGTGCCGGTCGTCGCGATCGTCGGCCAGACCGCCCGCACCGCGCAGGGCGGCAGCTATCAGCAGGAAGTCGACCTGCACTCGTTGTTCCGCGACGTCGCCTCGTACCTGGTCGACGTGACGGTGCCCGAGCAGCTGCCCAACGCGCTGGACCGGGCGATGCGCACGGCCGCCGCCGATCGCGCGCCCGCCGTGCTGATCATCCCGAACGACGTGCAGGAGCAGGAGTACGCCGCGCCCAAGCACGAGTTCAAGTACATCCCGTCGAGCCCGCCGTCGCGTCCGTCGTCGACCGTCGTGCCCTCTGATGACGAGGTGCGACGCGCCGCCGAGGTGCTGAACAGCGGCGAGAAGGTCGCGATCCTGATCGGTCAGGGCGCGCGCGGAGCGTCCGACGAGGTGCGCGCGACCGCCGAGGTGCTGGGCGCCGGCGTCGCGAAGGCGTTGCTGGGCAAGGACGTGCTGCCTGACGACCTGCCGTACGTGACCGGGTCGATCGGGCTGCTCGGCACCCGGCCGTCGTACGAGATGATGCGCGACTGCGACCGGTTGCTGATCATCGGATCGAACTTCCCGTACTCCCAGTTCCTGCCGAAGTTCGGGTCGGCCCGAGGCGTGCAGATCGACCTCGACGGCCGCGCGATCGGCATGCGCTACCCGACCGAGGTCAACCTCGTCGGCGACGCGGGAGCGACGTTGCGCGCGCTGATCCCGTTGCTGGAGCGCAAGGAGGACCGCTCGTGGCGGGAGACGATCGAGGCGAACGTCGAGCGTTGGTGGGACGTCGTGGAACGGCAGGCGCAGGTGCCCGCCGATCCCGTCAACCCGATGCGGATCGTCTCCGAGCTCTCGAAACGCCTGCCGCACAACGCGATCGTCACGGCGGACTCGGGTTCGGCGACGAACTGGTACGCGCGGCTTCTCAAGATTCGGGGCAACGTGCGGTCCTCGCTGTCCGGAACGCTGGCCACGATGGGCTGCGCGGTCCCGTACGCGATCGGCGCCTCCTTCGCCCAGCCGGACCGGCCGTTGATCGCGTTGGTCGGCGACGGCGCGATGCAGATGAACGGCATGGCGGAGTTGCTGACGCTGCGGCGGTACGGCATCCGTTGCGTCGTCTGCGTGTTCCACAACAACGACCTCAACCAGGTCACGTGGGAGCTGCGCGCGATGGGCGGCGCGCCGAAGTTCGAGGAGTCGCAGACACTTCCGGACATCTCGTACGCCACCTTCGCGCGGTCGATCGGCCTGCAGGGCATCGAGGTCAACGACCCGGCGCAGCTCAGCACGGCGTGGGAGACGGCGCTCGCGTTCGACGGCTCGACCGTTCTCGACGTGCGCTGTGACCCGAACGTGCCGCCGATCCCGCCGCACGCGACGTTCGAGCAGATCAAGGACATGACCGAGGCCGTGCTGCGGGGCGACCCCGACGCGTGGGAGCTGATGACGCGCGGCCTCAAGACCAAGATCCAGGAGTTGCTGCCGTGATCACGGGCTATTTCCTTTCCTCAGAAGAACACGGACCGCGCGACCTGGTCCGCAACGCTCGAATGGCGCAGGAGCACGGCTTCGAGGCGTTGTGGATCTCCGACCACTTCCACCCGTGGAACGACGAACAGGGCCAGTCCCCGTTCGTCTGGGGCACGATCGGCGCGCTGTCCGAGGCGGTCACGTTGCCGATCACCACGGCCGTGACGTGCCCGATCGTTCGCATCCACCCGGCCGTCATCGCGCAGGCCGCCGCCACCGCGGCCGTGCAGACCGAGGGCCGTTTCGTGCTCGGCGTCGGCAGCGGCGAGGCGCTGAACGAACACGTGCTGGGCGACCGCTGGCCGTCCGCCGACGTGCGGCTCGAGATGCTGGAGGAGGCGATCGGCCTCATCCGCACGCTGCACCAGGGCGACGAGGTCACCCACCACGGCAAGCACTACACCGTGGAGAACGCCCGCCTCTACACCGTGCCCGAACGCCCGGTGCCGATCTACGTCTCCGCGTTCGGCCCCAAGGCGGTGCGGCTCGCGGCACGCTGCGGCGACGGCTACGTGAGCGTCGGCCCGGCCGGCGACCTCGTCGAGAAGTACCGCGCCGAGGGCGGGCGCGGACCGGCGCAGAGCGGGCTGAAGGTCTGCTACGCCGAGTCCGAGGAGGACGCGGTCGCCACCGCGCATCGGTTGTGGCCCAACGACGGCCTGCCCGGCGAACTGGCTCAGGTGCTGCCGACGCCGAAGCACTTCGAGCAGGCATCGGAGTTGGTCACACCCGAGATGATCTCGAAGGCGATCCCGTGCGGCCCGGACCCCGAGAAGTACGCGGAGAAGATCAGGGAGTTCGCCGAGGCCGGGTTCGACGAGGTCTACGTGCAGCAGATCGGGCCGAACCAGCAGGAGTTCTTCGAGTTCTGGACCAAGGAAGTCGTGCCCCTGCTCGACGTGTGACGGGCTAGGATCGCGGCATGACCACCAGAAAGGGCCATGCCGCGTAGGCGCCCCGTCCGCGAGCAGCGGACCAGCCAGATCTCCCGAATGTCTCCTGCTGCCCTGCGCGCGATCGCGCTGATCGAGCGCACGTACCTGAGACCTGGCGAGACAGCCGAAGCTCTCGACGGCTGGGCTCGGTTCGTGCACGGTCCCATCCGTGCCATCACAGGCTACGAGCCCGACGACTGCCCCTGCCCTGGTTGTGAGTGGGACGATCCCGTCACCCGGCGCGCGGCATTGGGGACCGTCCTGCGGGCTCTGCCGGGCAAACCGGCTCGTGAGTTGCGCGCACTCGTCCGGCCGCTCGACGAGCTCTACCTCGCCCGCTCGCTCCCCGTTCCCGAACACGCCCACATCCGTGCGTTGCTCAACGCGTGAAAGCGCGGCGGGACGCGAAGTCCCGCCGCGCTCTTCAAGGCAGCGCGACCACCTTCTCGGGCCGTCGCCGCCGCCTCAGACGAGGATCTCGCCGACCGTGCCGGCACCCACGGTCTTGCCGCCCTCGCGAATCGCGAAGCCCAGCCCGGTGTCCATCGCCACCGCCTTGCCCAGCTCCACCGTGACCTCGACGGTGTCACCTGGCAGGGCCAGCGTCCTGTCGAGCTCCACCACGCCGACGACGTCGCCGGTGCGGAAGTGGAACTGCGGGCGGTAGTTCGACGCGATGCCCGTGTGCCTGCCGCCCTCGGCGTGCGAGAGCAGGTACACGGTCGCGCGGAACCGGGTGTGCGGCGCGACGCTGCCCGGCAGGGCCAGGACCTGGCCGCGCCGGACGTCGCCGCGCTTCACCCCGCGCAGCAGGATCGCGGCGTTGTCCCCCGCCTGGGCCTGCTGCATGGGCTTGCCGAACGTCTCGATGCCGGTGGCCACGGACGACACGGCGTCGCCGAGACCGAGCACCTCGACCTGGTCGCCGAGGCCGAGCACGCCCCGCTCCACCGCGCCGGTCACGACGGTGCCGCGGCCGGTGATGGTCAGGACGTTCTCGATCGGCATCAGGAACGGACCGGAGATGTCGCGCTCCGGCACCGGCACGTGCGAGTCCACGGCGTCGAGCAACGACACCACCGACTCCACCCATTCCGGGTCGCCCTGCAGCGCGCGCAGGCCGGACACCCGCACGACCGGTGTGGCGTCGCCGTCGAAGCCGTACTGGGAGAGCAGGTCGCGGATCTCCAGCTCCACCAGGTCGAGCAGCTCCGGGTCGCTCACCGCGTCGGCCTTGTTCAGCGCCACCACCACGTACGGCACGCCCACGCGGTGCGCCAGCACCACGTGTTCGCGCGTCTGCGGCATCGTTCCGTCCTCCGCGGACACCACGAGGATCGCGCCGTCCAGCTGCGCCGCCCCCGTGATCATGTTCTTCACGTAGTCGGCGTGGCCGGGCATGTCGACGTGCGCGTAGTGACGCGTCGGCGTCTCGTATTCGACGTGCGCGATGTTGATCGTGATGCCGCGGGCCAGCTCTTCCGGCGCCCGGTCGATCCGGTCGAACGCCGTGAAGGTCGTGCCCGTTGGGTCCTTTTCGGACAGAACCTTGGTGATGGCCGCGGTCAGCGTGGTCTTGCCGTGGTCGACGTGCCCCATGGTGCCGATGTTGAGGTGCGGCTTGGCGCGCACGAACTCTTGCTTCATTGCCCTGTGTCCTCGGGATGTGCAGCTGGAGGTTCAGAACCGATGGACCGCTACAACCCTCCTCCAGTGGTCCTGAAGGATGGACTGGAGAAGGGTCAGAGTCGGGCGCCGGCCAGCTGTGCCAGGACAACGGCGAGCGCGTCCGCAGGAACACCTGCGTACGTGTTGTGCTCAGCCGTCAAAAACATGCGTCGATGGTGACAGGCGGGCTAATTCGTTGTCACCTGGTTTTTCGCGAGTCCGATCAACGCCCGTGCGGCCGGGCTGTGCGGACCCTCCGCGCGCCACGCGAAGGCGAGCCGGCTGTGCGGCACGGGATCGGTGATCCGCACGGCGTGCAGATCACCCACCATCGACGACGCCAGGATCGCCGGACCGAGCCCGCGCCGCGCCAGCGTGATCACCATCGCCGGTGCGGAGGCCTCGAACGCGATCCGCGGCCGGCGCGATCCGCAGGCGTCGTCCAGCGCGCCGCGCAACCCCGTCCCCGGCGGCAGGCTGATCAACCCGCGCTCCAGCAGCTCGTCCAGCGGCACGGACTCCCTGCCGTACCAGGGATCCGCCGCGGAGACCGCGGCCACGAGCGGTTCGTCGGCCAGCACCCGGACCGACAACCCCTCCGGCTCCGGTCCCGCGTACCCGACGAGGGCGAAGTCCAGTCGACCGTCCACAAGGGACGAGATCAGCGCATCGGAGTTGGCTTCCGACAACGTGATCTCGACGGCGGGGAACGACGAGTGGAACGCCGACAGCAGCTCGGGCAGGTCCATGATCCCGCAGGACACGACCATCCCGACGCGCACGGCGCCGCGCACCAGCCCGGCCATCTCCTCCACGGTCCGCCGCGCCGCTTCCACCGAGCCCAGCGCCGCCCGTGCCAACGGCAGGACCGCCGCGCCGACGTCGGTCAGCGTCACGGTGCGCCCCGACCGGTCCAGCAGGTCGTGCCCGAGCTCCCGCTCCAGCCGCCGGATCTGCGCGCTGACCCCGGGCTGCGCGACGTGCGCCCGTTCCGCCGCCCGCGTGAACGAGCCCGACTCCACGACCGCGACGAAGTACTCCAGCTGCCGAAGCTCCATAACCAACGATTATAGAGCGCAGCATAACTAGATCTTGGACTTATAAGAGCAGGCCAGCAACCCTGGAGACATGGAGATTTTCTACCCAGGCGACACCGGCTACGACGAGGAACGCAGCGGTTTCCAGACCGGACTCCGCCACGAACCACAGGTGATCTTCGCCGTGCAGAACGCACAGGACGTCGAAGAAGCCGTCGGTTACGCCAAGACCCGCGGCCACGAGTACGCGATCCAGAGCACCGGCCACGGCCTGACCACGGCCACGACCGGCGTCCTGATCTCCACCAGGCGCATGAACAACGTCGAGATCGACGTCGAGACCAGCACCGCCAGGGCCGAGGCGGGCGCGGTGTGGCAGCAGGTGATCGAGCAGGCCGCTCCGCACGGCCTCGCCCCGCTCAGCGGCGACGCGAGCGACGTCGGTGTCGTCGGCTACACCCTCGGCGGCGGATTCAGCGTGCTGGCCAGGGAGTTCGGCTTCGCGAGCGAGCGCGTGCGCCAGACCGACAGGGTGGGCGACGTCGTCACCGCGCTGCAGTTCGAACTCCTGCCGATCGACGAGGTCCACGCGGGCGAGATGTTCTTCGAGGCCCGGCACGCACCCGAGGTGTTCGAGGCGTTCCACAGCTGGGACCTGCCGGATCACGTCACCCCGGCGCTCACCACCCTCGGCGACGTCGTGCGCATCACCTTCGCGAGCACGAAACCGTTCGACATCAGCCATCTTCGTGTCGCGCCCACGCTGAAGGAGGAGTTCGGCGCGAAGCCGTTCGCGCAGGCCGCCGGCAAACCGCTGCCGCCGCACACCTACCAGGGCGACAATGTCCTGCTGAGCGACCTGCCCTTGGAAGCGCTGCACAACGCCAGAGAGGCCGCCGCGCACTCCAGCGCCGAGATCTTCCTCGGCGTGCTGCCGCTCGGTGGAGCGCTCAAGACCGAAGCCACTCATCTCATCAAGCTCATCTCGCCCCAGTTGGGCGTCGAGAAGCAGCACGAAGAGGTGTTCGACCAGGTGCGACCGTTCGTGGTCGGACGGTCGCGGAATTTCCGTTACGCCGTAGGCTGACCTGTATGACCAGTGTGGTTCTCGTGGAGGACCACGACATGGTGGCCGAGGCGATCGGGCAGGCTCTGGAACGGGCCGGGTTCACCGTGATCGCCCGTGCGTCCAGTGTCGCCACTGCTCTCGCGGAAGTAGTCCGCGGGAGGCCAGACGTCGTCCTCCTCGACCGCAGACTGCCCGACGGCGACGGCACCGCGCTGATCCCTGAGTTCGTCAGGGCCGGCGCCAAGGTGCTGGTGCTGACCGGCGAGGCCACGGCGTCGGTCGCCGCGCGCGTCGCCGAGGCCGGTGGCGCGGGGCTGATCCTCAAGTCGGCACGGCTGGACGACCTGGTCGAGGCCGTGCGCATGGTCGCGGCGGGCGAGGTCGTGTTCGACTCGCGGCTGCTCGCGGGCGTGCTCGACCGGCTGACCGGCAGGGTCAAGACCGCCGGTGCCTCGCTCACCGCGCGCGAGCAGGTTGCTCACCCACCTGGTGGAGGCGCAGGAGAAGGAACGGCAGCGCATCGCGTGGGACGTCCACGACGACACCATCCAGGCCATGGTCGCCGTGGACATGCGGCTGCAGCTGCTCGCCCGCAAGCTGCCGGAGGAGCACCGCGAGATGGTCAGGCAGCTCGACGGGGCGGTCCGCGCCACCATCAGCAGGCTGCGCAACCTGGTGTTCCGCGTGCGTCCTCCCGGTATCGAGCGCCAGGGTCTGCGCGACTCGCTGGCCGCCTACCTCGCCGACACCTCCACGGTCGGGGAGATCCGGTACGGGCTCGAACGCGAGCCGGGCGGCGACGCGGCCATCACGATCTTCCGCATCTGCCAGGAGGCGCTGACCAACGTCCGCAAGCACGCGCGTGCGTCGCTCACCGTCCTCGAACTGTCCACTGTGGACCGAGGATTTCTGGTCCGGGTGATGGACGACGGCGTCGGGATCCCCGACCTAGACCAGAACACGAGTCACTTCGGCCTGATCGAGATGCGCGAACGGGCGGTGGCCGTCGGCGGCTGGTGCACCGTGACGGCGCGCGAAGGCGGAGGCACTGTCGTCGAGTTCTGGCTCCCGGACGTGCGGCCGTGATCGTCCGCGTGCTGATCGCCGACGACGATCCCCTGATCAGGGACGTCCTGCGGGACGTGCTCGACGACGAACCGGACCTGGAGGTCGTGGCGGTCGCCGCCGATGCCCGCGAGGCCGTCGAACTGGCCGAACAGCACGCGCCGGCGGTGGTCGTGCTCGACGTGCGGATGCCGTTCGGCGGAGGCTCGCACGCGGCGACCGAGATCCTGCAGCGTGCGCCCGGAACGCGGATCCTGGCGTTCTCCGCCTACACCGATCCTGGCGCCGTCGACGAGATGCGCCGGGCGGGCGTCACGGACTACCTGGCCAAGGGAGTGCGCAACACCGAACTGGTCGCCGCCGTCCGGAGGTTGGGGGGACGATAGGTTGTGATGGGGAAGCAACGGCCGTAACGTCGGGGCGACAGCCGGGTTCAGCAGCGTGCTCGGAGTCCGAGTCTCGTGCGCCTTCGGCCACCGGGGAGTGCTGGTGAACGAAGAAGTGTTCAAGGAATCGCCGCTGCTCACGGTCCGTGTCGCGACGGTCGCCGGGATCGTTGTCATCGCCGTGGAAGGCGAGATCGACGTCGACACGGCCGACGAGGTGCTGGACGCGGTGCGTCACGCCTTCGAGACCGCGGGGCCCGCGCTGATCGCCGACCTCACGGAGGTCAGCTTCTTCGGCTCGACCGGCATCTCGACGCTGATCTCGGCCCACGAGCACGCCGACGAGCTGGGCAAGAAGCTGCACGTCGTCGCGCCGCAGCGGGCCGTGAGACGACCGTTGCAGGTCACGGGGGTGGCCGACGTCCTCGCGCTGCACGACTCCGTCGAGGAGGCGCTGTCGGCGCTGAAACCGGTGCCCAGCGAGTAGGCACCGGTCCGCACGTCGTCAGCCGGCCAGTTCGGTCAGCTTCGGCACCACGTCGTCGGGGTGCGGCATGGCGGCGATCTCCGCGGCGATGGCGGCGTTCGCGGCCTGCACCTCGTTGTCCTTCAACAACTTCCGCACGGTCTCCTGCACCGCGTCCGCCGTGAAGTCCTCGCCGACGAGCTGAGCGCCCAGTCGCGTGTCCGCGACGATCTCGGCGTTGCGGAACTGGTCGGCGCCCTGTGGCAGCACCAACTGCGGCAGGCCGTGCGTCATCGCGGCGACCGTGGTGCCGGCGCCGCCGTGATGCACGACGAGATCTGCGTGCGCGAGCAGATCCGCCTGAGGCACCCACGGCAGCACGTGCACGTTGCCCGGCACGTCGGTCAGCACGGACGGATCGACCTGCGGCCCGGTCGCGACCAGCACCTCGGCGTCCACGCCCGAGAGCCCGGCGATCGCGGTCCGCAGCACGTCCGGGTTCGAGAACGCGGTGCCGAACGTCAGGTAGACGAGCGGCCTTTCGTGCGCCACGACCCAATCGGGCAATTCGCCCGGCTCGGCGAACGGAACCGGACGCATCGGAATTCGATCCACGTCCGCAAGAAAGTCCAGGTTCTGCAAAGACGGCGGGAAGACGTCCAGATAAGTCGATCCGAGCCCGTAATGCTGCCCATCGGGCAACGTGATACCGAGTTCGGCGACGTACTCCAGAAGGAGGTTGCTCATTGCTTCCGGAACGAGGGATTCGTCCATCTTGCCGAATCCGTGGCACACCGTCGGAATCCCGGCGCGCAGGGCGGCGAGGCCGGCGCCGGGGTTGATGAGCTCGAAGACGACCAGGTCGGGCTTGTCCCGTTCGAGCACCGGCTCCAGATCGTTCACGAAGGCCCTGGGCAGCACGGACCCGAACGCGTCGACGGCCGTCTGACGCAGCATGTCGCGTCGGAACTCGCCCGTGCCGTGCAGTTCGTTGGCCTGGCGGAACGCCTCCCAGATGCTGATGCCCGCGTCGACCACCGTGAACCCCAGCTTTTCCACGGTCGCGTGGAATCCGGAGTCGACGGCATAGAGAACGTCATGTCCTTGCGCTCGCGCGGCGATCGCGAGCGGAAGTATCGGGTAAACGTGTCCGTGTGAGCCTAGGCTCGAGAAGAGAATGCGCACCCGGCCAGATTAGGTGCTGTTCTATTGTTCCGGGAGTCGATCCCGCGAATCGTGACCCGCTGCTAGAGACTTTCCCACCGCCGAGCTACCTGGGCGGGCGACGGCATCGCCGCGATCTCGGCGCGCACCTCGCCCGCGGCCCGCTGCAGCTTCGAATCCTCGATGAGCCGGGTGAGCAGCTCGGGTGTGATCTCCCGCGGCTCCGCCCGCAGCCCCGCCCCACGCCCGGTGATCGCGGTCGCGTGCACGGTCCGGTCGCCCGGTCCCGGCTCGACGAGCTGCGGCACTCCCGCCGCGAGCGCGCCGAGCAACGACCCCGCGCCGCCGTGGTGCACGATCCCGTCGCAGAACGGCAGCGCGCGCGGAATCGGCACCCATCCGACCGTCCGGACGTTGCCGGGCAGGCCCTCGGTGCGTTCCGGGCGCACCAGCACGAACTCGGCGTCCACCCGCTCGGCCGCCTTGACCACGGCCGCCATCATCCGGCCAGAGCCAGGACCGGGCGCGGTGCTCCGGCTGACGAGGATGCGCGGCTTGCCGGACGGTTCGGCGAGCCACCGCGGCACCTCACCGTCACCGCTGTACGGCACGAACCGCATCCGTTCACCGCCGGGAAACTCCGCGAGCGACGGCGGCGCCGTGCGCAGAACCGTTGTGGGAGAACGCACTCCGGCCTTCATCCGCGCGCCGACCGCGGCCGTCAGCTCCAGCCCGTCGAACAGCGACACGTCGTGCACGATCGAGGGCACGCCCAGCGCGGACCCGGCGGCGGCCAGCGGTTCGTGCACCACGACGTCCGGCTTCCAACCACGGGCAAAGGCCTGCAACGGCGCCGTCATCGCGTTCCCGACCACACCGAACAGCCGCGACACGAAGTCGAGCCGCCCGCTGCCACGCATCTCCCTCTTGGCCACCAACGGATGCGTCAGCATGATGCGCAGCGCGATCGGTCCGAAGCGGACGTTCGCCGGGACCACGTCCTCGACGCGCAGGCCGGAGTCGCGCACCCGCAGCGCCTCGCCGCCCGTGGCGACCACGACCTCGTGGCCCGCCTCGCGCAGTGCCAGGGCCAGGGGCATCAACGGGAAGACGTGACCCAGCAGGGGAGCGGCGACGACGAGAACACGCATAGATCCAGGTTACGGCTCCACCAGCCGGCGCACGGCGTCCTCGACGGTCCGCCGCCGTTCCTCGTGATCGGCACCTCCAGCGGCGTTCGACCACATCGACGCGATCGCCAGCACCAGCTGCAACACCTGCTCGGCGGAGAACCGCGACGACACCAGTCCCGACTCCTGCGCCGCCCGGATCGCCTCGACCTCGGCGACCCGGCTGACGCAGCCGCGCCGTTCCAGCCGCTGCCAGGTCGCGAGCCGGGCGAACTCCGGGTGCCGGTGCTGCAGGTCGCACAGCCGGGCGGCGTATCCGGGCAGGTCACGGGCGTCGAACTCCACGGCGACCGCGCTCACCACCTCGGACTGCACGGCGTCGAACAGCTCGTCCTTGCCGCCGTAGTAGGTGTAGGCGAGACCCGCGGAACACCGCGCGATGCGGGCGATGCGTTCCATCCGCGCCCCGGCGATCCCGTAGGCGGCGAACTCGACGAACGCGGCGTCCAGCAACCGGCGGCGGGTGCGTTCCCGATCGCGGCTGGGCATGAAAACAGACTAGGGCCGCACCCCTTGAAGGGATGCGGCCCTGGAAGCCGGAAACTACTTGGCCATGTCGAACCAGTTGAAGGCCTCGACCATCTGACGGGTGGTGTCGCTGACGTAGCGCTCGCCGGTGAGCTCCCAGCGCGTCACGGTGCGGTAGGTGCCCGGCTCCAGCGACTCGTCCTCGCGGGTGTTCTCGTCGTCCTTGACCGGGACGTACTCCTTGATGGACCGCTTGGTCAGGGTGACGTCGAGCGACTCGTACGCGGACTGGGTGTAGAGGTAGTTGCCCTGGCCGCTGTCACCGGCGCGGCCCGGGTCGGCCAGCTTCAGCTTGATCGTGTTGCCGCCGAACGAGCCGGTCGCGGACACCACCGTGATGATGTGACCACCGCTGCGCTGCAGCGAACCGGTGGTGGGGCCCGCCTTGTAGCGGCCGTAGACGAGCTGCAGCGGGCCCTCGTTGAGCTTCTTCGCGAGCTCACCGGCGAAGTCCGGGTTCTCGTGGGTGCTCACGGCGCCCGCGGAGGTGGTCCACCCGGCGTCACGGGCGGGCTTGGTGGCGATGTCCCACGCCTTGCGCAGGTTGGTGAGGTTGGTGCCGCCGTCGTACTTGGCGTCGACGCCGATGCGCCCGATCGAGTTGGTGATGACGCTGTAGTCGGCGGGGTCCTTCGGGTTGAGGTTGCCGACCTTGGTGGTCAGCCAGCCGACGGGGGCGTCCTTCTCGTGGCCCCAGTAGTGCAGGACGTTGTAGAGGGAGGCCGGGCCGCAGTAGGCGCCACCGTTGTTCTCGAGGCCGGCCCGGTGCTGGTCCACATCGCTGACGCCGCACTTCTTGACGTTGAACTCGCTGCCGGCCATGTCGGAGGCGCCGACGCACGGCGGGGGCGTGCCGATGATCGGGTCCGCCACGGCGGTGGCGGGAGCGACGACGGCGGTGAGAGCGGCGGCGGCGATCAGAGCGTTGCGGATCATTTCGGTTTCCCCTTCGAGTTCCTGTGTTCCCCTGCGGTGACACAAGATTCGCCGAGGCGAACCCCCAAAGGCATGAGGGGAGATCCCTCAACCCTCCAGCGGAAAAGATGGGTGTATCAGGGACACCCCCACATCGCTCTGTCTCAGGCGAGGACGCGGGCGAGGTCCCTGCGACCTGCGATTCCGAGCTTCGTGTAGATCCGGCCGAGGTGGTTCTCGACGGTCTTGGGCGTCACGAACAGCTCCTGCGCGATCTCCCTGTTCGCCCGGCCCGCCGCCGCCAGGTCGGCCACGCGCCGTTCGGACGCCGTCAACGCCTCCGCGCCCAGGGTGATCTGGCGGCGCGGCCGGTCGCCGAGTGCCTCCAACGCCTCGACCGCACGGGTCTGGAGCGCCGCCGAGCCGCAGTTCCCGGCCAGTTCGATGGCGCGATGCAACGGCTCGCGCGCGTCCGTCCGGCGTCGCGCGACCCGCAGCGCCTCGCCCAGGTCGACCAGCGACCGGGCGAGTTCCAGACGTGAAGGCGACGCCTCCAGGACGGACACGGACTCGGTCAGCAACTCCAGCCGGGCGTCCGCGTCGGCGTTCGAGAGCAGCCGCAAAGCCGCACCCACCTCGGTCGCCGCGCCCCACCTACGGGCCACGTCGAGCTGTTCGGTGGCCAGTTCCAACGCGAGTTCGTGCTGGTTGAGGAGCAACGCGGCGCGGGTGGCCACCGCACGCCACGGGATCGTGGGCGGATCGACGTGCACCTGGTGCATCGCGTCGCGCTGACGGTAGGCCTGGGACATCGCGCGCCGTGCGTCGCCTTCGGCCAGTGCGATCAACGCGCGCACCTCGTGCAGCCAGATCATCGGCATGGTCAGCCGGGCATCGGCGTGCTTGCTGTCGAACGCCGTGATGAACGCGCCGGCAGCCGCGACGTCGCCCCGTTCGAGTGCCGCGTAGACCGCGAAGTGCGTCGAGGTCGCGCGCAGGCTGATCACCTCGGACACCGGGTCCTCGTGCGCGACGGCGGCCAGTGCGCCCTCGGCCTCGGCCTCGACGACCTGCATGTTGCCGCAGCGCCAGTTCAGGAACAGCGACGCGTTCGCCACCATGGCGAACTCGATCGGCGAGCCGTGCGCCCGCACCTTCAACCTGGCCCGTTCGATCTCGTGTCGCGCGGTGTCGACGCCGTCCGCGGCCATCAGGGCGAGCAACGCCACCAGCCACGCGACCATCGCGTCCGTGCTGCCCGTCGCGTCGTCCAGGTAGGCGCCATTCGCGAGCGCGCGCGTCGCGGTCGTGGCGACCTCGTCGTGCGGCCACACCTCGTAGCGGCCCATCTGCGCGAGGAGACCGAGCAACGTGCGTTCGTCCGGGGTGCCGCCCGCGAGACCCGCGTAGCCGCTGAGGTGCGCGGACGCGACCTGGCGTTGATCGGGCAGGAACGAGCGGAACACCGCCAGCCGTGCTTCGAGGTGTAGCCGCGACTCGCCGTCCGGACGGGCCCCGATGGCCTCGGTCAGTTCCGCGATCGCCGCCGCCGGGCCTTCCAGCGCGGCCGTCGCCGAGGCCGCCGCGGCCACCAGTTCCGCGTCCGGCAGGCCTTGGGCCGCGGCCTTCAGGTGCCGGTGCGCGTTCACGGCGTCGCCGACCCGCAGCAACGCGCGCCCGAGTTCCGCGCGCAGTCCCGCGTCGCCGGGCTTCTCGTCCACCGCCCTCGCCAGATGCCCTGCGGCGGTGCGCGGGTCTCCGGCCGAGAGCAACGTCGCCGCGGCCTTCCTCAGCACCTCGGCGGCGTTCGGCAGTGTCCCTTTGGGAGCGTGGACGAGATGCGCGGCCACTCGGCCGGCCGAGGCGTGCGACTCCTGCAACGACTTCGCAGCGCGCGCGTGCAGCGAGGCGCGCGCGATCGGCCCGAGACCGGTCAGCACCGCCTCACGCACCACGGGGTGCACGAACTCCAGGTGCTCACCGGTGACCATGACGTTCGCCGCCGTCAACGCCTCGACCGCGGCCGGGAGATCGCCGACCTCCGCCAGCTCCGCCGCCTGCCACGGATCGGCGTGCGTACCGAGCACGGCGACCGCGCCCGCGAGCGCCACCGCTTCGGCGGGCAGCCTTCCCAGCGTGGCGCGGAAGACGGTGCTCGGGCCGAGCGTGCCGACCTTCTCCGCCGTCGCGGCGTCGTCCAGCGGCAGCCCGAGCGCCGCGAGTTCGTCGACCAGGACGCCGGACAGGAACGGGTTCCCGCCACTGGCCGCGTGCAGTGCGGTGATCACCTCGGGATGCCCGCCGACCAGGGCGCTGAGCGCGTCCGTGGTGAGCGGACGCGGCAGCAACCGGTCGGCGGACACGCTCAGCTGCGCGAGCGGCCCGAAGTTGTCCATCGGCGGCCTGGTCGCGACGACCAGCGCGATCGGCAGGTCCGCGATCCGGCGGGACAGGTAGACGAGGAACTGCAGCGACGAGTGGTCCGCCCAGTGCGCGTCGTCCACCGTGATCAGCAGCGGGCGGGTGGACGAGAGGTCCACCGCGACCCACCACAACGAGTGCAGCGTGCGGGCCAGTTCGGCCTGACTCGGGTCGAGCGCGGCGTCGTCCAGGGCTTTCAGCGCCGCCCCGGACGGCCCGGCGAGGATCTTCTCGCGCAGTTCGCCGGAGTACCGCGACACCGACCGCTCGACCATCTGCCGGACGACGCCCCACGCCATGGCGCTCTCCAGGGCATCACCGACAGCCTGCAGACGCCCGAACCCGCGCTCCTTGGCCAGCTCACGGCATTCGTGCACGAGCCTGGTCTTGCCGATGCCCGCACGGCCCTCGATGACGACGACGCGACCCTCACCACGGGTGGCTGCGTCCAGAGCTTCACGAATGTGCGCGATCTCGGAGTCACGTTCAAGTGGTTCACGCACGAATTGATCGTAGCGGCCGTCTCGCGGGCTACATGCTGGTCATCGACTGCGCAGAAGGGCGACTTGATGCTCCATCCGAGTGATCGTCAGTTGGTGCAGTCGCCTTCGCCGGAGTTGTCGCCCCCGCTGAGGGCCTTGTCGACGAACGCCTTGGCCGTGGCGGGGTCGACCTCGTACCCGAACCCGGTCTCCCGCTGGACGGGCGCGTCGACCGGCAGCGTCGTCACGCCGATCCCCACCGGACCGGTGAACCGCTGCGCGAACTCCAGCACGTCCCAGCCGTCGTCCACCTTGATCGACCCGCTGACGCCGCGCGCGAGTGCGAGCGCCTTGTCCTTGGTGATCTGCGACGCCAGCCCGACGAGGAACATCTGCTGCCGCTTGGCGCGGTCCAGGTCGCCGTTGGGCAGACCGTGGCGCTGGCGCAGGAAGGCGAGAGCCCGATCGCCCTGGAGCACCTGCTTGCCGGCCGGGAAGCCGACCTTGGTGATCGGGTCGTTCGCCGCCGCTTTCAGGCAGACCTCGACCCCGCCGACGAGCTGCGAGATCGGGCCGAAGTCCGACATCCGCACGGCGGCGTAGTGGTCGACCTTCGCCCCCGTCGTCTTCTCGACGGCCGCGGTCAGCTTCTTCGGGTCCTGGGCGAACAGGCCGTTGATCTTCGCGCCGTCCACGTAGAGGTCCCGTGGCAGCGACACGACCATGACCGCCGCCCCGTCCCCCCGGAACCGCGCGAGCATCAACGCGTCGGTGTTGCCCATGTCGTCAGCGCCGATAAGCAGCACGTTCTGTGCTTCCGCCGCACCGGGGGACACCGCGGGCGGCGCGGCCTCGGTCTTCTTGATCGTCGTCGGGATGATGACGGCGGCTGCGGCAGCGGCGGCGGTCAGCGTCGCGACACCGACGATCAGCCCGAGCGGCTTGCGCTTCTTGGCCTTGTGCAGGTTGGCCAGCACGATCCGGGAGTCGACGCGCTCCTCGGCCTCAGCGGCGATGGCCTGGCGGATCAGGTCGTTCATGAGTGCACCCCCAGGGTGGCGGACCGGGCGAGTTCGTGAGTGCGCAGCGTCTGCAGCGCACGAGAGAGTTGGCTGCGCACGGTCGATTCCGCGCACCCGAGCACCTGTGCGATCTCCGCGTCACTGCAGTCCTCGTAGAACCGCAGCACCAACGCCGCACGCTGCTTGCGCGGCAGGATGGCGATCCGTGCGCGCATGGCCTCACGTTCGGCGTGCGCGTCGGCCGGATCGGCCATCGACGGCACGTGCCCGGCGAGTTCACTGCGTTCCATGGCGATCTCACGCGCTGCCCTGCGGTGCCGCCACGACAGGTAGTCGTTGGTCACCATGCGCTTCACGTAGAGATAGGGCACGTCCATCGCCCCGATGCGTTCCCACTTGCCCTGCGCGCGCATGAGCACGTTCTGCACGATGTCCTGCGCCAGGTGTTTGTCGCAGGTGATCGCGGTGGCATAGGCCAACAGCCGATCCAGTCGATCAGCGACGAACTGGTCGAACCCCACGCCGCCCCCTTCTCCTCAGTGGTCGCTTGCGGATCGGGAAACCCCTCTCGCCGCTCGATCCGCTGCATCGACTTGTGTGGTCCGGCCCACAGATGTCTCGGTTTGGACGGATTTCGGTGTGAATCCTTTTCATGTTCACGTCGGTGGACCAACCTTCACCTCATGCGCATCATCCCTGTGCTCGCGCTGTTGTCGCTGCTCCTCGTCCCCGTCGACGCGGTCGCGGCCCCCAACGGCAACTACTACCTGCAAAGCGCCGTGACCGGCCAGAACGCCGCCGTGTCCGGCTCGACCCCGGTCCAGCACCGCCCCAAGGGCAACGAGGACCGCCAGCAGTTCTCCTGGAACGGCAGCACGCTGTCCGAGGGTGGCCAGTGTCTCGGCCGCAACGGTGACACCGCCCAGATGGTCAGTTGCTCCAGTGCCGAGGCCCAGTGGATCGGGCTCCTCGACGACCAGGACAGATACCGCTTCAAGGACCCTGGTGCCGACCGCTACCTGATCGCGTCCGGCACCGACCAGATTCGCGTCGGCACCGGCGACGACACGTGGTTCCTGACCCCGGTCACCCCGGTCCGCGTCCAGCCCCCGGCCGACCCGCGCCTGGACGAGATGACGTTCCTGACCGCGCACAACGCCTACGCGAACGGCGTCGACGGCGGCTTCATGTTCGCCAACATCGCCCCGAACCAGTCCCGCGGCATCGTGCAGCAGCTCAACGACGGCGTGCGCGGTTTCATGCTCGACATCCACCAGACCCCCGACGGCGCCATCCTCTGCCACAACAGCTGCACGGCCGTCAGCAAGCCGGTGGCTTTGAACGTCGACGTCCAGCGCATCGTCGACTTCCTGAAGTCCCGTCCCACCGAGATCGTCACGGTCTTCCTGGAGGACTACGTCTCCGCCGACGTCCTGCGCTCCGAACTGGCCCGCGTTCAGGGCCTGGGCGACGTCCTGTACCGAGCCGAAGGTGTCCGCGAGAACGGCTGGCCGACGTTGTCGCAGATGAGGGCCACCGGCAAGCGTTTGCTCATCTTCACCGACCACGGCCGCGACGGCCGCGAGAACTCCGGCGTGCTCTACCAGAAGGACTGGACCGTCGAGAACTACTGGTCGATGGGCTCGGGAACCGGCACCTCCGACTGGTCCTGCTACTCCCGCTGGGGCGACAAGCCACTGACCGCGACCGAAGCGAACTTCCGCCCGCTCTTCGTGATGAACCACTTCCGCGACGTCCCGATGCAGGGCACCGTCGCCACTGACAACTCGAAGCTCGTCAACCGGGCCCAGCGCTTCTGCGAACCCGCGGCCCGCAAGACCCCGAACTACCTGGCCGTCGACTTCTACCACCTGAACACGCCGTCACTCCCGGCCGAACGCCACCCGTCCGGCACGGGTTCCGTTGAGTTGTCTGCTTCGCCGACGCTCTGCCTGGACAACAACGCCGGCGGCACCGAGAACGGCAACCCCGTGCAGATCTGGGGCTGCAACAACTCCTACGCGCAGAAGTGGCGCGTCGTCGCCGACGGCACGATCGCCATCTCCGGCAAGTGCCTCGACATCAGCAACAGCGGCACCACCAACGGCACGGCCGTCCAGTTGTGGCAGTGCAACGGCACGGGCGCGCAGCAGTGGCGCGTGCGGTCGGACGGGTCCGTGCAGAACCCGCAGTCGGGGCTGTGCCTGGACAACCCCAACGCGTCGACCACTCCCGGCACGCGCCTGAACATCTGGAGCTGCAACGGTTCCGCGGCTCAGGCCTGGAAGTTCCGCTAGCTTCTTGGTGTGCAACTTCGCCCCTCTGGCTTCGTTTGAGGTTATTCTCAATTCGAATCGGAGCCAGAGGGGACCTGGGCGCGCAATGGTGAAAGCGGAAAAACGCTTCTCCTCTCTTGACGTCTGCGCAGGCGCCGGAGGGCTGGCGCTGGGACTGGAACAGGCCGGATTCGACCCGGTGCTGCTGATTGACAACCGTGACGTAGCGTGCGAAACGCTGCGCGCCAACCGTCCTCGTTGGCACGTGCTCGAAATGGACCTCTTGGATTTCGTGCCGGAGGACTATCCGCAGGTCTACGACGTGGATCTGTTGTCGGCAGGACTGCCGAGAGTGCAGGCATCGGCGACGGCCACCCGTGCACGGGGCAACGAGGCAGAGCTTGAACTGCTCAAGGCAACGATCATGCTCGTTCCGGGGGTGCAGCCGCGGGCACTGCTGGTGGAGAACGTGCCCGACCTGGCGGTCAAGCCCGGATACGAGTTCATCAGGGACTACGTGGCGGAAGAGCTCGGACACCTTGGTTATCGGCACCGCTGGTTCGTGGTGAACGCCGCTGACCACGGCGTGCCGCAGAGCCGCGAGCAGGGAATTCTCGTGGCGTTCAAGGGCGATGCGTTGGATCTCTTCGAAGTTCCGGCTTCTTCGCTGGAGCAGTTCGTGACTGTCGGCGAAGCGTTGGTCGAGTCGATGACCGCTCGTGGGTGGCAGCAGGCGGGGGAGTGGGCGAAGCAGGCGGACAAACTGGCTCCCACCCTGGTGGGCGGCTCCTGGACGCGCGGTGGACCCGACCTCGGGCTTACCGGTTCCAAGCGAGCCTGGGCGAAGATGGGCGTGGACGGCGGGACCGTGGCCGACGACGTGCCTGGACCCGACTTCGACTGGAATCCCGAACTCGGGCGCGCCGGCATGGTCAAGCTCACGGTGGACCAGGCGGCCGCACTGCAAGGTTTTCCGCCCGAATGGCAGTTCGCCGGCAGGAAAACGGCGAGGTACCGACAGATCGGGCATGCGTCGCCGCCGCCTGTGGGCCGAGCACTGGGACAGTCGATTCGAGCTGCACTGGCGCGTAGTGGAGCCTGATTCCCGTCGCGGCCGTTGCGAGATAAACTCCGTCTCCATGAACTCCGTGCAGCCGTCGCTCTTCTCGTCTGCACAGATGGTCGACCTGTTCGCGGGCCCAGGAGGGCTTGACGTAGCGGCTCACTGGCTCGGGTTGAGCGTGGCAGGCATCGAGTGGGATGTGGATGCCTGCACGACTCGAAACGCAGCCGGCCTCGACACCAGGTTCGAGGACGTCCGGGAGTTCGGGCCGGACGACTTTCCTGAAGCGACCGTCCTCACCGGCGGGCCGCCCTGTCAGACCTATACGGTCGCCGGTGGCGGTGCCGGAAGGCGCGCGTTGGACCAGGTGCTCGAGTTTCTGCAGCGCATGGTCAACGGCGAGGACGTCGTGAAGGAGCTCGCCAACCTGCACGGAGATGCCGACCCGCGTACCGGTCTCGTTCTCGAGCCGTTGCGATGGGTGCTGGCGGCTCACAGGAGTGAAAAGCCTTACAAGGCAATCGTGTTGGAACAGGTGCCTGCTGTTCTCCCGGTTTGGGAGGCTTACGACAAGGTGTTGCGGGGCTTGGGCTACGACGTCGACACCGGCATCCTGCACACCGAGGAGTTCGGTGTGCCGCAGACGCGGCGACGAGCGATTCTGATTGCACGCCTGGAGGGTGACGCCAGGCTTCCGACTCCCACGCATCGTCGCTACCGCAAGGGAAAGCCGCAGACGGACGGCGACCAGGCGCTCTTGCCCTGGGTGTCGATGGCGCAGGCGCTGAAACGCACTGACGAGTTCGTGGTCGTCTCGAACTACGGCACCGGCGGTGTGCCCGAAGCGCGCGGCAGACGTCGCTCCGATGAGCCCTCCGCGACAGTCACGGGAAAGATCGATCGGAACAAGCTGTACACCGACGGCTCTCTCTCGTCGGCACCGAAGAGGTTCCAAAGGCACGAGTTCGGAAGGCTTCAGACCTTCCCGATCGACTACCCGTGGTCGGGCAAGCACATCCCCCAGCAGGTGGGCAACGCCATCCCACCTCGCCTCGCGGTCCACATCCTCGCTGCCGCGCTCGGCCTGAAGTTCGACAACGCGGACCTCGATCGTGCGGTCGAGGCGAAGTGGGATCCCCACCCGGACAAGCCGCTGGTACCCACGACCAAGGCCTGACCGTCCACAAAGATCAGGCTTCCTCGTCATCCGAGGAGTGCTTGCCGCGCTTGCGAAGTGGCGCCTCTTCGAGCAGCTGCGTGAACAGCGGCAGAAGCGTGCCGATGGCGCGCTCGCTGACCTTGCCGTCGTCCGGACCTTCAGGAAGCCGGTCCCACGGCACAGGAGGCATGCCCGCGGACTCGGCCACCCAGTCCTGCACGGCGTCGTGATCCATCTGGTCGTCCGGAGCGAACACGTCGTACATCAAGGTGCTTCCGGCGGCGTTCACGGCGGACGACAGGGCATTCACCCGGTCACCGATCTTCGACGTGCTCGCGTGCTGTAGCTCTTCCAGCAGACGGAGAATCGTCTGCGCGGTTGGGCGGTGGTCGATAATGTCCAGCCGCATCGTCGTGTTGAGAACGTCCTGGAAGTGGCAGGCGAACTCGACCGGTCGGTAGTCGTGGCCGTCGCGGAACAGTTCGGCGGCCCACCACAACCTGGCGAAAGCCTGGGTGTAGTGCGGACCACTGAAGCGGGCGCTGGGCACGATCTCACTGCCCTTGTGCCGCCACACGACGTAGTCCGGCGCCGTGATCATCGCCAGGAAGTTCCACCGGCGACTGTCGGCCGCTTCGGCCCGCGTCATGCGCAGCGTCGCGTGCAGGCGAGGGGCCAGCCAGGCGTCCGCACGGGACGGTCGGTCGCCGAACCGGCTCATCGCCTCGTCGAGCAGGTCGCGCACCGGGTCGACGAACCACCGCGGTTCCGGTTCCGGCTCAGCTGCCGCCTTGCGCAGCGCGACCAGCGGCGGATTCTCTTGGCCTGTCTGCATTCCTCGCGTGAGGAACTTGGCGATGGCTGCATCGGGAAGAAGGCCGATCTCCTGCGCGGTGTCCGGACTGCTCACCGGCCGGCACTCCTCTCGACACGGTTCACCGACCGCGTTGCCACGGTCAACTTCTTCGTCGTCTGACTACGTCTGCCGGCGGCGTACTGCACACTCGTCTGCAGCTCGGACCAACCGAAACCCTTGGTGCGGCGCTCGTTGATGTCGAACAGCGCGTCAGTGAGCTGCCGTCCAGGAAGGACGTCCGGCAACATCATCTGCAGGACCGGCTCGCGCCAGCCACCCGGCATCTGCGGCGTGCCGTCCTCGTCCACGTCGAGATCGCTGATCGCCGTGTGGAACATCGCCGTCCAGGCGTCCTGGGCGACCTGACTCGACGCCATCTCGCGCAGCAGCTTCTCCTCGGCGCTGCCTCCGGTGCCGTGCAGGACCTCGACCAGACCTTCGACGGCGCTGGTGTTGAGGTACACGGTCGGAATCTCACCGGTGGTCTCGACGATCCACGGTGCCTCCTTGAAGGGGCGCAACCATTCCAGTTCGCCTTCGCGGAAGTCGATCTCGACGATCTCGATGTCGCGCTGGCGGACCGGTGTCGTCACCTTCAGGTCGACGTACCAGTCCCGTTCCGCGGTACCGATGATGCGACCCGGCAGGTCGTCGAGCGTGGCCGCCACGGTCAGACCGAGTGACGCGCGGTTGAGGTGGGCGTTGCGCACCAGTTCGATCCGGCCCTGCCAGCTACCGTCCTGCGCACGCTTGAGACGGGCGCTCGTCCTGGCGTTCGTGGCCTTCTCGGTGAGCACCGCGAGACAGACCGGGTCAGTCCACGGGCCCTCGCTCAGTTCCTGCTCAGGCAGGGTTGCCCGGAGGTGCAGCGTGGCCACGTCCCACTTGTCTCGACCTGTTTGCTGCAGGGCAACGGTTTGCTCGGCCTTGGAAACGTGCGAGTACGGCAGAGGCGAACCGTCCACCGCTACCGCGGTCACCTCGAGGATCACGTCACCGAACAGCGTTGGGTACGGAAACGCCGCCTTCACCGGGTACCTCCCCGTGCCTTCTGGACGTCGACGAGCAGCCGGGACAACCTGCCTCGCACCGGATGGCTGGCCGGATCGGTGACCCCGACGAACGAAGCCGAGCGCGTGCCGGCCGGGATCACCAGGTTGCCGCTCTCGATCCGGCAGTTCTCGGCGGCGGTGAGCAGGTTCCACTCGATGGCGGGCCTGCCGCCTGATCTCACGTCGAACTTGGCGACCGGGGTCAGCAACCAGGAGTCCTCCGCGTCCGGCAGCTTCACGTCGACGTCGACGTGCCAGGCACCGGTGTCGTCGAGCCGGGCGTTGATGCTGCGGACAGTCGGCACGCCTTGCGTGCGCCTTGTTCCAGTGGACACGCCGGTGCTCAACCGCAACAGTTCTTGAAGTGCCGCCGGGCCACCGCGTGTGACGGTTTCACGGCGCCCCACCAGTTCGCGGACCGCTCGGTCGATCTCGTCCTTGAAGTCGTCGATGCGACTCAGCGCACCGCGCCGGTACAGGGATGTGAGCTCTTCGGTGCGGTCCCACTTGTTGTGCTCGGGAGGTTCGGACGCGCGGAGGAAGTCCTCGGCGAGTTGAACGTCCTCACCGTCGTTCTCGGTCGCGTGGCCCGCGAGCAGCACCGCCTGGAACGAATCGGTGCCCAGCGGGAGGTCGCGCGGCCGGCGCTCCATGATCGTCATTCGGTTGCCCCGCATGCACACGACGCGGTTCTTCCGGTCCTCGTCGTCGGTTCCCGTCAGCAGCAGGACAGCACGATGTTCGGTGCCCTTGCCCTCGATGCGTGCCCCGTCCCGCAGTGGCGTCACGAAAAGCGATACGTCGGACTGGGCGACCTGGTCGCCGGACGTCCGCTCGCTGACGGTGTCGTTGTCGAGGTAGGCCTTCAGCGCGCGACTGAGCGCGGGATGCCTGCTGTAGGAGTCGACCCGTTGCTCGGGCACGAGCACCTGGCCGTTGCGCATCGTCGTCACTCGCGCGTCGAGCAATGCGCCGGCGCGTTGCCCGCCGACCATGGCTGCCCAGAAACCGTCGGCGAGTGAACGGACGAGCTTCTCGTGCATGTCCTGCAAGGACTCGGCGTCGCCTGAGGCGTCGTGCGCGCCGACGATCAGGAACGACGTACCGGCGTCGGAGTGGGGGCGTTCCAGGTGCAGGTCGCGAACGGTGTCCTCGTCGGCCCACCAAGACCTCGACACCTTGGGATGTTCCGGCGAGGTGTCGGGTTCACCGAACCAGGCCGGGCCCGCGTACGCCTCGCCGTCCACCGTCCGCCACGGCAGGTCGAGCCTGCCGATGACCCGGCGTTCGGTGCGGCCCTCGTGGGGCTCGGAGAGCGTCGAGTTCATCAGCACCAGGCCGAACTTGCTGGTCGCCCAGAGCGTGACCTTGCCCAGACCGTACGAACCGCCTGCGCGCTTGCTCGTCTCCTTGTGGCTGTCCAGCTGCCTGCGGACCACTGCGGCGAAGCGCCCGTCGCTGTACTCGGGACCGGTGAGACCGGCGGCGTTGTAGTCGTCGACCCGCAGCAACAGCACGGTTCGCGTGCGGTCGAGTTCCTCCAGCGCTGCCTTCAGGCTCCTGGAAACCTTCTGCTTCTTGTCGGCGGCCGCGTCGTAGTGTTTGCGGAGCTCGTTCCACCGCAGTGCGTCGAGGAACTTGTCGAGGTGCTGTCCGCTGACCTCGTGCAGTGTGTAGTGGACCTGTACCGGCTTGGTCAGGTCGTGACGTTCGTCGAGCGAGTTCTGGGTGGCCTCTCGGGCGAGCACGGACAGGTCCGCGTTGAAGGCGAAGGCTGCGGCGTTTCCGTACTCGCGTCCCCCGTCGGCGTGGGCCGGCCGGTGATGCCAGGTGAGGGGGAGGTTGGTCGAGATGTCGGACGTTCGATTGTTGACCGCTTCCGGCTCGATGCCGAGGAAGTCGGCGATCATCCGCTTGTGCTCGTCGCGCGGTTCGGCCCTGCCGACGATCCACGCGGACACTGCCGCACGGGTGATGCCGAGGTGCTTGGCCAGTTCGGCCTGCGACCTCGTGGCCCGGCGGAGCTGCCGCCCGAGCCAGGGGCCGAAGTCCTCGCCCTGCTCAACGCTCATCTGCCGTCGTTGCCTTCCGCCGTTCCGAAGAAGAAGTGGTTGCTGATCGGATGCACCCACTCTATCAGGCGAAGTTGACGCGGGCATCGCTGTCAACTTATGGTTAAGCCTGCCAGGGTCGATCAAGTCTATTCGAGACCAGGGCATCCCAGAATTCCGACACGCATCGCGGGGCTTCATCCTCGCTTCGGAGGTGAACCGGTCAGCAATCCGGTCCAACTGAATGAGTAACGCTCTCGGTTCGACTCACGACGTGGAGTCGACTCGACTTTTCGTACCCGAATGACACTTAGCCGTGCAGGGGTGCGGTGGTCGGGCATCGGCCGGGACAGCTGACCTTCGAAGCACACAACGGCTCACCTTCGGGACTGGCCGTGCGACAAGGAGTGACGCGGTAGTGATCAAACGTGCGAGAAGCGCGGTGCTCGACCTCATCAAGAGGCTGAGCGAACGCGCGCTGCGTACCTACGTGGTGAACCCCGACCTGATAGAAGAGGACGCGAACGCGGAACGCCGGATCCACCAGGGGGGCTACGGCGATCGGCAGCTTTACGAGCTGGTGCAGAACGGCGCCGACGAGATGCGCAAGCCTGAGCACGAGGGCGGCGCGATCCGGGTGGTGCTCGTGGCGAACTGTCTGTACGTCGCGAACGACGGCGAGCCCATCACGGAGGAGGGCGCCCGGACGATCCTGCGCATGGGGGTGTCGCAGAAGCGCGGCGGCGAGATCGGGCGGTTCGGCGTCGGCATCAAATCCGTTCTGGCGGCCACCGCGACCCCGCAGTTCTTCAGCACGACGGGGTCGTTCGGGTTCGATGCCGAATGGTCAGCTGAGCAGATCACCGAGGCCATCAACGCCGACCGGGAGCTACGGGGAGAGCGCCCGGTCGAGTCGGTCGGAGACACGCCGGTCCTGCGGATGGCCCGAGAACTGGACGAGGCCGCAGAACGGGCACAGGACCCGGTTCTGGACGAACTGCTCGCGTCAGGTGCGGCAACCGTCGTGCGCCTTCCGCTGCTGGCGGGCGCCGCTGACCGGCTCGGCGACGACATCACGAAGTTTCCGAGCCTCTTCCAGCTGTTCTCCCACCAGGTGAGGGTGCTGGTGTTCGAGGACCGGCGGTCGCTGCCGGTCGTGCGGCGCGAGATCACCGTGGAGTACCGCGGGGTGATGCACACGATCCGCGAGGCCCGCGGCGGGGAGAAAGCACGCTCCGAACGGCACCGGGTGTTCACCCGACTGCACGAGGTGAGTGAAGCCTCGCGCCAGGGGGCGGGCGAGATGCACCAGCGCTCGGAGATCGAGATCGCGTGGGCGGTGCCGGACTACACCGTCCTCAAGGACAGCGAAGGGCATCGAGTGCTTTCGGTGCCCCACGAGCGGGGACGGTTCTGGTCGTTCTTCCCGACGACGTACCCGACGACGCTGAGCGGGGTGCTCAACGCCGCGTGGAAGACGAACGAGGATCGGCAGAACCTCCTGGACGGCAGCCCACTCAACAGGGAACTGCTGACCGAGGCCGCCGACCTCATCGTGTCCTCGCTGCCCGAGTTGGTGGAGCCGGCAGACCCAGCCGCCTACCTGCAACTGCTGCCCGGCCGCACCAAGGAGTCGCCGAACTGGGCCGACGAGTACCTGGTCGAGGCGATCTGGCGTCTCGCTGCGGAGCGGCCTTCGTTGCCGGACCAGGACGGTGTGCTCAGGGTTCCCGAGGAACTCCGGGTACATCCGGAGAAGGTGGACCGCGCCGCCCTGGACATGTGGGCGGAGTACGGGGGGCGGCCGAAGAACTGGCTGCACCGGTCCGCGGAAGCGAGCACTCTGCGCCGAGGCAAGGTCAACCACGTTCTCGCCGCGACCGACGTCGAGCAGGAGTCCGTCGACGCCTGGTTGGAAGCGCTCGTCGAGGACGGCACCGCGTCCGCGTCCGCCGCCGCAATCCGGGTGGCCGCTCATCTCGACGAGATCAGCTTCGGCGAGCGCGCGCTCGAAATGGTCGCCGCCGAGGTGAGGGCGGCACGAATCGTGTTGACCGAGAGCGGAGAGTTCGTCGCGCCGACAGCGGGCAAGGTGTTCCGCCGCACCGATGACGATGGCCTCACCGACGACCTCGTCTACGTCGACACCTCCATCTCCGACGACCCGGACATGGCGGACGCCCTGGATCGTCTGGGTATCCGGGAAGCCGACGCCCAGGGCCGGTTCCAGAGCGTTCTCGATCAGGGTTTCCGCGACTACGACCCCGACGCGTGGACGCGGTTCTGGGAACTCCTCCGCAGCGCGGGCGGCGTTGAGCTGGTCGACGTCATCCGGAAGAAGTTGGCGGCAACGGGTGCTCGCCTCCGGGTGCGGACGAAGTCCGGTGCCCTTCGGCCGCTCGAAGACTGTTTCCTGCCGGGACCGGTGGTGCCCGCGGACGGTTCGCGGGACGCGGCCCACGTCGTGGACCTCGACTTCCACGGCGACGACCTCGTCGTGCTGCGCGAGCTGGACATGACCGACGTACCGGTGATGGGTTCACAGCCGAAGAGCGAGCACTGGTTCTACGACTACCACGTCGTGCGACATGCCGAGTACTGCGCAGGTCTGGACAGCACGGCCAGCAGGGTGCAGCTCAACACGGTCGGGTTGACGGGTCAGCCGACGGTGCGTCATCTGCATGTCTTCCTCCAGCTCTCCCCCGAGGGCAAGGCCGCGTTTCTCGCCAAGATGCCGGAGGAGGGACTGTCCGAGCACTGGACCCGGCAGATCGGTGGCAACGTACGGACCCGTACGCGAGTCGAATCGCCGGTGCGGTGGTTGCTGCGCGAGCACGGCTTCGTGACCACGTCGATGGGGGTCGTTCGGGTGGCCGCCGCAGTCGCGCCGGAGTTGGGTGCGTTGGCGTCAGTGCTTCCGGTGGCCGAGATCAGCGGGGAGAAGGCCCGTCGTCTCGGGCTGACCAGGTCGGTCGACGAGGTCGATCCCGCGCGGTGGACGGAGTTGTTCGAGCGGCTCGAGAAGAGCGACGAGGACGAGTTCGTCGGTCGTTCCTATGCCCTGCTGTCGCAGGTCGCCCTGGAACTGCTGGGACAGGCGGACGTGTTGCGGTGCCGTGTCGGCAGCAGCTGGGACCTGCGTACGCGAGGAGAGATCGCCATCGCCACGTCCCGCGCCGAGTACGACGAGCTCATCCGGGAGAAGCATCCGACGATCCTGGTCGACGACACCGATCAGGCCGGCCAGGTCGAGGTGCTGGTGGGCGAGTTGGGATTGCGAACAGTCGGCGACGTCATCGTGAAGCAGGTTCGCGCTGTGCAGAGCGGACCGGCCGTGCTGCTCGGTGACGAGTACACCTCGCTGAAGCAGCGGCTGGGAGTGCGAAGGGTCCAGGGTTTGTGGCTCCAGCGCTGTTCCGAGCTCGAAGAAGTGATCCGTACCCCTGAAGGCACTCGCACGGCCGGACTTCGCAGTGCCCGCCAGGACGAGACGGTGCTGGTGCCGGAGGACGTGTCGTTCGAAGAAGCGCTCGTCCTGGCTGATGACGAGTTCGGGTGGGGTCTCGGTGCTCCCGAGTGCCGCTGGGTCGTGGAAGCTCACCAGAACCAACTGAAGGACACCAAAGCCCAGCAGCGGCTGGGCGAGATTCGTGGTACCGACGACATGGACCGGAAGATCGCGCTGCTGATCGGCGCGGAGAACCTCCGGCAGGGACTGCCCGAGAGTCTGGTCACGCGAGAGATCGCTGCCACCGGTCGTGAGCCGGATGACCTCCGTCTCGCCCGCATGGCGCTCAATGCTCACGCGACAAGTGTGTTGCGTGTGCACGCCAAGGACATCAATGTGCGGTTCGCCACGGCGCCTGCTGCTTTCGACGGCGGCGCTGCGGCGCTTCGATTCGTCACCGGGCTCGGCTTCCCGGACATCTTCGCCGGCGTGCGCGTGCCGTCGCCGCCCGCGCGCGAGGAGGTGGTCGGTCCCACCGAATTCCCTCCACTGCACGGATATCAGGAGAAGATCGCGGAATCACTGCAGAGCCTGCTGACAGATCCCGAGCCGCAACGCGCCATGCTGAGCCTGCCCACCGCCGCCGGCAAGACCAGGGTGGCCGTGGAGGCGACGATCCGGTGCATCGCCGCGTCCGGCCAGTTCGACGGGCCCGTCTTGTGGATCGCGCAGACCGCTGAGTTGTGCGAGCAGGCTGTGCAGACCGTGAAGGGCGTGTGGGAACGAATCGGACCGGCCGAGCCGTTGGTCATCGACCGGCTCTGGTCAGGCAACTCGGCGACGCCGGTCACCGGCCGCACACAGCTCGTCGTCGCGACCGACGCGAAGTTGTCGTCGGTGCTCGGCTCGGACGAGTACGCCTGGCTGCGCGACGCCGCACGGGTCTTCGTCGACGAGGCTCACGTGGCGATCTCACCGGAGTACACCGAGATCCTCGAACACCTCGGGCTGACGCATCGCAAGACGGCACGGCATCTTGTCGGCCTCACGGCGACACCGTTCCGCAACAACACCGAACTCACGCGTCGACTCGTTCAGCGGTTCGGCAACAGGCGGCTCGACGACGGCGTCTTCGTGGGAGAACCGATTCTGGAGCTGCAGGAACTCGGCGTGCTCGCGCGAGTTGAGCACCGGGAGCTGGCGGGCGCCGAGATTGAGCTCGACGGCCAGGAACTGAACGGTGTCAAGGGATTCCTCCCGCGCAGCGCCGAACAGCGCCTCGCCGAGAACGAGACGCGCAACAAGATGATCATCGAGGAGATCGCCGCGCTTCCCGAAGACTGGCCGGTCCTCGTGTTCGCGACCTCGGTGAGCCACGCCAAGTTCCTTGCGGCGACGTTGTGCGACCGCGGTGTCAGTGCGGCCGCCATCGACTCTGCGACTCCCGTTCAAGAGCGTCGGCAGCGCGTGGAGTCGTTCCGCAGGGGCGAACTCCGCGTGCTCACGAATTACGGCGTGCTGACGCAGGGGTTCGACGCACCGGCGACGAGGGCCGTCGTCATCGCACGTCCCGTCTACAGCCCCAACGACTACCAGCAGATGATCGGTCGCGGCCTGCGCGGAAACCTCAACGGAGGCAAGGAGACCTGCCTCATCCTCGACGTGCGCGACAACATCACCAACTACGACGGTTCGCTCGCGTTCCGGAGCTTCGAGTACCTGTGGCAGAAGGGATAGCGGTGACCACCACCGAGGACGTGGGGTTCGAGCTCACGTCTCACCAGCTTGGGGTCGTGATCGCTGCCTGGGACACCAGGCAGCTCGTCACCGCCCCGGCGGGTGCGGGCAAGACTACGACGTTGTGCCTGCGCATCGGTCACCTGATCACGCAGGAGGGTCTCAGGCCCGCCGAGATCGTGGTGCTCACGTTCTCCCGTGCAGCCGTGCGGAGACTGCACACGATGTTGTCCCGGACGGTTACCACTGGGCGTCGTGTGCGAGTGCAGACCTTCGACAGTTGGGCCTCTGCCCTGCTGGTCGACCTGGGTTGTCAGCAGGACCAGTTGGCGCGAATGAGGTTTGACGATCGGATCGGGGCGGCGGCCGACGCGATCGAGGAAGCCGAGGTGACTTTTGAGGACATGGGGAGGGTGATGCCGCGGCACGTCGTCATCGACGAGGTGCAGGACCTGATCGGTATCCGGCGGGACATGGTCGAGTCGCTGCTCGACAGGTTGTCCAACATTGGTTTCACCGTTGTCGGCGATCCCGCGCAGTCGATCTACGGCTTCCAGGTGGCCGAACCCGCGCAACGAGCGGAAGAGGTCGGCAGGTTCTTCGAGTGGTTGCGCGCCACGTACGGCGATGACCTCGCCGAGCGGAAACTGATCGGAAACTTTCGCGCTTCCACGGATGAAGCCCGAGTGGCATTGAAGTACGGGCCGCGCCTGGGCGAACTGACGGAGAACCCCGCGATCGATGCCACGCCGTTGCTCAGCGAGTTGCGCACCACGTTGCTGACCGAGGTCTCTTCGTCGGACGGGTTGGACAGCGAGTTCGTGCGCCAGTCCTTGCGCGTGTTCGACGGGAAGGTGGCGATCCTCGCGCGCGACAACGCGGAGGTGTTGTCACTCTCTGATCAGTTGGGGCGTCACGGGATCGTGCACGGTATCCAGCAAGCGTCGCGGGCTGTCGCGGCGGCACCCGTTTGGATCGCGGATCTGGTGAACTCGACCGGTTCTGGCGTTCTCGACCGGGCAGCGTTCGAAGCACTGGGCCTTGACGTCTTCAGGCCGGGTGGGCCGGCCGAAACAGAGGTGTGGGAGTCGTTGCGCGGGGTCGCGGGAGCCCCACGTGACCGGCTCGACCTCGCTGCCCTTCGCCGTGCCGTCTCGGCGGGCAGGCTGCCGGACGAGCTCACCTCCCGCGACCGAGCCAAGATCGTCGTATCCACCGTGCACCGCGCCAAGGGCTTGGAGTTCGATCGCGTGCTGGTCGCTGGGCTGGCGGAAGACTCGATGCGAGTGCGTGAAGTGGATCCGGCCGATGAGGCGCGACTTCTGTACGTCGCCATGACGCGGGCGCGCGAGGACATGTACCGGCTTCCGGTCCCTGACACGAGGCGCCTGCGCAAGGGACGGAAGTTGTGGAAGCCTGTCGAACGCTGGTTCGTCGGCGGCTACCGGGACTTCGTCCGCAGCGGCATCGAAAGCCTCGATCAAGACGTGTGTCATCAGGCACCTGCCGGTTCAGCCTCGCTCGTCACTGATCCGGTCGCGGTGCAGGAGTACCTGCGCGACGCCGTCCGTCCGGGTGACGAGGTAGTGCTGCGGAGACTGCACGACCTGCCGATGGGCAACGAGGAGACGCCGCCCTACGGGGTCTTCCACAACGGCATGCTCATCGGCGAAGCCTCGCAGGTGCTTCGCAGCGATCTTTGGCGCCTTCTCAAGCAGTCGCCCACCTTCAGGGTGAGCAGGTGGCCTTGCCTCGTCACGGGTTTGCGCATCGACTGCGTGGAAACCGTGGTCGGCCTGCCTGCCCTCACCGAACGCAGCGGTCTCGGTGACCGCGGCGTCTGGGTCGCCCCTCGCCTCTTCGGCCTCGGCCGCTTCGACTGGACCCATGCCGAACAGGTCCCGGAAGGACATGATCACTCGTGAGTCGATCCCGCCACACCGCGCACTACGAGCTGCGGACCGATCTCCGGGGCGCCCTCCGTGAAGATCTTCTCGGTCCGCAGGGCGGGCAAGAGGAAGTCCTCACAGCCGATGCGCCGGTGACCGCGTATCCGATCGGGGTGCTCTTTCCACAGACACAGCACGATGACGCGCCCGTCGAACAGGGCGTCGACGCCGCGGCCGACATCATTCGCGGAGATGACGCCGAACAGGGAACATCCGAGATCGGTGTGGCCTTGGCGAATCGGCGCAAGCCGTCCTCGCTGGGGCTCACCTTCGGAGTCGACCCCGAGATCGCGGCCACCGTGGAGGTTCATGTCCGAGCAGGCATCTACCTTCCGGAGAACGAGGAAGGCGAGTCTGTGGAGCCGCGTCGCACGGAGGCCCGCAGCACGGCTCAGCAACGGGAACGTTGGCGGCGGGTTCCGATCGAATGCGAACCGGTGCCGGTGAACGTCGCCGAACCCGGCACGACCGAGCATGATCTCCGGACCGGGCTCCAACTGCGGACGTTGGTGCGCAGAAAGGATGATGACGGCACCACCACGATCACGGTCACGTTGGTCAACACTCACAGCACAGGTCTTTACGACCTCCAGGACGCGTACTGCTTCTTCCAGCCAGTGCTCACCGTGACAGGTCCTGCGGGCGCCAGCCCGTTCGTCGCGAGAAAGGCGCCGCTGGGTGCGGTGGACTCGGAGCACGCGCTGAGCAGACTGCTGTACCGGCACGCCCCCTACTTCGCCACCGGGCACGGCTGCTCGGCCGCCTGGGAGTGGACCGCTCCGCGGATCCGGGTCGAGGTGGATCGGCACCCCGCTGTGGCGGAGGTCAAGACGGAGTTCGTGCCGAGCCACGAGGTCCTGCTGACGGACTCGAATCCCGAGATCGACGACGCCGCGCTCGGCATGCACGGCCTCGGCACCGGAGCGCGGGCCGACGTGATCGGCGCGTTGACCACCCTGCTCGGCGGATATGAGAGCTGGATCGAGGCGCGCACGATCGATGCGCGGGCGTTGAGGGGAACCGAGCATTCCGACGTCGCCCAGGAACAGGTCGAGCTGTGCTGCCGGGCGCTCGCGCGCATGCGTCGCGGTGTCGAGATCTTGGCGGACACGGACAACCCGTTGCCGTTCAAGGCGTTTCAGTACGCGAACCTGGCGATGTCCCGTCAGCGCGGTAGGGCAGAGTGGATCGAGGACGGTCGCGTGGGCACGCCCGATCCGGAGGCAGGTCGCTGGCGGCCTTTCCAGATCGCGTTCGTGCTGCTGTGTCTGGAAGGCATCGTCGATCCGAGCCACGACGACCGCGGGATCGCCGACCTGCTGTGGTTCCCGACCGGCGGTGGCAAGACCGAGGCGTACCTCGGACTGGTCGCCTTCGGCGTGTTCCACCGCAGGCTCAGGGATGGTGAGAACGGTGCAGGAGTGACGGTGCTGATGCGGTACACGTTGCGTCTGCTGACACTGCAGCAGTTCGAACGCGGTGCCGCGCTGATCTGCTCGATGGACACAGTGCGAAGCGAACACGAGAAGGATCTCGGCAAGACTCCGGTTTCGATCGGGATGTGGGTGGGGATGTCCGCCACCCCGAACAAACTCGACAGGGCACGGCTGAAGCTGGACGAGGTGCGGGCCAACCCGGACAAGCCTTTGCAGCGCGAGAACCCCGTTCAGTTGCACGCCTGCCCGTGGTGCGGCGAGAAGCTGACCGCGAACGACTACGAGGTGCGCCAGGACCTGCGGCGGATGTTCATCCGTTGCCCGGACCGAACCTGTGACTTCAGCGGCCAGGAGGGCTTGCCCGTTCATCTCGTGGATGAGTCCGTGTACGACGCCCATCCAACCTTGATCATCAGCACGGTCGACAAGTTCGCCGCGATGCCGTGGCGTCCGGAAACCACCGCGTTGTTCAACGGGGATTTCGGCTCCGACGTCCGGCCGCCCGAGTTGATCGTCCAGGACGAACTTCACCTGATCTCCGGTCCACTCGGGACGCTCACCGGTTTGTACGAGACGGCGGTGGATCATCTCGCCGGCCGTCCCAAAGTCGTGGCTTCGACCGCGACGATCCGGCGTGCTTCCGATCAGATCGGTGCCCTTTTCGATCGGGACCTGGCGCAGTTCCCGCCGGCAGGCCTGGACGCGCGGGACTCCTGGTTCTCCGTCGAGACACCACGAGACTCCAAGGCGTCCAGGAGGTACGTCGGTTTGCTCACCCCGGCCACCAGCCAGGCGACGTTGTTGGTCAGGACATACGCAGCGCTGTTACACGCCGTTGCCCGCGCGCAGGTCGACCCGTCGGTTCAGGACCCGTACTGGACGTTGGTGGGATACTTCAACAGCCTGCGACTCCTGTCGGCGGCAGAACTCCAGGTGCTTGACGACGTGAAGGACCGTCTCGACCTGTTGGCAAAACGTGACGGCACCGGCACCCGGTCGATTCCGGAACTCATCGAGCTGAGCAGCCGGGCGGACTCCAGCGCCATCCCGACCCACCTGAAGCATCTCAAGATCGCACTGCCGGACCCGAAGACGCTCGACGTGTTGCTCGCGACGAACATGATCTCGGTAGGCGTCGACATCGACCGACTCGGTCTCATGGCCGTGATGGGGCAGCCGCAGACCACCGCTGAGTACATCCAGGCCACCAGCCGGGTAGGACGTCGCCACCCCGGCCTGGTGACAGTCATGCTGAACTCGGCACGGTCGAGGGACCGCTCGCACTACGAGAACTTCGCCGGCTTCCACTCGGCGCTGTACCGCGAGGTCGAGTCGACGAGCGTCACGCCGTTCTCCGCGCGAGCTCGCGACAGGGGACTGCACGCGATTATCGTCGCGTTGACCCGTCTCACCATTCCCCAGGCGGCTCCCAACGCAGCTGCGGCTGACGTCGAAGACTTCCTCCCCCAGATCAACTCGACGGTGCGCGAGGCGATTCTTGATCGCGTCAGGTCGGTGGACCCGGACGAGCTTGACGTCGTCGCCGAGCACTTCGACGACTTTGTCGAGTGGTGGCAGATGGAGGCTCAGGACAACCCCGGCCTGGTGTACGAGGCGAGCCGCGGCCGCAGGCAGGCCGCCTTGCTGAAGGGCTTCGACAGCACTGACGACTCGGTCCCGGGGCAGGACACCCTGTGGAGCCTGCGCGACGTCGATGCAGAATCATCGCTTTTCCTAGAGAACCGGTAGGGCTGCGCACATGCCATCTTCTCGCTCGTCTCAACGCCCGAGCACGGGTTTCCGCCCGCGTGCCAACGTACGCAAGATGGGTGCGGTTCGCCGTTCGCAGCTCGTCACGACCTACGGGGTCGGCGCGATGATCGCGATCGAGAACGAGTCGTTTATCGTCGCGGGCCTGGACTCCTGGAACGTCGACGAAGCACCGGAGATCTTCGAACGCAGGCTCGCGCGAGTGCTCGGCGTCACCTCGTTCCGGTTGCCACCGGCACCGGATCCGGATCGAGGCGTTGACGGTGTTCGCATCCGCCGGTTCCCGGAGTTCTACTCGTGTTCCCGGTGCGGCCTGCTGCAGCGTTTTCGTGACTTCGGCATCCGGCAGGGGCAGCGAGCGCTCTGTCCGGAATGTGTGGAGGACCTCGTGCCGTCCCGATTCGTGCTTGTCTGCGACGACGGACACATCGAGGACTTCCCCTACTGGAAGTGGGTGCACCGGGGGCAGTCGTCGGGCACTTGCAACGGCGAGCTGCGCCTGCGCATGGACGGTGGCTCGGCTTCGCTGAAGTCAGTGGTCGTCAGCTGCTCGTGCGGTGTCCCGGAGGTGTCGATGGAGGGTGCCTTCCGGGTGAAGGCTCTCATCGACCTCCGCATTCGATGCAACGGCAAGCGGCCGTGGTTGCGGGGTGCGGAGCCGCAGGACTGTCGACGCAATCCTCGTGCGATGCAACGAGGATCTTCGTCTGCGTGGAATCCGGTCATGCGCAGTGCGCTGTCGATCCCGCCCTGGGGGGAGGGGCTGAACGCGTTGATCGAACGGGAACGGTTGTTCGGCGCGCCGCCGGAAACCGTTCGATGGCACTTCCAGCAACGGCCCCACCTCCTGCGGCGGGAGGACGCGACGGTCGATGACGTGCTCGCGCAGCTGCGCATGATCCAGGAGGCGAACGACGCGCCGATTCCGGGCCCGCTCGAAGCGCACGCGGCACTTCGAAAGGAAGAGTACGACCGACTGTGCCGTGGAAACCCCGAACGCCATGCGGCCGACCGACAGCCGTTCGTGTGCGAAAGGCCAGAGGGCGACCTCGATCAGCTTCGCGAGTTCGGTCTGGATGGATCGATGCTCGTCAAGAGGTTGAGGGAGGTTCGTGCGCTGGAAGGATTCACGCGCGGTGTTCCTCCTCTTGAGGCAGAACCCGATCAACGACTTGCAGAGCTCCACCTGTCTCCGGAGATCGACTGGTTGCCAGCGGTCGAGGTCAACGGCGAGGGTGTCTTCCTCCGGCTGGACGAAGATCGCTTGCGGAAGTGGGAGGCGGAGAAGGGGGTTGTCGAACGGGTCGAACGGATGCGACGCAACCACCTCGCCGTGCTTCAGGAGAAGCCGGGGGCCGGAGATGGTCGTGCGGCAATTTCGCCGGTGTCGCCGTGCTTCGTGCTGCTGCACACGTTGGCGCACGTTCTGATCAACGAATGGAGCCTCGACGGTGGCTATCCGGCGTCAGCGCTGCGTGAGCGGCTCTACGCGGGCGATCGGATGGCGGGCATCCTGATCTACACGGCGACCAGCGATTCCGCAGGAAGTCTCGGTGGAATCGTTGCCCAAGGCGACCCTGAAAAATTGGCGGCGACGATGGAGTCGGCGCTCAGTCGGGCGTCGTGGTGCTCCAACGACCCGCTGTGCATGGAGTCAGAGGCGAGCGGTGTGGACAGTGTGAACATGGCTGCCTGTCATGCGTGCGTACTGTTGCCCGAGACCAGTTGCGAGTGGAACAACAGCTTCATGGACCGCGTGCTTCTCGTCGGCACGCCTTCGGAGCAGGTTCCCGGGTTCTTCATGTCCCTCTGACCGGTCGGCCTGCCCGTCTGCTCAGCACGACCTCCTGCACGCGGGTGGCCGCGGCCTCGGACGTCTCGTGTTCCCACACCCGCACGACCAGCCAGCCGACGTCGGCAAGCTTCTTGTCCGTGTCGACGTCGCGCCGGCGGTTGGTTTCGATCTTCGTTCGCCAGAACTCGGCGTTGTTCTTCGGCCAGGTGGCGTGTTCGGGACAGCCGTGCCAGAAGCAGCCATCGACGAACACAGCGACCTTTGCCGAGGTGAAGACGATGTCGGCTTCTCGTCGAACTCCCTTCACCGGCCTGTGGTGCACCCGGTAGCGCAGACCGGCAGCGAACAGCGCCTTGCGCAGGTCGACTTCGATCTGCGTGTCCCGGGACTTCTGCTTGCTCATCCGAGCTCGAACGCCCGGCGCGGTGTCGAGGGGCTTCACGTCGGACATTGTTCCGGACGAGGCGGCTAGGGTTTGCGGGCGATGCCCACGTAGACGTCCGCAGGGCCGCCTTCTCCGGCCGGGCCGAGTTCCGGGTGCCACTGAGGCGCCGAGACGACGCCCGGCTGGAGGATCTCCATGCCGGCGAACATCGGCTCGAACTGGTCGTGCGAACGGAAGTACATCGGGTCGCGGCTGTGCTTCATGGCCTCGACGACGGCGCCCATCTCCTGCGGCTTGAAGTCGGCCGTGAGGTGCGACAGGGCGACCAGGCTGCCGGGCGGCATCGCGTCGCGGTAGCGGGCGACGACCTCGGCCGGGCCCTTCTCGTCCGAGACGAAGTGCAGCACGGCGACCATGAGCAGGCCGACGGGCCGGGAGAAGTCGATCAGGCTCTTCACGACCGGGTCGGCGAGGACGTCGTCGGGGCGGCACATGTCGGCCTGCACGACGCCCGCCTTGTCGTTGCCCTCCAGGATGAGCTGGCTGTGCGAGACCGCCACCTCGTCGTAGTCCACGTACACGACCCGTGCGTCCGGGTTTGCCTGTTGCACGATCTCGTGGACGTTGCCGACCGTGGGGATGCCTGAGCCGAGGTCGAGGAACTGCGTGATGCCCTGCTCCATCATCAGCAGGACGGCACGGCGCATGAACGAGCGGTTCGACGCGGCGATGGCACGGCCGTCGCGCAGGATCTGCAGCACCTTGTCGCCGACCGCGCGGTCCGACGCGAAGTTGTGGCCACCTCCCAGCAGGAAGTCGTAGACCCGTGCCGCGCTGGGCACGTCCGTGTTGATTCCCGCGGGCACCCAGGAGAAAGGCTCGGCCATGCCGAAGAACTTACTCGAATGCGCGCACGCGTGTGGCGGCCCGGATCGGGTGAAAGCGTCAGCCAGAACGCGCGCACCGGGCCGAAACCTGCTCTGCCAGCACAGATGCGCCGGCTGAGCGTGCTTCCTGACCCAGCCGGCGCAGCTGGTCGTCGGCGCGTGCCGAACGCAGGTTCTGGGCGGACGCCACGGCTTCTCCGGCGAACTCGGTCGCCACCGCCACGTCGCCGAGCGCGAGATGGTTGCGGGCCAGCGCCGTCAACGCGAGCGTGCGAGCGCGACCTTCGCCATATGTGCCAACCTTTGTGGTGAGTGAGGCGATGGCCTGCTCGGGATCGTCCAACGCACACCGGTCGGCCCACGCGTTGTGCGCCGCCACGACACCGAGCTGGAACGCCTTCAGGGCGTCGTCGGGTGCGTTGTGGTGCAGGAACATCCGGCCTGCCCGCGTCAGCACGGAGGCGATCAGTGACTCGTTTTCCGCCTGGCGCGCCAACGTCAGCGCCTTGGCGAAGTGCGGCAGCGCGACTCCGGGTTGTCCGCTGTCGAACGCCGTCCAGCCCGCCAGTTCGTGGACCTCGGCGACGGCGGTCCACGTCGGAGCGTCGCCGACGACGATCATCGGTTCGACGGCGGCGAGGTGTTCCAGAACTGAGGTGTGGCAGGCGATCCCGCCGTAACGCCGGTCCAATGCCCGCAACGCCTGGGTGCGCGCCGCGATCACCTCGGGTGAGACAAGAACCGACGGCATCCCGGACGGCAGCCAGTCGAACGTGGGCGCGCCGACCATGATCCGAGCTGCGTGCTCCAGAAACCGTTGCCGCTCCCCGGAGTTCTCCCTGATCAGTTCCGCTGCCTCGGGAAATCCGTCCGCCACGGCGGCCAGACACCACTGCGAGGCCTCGGCAGTCTCGCCGAGTGCGAACAGGACGTGCGCCAGCCGCACGGCCGCGTCACCGAGGCGTTGGTCGGCGGCGACCCGGAAGTGCACGGCCGCCTCGCGCAGGCGCCCGGCCCGTTCCGCGTCCTCGCCGAGGCGGTACAACCGCTCGACGGCCTCGTCGAGCTCGAACTGGCTCAGCAGCTCACTCATCACTGCCTCCGAGAATCCGTCGCAGCTCGGCCCGGCCGCGGGTGAGGTGCGTGCGCACGGTGGACTCGCCGACCATCAGCACCGCGGCGATCTCGCTGACCGAGTACCCGAGCAGGTGATGCAGCGCCACGGTCTCGCGGTGCCTGGGGGACAGCTCGCGCAACGCGGAGTGCAGCGCCTCCACCTCGTGCACGGGCTGAACGACCTCGGGCACCTCGGCGAGCGGCGTTTCTTGTGCGTATCGCTGCTGCCACCGCCGCATGAGCCGTATCGCGACCTTGAGCACCCACGCCTCGGGCTTGTCGTACGCGTGGATGTCGCTCCATCGGTGCCGTGCGATCACCATCGCGTCCTGTGCGATGTCCTCGACGACGCGAGTGTCACCGCTCAAAGCCGTCAGCGTCCTCGTGACCACGGGCAGGCACCCGCGGAAGAACTCGGCGAAGCCCTGATCCGGCTCCGGTGTGCTCAACGGCCTTCCCTTCAGCGTCCGCTCACGTCGTTCACCGCCCTGAGGCGACCTTCAACGGTTACAGGCGCTGAAACCAGCCAAGGCTGACAGCGAGGAGCGAATTCACCCGATCGGAGTCCTAGGGGAGGAGATGCCGGAAGGCGTTGACCAGCAGCATGCGTTGCTGGTCGACGTCGAGACCCTCCTCCGGCAACGGCCGGAACTCCTTGTTGCCCTGCGAGCCACGCGGGCCGAACGACTCGACGCGGACCGCGATGTCCACGACGTCCGACGTCAGTTCCACAGTGGACTGATCGTCCGGGATCGGCTCGTTCTGCTGGTAGAGCTCGTAGGTGAACCGCATCTCGATCGCGCCGTCGAACGTGGCCTGCTCGGTCGGCAGCTGCATCGCGTCGAACACCGACCGGTACAGCGCGGCGCCGGTGAGGTGCAACGGCGTCATCACGACGTGCGTGGTGCCGAGGTCGTGGCTGCGCACGGAGATCGCGACGGTCGGGCCGTCCGGAGTCGGCGGGACGGGCTGAGGGAACACCGGGAGCTCCGACTTGCGGTCGGAACGCCAGATCGCCACGAGGCGGTCGGCGGCGTCCACGAGGTCGATGTGCTTGCGCGGCGCGAGAAGCGCGGGCAACGGTTCCTCGTCGAGCCGCACGATGAACAGGAACGCGCGGCGGCGCGTCATCTCCAGGTTGAACGCCCCGGTCCACTCCTTGGCCACCCACTCGCGGTGCGGGGTGTTCGCCGACCACAGCAGGACGTAGTAGTCGGAGGTGGCCAGTGCCTCGTCGATCGCGGCCATCACGTCGTCGCCGGGCGCGATCTCGTTCTCGTCCAGGTAGGCGTTGACGTTGCGCGCTTCCAGTTCGGCACGGAGTTGCTCGGCGTGCGGGCGGTCCTTGCCGGCGAACGACAGGAACACCTTGGGGCGGGTTTCGAGCGGCACGGGGTCTCCGTTCTTCCTGAGTCTTCTGCGCAGCGGGCCCGCTGAGGTCTGAACGCCCGCGTCGCCGTGCAGGGACCAGCACGCCCAGTCCGCCGGGTGCCGGTCGGCGACTTCTCTCAGTGCGTGCTGCAGAGCGCGATCTCTCGGGAGCTTCGCGAGGTGGCGGTCGAACGCGTCGAGCACCTTCCCCGCCACCTCGTCGCCGGCCTTCCACCGGGCCGCGACGACCGACGCGGCGCCCGCGGTGAGGGCCGCGCGAACGAACCCGGTTCCCTTGCCGTGGCCGCGTTGCTGGGTCATCCCGGACTCGCAGGCGCCGAGCACGACCGTGCCGCACGCGCTGAAGTCCAGCTTTCCCAACGCTTCCACGGACATCCGTTCGTCGTGGAACTCCAGCCACGACTGGCCGGGGTTCAGGCGATCGTTCGTGCCGTGGGCGTCGATGCGGACGCGGTGGAACCGGCCTTCTTCCAGAGTCCGTTGCAGTTCAGCGGCTTTCCGGAAGATCGCCGTCTCGTCGCCCCTCTGCCCGCGGGAGCGGCGCTGCAACGGGCGCAGCGCCGACAGGCAGGGCAGGCTGGACAGCGCGTGGGTCACGCCGAGGTGGTGGTCCGTGCCGGGGACGGGCAGGCCGGCGAGCGGCACGTCCGCGAGGACGTCACCTGCCACGACCACGATCCGGGTGGCCTTGGGCGGCAGGGCCCTGATGACGTCGTCCAGCGCGATCAGGCGGGTCAGCTCGGCGAGCAAGGTGTCGAGGATCGCGTTGTCGTACTTGGGTTTCCACGCCTTGAGCCGGCGGATCGTGTCGGTGAGCTCGCCGATGTGGACGTTGGTCGTGACGTGCGTGATCCTGCGGCCGATGATCACGTGGTGGAGCTGGTCCGGCGTCGCGTGCATCATCCACACGACCTGGTCCTTCGGCAGTCGCCTCGTAGCCCTGGCGAGCCAGCGCCTGGCCGCGGTCAGGTCGACGAAGCTCGGAAGGTCGCGTGGCTCGGTGAGGATCGCCGTGCTCCTGGCCGCCTCGACCGCGACCACCAGTCCCGCCAACGCTTTGCCGCCTTCACGACGGACGCGGCGGACCGCGGCGTGCACCCGGCCGTCGTGCTCGTCGGGGGCGGCGCGCAGCATCCGGAGCTTGCCGCTGGGGCCGTCCTGGTGGTCGGTGCTGTTCTCCTCGATGCGCCGGGACTCGGACCAGTGTTGTGCGGCGAGGTCTTCGTGGCCCGCGTCGGCGAACGTGTCGCCGAGTTTGCGCAGTGCCAGCGCGGTGAGCTCGGCGTGCCCCGATCGGCTCGCGACCTCGAAGTGCTGTGCGGCCTGTTCGAGCCGGCCCTGGGCGTACGCGAGCTCGGCGGAGGTCAGGTGCCAGAGAGGGGAGTTCCCCTCGCCCAGCATGCCTTCCGCCTTGAGCAGCTCGTCCTCGGCGATCAGGCGGCGGACGTGGCTGAGCCGGCGTTCCGGCCGCAGCGTCTGGGTGGCGTCCGGGAGCTGCGCGATCACCTCCGGCCCGGCCGCGGCGACCAGCAGCGGGAAGAGCCTGCGGGCCGCGCCCGCCTGCCTGGTCATCACCAGCAGCACGGTCAGCTCGTAGAGGGCGGCGAACCTCAGCGCGGCCTCGATCTGGTAGCTGGTGAGGCATCTCGTCATCAACGCCAGCGCTTCCTCGTACCGGACCTCGCGCCTGAGCGCGGCGGCCCGCCGCAGGAAGTCGGCCGGATTCCGGGGAGCCTGACCGCTGATCTTCGTGACGCGGGTGCCCCTGCGCACGTCCAGCAGGACCCGGTCCCGGCCGATGTGCTCCAGGTGCTCTGGACGTCCGGCGCGGCGGAAGTGGCGTTCGGCGGCGTCGAGTTCGCTTTCCGCGCTGGGGTAGTCGTAGCGGTCCGCGGCGGCCAGCGCGGCCACCCGCGCGAGCCTCGCCTGTTCCAGTTCGGTGAGTTTGAGCTTCCGCAGTTCGCGCACGTCCCGCTCGGCCGCGGTGTGATCCGTCGCGGCACTGCGGATCTGGGCCCGGAGGACTCTCAGCGTGATGTCGTTGGCCGCGCCCAGATACTCGTCGCAGCGTTGCGCCGCCTTGGCGATCGCGCCGAGGTTGAGCAGCGTGGCGCAGTGGTCGTGGGCGACGAGCGGGCTGATCTTCGCGGCCTTCGCGTAGGCGAGGTCGACGCCGAGCACGTTGCCGCGCAACGCGGCGGACCGCGCGGCCTTGACCGCGTCCGCGAGTGGGGTGCCGGGTTCTATCTGCATTCAATGCCCTCTGCGGAAGGCATAGCGGTGTTGTATGTCGCCCATTGCTCCGTCTGATCTGGAGAACGGACAGGCGACCACGATGCCCGCGGCCGCTTTGAAATGCGTTCGTTGGCGCATGCACGATCCTCCGTGCGTCGCAGATTAACGATCCAGACGGCCCACAGATCGTTTGTCCACTTTCTGTCAACGAACTGCTCAAACGATCTTGTCGGTGCTCCTCGGCACACTGGATCCACCACCGATCCGAGGAGACCGACATGTGCTGGGACTGCGACCACCCCGCCGACCGCATGGAAGAACACCTGGCCACGTTGCGCCGCTGCATCGACGCGCGAGGCTGGGCCGTGCAGGCGATAGAACGGGACCGGGCCCACCCGCCCTGGGCCTACACCGTGGGCCTGACCCCGCGCGGCCTGCCGGAGCTCGTCGTGACGGGCATGCCCGTCCTGGAAGCGGGCCGCCTGCTCGACGACATGGCCGAACACCTCGCGCACAGCTGCCTTCCCGCCCCCGGCCGCCGCTTCAGCGTGCCCGGCGGCCCGCTGCTGGAAGTCGTCCGCGTCGCGCGCCCCTGGGCCCACCTGCTGGTGTCCGCGCGGCTTTACGGCGAGGGCATCGAGGCCCTGCAACTCGTGCACGCCGACGAGTCCGGGCGCTGGCCGTGGGATCGCTCTTACGAAGGCGTGGTGGGAGGTCAGCCGGTTCTGGGCGTGAGAGCGGGACCACCGGGCGGGTGAGCCCCGCCCACCGAGCGGCTGATCCGCTCACCCAACCCCCGCAGGTGCTCCACCAGCTCGTCCGGCCCGTGCAGCACGAAGTCGCAGCCCAGCAAGGTCAGGCGGAACGCGAGGTAGTCGATCGTGTCCTCGACGCTGTGCCACGAGCACGAACCGTCGTCGAGGGCGGTCAGGTCGCCGGAGAAGTCCGCCAGCCGGGCCCGCGCCAGCTCCACCGGTAGCCGAAGGGTCGCTCGGGCCCGGAAGGTCGGCGCCGAGTCGTACATCTTCCGCGTCACGAACTCCGTCGCGTCCCCGCCGGGCGGCACGCGCGGTGCGAAGCGAGCCCCGGTGGCGAGCGCGGAGGAGACCCGGTCCAGCCGGAAGATCCGCCAGTCGTCCCGTTCCACGTCGAAGGCGAGGAGGTACCAGCGCCGGCCGAGCGCTACCAACTGAACAGGCTCCACGTGCCGCTTCGAGACCACGTTCTCGTTGGCGACGTAGGCGAACCGCATCCGTTCGCGGGCGGCGACCGCGCCGGCGATCACGGTCAGCTGGCCGGGGTCGACCAGCGAGGCGTCCGAGGGTGACGCGGGTGCGGTGGCCGAGGTCAGCGACGCGACCCGCCGGGCCAGCCGGGGCGGCAGCACCTGCTGCAGCTTCGCCAGGGCGCGCAGCGACGCCTCGGCGATGCCCACCACCGGTTGCCGCGCGGCGGTGCGCAGGCCGACCGCGATGGCGACGGCCTCCTCGTCGTCGAGCAGCAGCGGTGGCATCGCCGCGCCCGCGCCGAGCCGGTACCCGCCGAGCACGCCCATCGAGGCCTCGACGGGATAGCCGAGGTCACGCAACCGGTCGACGTCACGCCGCACCGTCCGCGGCGTGACCTCCAACCGGGCAGCCAGTTCGCTGCCGGGCCACTCGCGGGGCGTCTGCAGCAACGACAGCAGGCGCAACAACCGGGCCGCATCACTCATACCGCAAACCTAGGGCGGGTCCGGTAGGTCCGTTCGATGAGAGTCACGGTATGAGGGCGTCCCGGAGGCGGTGCCGCCGCGGCGCCCTCATACTGGGCGTATTCGGGCGTTGCGGCGGTGCCGTCTCCGGGGCCCTCGACCGCGACTATCGCGGACGAGGCTTACGGGACCCGCTCTAGGCCAGAACTAGGACCGATCTCGTCCTACATGCGCCATACGGTCGCCCCAACGAGCAAAGGGGAGACCGAATGAACGTCGTGCCCGAGGGCTACCACACCGTGACGCCGTGGCTGATCACCGCGGGCCGGACGGCCGAGCTGATCGACTTCATCACGGAGGTGTTCGACGCCACCGAACTCGGCCGCGTCGGCGAGGCACCGAGGATCGGCCACGCCGAGGTCCGCATCGGCGACTCGGTCGTGATGCTGTTCGACGTGCCGGACTGGCCGTCCACGCCCGCGTTCCTGCGCCTCTACATCGCCGACGACGCGGCCGTCCTCAAGCGCGCCGTGGCACTCGGCGGCAGGATCGTCACCGAGCCCACCGAACTGTTCTGGGGTGATCGGGTCAGCCGGTTCGCCGACCCGTTCGGCAACCTGTGGTGGCTGCACCAGCGCGTCGCGGAGCCCACCGAGGCCGAGCTGAACGCGAGGATGCAGGACCCGGTCTTCGTCGAGGCCATGAAGTACGTGCAGAGCGCGGACTTCACTCCGCGGAGGTGACCCAGTCCTCGGTGTCGCGGTGCCGGCCGAGCCCCACGGCGTCGAACTCGTCGTGGTGCTCGCCCTTCACGACCCCGAGTCGCCGGAGCGCGCGCGAGATCGGGGAGACATCAGGCGCGAGGTCGCCCTCTTCCCGCACCAACGGCCCGAGCACGCTGCGGCCCTGTTCCCAGACCTGAGCCCGCTGCGAGCCCGTGCCACCGAAGAACTCCGCGTCCACGAACGCGACCGGCCCGCGCAGCGACCACTCCACCAACTGCTCGGAGTCCGGCACAGCGGACAGCGGCAGCAGCACCAGGTCCTGCGCGAGCGGAACGACACGAACGCTCACCAGCACCTCGGCGCCGGCGATGACGGCCTGAAGGCGGTACACGTCAGCCGGTGACCCTGTCTCGTTCGTCCGCGGTCAGCGTCGGCTCCGGCGAGGCTGACCGCGGCCCGCGCAGGGTCGCCCACACCATCTTGGGACTGACCAGGTTCGCCATCGGCGCGGACAACGTGAACGCGTCCAGGAACGCCCGAGTCACCGCGGCCTCCGTGGTGGCCGTGCGCACCAAACGGTCCACATAGCGCTGCAGAACCCGCCCGGCCAGCGGCAACGGCTTCCCGACCGCGCCCGGATACAGGATGTCCTGGTTGGTCGCCATCGCCCAGGCCCCGTCGACGACCTTGCCGATGCCGCGCTGGATCTGCTGCGCACCGTGCCCGGCCTTGAGGCCCGCGTCCAACGCCTGCGCGCTCTGCGCCGCGATCGACATCCCGTGCCCGTAAACGGGGTTGTAGGTGGCCACCGAGTCGCCCAGCGCCACGATCCCGGAAGGCCAGGACTTCAAGCGCTCGAAGAACATCCGCCGGTTCGCGGTGCTGTGCGACCCGTACACCGGCGACAGCGGCTCGGCCGAGGCGATCAGCTCACCCACGACCGGATTGCGCACCGACCGGGCGAAGCCGACGAACTCCGACTCGTCCGTCGACGGCTCGCCGCCACGCGTCCCGGACAACGTGACCAGCCACTTGCCGTCCTCGATGGGCAGCAGGGTCGCGGTGCAACCGGGATGCGGATCGCGCGGGTTCGCCTGCACGTTGACGATCGGGAAACCGGAGGTCGCGGTCGGCGGTGCCTGGAAGATCCTCGTCGCGTAAGCAAGTCCCGAGTCGACGCTCTCGGAGTGCACGGCGGGCAGTCCCAGGTCGACCAGCCACGCGGGCAACCGGGAGGCACGGCCGGTCGTGTCCACGACCAGGTCCGCCTCCAGCGACACCTGCTCGTGCGAGATCCGGTCCTCGACCAGCACCCCGGTCACCGAGTGCCGATCACCGAGCAACGACACCGGTTCGGTCCCGGTCAGCACGGAGATCTTGTTGTCCCGCAACGCCTGGCCGCGCACGACCCAGTCCAGCAGCCCGCGGCTGCACGAGACGATGAACTGCATCTCGGGGAATCGCGGCACCCAACCCTGGGCGCTCAGCGACACCAGGTCGTTGGGCACCCCGATCCGGTGCGCGCCGGCGGCGAACAACGCGTCCAGCGTGCCCGGCAGCAACGACTCGATCGCCCGCGCGCCACCGGACATCAGCAGGTGCGCGTGCCGGGCCTGAGGCACGCCGGAACGCGGCGCGGGACCGTCCGGCAGCTTGTCGCGCTCCACCACGGTGACCTCGTCGACGTGCCGGACGAGGACGGACGCCGCGAGCATGCCCGCGAGTCCTCCGCCGAGCACAACGGCGTGTGTGGGTGCCATCTAATCCATTCCCCCTGCTGCTTCCACGCGCGCTGCGTCGGCGACGGCGGCGTCGACTATCGGCGAGTGCTGGTACGCACGCGAGATCCGGACCCACCTGTCGTGCTCGGCGGCGAGGTCGGTGCCGTCGACGATCTCCGCGGCGGGACGGCGTTGGGGCGCCCGGGAACGGCCACCCGACGAGCCCGCGGCCCGCAACTGGGCGGCCTCCACGACGGCGGCGACCTCGTCCTGGGCCAGTGCGGCTTCGCGCGCGCGAGAGGACGCGGCCTCGCCGACGGTCAGGTCGAAGTACGGCGTCAGAGCCCAGCGCCAGTCGTTGAGTTCGATGATCTGCCGGCGCACGCGGTGGTGCGGGTTGAGGAACTTGCCCGGCGCCACCAGCACGATGCCGGGATTCACGTGCAGCAGCGCGCGGTGCAGCGGCCGCAACGCGAAGTACGTGCGCCAGCGCCGCACCCACAGCGAGGGCGACGGGCGGCGCGGGCCGAAGACCGGCAGGGCCATCGCGATCACCAGCGGGAAGATCGCCAGCGACGCCATCAGCGGCGCGCCCGTGCTCAGCACGTCGAAGCTGCGCTCACCGAACCAGTTCATCAGCAGCACGAACAGCTTGATGACCGCGAACGCCACCGGGAACAGCCCGGTCGCGCTGTACCAGCGCAGGCCACGGGCGAGCCAGGGCCGGGCGGAGATCGCCTCGTCCCGGGCGCCCTGCCAGCAGTGGTAGGCCTGACCGCCGCAGCCGACCGCGGTCGCCACCAGGTAGATGAACAGGAACACCGCCACCGTGGGCTGCGTCGCGTAGAACGTGTCGAAGTCGACCTGGCGTTCCTCGTCGACCTCGGACTTGAAGAACAGCACGATCATCGCCGCGATGATCGAGCCGTAGCTGACGACGATCAGCCGGACCCGTTGCCACGCCTGGACCACCGGATAACGCCAGAACAGCACGAGAGCGAACGACGACCCGGCGAAGCCCACCACGAGGCTGTAGACGAGCAGCGCGGCGAAGTTCGGCACGCCGCTGACCCAGTTGATCCAGGTGATGTTCGCGGGTGCGGCGAAGAGGATGGCGAACGCGGAGAAGGAGACCGTGGAGATGAGCGCGACGACACGAGGGCTGCCCCAGCTCGACCGCAGTGCGCGGATCTTGTACGCGAGGAGGAGCAGACCGACCATGCCGCACGAGAGGTAGATCAGGTTAAAGATCGCCACGACGCACCCAGCGAGATCTTCCTTCGAGAGACTCGGCCACCCGGCGCACGTGCGCGGGCTCCTCGGTGGTGGCCGTGTCGGCCCACACCCGGTGTTCCGTCAGTCGTTCCAGCAGGTGGTCGGCGAGGTTCTCGGCCTCGCGTTCCTCGTCCTCGGTCAGCGTCGTGCGCCCGGCGATGATCTTCGCCATCCGCGGCAGCAGGTGCGGCGCGAGCTTGCGCATGCCCTCGTCACGGGTCAGTGCGACGGGCTGGTGCTGGAGCAGCACGTGCGCGAACTCGTGCAGCAGCACGTGCAGGCGGTGGTACCAGGACGGCGAGTCGGCGCAGATGACGAGATAGGTGCCGTTCTCCAGCAACGCGGTCGCGCCGCTCAGGCAGACCGCGTTCGTGATCGCGGCGAAGCGGACGTCGACGGGACGGTCGAGCCGCTCACCCATGAGCTCGCAGACACGGCGGCTCGCCTCCTGGTGCGTGGCGTCGGGCGGCAGGTCGAGATCGCGCGCGACCTCGTCGACCAGCTTGCGCAGTTTCCTGCGGTTCACCCGTCGCCTCCTCTCGATGTCGTCTGCAGCGGTCCAGGCCGAGATCTTCACGCCGGCGACGTCATCAAGTGTGGTCCGCGGAACTGCGGCGGCTGTTCAACGGGAACGACCACCCTTCGCCGACTTCGAGCGCCTGCCGGAACCCTTCTACCGCAGCGGCCCTGGCCTGAGGGGACAGATCGCCCGTGCGTTCGGCCAGACGGGTGACGAACTCGACGACGCCGAGTTCGCGCAGTGCCAGGAAGTCTGTCAGCTCCGAGTCGACCCGTGCGGCCAGGTCGTCGTCGAAGAAGTACGCCGGGTCGGCGCCGAAGTGGTCGGCCAGGCCGAGGATGTGCTTGAGGCGCGGGTTGTCGCTGGTGTTGCTCAGCAGTTCGCGGATGTAGCTGGCGGAGATGCTGCCGAACTGGCCGGACGAGCTGATCGACGCCGCGACCTCTTCCGGTGACCACGGTCCACGGTCCGGCGGGTGCACGGCCTCGAAGAGCGTGCTCACGGCCGTCGGCCGCCATCCTGGCTGTTCAGCCGGGTGCAGTTCGCGGCGGCCGCCGAGGAACACCGCGGGGTGCACGCCGAGCGCGCCGGCGAGGTCGACGATGGCCTGGCAGGTCGGGTTGTCCTTCACACCGAGCCGCAGCTGCGAGATGTAGCCGTGCCCGATGTCCCCGCCCCGGGACTTCACCGCGGCGGCGAGCGCTACGTTGGTAACCTTGCCCCGTCCGTCGGGCGGGTTGTTGCAGAGCTCGTTGAGGACCTCGGTGAACGGCCTCACGCCACACCTCCGCTGGAGCGACTCAGGGCCAGCGATCATTCCACTGTTGTGGAACCAAGAGAGCATATGACATCACAGGGGTTGAATCCACCTGTCCGTAGTCCTATGATCACACTCCGCCTGTTGCACTGATGTGTCGCGTTTGATCCGAACGACGTCACTTCAGTTGAAAGAGGCAGATCGAGCCAGTCAGAGCTGCAGTCTGGGGGGACTCATGGCGACTGTGCGAATGGGGTCACCGGTGGACCACGGTTCTCTGCGCCTGCACGACGAAAGCGCTCCCACGCGCTGCGGTTCGTGCGCACAACCAGTCGGCGCCTGGGCGACGGACCGCCTCACGGGCCTCCTCGGTCGCTGGGGCTGGGACGACCAGGCACCCGCGACGTACCGCCGCGCCCAGCGCCGGTGGGAGCAGGTCGCGCTGCTCGTGATCGACCTCGACCGCTTCAAGAAGATCAACGACGAATACGGCCACCCCGCGGGCGATGTGGTGCTCACCGACGTCGCCGCGGTGCTGACGGCCCACACGCGCCCGACGGACCTCGTGTGCCGCTACGGCGGTGATGAGTTCCTCGTGCTGCTGCCCCGCACCAAGGGCGGAGAAGCGGCCATGGTGGCCGAACGAATCCTGCGCGGCATCCGCGCACTGCAGATCGAGATCACCACGAACGACGGCTACCACCTCACCCTGCACGGCCAGACGGCGTCCATCGGCGTCGCGGCGCACGTCCCCAGCGCCGAGGGCACGCTGATCGACCTGGTCCGCGACACCGACGCGGCCCTGCAACGCGCCAAGCGAGCAGGCCGGGCCCGCGTCCAGCTGCACGACCCGAGCACGTTCGCCGCCGAACGCACCGCCGACTCCTCGGCCCTGCACCACCTGCTCGCGTTGCAGGACCTGATGAGCAGCGACCAGCTACCGCAGGTCCTGGTGGCGCTGTCCGACGGCGCCAAGGCGGCGGAGGACCTGGTCCCCGCCCTCGGCCCGAAGGTGATCAGGACGCTGGAACGCCTGCAGGACAACGGCTTCGTACTCCGCCGCGCGGCTCGCTACGAACTCACGGCCGCCGCCCGCGAGTGGATCACGGACGTGCTGCCGGCTGTCGCCGCGTGGACGAACCGCCACCACGGGCTCGTCCGCTAGCACCGGCGAACACGGAGAGTGTCACCCGTTTAACCCCGGCGAGCGGCTGCTTTGGAAGCGGAAGAAGTCGTAGCGTGGTCGCGGGGTGATGTCGGGTGGCCAGAGTCGAGAACACCGTGTCCGGGACCTCGCACGGGAACGTGGTGCAGGCCGGGTCGATCGGAACGGTGCACGTGCATTCCGCCTCGCCTGGAAACCCTGTGCCGCAACAGCTACCGCCCGCGCCCAAGGTGTTCGTCAGCCGCGCGGGCGAGCTGACCGAGCTCGACCGGTGGCACGAGCGCGAGGATCACCAGCTGCTCGTCGTGGTCAGCGGGCCCGGAGGTGTCGGCAAGACCTCGCTCGCGCTGAGATGGCTGCACGACACGCGTGACCAGTTCCCCGACGGCCAGCTTTACGTGGATCTCGGCGCCCACACGGAGGCTGCGCAGCCGGACGACGTGCTCGAGTGGTTCCTCGGCGCGCTCGGCGTCGAGGTGGTGCCGCCACTCCTGCCCCAGCGGCAGGCGTTGTTCCGCTCGCTCACGGCCAACAGGTCGTTCGCGATACTGCTCGACAACGCGGCGAGTGCTGCCCAGGTCAGACCGCTGCTCCCGGCTTCGTCGTCGTGCGCGGTGGTGGTGACCAGCAGGTGGCGGCTCAGTCCGCTCGGCATGGACGGCGCCCGGTTCATCGAGGTCGACCCGATGGACCTGCGGGACTCGGTCACGCTGCTGGAACGGGTGCTGGGGGAGCCCCGGCTCGCGGTGGAGGCCGACGCCGCCCGCGAGCTGGCGCGGCTGTGCGGCGGACTGCCGATCGCGCTCGGGGTGATCGGCGCACGGCTGTCCCGGCGGCCGCGGCGGTCGCTGGCCAAGGAGGTCGACGAGCTCAGCGCGGAGAACCGCAGGCTCGCCGGACTCGACCTCGGCGACTCCACGTCGGTCCGCGCGGTCCTGGACTTGTCCTATGTGGACCTGCCGCCACGTCAGGCACGGCTCTACCGCTTGAGTTCGTGGCATCCCGGCACCAGCTTCGGCGTCGACGCCGCCGCGGCGATGCTCGCGGACGACATCGGCGAGATCGAGGACGACCTCGACGACCTGGTGGAGAAGAACCTCCTCGTGGAAGCAGGTGACGACCGGTTCCGGTTCCACGACCTGCTGCGCCTGCACGCGCGCGGGCAGGACGACGACGAACGCGAGGACGCGGTCCTGCGGGCGGTGGAGTTCTACCTGGACAAGGCGGCGGGCGCGGCCATGGCCGCGATCCCCGGCCGTCCGCAGGTAGGTCTGCGCTTCAAGTCCGCAGATCCTGACGTGTACGGCTCGCGGGCCGAGGCGCTGGACTGGCTCGACCACGAAAGCGACAACCTCGTGCAGGCGTTGCGCGCCGCGGACGGCCACGGCTGGCCGGATCTCGTCTGGCAGCTCGCCGAGGCGATGTACGCGTTGTTCCAGCGGCGTCACCACTACTCGGACTGGCTGCTCACCCACGAACTCGCGGTGCAGGCCGCACGGTCGTGCGGCGAGCGGACCGCGGAGTCCCGGCTGCGCAACCAGCTCGCCGTCGCGTTGCGCAACCTCGGCCGTCTCGACGAGGCCGTTGCACAGGTCCGCGCCGTTCTCGATCTCGCGGGCGACCACGACCTCGGCAGCCGGGCGACCGCGCTCGTGGTGCTCGGCGGCATCTACCGGCTCAGAGGTGAGTACGACTTGGCACTGCGGTACCTCCGCGAGGGCGTCGACGTGGAGACCCGCCACGGACGCCACCGCGGCATCGGCCTCGCGCGCCGCCGCGTCGGCGAGGTGCTCGCCGAGATGGGCCGTCTCGACGAGGCGATCACCGAACTGACGGAGTCCGAGACGTTGCTGGACAACGTCATCGACAAGGCGCGCGCACGGATGTTCCGATCCCGCGCGATCCTCCACGCGGGCTGCCCCGACGAGGCCGCGCGCCTGGCAGAGGGAGTGCTCGCCGAAGTTCGCGACGCCGGCTCACCGCTGCACGTCGCCGACACCTTCGAGCTGCTGGGCGAGATCGCCGAACGTCGAGGGGATCTCGTGCGCGCTCGCGACCACTACGGCTCCGCCCTGGCCTGCTACGGCGAGTCCTTCGACCCCAGCGCCGACCGCGTCCGGGACAGGCTCGCCGCGCTCGATCGGCACGACGACGAGCGAACACCCGACGTACCGCCGCAGCAACGCCCCGGCGACGGCGAGCGCGACCTCCGCTGACCGCTCGGGCGCGGCCAGCAGCACGTCCGCCAACGTCCACCACCTCGGCGCCGCCCGGTCGCCCCGGACGAACAGCACCCCGTCCCTCCTGACCACGCCCTCGTCAACGACCATGGCGGACCGGCGAGATCGGCGCGGCGTGCGCGGGCTCCGGTATCCCGAGCACCTGGTACATGGCGGCTCGCAGGATCGCGCCAGACCGGTCGAGACGGGAGCTGATCAGGCCGGCGAACTCCGGGACGGTGACGGCGTCCGCGATGTCACCGGTGTACCGCGGCACCGCCTCGCTGAGCGCGTGCGCGAGGCTGCCGCGGCGGACGTCGGGACAGGTGGCGAGCAGCACGCGAGCACCAACGGCGGCGGCGTACTGCGTCGTCGAGCCGTGATCGCCGACGACGACGTCGCTCGCGATCATCGCCGCCCGCCAGCCCTCCTCCGGCGGAACGACGGTCACATCGCAGTCGGCGAGCCACGACCGAACCTGCCAGGCGCCGTGCGCGGCCCAGATGTTCGGATGCAGCACCGCGGCCACCCGTGCGTGCCTGGTCAGCTCCCGATACAGCTCAGGGCGTTGGTAGAACGTGGATTCCGCGGTCCACGTCGAGCTGACGGTGACGAGTGCCTGATCAGGCCGCACGCCCAGCGCCCGCCGATACTGCTCGCGGAACGGCAGACTCGCCCGCATCCGGTCGAGACAGATGTCGCCCGCGACGACAGCGGCGGGCAACGCCTCGGGGCAGGACTCGGCGAGCGCGTCGAGTTCGTGGTCGTGCGACAAAGCGATCACCGACGCCGGCACCCTCCCGTCACGCATGAGCAACTGCCGGTCGAGCCCGTGCACGGCCCGCGCCGCCTGCCCCGCCGCCCGAACCCGCGGCCGCGACTTCAACGCACCTGCCCCGTGCGGCAGCACGAGCACGGGCCCCGGCGCCCGATCGATGAACCGGTAGCTGGCCGCGAGCACGAGGTCGAACTCGTGCTGTGCCGCCATCTCCCACGGAATCACCAGCCCGCCAACCTCGCGAGCGAAGCGCGCGGTGGCCTCGTCCTGCTCGGGCAACGTGAAGTAGGTCTGGACCCGGAAATCGCTGTCCAGCAAGGGCAACAGGTCGAGCAGCCGCGCGCCCGCCACCACACTGGGCACGATCACGAGCACCTTGCGACATCCGGGCACCGTCACCCGGTGCGCGCCTCCCACGCCGAGCGGGGTGGTGAACCAGTTCATCCAGGCCTCCATCGGTCGAAGCGATGAGAAGACCGTCCCGTCCCGAGTGTTCATCGAGCTGTCAAAAGCTCTCCGCGCACTTCAGTGCGCTTTCGATCAAGACTCCTGTCCTGTTCCGCTCGCAATTCACGTCCAAATGTCAATGGACTGTCACTGAACTGTCATCTCCGGTTGGGTGAGTGCATTGCATTGCCGCTGAACTGGGAGGAGACTCTTTGGTCGGGGACGCGAGGGGTGGCGCCGGTGACTGCGCGATTCACGATTCTGGGACAAACGGGAATACGTGTCGGTGAGGCGATCGACACGCAGTGGGGCTCGCTCAAGCTGCGGGCCATGCTCGGCGCGCTGCTGGCGCAGCCGCGAGTGCCGGTACCTGCTGCGGAGCTGGCCGACTGGGTCTGGTCGGACGGCGGCGACCTTCCGCTGAACCCCGTGCAGACGCTGTACTCGTATTCCTATCGGATCCGCCGCGCCCTCGATTCCATGCAGGACCGAGTGGAATTGGTTGTCGCGAACGGTGCTTATCGGCTCGACGTCGACCGCAAATCCGTGGACTACTTCCAGTTCCGCGACCACCTCGACCGAGCTCGTACGCTGGTGCGCCGCGGAGATCATCAACAGGCCCTGGACGTCATTCGCGGCGCATTCGGCATCTGGCGTCATCAACGTCCGCTCGAAGACCTCAGGTCCAGTCGGGCCGACGCCTGGCGGCACCGGTTCCGGCTCAACGTCCTGCTCCCCGCGTACGACCTGCTGTGCGGCGAGTACCTGGTCCTGGGCGACTACGCCGAGGTCCTCGAAGTGCTGGAGGACCTGGACCACCACGAGCACCCGGTGTTGTTGAAGCGACGTCTCGAGGCGCTGTACCGGCTCGCCCGCGTCGAGGAGGCCACCGAACTGTTCTTCAGCGCTTACAAGGCCTACAAGGCCGACGTCAACGACGCCGCGGCCGACGACCTGCGCGAGTTCCACGACCAGCTGAAGGAGAACGGCGTCGCCGGAAGCCGGCCGCGGGAAGGAACCGCGGGTGTGCTGGTGCCAGAACAACTCCCGCTCGACGTGCCGATGTTCTTGGGGCACAAGGAGAAGTTCGCCGAACTGGATGCCGTGGCCGCGAATCCCGGCGTTGTGATCATCGACGGTGTCGGTGGTGTCGGCAAGACCGCGTTCGCCGTGCGCTGGTGCCACACTCGGCGGCAGAACTTCCCCGGTGGCGTGCTTTTCGCCGACCTGCAAGGGTTCTCCGACGGGGCGATCGTGGACGCGTCGTCCGTTGTCGATCGATTCCTGCAGGGGCTCGGCGTTCCACCCGATCGCATCGCGAACCCGGATCACCGCACGGCGAAGCTCCAGTCCGTGCTCTCCGGGCGCAAGGTGGCGGTGGTGCTGGACAACGCCCGCAACGCCGCGCAGATCCATTCCCTGCTGCCGCTGTTCTCGTCGTGCGTGGTGATCGTGACGAGCCGCTCCCGCATGTCCGGACTGGCTGCCCGCTTCGCGCCACAACGGATCTCGATCGGCCCACTCGGTCTGGGGGACGCGAGTGAGCTGCTGGCGGACCGTATCGGCGAGCGCGTGCGCGGCTTTGGGGCACTCGGTGAGCTGACGAGAGTGTGCCAGGGCCTGCCGATCGTCCTGAAGGTGCTCGCGAACCACATTGCTCAACGGCCCGCGGTGCCGCTGAACGAGTTCGTCAAGCACTTCCACGAACGCGGAGTGCTCGACCTCGATGCCACGCACGGTCCGCGTGCGGTGTTCATGCAGTCGTTGCGTGCCTTGGAACCCGAGGCAAGAGTGCTGTTCCGGACGATCGGCGCGCATCCGGGGCCGAGCATCACGGTCGGAGTGGCCGCCGCGATGACGGGGTTGCCCAAGAGAAGGGTTCACGAGGCGCTGGACGCCCTGACCGAGGCCCACCTGCTCGAGCAGGCAGGAGAACTGGACCGTTTCAAGCTCCACGACCTGCTACGCGAGTTCTCCGCGGGGCTGCTCGATGACGCGGAGGAACGGGGTGCGATCGAGCTCCGCATGCTGGACCACTACCTGCGCACCGCCGAGCGTGCGGACCAGCTGATGCTACCGACGATGGTCAGGGTGCCCACGTCGGACGACGAGCAGGACGCCGGCGCGCTCGAGTTCGAGAACGTGACATCCGCGCGTCGCTGGTGTGAGGCAGAAGCGCAAAACCTCCTTGCCTTGGTGCGCCTCGCCTTCCACACGGGGTACTACGAGCACGCGGCGACGATTCCGCAGCTGGTCGGTCAGATCTTGCTGCGGAAGGGGAACACGGCGGAGGTGCTGAACCTCCTGCACGCCGGGCTCGCCGCAGCGAAGTTCCTCGGTGCGTGCGCCGAGGAGGAGACCTCGGCGTTGTTGCTGCAGATCGGTTACACCTACCTGCTCCGCCAGGAATACCGGCGGGCGGAACACCACGTGCACCTGGCGCACTTGGGATTCGCCCGTGCTGAGGGCGATCAGACCGTGGCAATTGCCTCGTGTCTGCACACCGGTGCTCGGATATTGGTCGAGACCGGCAGCGTGATAATGGGAATAGACTCGCATGAACGTGCCTTGCTGATGTTGCGTCAATCTGGTTCTCCCGCTCCAAGCATGGAGATCGGGTTTCTCTATCGTGCTGGCGAGGCGTACAAGAACGCTTTTGAATACGCGCGCGCCGCGACCTATTACCATCAAGCCCTTGCGCTTGCCTGCGAGATCGGGGACGAGACGTCCGAAGCGACAGTTCTTCATCTGCTGGGCGCGTTGAGTTTCGCCCGTGAGCGCACGGCGGAGGCCCGTGAGTTCGCGGAGGCCGCGCTCTTCAAACACGCGAGGCTCCATGCCATCGGCAACGCCGGAGAAGCCTGCGCCCTGCTCAGTGAGATCGAACTGGAAGACGGAAGGTTGTTCGACGCGAAGCAATATGCCCGTCAGGCGATCCGGCTCTGCGGCAGGGCGGGTGCGTCGCTCCACGAGGCAACTGCCCTGCACGTGCTCAGCAGGATCCTCGAACGGGAGGCGCGGTTCGACGGTGCCGTCGAGGCACTGGAGCGGGCGCACGTCATCTTCGCGGATCTGGACCGCGGGCGCGCCGAACTCGTCGCCGCTGAACTGAGGGAACTCCAGGTGGAGCTCGCCTTGCCGACTGCCCGTTCTGAGTCGCCGGTGCTGGATCTCGACCGCTGATTTGACTGAAAGTGGTACTACTGGTGGGTAGTTGAATCGGTGGCTACCTCGACGGGTGTCACCTGTTAGCAGGACGTTTGACTTCTGCGGCTCTTCTCTGTGAGCATTCCATCTCGCTCAGGAATCTCCCCGAGGATGCAGGAGTAAAACCAGTTGAAGAACGTCCTGCGCCGCCTGCTGCCCGTGATCGGCATGCTCGCGGTCGCCTTCGTTTTGGTCTACACCAATTCGCCGGACGCGATCGAGGCCAGCCGTTTCTGGATCAGCGTGATCGAGCAGTCAGGCCCGTTGAACTGAGTTCGATCGACGCCGGGTGTTCCCCCGCCTCGGTAATCGAATTCACTTCAGGTTGAATGTTCCCGGGTGGGCGCCTGCACGCCCACCTGGGGTCAACTCGCGAACTTCTCCGTCAGCGCGTTCGACCTGTAGGCCAGACCGAATCGCCGCAGGCAGCGACGCGACGCGTCCTCGCTCAGAGCGCAGGCCCGCAGCGAGTCGACCATCCGCCGGAACGGCTGAACGTCGTCCTCCGACGTGATCACCACAACGCCCGGCATCAAGGTGAGCACCACCTGACGGTCGTCGTGGATCTCGAACCCGTGCAGAAGTGCGGGCGTGACACCGGCTTCGCGCGGGATCACACGCACGACGGCATCCGGATGGCGCTCGCCGACGGTGGCCAGGTCCAGCATCTGCTCGCTCATGATCCGAGCGGAACCGACGTGAGTGCGCATCGCCTGCTCGAACACGAAGAACTCGAACCGCAGGCTCGGCGTGGCCATGAGCCTCCGCCGCTTGCGCTGCAACGCGGTCGCTGCCCTGATGTTGCGTTCGGACAGCGGGCCGGCTGCCGCGAGCAGGTACTCGCGGGTGCGCAGCCAGTCCGGCACGACGGCGGGGTCGGCGGCCACGACCCATCCGGCTTCGCTGAACTTGGCCAGCAGCGCGGCGTGCTCGGTGAGTGCTCCGCGGCGCACCACGATGCGTCGCGCCGCCGAATCGTCCTGCAGGCGGTCGATCAGCTCAAGGGCATGTGCCGTCGCGCCGGGATCCATGCCGAGTGTCGTCGTCAGCAGGCGGACGTCCTGCGGTGACGGCAGCAGCACGCCGTTCTCGATCTTGGACAGCTTCGACTGCGTGAACCCGGCCCGCCGCGCCGCCTCGGTTCCCGTGAGCTGCGCCTTCTTGCGATGCACGCGGAGAAGCGCACCCAGGTCGTCCAGATCGTGCTGGGCGTCGTCGGAACGGGCCATCGAGGTTCCTGTCGTTCGATTGGCTGCAAACGTACCGCCGGACGGTCTACGCGGTCGCGCCGACCCCCTTGATCCGGCCGTCCCGGAAGGCGTCCACGAACAGCCGGTGGTCCTCCCGCGTCTGCCGCGCGTAGTCCAGGGCGAACGCCACGATCGAGTCGGTGAAGTCGGCCTCGCGATCCCCGATGACCGCCGCGATGGCCTCCTCGCACTGGAAGTCCACGAGCGTCTGCGACGAGTCCGAGTCGGCCACGCAGTGCATCTTCGCGGTGGCGCGGCCCAGGTAGCCGAGCACGGGGAGCATGTCGGCGGGCTCGGTGAGGTCCGACCAGTCCAGGTCGGCCTCGTAGGGCGAGAGTTCGGCGACGACGTAACCGACGCCGTCGATCTCGGTGTGGCCGAGCCACGGGTCGGCGTGGGCCTGCAGGGCTCGCTGCGACACGGCGGTCCGGTGGCCGTGGTCGGTGAAGTACTCGCGAATCCGCGCATCGGGAACGATGCGGCTGGGCGCGGCGATGTTGGCCTGCTTCATCGAGAGCACCACGTCGTTCTCCAACGCCTGGGAGCGGCCCTCGACCAGGATGTTGTACGCGTGCAGGCCGGCGGAGCCGATGCCGAAACCGCTGCGGCCCACCGCGTCCTTCACGGCGTAGGTGCGGCTCGACGCGCGTTTGCCGGTCGGGATGGTGTCCAGGTAGGACGCGAAGGCGCGGGCGACGGACTCGAGGACGTCGTCGGACAGTTCGTGGGTGCCTTCGCGGTCGCGGCGGAAGCGGCGTTCGTAGTCGACGATCACGGTCTTCTCGTCCAGCAGGCCGATCCGGGTGGCCAGGCGGGCTCGTTGCAGGACGCGGCGCAGGGCGCCCTCGGTGCTGTCGAGGCGCAGGCTGAAGAGCTCGTCGTCGGGGCGCTCGTTGAACGAACGGACCTGGGCGACGTACGCGGCGACGTAGGTGCGGATCAGTTCGGTGATCACGCTGTCCGGGAATGCCTTGCGCCAGCCGAGCAGGGCCAGTGAGGCGGCGAAGCGGCGGAGGTCCCAGGTGAACGCGCCGAGGTAGGCCTCGTCGAAGTCGTTGACGTCGAACACCAGGGTGCCTTCGGAGTCCATGTAGGTGCCGAAGTTCTGCGCGTGCAGGTCGCCCTGGATCCAGATGCGGCTGGTGCGCTCGTCGGTCCACTCGTCGGGCAGTTCGGCCATGTCGGCGTAGAACAGGCAGGCGCTGCCCCGGTAGAACGTGAACGGCTCGGCCGCCATCTTGCGGAACTTGTGCCGGAACGCGGCGGGGTCGGCGGCCATCAGGCCGGCGAAGGCCTCCTCCAGCACGCTCACGATGCGGTCGCCGCGATCAGTCATGGTGCATCCCAGCACGCGGATGTCCGTGAGAGAAGGCGGGCGCACGCAAATTCGCCGGCAGTTCGGTCCGGGTTGGCCGCGAAACCTGGCCAAACCGGAAGAGCGAGCAGGAATCGAGAAGCCCGCACGGGGACGGCGCGCCTAACGTCGCAGGCATGTGCTTCATGTTCGGTGCGAGCGAGGAACAGCGGCGTCGCGTGCTCGCGGACGAAGCGAGCCGCGAGGAGGAGGTGCCGGTCAGCGTTCCCGCGGCCGAAGACTGGTCGCGGGACTAGGGATCGCGTTCATGTCCGGGGCAAGACTCCGGACATGAACGGATCGATGTCGCGCCGGAGCATTCTCGCCGCGGGTGTGGCGGGCTCAGCGGCGGTTCTGCTCGGCACAGGGAGCGCCTCCGCGGCGACCCTCGTCACCCAGAGCGAGATCAACTCGCAGCCGACCTTCTACGAGGTGAACGGCGCCGCGTCGTCGTTCCGCTACGAGCCGGCGTTCTACGCCCGGCTGGAGACCTGGCACGTGCACTGGCGGAGCTGGACGCCGTACCACTGGACCGCGCCGCACAAGATCTACTCGTACGGCGCCTACGTGAACAAGGAGGGCATGCACGGCGAGGGCAGGGCGTTCGACCTCGCGCGCCTGCTCATCACGAACCGCGACACGGGCGCGACGTTCACGGCGTTCAACGGCCGCTACGACCAGTGGAAGAACTCCACCGGCGACGCCCTGCGCACCGCCCGGATCCGGTACTGGGGAACGATGGCGTCCCTGCACTACCACTTCCGGCACGTCATCTCCTACCTGGACAACGCCGAGCACCACAACCACGCCCACATCGACAACGCGATCTCGGGCAGCGGCGACTCCAGCTTCAACACCGGCTCGGCGACCCAGACGTACTTCGTCCAGGCCGCCTGCCAGTACATCTGGGGCATCTCCACCGGTATCGACGGTGACTGGGGTCCGCAGACGCAGAAGAACTCCTCAGCCGCCCTCGCCCGTGCCGGTTCCGACGGCGCGATCACCACCCAGAGCCGCTGGCTCGCCTTCTGCAAGGCCAGCGCGCAGCAGGCCTGGGCACTCGTGCCCTGACCTCACGCACGACACTCCAGCAGCTCCAGCCCTGATCCGCCGCCGTAGGCGCTCGGGTCCACTGTGGAGCAATGTGCGGTGATCCACTCCTGGCGGCCGTTGTCGCCGCGGCCGCCAGGACCGCGACCACCACCCATCTGGTCACCGCCGCCGAGCACGAACTTGAGCCTGCCCTCGGCGACCCACGACTGCAGCTGGTCGACCGACGGCGCGTTGTCCGAGCCGGAGAACCCGCCCATGCCGATCACGACCTCGTCGGAGCCCATGATGTACGGCGACGCCATCTGCGCCGAACCGGCGACCGCGAGGGTGATCTCCGCGCCGTTGCCGTTCTTCTTGGCGTAGTCGAGGATTCGCTTCTGCTCGTCGGTGAGCGTGGTCTGGCCGCCAGGGCCGCCCATCATCGGTCCCCGGTCTCCCCGGCCGTTGGGCGGCTGCACCCCGTTGGGCAGCTGCCTGCCGTTCGGTGGTTGCACCCCGTTGGGCGGTTGCTGCCCGTTGCGGAAGATCTGGAAGCCGCCGTTGCCGCGCTCGTTCGGCCCGGCAGCGGGCATCACGCCGTTGGAACTGGCCGTCGCGGCGACTGCGGTCGACCACACGGCAGGCACGAGCAGCATCGCGACCACCGCCGCCACCAGCCCCGCCCGGCGCAGGCCGACGAGCAGCACCACGACGGCGACCGCAGCGACCCCGAGCACCGCCCACCGCGTCCAGCCGTGGTACGACGTGTCCCGCGAGACCAGGACGAACGCCCATCCGGCCGTGATCGCGACTGACAAAGGCAGTAGGAAGCGCACGAAGCTCTTGGCACGCCAGAACATCACGATCCCGGCGGCGCTGATCGCCGCGACGGCGGGCGCGAGCATCGTCGTGTAGTACGGGTGGAAGATGCCCTGCGCGAGGCTGAACACCAGTGCTGTCACCAGCAACCAGCTGCCCCACATGAACCAGCCCGCGCGTTCGGCCGGCACACCCGGAACCCCGCGCCGCCGGCGCAGCACGCCCGCGACGGACACCGCGACCAGGACCAGCAGGCACAACGGCAGCAGCCAGGAGATCTGCCCGCCGACCGAGGCGTCGAACATGCGCGTGATGCCGGCTTGGCCGCCGAACATCCCACCGCCACCGGGACCGCCGAGCTCGATCGCTCCCTGACCGGTGGGCATCTGGCCGGACGGCAGCTGACCCGGTGGCATCTGGCCAGAGGGCAGGTCACCGGGAATCATGCCGCTGCCGCCGGGGTTTCCCTCGCCGCCGAACACCCGCCCCAGGCCGTTGTACCCGATGATCAGGTCCCACGCGCCACCGTCCGTGCTCCCACCGATGTACGGCTTGGACCCCGGCCACCACGCGTGCAGCGCCACCCACCAGAACGACGACGCCACCAGCACCCCACCGGCCGCCAGCAGGTCGAGGATCCGGCGCTTCACCGGTGCGGAGGTCCCCACCAGGTAGGCCAGTGCGAACCCGGGCACCACGATCCACGCCTGCAGCATCTTGGTCAGGAAACCGCAGCCGATGAAGAAGGCGCACCACAGCAACCATTTCGTGCGCGACCGGCTCTCCGCGGACTGAACCGACCGGGTGAAGGCATAGGCGGAAGCGACGAGCAGCAACACCAGCAACGTGTCCGGGTTGTTGTCGCGGTTGATCGCCACGGTGATCGGCGTCAGCGCGAGGATCAGCGCGGCGAGCAGCGCCACCTTCTCGTCCGCCCACAGCCGGACGGTGCGGTGCAACAGGAACACCGCCGCCACGCCCTCGATCACCTGTGGCAGCAGCACCGCCCAGCCGTGGAACCCGAAGATCCACACCGCGATCGCCTGGGGCCACAACGACATCGGCGGCTTGTCGACCGTCACCACACCGGCGGGGTCGAACGAGCCGAACAGGAAGTTGCTGAACGAGGTCGACATCGACTTCGCCGCGGCCGCGTAGTAGGAGTTGCCGACCTGTCCGGCGCCGATCGCCCACACGTACAGCGCACCGGCCAGCACGCAGATCGCCACGAGAGCCCATGCGGGCCAACGGGGAGAACGCGGTTCGGTCGGCACGTCGGCGGGGGCGGCCACTTCGGCCGTGGCGGTCATGCCTGGTCCTTTCGGTTGTCCCGGCGGAACACCCAGCTCCGCAGCAGGAAGAAGCGCCCCGCGGTGCCCAGCGCGGAAGAACCGAGCAGCACCACCAGTTCGAGAGCGCGAGGAGGGTCGGGGTAGACCGCTGGCAGCACGAGCAACGCGGCCGAGGTGAACGCGTAGTAGAGCCCGAACACCACGAAACCCTGCAGATGCGTCTTGCCGCGGGCGGTGTTGCGAGCTGTGAAGGTGAAGCGGCGGTTGGCCTCCGTGTTGAACAACGTCGTGATGACCAGGGCGACCAGGTTGGCCACCAGCACCGGCCACCAGAGGCGGAAGACGCCGTACAGGGCCAGGTTCGCGAGCGTGGAGATCACGCCGATCACCGCGAACGACAGCACCTGCCAGGAAAGTCCGCCCTCGCTGCGGCTCAGCACGGCGTCCGGGTGGATGGCACGGGGCTGAGGTCGTTGCGGCAGCCCGTTCACACGAGCTGTGCCGTTGGCCTTCGCACGCGCCACGCGGATCAACCCCTTGATGTCGTCGATGGCGGTGCCGACGACGTCGACCCGGCTGTCCACGTCCTCGACCCAGTCGACCGGTACCTCGTGCACGCGCAAACCGTTGTGCTCGGCCAGGAGCAGCAGCTCGGTGTCGAAGAACCACGCCTCGTCGCGGGCCTGGCCGAGCAACGGCCGGATGACCTCCGTACGGGCGGCCTTGAAGCCGCACTGGGCATCGCTGAACTTCGCGCCGTGCGTCAGTCTGATCAGCGCGTTGTAGGCGCGCGACACCAGTTCCCGCCGCGGCCCGCGGACCGTGCGCGAACCCGGTGCCAGCCGGGAGCCGATCGCCAGGTCCGAATGGCCGTTGAGCAACGGCGCGACCAGCGGCAGCAACCCGTCCAGACCGGTCGACAGGTCGACGTCCATGTAGACGACGACCGCGGCCTCGCTGGAGCCCCACGACTCCCTGAGCGCCAGCCCTCGACCCTTGCGGTCGAGGTGGTGCACGCGCACCCGCTCGTACTTCTGAGCCAGCTCCCAGGCGACCTCCATGGTCGAGTCCGTGCTCGCGTTGTCCACGACCACGATCGACCAGTCGAACGGGAACTGCTCGGTCAGGAACGCGTGCAGCACCTCGACGCAGCCGGGCAGTGCTCGTTCCTCGTTGTAGACGGGGATCATGATGTCCACCGTCCCCGTGGCCTGTGCGGTGCTCACCGCCATGTCATCTCCGTTCCACTGTGGACACAGCTGTGACCGTTGTGCAACCGAGCCTGCTGACGTTGTCGTGAGAACGTCCTTGGCTTCTGCTGAGAGAATCGTTAGAGCGCATACACACAGCTCGCTCACAGCGAAGAGCCCTACCGTCTTGCGCATGCGACTGCTCGTGGTGGACGACGACCCGGACGTGCGGGACAGTCTGCGGCGCAGCCTGGAGTTCGAGGGCTACGAGGTCACCACCGCCGCGGACGGGGCGGAGGCACTGGTCCGGCTCGCGGGCGCCGACCTGGCGATTCTCGACCTGATGATGCCGAATCTCGACGGTTCGGAGGCCTGCCGCCGGTTGCGCGCGGCAGGGGAACGCCTGCCCGTGCTGATGCTCACGGCCCGCGACGCGCTGGGCGACCGGGTCACCGGCCTGGACGCCGGCGCCGACGACTACCTGGTCAAACCGTTCGCGCTGGAAGAACTGCTGGCCAGGGTGCGCGCACTGCTCAAGCAGAACCGGCGGCGCGCGGTCCCGCGCACGCTCCGGTTCGCCGACCTCGTGCTGGACCCGGACGCCCGCGAGGTCGTGCGCGGCGGCGACTGGCTCGACCTGACCCCGACCGAGTTCGACCTGCTCGCGGTCTTCCTGGGCAACCCCGAGCGGTTGCTGACCAAGCAACACCTCAAGCACGCCGTGTGGGGTCACGACAACGGCACGAACAACCTCGACGTGTACATCGGCTACCTGCGGCGCAAGACCGAGACCGGCGGCCGCCCCCGCCTGCTGCACACCGTGCGCGGCATGGGTTTCATCCTGCGCGAGTCGCCATGAGCCGTCCTGTCCTGCTGCGCAGCAAACTCGCGTTGATCACCGCGTGCGTCGTGGCGGTCGCGATCGCCGGGATCAGCGTCGTCACCTGGCTCGCCACCGAGCACAACCTGCGTTCGCAGCTCGACAAGTCACTGCTCGCGAGCGTGCCGCCGCGGATCGGCCAGCCGCTGGAACCGGGGGAGCGGCGCGAGTTCAAGATCCGTTGCGACCAGGGCGTTCCGGCGGAGGGCCTGCAACAGGTCCTGCAGGGCATCCAGACGCTGAACGCCGACGGCGGCACCTGCGCGCCGCCCGGCGTCGACCCGGTCGTCAACGTCGCGGGCGACTTCGTGAAGACACCGACGTTCCGCGACGGCGTCACCCAGTCCGGCGCCGAGGCACGCGTTCTCCTGCAACCGATGGACACCGGCGAGGTGCTGATCCTGAGCCGCAGCACGGCAGAGATCGACACCACGCTGACCACGCTCGGAGGAGTCCTGGTGGCCGTCTCGATCCTCGGCGCACTGCTCGTGGCCGGCACCGGCCTCTGGCTGACCCGTCGCGCGCTGGCCCCGATGGAACGCCTCACCGAGACCGCCGAGCACATCGCGCGCACCCAGGACCTGGCCACCGCGATCACGGTCGACGGCCAGGACGAGGTGGGCCGCCTGGGCCGCGCCTTCACGTCCATGACCGCCGCCCTGGCGGAGTCCCGCCGCCGTCAGAAGAACCTCGTCAACGACGCCGCGCACGAGCTGCGCACCCCGTTGACCAGCCTGCGCACCAACATCGACCTGCTGGTGCGCAGCGAACGAACGGGCCGCGACCTGCCTCAGCGGCGCGAGGTCCTCGACCGCCTGCAGGCCCAGAGCCAGGAGTTCGGCGACCTCGTCACCGAACTGGTCGTCCTCGCCCGCGACGACCGCGAACTGGCCAGCGAGCCCGTCGACGTGGCCGCGGTGATCGACAGGGCCGTCGAACGAGCCCGCAGCCGAGCCCACGACCACCTCTTCGACGTCGATCGCGCCGGCTGGTCGGTCGTCGGCGACGCGAGCGCGCTGGAACGCAGCGTGCTCAACCTGCTCGACAACGCCGTGAAGTTCTCGCCCGCGAGCTCCACGATCACCGTCCGCTCGAAACCGGGCTGGCTCACCGTCAGCGACGAGGGACCGGGAGTGCCGTTCGAGCACCGGAACTCGGCGTTCGAACGGTTCTGGCGTGCTCCCGATGCCCGTGGCCTGCCCGGATCCGGCCTGGGGCTGGCGATCGTGGCGGACGTCGTGGCCGTGCACGGCGGCAGCGTGCGATTCGTGCCCAGACCGCGCGGTGCGTCCGTGCGAATCGAGCTGCCCGCCAACTGATCAGACGATCGGCGCTGGTTCGCACGGGTCGCTCTGCACCACGGTGGTGGTATGGACCGCAGACACCGGCGCCCTGCCCTGCTGATCACCGCGTTCCTCTCGGTCGCGATGTTCACCGCCGGCAACTCCGCCGCAGCTCCCCCGGACGAACCGTCGAACCACTGGCAGTACAAGCACTGGCCGCAACAGCAGCCGTGGCAGCAGTCCCGGGACACCGCGCGTGTGCTGGCGCAGAACGGGTTCCCCGGCCCGATCGACCCGCAGAACTGGGTCAACCCCGACCACATGACGTGGGAACGGGACTACAAGAAGATCCCCGGCACCAACTGGGCCGACCCGGCGGTCAAGGGTTCGGTGCGCACCTTCAAGGGCGCGCTGGTCCTGCTGGACTACCCGAACCAGCCGTTCGTCGTCACGCAGGCCAAGAACTCCACGGTGTTCGGCAATCCGAGCGCCGAGGCGAGCAACGTGCCGCGCGAGCAGGTCGGGCAGTTCTACCAGGACTTCCTCAACAAGCCGAACGGCCTCAACCGCGGCCACACCGTGCACGAGTACTGGATGGAGACCTCCGGCGGGCGCTACGGCGTCGACCTGAAGGCGTTCGGCCCGTACACGATGCCGGGCAAGGACCACGAGTACGCCATGGAGTTCCAGGGCGGAACCGGTTGTCCTGCGGGCGATTCCTGCAACCGCAACATCCGCACCGACGGCCGTGCCGCGTGGGTGGCCGACGTCGGCGCGGAGGTGCCCGCGGGCTACGACTTCACCTACTACCTGTCGGCGGGCCAGGACGAGTCCGGCACGTGGCAGGAGTTCGGGATGATGAAGTTCCGGACCAAGGAGGACGTGACCGACGCCTTCGGCCCGCCGGACCCCGCGCTGCCGAACTGGTCGAGCACTCGGTACGTCGACTGGACCTCGTGGGCGGCGGGCTCGTCGATCTGGCCGAACGCGGGCGGCGGCTCGTCCACCCAGGCCGAGAGTTCCGGCCAGGGCGTGTACGCGCACGAACTGAGCCACATCCTCGGCATCGGCGACAACTACAACAACCCTTACGGCAGCCCGCCACGCCGTGACTACAGCGGCCCGTGGGACATGCTGTCGCGCGGTTCGTTCAACGGCCCCGGCGGCCCGCACTCCCGCTGGACCATCCCGGCGACCGGCGGCGCGTCGCTCGGCGCCCAGCAGACCCTGCGCAACAAGATCAAGCTCGGCATCGTGGACGAGAAGAACGTCCTGCGGCTGTCGCGCGAAGCCCTGGCCGGTTCCGGCACGGTCATCGCGAAGATCACCGCGCGCGAGGTCAACCCCGGCACCGCCGGCCTGACGGGCATCAACCTCGCGCTGGGCACCGGCGACAAGACCCCGTCCTGCAACGTCTCCACCAACCCGTTCTGCGACGGTGGCGGCTACAACAACTACACGCTCGAAGTCGTGGACCGGATGGGCGCCGACTCGTTCACCCCGGACTCCGGCGTGATGCTGGCCAAGACCAAGAACGCCGACGCGGCACCGTTCACGTGGGTGATCGACGCGAACCCGCAGGACATCGGCATGACCGACTACGTCCTGCCCGACGGCACCAAGGTCCCGATCACGATCGGCGACTACCGCCAGCTGTCCGACGCGCTGCTGCACGCGGGCACGAACTCCGGCAGCGAGTTCGAGTTCGTCGACACGGCCAACCGCCTGCACTTCTACGTGCTGGACCTGCAACGCGACTCCCGTGGCGTGCTGTCCTACACGGTGGCGGTCCGGTCGCTGGACGGTGCGGGACCGCAGCAGCGCGGCGTGCGGGTCAACCCGGCCGCCGCCCGTGCTGACTCTTCAGGCATCGCCACGTGCCGTTTCCCGTTGACCAACACCGGCCGCACGGCTCCTCCCGGTGGACAGCACCCGGAGCCCGTCGACCAGTACCTCAACGGTGACGTCTACCGCGTGACGGCGAAGGCGGAGAACGGCTGGACCGTGTCGGTGCCCAACGCGCTGGCCACGGCCAAGTTCGGCGGGACGGTCGACGTTCCCGTGCACGCTCAGCGGGGCAGTGGGCCGATCATGTCCAAGGTGACGCTCACGGCCGTGTCGGAGAGCAATCCCGGCAGGTCCGCGACGGCCACCTGCACGGTGACCGGCCGCTAGCGGTGACGGCTCCGGACCGGCCTGCGCCGGTCCGGAGCCTGCCGCTGCGGAACCGGCCCTGACGTCAGCATCACGAAGCACGCCAACAGCAGGATGGCACCACACGCCAGCCACGTCAGCGTCTGGACCGTGGAGACCGGGGCGATCACGCCGATGCTGAACAGCAGCAACGGCATGCCGAGCGAGTAGCAGACACCGGCCGCGAACGTCCGGCCCGACCCGTTGACCAGCAACGGAACCGCGGCGATCCCGGTCAGCACCGCGAACAGCAGCCACGCGTACGTCAGGCCGGTGTGCAGCGCGATCGTGACTTCCAGGCCGTCCTTCGCCCGGAGCGCGGACTCCAGTTCGGCCGCGTAGCTGAACCCGACGGCGGCCCTTGTCCCCGCGGCGACGGCTGTGAGCAGCAACGACGCACCCAGGATGGTGCGACCGCGCCGGACGGGATCGACTCGCTTCCTGGTGTCCACGAACCCAGTCTGTTGGCAGTCCGTGGCCGCGTGGCGCCGCACACGCCCAAGTGCACTCAGTGGTGGTACGGGATGCGGGCCATCGGCTCGACCAGTTCGCCCTCCTCATAGGACAGATGCGACAGCAGGGTGTCCGTGAGCAGATCGACCGCTTTCTGCACCTCACCGATCCGATGCGGTTCCGCGACCGTGGCCACCAGCGCCGCGTCGAGGCGTTCGAGCACCTCGTGGATGACCTGGTGCTCCTCGGTCAGCCGGTCGAGGACCGGTCCGAGCCGTGCGTCGCCCTCTCTGAGCTGCGGATACAGGCTCGTGTCTTCCAGCGTGTGGTGGAGGGTGACGAGCCGGCAGTAGCTCTCGCAGTACGCGCCCATCGTCCAGTTGTTCTGGCGCATGGTCATCGTGTTGATCTCGGAGCGCGCCTCGCCGACGTCGAGGATGCCGTCCGCGACCTGGTCGACGATCGAACGGACCTTCGTCAGCTCGTCGCGCAGGTGGTTGTGGACCCCGATCAGCTGACGGCCCATCGCCCTGCCCGAAGCGGTGTAGACGGCGTCCGCTTCAGGCGCCGGGCCTTTTGGGCGCTTGGACTCGTCCCACAGGAGCGTCGAACCGCGTTCCTTCTGCACGATCTCGCGCACGGCCGGTGCGACCTCCTCTGCGAACGTGCGCAGCTCGTCGTCGGTGTTGACCATCAGGATGAAGCCGCTCATTCCGTCGTTGAGCGCCAGTTCGGCGAGTTGCTCCGCGGTGAACTCGGATCCGATGTTGTAGATCCGGCGGATGTCCTTGGGCTCACGCCCGGCTTCTTGCGCGGCCTCGTCGATGATGGCGTTCATCGCTTTGAGTTGTTGTGGTGGCGCGTAGGGACTCGACGGCAGCCATCCGTCGGCGAGGCGACCGGTGAGCTGGAGCATCCGCTTCTTGTACGCGCCAAGCCAGATGCCGATGTCGTGCGCGGGAAACGGTCCGGGGCGAGCGCCGCTGAGTGAGTAGTGCCTGCCCTGCAACCGAGTTCCACGACCGGGTGTCCACAGTGTCCTGATCACCGCGATGGCCTCTTCGAGTGCCTCGACCGACTCGGCCGGCGTGCGGTGCGGCCCGTCCATGGCGGCGATGGCGTCCCAGAACGCTCCGGCGCCGAGCCCCAGTTCCACGCGCCCACCGGTGATGACGTCAAGACTCGCCGCTGCGCGCGCAAGCATGGCCGGCGGTCTCAGGGGCAGGTTCGCGACGTTGGGGAACACACGGACGTTGGTGGTGGTCGCGGCGATGACCGACAACGACGTCCACGTGTCGAGGTTCGCCGCGTTGTACGGGTGGTCCTGGATGCTGACGAGCTCCAGTCCGAGCACGTCAGCGGCCTGCGCGAGCCGCAGCGTGTCCTCGAACCGCTCGGCGTCGGGCGGCAGGAACACCCCGAACTCGAGTGGGTGGCCGTAATCTGTCATGCCGAAAGTATGCCACGCAGATGTTCTGCTTTACAGACGTTCTGTCCGGGCTATCATTGGCCGGGTGACCGCGCTTGAGGACGACTTCGGCTGGACCCTCGGTGTGGTGTTCCGCGCCTACGTCAAGGCGACGAACCAGGCCGTCGGCGACCTCCCGGGCGGCCACCGCGGCTACCAGATCCTCACCGCCGCCACCCGTGACCAGCCGGAAAGCCAGTCCGCGCTCTGCCAGCAGCTGGGCATCGACCGCACCGTCATGACGTACCTGCTCGACGACATGGAACGGGCGTCGCTGGTCGAACGCCGCCCGGCGCCGACCGACCGCCGCACCCGCCTGGTCGTGGCGACCGACGTGGGCCGGGCCCGGCTGGCGGAGCTCGATCTCCGGCTGTCGCACGCCGAGGCGCACGTGCTGTCCGGCCTGTCCGCGGGCGACCGGGAGACGTTCAAGGGCCTGCTCTGCCGGCTGGCAGGGCACGTGAACGAGCTGGACCCGGTGCCGAGCGCTTGCGCGGCGGTCCAGGACATCGCGGCGAGCACGTCCTAGCCGATCTGGCCATTGCCGAGGCGCGGCCATTCCGGCTGTGGAATCCTTTGGGCCGTACGGTCGAGCGTGAGCTGGGGGACAGGTGAAGACGCCCGAAGAGTGGATGCGGGACTTCGAGGCGAAGATCGCCGACGCACAGGCAAAAGCCGCGGCGGTCCAGGAAGGACTGGCGCAGGCGGGCGGTTCGGCGTCGTCGAACGACGGGGCGATCACGGTGACCGTCGCGCCCAACGGTGCGCTGACCGGCCTTGAGCTGACCGCGGATGCAATGCGGAAGTCGCACGCGCAGTTGTCCGGCGAGATCCTCGAGATCGCGCGCAAGGCGCAGCGGGGTGCGGCGGTGAAGGTCGCCGAGACGTTCGCGGCCGTCGAGGGCGAGGGTTCCGAGACCTATCGCGTGATCACCGAATACCTTCCGCCGCCGGAGGAAGAAGAGCAGCCGAAGCCTGCGGGCTACGCGTTCAACGAGGAGTACGAGGAGCGCGCCGCGACAGCACCGGCACCGCCGCCCGTTCGCCGGCCCGCGCCACGTCCGCCCACCGACGATGACGACGACTTCGGCGGCGACTCGATCTTCAAGAAGTAGTAAGAGCGGTCTGGGGGAGCAGTGGCAGAGGAGAACAGCACCACCACGTGGTCGACCGGCGCGGGTGTGGTGGACAGCGTCGCCGGGTTCGTCGACTCGCTGACGTCCGAGTCCGAAGGCGAAGGACCTGACGTCATCGACGTCGCGCTCGGTGGCGCCGGCGTGGTGGTGGACGTGGTCGCCACGATGGCGAACCCGTTGGGAATGCTGGCATCCGCGGGTGTCGGCTGGTTGCTGGAGCACGTCGACTTCCTGCGCGAGCCGCTGGACGCGTTGCTGGGCAATCCGGACGAGATCAACGCGAACTCCGACCAGCTCAAGCAGGCCGCGCTGCAGATGAAGATGGTCGCCCAGGAGCACCGCGAGGACATGCGGTCCGTCGCCGACTGGGAGGGCGCGTCGGGCGACGCGTTCAAGCGCGAGATGGAGCAGATGGCGGGCGAGTACGACGCGCTCGGCAAGACCATGGACGGGACCGCGGCGATCTACGCGCTGTCCGGCGCGCTCGTCTGCGAGTTGCGGTCCCTGGTCTTCGGCTGGATCTCCGACCTGATCGGCGAACTGATCGCGAGCGCGCTGATCGCCGCCGCGTCGGCCGTGGTCACGCTGGGCAGTTCCATCGCCGCTTTCGCCGGCTACGCGGGCACGCGCGCCGCCATGATGGCGACCAAGATCGCGGGCAGGCTGTCGAAGCTCGCGTCCGCGATGGCGCGCTTCGGCGGCCGGATGGCCAAGCTGGCGGAGAAGATGCAGGGCCTCGTCAAGGGGCTGGAGCGGTTCGCGGAGTACGGCGGCTACGCCAAGTCCGCCTACGACGCCGTCAAGCCCTACGACATGCCGCCCGCCAACGCCTGACCCTCAGGCGGGCCGGTCGGCGAGCATCCGCACCAGGTCGTCGCCCCTGATGTCCACTCCCACCGCGCCGCCGGGGTTGACCAGCACCTTCAGCCCCGGCAACACCGTCCCGATCTTCCTGAGCACGATTCCTCCCGGCTCGTAGTCGCCGGGAGGGAGGTGGCGTGGGGACGAGTAGAGCGCGAGGATGCTGTTCCCGTTCACGTCCTGGGCGATGGCGAGGTTGCCGTCCGGGCCCGGCTGAGCCAGCAGCATCGACTCCAGTGCCGCTGACATGATCGCCTCGTAGGGCAGCCAGCCCGCCGTGACGAGGTTGAGCACCACCTCGAACTCGCACTGCGGCTCGGGCAGCCCCAGCCGTTGAGGGCTCGGCTTGTACTCGTCGTTCACCCAGGTCTTGCCGGTGAACCGACCGTCTGGTCCGACCTCGTAGGCACCGAGCAGGGTGAACAGCGGCGCGCCCTGGATGTAGCGCGGATCGATGTCCGGGTCCGCGCAGTAGATCCAGCCACCGGGGGTCCTCGCCGCCTCCGCGCGCATCGCGTCGCTGATCGGAGGCAGGCCCGGATGCGTCGTCTCTGCGGGCGCGTACTTCGGTTCGAACGCCAGGAACGCTTCGGTGGCAAGACATTCGGCGAGATCGTGCTGCGGTCCGACGGGCAGGCCAGCGACGCCGTGCCACGCCCCGAGCAGGGCACCGGTCAGCGCCGCCACCAGGGGGTCGAAGGCAGCCGCGGCGAGCGCCGTCGGTGGGTGGTTGCCGAGCGAGCTCACGATCCGCACCGCAAAGCCCCACGGCGTGCCCGTGTCGGGTTCCGGCATACCGAGTTCCTGCAGGATGTAGTGCGGAGCACGGGAAAACGCCTCGCGGGACACCGCACGAGCGATCACCGGGCTGATCTCGTCGTCCCAGCCGACACCCCGGACGACGGGATTCTCCGCGCCGAGACCGGCCACGATCGCCCGCACCACGCGGACGGGTTCCTGTGCGTTCGGCAGCCAGCCCTCGCGGCGCGGCAACCAGGGGTGATCGGCCTGGAAGGCCGGCGACCTCTGCGCCACGGTGCGGACGACGTCGTCGACGAGCCTGAAAAGCGCTGCCTCGTAAGGATTGTCGCCCAGTGCGAAGCCGGCGAGGAGACCGGCGATCCACGGCCACCCGTTCGACTGGGTCGCGGGCAGCCCGGCGGCCTTGCCGAACGTCGGCGCCTGCCAGACGCGCACGCCGTTCGCGTCCCAGGTCTGCTGGACCCCGTGCGGAGGTGGACCCTGCCAGCCGCTTTCCTGCCAGCGCAGGCATTCCGCGAGGATCTCGCGTTCTTCCGCGGTGAACGAGAGGCTGTGCGCCCTGGCCTCGTCCACGCGTTCGACCAGCGCGGGGCCACCGTCCTCGTGGCGTTCGACCGGAGCGGGCAGGGCGAAGGGCGCGGGCCAGCGGTCGAGCGGGATGGGCTTCTTGAGCGACGTCTGCCAGTCGTGGCCGGGGTTGACCCGCACCTCGTCCGCCGTTGTCGTGGTGAGGAGTTCGCGCACGCCGACCTCGCGCCACCGCCGGGTTCCAGGCGGAAGGAGCCTGTCGGAGGAGTAGGTGGCGAGCCACGTGTGGCCGTTGTCGTCCTGGCCGATCTGGTCCGTCGTGCACACCACCACGTCGACGACACCGGCCACGAACCTGGCGTCCTCTTCCAGCCAACCGCACTGGTAGTAGGAGAAGATCTTGTCGGCTGGCGTCTGCGGCAGCGGCCAGCCGCGGGCACCGGGACCTGGGGTGTGCGCCGCGTTGTGGCGGAACTCGTCCGAACCTTCCTCGCGCAACCATCCCAGGATCGCGACGTTCGGCACCCCCAGGTGTGCGAAGGTCTCCAGATCCCACTCGGGGTCGACGATCGAGAGGCCGGGACCCCGCCGGCCCCTGGGAACTCCCCGCTTCCACGGGGAAGGCGGGGTGGGCACGTACGCGCGCGGCTCGCCGCCGTCGTCCGGCACCTCCACCGCGGGAAGTGGGACGAGGACGTCGTCGGTCGCGTCGTACGGCACGTGCCACTGACCACGCACCAGCACCACGTCGTCGGTGAGGATCTTCAGGTTCGCGGACCTCGGACCGTGCGTGCGAACGATCCAGTCCCACGCGGCCCGGATCGCCTCGTCGCGGTTCATCGGGTTTCCTCCAGTGCGGTGTCCAGACGCCTGGTGAGCCAGGTCATGAACGCGTAGTAGTCGGCCTTGACGCTGATTCGCGCGAGGTTCCCGTCCGGGGCGGTGCTCATCCGGCCGATGTCGTCGAGCACCACGCGTTCCCGGCGCAGTGCCACGTAGGGAAGTTGCAGGCCGGCGGCGAGCGCGAGACCGTCGTGCTGGATCGTGCCGGGGTGGAAGCGGTCGAACCACTGGGCCATGTGCGCGGTGACCAGCTTCGCCCACGCGGGCTCCGCCTCGGCGAGCCGGCGGTGGAGCCCGGAGTCCTTGGCGATCTCCAGCTCCGGTGTGAACGTCGTGTCCGACAGCACCAGTTTCGGTAGCTTTCCCTTGGTGAGCAAGGTGTTCGCGGCCGCCGGGTCGAGTCGGAAGTTGTGTTCGGCCCGTTCGGGATCGCGGTAGTTCAGCGCGCCGCCCATCTGCGTCACGACCAGTCGTTCGGCGAGAGACGGGTTCGCGGTCAGCAACGCGGCGAGGTTCGTCGCCGGGCCCATGCCCACCCAGCGGACCAGACCGTCCGTGCTCGTCACGACTTCCGCGACCGCGTCGGCGAGGTCGGTGCGTTGCGGATCGACGGAATCCGGTACCAGGCCCGCGATGCAGTCCATCCTCCGGTCGCCGAGATCAGCGCCGGCGACCACCCGCACGTCCTCGCGGCCGAGCAGGTCGAGCAGGTGCCGGACGAACCGCGCCCTGCGTCCGCCCAGTTCATCCACTGTGGACACCAGGGTGAGCGTCGGTTCGGCCGCGGCGGCGACGAGGGCGATGGCGTCGTCGGGATCGCCGCCGGCGTCCGTGTCGATGATCAGGGGCGCACCCTCCTGCGACGGCGGGAACGGATCTCCCGCCACCGTCTGCGGCAGCCCGAACCGCTGCGCCAGGCGGGTCAGGTCCTGGCGTTCCCGGTTCAGCTCCTCGCTCATCGCTGTCCTTCCCGCAGTTCGCGCGCGTACTCGTCCCGTTCGGCGATGGTCGGCAACGCGGCGAACTCCGTCCACACGCGACGCTGCTCGTCCGGTGCCAGGTCGCGCACAGCGGCTTCCACCGCCAGCACCGCGCCCTTGTCGCTGCGCCGCACCAACGAGTCCATCACCTCGCGGAACCTCGGGTCGCCGCTGCCGTCCTCAGCCACCCACGACCGCACCTGGTCCCTGCCGTGTTCAGCCCGTGCGGACAGCTCGTCGCGCCAGGCACCGCCGTCGGCCCTGAGTTCGGCCATCTCCCGTGCGACGTCGACGACCGCGCGCAGGCTCATCGCCTTGGCACCCTCGCGCACCGCCGGATCCTGGAAGGGCTCGGCCACCTTCAGCGGATTGATGCCCGCCGTCAGATCGGGCTCGAAGCGTTGCGGCTGTTGCACAGGACCGTCCTCGTCGATCCGGCGCGGACTGGACATCGTACCGTGCAACGTTTCCTCGATGACGCCGATCGCGTCCTGGTGCGCGAACGTGCGACCAGGATCGTCGGAGAGTTCGCGCAACGGTTTGCCGCCGCCGTCCTCCGGTTCGAGGTCGACGAGGTAGCCCTTCTTCGCGTCAGGATGCGGATCGCCGGGCGACTGACCGTGGAAGGCGTAGTGGCCCTGGAACTTCGGGTCCGGGTACGCCGCCGTCAGCATCTCCTGGACGGTGCCCTTGTAGCTGGTGTCGACGAGGCTGATGCCGCCGTCACCGTGGATCGGCACACCCGCCGAGTCGAGGTAGTCGGACAGCCGGTCGTACGCGCCGGGCACGTCCTCGTCCGCGACCTTCTTGTGCAGCCGGAACTCGTCGACCGCACTGAGATCCCGGTCCGGATCGGAACGCTCGAGGTCCCTCAGCGCCGCCTCGACGACCGCACGCGACAGCACGACCTCGCTCGCGTGCCGGTCGAAGAACACCGGGTCGAGCTCCCTGCTCGCGAGGGCGAGGCTGTGCCCGTCGCGACCGAGGAAGACCACGCGGTGGTCCGGGTCCGCATCGGCGATCACCTTCAGGTCGTCGTGAATGCGCGCGGCGACGTCCACGATGATCGGCGCCGTGTACTCCCTCGCGGTGTCGTAGGTGTCGGCCAGCGCTTGCCGTTTCTCCGGATCGCTGATGCCGAGGTCGTCCGCGACCTGGTCAACGGCGTCGTCGCGCTGCTCCTCCGGCGTCGCGCCGAAGCCGCCGTCGTCCTCGACGTGCGAGTGCGCCGTGTCGTCCGTGTAGTCCTCCGAGAGAAGACGCACGTCCGTCGCGTTGTCCGGCAACTCGGCGAGCCGACCCGTCTGCGGATCGGCGTACGCGACTCCGTCCGGAGTGTTCACGACCCTCACGACGTGGCCCTGCGTGCGGCCGTCGTCGTCCGTGTACCTGTAGGCAAGCGCGCCCCGTGAGTTCTCCGGGGTGCTCGCCATCGCCTTCGTGACGCTGTCGATGTCCTTGTGGCTGGTCCACTCGCCGCCCAGCGCGTCCCGGACCCGGCTCAGCCTGCCCTGCTCGGCCACGTCCTCCGGTTTCGTAGGACGTGCCTCGACCTGTTCGCCGTGGTAGCGCCGCTCGTCGGCGATCATGGCCTCGACGCAGTTCGTCCGGTGGCCGTCCTCGTCGAGCCTGTGCGCGTTGACCTGCTCGATGCCGGGGAATCGTTCCTGCAGCACGCGTTGCTGGCTCGACTCGTCGCCGTGCCCCGCGTGCAGCGCCGTCGGCTCTGGCGGTCGTGCGGGCGCCCCGCCCAGCCGGGCCTCGATGTCGACGTTCGTCGGCAACGGCCGCATGGGCTTCTTCTCCTGGGGAGACTCGGCCGGCTCCTCCTTGGGAGGCGGAACTTCGCCCCGTTCGGCGGCCGCGCGCGCCTCGTCCTCTTCGATCTTCCACGAGGGCCGCATCTCGACGGGCGGCGGTCCGGGTGGCGGCACGAACTTGAGGTCGTCAGGGACGTGGGGCTGTGTTTGCCGTGCGCCACCGATGAAGTCGGGGTTGGGCACGAACGGGCCGAGGGCCGATTTCCCGTTGCCCACGTAGACGACCTCGTGCCAGCCCTCCACGTACCGCCAGTCGACGCCGCCCGCGTGCAGGACCTCGCTCTCGGGCAGCGGCTTGCCCCCGTATCCCAGCCGCTGCTGGGTGTCGGCCGACAGGATGCCGCCGGGTGCCTTGATCCGGTAGACGTGGCCACCCGACGAGTTCGTGAACGTCATGGCGGTGCGCATGTCCGTCGAGGTGCTGACGAACGTGTTCATGTTGCCGTGGATGTGCTGGAAGAGGGGATCCGCCCGGCCGTCTGACGCGTGTGGCCTGAATCCGCCGTCCTGGCGGATCTGGTCAGGTGTCCGCGTGTCGCCGCGCAGCATGACGTTGTCGTCGGACAGGAAGTCGTCGACCTTCCGGCGTGCGATCTTCCAGTCGTCGTATTGGGACAGATCCGTTCGTTCGAGCGCCACCGGTGGCTGCTCGCCGTCGCGCGGCCGGTCGTGGGACGTGGTCTCCTGCGTGTTCCTGTCGGGGGTGTGGTCGCCCGGCCCGTCCTGCCGGTGCGCGGGTGTGCCGCGGTCCGGCCTGTCGGGCGTGCGATGCGGCTGGCCGTCCTGCGGCGGCATGCCATGGACGGGCCTGCCGTCGTGAGTAACCGAAGGCGGCCCCTGCCCAGGCCGGCGTGGTCCACCACCGGGCAAGCCGTCCGCGTGCCGCTGGGGGTGCGGCCCTGGCCCGTGCTGCGGACTTCCGGGCGCCATCGGCCCACGAGGCGGCGCCTGCGGGTGCGCTGCCTGCGGGTGTGTCGCGCGCGGGTCGGCGGTGTGCGGGTGCGCTGACCGCGGACCGACAGGTCCGTGCCTGCCGGGAGGTGTCCCCGGAGGTCCGAAGTCCCGTGCCCGATGGGGCACGCCGCCGTCCGGAGACGGTCCTCGCCCCGGCATGCCAGGTCCCTGGCTGGGCTGGCGCACGCCGCCCTGGCCGTTGAACGGACCGGCGCCACGCGGTGGGGCGGTCCCACCGTGTTGTCCGGCGGGAGGATGCCCAGGCCCGAAAGCTGGCTGGTGACGGCCAGGCCCGTTCGGGGGTCCCGGAGGACCGGAGGGCGGCTGGCCCCCTTGGCGTGGCCCGTGTTCGGGGCCACCCGGTCGCGGCCCGCTCTGAGGGTGCCCGCCGGCGGCAGGCGGCCCCATCGGACCACGGCCCACCGGCGGCCCACTGGCGGGAGGCCCGCCCGGATTCCTAGTGCCGGGTCCGCCGGGATGGGCACCGGTCACCGGGCCACCTGGGCCGCGGTGGCCAGGCGCGTTGCCGGAGGGGTGCAACCCAGGTGTGGGCGCGCCGCTCATTCCGGCCGAGGGCCTGGTGGCAGGTGTGTTTCCTGCCGGACCGCCGCCGGGCGCGCCCGTCCCGGCCGAGGGCCTGGTGGCAGGTGCGTTTCCCGCTGGGCCACCGCCCGGCACGGGACCACCGCCCGCAGCCGAAGGCCTGGAGGCAGGTGCTCCTCCCACCGTGCCGCCGGGCGCGGTCCCGCCGGTCATCGGACCGCCAGGGCCTCGGCCAGGGGGAGGGGCGCTGCCTGGCACCGGACCGCCCGACGGCGGGCCACCTGCCGTTCGACCGGTCTGGGGACCGCCCGCGGGCCCGGCACCGGGCGCGGACCCTGCCGTCATCGGGCCGGTGGAGCCTCGACCGGTCGGTGAACTTCCCGCGAGGGGGCCACCGGCCATCGGACTGGCGGGCCCTCTGCCGGCTTGTGGGCCACCAGGGGAACCGCCGCTGCCGGCAGCCGGACCTCCTGCCCCTCGGCTCGGCCCGGAGTCGCCGGCGACGTTGGTCCGACGGTCGAGGCCACCTGCGGGTGGCCTCGCAGCCGGAGCACCGTTGCCGCCGGGCATCGCGGTGCCGCCCAGTTGCGGAGTGCGCGAGACCGGTCCGCCCGCGGCGCCCGGAGCGGGTGACCGGACGGGAGCGGAAGTCCCACCAGGCAGCGAGGACGGTGCTGTCGCCCGGCTGCCGGTCGACGACGAGGAGGCGGACGGCGAGGACGTGCCGGTCGAACTGCCGCGGTTGGAGGCGGGCGCGGAGGAGTCGATCTTCCGCATCGAGTCGCCCACGGACCGCTCGGTGTCACGAGTCGCCTGTGCGGTGGCCTTCGTCTTGGCGCCGGCGTTGTCTGCGGCCGTCGCGGCCATCTCCGCCGAAGCGCGGGCGGTGCCGATAGCGCGGTCCGCGTGTTGCATGGCGACCTGGCCGAACACGCCGGCACTACCGCCGCTGGCGTTGATGTTCAGCATGCTCGAGACGTTGCTGCGGACCTGGTCACCGCGGCTGGTGATCTTGCTGCCGAGGTTCTCGACCGCGTCGGGGTCCATCCGGGTACCACGACCGCCGACGCTGCCCGCCGACGAGGGCGATGACGATGGCGGCGGGCTGCTGCGGTGGCCACCGCTGCTGCTGCCGTGGTGCGACGAGGACGATGACGGGCCTCGCTGACGTCCGGTCATGCGATGCTCGTCGCCAGGTCGTCCGGCTGAGCTGACAACGTGTTCCCCCAGATGCGTCTTGCCTGCTCGGCAGAATGCCACATCCGGCCGGGCCGCACCCGAGAACCGCGAGTGTCGGCGATCGGGCCGCTCCCGCGACGCGTCCGGCACAGCTGTGGAATTCTTGGGACGTGGTGTCGAGCGCGAGGTTGAGGTGCGGGTGAAGGCGTCCGAAGAGTGGATGTGAACCAACCGACCGACAACCCGAGCGAGCGCATCGACGCGATCTTCGAGCGCGTGTGCGCGAACGGTCTGCGTCGCGGGTCCGTGGCAGGCGCGTCCGACGACCAGATCGACCAGATGGCCGCGGACCAGGGCGTGGAACACGTTCCCGAGGCGGTGCGCCAGGTGTTGCGCATCATGGGTGTCCAATCAGGACTGTGGCTGGCCGGCACCGCGTTCGGGGTCGACGCGATGACCGCCGAACGCAAACGGCACGCCGTCGCCACGCTCAACGGCCTCGACCACGAGTTCGCCGACCCGCGCGGTCTGCTCGCGCTCACGGCGCACCAGGGCTACGCCTACCACGTCGTCGACGGCGCCGACCTGGACCAGGACGACCCACCCGTCTGGGACGTCGTCGAGGGCGAGGGCGCGCGCAAGGCGTGGGACAGCGTCAGCGACTGGTTCGCGGGCACCGCGCCGAACGTCGCCGATCTCCGCGACATGCTGGAGATGATGGAGGAGATGGGCAAACAGCCCCCGAAGTGGGCCGAGTTCGTCGAACCGCGCCAGTCGTGACCGTTTTTCCGTTGTGCGGCAGGGAGTGAAGCACGTGCAGTTCGACATCGCGATCGACGGGAACGAGGCGTTCCGGATCGAGCCCGGCACGGACGCGACGACCGCGCGGTTCGAGACGGTGCTGGGCGCCGAGGTCTGGCGCGTCGCCGAGGAAGGCGCGGCACCGACCGAGCTGGATCCGTTGCAGGGCCACGTGAGCACCGAACGGCTGGTCCTGCTCCGCGAGCTGCCACCGCTGCCCGGCGCGTGGCCGCAGTACCCGTCGCTGCCCCCAGGCGACATGATGCCGCGCACCAACACCTCGATCCTCGGCCAGGTCGAGGAAGCTCTCGTCGCACACGCTCCGGACGGCTGGCAGCAGATCGAACTCCGGTGCCGCGCACTCGGCCGCCTCATGGAGGTGGACGCGTCGGTCACCGTCGACGGCACCACCCACGTGTGGGCGCCGCCGGTGATGGTCAGCCAGTGGCTGCACCGGCTGCGGATGCGCGACTTCCGCAGCAGCCTCGGCACGTGGTTCACCGCCGGCTTCACGTTCGTCTCCGGTGGCGAGACCACACGCCGGTTCCTGATCGAGGGCAAGCCGGAGTGGCAGCTCGCATCGCTCGTCGGCGATGCGCTCACGCACGCTGCCGACGAGCTGCGGTTGCTGCCCAGGCGGCCGGAAGCGGTGCCGGACTGGATGTGGCAGGCGGCCGGCAAGATCCAGCAGTGGGGACGCGTCAAAGCGTGGGACCCTCAGCCGGAGGAGGCTCGGCTCGAACTCGTGCGCGCGTTCGACGTGATCGAGAAAGGCAGAGGAACCTGGTACCGCCCGATGGTCGATGCCAGGGAACATGATCTCCTGCTGCGCTATCTGGAGAGTGCTCCGGTCGTCCTGTCGTCGCGCGGCTCGGCGACGGACCTCTTCACCGGTGGTGACGAGAAGGTCGTCCCGCTCGGCTACCACACCGACGGCCGCTGGGTGTGGCCCGCGAGCGTCGCGTACCACCTGCGCACGCACGAGATCCCGCCGCCGATGGCGCTGGTCGACCACATCCGCCAGCAGCGCTACGAGGTCCCCGTCGTCCCGGAGATCGCGAAGGCCCGTGCGGCGGCGCTCGCGATGGGCAGGCCGTTCAGCGAGAAGCAGGTCGAGGCGGCGTTCCAGAAGGCGCTGGAACCGCTTCGCCTGGTGATCACGCGCGTCCAGACCAGCCCGCGCTTCTACAGCCTGGAGGGCCACCGCGACCAGGCGTGGTGCCTCGTCCGCGACGGCGACTTCTACGAGGTCTACTGGGCCGAGGGCGACCAGAAGGAGAAGCACGAACGGTTCGCGGACGGCCGCAACGCCGTCACCTACCTGACCGGTCAGCTCATCGAGAACCAGGACGCGCTGCGGTTCGAGATCGACGAGGAACTGCCCGCGTGGCAGTCGCCGTACCAGGTGACCTCTGAACTGGACCCGCAACTGGACACGATGACCGGCGTGCGGCTGACCAAGGTCGAAGACCTGTTCGTGCACCGTTATGGCGCTCCTGACGGCAACCTCGCCTATGAGAGCGAGATCCAGTCGGACCGCGAGCACCACCTGTACCGGCTCAAGGGCCCGTGGACGCTGATCACCGCCGTGTCCGCGGAAGGCGTCCGCGCCTACGTCCTGCCGAAGCCGTTCGTCGAGTACCCGGACCACATCGACGACTTCACCCTGCACCCCGGTCTGCCCCCGGCCACGGAGTCCGTGCGCGAACAGGCCCGCCGCCAGGTCCCCGACACCTGGCTGTGGTGCGCCGATCCGGAGGTCAACCCGAACTACGTGGAAGGCATCCCGGACGCGACGCTGTTCGGCGCCTACGCGGTGGGCGCGGACGGCGAACTGACGGGCGAGACCTACCTGAACCCGAACTACCGCCCAGGCCCGGTCCGGCGCGGCTTCCCCGAGCCCCTGGCGGACCTCGACGTGGTGCTGGGCTACGTCGCGTGCGGCTGGGCAACGCAGCACAGGCTGCTGCAAGCGACGCTCGACGCCAACCTGATCGGGGAGACCGACGGCCAGGGCAACCTGCGCATGGGCGTCACCCAGGACGGACGCCGCTTCGTGGCGGTGTGGACGGCCCCGGGCCACGTGCCGCAGGACGCCGCGTCACCCATGCAGACGACAGGCCGCGAACTGGCCCCGGCGCTGGCCGGCGGCGTGCTGGTGATCAACCCCGGCGGTCAGCTCGGCGTGGAGTTGCCGGGTGACGACCTGATCGCCGCGCTGAACGCCTGAGCCGTGACGAACGCGATGTTCACCTTGTTCGAGGGGGAGTTGGACGAGGTGATGGACGTGGTCAAGCGTGCGACGGAAACCGTGCGTGCCACTCGTCGCGGCACACGGCTCAAGCAAGCCCTGATGGGTTGCGGGCAACAGAAGGTGCGGCGGCTCGAGATCGAACGGTTCGTCACCGCCGCCAAGTCCTGATCGTCCGGGCTGGCGGAGGTCGTCCCTGGATCAGTTGACGACAGGGTCGGTGACCTCGGCCACCAAGGACACCACCTCGTCGAGGTGAGTCGGGGTGGTCAGGTGGCCGACGCCGGGGAAGACCTGAATGCCGAGGTTCATGGTTCGGCGCACAGCCGGTGCCAGTCGACGGGGTGGCAGGAACCGGTCGTGTTCCCCGACCCCGACCACACACGGCCGCTCGGCGCGACGGGCCAGCAGTTCGGCGGGCAGGGGCGGCGGGGCCAGCGTCGTGCGGCAGCAGGTGGCCATGAGGGCCATCCACTCCACCTCGGTTTCGGGTGGTTCCGCGCCGGGTGCGACGAACAACCGGAGCATGCGGCGGGTGTGTTCGGCGGTGGGACGCAGCAGCCACACGGTTGAAGCCAGCGCCAGTTTCGGGTCCACTGCGAGACGGATGAAGCCGGCGGGTGAGACCAGCGCACGCGCCGCGATGCGTGGCGAGTCGGCGGCCAGGGCCACGGCGGCGCCCAGCGAATTGCCCGCCAGCACCACCCCGTCGGCGTCCATCGCCGCCAGAATCTCGTCCAGCGCCCGGCCGTACCAGGACAGCCGGGCCCGACGCGGCCGATGTGGATCGCTGAGGCCGGGCTGGCCTGGCAGATCCACCACTGTGGTTGCCCAGCGGACTGACAGCGCCCGCAGCCACGGCAGAGCCACCGCGGCGTTGAAGCCGGTCCCGGGCACCAGGACGACCCGCGGCCGGCCAGTTCCGGCTGAGGTGAGTTCCACCCGGCCGACACTGGTGTCCACGGTCGTGTTGGTGAGTGGGAAGTCCGCTCGCGCCAAGGCTTGCGTACACCACTGCCGCACCGCGCGTTGACCGCTTGAGTTCTTGTACACGGCCGGCATCGCGCCAGTGTGTCCGGCGGATCGTGGTTCGTCCAGCGCTGATGACCGGCGCCTTCAGCTGCACTCGTTGTCGCGCAACGATTATTCCAGGGCGACTGGGATGGTGCGGTCATTCGGACGCTCGGGCTGATGCGGGTGCGGAACGGCTTCTTACCGCCCGCTTACGGCTGCCTGCCGGCCGCGTTCGTGTGGTCCGCGCAGTCCTACGGTCGAGCCCGCCGCCACGCCGCATTGTCACAAGAGGGGGCTGTTGCTGTGGATGTTCCGCTGATCCGTCGGTTGCTCGCCGAGGTCGCCGGCACCGCGATCCTGTGTTTGTTCGGTATAGGGGCCGCGGTGGCGGCCGGTCCGTCCGGGTTGCTGATCGTGGCTCTGGCGCACGGGCTCGCGCTCGCTGTGGCGATCTACGCCTTCGGCGCGATATCCGGTGGTCACTTCAACCCGACCGTCACGTTCGCATTGGCCGTACGCGGCCGGTTCGCGTGGCGTGAGGTACCCGCGTACGTGCTGGCGCAGCTGATCGGAGGTGTGCTCGGCGCCGCCGTGGTCTACGCGGCCTACTCCTCCGCCGCGTTGACCGCCGGTTTGGGGGCGACGGCGTACGGCCCGGCTGTCACACCGGTTCAGGCGCTGGTCGCCGAGGCGGCCGGTGCGTTCATCCTCGTCACGGCCGTCTACGCGCTCGCTGTCGCACCTGATGCGCCCAAGGGCGTGCACGGCTTGGGCATCGGGCTTGCGCTGGCCGCGCAGATCATGGTGTTCGGCCCGCTCACCGGCGCTTCGGTGAACCTCGCCCGGACGATGGGACCGGACGTGGTGCTGTCGCTGGCCGGCGGGACCGTGTTCTGGTCGCAGCTGCTCGTCTACCTCGTCGGCCCGCTCGTCGGTGGCGTTGCCGCGGCGTTGCTGTACGAGGTGATCGGCAACGTCGCTCGACGGGCCGCGGGGACTCGCGCGGCCGAACAGGTCTGAGCACCGACATGTCTGACGAGTTGACCGGCGAAACCGGATCGGAGCGGCTGAGCGCTATCGCGGATGCCCACGCCGACTGCGTGCGGGCGAGGGTGGCGGAGGGCTGGCGGGTCGACGGTATCTCCGTGCGGTGTCGAGGGCGGTGTTACGACAGGTGTCACGGGCAACTGGAAATCCCGGTGGAGCAATGTTCTCTTCGGACCTGAAGGGGCGTTCACCTTGTCCGTGACGATGAGGCTGCCTGGTGGTCAAGGACCGATCGGGATGTAGTGGAGGGCCGGTGCGGCGGCGCGTGGTCACTGATCCATTACGGACGAACCTGGGAGAGTGCCGGCGATCGTTGCGGACCTTGGTCGCCGGCCATGGACAACCAGGACATGCCGAGGGCGACACCGATCATCGTGAACACGCCGCGTGGCCAGAAGATGTGACTGTCGAGAAAGGACACGCTGGCGACGAGAAGCACCACCGCACCCGGCACCGCCCGCCACCTCGCACGCGCGACGGCTGCGGCGGCGATCAGGGCATTGGCGGCGAGAAAGCAGGCCGAGCCGATGTAACCGAGCAGGTCGCCGATGGCGAACACGGCACCAACGACCGGTGTGACACCGTTCTGGGCGTGCACCACAGTTCCCGCGGCGATCCCCGCGACGGCGTCGAGCCCGCCGTAGAAGGCCGCGAAACCGAACGCCGCCAGTCGCCCCGGCCACCGAAGCCACGGCGGCGCCGAGGTCAGCAACAGCCACTGCGCCACGGCCAGCAGCGGAAAGACCGGGAGCAGAACGATGTGCAGCGCCGCCCACGAAGACGAGCTGGCCGCATCGAGCAGGGCGGGATGCGTCGCGCCGAACCCTGCGAGCAGAAGTCCCGGCACGGCGAAGAGAAGGGCGCGCAGCCAACGTGACCTGATCACCGGGCGACCACAGCCACCACCGCGGCTGCTGACAACGAGGCGATCAGGCGGAACCTCCGCCGTTCGTCCACTCGGTGTGTCATTCGTCCTCCTCGTAGGTGCCGCGTCTGACACGACATACGTAGGCGCGAGTGACATCGGCTGGGACACAGTCCGCGACGTCAGCAGTCTGTAAGAACCTCGTTCGTGCTGTGGACGGAGAACATCGCGCTGCCGCTGCTGGTCTGCTTCGCCATCATGTGGGCAGGTGCGGTTGCGGCGATCATGGTCGCGGTCGTAAGGCTGACCTTCTTGTTCGGGTTCGGCAACGTGCTGATCCCGGGCGCGTCCCGGTCGTGCGGGACTACGCCGGGTTCTCCGCGACGGCGAGGTAGTCCGTGTAGATCTGCGGCGAGCCCGAGAACGAGGCCAGCTGCTTCCACTCCTCGTACATCTGCTTGGTGTCGCGGTGGGCGGCCGCGAACTCCGCGGCCTCGCCGGTGGCGATGTCGGGCTCGGGGTAGAAGACGTCGAGCGCGTCCAGGCTCGCGATCTCCATCATCATCACGTACTGGTCGAGGCGGTTGCCCCGCTCGCCCTTGAGCACGTGGAACCGCCAGTCCGGGTAGTCGTCGATCCGGTGGTGGTTCTCGGCGATGAAGCGGTCGAACATCTCCTCGGTCACACCGGCGCGCAACGCCAGGTTGTGGATCCCGACGACCCTGGCGACGGGCTCCTCCCCAGGGCGGTCGCGGTAGCGGGGGCCGGGCGTGACCGTGCTCCGCGGATTGTCGGCCAGCAGCCGGTAGTCGGTGAACAACGTGGGCAGCTCACCGAACGTGCCCAGCCGCCGCCATCGCGCCAGCACAGCCTCCGCCTCGGGATGCCGCGCCCAGAACGCCTGGGCCAGCTCGGTCTGCTCACCCCGGGCTGTGACGTAGCGGTCGCGTTGCTCGGCGCTCTCGATCTCGTACAACATCAGGTACTGCCCGGTCCGCTCTCCGCGCAACCCGCGCAGCAGAGTCCACCGCCACCCCGGGTACAAGGGCAGGTGAACGCCTTCAGCACACACGAAGGTCTCGAACTCCTCGGGCGTGACACCAGCCTCCGTGTCGATGGCGATGTACTGGAAGGTGAACACCGACGAGCGTCCCATTGCGTCCAATCCTCAGGCGGAGAAAGGGAACGCGCGTCCGACAGGCACGACCCCCTGCGTCACATCCTGCCAGCTCCAGAGAACGGGGCCTGCGAACCTTTCCCGCGTACCGGCCCGACGGGCACCCGCCGATGTTCCGGGTGCGTGTCGCATCACCCTGACCGGAGACACGGCCGGAGCAGCAGAAGGGCCGCAACCGAGGTGGTCACGGCCCTTCCGAAGCAACGCTCTGCTCGTGGTGAGCAGGTCTGGGTGGTGCCCCCGGCAGGGCAACGCACAGACGGTTCCAGCCACCTGCGGGGGTCCGGGGGCTCGGCCCCCAGAAAGCGCCCGAAGGCGACCCGGTTCGCGCTTTCCGTGAACACAGACCGCCTTCGACTTCGGTGCCCCCGGCGGGAGCACCAATGGATGGGAATAGGGCTCACCAGCGGCTTCAGGTTGGAGGCTTGGTCGTGCAGGCCAGTTTGACGTTGTAGTGGTCGGGTAGCGCTCGCGTGCGGTGGCGCGCTGCTGTCTCGTTGGTGCCACAGCACTACGTCGCGGACGACCGCCGCCTGTTGCAGGCCAAGATGCTCAGCTTCGGTGCCGTCAACGAGGTTGATCTCGAAGACGACGTCTGCGGTTTCATGTTGCTGCTTGCGGCGGGGCCGCTGCCTGGAGCCGGAAGTTGCGTTCATGCCGCGATCTGAGCATCGGCATGTCTCAGCGCTTTGCGGTCGGCCTGATCCATGCCGCCCCACACGCCGTAGCTCTCGTCCCTGGTGAGTGCCGTGATGGCGCAGGTGAGGCGGACTGGACATAGGCGGCAGATCGTTTTGCAGTCCGCTGCGGCCGTGCTTCCCTGCTCGGAGTCGGTCCAGTCGACTTCTCGGTCTGTGTTTCGGCATGCTGCGTGCACCTGCCACTTCGGTGCACGCAGCGCCACGAGTGTGGTCATACGGCCGGACGAAGAGGGCTGCCGAGGAGGTAGTCGGCGAGGTGGCGGGAGGCGGTGTTCAGCTGCGCTGTCACCTGGTGGCGGTTCATACCGCGTCGCTTGGCCGCGGTTGACCGGTCTCCGTGGTCGAGGAGCACATCGGAGACGAGGTCGGCTTCGTGCGGTGTGATGACGCCGGACAGCATGGCTCCTGCGAGGACGAGGTCCGGATGTCCGTCGGCTGTGCGGGCCTCGATCGCGGTGTCGGTGAGGTCGGACCGGGACATCGCTCGCCGCCTTTCGCTGTTGCAGGCTTCGTGGCCGCGTCGGAAGGCTGCCCAGTAGAGCTGTCCGAAGATCTTCGGTGATCGTGTGTCGGCGATGTCGAGTGCTTGGAGGAAGCCTTCGAGGATTTCGGAGTCCAGGTCGTTGCGGTCACCGCAGAAGCGGGAGCCCAGCTTTCCAGCGATGTGCTTGAGGCCAGGCATCATCATGGCGGCTGCCACGGTGGTCCACGGTTCGGTTGCCGCGTGTGCCTTTCGGACGAGTTCCTTCCATACGGCGTCCTTGCTCACCCAGCTCGTCTGTCGTTTGAGGAGCAGTACGCGCACGCGGTCCAGGGGCAGCTCCTCGTCGGGCAGGCCGCATCCGAGTGCCGCGCAGTCGAGGGTCAGCGGCTGCGGGCCGGCGGTCATCGCGAGGAATCGCTGTTCGATCACGTCCAGGTGCGAGGGGGAGAGCGAGGTCATCGGGGAGGTGCCTTTCGGGGCGGGGGACCATCTCACCGCCAAATCCGCCTCCCGCGGCGTCCGGTGGCAGGGATTCGCCAAAACGGGTGGCGTGTCGCTGATGTGGCTTGGTGGAGGTGCGCCTGGCGCAGGAAATGCTCCTAGCGCGTACCTGGCAGGATGACCGGCCGTGGTGGTGAGCAGGAGCACGGTGCGGAAGCTGGCTGACGTGATTGGAACGCGGCCTGGTCGACTTCGAACCCGACTTCCGCCTGCGCGATCTGGCCGCCGAGATCCACCTGCACGCCGGCCGGCGTGACCTGGCGGGCGAGATGTTGTGGGCCAACTTCACCGACCACCCGAGTCTGGAGTCCTTCCGCGCGCTGCGTCAGGCCACCGCCGAAGGCTTTCCGCCTTGGCGGGAACGCGCGCTCGCCTTCCTCGCCGAGGCACCGCCCGCTACGGGATCCTGGTCGCCGGGCCGTTCGACGCTGGTGGAGATCCTGCTGGCCGACGACGAGACAGAGGCCGCCTGGCAGGCAGCTGTTGACGGCGGTTGCTCGCAGAGTCTGTGGCTCCGCCTCGCGCGGGCCCGTGCCGCGAGCCACCCTGCCGACGCCATCCCGATCCTGCTCCGTGCCGTTGACCGGGCGATCGAGCTCCGCAATCGTGACTCCTACCGGGAGGCGGCCCGCCTGCTGGTCGAGGCCAGGAGCCTCTTCGCCCGCTGCGACCGTGATGGCGACTTCAGCGACCACATGACCGCGGTGCGCGACACGCACCGCACGAAGTGGGCTCTACGTCAGGAACTCGACTGGGCGGAGCTTCCCTGATCAGGCGAGCGTGAGGTATGCGCCTCGGTGCATGCATGGATTCCGTGTGTTCGCCTCATCCGCGGTCTGAGTGTGGCGTGCATGCAATGGACCGTCACAGATATGACCAGCGACTACTTCGCATCTTTCGCAGCGCGGAACACGTCCGGTTCGAGATAGATGACCCGTGCGATCGGAACCGCGGTCCGCACCCGTTGTTCGGCGGATACCGGCCGACATGGTCCCCGAGATCGCCAGAGCAGCGGAGATGATCAGCGAACAAGTCGCCAAAAAGCACCAAGCGCCTGGACAGAGTCTGACCGGCGCTTGTGTGGATGGTGCTGGTGTCCCCGGCAGGGCAACGCGCAGACGGTCCCGGCTACCTGCGGGGGTCCGGGGGCTTGCCCCCGGCTGGGGTCTGGGGGCTCGGCCCCCAGAAAACGCCCGAAGGCGACCCGGTTCGCGCTTTCCGCGAACACGAATCGCCTTCGACTTCGGTGCCCCCGGCAGGATTCGAACCTGCGCTCCCGCCTCCGGAGGGCGGTGCTCTATCCCCTGAGCTACGGGGGCCGTAGCTACGTGGAAGATCCTAGCGCACTCGCGCGACTGTGTTTCACACCCACCCCCAGCGGTGGTGGAGCGTGGCCTTCGTCACCAGCTCGTGGGACTGGGAACACCCCGGATTGCACTCATGCGCATGTCGCTATATGTTCCGAAGTATGGGTCATGGCCACGGACACGGATCGGCGTCGGCGAGCGGGCAGCACGCCGGCAAGCTGTGGGTCGCGTTCGGCATCGGCGCGGTCTTCATGGTGGTGGAGTTCGTCGTGGGGTTCGCGACGTCCTCGCTCGCCCTGATCTCCGATGCCGCGCACATGCTCACCGACGTGCTCGGGGTCGGCATGGCGCTGGCCGCGATCATGGTGGCCAAGCGGGCCAGGGCCGGGAAGAACCGCACGTTCGGGTTCTACCGGGCCGAGGTGCTGGCGGCGCTGGCCAACGCCGTTCTGCTGTTCGGGGTGGCGGGTTACGTGATCTACGAGGCCGTCGGTCGGTTTCAGGATCCGCCGGACGTGCCCGGCTGGCCGGTGTTGATCGCCGCCACGCTCGGGCTGGCGGCGAACCTCGTCAGCTTCAGCGTCCTCAAGGAGGGCGCGAAGGAGAGCATCAACGTCAAGGGTGCGTATCTGGAGGTGCTCGCCGACCTGATCGGGTCGGTGGGTGTGCTGATCTCGGCGCTGGTGATGATCACGACGGGCTGGAAGTACGCGGACCCGATCATGGGTGTGCTGATCGGCGTGTGGGTGTTGCCGCGGACGTACAGCCTCGCCAAGAACGCGCTGCACATCCTGTTCCAGCACGCGCCGGAGCGGTTGGACGTCACCGAGATGCAGAAGGCGCTCAACCAGCTGCCTGGGGTCACCGAGGCGCACGACCTGCACGTGTGGACGCTCACCAGCGGTATGGAGGTGGCTTCGGCTCACCTCACGACCGCGGAGAACGCCGACCACGAGAACGTGCTCAAGGCCGCTCAGTCGTTGCTGGCGACCAGGTACCACATCGAGCACGCGACGCTGCAGGTCGAGGGTGGCTCGTCAGCGCAGCGGTGCCGGGAGCTTTCGTGGTGAGCCGGGCAGGTCGCGGATCCCGTCCTTAGTGGACTGCGTGCCGGTTCGTGACGGAACGGCCGGGTTGCGGGGTTGTGGCACCGCGACCCACACTCGGCCTCGTTCGAACGGCACCACAGGAGCCTCCCCGGTCACTGCTGACGAATCGTCAAGATCTCATCGAAGTATGTCTTAAAGGGATAGATCCTTTCAGGTGAACGGGAAAGGCCGCGTTCCGTGACGGAACGCGGCCTTTCCTGCCAGAACGAAGGTCAGTTACGCGTTACAGCCCAGCGCACTGTCCTGCCTTCGGCCCCTTCACGTCGTTCGCGAAGCCGTTGTTCGACGGGTCGGGGGTGTTGCCCGTGCAGGACAGCGGTCCGCCGACCGAGGTGGCCGCCACCACTGACCTGGTCTTGTTCGAGGTCAGTGACACAGGGCCACCGACCGTCGAGTTCTCGATCGCGACCTCCGTCGAGGAGCCGTGCACCGACACCGGACCGCCCACGCGAGTGCCCACGAGCACCACGGAGGCCGCGTTCGCCGCCGACAGCGGGCCCTTGATCTCTCCGCCGAAGACGTAGAGCGTGGCACCGCTCGCGACGGTCACCGGGCCGTTGATCGTCGCACCGTCCACATAGGTCACGCCCTTGACCTGCAGCGGACCGTTGACGGTGCCGGTCACCGTGGTGGTGGCGGCGGGCAGCGGCTTCGACATCAGCTCGAACTCGGCCAGGGCCACGTCGCCGGAGAACTCCAGCCGGTAGAAGTTGTACCGGCCAGGCGAGGCGATCTTGAACGAGCGCGTGTACTGCTGCCACTGGAAGTTCTCGCCGGAACGCTTGTCGACCGTCGACCACGTCTTGCCGTCGTAGGAGCCCTTCAGCTCCCAGGCCGACGGCGACGTGCCCGTCTTGGCGTTGGTCAACGTGTAGAACTCCGCCTTCTCCTTCACGTCCGCGGCCTTGAAGTCGAACGACTTCACCACAGCGGAGGTCGAGGAGCTGTTGTCGACCAGCGCGCCCACGGCAACGCCGGAAGCCACGTCGCGCAACGGCGTCGGAACCGCGTCACCGGTGGTGATCGAGTCCGGCACGTCGTTGACGCCGGTGCCCCAGGCAGAAGGCTTCGGGCCCATGTCGAAGTCGATCGTGGCACCGGCCGCGAGCACGTCGTGCGGCAGCGACGTCTTGTTCCACGCCTTGCCGTTGACCTTCACGCCCTGCACGTAGATGTTCTTCGCGTTGTTCTTCGGCGCGTTGATGACGAGCTTCTTGCCGTTCTCCAGCTTCACGGTCGCCTTGGTGAACAGCGGCGAACCGATCGCGTAGGCCGGCTTGCCCATCTGCAACGGGTAGAAGCCCAGCGACGAGAACAGGTACCACGCCGACATCTCGCCGTTGTCCTCGTCACCCGCGTAGCCCTGGCCCTGCTGCGAGCCCACGTACAGGCGCGACAGGATCTCGCGCACCTTCTCCTGGGTGCCCGAGGGCTTGCCCGCGTAGTTGTACATGTAGGCGATGTGGTGCGACGGCTGGTTGGAGTGGCCGTACTGGCCCATCCGCACGTCCCGCGCCTCGATCATCTCGTGGATCACGCCGCCGTAGCCGCCGGGGAACTTCGCGGTCTCCGGCAGGGTGAAGAACGAGTCGAGCTTCTGCGCCAGCTTGTCCCGTCCGCCGTACAGGTTCGCGAGACCCTGCCCGTCGTGCGGCACCGTGAACGCCATGTTCCAGCCGTTCGTCTCGGTGTAGTCGTAGCGCCAGTCCTGCGGGTTGTACTTCGCCGGGTCCTCGACCCGCCAGGAGCCGTCGACGTTGCGGTTCTGGAAGAAGTCGATCCGCTTGTCGAACGTCAGCACGTAGTTCTGGGCGCGGTTGAGGAAGTACTCGTGCTCCTCCGCGTACCGCTTCTCGCCCGTCTTCTCGTGCAGCGCCTTCGCCATCGACGCGATGCCGAAGTCGTTGACGTAGCCCTCGATCGCCCACGACCACGCCTCGTCGAGCTGGTCGTTGCCGGTGTAGCCGAGGAAGATCGACTTGTCCATGCCCTTGCGGCCGACGTTGTTGCTCGGCGGCACGACGGACGCGTTCTTCACCGCGGCGTCGTAGGCGGCCTTGATGTCGAAGTTCGACACGCCCTTCAGGTACGCGTCGGCGAACGCCACGTCGGAGCTCGTGCCGGTCATCAGGTCCGCGTAACCGGGGGAGGACCAGCGCGAGATCCAGCCGCCGTCCTTGTACTGCTGGACGAAGCCCTCGGCCATCTCACCCGCCTGCGACGGCGTGAACAGCGAGTAGGCGGGCCAGGTCGTGCGGTAGGTGTCCCAGAACCCGTTGTTGACGTAGACCTTGCCGTCGACGATCTTCGCGCCCGTCTGCGTCGGCGTGCTCGGACCGGTCGCGGGCGCCACCGGGGACGCGTACTTGGTCTTGCCGCCGACGTTCTCGAAGCCCGAGTTCGGGTAGAGGTAGAGGCGGTACATGTTGGAGTACATCGTGATCAGCTGTTCTTCGGACGCGCCCTCGACCGTGATGATGCCGAGGATCTTGTCCCACGCGGCCTGCGCGCGGTCGCGCACGGCGTCGAACGTGTCGGACGCCGAGACCTCCTGCTCCAGGTTCGACTTCGCCTGGTCGACGGAGATCAGCGAGGTGGCGATCCGCAGCTCGACGGTCTTGTCGCCGAACGAGAAGTAGCCGCCCACGTTGTCGCGGCCCGCGCCGGTCAGCCGGCCGCTCGCCGTGACCGCCTTGTCGACCTTGCCGTAGACGAACAGGCGGGTCGCGCCGGTGGAGAGGCCGCTCTTGACGTCCGAGTAGCCCGTGACGACACCGGAAGCGGCGTCGAGGGTGACACCACCGAGGTTGTTCACGTTGTCGAACACGAGGTTCCTCTGGCCCGTGTCGGCGAACGTGAACCGGAAGACCGCCGCGTGGTCGGTCGGCGCGATCTCCGTCTTCATGCCGTTCTCGAAGGTCACGCCGTAGTAGTGCGCCTTCGCGATCTCGTTGTCGTGCTTGAACGGCAGCGCACGCAGCGCGCGGTCCTGGGTCGGCGCCTTGTCCGAAGGCATGACCTGGAACGTCTGGCGGTCACCCATCCACGGGCTGGGCTCGTGGGACGTCGTGAACGCCTGCAGCGTCGGCAGGTTCTGCGCGTTGTTGCGCTGCGCGTACTCGTACAGCCAGCTCTGCGAACCCGCGTTGGTCATCGGGGTCCAGAAGTTGAAGCCGTGCGGCACCGCGGTCGCCGGGAAGTTGTTGCCGCGCGAGAACGAGCCGTTCGAGTTCGTGCCACGCGTGGTCAGCACGTAGTCGGAAGGCTTCGCGTACTGCTTGGTGACGACGTCGCCGATGCGGATGTCGTCGTACCAGGCGCCGAAGTCCGTCGGGCCCTTCGGGCTGTCGAAGGCGACCAGGATCCGCTTGATCGTCTTGCCGGCCGCGACGGTGCCGATCGTGGACGCCACCTTGTTCCACTGGCTCGCGTACAGGAACTTGCCCGCGCCCTGACCCTGCGGCGACAGCGTCGCGCCGTGCTGGTCGACCGCCTTGAGGTCGCTCAGGTACGTGCCGTCGGAGAACGCGAGGTCCACCGACGAGTACGTGCTCGGGTAGTTCAGGTTGTCGGTCACGAACTCCGGGAAGATCATGTACGACAGCTCGGTCCTGGCGCTGACCGGGATGTCGACGTCGAAAACCTTGTTGTAGCTGTACGCACGGCCCTCGGTCGTCTGCCTGCCCTGGGTGCGGAACGACTTCACGCCCGTCCAGCCGGCGCGCGACTTGGAGGTGTAGCCGCTCGTGGGACCGGAGCCGACGACGCTGCGCATGTTCGGCGACGGGGGCGTCGTGGAGCCGTCGGAGAGCTGCCACTCCGCGAGCTGGATGATGTTCGTGGAGCCGTTGTTCAGCGTGATGTCGAGCTTGTACCAGCTGTAGGACCCCGGCGTCGCGACGTCGTAGGTCTTCGTCTGGAAGCGCTCGGAGAACGTCTCACCGGTGCGGGTGTCGAGCACGGTCCAGTCGGTGCCGTTGGTCGAGCCCTGCACGGTCCAGTTCTTGGGGTCGCGCTCCGGCGAGTCGTTCGCCGAGGACAGCGCGTACTTCTTGATGTTCTGGGCGGCGGGGAACTTGTACGTCACCCAGCCGGTGGTGGCGAACACCAGCCACTTCGAGTTGACCGTGCCGTCCCAGAGGTTGTCGACGACCTCGCCGGACTCCGCGTACTCGCCGTTGGCCGTGGCCTTCTCGACCTTGTCCGACACGTTGCCGGGGATGCCGGAGCCGTCCGAGCCGATCACGCCTGCGGCCTTCGGCTTGCCCGACGCGTCGGTCTCGACCGTGTTCGACCACGACGGTTGTGGTTGACCGTCCTCAAAGGACGACGAAAAACCCACTCCTGGCTCCTCTGGTGCGGCGGCCGCGTAGCCGTTGGTGACGCCACACACCAGTGTCGCAGTGATCGCAACGCTCAACAGAGTTCTGGTTCGTCTCTTCCCCAGTTGCCTCATTGCAACCCTTCCGCCGCCTAGCCCTGCCCCTTTTGGGTGGGAGCGTTTCGGCACGTGACATCGTTGTCAAGGGACGGGACAGGAATTGTCGCGCAACCTGTCTTCTCAACAGTTGCGCGTTGCGCGAGTGGATCAAGATCTAGAATCGGCCGGTGAGCGACCGCAAGCCGCCAGAGGTGGGTACACCGGCGGGCATGCGCGTGCTCAACCAACGCGCCGTGCTCGATCGGTTGCGCCTTCTGGGTGCGGCCACCCGCCCCCGGATAGCCAAGGACACCGGGCTGTCCAAGCCCACCGTCGGGCAGGCGCTGGTCGATCTCGAACGTCACGGCCTGGTGCGCCCGACCGGCCGCACCACCACCGGTCCTGGCCGCTCCGCGGTGGTCTACGAGCCGAATCCCTCCGCCGGGTACGTGCTGGGCGTCGACATCGGCCGGGAACGGATCCGGGCGGCGCTGGCCGATCTGGGCGGGTCCGTGGTGGCCCGTGTGGACGTGCGCAACCGCAGCCGGTCGGCCGCCGCCCTGGTGCGCACCGTGACCGAGCTGGCCGAACGCACGGTGGCGGACGCTGGGATCGCTCTCACGGACGTCGTGGTGAAGGTGATCGGCAGCCCCGGCGTGATCGACCAGCGCTCACGGGTCGTGCGGCACGCGCCGCAGCTGCCGGGCTGGGAGTCGCTCGGCGTGCTGGACGGACTGGAATCGTCGCTCGGGCCGGTGATGGTCGTCGAGAACGACGCGAACCTGGCCGCGTTGGGGGAGCACGTCTACGGGGCGGCCAAGGACGCGCGCGTGTTCGTGTGCGCGACGGTCGGCACCGGCGTCGGCATGGGCATCGTCGTGAACGGAGTGCTGTTCCGCGGCGCGCACGGGGCGGCCGGCGAGGTCGGTTTCCTGCCGTACGGGGAGTCCGCTTCGGACGTCCGTCGTGGACAGTTCGAGGACGCGGCGTCGGCGGGATCCGTTGTGGACCTGGCACGGGAACGCGGGCTGACGGCGCGCTCGGCCCGTGACGTGTTCGGCCTCGCGCGCAAAGGCGACGATCAGGCGTTGGAGATCGTGCGGCTGGAAGCGGAACGGCTCGCGTTCCTCGTCGCCGCCGTGGCCGCGGTGATCGATCCGGAACTGGTCGTGCTGGGCGGTGGCGTCGGGTCGAACGTCGACCTGCTGCTCGCTCCGCTGGAGGCGACGCTGCGCACGATGACACCGCTGGCGCCCCCGATCGTGGCGGGCTCGCTGGGCGACGGCGCGGTGCTCTCCGGAGCACTCGCGATGGGCCTGGAGGCGGCACGTGAATTGGTCTTTGAAGTTACTCTCTGAGAGTAGTTGAGTAGCTCTCACCTGGTGATTCACTCAATTGTAGTAACTGTTAACGGCGTTATGTGGCTTAGCGTTACCGACACCTCCACCTGGAGGGTTGTGTCCTTCCGTTGCAAGGGGAGTCGGTAGGGGGATGCGGGGGACGTAGCCCCCTACCGGCCGTGCACTGGGCAGGTGCCGCGCCCGCACCACCATCAGCCTGCCCAGTGCAGCAACGGCTAACGAGGTGTCGGCCGGTGGACGTTCGCCGTCGTCGACTCGTGATGGGTGGAGTCCGCGATCCACGCCCCTGGGATGGACGCGTCGAGCACGCCGTCCTCCAGCCACGTGTAGTCGCCGTCGAGGACCTGCCTGGCCAGCACCTGGTCGCTGTCGTCGGTGTTCTTCCAGAGCTTCTCGAACAGCTCGTCGACCCGGACCCGCGCCTGCTTGGCGAACGCGTCCGCGAGCGCATGCGCGTTGGGGTTCTCGTCCTGAGCGGCCCGCACGCACGCGGCGCTGATCGCGAACAGCTCGGCCCCGATGTCCACGATCCGGCTCAGGAACCGCTGCTTGCGCTCCATCTTCCCCTGCCACCGCGACATCGCGTAGAACGTCTGCCGCGCCAGCTTGCGCGCCGACCGTTCGACGAACCGCAGGTGCTTGGCGAGCGGCCCGAACTCCGTGTAGCCGGCCGGGGTCTGGCCCTTGCCGACGACGAGCGTGGGCAGCCACTTGGCGTAGAACCCGCCTGCCTTGGCCGCCGCCTTCATCTTCGCGTTGCGGTCGGCGTCCGGGTCGATGATGTCGCCGGCCACGCTGAGATGCGCGTCCACGGCCTCGCGCGCGATCAGCAGGTGCATGATCTCGGTCGAGCCCTCGAAGATGCGGTTGATCCGGAGGTCCCGCAGGATCTGTTCGGCCGCGATGCCGCGTTCTCCGCGCGCCGCCTGGCTCTCCGCCGTCTCGTAGCCGCGGCCGCCGCGGATCTGGACCAGTTCGTCGGCCACCAGCCAGGCCTTCTCGGACGCGTAGAGCTTCGCGAGGGCGGCCTCGATGCGGATGTCGTGCTTGCCGGCGTCCGCGAGCTCGGAACTGAGGTCCAGCACGGCTTCCAGCGCGTACGCCGTGGCGGCGATGTAGGCGATCTTGCCCGCGACGGCCTCGTGCTTGCCGACCGGCAGGCCCCACTGGACGCGCGAGCCCGACCACTCGCGGGCGATCTTGAGGCACCACTTGGCGCTTCCCGCACAGAGGGCGGGGAGGCTCAGCCGGCCGGTGTTCAGGGTGGCCAGCGCGATCTTGAGACCGGCACCCTCCTTGCCGATGACGTTCTTCTTGGGCACCCGGACGTTGTGGAACCTCGTCACGCCGTTCTCCAGGCCGCGCAGGCCCATGAACGCGTTGCGGTTCTCGACGGTGATGCCCTCGGCGTCGGCTTCGACGACGAACGCCGTGATGCCCTTGTCCGGCACCTGGGCCATGACGACCAGCAGGTCGGCCACGACTCCGTTGGTGGTCCACAGCTTCACGCCGTCGAGGACGTAGTCGTCGCCGTCCGGCTTCGCGATGGTGCCGAGCCTGGCCGGGTCAGAGCCGACGTCCGGCTCGGTGAGCAGGAACGCGGTGATCTCGCCCTTGGCGCACCGGGGCAGGAACTCCTGCTTCTGCTCCGGGCTGCCGAACATCGCGACGGGCTGCGGGACGCCGATGGACTGGTGCGCGGACAGCATGGCGCCGATCGCGGGGCTGGCGGAGCCGACGAGCATCAGGGCCTTGTTGTAGTAGACCTGGGTCAGTCCGATGCCGCCGTACTCGGGCTTGATTTTCATGCCGAACGCGCCGAGGTCCTTGAGGCCCTTCAGGACTTCGTCGGGGATCTGGGCGTCGCGTTCGATGACGGTGTTGTCGATGTGGGACTCGGTGAACTTCCGGAGCTTCTCCAGGAACGCCTCGCCGCGTGCGCGGTCCTCGGCGGTGCCGCTCGGATGCGGGTGGATGAGGTCGATGCGGAAGTGACCGAGGAAGAGCTCCTTGCCGAAACTCGGTCGCTGCCAGCGGGTTTCCCGTGCTTGTTCGGCGACCTGCCTGGCCGCGCGCTCGTCGACGGTCATGGGTTACCTCCCAGTAGGTGTGACCCACGTTACTCGGGGGTAGGCGGATGTCCACCTGCTCGCGGGGTGAAACCAGGTAACGGAAGGCCGCCCTTTTCAGGATGGCCTTGCGCGTTGCGACCAGCCGCGCGATGGGCGTTGCCCGGACAAGCGAAAGGGCCGCCCGATGAACGGACGGCCCTCGCACGGCGACAAGTGACACCTGGTTACGGCAGCGGTGCGGCTCCGCGCTTCGCCAGGTAGTCCTTCATCAGCTCGGTCTCGGCGGACTGCGACTTCAGCATGTTGTCGGACAGCGTCCTCACGAACGGCTGACCGGCGGCGGTCGAGGCGTACTCGGCCATCGGTGCCCCGCCCACGTGGTGGCGGAGCATGAGCTGCAGCCAGTAGACGTCGAAGTCGCGTCCGGCCGGCATCGTGCGCAGCTTGGTCAGTTCCTCGGTCGTGGCCATGCCGGGCATCAGCGGTTTGCCCGCTTCCGGCGTGGTGGCGCCGTGGCCGTGCACGCCCGCGGCGTCCATCCACTTCATGTAGACGCCGGAGATGTTCTGCTCGTGCTCGTTCCACATCATCAGCCAGCCCTTCATCCGCCCCACCTGTTCGAGCTGGGTGGAGGAGATGTCGAACGCGAGCTGGCGGATGTCCGGTTCGGTCGAGCGGTCCCTGGCGATGTTCGCCATCTGGATGCCCTGCAGGTGGTGCACGGACATGTCCTGGCAGAAACCGACGTCCACCGAGCCGGAGGCCGGAACCGCGCCGGACGAGGACGAGCCGGGGAGTTTCACGAGCAGGCCCACCGCCGCGCCCAGCAGGAGCACGGCGAGGACCGCGGCGCCGATCACGAGGGTCCGAGCCACCCCTGAGGGGCGGTCGGACACCTCGGTCTCGTCAGGAGCGGACATCAGCTCGACGGGGGCGTCGAGACGGAGCCCGACGTGGGCGGCGTGCTCATGTTCGGCTGGGCCTCGGTCTGGGAGTCGTCCTTGCCGCCGTCCATCGGCACGGCGTCGGCGCCCGGCTTCTCGGCCACGAACGGGGCCGGGTTCGACAGGAACTGCGGGTTCTCGCAGGACGCGCCGACCTCGGGGTAGGTGTTCGGGTTGCGCAGCAGCGACGAGATGAACTGGTCGACGCGCTCGTCCTCGACGTTGTCCAGCTTCAGCTGGTGGCCCCAGGACTGCAGCGAGACCGGCTTGTCGAGACCGGGGAACGGCGAGAGCGCCATGTACGGGATGCCCTCGACCTTGACCTTGAGCTTGTTGAGGGCGTCGTCCTTGACCTGGTCCGGGTTGTACGCGATCCAGACCGCGCCGTGCTCCAGGCCGTGGACGATGTTCTCGGTGCGGATGGCCTTGTCGTAGACGACACCGGTGCAGTCGGCCCACGTGGCGTCGTGCGGTCCGCCGAAGGCAGGGGTCTGGTCGTAGGCGACGCGCTGGGTCGCCTCGACGTGACGGGACCCCTTGTACTCCTTGACCACGATGCCCGCGAGCTGCGTCGACGGGTCCTTGTTCGTGTCCGAGGGCTTCCACTTGGCCAGGGCGGCCTCTTTGACGTTGTTCGCGTGGATCTGCGAGTACGCATACCCGAAAACACCGCCCGCGAGGCCCAGCACCGCGATGACCGCGATGATCGTGCCCCACGGCTTCGGCTTGCTCGCCACCACCGAGGAACGGGCTGCGGCCACGCTGTTGCGTGTGGCCTTCGTCTTCTTGCCGCTGGTCATGTCCGCCTCAGATGTCGTCCTGGTCAACCGGCGCCAGTGTAGGGACATCGTGTCTGGTCACTGTCAGCGCAGGGCGATACCACGTCCGCGTTAACACTTGCCGTCTCACCCTCCGAGACCCGGTAACCCGGTCGAGACCTGCGACAACGCATCTCTAAACTGTTCCAGCGTGACCCCTGAAGCGCTCGCCGATCTGGTCCGGACGACGGTTGCCCAGTTGCTGGCCGACCGACGTCTGGAGGCCTCCGCTCTCCCGGAGCAGGTGACGGTCGAGCGACCCAGGAACCCCGAGCACGGCGACTACGCCACGAACATCGCGCTGCAGCTCGCCAAGAAGGCCGGCGTGCAGCCGCGCGAGTTCGCGACGTGGCTGGCCGAGGCCCTGCTGGCCCAGCCCGCCATCGCGAAGGCCGACGTCGCCGGTCCCGGTTTCCTGAACCTCACGATCGCCACCGAGGCCCAGGGAGCGATCGTTCGTGCGGCGCTGGAGCCCGGTTACGGCACCGGCGCCGAGCTGAACGGCAAGCGGATCAACCTGGAGTTCGTCTCCGCGAACCCCACCGGCCCCATCCACCTCGGTGGCGCGCGCTGGGCGGCAGTCGGCAGCGCGCTCGGCGAGATCCTGCGGGCCCGTGGCGCCGAGGTCGTCCGCGAGTACTACTTCAACGACGCCGGCGCGCAGATCGACAGGTTCGTCCGGTCGCTGATCGCCGCCGCCAAGGGCGAGCCGGCCCCCGAGGACGGCTACGCGGGCACGTACGTGAGCGACATCGCCGCCGAGGTCCTGCGCCGCGAACCGGGTGCGCTGAGCGACCCCGAGACGGTGCGCAGGGTCGGCGTCGGGCTCATGTTCGAGGAGATCAAGAGCAGCCTGCACGACTTCCGCACCGACTTCGACGTCTACTTCCACGAGGACTCGCTGCACCAGAGCGGCCGCGTGGACGAGGCGATCGCGAAGCTGAAGGCGAACGGCTCGCTGTACGAGAAGGACGGCGCCTGGTGGCTGCGGTCCACGGACTTCGGCGACGACAAGGACCGCGTCGTCATCAAGAGCGACGGCAACCCGGCCTACATCGCGGGCGACATCGCGTACCTCGTCGACAAGCGCGGCCGCGGCTTCGACCTGTGCATCTACATGCTCGGCGCCGACCACCACGGCTACATCGCGCGCCTCAAGGCCGCGGCGGCCGCCCTGGGCGACGACCCGGACAGCGTCGAGGTGCTGATCGGCCAGCTCGTGAACCTCGTGAGCGACGGCCAGCCCGTCCGGATGAGCAAACGCGCCGGCACCGTCATCACGATGGAGGACCTGGTCGACGCGGTCGGCGTGGACGCGGCGCGCTACGCCATGATCCGGTCGAGCGTCGACTCCAGCCTCGACATCGACCTCGACCTGCTGCAGAAGCACGACAGCGAGAACCCCGTCTACTACGTGCAGTACGCGCACGCCCGCATCTCGGGGGTGCTGCGCCACGCCGCGGACCTCGGCGTCACGCAGGGAGACGACCTCTCGCTGCTGGTGCACGAGCGCGAGGGCGACCTGATCCGCACCATCGGTGAGTTCCCCAGGGTGGTGGCGACCGCGGCCGAGCTGCGCGAACCCCACCGGGTGGCGAGGTACCTCGAAGAACTCGCCGGGTCCTTCCACCGCTTCTACGACCGCAGGAACGGCGTGCGCGTGCTTCCCCAGGGCGACGAGGAGACCACTCCGTTGCACCGGGCGAGGCTCACGCTCTGCGCCGCCACCAGGCATGTTTTCGGAGCGGGCCTCGGCCTGCTCGGCGTCACCGCACCGGAGCGAATGTAAATGCGAGCACATCCCGCTGGACCTCGGCACGCCGACGTCATGGCATCCGGCACCACCGCCGGAGACCGCCCCTCGACCGCCGACCAGCTCGACTACCTGCACCCGACCGTGTGGCCGCGCAACGCCTCCCGCAACGCTTCCGGCGTCGTGGAGCTGGCGGGCGTGGACGTGCGCGGGCTGGCGGAGCAGTACGGCACCCCGTTGTTCGTCATGGACGAGCAGGACTTCCGCGCGCGTTGCCGCGAGCACGCCGAGGCGTTCGGTGACCCGACGCTCGTGCACTACGCCTCGAAGGCGTTCCTGAGCGTGCAGGTCGCGAAGTGGGTGGCCGAAGAAGGCCTCTCCATCGACGTCTGCAGCGGCGGTGAGCTCGCGATCGCTCTGCGCGCGAACTTCCCGGCCGAGCGCATCGCGTTGCACGGCAACAACAAGAGCGTTCCCGAACTGATCGCGGCCGTCGAGGCCGGCGTCGGCGGGATCGTGCTCGACTCGTACCACGAGATCGCGCGCCTCGACCAGATCGCGCGTGACCGCGGTGTGGTGCAGAAGGTGCTGATCCGCGTGACGGTCGGCGTCGAGGCGCACACGCACGAGTTCATCGCGACCGCGCACGAGGACCAGAAGTTCGGTTTCTCGCTGTCCTCCGGCGACGCGGCCGAGGCGGTGCGCCGCGTGCTGAAGGCCAGCGGCCTCGAACTCGTCGGCCTGCACAGCCACATCGGCTCGCAGATCTTCGACGCGTCGGGCTTCGAGGTCGCCGCGCGCCGCGTGATCGGCCTGCTCGCCGAGATCCGCAAGGAGCACGGGGACATCCCGACGTTGAACGTCGTCGACCTCGGCGGCGGACTCGGCATCGCCTACACGCCGGACGACGACCCGCCCCCGCCTGCCGAGCTCGCGCGGCAGCTGCACAACATCGTGCAGAAGGAGTGCGAGCACAACGGCCTGAGCATGCCTCGCATCGCGGTCGAGCCCGGCCGCGCGATCGTCGGCCCCGGCACGGTCACCGTGTACGAGGTCGGGACGATCAAGGACATCGAGCTGGACGGTGGCGCGCGGCGCCGGTACGTCAGCGTCGACGGCGGCATGAGCGACAACATCCGCACTGCTCTGTACGACGCGGTCTACGACTGCAAGCTCGTCTCCCGTGCCGCGGAGCCCGAATCGCGGGCCGTGCTGTGCCGCGTCGTCGGCAAGCACTGCGAGTCCGGTGACATCGTCGTTCGCGACTGCTGGCTGCCCGACGACCTCGCGCCGGGAGACCTGGTTGCGATCGCTGCCACAGGGGCCTACTGCTACTCGATGGCGAGCGGGTACAACCGACTTCCACGGCCCGCGCTCGCCGCGGTGACCGACGGAGAGGCGCGGCTGCTGCTGCGTCGCGAGACCGAGGACGACCTGTTCCGTCTGGAGGTGTAGGCAGTGTCAGTCAAAGAGGCGGGCCCCGTGAAACCTATTCGTGTCGCGTTGCTCGGTTGCGGCACGGTGGGCACGGAGGTGGTCCGGCTGCTGACAGACCAGGCCGAGGACCTCACCCAGCGCATCGGCGCGCCGGTTGAGCTCGCGGGCATCGCCGTGCGCAGGCCGAACAAGCACCGTGAAGTGCCGGAGCACCTGCTCACCACGGACGCCGCGGCGCTGGTGAAGTCGGACGACGTGGACGTCATCGTCGAGGTCATCGGCGGCATCGACCCGACGCGCGGCCTTCTGCTGGAGGCGCTGCGCAACGGCAAGTCCGTCGTCACGGCGAACAAGGCGCTGCTGGCCGAGCACGGCCCGGACCTGTTCGAGGCGGCCGACGCGTCCGGTGCGGACCTCTACTTCGAGGCCGCCGTCGCCGGCGCGATCCCGTTGCTGCGCCCGTTGCGGGAATCCCTTGCGGGAGACCGGATCACGCGTGTCATGGGCATCGTGAACGGCACGACGAACTTCATCCTGTCCGCGATGGACGCCACCGGCGCGGGCTACAACGAGACGCTCGAGGAGGCCTCGCGCCTCGGTTACGCCGAGGCCGACCCGACCGCCGACGTCGACGGTTTCGACGCCGCGTCGAAGGCCGCGATCCTTGCGTCCCTTGCGTTCCACACCCGCGTGACGGCTTCGGACGTCTACCGCGAAGGCATCCGCGCGGTGTCGGCGGCGGACATCGCGGCCGCCAAGGGCCTCGGCCGCACGGTGAAGCTGCTCGCGATCTGCGAGCGCGTCACCAGTCCGTCCGGTCAGGAATCAGTCGCCGTTCGAGTGCACCCGGCGATGATCCCCAGGACGCATCCGCTGGCGAGCGTCAACGGCGCGTTCAACGCGGTGTTCGTCGAGGCAGACGCGGCGGGGGAGATGATGTTCTACGGGCAGGGTGCCGGTGGCGCCCCCACGGCGAGCGCGGTCGTCGGCGACCTGGTCGCCGTGGCGCGCAACATGGTCGCGAGCGGGCACGGCCCGCGCGAGTCGGCCTACGCCGCGCTCACCCCGCAGCCCATGGGGAACACGCCGACCCGCTACCACATCAGCCTCGACGTGGCCGACAAGCCCGGTGTCCTCTCCCAGGTCGCCGCGGTGTTCGCCGAGCACGACGTGAGCATCGCCGCGGTGCGCCAGGAAGGCCGCATCGAGGACGCCAGTCTCGTGATCGTCACGCACGCGGCTACCGACGCCGCGCTGCGGTCCACTGTGGACAAAATCGGTGGCCTCCCCGTGGTGCGGGACGTCGTCAGCGTCATGAGGGTGGAGGGCGAAGAGTGAGCCCAGAAGGAACGAACGTCGCGAGAGCAGGCTGGCCCGGTCTCATCAACGCCTACCGGGACCGCATCGAGATCCCCGAGGGCGCTGAGGTCGTGACGCTGCACGAGGGCGGCACGCCGCTGGTGCACGCTCGAAGGCTCTCCGAGGCCACCGGGTCCGACGTGTGGGTCAAGGTCGAGGGCGCGAACCCGACCGGCTCGTTCAAGGACCGCGGCATGACCGTGGCGATGACGTACGCGCTCGCTTCTGGCCTGAAGGCCGTCATCTGCGCCTCCACCGGCAACACGTCCGCCTCCGCCGCCGCCTACGCGGCCAAGGCGGGTCTCACGGCGGCCGTGCTCGTGCCCAGCGGCAAGATCGCGATGGGCAAGCTCGCGCAGGCCGTCATGCACGGCGCGAAGATCCTGCAGATCGACGGCAACTTCGACGACTGCCTGGAGCTCGCGTCCAAGACCGCCGCCGAGTACCCGGTGACGCTGGTGAACTCGGTCAACCCGGTGCGGCTCGTCGGCCAGCAGACCGCCGCGTGGGAGGTCTGCGACGTGCTCGGGCAGGCGCCGGACGTGCACTGCCTGCCGGTCGGCAACGCGGGCAACATCACCGCGTACTGGAAGGGCTACACGTCCTACGACCAGGGCCTGCCCCGCATGTTCGGGTTCCAGGCCGCCGGCGCGGCACCGCTGGTGTCCGGTCAGCCGGTGCCGAACCCGGAGACCATCGCCACGGCGATCCGGATCGGGTCGCCGGCGTCGTGGACGGGTGCGATCAAGGCGCGCGACTCCTCCGGTGGTCTGATCGACGCCGTCACCGACGAGCAGATCCTGGCCGCGTACCGCCTGCTGGCGTCGTCCGAGGGCATCTTCGTGGAGCCCGCGTCGGCGGCGTCCATCGCCGGTCTGCTGATGACCGCCGAGGACGGGCGTCTGTCCAAGGGCTCGACCGTTGTGTGCACGGTCACCGGCCACGGTCTGAAGGACCCCGACACGGCGTTGCTCGGCACCACCGAGGTCGAGCCGGTCCCGGTCGACCCCGGCGCCGTCGCGCACGCGCTGGAGCTGGCGTGAAGTTCCTCGTCTCCGTCCCCGCGTCGACCGCGAACCTCGGTTCGGGGTTCGACGCGCTGGGCATGGCGCTCGGCATGTACGACGACGTGGAGGTGGCCGGCGGCGAAGGCGTCGACGGCCTCTCGATCACGGTCGACGGTGCCGGATCCGGCGATGTCCCGCTCGACGAGACCCATCTCGTCGTGCGGGCCGTCCGCGCCACCGGCTACACCGGTGGACTGGCGCTGAGGTGCCGCAACACCATTCCGCACGCACGGGGACTGGGCTCGTCGGCGGCCGCGATCGTGGCGGGCGTCGCAGCCGGATTCACCCTGTTGGGTCGCGAGTTGGACACGGACGCATTGCAAATCGCCGCCGAGTTCGAGGGCCACGCGGACAACGCGGCTGCTTCTCTGTTCGGCGGCGTTGTCGTTGCCTGGTCTGAAGGAGAGCGTTACCGCGCAGTGCGGATGGATGCCGACGCACGCGTGCGCCCGTTCGTCCTGATCCCGTCGCAGGAGTCGTCCACCAAGACCACGCGCGGCCTGCTTCCGGCCGAGGTGCCGCACGCGGACGCCGCGCACGCCGCGGGGCGCGCTGCCCTGGCAGTGCACGCGCTGACGTCGGATCCGACGGTTCTCCTTGCGGCGACTGAGGATCGACTCCACCAGAACTATCGCGAGCCCGCATGGCCGGACACCGTTCGGGTGATCAACGATCTTCGCAAGCTCGGAGTTCCCGCCTGCGTGAGCGGAGCGGGACCCACGGTGATCGCCTTCGGTGATCTTCCTCCCGAGATCGACGTGCACGGCTTCGACGTGCGGAGACTCGACGTCGACGCCGCCGGCGTGCGCGTTCGTCCATTGGACTGACACGCCCGACCCCGGTTGTTGCATGGCGGAGGACCGGCGTCTACTCTCGGGGGCGATCAGTCACCGCGCGCACGGGCGCCGGTGTCGCGCTCGGACACTCGTTCCGAGTCGCAATCCTTTTGTGTTCCGGCTCTGTGCCGTGCGGGCGGGGCGAACGCAAAAGAGGCACCCGATCGCCGTGTGATCTGAGAAAAGTCCCGTGCTTGAGGGAAGCCGTCGTGCTTCCGTCTTCATCGGACTTGACCGCCGTTCCCCGCTGAAGTGGGAAGGCGGGTCCGCTGGGCCGCGTAGGAGGCGGGGCCTGGTCAGGAAGGACATGTGTGACCAACACCGATTTGCTGAGCAGCGAAGTCGCAGCTGCCGCTGGTTCTGGAGCCGAGGAGAACGCTCTGTCCACCCCATCGAACGGCACGACGCCGCGCCGCCGCGCGGGTCTGTCCGGCATGGTGCTCGCCGAACTTCGCGAGCTCGCCGGCCAAATGGGCATCACCGGAACCGCAGGCCTGCGCAAGGGCGACCTGATCGCGGCCATCAAGGAGAAGCAAGGCTCCGGCGCTCCGGCGAAGACCGAGAAGCCCGCGAAGGCCGAAAAGGTTGCCGCGAAGGCCGAGGCGCCCGCTGAGAAGCCGGTTGCCGTCAAGGTCGAGAAGGCCGAAAAGCCTGTTCAGCAGCAGCTCGAGGTAGCGGAGAAGCCTGCCGCCGACTCCGGCGCTTCCGACGATGCTCGCTCGTCCGAGGACGGTGGGCGCCGTGGAAACCGTCGCCGTCGTTCCGGCCGTGGCGGTGGCAGCGCCGAGGGCGAGAGCCAGTCGCAGCAGCCGCAGCAGGAGCAGCGTTCCGAGCGTCCTGAGCGCAACGACCGTCCCGAGCGTGCGGAGCGTCCCGAGCGTTCGGACCGCGCTGAGCGTTCCGACCGCGGCGACCGCGCTGAGCGTGGCGAGCGTCAGGACCGTGGCGAGCGCTCCGAGCGTTCCGACCGCGGCGAGCGTTCCGACCGTTCGGACCGTGGTGACCGCAACGAGCGCGGCGGCCGTGACCGCAACCGCGACCGCGGCGAGCGCAACGACCGTGGTGACCGTGGCGGTGACCGCCAGGGTGGCGGCCAGCCCGACGGTGACGACGACGGTGGCCGCCGTGGCCGCTTCCGCGACCGCCGCCGCCGTGGTGGCCGTGGCGAGGAGCAGGGTGGCGGCGGTCGTGGCGACCGCGAGACCGAGGTGCGCGACGACGACGTCCTGCTCCCGGTCGCGGGCATCCTGGACGTGCTGGAGAACTACGCGTTCGTCCGCACGTCGGGCTACCTCGCGGGCTCGAACGACGTCTACGTCTCGTTGTCGCTGGTCCGCAAGTACGGCCTGCGCCGTGGCGACGCCCTCACCGGCGCCGTCCGCCAGCCGCGCGACGGCGAGCAGCAGCGCCAGAAGTTCAACCCGCTGGTCCGCGTCGACAAGATCAACGGCTTGGACCCGGAAGAGGCGCGCAACCGCCCGGACTTCACCAAGCTGACGCCGCTCTACCCGAACGAGCGTCTGCGCCTGGAGACCGAGCCGCACATCCTCACCACCCGTGTCATCGACCTGGTGATGCCGATCGGCAAGGGCCAGCGCGCCCTGATCGTGTCGCCGCCGAAGGCCGGCAAGACCTCGGTGCTGCAGTCGATCGCCAACGCGATCACGACGAACAACCCCGAGTGCCACCTGATGGTCGTCCTGGTGGACGAGCGTCCGGAAGAGGTCACCGACATGCAGCGCTCGGTGAAGGGCGAGGTCATCGCCTCGACCTTCGACCGGCCGCCGTCGGACCACACGACCATCTCCGAGCTCGCCATCGAGCGGGCGAAGCGCCTGGTCGAGATGGGCCACGACGTGGTCGTGCTGCTCGACTCGATCACGCGTCTGGGCCGTGCGTACAACCTGGCAGCGCCGGCTTCCGGCCGAATCCTGTCCGGTGGTGTCGACTCGACGGCGCTGTACCCGCCGAAGCGCTTCCTGGGCGCGGCCCGCAACATCGAGGGTGGCGGTTCGCTGACCGTCATCGCGACGGCGCTGGTCGAGACCGGTTCCGCCGGTGACTCGGTGATCTTCGAAGAGTTCAAGGGCACGGGTAACGCCGAGCTCAAGCTCGACCGCAAGATCGCGGACAAGCGGACGTTCCCGGCTGTCGACGTCGACTCTTCCGGTACCCGCAAGGAAGAGCTGCTGCTGTCGCCTGACGAGATGGCTGTCACGCACAAGCTGCGTCGGGTGCTGCACGCGCTGGACGGGCAGCAGGCCATTGACCTGCTGCTGGACCGGCTGCGCAAGTCTCGCACCAACATCGAGTTCCTGATGCAGGTCGCGAAGACGACGCCTGGGTCCGAGCAGGACTGACGCTTTTGAGTGGCGTGTGAGTTTCACGTGAAAAGACCCCCGGTGCTGGTCACCGGGGGTCTTTTTGCTGGTGTTCACTCGAATGCCGAGGGGTTGGGTGCGCGCGGGTTGGGTGGGGCGTCCCCCGGTTGCGTTGGCGGGTGCCTGTTGCGAGTCCCGTAGGTGGTCGCCGTGCGTGCTGGTGTGGCGACTGATGCCTGGGGCTCCGCCCCAGACCCCGCCAATGTCTGTCATCGGTAGCCGACCCTGTGCTGATGGCGTCTGCAAGTACCACCAGCTCAAGATCATCAAGCGTTTTTCCGCTACCAACCGGCCACGCTGGGGCATCCGGTCGCGTCACGGCGTCGTCGGCGAGTCGGGTGTCGTCAGCGGCGGTTTGATCATGAGTTGGCGGTACTTGCAGACGCCAAACAGCACTCGACTTCGCCGGAACCCTGGGGCTCCGCCCCAGACCCCGCCAATCTGATCGAAAACCGGGGTCAGCGGCAGCGGGTGGTCTGGCGGCTCTCGTCGTTCTGCATCAGCGCCTGGAACGCCAGGCCCAGCAGCACCGGCAGTCCCACCACCGTCGCGGCCAGGGCGGGTACCTCCACCGCGCCCTCCACGACGCCGAGCGCCAGCACCGCCGCCAGGTAGGGCCACCTCAGCCAGGTGCGTTGCCAGGTTCGCTTCCAGCGCACCCCGCCGGACACCGCCGCGGCCACTGCTACGCCAGCTCCCGTCACCACCGGTGACAGCGGCACCGTGGTCCAGGAAGCCATGATCAGCCCTGCCGACCCCATGAGGCCGAACACGGCGGCGGAGAACAGGAACGGCACTGCCAGCCACAAGGGCTGGTTCATCGGCCGCTCTGAGGTGCAGAACACGGCACACAGTCTGATGGAGACCCGCCAACAACATGGAGTCGTATCTGGCCGAACGGCCACACCTTGCGCCGAACGGCGTATCACGGAGGTTAAGCGGCTGTGACTTAAGCCACGGGACGGAGTTGGGAACAACCGCGTTTTTGCACGTGTTGAACGGTCTGGCAAACTAAACGGTCGAGTCCGGCTCCGGTTCACCCGTTCACCAACTGGGACCCGGCGGCCATCCTTGAAAGGGACAAGATCTTGAAGACTGGCATCCACCCCGAGTACACCCCCACCGAAGTGACCTGCAGCTGCGGGAACACGTTCACGACGCGCAGCACCTCGGCTTCCGAGGTTCGCGTCGAAATGTGCTCCAACTGCCACCCGTTCTACACGGGCAAGCAGCGCATCCTGGACACCGGCGGTCGCGTCGCGCGCTTCGAGGCGCGTTACGGCAAGCGCAACAAGTAGCTGCTTTCACGGCGCCTGACCTCGGCCTTCTGGCCGGGGCGGGCGCCGTCGCCGTTTCCACGGAAACCCAACGAAAGCAGGAGATGTGTCGCAGTCGCTGGACAGCTTGCTCGCCGAGTACGACGAGCTGGAGAAGAAGCTCGCCGATCCCTCCGTGCACGCTGACCAGGCGGGGGCGCGCAAGCTCGGCAAGCGGTACGCCGCGCTCGGGCCCGTCGTGAAGACGGCGCGGGAGATCGAGCAGGCCAAGAGTGATCTGGAGGCGGCGAAGGAACTCGCTGCCGAGGACCGGTCCTTCCAGGAGGAGGTCGAGCAGATCGAGGAGCAGCTCCCCAAGCTGGAGGAGAAGCTCAACGAACTGCTGCTGCCGCGTGACCCGCACGACGGCGACGACGTGCTGCTGGAGATCAAGTCCGGTGAAGGTGGCGAGGAGTCCGCGCTGTTCGCCGGGGACCTGCTGCGCATGTACACGCGGTATGCGGAGCGGCACGGGTGGAAGGTCGAGATGCTCGACGGCACCGACTCCGACCTCGGCGGGTTCAAGGACGTCACCGTCTCCATCAAGACCAAGAGCGCGGTGCCGGACGGGGTGTGGAGCCGGCTGAAGTGGGAGGGCGGCGTGCACCGCGTGCAGCGCGTGCCCGTCACCGAGTCGCAGGGGCGCATTCACACCTCTGCCGCCGGTGTTCTCGTCTTCCCGGAGACCGAGGAGACCGCCGCCGTCGAGATCGACGAGAAGGACCTGCGGATCGACGTCTACCGGTCGTCCGGCAAGGGCGGTCAGTCGGTCAACACCACCGACTCCGCCGTGCGCATCACGCACCTGCCGACCGGCATCGTCACGTCCTGCCAGAACGAGCGCAGCCAGTTGCAGAACAAGGCTCGCGCCATGCAGGTGCTGCAGAGCCGTCTCGTGGCCCTCGCCGAGGAGCAGAAGGCGCAGGAGCAGTCGGACGCGCGGCGCACCCAGATCCGCACCGTTGACCGCAGTGAACGGGTGAGGACCTACAACTTCCCCGAATCACGCATCTCCGATCACCGGGTTGGGTACAAAGCGCATAACCTGGACCAGGTGCTCGACGGAGACCTGGACGCGGTGGTGGACGCACTCGCCGCCGCTGACCGGGCAGAACGGCTCGCAGGCGGGTAATCCGACGTGGGAGGGGCGCGTTGTGGCCGAGATCTTGGTGAATCCGCAGTCAGCGCCCCTCGACCAGCCGGTCGACGTGCTCGTGGCCGGGTTGAAACCCGGCCAGACAGTCACCGTGCAGCTCTCCACGGGCGATCGCGCCTCTCACGCCGTGTTCGAGGCGGACGACCGTGGTGTCGTAGATCTGACCAGGCACGCACCGCTCGATGGCAGCTATCGCGGCGTCGACCCGATGGGGTTGTTCTGGTCGTTGGAACGCACCGGCGGCAAGGCCGGCCCCACCGTGCTGTCCGTCGAAGGCGTGGGCGACCGCGTTCTCGAACGGCTCGCTGTGCCCGAGGGCGTCGAACGGCTGGAGGTCCGGGAGAACGGACTGGTCGGCACGCTGTTCGCCCCTGAGGACGACGGAGGCGAGCTGCCGGGCGTCATCGTGCTCAGCGGGTCGGAAGGCGGCATTCACGAGACCGACGCGGCACTGCTGGCCGCGCACGGGTTCGTCACGTTCGCGCTCGGCTACTTCGGCATGAAGGGCCTGCCCGAGAACCTCGTCGACATCCCGCTCGAGTACTTCGGCAAGGCCATCGACTACCTCTCCGAACGCGCGGGCGAGATCGGTGTCGTCGGCGGGTCGCGCGGTGGTGAGCTGGCGTTGCTCGTCGGTGCGACGTTCTCGCAGGTCAGTGCCGTGGTGAGCGTCGTCGGCAGCGGCGTGGTGACGCAGGCGATCGGGCCGGGTGCCAACCTGCTGCAGAAGCTCTCGTACGAAGCGGCGTCGTGGACGTTGAAGGGCGAGCCGCTGCCGTATCTGCCGTACGAGATCGGCGACGAGCTGCGGGCGAGGATCGTCAGCGACGAACCGGTGCCGTTGCGGCTCGCGTTCAGCACCGAGGACGGCATCCCCGAGGACACCGAGATCCCCGTCGAACGGATCGTCGGGGGTGTGTTGCTCATCTCGTCCGGACAGGACGACGGGTGGCCCAGCGTCGATCTGAGCGAGGTCGCGATGCGGCGGCTCAAGGACCACGAGCACCCGTTCCCGTACGAGCACGTCGTGTATCCCGAGGCAGGACACCTGATCGCGGGCCCGCCGCACCGGCCGGCCACCGACGTGACCTATCCGGGTCCCGGTGTCACCTTCTCGGGTGGTGGTGTTCCGCGCGCCACCGCACATGCTCAGGCGAACGCCTGGAAACGGACGGTTGAGTTCTTGCGGGAGCAGCTCGGGAGCTAGGTTGTGTGCTTATGAGCGCACACTTTGATGTCGTGGTCGTGGGTGCGGGTCCCGGCGGGTACGTCGCCGCGATCCGTGCGGCTCAGCTCGGGCTGAAGACCGCCATCGTCGAGGAGAAGTACTGGGGCGGCGTCTGCCTGAACGTCGGCTGCATCCCTTCGAAGGCCCTGCTGCGCAACGCCGAGCTCGCGCACATCTTCACGCACGAGCAGAAGACGTTCGGCATCAAGGTCGACGGCACCGTGAGCTTCGACTACGGCCAGGCGTGGCAGCGCAGCCGCAAGGTCGCGGACGGGCGCGTCAAGGGCGTGCACTTCCTCATGAAGAAGAACGGCATCACCGAGTACAACGGGTGGGCCAACTTCACCGACGACCACTCGCTGACCGTCGGGGACGAGACGATCACGTTCGGCCACGCGATCATCGCCGTGGGCGCCACGACCCGGATGCTGCCGAACACGCAGAAGTCCGACCGCGTCGTGACCTACGAAGAGCAGATCATGACCGAGCAGCTGCCCGACTCGATCATCATCGCGGGCGCCGGCGCGATCGGCGTCGAGTTCGCCTACGTCATGCACAACTACGGCGTGAAGGTCACCATCGTCGAGTTCCTCGACCGGATGGTGCCCCTGGAGGACGCCGAGATCTCCGCCGAGCTGCTCAAGCGCTACAAGAAGCTGGGCGTCGACGTCCGCGTCGGCACGCGCGTGGAGTCGATCGACGAGTCGGGCGAGAAGGTCCGCGTCACGGTGTCGAAGGACGGTGCCCAGGAGGTCCTGGAAGCCGACAAGGTCATGCAGGCCATCGGTTTCGTGCCGCGCGTCGAGGGCTACGGCCTGGAGAACACCGGCGTGAAGCTCACCGAGCGCGGCGCGATCGACATCGACGGCCGCGGCCGCACGTCCGTGCCGCACATCTTCGCTATCGGCGACGTCACCGCGAAGCTGATGCTCGCGCACGCCGCCGAGTCGATGGGCATCATCGCCGCGGAGACCATCGCGGGCGCCGAGACCATGGAGCTCGACTTCGTCATGATCCCGCGGGCGACGTTCTGCCAGCCGCAGATCGCGTCGTTCGGCTACACCGAGGCGCAGGCCCGTGAGAAGGGCTTCGACGTCCAGGTCGCGAAGTTCCCGTTCACCGCGAACGGCAAGGCCCACGGCCTCGGCGACTTCGCCGGGTTCGTGAAGCTGATCAGCGACGGCAAGCACGGCGAGCTGCTCGGCGGCCACATCATCGGCCCCGAGGCGACCGAACTGCTGCCCGAGCTCACGCTGGCGCAGCAGTGGGACCTCACCGTCAACGAGGTCGCGCGCAACGTCCACGCGCACCCGACGCTGTCGGAGGCCGTCAAGGAAGCGGTGCACGGCCTGGCCGGGCACATGATCAACTTCTGAGGTAGTTTTCTCATCTGATGATGAACCGGCAACCGCTTCGCCTCGCCGTCTCCGAGGCGACCAAGATCCTCGCCGAGGCGGGTGTGGACAGTCCGCGCGTCGACGCGGAGTACCTGGCCGCGCACGTGCTCGGGGTCGAGCGCGGGCGGTTGCCGCTCATCCCGCTGGTCGATCCGTCGGTGATCGACCAGCTGCACAAGCTCGTTCTCGTTCGTGCCTCGCGCATTCCGCTGCAGCACATCCTCGGCTGGTCGCCGATGGGCACCATCACCGTCGAGGTCGGGCCCGGCGTGTTCGTGCCGCGGCCGGAGACCGAGCTGCTGATGGAGTGGGGCCTCAAAGCGCTGGCCGGCGTTTCCTCACCGGTCGTCGTGGATCTGTGCACCGGAACGGGCGCGCTGGCGTTGTCCATCGCTGCCGCGCGCCCGGACGCCGTGGTGCACGCGGTGGAGATCGATCCGCAGGCGATCTCGTGGACGCGGCGGAACGCGAACGCGCGGGTGGCCGCCGGGGACACGCCGATCCGGTTGCACTCGGGGGACGCCACCGACCCGTCGCTGCTGTCCGATCTGGACGGTCTGGTGGATCTCGTGGTGTGCAATCCGCCTTACGTGCCAGAGGGAACCCCCGTGCAGCCCGAGGTGGGTGTGCACGATCCGCACCACGCGGTGTTCTCCGGTGCGGACGGGCTGGACGTCATCCGGCACGTCGTGCGGGCGGCGGCGCGCTGGCTCAAGCCCGGCGGGTCCGTCGGCATCGAGCACGACGACACGCAGGGGGAGTCCGTGCCCGCGCTGCTGGCCGCGCGCCGGGTGCTCGCGGACGTGACCGATCACGCCGACCTGGCGGGGCGGCCCCGGTTCGCGACCGCCCGCAAAGTCGGTTAGATCGTTTCAGAAGAGCGCGTCGAAGGCCTTCGACAGGTCCTTCATCTGCTCGCCGAGGCCGCGGTCCGCGAGCTTGTCCATCAGGTGGTCCGCGACGTCCTTGCTGGGCTTGGGTTTGCGGGCCTCGGCGCGAAGATCGTCCACCGTCTCGATCGTGGACGTGGGTGCCTGCGTCTCGGTCAGGTCCTCGCGCAGCTCGTCGAGCAGCCGCAGCACTGCGCTCACGTCCTTGATGTGTCCGATGTGGACGTCCCCGGTTCTGGCGCGTCCACTGGTGCCGATGTTGCTGCCGATCACCGGCCCCTGGATCTCGAAGTTCCGCTCGTTCATGACTTACCCCTGGTCGCGCTGGTGTTGCCCGTGCGTGCCTTGCCGGCCGTGGCGATGTTGCTGGAGATCACCGGGCCCGTGATGTGCACGTTGTTGCTGGTCACCTGCATGGCCTGTTCCATGAACTCGGTGACCGAGATTCCCTTGCTCTCCAGGAACTCGCCCAGCGTGCGCAACAGCCGTGACTCCAGCACCTTGATGTAGCGCTCGACGTCGGTGAGCTGGAAGTAGTTGTCGACCTGGCTCATGCTCGCGAGCTCGCGCAGGCTGTTGCTGGCGCCGTAGCGTGCCGCGACGAACGTGCCTTCCGCCTGGTGGATCGGGTTCATCCAGCCCACGGCCGTGGCGAACCGCTTCGGCAGCGACGCCGGGAACTTCAGCAGGTCGACGACCGCATCGAGGAACGGGCGCATCGACTGCTCGGGCAGGACGTCGATCTGCCGTGGTGGGTGTGGATCGGGTACAGGATGCAGGGAGTCCACTCGACGTAGAGCATCTCCTCGTCGAGCCCGAACGTCAGGTACGCGGAGACGACGACGTCGCGGTCCCACGTCTCGACCTGGAACGAGCGGAAGTAGCGCATCCACTCCATCGGCCTGGCGATCAGATCGTCCACAACGGACCTGCCGACCGCCGACACCGGTGAATGATCCTTGTTGGGCAACACGATTCGCGCTTCGGCGTCGTCGATGTGGTCGATCAGCTCGACCGAGGAGATGACGACGCGGTCACCGGTCTTCAGTCCGCGCAACCGATGCCCCGGTGAGAGCGACGGCGAGCGGCCCGTCTTGACCAGTTCGCTCGTGATGCGGTCGTACAGCTCCACGAGGGCGAATCCTGGCAGCGGCGCGTCGGTCCTGTCCTTGGTGAGCCTGAGGGGCAGCGCCATCGACCACGGTTCGAACATCGTGCCGGAGCCGACGAACGGGCGGTAGCCGTGATAGACGATCACCTGCGCCTCGTTCGCGTCGTCAGGCTCGGCGTCGTTCTCGGTCGGATAGAGCGCGAGCGCTTCGGCGTAGTTCGAGTGCCCAAGCTCCCGGAACTTCCACTCGTTTCGCCACAGCTCCTCCTCGCCCTGGCTGGTGCGGAAACCGGCGCGCCGGAAGCTCTTCGTCACCAGCAGCCAGGTCACGACCCGATCGCCCAGCAGCACCGCGAAGATCAGCGCGATCGCGATGACCAAGGTCGCGAGCACGGCGCCGCTGCTCTCCCGCTCGCACACCTCGTACCTGGGCCTGCAGTACTCGCTGGAGGCGGCGAGCTCTTCCATGAACTTGTACAGCACGAAGAAAAGCGCGATCGCGCTGGCGATCGAGCCGAGCACGGCCGGACCGCGCGTGTGAGGCGCGGTCTTCTTCGGACGTGTGAGCGCCAAGCGCGCCCCGGTCCCGACCGCCACGATCGAGGCGACCACCAGCCACCCCACGAGCAGCGTCCCGTTCGCGGCGAACAGCACCACGACCGCCAGCGCCAGCAGCAGACCGTCGCGCACCTTGCGCCGCGTGCGTGCCGCCACCGCCTCCCGCAACACCGCGCCGGAGTTGACTCCTGGCGACCGCGGAATCGACCGAGTGGCCTCGACGAGGTACTCGCGAATGGCCGAGTCCGCGAACTCCTCGTCTCGGTGAGCGGCTCCGCAGAGGAAGCGGGTTGTGTCGTCGCGCAACTTCGGAGAATCGTTTCCCGTCGTTGCCGCGGGAGTTGACATTGTCCTGTCCACTTTCTGTCATTGAAATCGAGCACTCTGTGTTTGTGCTGGTCAGGGACATGGTGAGACAGCGAACAACATGCAATTCGTACCGTTGCTGGCACAATAGTCGTTCCTGATCGGAATGGGACAGAGGTGGCCGAATTGCACATTGTCAATGCGCCGAACGAGGGCAAATGACGCCCTTCTCGGACGCGCCGCCGATCCGTTGCTTCCTGAGCTACGCGCGCCAGGACGACGTGGTGATGGACTTCGTCGGACCATTCGCCACAGCGCTGCGCCACTACGCCTACGCGGACCGGGGCCGCTCGCTGGAGATCTTCCTCGACCGCGAGGCCATCGGCTGGGGAGACCTCGTCCAGCCGACCCTGCGCTCCGCCGTCCGCGGCACCACCGTGCTGATCCCGGTGCTGACCCGCCGCTACTTCGACCGCCCGTACTGCCGCGAGGAGCTGTTCCTCTTCTACAACCAGGCTTTCGTGGACGGCGTGCGCGGTCTCCTGCTCCCCGTCGTCCTGCTGGGCGCCGACCACCTGACCGAGCACAACCCCGACCTGGCCGTGCAGCTGGTGGTCGAACGCCAGCACCGCAGCGTCCGCGAAGCCTGGATCGAGGGCCCTTCGTCCCCGGCATGGCGCCGCACGATGCTCGCGCTGGCGTCAGAACTCGTGGACAACGTGGAGGCCGCCGAACGCACGCTGCTCACCGCTCCCGTGCCGCCCGACGTCGACGTTCCCGCTGTGCTGGCACGGTTCTCCCGCGACGTCCAGGCCGTGATCCACGCCTGCGGCAGCGTGATGGCGGATTTCCAGGCCCTGCTGGACGTCGACAGGGCGGCATTGGCCCCCGCCGCCGTGCGCCTGCGAGACGTCGGCCGCATGTTCGAACGCCAAGCCTTCGACACGGACCGAGCCCTGCGCTCAGCCGGCGTCCCGTTGTCTGCGCGCTTCTCCGAACTGGACGACCTCGTGCCAGGCGTGGAAGCCCTCCTGGCGTCGACGCACCGCCTGGAGGCGTCCGACGTACCTATCCGCCGCATGATGACGGTGTTCCGTGAGGGCCTCACCGCGCTGCGCAGCGGCCTGCGAGTTGTGGAGTCCTGGGCGGAGTGGCCAAATCCTGGCCAATAACGCGTCGTTTGGGCCCGTTGGGGTGAAACGGTCGTATGTTCTCCGCGGGGAGGGCACGCGGTCACGCGCTATGAGGATCCGCCGCCTCGCGCGTGACCGCGTGTACGCCTATCGCTCTACCGCGGGTTCGCGAACCGGGAGCCAGGCGACGAGGAAGACGAACGCGCCGTTCATCAGCACGGCGAGCAACAGCATCAGGCTGTGCCCCAACCCCACCTTGTCGGGTTCGAGGTTGGGAACGAACCCCGTCTTGTCGACGACGATGTCCATTTCGGTGCCGGGGTCTTGAGCTGAGTGGGACGACGTCGGGGTGTAGTGCACCTGCCTGTCGCCGCACCGCAGTTCGTTGCTGTACGTCGTGGGGCCGCGTCGGCCTGGGTGTTCCTGGATGCTGATGACCTTGCAGTGCAGGGTCTCTCCGAACGCGGTGAGCCACAACGAATGGCTGCCGATGTTCGAGGGGAAGATGGTGACGATGCCGATCACCATCGCGGGAATACCGGCCCACCTCGACGGCTTGGGCCGGTAGCCCCCGACGATGGGGATGTAGAAGATCAAGCAGACGAGCATGGCGAACGCCATGAGGATGAAGGCCTTGCCGACCACCATGAACAGGAAGGCACCCGCGATGATTGCCGAGGTGAGCAGGCCGATGTGAACAAGTTCCTTCGGCTGGAGCTCCGGTCTGCTGCGGGTCACTCGTCCAACGACCCTTGCTGCCTCGGCAACGTTCGGCCCTGGTTCTCCAACTCGTCGTACTTCGCCCACTCGCGGAGATGGTCGGCCGTCGCTTTCGCGACCCAGCCTCCGTCCTCGATGTTCGGCATCGAGTGCGGCGTCACCGTGCCGTCCGGGCGCGTGCGCGGCTTGTAGGGCGTGTAAGCCCCGACCGCGTCCTGAGAATGCTCGGAAACGCTCTTGATGCGGTCCCTGTTGCTCCAGGGTTCCTCGTACTTGTTCTTCCAGACGTTGCCCGCGTCTGCGTAGCCGTCCTTGAACTCGCGACCGGCCTGCTTGAGCTTGTCGCCGGCGTCGCTGAGCGACGGGCGCGTGTTGCCCCAGTCCTCCAGCCGCTTGCCCGCGTCTGAAAGTCCGTCGCTCCGGGTCGAGGGGATGCGCGGCGCGCTCGAGCCGCTGCCCTTGCCGAACCTGCCGAGGTGTTTCAGGGCGTCGCCCAGTTGTCCGAAGAGCCCCTTCACACGGCTCATGATGCGCATGACGAGCTTGACCAGTTTGGCCAGCTGCTGCGTGATCTTGCCGAGCACCACCGCGCCCCGCCCGACGGCCCAAGCCGAGAACGCCGCGATCGAGCTGCCCAGCGACACCACCGAGGACCCGAGCGCGATGACCGCGTTGCGGATCACTTCCCAGATGAACAGCGCGATGAGATCGCGGATCATGCCGCGGATCGCCGCCGTGATGGTGCCCGCGGTGGCGATCTCGGACGCGACGTACGCGCTCATCTTCGACACCATCGCGATCTCGGTGGCCAGTTCGCCCTGGCTCTGGCGGAACTTCTCGGCCGCGGTGCCCTGCTCCCAGCACGGAAGCTCGCTCTTGACGGCCTTGTCCTGCTGTTCACCGATGTTGTGGAGATCGGCCGCGACCTGGTTCCAGGTGGTGACAGCAGCCTTGATCTTGTCACCGTTGCCGGCCAGCCAGTCGAGCGGTTCGCGCAGGAAGCTGAGGTGTTCGATCAGCCAGCCGATTCCCGCGGTGGCGAGTGCACCCACCGGATCCATGATGGCGCTCAGTACGTCGAGGCCGAGCGCCGCCGCGTTCATGCCGAACTCGGCGATGTCTCCTTCTCCGAGACGCATCGCCGAGTCGATGGTCTGAGCCAACGACTCGACAGGGCCCGCGCCCGCGTAGTTGTCGGTGTGCAGGGCTCCATCGCCAAAGCCGGTCCAGCTCATCGTGGACCCCCGAACCGGTCGCGGTTGGCGTCCTCTTGCGAGGCGTAAGTCTCCGCTGTGGCAACGGTGTCTTCGGATGCCTTTCTGACCGCGGTGGCCAGCTCTCTGATCGCGGCGGTCGTGCCCTGCGCCCACTCCTGCGCGTTCGAGGCGAAGAAGGACAGCAACTGGCCGAACGTGTCGCCACCGAGGTCGACGGCGGCCGCCTTGTCGGCGACGGCCTCCAGTGCGTCCTCCCGCGTCCGTTGACCCTTCGCGAACTTGAGCAGCTCGGCCGGTTCGACTCCGAAGCCCGTCATCGGAGCACGCTCCCGAAGCCGTCCTCGTCGTCATCGGCTGGACGCTGCGGCCTCGGTGGAGGAGTGGGCTTCTGTGCCGGGTCGCTCCACGAGACCTCGCGCATGACCTGGCCGTCCTCGGGCGGTGGTGGCGCTTCGTCTTCCTCCGGCTGCGGGATGAAGCTGCGCAGGAAGTCCATCGCCTCGGTGCCGCCGAACTCGGGCTCCACAATGGACGCCACCTGCTCGGCGGCGTTGATCTGGGCCTTCTGCACGGTCTGCATCACGAGGTGGCTCAGTTGCACGTGCGTCAGGCGCATCGCGGCGGGCGAGAACTCGATGTGCTGCAACGCGCCGTTCGGTGCGACCTGGACCGTCACCGCCTCGTTGGGCGAGGTGACCGTGCTGCTGGCTTCGTGGATCTGCTCCTGCATCTGCTGGGAGCGTTGCTGGAGCTGCTGTGCCCGGGACTCCAGGTCCGCGATCATCTGTTCCGGGTTCATCGTTCGCTCGTCATCGCCAGAACCTGTCCGAGGTGCCGTGCCAGGCCCATGTTGTCCGCGGGACTGATGGTGAACCAGCCGCTGCGGGTCTCGATGTTGGAGTAGCGGCCCCGGTTCGTGTCGATCCAGGTGACCGGCGGGAAGTCGCGCTTGGTGCGGCCCTGTCCCAGCTGCACGAGGAAGTGACCGTTGCCGATGGCGGGCCCGGTCAGCATCTGCTTGGCGATGCGGACGTCGTCGTTCTCCATCGTGCGGACCGCCTGGCGGAAGCCCTCCTGTTGCTGCTGCTGGGCTTCGAAGGCCTGGGCGGGCACCGTCACCGGCTTGCCCGGACCTGGGCGGCCCGGCGGCATGGCGTTCGCAAGACTCGTGGCGATCTCGTTGGGCTGCACCAGGTTCAGCGTGACGGCCGTGTCGTCCTGGGTTACCAGAACCGCATAACCGCCACGCGCCACCACGCTCGCGCGGACCAGCTTCTGCTGGTTCATGTCCGGAATGCAGAGGGCGATCACGCGGAGTTCCGGACGCGCCAGCAGCTTCAGCGCGTCCTCGAGGTCCGGCTCCGGCCTGCCGCGCCGTGCCAGGTTCCGGCGTTCGAGGTCGGCGTGCACGGAGGCCTTGATGCGAGCGCGTTCGTCGAGCGTCTCGCCGTGCTGGCTGACGTCGAAGGGGTAAGGGATGCTCCCCGCCCGCAGGTCCTCCCAGAGAACCTCGAACGCGGGCAGGGAGAGCTGCGCGATCTGCCTCATCCGCCGATCACCGGCGGCGCGACCATGCGATCGTCGTCGAAGAACTCATCGGTGGGGATGAGGTAGTTCGACTTGTGCTCCTTGTCGTCCTCCCCACCTTTGCCACCACCGGCGCCACCCCCGGCCCCCATGCCGCCGGCCGCGCCACCACGACCGGCCGCACCGGCACCCGAGCCTGCACCGCCAGGACCGTTGCCCATGACTCCGGCGCTACCGCCAGGGGTGGCGGGGCCGAAGCTGCCCATACCGCGACCGGAACCGCCGACGCCCGCCATGCCGCCAGGGCCCATGCCGCGACCGCCACCTGCGCCGCCGCCACCGCCGGGTCCACCGCGTCCCATGCCGGGACCGCCGCCGCCCGGAAGCCTGCCCTGGATGCCGCCGCCGGGCGGTCGCACACCGGGAGGCAACACGCCGGGCGGGGTGAACGGGGGCCGGTTCTGGCCGCCGGGGTTGTTCTGGTTGTTGTTGCCGGGCTGCAGCGACGGGTCCTTGACCTGAGGCGCGGCCCACGCGGTGTTGGTCGTGCCGTTGTTGGAACCTGGAGGCGTCGACGGCATGCCCGTGTTGCTGCTGTTGCTGAACTGCTGGTTGGCGTTGACGTTGCTCAGACTGCTCGTGCTGGTGGTGCTGCTCGGCTGCGTGACGCCCTGGTCCTGCGTGACCTGCGGCGTGGATTCCATGGTGGGCATGGACATCGCCGCCGACATCATCGTGTTGTCACGCGTCTGCATGACCTGAACGGCTTCTTCTTTAGCGCCCTGCTGCTTGTTGTAGGTCGACATCATTTCGATGGGAGCGCCCACCATCATGACGGGGCTCACGACTCCACCCTTGTTCGTGAGCCAGTCACCGGCGATCGCCAACGGGTCGAACTTGACTGGATCGGGCATGCTCTTGTTCGCCTGAACTGCCGCGTCCCGCTGTTGTGCGATGGCAGTGGACGTGCGCACGAAGGCTTCGCCAGTGTGGTCCGAGAAGGTCCCCACTTTGCCCAGCGCTGCCCGAACCCCTTCAGCTGCCCTTCCTTTCCAGGCATCCTGAGAACCGTTGACCAGGATGCTGAAATCGGTGGCCAGATCCTTGAAGCTGGTACCGATCGCCTTCCACGCGTCGCTGACAGTGGTGGCGGTGTCAGGGTTGTAGTTCTGGGTGACCAGAGCCTTCATCTGTTCATGCTGCTGGCCAGGGTAGTTCGCGTTCGGTGTCGGTACTGCGGGCTGAACGGGCGCCATGAGATCCCCCTCGGACGTCGTTATGGCAGCTTCGGTGCGATCAGGTCGGCGGCTTTGGACGACCGTTGGCAAGCGGCTGCGGTGTCCTCTGAGGTGGCAGTCAGGTTTCCGATCACCACGATCGTCGAAGTCTCGCTGACCGAGATCGCGAACGTGCAGATGTTCTTCGCTCCGTCCTGCGCCTCTACCTTGGTCGCGTCGTACTTGCCGACCTTGGTCTGCGAAATCTTGTCGCCGTCGAGGTTCAAGTCCTTGAGACCAGAGTCGGTTCGGATCCCCACGCGGAGTCCTCCGTTGCCGCTGACAGCCCAATCACAGCCGTCGGAGGTACCTACCTTTTCCGCTTCGCCCGGGTACTTGAGGCCGAGACTGGTGACGTCGGCTTCGGTGAGCAGGTCGCACGGTTTGACGGCCTCTAGACCCGAGGCCGAGTTGGAACCGCTGGTCGGGGTCGCAGTGCCGTCCGTCGGCGTAGGAGTGCCCGTCGTGCCGGTGTTGGTGCAGCCAGCGATGAGGGCAGCCAGGCTGACCGTCGTAGCGATGAGGATGCGCTTCATTACTTCCCAAGTTTCTTGAGCGAGTCGGCACCCGCTTGGTCAACGTTCTGGTAGGAGGCGCGGCTCTTCTCGATCTGCGTCTTGAGATCGTTGATCGCCTTGACGAGGTCCTTGATGGTCTGCTGAGCCGCGGTGCCGAACGTCCTGTTGCCCTGGCTTATCGATTCGGCGTATCCCCCACCAAGCTTGGTTTGCGTACTGAGATCCGCCGACTTTCGTCCGACCTTGTCAAGCTCGTCCTGCATCGCGGTGAGCTTCTTGATCATGGCGTCGACCAGATGTGGGTCGACGGACAGTTGCTGGGTTTCCACAGCTACCGCGATGGCCTTGCCGGCGTCCATGACGGCGCTCAGGCCGCTGCCGAAGATGCCGTCCCAAGTGCCCCCAGACGCCCTGTCGGCGAAACTGCCGACCTTGCCGCTTGTCACTGCTTCCTCAGACACAGAAGCTCGACCCTCCCCGATTGCGCTCTGTGGTCGACCAATGACCTTACAGTTGCGCGTCCGTTTGGGGGATGCGTTGAACTACTCAAGCTGTTCGGGTTAAAACTTTGCCTGGTCAGGGCGGTGTTGACTGCAGCAAGTGAGAATGAGGACGCGGGTCAGCGGATGAGTCCGGCCTCCGCGATCGCCTGTGCCGCGGGAAGGAGCAACTCGCGGCGCTCGTCCTGCGTGGGGTTCTCGGCGAGAGGCCCCCGAAGGCTGACGCTGACCTGGCCGAGCTGGAACTGGAGCGTCCAGTCGGTCCCGATCTTCAGCATGCAGGTTCGGCCGGTGCCGACGGACGGGGTCACGGCGACCGCTTCGACGATGTCGGGCCTGGACGTCAGGCCGCACAGCTGGGTGTTGTGCTCACCTGCGGCCTGCTCGTTCTCCCGGACGGACAGCGAGACGTGCAGCTCGCGGTACTCGGCCTTGTTCAAGTCACCGTTCGGCACCACGTTGTGGCGCTCGCAGGAGATCTGGCCTTCCCACTCAGGGCCTTGGCTCGGCGGGGCCGGGTAGAACGTGCCTTCCGTCATCGCCGCCTCACCCGCGTGCGCCGGGAAGGTCTTCCGGAACGCCGTCCTGCTCATGACCTCGCACGGGTTCTTGACCTTGCCGAGCAGTCCTGAGTAGACGTGGCGTACCGGGGCGGTGGGGCCTTTGGAGATCGCGGACTTCACCAGAGGTTCGAGTGCGGTCGCGAACGTCTGGACGTCCATCGTGCCGTAAGGCCCTGGGTTGTACGTGTCGATGTATACGTTGATCAGGAGATCGGGCTTCCACACGTCGATGTGTTGCGTAGTGGATTCAGCGTCGTTCCATTGGATCAGCGACAGGCCGTCCTCGGAGCGTGGGGTGCCAGGTCGTCGTGTTCCGCCGGTCTGCAGGAAGGCGAGGTCTGCCGCGGTGTTGAACGGTGTCTGGTGCACGCTCACCCTGAGCGAGTTCCCGTTGGACAGCGCGTAGGTGCAGTAGCTGGCGGAGTCCGTGGCGCTCTGGGCGACGGCCGCATCGGGTGGTACGTCGCCGTCGAGGTGTTCGTGGGTGACGCCGCCCTTCGCGTCCAGCGAGACACCGAGCCCCGTCAGCTGGTCGATCGTGATCACGGAGCATGCGTCGTACAGGGCGGTGCCGCCGAACTTCAGCGGCTGGCCGTCGCCGGGCACCTGTCTCAGCGCGCTCTCTTCCACCTGCTGCGCCTCTGCCGGGGGCTGGTGCCGGCTCGTGAAGTACTTGATGCCGAACACGCCGGCCCCCACGACGAGCAGCGCCGCCAGACCGATCGAGAGCCCGGTGATCAGCAGCGTGCGCGGTTTCGGCGGCGTAGGTGGTGGTGTGCCCACGGGTGCCCACGGGTTCGGTGGCTCTGCGCGTTGCTGGTCCATGATCTCCCCCAGATCTGAGCAAACCACTCAAAACTAGCTCTTCTGGGTGTGCCGCCGCAGGCTGTTAGCCGGGTCTCACGTCACCCTGTCGGGAGGGCTGGCTAGGCTCACCGAGGTGAGCACGGTCTACGACTGCAGCGAACCGGGCAATCGCGCGGCGGGGCTTGCCGCTGCCGCCGGCGCGGTGCGGAGCGGGCGCCTTGTCGTCCTGCCCACCGACACCGTCTACGGGATCGGCTGCGACGCGTTCGACGCGGAAGCCGTCCGGAGTCTTCTCGACGCCAAGGGGCGCGGGCCCGACATGCCCGTGCCCGTGCTGGTCGGGTCCTGGACCACCATCGACGGGCTGGTTCTCAGCGTGCCGCGGCAGGCTCGGGCGCTCATCGAGGCGTTCTGGCCTGGTGGGCTGAGCATCGTGTTGCCGCACGCGCCCAGCTTGGCCTGGGATTTGGGGCAGACGCGCGGCACGGTGATGCTGCGCATGCCGCTGCATCCCGTGGCCCTGGAGTTGTTGCGCGATGTCGGTCCGATGGCCGTGTCCAGCGCGAACAGGACCGGGCACGCGCCGGCCTCCAGTGCGCAGGAGGCTCGGGATCAGCTCGGCGACGCCGTGCCCGTGTATCTCGACGGTGGACTGAGTGGCGAGAACGTCGCCTCGACCATCGTCGACCTCACCGGGCCTGACGCGCTGATCCTGCGCGAGGGTGCGGTCACGAAAGAAGACGTCAACGAGGTGCTCGGCATCGAGGTCGAGGTCGCGCGGTAGCGAGCGGCTGCCACAATTGATCATGGTCGCCGCGAGTACCGTGGCGAGCACCCCGAACACCCCCGATTGATTGGTAGGCCCGTGGGGCCCGCATCCTCGTTCGTCCTTCCCGTGCGCGAGTACCTGCTCGTCGCGTTGATCGCTGCCGTCGTGACGTTCCTGCTCGTGGGGCTGGTGCGCGCGATGGCGTTCCGGCTCGGGGCAGTGGCCTACCCGCGGCAACGAGACGTGCACGTGCAGCCGATGCCGCGCATGGGTGGTGTCGCCATCTACGGCGGCGTGCTGTGCGGCATGTTCGTCGCGCACCAGTTGCCGGTGCTGCGGGCGGCGTTCGACTTCTCCAACGACCCGTGGGGCGTCATCGTCGCGGGCGGCGTCATCGTGCTCGTGGGCGCGATCGACGACAGGTTCGAGCTCGACTCGCTCACCAAGCTCGCCGGCCAGGTCACCGCCGCGGGCATCCTCGTGCTGTTCGGCCTGCAGTGGATGATCGCGTGGGTGCCGTGGGACGGCGGCGCGACCATCTCGCTCGACCAGAACCAGGGCGCGCTGCTGACGGTGCTGCTGGCCGTCACCATGATCAACGCGATGAACTTCGTCGACGGCCTCGACGGACTGGCGGCGGGCATCGGGCTCATCGCCGCCGCGGCCACGGCCGTGTTCTCGATCGGTCTGCTGGTCGAACGCCAGGGTGCCGTCGAGGCGTACCCGCCGGCCCTGATCGCCGCCGTGCTGGCGGGCGCCTGCCTCGGCTTCCTGCCGCACAACTTCAACCCCGCGCGCATCTTCATGGGCGACTCGGGCTCGATGCTCATCGGCCTCATGCTCGCCGCTGCCACCACCAGCGCGTCCGGCAAGATCAACCAGGCCAGCGGCAGCGCGGCAGACCTGCTCGGTCTGCTCTCGCCGCTCATCGTGGTCGCCGCGGTGCTGTTCGTGCCGCTGCTCGACCTGCTGATGGCGATCATCCGCCGCACCCGGCGCGGCGAGAGCCCGTTCTCACCGGACAAGATGCACCTGCACCACCGGCTGCTGGAGATCGGGCACTCGCAGCGTCGCGCCGTCCTGCTCATCTACTTGTGGGCCGGCGTCCTGGCGTTCGGCGCGGTCGCGCTCACGCTGTTCGACCCGATCATCGTGGCCACGTGCTTCGTCATCGGGTTGATCGTGACGTTCGTGGTTTCGGTGATCCCGAGGCTCAGGGATGCCCGCAGCAAGTCCTGACGAGACAGGTCAGATCGGGTTCTCCACGCACGGGCGGCCGAGCAGCTTGAACGTGCCGTCGTCCTGCAGTGACCAGCCCTCGGAACAGTGCTTCTGTCCGTTCGCGTAGTCGCGGTCGAGGTTGTAGTAGTAGAGGCTGTTCTGGCCCCACTTGCGGGTTTCCGAGGTCACGCTGTAGTCCGGTCCGAAGATCCGGAAGTAGCCGTAGAAGGCCAGGTAGGGGCCGACCGAGGTGACCTTGGTCCGCACCTGCGTCACATGTCCGCCATTGCCTGCGGCCGTCACTGCGATGCTTCCGTTGATGCCGCTCGCGTCCGCGTGCGCTGCGGGCGCGATCATCAGCAGTGCGGCCGCAGTGGTGGTCAGTGCGATAGAGGCCGTTCGAACCTTGCCCATCGGAATCCCCCTCCGATCGTGGTGGTCAACGAGGCCGACGCTAACCATCCGTTGCGCCAATTCACCTACATGAGGTGTAGGCGAATGGAGTAGCGTCGATGACGGTTGACTCACCTGGGGGGATGACAGCCATGGAGAGCTGCACGTTCGGCCTGCTCGGAGAACTGTCGATCGACAACGGCGCGGTGGAGCTCAAAGCGGGCAAGCTGCGTGGTCTGCTTGCCGCACTACTGCTGCACGCGGGAAAGCCGGTGTCGCAGACCGAACTGATCGAGCGGATCTGGGACGAGCCGCCGGCCAGAGCGTGCTCGACTCTGCAGGTCTACGTGGTGCGCTTGAGACACGCACTCGGATCTCTTGGCGCATCGGTCCAGCGCAGCAGTAGCGGCTATCGCATAGATGTGGACGCGAACCGCGTGGACCTGCACAGGTTCCGCGGCCTGGTTGCGCGCCACGACACCGATGCCCGCACCGAGTTGGGCGACCTGCGCACAGCGTTGTCGCTCTGGCGTGGGTCGGCGCTGGCCGACGTGGACTCGGAGGCGATGCGGTTCGAGGCCGACCGGCTGGACGAGGAACGGCTCGTCGCCGTCGAGCGCAGGATCGAGCTGGAGATCGAACTGGGCGCGCACCGCGAACTGGTCCCCGAACTGCTCGCACTGACCCGGCGGTATCCGTTGCGGGAACGGTTCGCGGAGTTCCTGATGCTGGCGTTGCACCGCGGAGGGCGTTCGGCGGACGCACTGGCGATCTATCGAGATGTTCATCGGATGTTCGCGGACGAGCTGGGAGTTCGGCCGGGACGACGGCTGGCCGGGCTCAACGATCAGATCCTGTGCGGCCGGGAAATTGGTGCGCCATCTTGTTTGGGGCCGCTTAACCGCCGTTAACGAGGGGCTGCCCGCAGGTGTCGCAATGCGGGTTCCTAGACTTCGGGACATGAGCGACGCGGACAAGGCCGTCACGCACGAGCTGACCGTCCAGCGACTCGCCGGAGAAATGTTCCGCGAGGCCGCGTGGGCCGCGCTCGGCACGTTTGTCCTCGGCGTCGTCGTGTCAACTGTGATCTGGGGGACCGCTGGTCTCTTCGGGTCATTGATCGGTGGTGCGATCGCCATCGGTTCGAGCCTTGCCACGCTGTTGTTGATGCGCAAGACGGCGGCGCTTGATCCGATGTTCGTGATGGTCGCCGCACTCGGCGGATTCATGGGCAAGCTGATCGTGTTGCTACTGGCGGTGATCCTGCTGCGCAACCAGCAGTGGCTTGAACCCAAGGCACTCGGAATCACCCTGGTGGCGACGGTGCTCGTGACGTCGTTCCTGGAGGCCAGAGCCTCCAAGCGCAGCCGAAGTCAGATGGTGGTCCCCGCCTCCGAAGGCGCCTAGACCTGCTGATATGGTCCGCGCAGACCAGGGACACCCGATAGCAGGGGTGCCTCTGGTAGTCGCTTGCGAACCGTAAGGTACGTTAAGTCCAGATCGTGACGATTCCCCCGGCGGAGTGAACGCCGGCCGGGAGAACCGGAAGGAACACAGTGACCAAGTTGCTGGCCTCGGGGGGCGAGTTCGTCGCTCCCGGTGTGAAGGACTTCTTCCTCCCGCCGATCTTCGGCTCGGTCACCAAGCCGATGGTCCTGCTGGTGCTGTCGATCGTGATCATCGGTGTCTTCTTCATTGCGGCGACGCGCAACCTGAAGGTCGTTCCCGGCAAGTTCCAGTTCGCCGCCGAGTCGCTTTACGACTTCGGGCGCAACAACATCGCCAGGGAGCAGATCGGCGCGAAGGACTTCAAGCCCTTCGTACCGCTGGTCCTCACGATCTTCTGCTTCATCCTGGTGAACAACCTGTTCGGGCTCATCCCGATCGTGCAGTTCCCCACGATGTCGCACATCGGCTTCCCGCTCGCCGTTTCGTTGCTCGTCGTTTACCCGGTGTACCACTTCGTCGGGTTCAAGCGGCACGGCTTCGTGGGCTACTTGAAGCACCAGACGATGCCGCCGGGCGCGCCGTGGTTCGTGCTCCCGCTGCTGATTCCGATCGAGTTCATCCAGAAGTTCATCCTGAACCCGATCACGCTGGCGGTCCGAGTTTTCGCGGCCATGTTCGCGGGTCACCTCCTGCTGCTGGTGTTCACCCTGGCTGGTGAGTTCCTGCTGCTGAATGGCGGTCTGACCGTCATCGTGGCGCCGGTGTCCTTCGCCTTCGCCATCGCGCTGACCTTCCTGGAGGCACTGATCATGTGCCTGCAGGCCTACATCTTCGCGCTGCTGTCTGCCAGCTACATCGGCATGGCGCTGGCAGAAGAGCACTGAGAAACACAAAGCCTCCGATCCGCGAACTCTCGCGGACCGAAGTGAAAGGGAACAGCAACAGTGAGCGCTTCCGTCGTTCTTGCCCAGGCCGGTGACATCAACCCGGGTCTCGCTGCTATCGGCTACGGCCTCGCCGCGATTGGCCCCGGCATCGGTGTCGGTCTGATCTTCTCCTCGGTCATCAGCGGCACCGCCCGCCAGCCCGAGGCCCGTGGCGTGCTGCTCGGCCTCGCGTGGACCACCTTCGCCATCGTCGAGGTCCTCGCACTGATCGGCTTCGTCGTGTACTTCATCGCGACCGCCGCGACCGGCGCCTGACCTAACCCTTCAACGCGTTAGGAGACGTCGTGTTCCACGCCTTGATCCTGGCCGCGGAGGACCCTGCGAAGGTCAACCCGGTCATTCCGCACACCGCGGAGATCATCCTCGGGCTCGTCGCCTTCCTGCTCCTCCTCTTCGTCGTCAAGAAGTTCGTCTCGCCGCGCTTCGAGGCGCTGTACGAGGAGCGGACGGCCAAGATCGAGGGTGGCATCGAGAAGGCGGAGCAGGCTCAGGCCGAGGCTCAGCGCACTCTTGAGCAGTACAAGGAGCAGCTGGCCGAGGCTCGCGCCGAGGCCGCCCGCATCCGCGACGACGCTCGGGCCGAGGGCCTGCAGATCGTCGAGGAAATGCGTGAGCAGGCGCAGGCCGAGTCCTCGCGGATCATCGCGCAGGGCCAGCACCAGCTGGACGCTCAGCGCGCCCAGATCGTCGCGGAGCTGCGTGCCGACCTCGGCCGCACCGCTGTCGAGCTGGCGAGCAAGGTCGTGGGCGAGTCCCTCGAGGACGACTCCCGCCGCCGTGGCACCGTCGACCGCTTCCTCAACGAGCTGGACGCCGTCGCGGCGCCCGCGAGCAAGTAGAGGCTGCCGATGACGTTGCATGCCGCAAGTCGTGAAGCTCTGGCAGCCGCGGAACTGCGGCTGCTGGAGCTGGCCGACGCCACCACGTCGACGGACGACCTCGCCAAGCTCGGCGAGGAGCTCTTCGCCGTGCTCGGCCTGCTGATCCAGCAACGGTCGCTGCGTGGCGCGCTCGCCGACGCCTCGTCCGAGGCCGCGGGCCGTGAGCAGCTGCTCAACGGCCTGTTCGGCGGCAAGGTGAGCGACGCGACCCTGCAGGTGCTGGTCGCCGTCGTGACCGCGCGCTGGTCCAGCCCGCGTGAGCTCGTCGACGGTGTCGAGTCGCTCGCCCGCACCGCGCTGCTGGTGCGTGCCGAGCGCGACGGTCAGCTCGACTCGACCGAGGACGAGCTGTTCCGGCTCGGCCGCATCGTTGCTGGTTCGAACGAGCTCGAGCTGCTGCTGGCGGATCCCGCCGGTGACGCCTCCGGCAAGGTCGCGCTGGTCGACTCCCTGATCGAGGGGAAGGTCAGCCCGGTCACCAAGACGCTGGTGGACCAGCTGGTCCGCAACCCGCGTGGGGTGCGTGTGGCGGACGGGCTCTCCGAGCTCGCCGACCTGGCGGCCAAGCGCCGTCAGCGTTCCGTCGCGCACGTCCGGTCCGCGGTGGCGCTGACCGCGGAGCAGGTCGACCGCTTGACCGCGACGCTGACCACGATCTACTCGCGCCCGATCGCGCTGCACGTCGAGGTCGACCCCGCACTGGGCGGCGGCCTCACGATCAAGATCGGCGACGAGATCATCGACGGAAGCATCGCCGGCCGGTTGGCGGCACTGCGCCGCAATCTCGCCAGCTAGCCCCCGAGCCCTTTCCCAAGAACGAAGAAGTGAGAGCAGGAACGACATGGCGGAGCTGACGATCTCGTCGGACGAGATCCGCAGTGCGATCGAGAAGTACGTCTCGAGCTACTCCCCGGAGGTCAGCCGGGAAGAGGTCGGTACCGTCGCCGAGACCTACGACGGCATCGCCATCGTCGAGGGCCTTCCGGGCACGATGACGAACGAGCTGCTCGAGTTCCCCGGCGGCGTCCTCGGCGTTGCCCTGAACCTCGAGGTCCGCAACATCGGTGCGGTCATCCTCGGTGACTTCGACAAGATCGAAGAGGGCCAGGAGGTCCGCCGGACGGGCAAGGTCCTGTCCGTGCCGGTCGGCGACGGCTTCCTCGGTCGCGTCGTCAACCCGCTGGGCACGCCGATCGACGGCCTCGGTGACATCGTCGCGGACGACACCCGCGCCCTGGAGCTGCAGGCGGCTTCCGTGCTGCAGCGTCAGCCGGTGTCCGAGCCGATGCAGACCGGCATCAAGGCCATCGACGCGATGACCCCGATCGGCCGCGGTCAGCGTCAGCTGATCATCGGTGACCGCAAGACCGGCAAGACCGCGGTCTGCATCGACACGATCATCAACCAGAAGAAGGCCTGGGAGTCGGGCGACCCGAAGCAGCAGGTCCGCTGCGTCTACGTCGCCATCGGCCAGAAGGGCTCCACCATCGCGGGCGTCAAGGCCGCGCTGGAGGAGGCGGGCGCACTCGAGTACACGACGATCGTCGCCGCCCCCGCTTCTGACTCGGCCGGCTTCAAGTGGCTGGCGCCGTACACCGGCTCCGCCATCGGCCAGCACTGGATGTACCAGGGCAAGCACGTCCTGATCATCTTCGACGACCTGACCAAGCAGGCCGAGGCGTACCGCGCCATCTCGCTGCTGCTGCGCCGCCCGCCGGGCCGTGAGGCCTACCCCGGCGACGTCTTCTACTTGCACTCGCGTCTCCTCGAGCGTTGCGCGAAGCTGTCGGACGAGCTCGGCGGCGGTTCGATGACGGGTCTCCCGATCATCGAGACCAAGGCGAACGACGTGTCGGCGTACATCCCGACCAACGTCATCTCGATCACCGACGGTCAGTGCTTCCTCGAGTCCGACCTGTTCAACGCCGGTGTGCGTCCGGCCGTCAACGTGGGTATCTCCGTTTCCCGCGTCGGTGGCGCCGCGCAGATCAAGGCGATGAAGGACGTCGCGGGTTCGCTGCGTCTGGACCTGTCGCAGTTCCGCGAGCTGGAGGCCTTCTCCGCGTTCGCGTCCGACCTCGACGCCGCGTCGCGCGCCCAGCTGGACCGCGGTGCCCGTCTGGTCGAGCTGCTCAAGCAGGGCCAGTACTCCCCGGTGCCCGTCGAGGAGCAGGTCGTCGAGATCTTCGCCGCGACCAAGGGTCACCTGGACGACGTCCCCGTCGCCGACATCCGTCGCTTCGTCGCGGACTTCAAGGACTCGCTGCGCCGCAACCACGCGGACCTGCTGGGCTCCATCGTGGAGACCAAGAAGTTCCCCGAGGACGCTCAGAAGCGCGTTGTCGCCGCCGTGACCGAGTTCAAGAAGCAGTTCACCGCTTCGGACGGCGCGACGATCGTCAACGAGGCGCCCGAGAAGGCGATGGACGCCGACAAGGTCGCCCAGGAATCGGTGAAGCTCCACAAGCCCGAGCCCACCAAGAAGTGATCTGAGCCATGGGCGCACAGATTCGGGAGCTCCGCCAGCGGATCCGAACGGTCAACTCGACCAAGAAGATCACGAAGGCGTACGAGCTCATCGCCACGTCTCGCCTCGCCAAGGCGCAGACCAGGGTCGCGGCCTCGCGCCCCTACGCGGACGAGATCACTAACGTGCTCTCCGCGTTGGCCGAGGCCTCGGCGAACCTCGACCACCCGTTGCTGACGGAACGCAAGAACCCGAAGCGCGCCGCTGTCCTCGTCGTCACCAGCGACAAGGGCATGTGCGGTGGTTACAACTCCAACGTCCTCAAGGCCGCGGAGCAGCTGATCGAGCTGCTCAAGTCCGAGGGCAAGGAACCGGTGCTCTACGCGACCGGCCGCAAGGCGATCGGGTTCTACAACTTCCGCCGCCGTTCGGTCACCGCGTCGTGGAGCGGGTTCTCCCAGACCCCGCACTACGTCAACGCCGTCGAGGCGGGTGACGCGCTGGTGCAGGCGTTCCTGGAGGGCACGGAGAACGGTGCGCAGGGCGTGGACGAGATCCACGTCGTGTACACCGAGTTCAAGTCCATGCTGAGCCAGACGCCGACCGCCAGGCGGATCGCGCCGATGGACGTCGAGTACACCGGTGAGACCCCCAAGGGCCCGCGCGCGGTGTACGACTTCGAGCCCAGTGCGGAAGCGCTGCTCGGAGCGATGCTGCCCAAGTACGTGAAGACGCGGCTGTTCTCCGCCATGCTGGAGGCAGCGGCTTCGGAGTCGGCAGCTCGTCGTACGGCCATGAAGGCGGCGACGGACAACGCGACGGAGCTCGTGCGCAACCTCAGCCGGGCGGCGAACTCGGCCCGTCAGGCCCAGATCACCCAGGAGATCAGCGAGATCGTCGGTGGCGCCTCCGCGCTTACCGGTGGCGCAGGAAGTGATGAGTGACATGAGTGCTACTGCCACCACCACCCGCACCGGCCGTGTGGTCCGGGTGATCGGTGCGGTCGTCGACGTGGAGTTCCCGCGCGACGCCGTGCCGGAGCTGTTCAACGCTTGCCACGCCGAGATCACCTTCGAGGCGGTCGCCAAGACGCTGACCCTCGAGGTCGCGCAGCACCTCGGCGACAACCTGGTCCGCACCATCTCGATGCAGCCGACCGACGGTCTGGTGCGCGGTGCGACCGTGACCGACACCGGCAAGGCCATCTCGGTTCCCGTCGGCGACGTCGTCAAGGGCCACGTCTTCAACGCCCTCGGTGACTGCCTCGACGTTCCCGGCCTCGGCCGCGACGGCGAGCAGTGGGGCATCCACCGCAAGGCGCCCGCCTTCGACCAGCTCGAGGGCAAGACCGAGATCCTCGAGACCGGCATCAAGGTCATCGACCTGCTCACCCCGTACGTCAAGGGCGGCAAGATCGGCCTGTTCGGCGGCGCGGGTGTCGGCAAGACGGTGCTCATCCAGGAGATGATCACCCGTATCGCGCGTGAGTTCTCCGGTACGTCGGTGTTCGCCGGCGTCGGTGAGCGCACCCGTGAGGGCACCGACCTGCTGCTGGAAATGGAAGAGATGGGTGTTCTCGCGGACACCGCTCTCGTCTTCGGTCAGATGGACGAGCCGCCCGGCACGCGTATGCGCGTCGCGCTGTCCGCTCTCACGATGGCGGAGTACTTCCGCGACGTGCAGAACCAGGACGTGCTGCTCTTCATCGACAACATCTTCCGGTTCACCCAGGCCGGTTCCGAGGTGTCGACCCTGCTGGGCCGCATGCCTTCGGCCGTGGGTTACCAGCCGACGCTGGCCGATGAGATGGGTGAGCTCCAGGAGCGCATCACCTCGACGCGTGGCCGGTCGATCACGTCGCTGCAGGCCATCTACGTGCCCGCGGACGACTACACCGACCCCGCCCCGGCGACGACCTTCGCCCACCTGGACGCGACGACGGAGCTTTCCCGTCCGATCTCCCAGAAGGGCATCTACCCGGCCGTCGACCCGCTGTCGTCGTCGTCTCGAATCCTCGAGCCGTCGATCGTCGGCGAGGAGCACTACCGGGTCGCCCAGGAGGTGAAGCGAATCCTGCAGAAGTACAAGGAGCTGCAGGACATCATCGCCATCCTCGGTATGGACGAGCTCTCCGAGGAGGACAAGGTCCTCGTCGGTCGCGCCCGTCGTCTCGAGCGCTTCCTCGGCCAGAACTTCATCGTGGCCGAGAAGTTCACCGGTCAGCCCGGCTCCTTCGTGCCCATCAAGGACACGATCGAGGCGTTCGACCGCGTGTGCAAGGGCGAGTTCGACCACTTCCCGGAGCAGGCGTTCTTCTCCTGCGGCGGGCTGGACGACGTCGAGGCCAACGCCAAGAAGCTTGCCGGTAACTGAGGCTCGCTGACTTTCGAAGGGCCGTCCCTCCTTTGTGGAGGGGCGGCCCTTCGTCATGTCCGGAGCACATGACGTTTCCGGTGAATGGAAACCGCCCTCCCGGCTGCGGGCCCTGACGTCGCACGATGCTCGGCATCACCAGGCCTCAGCGAGGAGGAAGAGCGCGTGAACAAATGGGTGTTGCCGCTGTGCTGGACCGCTGTCCTGCTCGACGGCTTTGACCTCGTCGTGCTCGGCACGGTGATTCCCTCGCTGCTGCAGGAGAAGCTGCTCACGACGGCGAGTGCCAGCGCGGTGTCCACGGCCGGGCTGGTCGGCATGATGCTCGGCGCGCTGATCATCGGGACCATCACCGACGTCATCGGTCGGCGCAAGGTGATGATCTACGCGGTGGCCGGGTTCTCCGTGTTCACGCTGGCCTGTGCGTTCGCGCCGGACGCGACGACGTTCGGGATCCTCCGCTTCCTCGCCGGGCTCGGGCTCGGTGGGTGCCTGCCCACGGCCATCGCGCTGGTCAACGAGGCCCGGCCGCAGCAGGGCGGGCGGGCCACCACCCTGATCATGACCGGCTATCACGTCGGTGCGGTCATCACGGCGCTGCTGGGGATCGTGCTGATCCCGCAGCTCGGCTGGCGGTCGCTGTTCGTCGTGGGTGCGTTGCCCGCGCTGGTGCTGATTCCGTTGATGGTCAGGAACCTGCCGGAGACGGTGGCGCGCAGGGCTCCCGCGCTGGAGGCGGTCGGGTCGCTGTTCAAGCCGGGTCTTCGCAAGGCCACGATCGCGTTCTGGGTGGCCTCGTTCATGGGGCTGCTGCTCGTGTACGGGCTCAACACCTGGCTGCCGCAGATCATGCGCAGCGCCGGGTACGAGCTCGGCACCGCGCTTGCTCTGCTGCTCACGCTCAACATCGGTGCTGTGATTGGACTTCTGGTAGCCGGCGCGGTGGCGGACCGGATCGGGATCAGGCCGGCGGCCATCGGGTGGTTCGCGGCGGCCGTGGTGTTCCTGGCGTTGCTGAGCATCAAGTTGCCCGGCTTCGGGGTGTACGTCGCGGTGCTTCTCGCCGGGTTCTTCGTGTTCAGCGCGCAGGTGCTCGTTTATGCCTACGCGGGGCGGGTTTACGAGGAGAACCGGGCGACCGGCATCGGGTGGGCCGCCGGCGTCGGGCGGTTGGGCGCCATCAGTGGGCCGCTGTTGGGCGGTGCGTTGCTCACGGCTGGTTTGGCGCACCCGTGGGGCTTCTACGCGTTCGCGTTCGTAGCTGCGTTGGGCGCAACGGCCGTTGGTGCGATTGGGCTGAAGGCGAAATCGGTCGTGGCGCAGCCCGGCTGATGGCAAGGTCGGGGGCATGGCCCGACATGCCCCGTACGACGATCCGGGAACCCCCGACCTCAGGTCGCCCTGGCGCTACCTGTGGTGGCTGGTGCTCGCGCAGCGGGGCCGGGTGCTCGCCGGGGCGTGGTGGGGGTCGCTGTGGATGTGCGGGCTGATCCTGCCGCCCTATCTGATCTCGCGGGCCGTTGAGGACGGTCTGCGGGGCGGTGATCGCGGCGCGCTGGTGTGGTGGTGCGCGGCGTTGGTCGCCACCGCCGGGACGTTGTCCCTCGTCGGGATCGCCAGGCATCGCACGATGACGCTGGTGCGCACGGATGCCTCGCTCAGGACGGCTCAGGTCGTCGTCCGGCACGTCACCGCGCTGGGCGGAGTGGTGCGGCGCAAGCTGTCCACAGGGGAGCTGACGTACCTGCAGAACGGGGACACGCAGCGGATCGCGCACGCGCTCACCAGTGCCGGGCCAGGCGTCGGGTCGGTGGTCGCGTACGCGGTCACGGCGGTGTTGCTGGTGCGGATCTCGCCGCTCGTGGCCGTCGTCGTGCTTCTCGGGGTGCCGGTGCTCGCGCTGGTGACCGGGCCGGTGTTGCGCCGGCTGCACGCGGTCGAGGCCGGATATCGGAGCAGCCAGGGAGCGTTGAGCTCGCGGGCGGGCGACATCGTGGGCGGGCTGCGGGTCCTGTCCGGGATCGGCGGGAAGCCGGCGTTCGAGGACCGCTTCCGGGCCATGTCCGGTGAGGTGCTGCGGGACGGCTACCGGGTGTCGGTGTGGCTCAGCTGGGTGCAGGCGCTCACCTGGGGCCTGCCGGCGGTGTTCCTCGCCGTGGTCACGTGGATCGTGGCGCGGATGGCGGTGACCGGTGCGATCTCGGTCGAAGAGATGCTCGCGGTGTACCTGTACGTCACGACGCTGATCGTGCCCGTCAGCTTCTTCATCGAGGGCGCGGACAGCATTCCGCGCGCGTTGGTGTCGGCCGGCCGCGTGGTGGACGTGCTGCGGTTGAAGCGGGACGAGCAGGACGACGGCGCGGGGACGTTGGACGTGAAGTCAGGCGCGCTGACGGTCGTCGTGTCGGCGAACGCGACGCTGGCGAGGGAAGCGGTGGACCGGTTGCCCGGCGTGGTGGCGGACAACGACGACTACCTGTTCCCGGGGACGGTGCGCGAGTCGGTCTCGGTGGCCGTGCACAGCGACAGCGAACTGGACGAGGCGCTGCACGCGGCGGCCGCCGTGGACGTGGTGGAGGCGTTGCCGGACGGGCTCGACTCGCACCTGGAACCGCAGGGGCGCAACGTGTCCGGCGGTCAGCGGCAACGCCTGCGGCTCGTGCGGGCGTTGCTGAGCGAACCGGATCTGCTCGTGCTGGTGGAACCGACATCGGCGCTGGACGCGGTGACCGAGGCCGCGGTGGCGAAGCGGGTGCGGGAAAGGCGGTCGGGGCGAACCACCGTGGTCGTGTCGTCGTCGCCGTTGTGGGCGGGGCAGGCGGATCAGGTCGTGCACCTGGAGGAGAGCCGATGAACCGCTTGCCGATCGCGGATCGTCGTGAGGTGCGGCGGGCGGCCGTGCGGTTGCTGCGGAGCGAACGGCGGGCGCTCGTCGTGGTGCTCGCGCTCACCGCGTTGACGGCGCTGACCGGGCTGGTCGGGCCGTACCTGCTCGGCAAGATCGTCGGCGGGGTGGACGACGGCAGCCTGACGCTGTCCACTGTGGACAAACTCGCACTGGGAGTGCTCGGGGCTGCGGTGCTGCACCTGTTCCTGGTGCGGTACAGCGCTTTGCAGTCCGCGCGGCTCGGCGAACGGCTGCTGGCCTCGTTGCGCGAGGAAGCGGTCAGGCGCACGCTGGCGTTGCCCGCGCGGGTGGTGGACCGGCTGGGCACCGGCGATCTGCTCACCCGTGTGACGGGAGACGTCGGCATCATCGGCCAGGCGCTGCGGGACAGCGTGCCCGAGGTGCTCACGGGCGTCGTGCAGCTCGTGGTCGTGCTCGTGGCGATCTTCTGGCTGGAGCCCGTGCTCGGTCTCGCCGCGCTCGTCGGCATGCCGTTCGTGGCGTGGGTGATGCGCTGGTACCTCGCTCGTGCGCGTGATGCGTACCTGGCGGAGAGCGAGGCCGCCGGTGACGTGGCGGAGATCTCCGCGGCGGTCGGCGAGGGCAGCCGCACGATCGAGACGTACGGGTTGCGCACCCGGCTCGTGGCGGTCGCGGAGGCCGCGATCGCGACGTCGTTCCGGGCCCGGATGCGGACGTTGCGGCTGCGGAACGTGCTGTTCCCGGTCATCGGTTTCGTGACCACGGTGCCGACGGCGCTGGTGCTGGTCGTCGGCGGCCTGTTCTACGCGGCCGACGGCGTGGGCATCGAGGTCGTCGTCACCGGCAGTCTCTACGTGTGGCGGCTCATCGAGCCGGTGGAGCGGATCACGCTGTGGATCGAGTTCCTGCAGCGCGGCGGGGCGTCGTTCGCGCGGGTCGAGGGAATCGGGGCCAACGTCGAACCCGCGCCCGCCGTCAGCGAACCGGAGGGCGACCGCATCGAGGTGAGCGGTGTCCGTTACTCCTATGTGGACGGCCACGAGGTGCTGCACGGCGTCGATCTCGTGGTGCAGCCGGGAGAACGGCTGGCGATCGTCGGCGTCTCGGGTGCGGGCAAGTCGACGCTCGGCAGGCTGATCGCGGGGGTGGACCGGCCAGCCGAGGGCTCGGTGCTCGTCGGCGGAGTGCCCGTCGCGGATCTCGCGGCGGCCGGTGAACAACGGATCGTGCTGGTGACGCAGGAACATCACGTGTTCATCGGCACGGTCAGGGAGAACCTCGCGATGGCGGCCCCGGACGCGCCGGACGAGCGGCTGCTCGAAGCGTTGCGCACCGTGGACGCGCGTTGGTTCGAGGAGTTGCCGGAAGGCCTCGACACGGTTCTGGGCGCGGGCGGGATGGAACTGGATCCCGCGCAGGCACAACAACTCGCGCTCGCACGGGTCGAGGTCGCCGATCCGCACACGCTGGTGCTGGACGAGGCGACGTCCTCGCTCGATCCGGCCACGGCCAGGCACGCGGAGCGCGCGATCGCGGCCGTGCGGGAAAGACGCACGGTGATCGCGATCGCGCACCGGCTGCAGACCGCGCGCGACGCCGACCGGATCGCGGTCGTCGACGCGGGTCGTGTCGTGGAGCTGGGATCGCACGACGACCTGGTCGCCAGGGACGGCACCTACGCGACGCTCTGGCGTTCGTGGCACGGCACCTAGGGGAGCTGGACCACCCTGGGGGCTCCTCGCCGCACCAAGGTGACCGCCTTGGTGCCGGTGGGCGCCAGCCAGGCGTGGTCGCGCTCCTGAGGGCCGATGACGGCGTTGAAGTCGGCGACGATCGTGCCCTGGCCGTCCGGCAGCGGCAGCACCGCCGGTTCGCCCTTGACCGCCTTGCCGCCGACGGCGGAGGTGCTGAACGTGCCGTCCGGCCGGCAGAGCGCGCCGTACGTCTCGAACATCAGGGCGTACCGGCCGTCGGGCAGCCACGCGCAGCCACGACCTCTTCTGCTCCGGGAAGTCCGTGGCGCAGAAGTTCCCCTCCCAGCCGAGGCCGGGTGGGGATCGAACGGGGAGGTCATCACTGATGATCGCGGGCTGGGTGAAGTCTCCGGGCTGGGGAACGGAGTCGCCGCGCACGAACACGGGCCGTTCGTCCACCGGGACGATGGTGAAGACCACTCCGTCCTGGTCGTGGGACGCGGAGGCCACGTACTGGTCGCCGGTCGGGCCGAAGCGGTAGAGCCCGGCCGTGCGATCCCTGGCTTCCGAGTCCACGACCTCGCGGTTTCACCACCTTGCCGTCGGTGACGAGACCGACGGGCGTCGCGGGTTTGTCGGAGGTGAGACGTTCACCTGCTGCGCGACCAGGGCCGTGGGGCCGGTCGGCGTCTGCCCGGTCCAGAAGATGTTCGGCTTCGACGAGACTTCGGTCACCGGCTCGTCCCGCTTCCACGGCTCGTCCTTCTGCGCTTCGTTGGCCAGTGCGGCGCGTGCGTAGGCCTCCGGAGGTCCTGATCCGGCGCCACTTGCCGTACATGGTCATGAGAACGTCCTGCAGAATGTCCTCAGCGGCGCCGATGTCGCCGCCGCACAGCAGGTAGGCGGTGCGCAACAGTGCCTGCGAGCGCAACGCCATGAGGTCTTCGAAGTCCTGCATGTCCCGCCTCCGGCGGTCGTCGAACGTACTGACACCGGGCGGGGCGGCAAGGTTGTCAGGCGACCGTTTAGACTCAGATCGACTCCAGACGACGAGGGAGATACGCGTGGCCGAGATGACCGTTGAACTGGTCGCCGTTGAACGCCGTTTGTGGTCCGGTAAGGCCACCTCTGTTTCGGCGCAGACCACCGAGGGCGAGATCGGCATCCTGCCCGGTCACGAGCCCGTGCTCGGCCAGCTGGTCGAGGGAGGCGTGGTGCGCGTGCGCACGACCGACGGTGGCCTGGTCACCGCCGCCGTGCACGGTGGCTTCCTGTCCGTGACCGGCACCGGCGTATCGATTCTCGCCGAAGACGCCGAACTGGCGGGCGAGATCGACGTGAACGCGGCGCGCACAGCGCTGCAGGACGCGGACGACGCAGAGCGCGCACGTGCGGCAGCGCGCGTGCGGGCCGTGGAACAGTCGGCCTGAGACCGGGCACGAGGCCGCAGCCGTGGGGATCACCGAGATTGCCGGCCTGATCCTTCTTGGGGTGGCGATCGTCATCGCCTACTTCGCCTGGCGCCGCATCCGGCTGCTGCGCGAGGGTGGCGTGCACGTCGCGCTGCGCAGTCAGTTCGATGATCGCGGGCGTGGCTGGCATCTGGGCGTGGGGCACTACCGGGGCGACAAGTTCGCCTGGTTCCGGGTGTTGTCGCTCGGGTCCGGGCCGAACGAGCTGATCACCCGGGACGGGCTGGAGATCGACGCTCGGCGGGAGCCGACCGGGCCGGAGGCTTACGCCATGCCGGTCGGGGCGATCGTGCTGCGGTGTCGGTCCGTGTCGGGTGAGGTTGAGATCGCCATGGGGCCGGATGCGCTCACCGGGTTCTTGTCCTGGCTCGAGTCCGCGCCGCCCGGGCGGTCCATTCCTTGGGCTTCTTGATTTGACGTGGTGCGAAGGGCGCGTTCCTGCGGGGCGCGCCCTTCGTGATTTGCGGGTGCGGGTCCGCTTGCGTTGGCCGTTCCTGTTCCAGCGGGGTTGGTTGCGTTCCGGGCGTTCGGTCGCCTTGCGAGGGTGGTCCCTCGGGTCGTGACGAAGTGCGGGGTTGCGATTGGGGCTTGACCTTGAGCCTCTGGCGGGATGCTTGACGGCCGGAAAAGGCCGGGCTGAAAAGCGCCCGGCCGTGCCCGAGAGGGGAGCATCCCGCCCCTCAAGGTAAAGCCCCAATCGCCTTGAGCGGGGTGTACCGCTAACCCGGCGCTCTAGGTTCAGACGGCTCGCTTCGCATCGCCACGCCAGGACTCGTACGTGGTTGCTTTGCGTTGGTGCGCGCCTGATGGCACCGCGCGGGGCAGGTTGCGTCGGCTGGCGCCGGTTCCAGCGGGGTGGTCGCCTGCCGTGCGGGTGGTCACCTTGCGAGGGTGGTTGCCTGAGTCAGGCGTTTTCGCCTGGCTGCCAGAGCACGTCGCCGTCCGGGTTCGCCACGCGGGCCAGGATGAACAGCAGGTCTGAGAGCCGGTTCAGGTACTTGGCCGTCAGGACGTTCGTGTGTTCCGGGTCGGCCTCGATCAGCGACCACGCCCGGCGTTCCGCACGGCGGGAGATCGTGCGGGCCTGGTGCAGGAGTGCCGCGCCTGGGGTGCCGCCGTTCAGGATGAACGAGTCGAGTTTGCCCAGGCGTTCGTTGAACGTGTCGCAGTAGCCCTCCAGGCGGTCCACGTAGGCCTGGGTCACGCGGAGTGGGGGGTACTTCGGGTCGGGCACGATCGGGGTGCAGAGGTCCGCTCCCACGTCGAAGAGGTCGTTCTGCACTTTGCGCACCACTTCGAAGACGTCCGGTGCCAGCTGGCCCAGGGCCAGCGCCACGCCCAGGGACGCGTTCGTTTCGTCCACGTCCGCGTACGCCTCGATGCGTGGTGAGGTCTTCGGGACGCGCGAGAAGTCGCCCAGGCCGGTCGTGCCGTCGTCGCCGACCCGCGTGTAGATCTTGGTGAGATGTACCGCCATGACCGGCACTCTATGGGCGTACGTAGGATTGCCGCGTGAGCGAGCATTTCCGGGTACACGGTGGAGCAAGGCTGGTCGGCGAAGTTGACGTCGTCGGCGCCAAGAACAGCGTGCTCAAACTGATGGCGGCGGCTCTGCTCGCTGAGGGCACCACGACCATCACGAACTGCCCGGACATCCTCGACGTGCCGCTGATGGCGGACGCGTTGCGCAGTCTCGGGTGCGTGGTCGAGCTCGACGGTGACGTGGCGAGGATCACGACGCCGCAGGAGCTCAGTCACCGCGCCGACTCCGAGGCGATGGGCAAGCTCCGGGCGTCGATCTGCGTGCTGGGGCCGCTGGTCGGGCGGTGCAAGCGCGCGGTCGTGGCGTTGCCCGGTGGGGACGCGATCGGGTCGCGGCCCTTGGACATGCACCAGAGCGGTCTCGAGAAGCTCGGTGCCCGGACCTGGATCGAGCACGGCTGCATCGTCGCCGAGGCCGAAGGGCTGCACGGCACGCAGATCTGGCTCGACTTCCCGAGCATGGGTGCCACCGAGAACATCCTGATGGCGGCTGTGCTGGCGACCGGGACGACGGTCATCGACAACGCCGCGCGCGAGCCCGAGATCGTCGATCTCTGCCTGATGCTCGTGCAGATGGGCGCGAAGATCGAGGGCGCCGGCACGTCCACGCTCACCGTTCACGGCGTGACCGAGCTCAAGCCGACCGAGCACCGCGTCATCGGCGACCGGATCGTCGGCGCCACGTGGGGGTTCGCCGCCGCCATGACGCGCGGCGACGTGCGGGTGCGTGGCGTGAACCCGCACCACCTCGACCTGGTGCTGGAGAAGCTGCGCATGGCGGGCGCCGAGGTCACCGTCTACGAGGGCGGCGAGGACGAGGGGTTCCGCGTCGTCATGGAAGGGCGGCCCAAGGCCGTTGACTTCGTGACGCTGCCGTACCCCGGTTTCGCCACGGACAACCAGCCGTTCGCGATCGCGCTGTCCACGGTCTCCGAGGGCACCGCGATGATCACCGAGAACCTGTTCGAGTCCCGGTTCCGGTTCATCGACGAGATGATCAGGCTCGGGGCCGACGCGCGCACGGACGGTCACCACGCCGTGATCCGCGGCATCGAGAAGTTGTCCAGTGCCCCGGTGTGGGCGTCGGACATCCGCGCTGGTGCGGGGCTTGTTCTCGCCGGTCTGTGCGCGGACGGGGCCACCGAGGTCTACGAGATCTTCCACATCGAGCGCGGTTACCCTGGGTTCGTGGAAAACCTCCGCAAGCTCGGCGCCGACGTGGAACGCGTCAGCTCCTGAGCACCAGCCGCGCGTTCGCGACGTCCGCCGGGAACACCATCACCCGGTAGGGCGCGTTCCGCGAGCGCGTGGCACGCACCCCGTTCCTCTTCAGCTTCTGCACCAGCACGATCGCGGCCTCTTCCGTGGGCACGACCGCCACCTCCTTCAGCAACCCGAAGTCCGTGCCGTCCAGATCCGGTACGGGCCGCTTGTCGTTGCCCGCGAAATACCTCAGCACCAGTGCCAGCAAGCCGAGAACGCCGAAGACGACCGCAGTCTGGTAGAAGCCCGTCACCCCTCCATCATGCTCCCAGTGGTCACGATTCAGTGAGCAATCGCACGCGCAGCAACGGTTACCGGCCAGTACGCTCCGGAGAACGACGATGTGGGAGGTTGCTGTGCCTTACCCAGCTGACCGTGAACGTGACCGGCCCTGGGTGATGCGCACGTACGCGGGTCACTCGTCGGCCACCGCTTCCAACGCGCTCTACCGCCGCAACCTGTCGAAGGGCCAGACCGGGCTCTCGGTGGCGTTCGACCTGCCCACGCAGACCGGCTACGACCCCGACGACGAACTCGCGAAGGGCGAGGTCGGCAAGGTCGGCGTGCCCATCAGCCACATCGGCGACATGCGGCAGCTCTTCGACCAGATCCCGCTCGCCGGCGCCAACACGTCGATGACGATCAACGCGACGGCCATGTGGCTGCTCGCCATGTACGTCACCGTGGCCGAGGAGCAGGGCGCGGACCCGTCGGCGCTCGCCGGCACGACGCAGAACGACATCATCAAGGAGTACCTGTCCCGCGGCACGTACGTGTTCCCGCCGGGGCCGTCACTGCGGCTGATCACCGACATGGTCGCGTGGACCGTGTCGAACGTGCCGAAGTGGAACCCGATCAACATCTGCAGCTACCACCTCCAGGAGGTCGGCGCGACGCCGGCGCAGGAGGTCGCGTACGCGATGTGCACGGCGATCGCCGTCCTGGACTCGGTGCGCGACTCCGGTCAGGTGCCGCAGGAGAAGTTCGGCGAGGTCGTCGCCCGCATCTCCTTCTTCGTGAACGCCGGTGTGCGGTTCATCGAGGAGATGTGCAAGATGCGCGCGTTCGCCCAGTTGTGGGACGAGATCACGCTGGAGCGCTACGGCGTCGAGAACCCGAAACATCGCCGGTTCCGCTACGGCGTGCAGGTCAACTCCCTCGGCCTGACCGAGGCCCAGCCCGAGAACAACGTCCAGCGCATCGTGCTGGAAATGCTCGCGGTCTCGTTGTCCCGCAACGCCCGTGCGCGCGCCATCCAGCTCCCGGCGTGGAACGAGGCCCTCGGCCTGCCGCGCCCGTGGGACCAGCAGTGGGCGTTGCGCATGCAGCAGGTCCTGGCCTACGAGACGGATCTGCTGGAGTACGACGACATCTTCGACGGCTCACCGGTCATCGAGGCGAAGGTGAACGAGATCCTCGCCGGTGCCCGCGAGGAGATCGACCGCGTGCAGGCGATGGGCGGCGCCGTCGCGGCCGTCGAGTCCGGGTACATGAAGTCGAACCTGGTGTCCTCACTGGCGGATCGCCGCCGCCGCGTCGAGGCGGGCGAGGACATCGTGGTCGGTGTCAACAAGTTCGACACGACCGAGCCGTCGCCGCTGCAGGCCGAGGGCGCGAACTCGATCGAGACCATCGACCCGATCGTCGAACTGCACGCCGTCGAGGCGATCCAGCAGTGGCGGGCGAACCGCGACAACGCTGCTGTAGAAGCATCTTTGGACGCTCTGCGCGACGCCGCGAAGACCGACCGGAACCTCGTCGAGGTGACGTTGGCCTGTGCGCGCGCCGGAGTCACGACGGGCGAATGGTCGCAGGCATTGCGTGAGACGTTCGGCGAATACCGTGCCCCCACAGGCGTTTCCGGCGCTTCGGCGTCCGGTGAGGCAGGCTCGGAGATCGCCCGCGTGCGCGACCGGGTGCGCGCGACCGGCGAGGAGATGGGCGAGCGCCTGCGCATGCTCGTCGGCAAGCCGGGACTCGACGGCCACTCCAACGGTGCCGAGCAGGTCGCCGTGCGTGCCCGCGACGTCGGCTTCGAGGTCGTCTACCAGGGCATCCGCCTCACGCCGTCGCAGATCGTCGCCGCGGCCGTGCAGGAGGACGTGCACGTCGTCGGCCTCTCGATCCTGTCCGGCTCGCACCTCGAAGTGGTGCCCGCGGTGGTCGACGGCCTGCGCGCGGCCGGCGCCGGGGACATCCCGGTGATCGTCGGCGGCATCATCCCGCCGGACGACGCTCAGAAGCTGCGCGAACGTGGCGTGGCGCGGGTGTTCACGCCCAAGGACTACGAGCTGACCCAGATCATGGACGAGATCGTCACCGTGATCCGGGAGGTGCGTTCCCTGGCGTAGGGCCTTAGTGTCGCGGAATGGTTGACGTTTCGCGGGACGGGTCGGTCGTCCGGATCACGATGAACCGCGCGGCCAAGCGCAACGCGCTGTCCGCCGAGCACCTCACAGAGCTGCTGGACGCGTTCCGCGAGGTGCGCACGTCGGACGCCGCCGGGATCGTGCTGGCCGCCGAGGGGCCGGTGTTCTCCGCCGGGCACGACTTCGCGGACGTGCACGCGCGCGACGAGGAAGGCGTGCGGCTGCTGCTGGAGCTGTGCACCGTGCTGATGAAGACCATCCAGTCCGCGCCGCAGGTGGTGATCGCACGCGTGCAGGGGCTGGCGACGGCGGCCGGGTGTCAGCTGGTGGCCTCGTGCGACCTCGCGGTCGCTGCGGACACGGCCGGGTTCTCGTTGCCCGGTGGCAAGGCCGGATGGTTCTGCCACACGCCCGCGGTGCCCGTGGCGCGGTCGATCGGGCGCAAGCGGTTGATGGAACTCGTGCTCACCGGTGACGTGATCGACGCGGCGACCGCGGTGGAGTGGGGGCTGATCAACCGCGCCGTGCCGTTGGACGAGTTGGACGCCGCCACGGACGACCTGCTGGCGCGGGCCACGCGGGGGAGCCGGGCGTCGAAGGCCATCGGCAAGCGGACGGTCTACGCGCAGCTCGACCGGCCCGAGATCGACGGGTACGAGATCGCGCTGTCCGTCATGGCCGAGACCTCGCAGTCCCCGTCAGCCAAAGAGGGACGGGCGTCGTTCCTGGAGAAGCGGCCGCCCGTGTGGCCCGACTAGTGGCGAGCAGCCGCAGCGCGTCGGCGTTCGGGCCCGGCTCGGCCTGGTAGACCACCAGGAACTGGCCGGGCGCCTCGCGGACGTCGAACGAGTGGTAGCCGAGCTTCAGCGCGCCGACGGCCGGGTGCACGAACTCCTTGGCGTCCTGGGTCTTCCCGCGCACCTCGTGCTGTTCCCAGAGCTCGCGGAACACCGGGCTCTCGCTGAGCGCCTCCACCATCTGCCGCAGGCGCGGGGACTTCGGGTCGGCGGTCTGCCGCAGGTGCCCGACAGTGCTCTGGGCGACCCAGTTCCAGCGCGGGTAGAAGCTCGCGGCGGCGGGGTCGAGGAACGTCATCCTGGCGGCGTTGTCGGCGGGCGAGAACGGCTCGTAGAGGGCCTCTGCCAGCGGGTTCATCGCGAGCATGTCGAGCAGCGAGTTCATCACGAACGCGGGCATGTCGTGCATGCCGCAGATGAGCCGCGTCAGTTCCGGGCTGACCTTGTCGGTCGAATGACCTTCGTCCGCGACGACTCCGGCGAGGCGGTGCATGTGCGCCCGTGCGTCGGTGTCGAGCTGGAGCGCGCGGCTCAGTGCGTCGAGGACCTGCGCGGACGGGTTGGTCTCACGGCCCTGTTCGAGGCGGGCGTAGTAGTCGGCGCTCACCCCGGCGAGCACCGCGACCTCTTCCCTGCGCAGGCCCTTGACCTTGCGCTGGGTGTGGCTCGGCAGGCCCGCGTCCTGGGGGTTGACGCGGGCGCGGTGGGCTTTCAGGAACTCTCCGAGCACGATGTCGAGGTTATTACCCGGCCTCGGTGCTTGCCTGGGTGTGCCACACCTAGGGAGAAGGTGTCCTGGTAGAGGCCGTTCTCCGCCGCGAGTGTCGTGGCCATGAGCAAAGTTGTGTTGATCAGTGGAGCGTCCAGCGGCATCGGCGAGGCCACGGCCCGAGTGCTGGCGAAGGCAGGACATCAGGTGTTCCTCGGGGCACGGCGGGAGGACCGGCTGGCGGCGCTGGCGGACGAGATCGGTGGTGCGTACGCGCCGCTGGACGTGACCTCCCGAGAGTCCTTCAAGTCCTTTGTGGACGCTGCCGTGGAGAGGTACGGCCGCGTCGACGTGCTGGTGAACAACGCCGGTGTGATGCCGTTGTCCCTCATGGACTCGTTGAAGGTCGACGAGTGGGATCGCATGGTGGACGTGAACATCAAGGGCGTGCTGAACGGCATCGCCGCCGTGCTTCCCCGGTTCACGGGTGGCGGGCACGTCGTGAACGTCGCCTCGGTCGGCGCGCACATGGTCATGCCGACCGCCGCCGTGTACTGCGCGACGAAGTACGCGGTGTGGGCGCTGTCCGAAGGGCTGCGCCAGGAGCGCGACGACCTGCGCGTCACCGTGATCTCGCCCGGTGTCACGGAGTCCGAGCTGGCGGACACCATCACCGAGGACTTCGCGGCGTCGTTGATGGAGGACTTCCGCAAGCTCGCGCTGCCGGCGTCCGCCATCGGTGACGCCATCGCCTACGCGATCTCGCAGCCGGCGGAGGTCGACGTCAACGAGATCGTCGTGCGGCCGGTGTCGCAGCGTTAGGCGCCGGTGGTCGAACCCGGCCGGAGGATCATCAGCACGGTCACGGTGGCCCACAGCAGGTTGAAGACGCCCGTGTGCATGGCCAGGTGCTTGACGTCCTTGGTCTTCAACGCCTTCTCCTGGCCGGGCAGGATCTTCAGGGCCAGCACGAACGCGGCGGCGGTGGTGAGCGCGATCGACACGATCACCCAGGGGTGGCCGGTCACGCCCATCACGCCGGCCGTCGCGAACCCGAAGACCGGCACCGAGATGCCGATCAGGGCGTAGACGCGACAGATCCGTTGCAGCAGCTCGGGATTGCCCGCCGTCGTCACCGCCTTCGGGAACATGCTGGCGGCGACGGTGACCGGCCCGATGGCGATGATGGCGGCGAGCACGTGCAGCGAGAGGAAGAACTTGCTCACGCGGCCCTCCACGCGGTACCGCGGCGCTCGTGGGCGAACAGTTCCTCGACCTGCAAGGCCTGCTGGGCGCCGATCTCGCGGTCGATCAGGTAGAGGCCGAGGTCGACGCCCGAACTGACGCCGGCGGCGGAGACCAGGTCGCCGTCGTCGACGATGCGCGCACGGATGGCGTTCACGCCCATGGACTCCAGCGCGTGCAGGCCGAGGTGGTTGGTGGTGGCGTTGCGGCCTTTGATCAGGCCGGCGATGCCCAGCAGCAACGACCCTCCGCACACGGTGGCGATGATCGCCTTCGTTTCTCTCAGTGCGGGTCCGACCGTCGCGGCACCTGCGCTGAGCAGGGCGAACACCTCCTCGTCCTGGAGGGCCGCCGCTCCGGGGACGATGATGACGTCGGCGCCGGGGTCGAGCCGGGCGGTTGCCTTGAGAGACAACAGGCTCAGACCTGCGGGGACCTCGCGTGCACCCTCCGCCGTCACCAGTTCGGTCCGCACCCCGGCCGCGGTCAGCGTCTCGTAGGGGCCGATCGCGTCCAACGGGTCGAAGCCGTCGAACAACACCACTTGAGCTCTCACTTCGTTGACTCCTCGCTTCGGTGATCAAAACGGTAGGAGCGGGAGGCCGTGACGAGAACTGGCTGGAATGCCATGTTCCAACGGATTCTCGCCAGCTACGGTGGTGGACGTGCATGAGGTGGCAGTGGTGGCGATGGACAGCGTGGTCCCGTTCGACTTCGCGACGCCGGTCGACGCGTTCAACTGGGTCGGGCGGTACCGGGTGCGCGTCTGTGGTCCTAAGAGGACTGTCGACGCGGGCTGTTTCGAAATGAAGATCCCGCACGGCTTGGAGCTGCTGTCCGAAGTGGACACGATCGTGCTGCCCGGCCACGACCCGGACATGGCCGTGCCGAAGGCGTTGATCGACGCGCTGCGGCAAGCGGCGGCGAGGGGTGCGCGGATCGCGTCGATCTGCACCGGGGCGTTCGTGTTCGCGGCGACCGGCCTGCTGGACGGGATGCGGGTGACCACGCACTGGCTGGGAGCCGAGGAACTGGCGGCGCGGTTTCCGGCGCTGGAGGTCGACCCGGACGTGCTCTACGTCGACAACGGGCAGTTCCTCACGTCCGCGGGCGCCGCGGCGGGGCTGGACCTGTGCCTGCACATGATCCGGCGCGACCACGGTTCCGCGGTGGCGGCCGATGCGGCGCGGTTCGCCGTGATGCCACTTGAGCGTGAAGGCGGGCAGGCGCAGTTCATCGTGACACCGCCCGTGACGCCCCAGGGTGCGGAACTGGAGCCCGTGCTGCGGTGGATGGAGGCCAACGCGGCGCACGACCTGACGCTGGAGGACTTGGCGAAGCAGGCGGGCATGAGCACGCGGACGTTGAACCGGCGCTTCCGCGAGCAGACCGGCACGACACCGCTCCAGTGGCTGCACCGCGCACGGGTCCGCCAGGCGCAGCACCTGCTGGAGACGACCAGGGACCCGGTGGAGCTGATCGCGAGCCGCGTGGGCTTCGGCTCGGCCACGGCGTTCCGCGACAGGTTCAAGCGGATCGCCGGGACCTCACCGCAGAGCTACCGGGCGGCTTTTCAGGGCTGCCAAACCTAGGGCTGAGAGTGTTCGTGCAGCAGGAGGAGCGTGTAGGCGGCGATCGACTGGGCGTCGGTGATCTCGCCCTTCGCGATCATCGACTCGAAGTCGGCGCGCGGGAACCACGCCGAGCGCATGTCCTGCTCCTCGTGCTCCCGCTGGTGGAAGCCCTCGGTGAGCTGGGTCGCGAGGAACACGCGCCCGCGCTGAGACGACATGCCGGGCGCGACGTCGAGCAGGCCGAGCTCGGTCATCTTCCCGGCGCGCAACCCCGTCTCCTCGCGCAACTCGCGAGCCGCGAGCTGCAGCGGGTCGGAGTCGGCACGGTCCGGCGCGGTGCCCTGGGGGAACTCCCAGCGGCGCAGGCCGATCGGGTAGCGGAACTGTTCGACGAGCCGCACGCGCTCGCCGTCGAGCGGGATGATCAACGCGAAGTCGGGCTTGTCGACCACGCCGTAGATGCCGCTCGAACCGTCCGCACGCTGGATCTCGTCCTCGCGAACGGTCATCCACGGATTTACGTACACCTGACGGGTGCCGAGGCTTTCCACGCCACGGACCGTACCTAACGACGGCATTCTGGACACACCCCGTAGCCTGTCGCGGTGCGTCTCGTCATCGCTCGCTGCAAGGTCGACTACGTAGGCCGACTCACCGCCCATCTGCCCATGGCACAGCGCTTGCTGCTGATCAAGGCTGACGGCTCTGTGTCGATCCACTCCGACGACCGCGCGTACAAGCCGTTGAACTGGATGAGCCCGCCCTGCTGGCTGATCGAGGACCCGGACATCTGGACCGTGCAGAACAAGGCGGGGGAGAAGCTGATCATCACCCTCGAAGAGGTCATGCACGACTCCAAGCACGAGCTCGGCCCCGAGCCAGGCCTGCAGAAGGACGGCGTCGAAGCCGACCTGCAGAAGCTGCTCGCCGAGCACGTCACCACCCTGGGCGACGGCTGGTCCCTGGTGCGGCGCGAGTTCCCGACCCCGATCGGCCCGGTCGACCTGATGTGCCGCGACTCCGCCGGCAAGTCGGTCGCCGTGGAGATCAAGCGGCGCGGCGAGATCGACGGCGTCGAGCAGCTGACCCGGTACCTGGAACTGCTCAACCGCGACCCGCTGCTGGCGCCCGTGCAGGGCGTGTTCGCGGCGCAGCAGATCAAGCCTCAGGCGCGGGTGCTGGCCGAGGACCGCGGAATTCGGTGCGTAGTCCTGGACTACGACGCGCTGCGCGGGATCGAGCCGGACGAGTTCCGCCTGTTCTGAGCGGCCCGCGGCCCTGGGCGTGGACCGTCATGAGCGCGTAGTTGAACGTGTCGCGCCGGTTCTCGTCCAGGTCCCGCAGTCGGTAGGCCGCGGACGTCACGTCGCCTGCGTCGATCATCGCGCCGACCTCGTCCCGCACTGCCTGGGGCAGTGCTTCCCAGTCCGGTCGCAGCAGGCACGTGGAGCAGATCCCGTCCCGGTCTTCGCTGGTCTCGTCGGCCGTGACCACCGCGCGGCACAACGGGCACACCCAGGACATCTGCCGGTGATCGTTCACGGCGTCAGTCTCGGATGTGAGGCCGGTCCTGCGCACCCGTTTTCCCGCGCCCCGACTTCAGTGAGCGCCCCAGATCAGGTCGTGGTTTGGTGATCATCCACACGGGGTAGGAACTCGCTCACCTGGAGTACTGTCCTCTCCTGGTCGGTTATGTTCGACTTTGTTGAAAGTCTTGGAGGTGGGCAGTGTCGATGTCGGTGCTGGCCGAGGCGGACCTGCGGCTTGACGCGGGACCGATCGACTACGCGTTGCTTCTCGTCTACTTCGTGGTGGTTCTCGGCATCGGTGTGATGGCACGACGATCCGTCTCCTCCAGCCTGGACTTCCTGCTGTCGGGGCGGTCGCTGCCGGCGTGGGTGACCGGGCTCGCGTTCATCTCGGCGAACCTCGGCGCGCTCGAGCTGATGGGCATGACGGCGAACGGCGCGCAGTACGGCATGGCGACCGTGCACTACTACTGGATCGGCGCCATCCCCGCCATGGTGTTCCTCGGTCTGGTGATGATGCCGTTCTACTACGGCTCGAAGGTGCGCAGCGTTCCCGAGTTCATGCGCCGCCGCTTCGGCAAACCGGCTCACCTGGTCAATGCCATCAGCTTCGCCGTCGCGCAGATCCTGATCGCGGGCATCAACCTGTTCGCGCTCGCGGTGATCATCGACGCGCTGCTCGGCTGGCCGTTGCCGGTGTCCATCGTGGTCGCTGCCCTCGTGGTGCTGGCCTACACGACGCTCGGTGGCCTGAGCGCCGCCATCTACAACGAGGTGCTGCAGTTCTTCGTCATCGTGGCCGCGCTGGCGCCGCTGACGATCATCGGTCTGATCAAGGTCGGTGGCTGGCAGGGCATCGTCGAGAAGATCAGCGACCCCGAGCAGCTGTCCGCGTGGCCCGCGACAGAACTCACCGGCATCAACAGCCCGGTGTGGAGTGTCGTCGGGTTGGTGTTCGGTCTCGGCTTCGTGCTGTCGTTCGGTTACTGGACGACGAACTTCGCCGAGGTGCAGCGCGCGATGAGCGCCAAGTCGATGTCCGCGGCCAAGCGCACGCCGATCATCGGCGCGTACCCGAAGGCGCTCATCCCGGCGATCATCATCATCCCCGGCATCATCGCCGCGCTGATCGTGCCGGAGATGATGCAGCTCAAGGCAGGCGACACGAGCAGTGGCGTGGCCTACAACAACGTGCTGCCGCTGCTCATGCGCGACCTGCTGCCCAACGGCATCCTCGGCATCGCGATCACGGGTCTGCTGGCGAGCTTCATGGCCGGTGTGGCGGCCAACGTCAGCTCGTTCAACACCGTCTTCACGTACGACCTGTGGCAGGACTACATCAAGAAGGACCGGCCGGACGAGTACTACCTGCGCATCGGGCGGTTGGCCACGGTCGGCGCGTGCATCCTCGCGATCGGCACGGCGTTCATCGCGGCGTCGCTCGGCGGGTCCAACATCATGGACTACATCCAGGCGCTGTTCTCGTTCTTCAACGCGCCGCTGTTCGCGACGTTCATCCTCGGCATGTTCTGGAAGCGGATGACGCCGACCGCGGGCTGGGTCGGTCTGCTCGCGGGTACGTTCACCGCGATCTTCATCTACGCGATCTCGGAGCCGTCGTTCGGCATCGAGCTGCTGGAACTGCCCGGTCAGGGCGCGAGCTTCCTCGGCGCGGGTCTCGCGTTCGTGGTCGACATCGTCGTGAGCTTCGCGGTCACCCTGGTCACGAGGCCCAAGCCGGACAGCGAGCTCGTCGGGCTGGTCTACAGCCTCACGCCCAAGGAAGACAGGGCGCACTCCACCACTGGTGAGGACGCGGGCTGGTATCGCTCGCCCGCCCTGCTCGGCGGCGGAGTGCTGGCTCTGACGACCGTTCTCTACTTCATCTTCGGCTGAGGGAGGCTGCCATGAGGTTGTTCGACCTGCGACTGATCATCGCTTTCCTCTTCGGCCTGTACGGCGTTGTACTGGTCGTCATCGGGCTCGCGTTCACGAGCGACGACGACCTGAAGAAGGCCGAAGGGGTCAACATCAACCTGTGGGCGGGCATCGCCATGGCGGTGCTGGCGGCGGTGTTCGCCGCGTGGGCGACGCTGCGGCCTCAGTTCGCGGAAACGGACAAGCAGCCGCTCAAGGAGCTATGACTGGGGACGACCAGGGTAAACAGGGTTGAAGGCCTCGATCGTCCACGCGTCGAGCCAGTTGAATGCGCGGCGAATACGGTTTCGCACGTCTCTCCTTCTCTCGGGGTCTTCACCCTGTACAGCGCGTTGATCTTCTGAATCGTTCCCGTAGCACTGGGTGACATGTGCCACGGGACAACTCGGGGTACCGCCCACGAAGGCAGGCAAAGGTCGCTACCGTGCACGTCGTGCCTCGTTTTCGTGCCACCGCTGTGGTCGCCGCCGCCGCGCTGCTGATGGCCGGCTGTGCGACCGGGCCGGGTCTGGCCAAGACCAACTCGCCGCGCCGGACCGTGCAGGCGGGTGCGGAGACGAACACGACCGATCCGTCGACCAAACCGTCGGCGCAGGCGGGCAAGCCCGTCGACCCGGCGTTCGCGGCGGAACGGCTGCGGCTGGTCAACCCGTGCGCGTTGATCGACAAGGACGTGCTGCAGACGGTCGGCACGCCGTCGAGGTACACGAGCAGCTCGTACACGCGCTGCTCCAACTACATGAAGGACAAGGGCGGCAAGACGCTCAACTTCACGCTGGACATCGGGTACTCGCTGACGTCCATCGAGGTGAAGAACGCGACCAAGCAGCTCGCGAGCCTCAAGAGCGGTGAGCAGAAGCTGAGCGGCACGTCGTGCTTCATCTGGGTCCTGACGCAGGAGAACCCGGCACAGGCCGTGCGGATCCAGGTGGGCACCAGCAGCGACGGCAGCGAGGCGTGCGAGCCGGGGCGCAAGGTGCTCGAAGGCGCGGTGCGCAAGCTCAGGGGCAACCCGCAGAAGTACAGTCCGCCGAAGGGCTCGCCGGTCGAGGTCGACCCGTGCGCGATCGTCGACAAGGCGACGCTCTCGCCGGTGCTCGGTGCCTCGCCGCGTGCGCTGCCGTTCGGTCTGCACCAGTGCTCGTGGTCTGGCCAGAGCGCGCAGATGCAGATCGAGTTCAAGACGGTGCGCATCCCGAAGGACGGCAAGTTCGACACCAAGTCGGTCGAGACCGATCTCGGCGGCGGGCTGAAGGGCTACCAGGCGTTCAAGGACGGGCCGTTCCCGACGTGCGAGCTGGTGGTGGTCCGGACGAAGGACCAGAGCGACGCGGGTGAGATCGTGGAGTTCAGCGTGGCGGCCTCGAAGGAGAAGGAAATGGATCGCTGCCAGGCGGCGCAAGCGTTCGCCAAGGCGGTTCTTCCTGCCCTGCCCCAGGCCTGATGGCTCCCCGAGCGGGACCAGGCAGGGGCTGAAAGTTCTTCGAGTACGCGTTAGTGTCGAGGTTACTGGCGAGTACCGGAGGAGTCCTATGACGCAGACCGCTTCGAACAGCGCGCTGTCGGCCGATGGCGAGCAGCGGCGGTTCGCATCACTGGACCCGCGCACGGGCGAGGTCGTCGCGCATCACCCGATCCACACGGCCGCCGAGGTCGAGGACGCGGTGTCCTCGGCGCGCGACGCCGCCGCGTGGTGGGCGGGCCTCGGGTTCGAGGGACGCAAGACGAAGCTCGACGCCTGGCGCAAGATCCTCTCGCAGCGCTCGGACGAGTTCATCTCGTTGATCAGCTCGGAGACCGGCAAGCCCGCCGACGACTCCCGCGTCGAGGTCGCGCTGGTGATGGACCACCTGCACTGGGCCTCGCGACATGCGGGCCGTGTGCTGGGCAAGCGCCGGGTGTCCTCGGGCATGCTGATGTTCAACCACGGCGCGACGCTGGAGTACCGGCCGTTGGGCGTCATCGGCGTCATCGGGCCGTGGAACTACCCCGCGCACACGCCGATGGGTTCGATCTCCTACGCGCTGTCCGCGGGCAACGCCGTCGTGTTCAAGCCGTCGGAGTTCACGCCGGGTGTCGGCACGTTCCTCGCGTCGACGTTCACCGAGGCGGTGCCGGAGTTCCCGGTGTTCCAGGTGGTCACGGGCTTCGGTGAGACGGGCGCGGCGCTGGTCGGCGCCGGTGTGGACAAGATCGCGTTCACCGGCTCCACCCGGACCGGCAAGAAGGTCATGGCCGCGGCCGCCTCGTCGCTGACGCCGGTGCTGGTCGAGTGCGGTGGCAAGGACGCGCTGATCGTCGACTCGGACGCCGACCTGACCGCCGCCGCCGAGGCCGCGATCTGGGGCGCGGTGTCCAACGCCGGCCAGACGTGCGCGGGCGTGGAGCGGATCTACGTGGCCGAGGACGTCGCCGACGAGTTCACCGAGATCGTCGTGAAGCGCGCGAAGAAGCTCAAGCCTGGTGGCGAGCCGAACGCGAACCTCGGGCCGATCACGATGCCGTCCCAGGTGGAGATCATCCGCGAGCACGTGCAGGACGCGCTGGACCGCGGCGGCAAGGCGCTCGTCGGCGGGCCGGACTCGATCAGGCCGCCGTACGTCGAGCCGGTGGTGCTGGTGGACGTGCCGGAGGACTCGCTGGCCGTCACCGAGGAGACCTTCGGGCCGACCGTGGTGATCAACCGCGTGCCGAACGCGCTGGAGGGCGTGCGGCTGGCGAACCAGTCGAAGTACGGGCTGGGTGCCGCTGTCTTCTCGAAGGCGCGTGGCGAGGAGCTGGCGTCGGAGCTGCGGGTCGGGATGGTGTCGATCAACTCCGTGCTGACCTACGCGGCGATTCCCGGGCTGCCGTTCGGCGGTGTCGGCGACTCCGGGTTCGGGCGCATCCACGGCGAGGACGGGCTGCGCGAGTTCTCCTACGCCAAGGCCGTGACGAAGCTGAAGTTCAAGTCGCTGATCAACATGGCGACCTTCGACAGGTCTTCCATGGCGGGCAAGCAGATGTTGCGCCTCGCGCGGACGCTCTTCGGTCGCTGAAGAACGTCCGCGCGCTGAGGTCTCAGACGCCGAGCTGCTTCTTCATGTCGTCCAGGACCACGTCCGCGGCGAGCACGCCGAGGCCGAGGAAGTAGGTCTCGTCCAGGACCGGCTTGGCCTTGCCCGCCTTCACGGCGTTCAGGCCGGTCCACAACGGACCTCCGAGGACCGAGGCCTGCGCGGTCTTGGCCGGGTCGCCGTAGGTGGAGTAGAGGATGAAGTCGCCGTCGGCCTTGCTGATCTGCTCCGCGCTGACCTCGGCGGCCAGGTCGTCCACCTGGGACGAGGTCGGCTGCCCGATCTTGGCGTCGATCAGGATCGTGCCGATGAACGACTTCTTGGCGTACAGGCGGATGCGGCCCGGCATGAAGCGCAGCGCCGTGACCGTCGGGCGCACACCGAGCTTCTTCTCGATGGCGTCACCGGTCTCGGTGGCCTTCTTCGTGTAGTCCTCGAGCATCTTCGCCGCGTCGGCCTGGCGGTCGAGCGCGGCCGCGTTGAGCAGGAAGTTCTCCTTCCACACGTAGCCAGGACGCACGCTGAACACCGTCGGGGCGATCGCGGAGAGCTTCGGGTAGAGGGCCTCCGCGCGCAGCTGCGAGCCCAGGATCAGGTCCGGGTTCAGCTTGGTGATCGCTTCGAGGTTGAGGTTGTTGGTCGTGCCGACGTTCTCCGGCGTGCCGCCCTTGTCGCCGATGTAGGACGGCATGGTCGGGGAGCCGTCGGTGTAGGCGATGCCCACGGGCTTGATGCCGAGCGCCACGACGTTGTCGAGCTCGCCGGTGTCGAGCACGATCACTCGTTCGGGTTTCTTCTCGAGCTTGGTCTCGCCCATCGCGTGCTTGATGGTGCGGGGGAACTCGCCGGGCTTCTGCGTCGTGCCGAAACCGTTGCTCAGTTCGTACGCCTTGCCGAAGTCCTCGCCACCTTGGGCGACGGTCGGCTTGTCCGGCGTGCTGGAGCACGCGGTCAGGGTCAGGGCGACTGCGACGAGCAGCGCAGCTCTCTTCGACACGACGTTGTTCCTCCACTACGGAACGTGATGTTGACCTGCGTTTCTTAGGGCGGCCTAACGGTACGCGGGTCCTTTGCCAGTTCCGAGTGTCAGACCCCGGGAGTAAGAAGGAACACGGCACCGACTTCTCGGGAGGGCTGATCGATGAAGAAGATCATCAATGATCCGGAAACCGTGGTGCGGGACGCGCTTCGGGGGATGCAGGCTGCCCATCCCGATCTGCTGACCGTGCACTACGACCCGGCGGTCATCGTGCGCGCGGACGCGCCGGTGAGCGGGAAGGTCGCGATCATCTCGGGTGGAGGGTCGGGCCACGAACCGTTGCACGGCGGGTTCGTCGGGCGGGGCATGCTCGACGCGGCCTGTCCCGGTCCCGTGTTCACGTCGCCGACGTCCGATCAGGTGGTCGACGCGGTCGTGCGGACGGACGGCGGTGCGGGCGCGTTGCTGATCGTGAAGAACTACACGGGCGACGTGCTGAACTTCGAGATGGCCGGTGAGCTCGCGGAGTCCGAGGTCAGGTCGGTCGTGATCGACGACGACGTGGCGGTGAAGGACTCGCTGTACACGGCCGGGCGTCGTGGTGTCGGCGGCACGGTGCTGCTGGAGAAGATCGTGGGCGCGGCGGCGGAACGCGGTGATGATCTGGCGGCGTGCGAGGCGCTGGCTTTGCGGGTGATCGCGTCGGTGCGCTCGATGGGTCTGGCTTTGACCTCGTGCACGGTGCCGCACGTGGGCTCGCCGTCGTTCGAGCTGGCGGACGACGAGATGGAGATCGGCATCGGCATCCACGGCGAGCCGGGCCGGCGTCGCGTGCCCGCCGGTACCGCGTCCGAGATGGTGTCGGCGTTGCTGGAACCGATTCTGGAAGACCTGCCGTTCGCCTCGGGCGATCGGGTGCTGCTGTTCACGAACTCGATGGGCGGGACTCCGCTGATCGAGCTGTACTTGGCGCACGGCATCGCGGAACAGCTGCTGGCCGATCGGGGGATCGTCGTGGAACGCAGGCTGGTCGGCCCGTACATCACGAGCCTGGAGATGCAGGGCATGAGCCTCACACTGCTTCGCCTGGACGACGAGATGCTCTCCCTGTGGGACGCACCGGTCCACACGCCCGCACTGCGCTGGGGAGTCTGAGGTGGGCTGCACGGCAGCGGACGTCGTGACGGCACTGCGAGCCGCGGCGCTTGTCATCCAGGAGCACCGCGACGAACTGGTGCGCCTGGACCAGGCGATCGGCGACGCCGACCACGGCGAGAACATGAAGCGCGGCTTCACCGCGCTGCTGTCCCGTTTGGACGCCGAACCGCCGGACACCCCTGGCAAGGTCCTGAAACTGGTGGCCACCACGCTGATCTCCACGGTGGGCGGCGCGGCGGGCCCGTTGTACGGCACCGCTTTCCTGCGCGCGTCAGCCGCCGTGGGCGACGCACCCGAACTCGACGGCCCCCTGATCGCCCGCGCCTTGCAGGGCGCACTGGACGGCGTGTTCGCGCGCGGCAAGGCCGTCGTGGGCGACAAGACGATGGTCGACGCCCTCACCCCGGCCGTGACAGCCGCGGCAAATGCGGAAGCGTCGGTGTCCGCCGCCCTCTCGGCGGCGGCCGACGCGGCAGCGGAAGGGGCGGAGTCGACGGTCCCGATGGTGGCGCGCAAGGGCCGGGCCTCCTACCTGGGTGAGCGCAGCGCCGGCCACCTGGATCCGGGCGCCAGGTCGACGGCGTTGCTGCTGCGCGCCTTCGCGGACGCGGCGGCCAAGGCATGACGGCGGCCGCGGACACCGGCCGAGTGGGCCTGGTAGTCGTCTCGCACAGCGAAATGCTGGCCAACGGCATAGCCGAACTGGCCGCCCAAATGGCCCCCGACGTCTCCGTGCTTCCCGTGGGTGGCACAGAAGAAGGCGGCCTGGGCACCGACTACGCCTCGGTCGTCGAAGCCCTGGCGGACGCCGACTCCGGCGTGGGCGTCGTCGTGCTCTACGACCTGGGCAGCGCCAAGATGACGGCCGAGATGGCCGTGGAATCCGCGGACGACCCGTCCCGCTACGTGGTGGTGGACGCACCACTGGTGGAAGGCGCGGTAGCCGCGGCCGTCGCCGCACAGGGAGCCGCTTCCCTGGCTGACGTGGCCGCCGCGGCCGAGGGCGCGTCCGGCGAGGCCCCGGTCGCCGCACCCAGCCGCCCCTCCCTGCACCTCGTGCCGGACGCGGTGTCGGCGGAAGTGTTGCTGACCAACGAGGTAGGCCTCCACGCCCGCCCAGCAGCCTTGCTGGCACGCACCGTCGCCGAACTCGACGCCGATGTCGTCGTCCGCTACGGCGACGAGGAGGCGAACGCGGCGAGCGTGCTGGCGTTGATGGGCCTGAGCGCGCCCGGCGGCAAGTCGATCACCGTGGTGGCCACGGGGAAGGACGCGGGGGAGGCTGTGCGCCGCATCGAGGAGCTGGCGGGCAGGGGGTTCGACGACTAGCGGCCGCGGGCTCGCGGTGCGAGGTGCGGGCGGGCCGGTCGAAGCGGGACTCGCGTGCAGGCGGCTGATCGGGGGTAGGGACTAGCGGTGCTGGCGGCTGATCGAGAGTAGGGCGCTGGGCGTGGGCGGCTGGTCGAGGGAAGGGGCACCAGGCGTGGGCAGCTGATCGAGAGTAGGGCGCTAGGCATGGCCGGCTGATCGAGGGAAAGGGCGCTAGGCGCGAGCGGCTGATCGAGAGTGGGGCCGCGCGATGTGAGTAGCTGGTCGACTGTGGTGCCACGCGGTGTTCGATGGCGTCGCGCGGGGGAGGCCGTGCGGCGAAGCCGTGCCCGGTCTTGAAGACACTGCCCGAACCAGCCTGTTCGTCCGGCACTCTGGGCTTCGGCCGCGACACGGGTCGCTGTGGCAGCCGTCCCGACCGCGCCGAGTCCGAAGCGCCCCGCACGGCCCCCGGACGATCCACGACCCGACCGCGTTCGAACCCCACAGCGGTCCCCAGCCTCGTCGAGTCCGATGCGACCCGCGTGTCCCACGGCGGTCCCAGTCCTCGTCGGCTCCGATGCGACCCGCGAGAACCAAGGCCGTCCCCATCCGAGCCGTTCCCCCGACTCGGATGGCGCAGCTTCGCGTTCACCCACCTGGGTTCATCAGGCAAAAGGCCGGGTCTAGGCGTTTGCTGGACCGATAACTGTTTCGATCCTGATGGCGAAGCTCACGGCCCTCGTCAGCGCTGGGAGTGGCATAGTCGCCCGCAAGTTACTCCTTGGTAGCCCACGCTTTACCCCGCATGGGAGGTCTGCAGTGGCGCGCGAAATCAACACCGTCGGAGTCGTCGGCTTCGGAACCATGGGCGCGGGCATCGTGGAGGTACTCGCGCGCACTGGGCTCTCGGTCAAGGTGGTGGAAGTCGACGCGGCCGGGGTCGAGCGCGGGCTCGGGCACCTGGAGCACTCGACGAAGCGGGCCGTCAAGCGGGAGAAGCTGACCGCGGACGAGAACGCCGCGCTGCACGGCCGGGTCACCACGAGTCTCGACCTGAGCAGTCTGCGGGACTGCGATCTCGTCATCGAGGCGGTGCCGGAGAGCGTCGAGCTCAAGGCGCGGATCTTCCGGGAGCTCGACGAGATCCTCAAGCCCGAGGCGATCATCGCGTCCAACACGTCGTCGCTCTCGATCACCGAGATCGGTGTGGTGACGAAGCGGCCCGGCAAGGTCGTGGGGCTGCACTTCTTCAACCCGACGCAGGTCCTCAAGCTGGTCGAGGTCGTGCGCACGGTCGTCACGGAGCCGGACGTGATCACCGACGTGGTCGCGTTCACCGAGCGGCTGGGCAAGTCGCCGGTCGTGATCGGGGACAGGGCCGGCTTCATCGCGAACGCTCTCCTCTTCCCGTACCTCAACCACGCGGTCAAGATGCTGGAGTCCAGGTACGCGACGCGTGAGGACCTCGACGCGGCCATGCGGTACGGCTGCGGTTATCCGATGGGACCGTTGGCGCTGTTGGACCTCATCGGTCTGGACACGGCGTACGAGATCCTCGACACGATGTACCACCAGTCGCGCAACCGGTTGCACTCGCCGGCGCCGCTGCTCAAGCAGATGATCACGGCGGGTCTTCTCGGCAGGAAGACCGGGCGCGGTTTCTACACCTACGACGGGCCCGACTCGCCGGTCGTCGTCAAGGACGTGCAGACACCGTCCGAAGTGGACAGCGCGACGCAGACCCGTGAGGTTCAACGGGTCGGTGTCATCGGCACGGGCACGATGGCGACGGGCATCGCCGAGGTGTTCGCCAAGCGCGGGTACGACGTCGTGCTGCGGGCGCGCGGTCTCGACAAGGCGGAGAAGGCGATCGGCGCGGTGCGCAAGTCGCTCGACCGCGCGGTCAGCAAGGGCAGGCTGTCGGAGCAGGACCGCGACGCGACGCTCGCCCGCATCTCGCCCGCCGTGGAGTTCGTGGAACTGGCGGACTGCGACCTGGTCGTCGAGGCGGTGGCCGAGGAGATCGGGATCAAGAAGGAGGTCTTCGCGGCGCTCGACGAGGTGTGCAAGCCCGGCGCGGTGCTCGCGACGACCACGTCCTCGCTGCCGGTCATCGAGATCGCGGCCGCCACCAGCAGGCCCGCGGACGTCGTCGGCCTGCACTTCTTCAACCCCGCGCAGGTCATGAAGCTGGTCGAGATCGTCGAGACGATCTCCACGGGCGCCGACGTGGTCGCGACGGCCCGCAAGATCTGCCTCGACCTCGGCAAGCACCCCGTGCACTGCGGTGACGTGGCCGGTTTCATCGTGAACGCGCTGCTCTTCCCGTACCTCAACGACGCGGTGAGGATGCTGGAGGCCCACTACGCCGAGGCCGACGACATCGACAACGCCATGAAGGTCGGCTGCGGCCTGCCGATGGGACCGTTCGCGCTGCTCGACGTCGTGGGTCTGGACGTGTCGCTGGCGATCCAGCGCACGCTCTACAACGAGTTCCGCGAGCCCGGCTTCGCGCCAGCGCCGTTGCTGGAACACCTGGTCACGGCCGGTCGCCTCGGCCGCAAGACGGGCAAGGGATTCCGCGACTACTCGTGAGCCGCTAACAGGGGCACCATGTCGCGTCTGGCATGGTGGTGGCATGCGGCGACTGGTGCTCCTGTTGGCTGTCCTCGTGCTCGCGTCCGGCTGTGCCCACGCGACCATCGGAGGCAGTCCGGTCGCGCAGGCGCCGCTCGACGTCACCTCGCCGTTCGACCAGGAGGGCTCCACGGATCCGAGCACGGACCCGAGCGAGTCGCAGGACCCGGAGAGCTCGCCGATCGACGGCGAGATCACGCCCACCTGCGCCAAGCTGAAGTGGACGGACCTGCCCTACCCGGGAGCCAAGGCCGAGACGCCGCCCACGCAGATCAACTACGACTCGACGTTCGAGGAGTCGTGCCGGTGGACGACGAAGGTCGACGACGTCGAGGTCGGAGTCTCCCTGCGCTACCGCGAGGGCAAGCAGATCACGATCGAGCGCACCACCGGTGACTGGGACGTGAAGGGCCACAAGGTCGTCTACCTGGACCGTTCCGGCGAGCAGGACGTCGAACCGTCGTGCGTGCTGGCCCTGCCCTACAACGGTGGCGGGCTCGGGATCATCATCATCGACTCGTCCGGCAAGTTCGGCAGCGTCTGCGACCAGGGCCGCAAGGTCGCCGAGTTGCTGATCGACCGCGAGACGGCCTAGTCCTGTCCCCTGGTTCGCCAGGGCCTCAGCTTCTCCGGGTTCCGCACCGCCCAGATCCTGGTGATCCGGCCGTTCTCCACCTCGATCGCCGCCACCGTCACCGCGACACCGTCGTACGTCGCCACCAGGCCCGGCCTGCCGTTCACCGTCCTTGCGAGGATGGTCAGATCCGATGCGATCTTCCCGATGCCGATGAGGTAGCGGGCGATCTGCTCGCGGCCTTCCACCGGCTTCAGCACCGTGCCGACCTGGCCGCCGCCGTCGGCGATCATGACGGCCGCCGGGTCCAGCAAGGCGATCAGGGCCCGGATGTCCTGCGCCTCCCACGCCTGTTTGAAATCCCGCACCACGTCCGCCTGCCGCGCGGCCGGGATCTCGTCTCGCTGTGACGCCCGAATCCGCCGCCGTGCGGACGTGGCCAGTTGCCGGCACGCCGCCGGGCTCCTGCCGACGATCTCCGCGATCTCCGCGAACGGGAACCGGAAGACGTCGTGCAGCACGAAGCTGACCCGTTCCGCCGGGGTCATCTGCTCCAGCACCACCAGGAACGCCATGGTGACCGACTCGTCCTGGGTGACGCGGTCCGCCGGATCGGGCTCACCGCCCCATTCCTCCCGGTCCGGGAGCGGCTCCGGGATCCACTCGCCCACGTAGCGTTCCCGCCTGGCCCTGGCCGACCCCAGCAGGTCCAGGCAGATGCGACCGGCCACCCTCGTCAGCCACGCTCCGGGGGACTCGATGGTGTCCCGCTGGTCCGCTGACAGGGCGTACCACCGCGCGTAGGTCTCCTGCAGCACGTCCTCGGCGTCGGCCAGTGAACCCAGCAGGCGGTAGGCGAGGTTCAGCAGCTGCCGCTGTTCGCTCACGATCGCGTGCACACCAGGATCAGCCAACGTCCCCCGCCTCACATTTCCGGCCGCTGCGTCGTCGGACTGTCATGGTCACGCAAACCACGGCGAAACCCGCCAACCTCAAGCTCCTGCACGCCACCGTCGCTCTGCAGACCGCGGCCGTCTTCGTTCAGTCCATCACCGCGGGGCTGATGATGACCCTCCCGTACGGACACGTCCTGCACAGCGCCGGTTCGTACACGTTGTGGGTCGTGACGGTCGTCCACGTCGTCGTCGCGGGTCTCGCGTGGCGGCCGGGCGGCGGGTCGGCTCAGCCCATCTGGTACGCCGTGGGCTTTCTGGCGGTGATCACCGCCCAGGTGTACATCGGCGTGTTCCACCTCACGGCCCTGCACGTTCCCCTCGCCGCGGCGCTGCTCGTCGCGAGCGTGCTCTACCTCTTCCGGATCCGGCGTTAGCCGCAGCAGCCCCCACCGCAGCACCCGCCGCCACCACCGGCCGCGGCCTGCTGGGTGCCGCCGATACCGGCCATGGACAGCAGTTTCACCGTGTCGGGATGGCCCTCGGGGCAGCTCGCCGGCGAGGACGACTCGCTCATCGGGCGCTGCACGTCGAAGGTGTCGTCACAGGTTCGGCAACGGAACTCGTAGGTCGGCACGAACCGATTCTACGAGCGGTTAACGTGTTGTCGTGCCACGTCGTAACAGCCCCAAGCCAGAAGAATCCCGTCCCCTTGGAGGGGGCGTCGGCTGGGCGCGCGCCGAGTCAGGCCCGGACGGCGACTGGCTGGTCCGCGCCATCTCGGGCGCGCAGGCCCAGAAGACCTACCGCTGCCCCGGCTGCGACCACGAGATCCGCCCCGGCGTCGCGCACGTCGTGGCGTGGCCGGCGGAGGACACGGGCTCGGTCGAGGAACGTCGTCACTGGCACCAGACGTGCTGGGACTCGCGCGGCCGGCGGGGCCCGACCGCGCGTCGCTGGTAGTCCTCAGACCCCGACCTGCTCGCGCCACCGCTCCAGCCGGGCCAGGAACTCCTCCGGCTGCTCGACGGGCGGCAGGTGTCCCGCGTCCTCGACGCGTTCGCTCGTCGCGTGCGGCAACGTCACGGCGAGCTTCGCGGCCACGTCGGGTGGTGTGAGCTTGTCGTGCTCGCCGACGAGCACGAGCGACGGGACGTCCAGCGACTCCAGCACGTCCGTGGAGTCCGGCCGCTTCGCCATCGCGCGCTGCCACCACGCCACGTCCTCGGCCCGCTGCTCCAGGATCATGGTGCGCACGGACGCCCGTGCGGTGTCCGAGGCGTTGGGGCCGAGCAGGTTCGGCAGCATCGCGTCCGCGAGCCAGTCGCCGACGCCCTCGCGTTCGACGCGGTCCGCCATCGCGTGCCGGTTCGCGGCCGCCTCGGGTGCGTCCGCGGTGTGCTTGGTGTCGACGAAGATCAGGCCCCGCACGCGTTCCGGTGCACGCCTGAGCAACGCCATCGCCACGTAGCCGCCCATCGAGCAGCCGCCGAGCACGACGCTGTCCAGGTTCCGTTCGTCGAGCACGCCGAGAACCCGCGCCGCGACGGTGTCGAGATCGGGTTCGCCGTGGCCGCGCAACGACGGCGTCAACGCACCCGGCACGTCCCACATCCGCGCGTCGAGCGGAAAGGCGTGCAGCAGCACCAGATCGTCCATCAGCTCTCCCACTCCGACGCCAGCACCGACCACACCTCGAGATCCTGACGAACCCCGTGGTGCAGGAAGTACGAGCGCAACACCCCGTCCCTGCTCATGCCGAGCCGCCGCGCGACCGCGATGCTGGGCGCGTTCTCCGACGACACCTGCCACTCAACCCGATGCACGCCGCGCTCGCAGATCGCCCAGTCGATCAGGATCCGCGACGCCCGCGTGATCAGCCCCTTGCCCGTCGCGGCCGGCTCCAGCCAGCACCCGACCTCGGCGCGGCCCTGCGGGATGTCCATGACGCGGAACAGCACGCCGCCGACCAGCTTCTCGTCGAGCCAGATCCCGAAGATCCGCCCGGTGTCGGCCGCCGCCTTGTCCGCGTAGCTCTGCAGGAGTTCCCGCGCGCTCTCCAGGTCCTTGGCCTTGTCCGCGAACCCGATGTGCTGCCCGATGAACTCCCGGCCGCGCTCCATGTGCGCGAAGAACTCCTCGGCCTGCCACGGGTCCAACGGCCTGAGCTCGGCGCCGTCCACGCCCAGCGCTCTCACGAACATCCTGTTCCCCCAAGATGGTGTGTTGTGTCCACACGAATCGTATTGGTGCGCCATGCGGAATCCGTCCGGCCACGGCCGGGTGAGCCCGACTACGACGAGCGCCCGCTCACCGAGAACGGCTTGGCGGCGGCGGAGTCGCTGGTCCCGCGCCTCACCGCGTACTCGCCGGCGGCAGTGCTGTCGAGTCCGCAGCGAAGGGCCGTCCAGACGGTCACGCCCGCCGCCGATGCGCTCGGGCTCGCCGTGACGACCTGGGCCGAGCTGCGGGAGTGGGAGTCGGGGTTGGTGCCGAGCGCGGACTGGGAGACGCCGTACACCTACAGCTGGGCTCATCCCGGCTTCGCTCACGGGGCGGGGGAGAGCCTCGACGCGCTCACCGTGCGGGCGGGGAAAGCGTTGGCGCGCATGGGTGAGGAGTACCCGGACGTGACTGTGCTCGTCGGATCGCACGGGACGTTCCTGACACGTGCGCTGATCGCGTCGGGGCTACCTGGGGACTGGGACCTCTGCCGCACGATGCCGATGCCCGCGATCTACGAGGTCACGGTCTGACCTGCGCGGATCCGAAATTGTCGGTGCCGGCTGGGACAATTGAAATCAGGGGTCCCCCTGGGCGGGGGACCCCTGCGTGAGCTTGCGGTGCGAGCTGATCCGAGCTTGCTGCCTCAGGACTTCTTGGCAGTCTGCGGGCGCGCGAGCTTGGCCGTGGGGCCGTCGACCTGAGGCGCCTGAGCCTGCGATGCCTGGGCCTGCGACGCCTGAGCTTGGGGAGTCTGGGCCTGAGGCGACTGGGCCTGGGATCCCTGCGCCGGCTTGTTCTGTGCCGAGGGCGTGGCCTGCTGAGCCGGGGCGGCCTGCGTGGGCGCCTGAGGCTGAGCGGGCTTGTTCGGCGTGGCAGGAGCGGCCTGAGGCGCCTGAGTCTGGGCAGGCGCCTGCGGCTGAGCCTGGGGTGCCGCGGGCCTCGCCGGTGCCTGCGGAGCCTGAGCGGGCTGGGCCGGTACCGGAGCGCCACCCTGTCCCTGAGCCGGAGTCTGGGCGGGAGCCGGAGCCGCGGGCTTCTCCTCGTCCACCGGGTCGAGCAGCGGCACGACCTCCTGCAGCGCCGTCCGCACGTTGTGGAGCTGGTGCGAGAGGCGGTTGCGGAGGTTGCGGAGCTGGTCGACGCGCTGGGTGGCGGCGGTGGTGCGGCGGTTGGCTTCCTCGGTGGCCTCGCGGACCCGCCGGTTCGACTCGTCGGTCGCTTCCTGGATGCGCGCGGTGGCCTCGGAGATCGAGTCGTGGCGGCGGCGGTTCGCCTCTTCGGTGGCCTCGCGGACTCGGCGTTCGGCGTCGGCCTTCGAGGTGGTCTGCTCTGCCGTGATCGCGGCGCGGACTCGGGCGGCCTCTTCGGCGGCTTCGCGCAGGCGCCGGTCGGCCTCGGCCTTGGAGCTGGCCTCCTGGGCTGCCAGCGTGGCCATCGCCTCGGAACGGCGGGCGGCCATCGCGATCTCGAAGTCCTCTTCGACGGTCACGCGGCGCTGCTCGGACTCGTCGGCGATCTTGCGGGCGGCGGACTCCGCCTCGGAGACGATCTTCTCCGCCTCGTTGCGCGCCGTTTCGAGAACGCCCTTGTGCTCGGACTCCATGGCGGCGCGGCGCTCGTCGAGTTCGGCGATGAGCTTCTCGTAGCGCTGGCGCAGCACACCCGCGTCGGCCTCGGCCTTGGCGCGGATGTGCCCGCCCTCCGCTTCGGCACGGGCCTTGATCTCGTTGGCCTCGTCCTGGGCCAGCCGCAGCATGCGCTGGAGGCGCTCGGAAAGCCCCTCCAGCGTCGTCGGCGGCAGCGACAGGCGCTCCACCTGGTTGCGCATCTCGGTGATCTCCGAGCGTGCGGCTTCCAGCTGGCGCGCCAGATCTGACGTCTGGGAGACGGCGGCATCGCGGTCCGCGGCGAGCAGTCGCAGGTCCGAGTCGAGGCGTTCGAGATGATCCTCTACCTGGTTGCGGTCATACCCGCGCTTGACGATGTCGAAGCCGGATCCCAGTGGGACGAGGTCACGGTCGTCGGCGAGGCCCATGCCCCTCACGCTACCCGTTCGGGTAACCCCAGAAGGTCACACACCCCGGAATCGATTGATAGCCGTGAGGTGTTGTGCGCGTAGTTCGTGATCCAGCACACCAAGACCTTCTTCGGGCGCAAGGCAGAGCACGCCGACCTTGCCCTGGTGCGCGTTGCGGTGCACGTCGTGCGCTGCCTGGCCCGTTTCGTCCATTGAGTACACCTTGGACACTGTCGGGTGGATCTTTCCCTTGGCGACCAAGCGGTTCGCCTCCCACGCCTCGCGGTAGTTCGCGAAGTGCGAGGAGATGATGCTCTTGAGGTTCATCCAGAGGTAGCGGTTGTCGTACTGGTGCATGTAGCCGGACGTCGACGCGCACGTGACGATCTTGCCGCCCTTGCGCGCCACGAACACCGAAGCGCCGAACGTCTCCCGGCCGGGGTGTTCGAACACGATGTCCGGGTCCTCGCCACCGGTCAGCTCGCGGATGCGCGCGCCGAACCGCTTCCACTCGCGCGGGTCCTGCTCGTGCTCGTTCTTCCAGAACTTGTAGCCCTCCGCCGAACGATCGATGATCAGTTCGGCGCCCATGGAACGAACGATCTCCGCCTTCTCCGGCGAGGACACGACGCAGATCGGCGTGGCGCCACCGTTCAACGCGAACTGCGTGGCGTACGAACCCAGTCCACCGGACGCGCCCCAGATCAGGACCGTGTCGCCCTGCTTCATGTTCGCGCCGTTGGTCGACACCAGCTGGCGGTACGCGGTGGAGTTCACCAGGCCCGGCGACGCGGCCTCCTCCCACGTGAGGTGCTTGGGCATCGGCATCAGCTGGTTCGACTTCACCAGCGCCAGGTCGGCGAGACCACCGAAGTTCGTCTCGAAGCCCCAGATCCGCTGCTGCGGGTCGAGCATCGTGTCGTTGTGCCCGTCCGGCGCTTCCAGCGGCACGTCCAGACAGTGCGCCACGACGCGGTCGCCCGGCTTCCACGCGGTGACGCCGGGACCGGTGCGCACGACGACGCCGGCCAGGTCCGATCCCACGACGTGGTACGGCAGGTCGTGGCGGCCGCCCAGCTTGCGCAGGAAGCCGAACGTGGACACCGGCTCGAAGATCGAGGTCCACACGGTGTTGTAGTTGATCGCGGAGGCCATGACGGCGACCAGCGCCTCACCCGGCCCGAGCTCGGGCGTGGCCACCTCGTCGACGTGCAGCGACTTGCGAGGGTCCTTGTCCCTCGTCTCGAGGCCCGAGAACATGTCGGCCTCGTCCGCGTGCACGGTCACGCCCCGATAGCTCTCCGGAACGTCCAACGAACCGATGGCGTCCAGCTCGTCGGCCATGATCGCGTCAAGGATCTTCTGCACGGCGGCATTCCTTCCCTAGTGAGGGATAGTCGCAGGTGGCCGGAGGTTACTCAGGAGTAACCGATTCAGAATCCCGCTTGTGAGGGATTCCACTCGGAAGAGTTGACCGGGCGGCCAACCAAGGAGGAGGATCGAGGTGTCCGAGAAGGAGGTAGCCAGAAAGGACTGGTGTAGCGATGACCAAGGCGTGGACCAGGTGGCAGGACTGGACCGAGGTGGCGATCGGTGTTCTGGTGCTGCTGTCTCCGCTCGTCGTGGACACCTCGAACGCGGCCATGTGGACGATGATCGTGCTCGGCGCGCTCATCGCGATCGACGGACTCGTCGACCTCGCCATGCCCGCGATGATCTACGGGGAGTACGTGCAGATGGTGCTCGGAGCACTGCTGTTCATCTCTCCGTGGGTGATGAGCTACAGCGACCTGATGGCGGCCTCGTGGGTCTCCTGGGTCGGTGGCGTGCTCACCGTCGCCGCGGGAGCACTGGCGATGCCCTCCGCGAACGCGGCACATTCGGCCGCTGCTCAACCGCACTGATTCAGTCAGAAACCTGTGGGCCCGGGAAATGTCTTGGGCCCACACACCCGTGGAGGAACGTGTGGAGGATTCGGCCAAGGAGCGCATCCTGGCCGCGGCCGAGGAGCTGTTCGCCGACGGAGGCTTCGACGCCACCCCGACCTCGCGGATCGCCGAACGCGCCGGCGTGCCCAAAGGCCTGGTGCACTACTACTTCAACCGCAAGAAGGACCTGCTCGCCGCACTGGTCGCACGGCTGCCGGACAGCACGGTCGACCACCGCCGCGTCGTCGTGGCGGGGGACATCGCGGAGTCGCTCAGAAGACTCGTCGCCGCACTTGACGCACGCTTGAACGCCTCACCGCTGCTGTCGCACCTGTTGTGGCGTGAAGCGGATACGCATTCGGCTGTGCGGGACGCGATGCGGGCGCGTTACGAGAACGTCGCGGCGCAGATCAGGCAGGTCATCCTGGCCGCGGGAGGTGCCGCCGTCGCGATGAAGGACGTCGAGGCCGCCGCGGCACTCCTCGCGCTGGCCGTCAGCTACCGGCATTCGGTGGCGCGGCACAGCGACGAGGAGGACCCGATCGATCGGGAACTGAGCTTCGTGGCTAACGCGCTGGCTCGACCAGTTCGATGAGCACGCCGCCCGCGTCCTTGGGGTGCACGAAGTTGACCCGGCTGTTCGACGTGCCGCGCCGCGCCTCCTCGTAGAGCAGGCGCAGGCCCTTCGACCGCAGCGCGTCCGCCGCGACGTCCACATCGGACACCCGGTAGGCGAGCTGCTGCAGGCCGGGCCCGGAGCGGCCGATGAACTTGGCGATCGTCGAGTCCTCGTTCAGCGGCGCCAGCAACTGGATGGCGGTGCCGTCGTGGTCGCCGGGCGCGTGCAGCATCGCCTCGCGCACGCCCTGCTCCTCGTTGACCTCCTCGTGCGCCACTTCGAGGCCGAAGTTGTCGCGGTAGAACGCGATGGCGACGTCGAGGTCGGGCACCGCGATGCCCACGTGGTCGATCGCGGTCACGAATCGAGCGATGTCTGCGTTCATAGCGGGCAAGGGTATCTACGTGATCGGTGCAGGTGCTCCTGTGCGGGGTCTCACACGATTACCGCCCAGTAGCCCCAGGTATGGTGCCTAGTTAACGACCGTTCGCTCTTCCAATGGAGGCAGTTGTGTCCGGTTCCGTGATCGTCGCCGGGGCGCGTACCCCGATGGGCCGACTGCTGGGATCCCTCAAGGACTTCTCGGGCGCCCAGCTGGGTGGCGTCGCGATCAAGGCGGCACTGGAACGCGCGGGCGTGGCCCCCGAGCAGGTGCAGTACGTGATCATGGGTCAGGTGCTCACCGCCGGCGCGGGCCAGATTCCCGCCCGCCAGGCCGCGGTCGCCGCCGGCATCCCGATGAGCGTGCCCGCGCTGACCATCAACAAGGTGTGCCTGTCCGGCATCGACGCGATCGCGCTGGCCGATCAGCTGATCCGCGCCGGCGAGTTCGACGTCGTCGTGGCCGGTGGCCAGGAGTCGATGACGCAGGCGCCGCACCTGCTGCCGAAGTCGCGCGGCGGGTTCAAGTACGGCGACGTGACGATGCAGGACCACATGGCTCTCGACGGCCTGTTCTGCGCGTTCGACCAGGTCGCGATGGGCGTCTCGACCGAGAAGTACAACGGCCGCTACGGCGTCACGCGTGAGGAGCAGGACGCGTTCTCCGCGCGGTCGCACCAGCTCGCCGCGAAGGCCGCCGGTAACGGTGTCTTCGACGCCGAGATCGCGCCGGTCTCGATCCCGCAGCGCAAGGGCGACCCCGTCCTGTTCAGCACGGACGAGGGCGTGCGTGCCGACACCACGGCCGACTCGCTCGGCAAGCTGCGCCCGGCGTTCGCCCCGGACGGCACCATCACCGCGGGTTCGGCGTCGCAGATCTCCGACGGCGCGGCCGCTGTCGTCGTGATGAGCAAGGCGAAGGCCGAGGAACTGGGCCTCGAGTGGATCGCGGAGATCGGCGCCCACGGCGTCGTCGCGGGTCCCGACGCCTCGCTGCACGAGCAGCCGTCCAACGCCATCAGGGCCGCGTGCGCCAAGGAGGGCATCGACCCCGCCGACCTCGACCTGATCGAGATCAACGAGGCGTTCGCGGCGGTCGGCATCGTGTCGTCCCGTCAGCTCGGAATCTCCGAGGACAAGGTCAACGTCAACGGCGGCGCCATCGCGCTGGGCCACCCGATCGGCATGTCCGGTGCCCGCATCGCCCTGCACCTCGCGCTGGAGTTGCAGCGCAGGGGCGGCGGCGTGGGTGCGGCGGCGCTGTGCGGTGGTGGTGGTCAGGGCGACGCTCTGATCATCCGCGTGCCCTCCAAGGCCTAGTCTCCTCGGCTGTGGCCACAGCTGTTGACGTAACAGGACTGGTCGACCGCGCGCGTGACGGCGAGCCGCGCGCGGTCGCCAGGCTGATCTCCCTGGTGGAACAGGGGAGTGCGCAGCTGCCCCTGGTGGCGGCGGCCCTCGCCCCGCACACCGGGCACGCCCAGGTCGTCGGCATCACCGGCGCTCCCGGCGTCGGCAAGTCGACCTCCACGAACGCGCTGGTGCGTGCTTTCCGCGACCAGGACAAGCGCGTCGCGGTGATCGCCGTCGACCCGTCCAGCCCGTTCTCCGGCGGCGCTCTGCTGGGCGACCGCGTGCGGATGGGCGACCACGCGACCGATCCCGGCGTCTTCATCCGTTCCATGGCGACGCGCGGTCACCTCGGTGGCCTGTCCTGGGCGACGCCGCAGGCGCTGCGCGTGCTGGACGCGGCCGGCTTCGACGTGATCATCGTGGAAACGGTCGGCGTCGGTCAGTCCGAGGTCGAGATCGTGGCCCTGGCCGACACGACGCTCGTGCTCCTCGCGCCGGGCATGGGCGACGGCATCCAGGCCGCGAAGGCGGGCATCCTGGAGATCGCGGACGTCTTCGTGGTCAACAAGGCCGACCGCGACGGCGCCGACCAGACCGCGCGCGACCTCAAGTACATGATCTCGCTGGGCCGCAGGGACCGCGAAGGCCCGTCGTGGCGCGTGCCCGTGGTGAAGACGGTCGCGGCCCGCATGGAGGGCCTCGACCGTGTGGTCGAGGCGATCACCGAACACCAGTCGTGGATGGCAGAACACGGCGAACTGACTGAACGCCGCCTGCGCCGCGCGGGCGCCGAGATCGAGGCCATCGCCGTCGAACGCGTCCGCACCCGCTTCGGCCCCGTCGACCAGCTGGCGAAGCGCGTGGTCGAGGGTGAACTGGACCCGTTCGCCGCCGCGGAGCTGTTGATCAGCGGTAATCTGCGGTCATGACCGCTTGGGGAGCGCCTGCGCCTGTCGTCGTCGACCTCGGCAAGAGCGACACCCGCAAAGTCCTGATCGGCGGCTCGGTCGCCGGAATCCTGGGCATCCTCGCTCTGGTCGGCGCCGTCACCGCGTTCATGGACGGTGAACCGGTGGGTGGCAGCATCGCGGCCGTCATCGGCATCGCGTTCACCTTCATCGGCGTGATGGCCGTCGTGAAGTGGAAGACCATCTCCCGGCCCCGCAAGCTGATCATCGAGCAGCAGGGCATCCGGCTGGACGACCCGCAGGGCATGCCGTGGGCGGCCGCCTGGCAGGAGCTGGGCGCGATCTCGATCTCCCGGACCCAGGAGCGCGCGGTCCAGCTCGCGGACGCCCTGGTGCGCAGGACCCTGGTGCGCGTCGACCTGCACCCGCGCGATCCGCAGCAGTTCCGGCCCGCGCACCCGACGATGGAGCCGTTGTGGGAGTTCCACCGGGTGCAGAACGGGTACCGGCTGCCGCTCGGTGACTCGGCAGGGTTCATCGGCCCGCTCGACCACGGATTGCGGACCTTTGCCCCGCAGATCTACCGCGGAGTGATCGACGAGGGGTTCACGGTCGGCCTGCACTGAGCCGCGTGGCCCTTCCAAGCAAGACGCACCTCTACTCTCAGTAGTCCCAAAGTTCACTGTTTGCAGTGCTGGTCTCCCCCTTGACTACTGCGTGGAGTTACTCTCAGTCGTTCGTGCGGTGTCACTTCTATCCCCCCAAGGGGTGAAGGCCGTGGACGGCAACGTGAGTACGGAACAGCGAGTGCTGGACGTCGTGCTGTCTTTCGCCGAAGTCGACACCCTCCCCGATCTGCTCCGCCACACCGTCGAGTCGGCCTGCGACCTGATCGGGGCCTCCTACGGCGCGCTGGCCGTGATCAACACCCACCGGGAACTGACGGAGTTCACCGCCCACCACGACGGGCAGGTGCAGATCACGTCCGGTGATCCGCGCTCGATCGGTCTGGCGGACTTCCTGGGCGCGCCGATCAAGGTGCACGACGAGACGTTCGGCAACCTCTTCCTGAGCGGCAAGGCGGAGTTCAGCAACCAGGACCGCGACATCCTCACCGCGCTGGCCACGGCGGCGGGAAGTGCCGTGGAGCACCTCGACCGCTACGAGCAGACACGCAAGCGTGAGGTGTGGCTGCGCGCCGCGGCCGAGGTGACGACCAACCTGCTGATGGGCACGAACGGCCGTGACGCTCTCTACCTCGTAGCGAAGACGGCACGCACAACGGCCAACGCCGACTTCGCGGCCGTTGTGCTGCCCGACCACAACGGCGACCTCGTCATCGAGGTGACCGACGGCGGCACGTACGACGCCGAGGGCATGCGGGTGCCCAGGGAGGGCACGGTCACCCACCGGGTCTACGAGTCCGGCCAGGGCGAGTGCCACGCCGAGGGCAGGGTGCCCGCGGTGCCGGGGCCGTGCGCGGTCGTGCCGCTGAAGGTGGGGAAGCGGACGATCGGCGTGCTGATCCTGTCCAGGTCCAGCACCGAGTCCGGCTTCGACGACCCCGACCTCATCGAGGCCTTCGCCGCGCAGGCCGCGCTGGTGCTGGAGTTCACGCGGGCGCGGGGCGACACCGAACGGCTGGCGGTGCTGGAGGATCGCGACCGCATCGCCAGGGACCTGCACGACCTGGTCATCCAGCGGTTGTTCGGGCTCGGGCTCGGGTTGCAGGGGCTGACCGGGACGAGCGTCAAGCCTCAGGTCGCCGAACGGATCAGCGGGTTCGTGGAGGAGGTCGACCGCACGATCCGCGAGATCCGCCGCACCATCTTCTCCCTGCAGGAACCGCCGGCCGGGGGCACGAGCCTGCGCGGGCAACTGCTCAACGTCGTGCACGAGGCCGCACAGCTGCTGGGGTTCGAACCGGACGTGTCGCTCGAAGGACCGTTGGACACCGTCGTGCCCGACCAGGTCAGGCCCGATTTGCTGGCCACGCTCCGAGAGGCGCTAACGAACGTCGTGCGTCACGCGAGAGCAAAGCATGTTGCTGTTGCCGTGAGCGTCGATCGCACCGTGACGAGTCTTGAGCTCATGGTCAAGGACGACGGCAGGGGCTTGCCGTTGGCTGACGATTCCGGTGGGGCGCCCCATCACGCGGGCGGGCTCGCGAACATGGCGGCTCGGGCGCGGCGCCACCACGGCGACTGCGCGGTGGACTCGATCCCCGGAGCCGGGGTGAGCATCACCTGGTTCGTTCCTCTGGTGCTGCAGGAGGCGAGATGGCGATAGCGGTGCTGTTGGTGGACGACCACGAGATCGTGCGGCGCGGGCTGGTGCAGTTGCTGGCGCAGGCGGAGGACGTCCAGGTCGTGGGCCAGGCGGACAGCGCCGCGGCCGCGATCGCGCAGGCGCCGCGGCTCAAACCCGACGTGGCGATCATCGACGTGCGGCTGCCCGACGGCGACGGCGTCACGGTGTGCCGGGAGATCAGGAGCCTGGTGCAGCCGCCGCCCGCGTGCCTGATGCTCACGTCCTATTCGGACGACGAGGCGTTGTTCGGCGCGATCATGGCGGGCGCGTCCGGGTACATGCTGAAAGAGGTGTCCGGCAACGATCTCGTCGCCGCCGTCCGCACCCTCGCCTCCGGCGGATCGCTCCTGCACGCGGGGGTCACGGCCACCGTCCTGCAACGGCTCCGCGGCGGTCCAGAGGAAGATCCGCGCTACGCCGCGCTGAGTCCGCAGGAACGCCGGATCCTTGACCTCATCGCCGAAGGCATGACGAACCGGCAGATCGCGAACCGCCTGTTCCTCGCCGAGAAGACGGTCAAGAACTACGTGTCGTCGTTGCTGCACAAGCTCGGCTTCGACCGCCGCACCGAGGCGGGCGTCTACGCGGCACGGCGCAGACGTACCCACCCCGGCGCTTTCTAACGGGTCACCACCCGGCCTGCGCGGCCAGCTGCTGTGCCTTGGTCAGCGGATTGCCCTTGCTCTCACCAGGTGCCGGCAACGGCACGCCGGGACAGCTCAGGTCCTTCGCCGGCACCACACCGTCGACGAGGTAGCTCTCCACCACGTCGCTGACGCAGTCGTTGCCGAACCCGTAGATGCCGTGGTCACCCTCGTCCTTCACGGTCAGCATCCGCGAATTGGCGAACCCGGCGTGAGCCCGTTGCGCGCCTTGCAGAGGCGTCGCGGGGTCACGCACCGACTGCACCATCAGAGCGGAGTCGACGCCCCTTCCGTTGGGACGCTTGAGCTGCACGTCCGGACGGTCCCACCACGCGCACGGTCCGGTCACCTGGTAGCCGCCGACGAGCGAGTACTGCCGGACGCTCTTGTTGCCCTCGCGCTCCAACGACTTCCGGTCACCGCGGAACGGCGTGTCGTTGCACAGGATCGACATCTGCGTGCCCATCAGCGCGTCCGGATACTGCTTCGGAGCCGCCAACGACATGGGCTGCGTGCCCGCGAGCAGCGCGACCAGCTGGGCCGTGCCCTCGAAGGAGTCCTTGCTGTACAGGCCCGCGAAGATCACGGCGTCCAGCACCACCGGCGTGACGACGGTGCCGTCCGGCAACGTGACGGGCTGCTCGGCGAGCCGGGCACGCGTGGTCTCGTAGCTCTGGCGCACCTCCTCGGCGGTCTTGCCGAGGCGGAACACGTTGTCGTACTTCGCCACCCACGGCAGGAAGTCGGCGCGGAACCGGAGTTCGGACCCGGCCGGGAGGTTGTCGAAGACCTTCTGCCACGACTCGGTGAACTCGGTGTTGGAGTCGAGGACGATCTTGTCGAGGGTCTTCGGGAAGTAGGTGGCGTAGTAGGCGCCCATCCAGGTGCCCGCGGAGTAGCCGAGCCAGCTGACCTTCTTGCGGCCGAGCACCTGGCGGAGCAGGTCGAGGTCGCGCACGGTCTGCTCGGTGGTGATGTACCGGCCGAGCTCGCCGGACTTGGTCTGGCAGAACTTGGCCTGCAGCTCCATGCCGCCGTAGATCAGGTCGAGGTTGGCCTTGCTCCGGTCGCGCCAGTCGGTGGAGAGCCGGTGTTGGTACGAGCCGCAGGTGACGTTGTCGCTGCCACCGGTGCCGCGCACGTCGATGCCGACGATCTCGGCGTTCTCACTGAGCTTCGGCCGGTTCAGGTACACCAACGGCAGCGTGCGCCCGGCGCCGCCGGGCCCGCCGGGGTTGGTGAAGACGGTGCTCTTCGCCTTGCCGTTCAACGGAACCGTGCGGCTGACCGCGATCGTGATGGTCTTGCCGTTGCGCGGGTTGTTCCAGTCCATCGGTGCGGTGAAGCTGCCGCACTGCAGCCGTTCGAATCCTGGTTCGTCGGTGCACTGCTGCCACTTGATCTCCTGGCTCGCGAACTCCGTGCTCGCCGAGGCCTGAGGTGCGACCGACAAAGACGTCGCCATGGTCACGGCCGCTACGGCCGCCAACTGCTTTCTCATCGACCCTCCCCCTTACCAGCCGAGCCGGGTTGCCAGGGTCCGCGCCTGCTCCAGCGTCCCGGCCTGCTGCGTGCCAGGTTCGGGCAGAGGCACTCCGGGGCAGGACAGGTCGCCGGACGGCGTCACGCGGTCGACGAGGTAGCGCTCGACGATGTCGTTGACGCAGTCGTTGCCGAACCCGTAGATGCCGTGGTCACCCTCGTCCTTCACGGTCAGCAGCCGCGATCCGGCGAACCCGGCGTGCGCCCTGCGCGCGCCCTCGATCGGCGTCGGCGCGTCGCGTTCGGACTGCACCATCAGCGTCGGCGTGACGCCGATTCCGTTGGGCTGCTTGAGATTGACGTTCGGCCGGTCCCAGAACGCGCAGGGGCCCATGATCTGGTAGTACCCCAGCAACGGCCACTTGGCGCCGTCGCGCGCCGCGTCGCGTTCCAGGAACTCGCGGTCGCCGCGGAACTTGTTGTCGTTGCAGACGATCGAGTGCAACGTGGCGTTCTGCGCGTCCGGGTAGGAAGCCTGCGCCGTCATCGGCGCCGGCAGCGTGCCGGCCAGTTCGGCGAACTTGCGCGCGGTGCTGTCGAACGCGTACTTGCTGTACTGGCCCTGGACGAGCACCAGGTCCAGCGTGACCTCGTTGTACGTGCCCTCGGGCAGGGTGACGGGCTGCTGGGCGAGCTTCGCGCGCGTCCGTTCGTAGCTCTGCCGCACCTCTTCACCGGTCTTGCCGAGGTGGTAGATGTCGTCGTACTTGGCGACCCACGGCGCGAAGTCGACCCGAAATCGCCGCTCGAAGCCCATGCCGAAGTCGCCGAACACCGACTGCCACGTCCCGGTGAACTCGGTGTTCGAGTCGAGCACGATCTTGTCGAGGGTCTTCGGGAAGTACGTGGCGTAATAGGCGCCCATCCAGCTGCCGCCGGAGTAGCCGATCCAGTCGACCTTCTTGCGGCCGAGCACCTGGCGGAGCAGGTCCAGGTCCTTCACGGTCTGCTCGGTAGTGATGTACCGGCCGAGCTCGCCGGACTTGGTCTGGCAGAACTTGGCCTGCAGCTCCATGCCGCCGTAGATCAGGTCGAGGTTGGCCTTGCTGCGATCGCGCGGGTCCGTCGAACCGAGCGTGTCGTACCCGCCGCACGTGACGTTGCTGCTGGCGCCCGTGCCGCGCACGTCGATGCCGTAGATCTCGGCGTTCTCGCTGAGCTTCGGCCGCTCGAGATAGACCAACGGCAGCGTGCGCCCCTCACCGCCGGGTCCGCCGGGGTTGGTGAAGACCGCGGTCTTCGCCTTGCCGTTCAACGGAACTGTGCGGCTGACCGCGATTGTGATGGTCTTGCCGTTGCGCGGGTTGTTCCAGTCCATCGGTGCGGTGAAGCTGCCGCACTGCAGCCGTTCGAATCCTGGCTCGTCGGTGCACTGCTGCCAGCTGATCTGCTGATCGGCCAGGCCGGTCGCCGCCTGAGCCTGTGGGGCGACGAACAGCGATGTCGCCGTGACGACAGTGAGTGCCGCCGCGATCTTCTTGCGGTACATGCGTTTCCCCCTTCTACCAGCCGAGTTGGGTGGCGAGCTGCCGTACCTTCGCGAGCGAGTTCTGCCCGCCTTGCCCGTCGGGAGCGGGCAGCGGAACGCCGGGGCACTTCAGGTCCGCGGCGGGAGTCACGCCGTCGACGAGGTAGCGCTCGACGACGTCGTTCACGCACGGATTGCCGAAGCCGTAGATGCCGTGGTCACCCTCGTCCTCAACGGTGAGCAGCACGGAGTTCCTGAAGTTCCGGTGGGCCCGTTGCGCCTGCTCGATCGGCGTCGCCGGATCACGCACCGACTGCACCATCAGCGTCGGGGCGACGCCGATCCCGTTCGGCTGCTTGAGCTTCACGTCCGGCCGGTCCCAGAACGCGCACGGGCCGGCGATCTGGGTGTAGCCGACGAGCGGCCACTTGGCGCCGTCCTGCGCACCGTCGCGCTCCAGGTACTTCCTGCCGCCCTGGAACGGCGTGTCGTTGCAGAGGATCGAGTAGGCGGTGCCCAGCTGGGCGTCCGGGTAACTGGCCAGCGCCTTCATCTGCGCGGGCACCGCACCGGCCAGTTCCGCGAACGTCCGCGCGCCGTCGGCGAAGCTGTCCTTGTTGTAGAGCGTGCCTCGCAGCAGGAGGTCGAGCGTCACGCCGTTGTACACACCTTCCGGCCGGGTGACGGGCTGCGCGTTCAGCTGGGCGCGGGTGCGTTCGTAGGACTGACGAACCTCCTCACCGGTCTTGCCCAGGTGGTAGACCTCGTCGTACTTCGCCACCCACGGGAGGAAGTCGACGCGGAACCGGCGTTCGAAGCCCATGCCCCAGTCGTCGAAGATCGGCTGCCACGGCAGGGTGAAGTCGACGTTGGAGTCGAGCACGATCCGGTCGAGGGTCTTCGGGAAGTAGGTGGCGTAGTAGGCGCCCATCCAGGTGCCGCCGGAGTAGCCGAGCCAGCTGACCTTCTTCTGGCCGAGCACCTGGCGCAGCAGGTCGAGGTCCTTCACCGTCTGGTCGGTGGAGACGTACCTGCCGAACTCGCCGGACTTGGCCTGGCAGAACTTCGCCTGCAGCTCCATGGCGCCGTAGATCAGGTCGAGGTTGGCCTTGCTGCGATCACGCGGATCGACCTGTCCGTCGGTGGTGAAGCTCCCGCAGGTGACGTTGCTGCTCGCGCCGGTGCCGCGCACGTCGATCCCGATGATCTCGGCGTTCTCGCTCAGCTTGGGCCGGTCGAGGTAGAGCAGCGGGACCGTGCGGCCGGGGCCACCGGGACCGCCGGGGTTGGTGAAGACCGTGGACTTCGCCGTGCCGCTCTTCGGCGTGAGCCGGCTGACGGCGATGGTGATCGTCTTGCCGTTGCGCGGGTTGTTCCAGTCCATCGGCGCGGTGAAGCTGCCGCACTCCAGTCGTTCGCCGCCTGGCGGAAGTCCCGGCGTTCCCGAGGCGAAGCACTGCTGCCACTGGATCTGCTGGGTTGGTGCTGCCAGTGCCTGTGGTGCGATGAGCAGGGATGTAGCCGTTACGACGGCAAGTGCCGCCGCGATTTTCTTTCGTCGCATTCGAGCCCCCTCCAATGTGCCTACAGCTCATCGGTTTTCGGGACTTCGAACATCCGCTGAAGGATGACGGACTCGTACGACTTGGGTCTTAGCCCACCCGGCCAAACAGCCATGACATGCGTAATGGTCCCGTAGGTGGAGGCCCTGATGTCATGATCGGGGGCATGGGGAAGTCCGAGATCGTCAACGTGACCGGCGTGGCCGGGGAAGAGCGCCTGGAGTTCGTGCTGGAGGTGGCTTCGCACCCGTTCTCGATCAAGGTGCTGGAGCCGGGACACCTGGCCTCGATCGAGACCACCGGTCACGACGTGCGCGACTGCTTCTCCGGTCTGAGGAGGCAACTGGAGACGCACGGGATCCTGTTGTGCTGCATGGGCGCGCGACCGGACGTGTGGCCATCCGGGCTGCTGACCCAGTTCACGGACGGCAGGATGGCCTACCTCCACAGGGAAGGCGTGCAGCCTTCCCGTGCCGACGAGGTGGACATCTTCGCGCCGGCTGACGCCGCGGACGTGGTGACGGTGGAGCAACAGTGGATCGCGGTGCGCGCGAGGATCGATCGCGGGCGCCCCTGACAGCGCGAAGGGCCGCTCCCGCGGTGGGAACGGCCCTCCAAGACGCTGAAGATCAGCACTTCTCCTTGTAGAAGTACTTCGAGTTGGCCGATACGTCGTCCTTCGTGATGGCGACGAGGGCCGTCTCGATGTTGCGCTTGTTCTCCTTGCCGTCGATCGCGGCCAGGGCCTGCTCGACGCCCTGCTTGCCGATCGCGGCGGGGTCCTGGGCGATCAGGGCCTGCACGGTGCCCGCCTTCAGGTCCTCCACCTGCTTCGGCGAGGCGTCGAAGCCGACCAGGTTCACCGCGCCGGTCTTGCCCGCGTTGCGCAGGCCGGTCGCGGCGCCCTCACCGCTGTTGAGGTTGGTCGCGAACACGCCGATCAGGTCCGGGTTCGCCGCCAGCGTCGCGGTCACCTTCGAGGCCGCGGTGGCGGGCTCGTTGTCGGTGTACTGCTGGCCGATGTACTTGAGGTTCGGGTAGGCCTTGATGGCGTCCTCGAAGCCCTTGGCGCGCGCGTCCGTCGTCGACGTGCCCGCCTTGGTGTTGAGGACCAGCACCGAGCCGGACTTGCCGGCCGCGAGCTTGTTCAGCGTCTCGGCGGCGAGCTTGCCGCCCTGCTCGTTGTCCGACGAGATGGAGGAGACGCCGATCGAGGCGTCCTGGAGCTTCGTGTCGACCTCGACGACCTTGATGCCCGCGTCCTTGAGCTGCTTCATCGGACCGGCCATGGCCTTGTCGTCGGTCGGCGCGATCAGGACCGCGGCGGGCTTCGACGCGAGGACGCCCGTGACGATCGGGGTCTGCTGGGCCGCGTCGAACTTGGCGGGGGCCTGCGTGTCGAACTCGTAGCCCGCGGCCTTGGCCGCCTCCTCGAATCCGCACTGCATCGAGATGTAGAACGGTTCCGCCGAGATGCCGGGGATCAGCACCAGTTTCTTGTTCACGGCGGAGTTGCCCGAGTTCGAGTCACCAATCTGCCCACCCCCGCCACACGCGGCGAGCAGGAAAGCGGCTGAGACAGCCACTGCGGAGCGGATCTTCATCGGTCCAGCACCTTTCCTAACGTTGGTTGCGCGCCCGCCGCCGTGTCTGGTCCAGCCACACGGCGGCCACCAGCACGATCGCCACGGCGATCGGCTGCCAGAACTCCTTGACCCCGATGATCACGAGGCCCTTCTCCAGCACCGCCGGGATGAACACGCCGAAGACCGTGCCCAGCACCGAACCCATGCCGCCGAAGATGCTCGTCCCACCCAGGACGACGGCGGCGATCGCGTTCAGGTTGTCCGTCTCGTGCCCGGTGACGACCGCGACGCGGAAGAACGCGTTGCCCATGAACCCCGCGAGTCCCGCCAGGGTGCCCGCGAGCAGGTACACCTTCGTCAGGTGGCCGCGCACCGAGATGCCGACGCGCCTGGCCGCCTCCTCGTTCGAGCCGACCGCGTACGTGTAGCGGCCGAAACGCGTGGTGGACAACAGCAACGCGCCGAGAGCGGTGACGATCGCGGCCACGATCACGATGTTCGGGATGCCGAACCACGTGCCGGAACCGAAGGTGGTGTTCAGCTCGTCCGGGATGCCGGACACGTTGGAACCGTTGTTCAGCAACAAAGCCGCGCCCTGCGCCGCACCGAACGAGCCCAGGGTCACGATCAGCGGCGGGATCTTCGCCCGCGAGATCAACAGACCGTTGAGCAGACCCCAGACCGAGCCGCTGACCACGGCGACCAGCAAGCCGAACGCGATCACGTCCCAGCCCGCGTTCGTCGCGTCGCCTCCGGACACCGAGTTCATCGCCATGGCCGAGGAAACCGACGCGAACACCAGCACCGAGCCCACGGACAGGTCGATGCCGGACGTGATGATCACGAACGTCATGCCGACCGACAGCACCAGCAGCACGGCGGTCTCCGCGAGCAGGAACTGCAGCGTGGTCACCTGGAAGATCGCGTCCGGGCGGATCGCGCCGAACGTGGCGACCAGGACCAGCAGCACCAGGCCGATCCACAGCGTGTTCGCGCCGGTCAGACGCTTGAGCAACGGGGTGCGCTGCTCGTCCGGCTGAGTTGACAACGTTGTCTTCTCGTCGGTCGTCATTGCGCCGCATCCTCCTGAGTGAGCGCACCGGTCATCGCGCCGACGAGCTCTTCCACGCTGGTGTCCGAGGCTTTGAAACGGGCCACGCGCCGGCCGAGGCGCAGCACCTCGACGCGGTCGGAGACCGACAGCACCTCGGGCATGTTGTGCGAGATCAGCACCACGGCGATGCCCTCGTCGCGGACGCGCTTGATCACTTCCAGCACGCGTTCCCGTTGCACCACACCGAGTGCGGCCGTCGGCTCGTCCATGAACACGAGCTTCGACGCCCACGCCACCGACCGCGCGACCGCGACGGACTGGCGCTGGCCACCGGACAGCGCCGCGATCGGCACGTCGATGCTCTGCAGCGTCGCGCCGAACCGGCTGAAGTGCTCGGCGGCCTGCCTGCGCATCGCCTTCTTGTCCAGCACGCCCAGCAGACCGAGGACGCCGGGCCTGAGGATCTCCCTGCCCAGGAACATGTTCGCGGCCGGGTCGAGGTCCGGCGCGACCGCGAGGTCTTGGAACACCGTCTCGATGCCCCGGTCGCGGGCGTCGTTGGGGGAGCTGAGAACGAGCGGCTCGCCGTCGAAGAGCAGCGTGCCGCTGGTCGGCTGCTCCACCCCGGAAAGGCACTTCACCAGGGTGGACTTGCCCGCGCCGTTGTCGCCGATCAGCGACACGACCTCACCGGGATAAGCGGTGAACGCGGCACCGCGGAGAGCTTCCACGGTGCCGTAGTTCTTCGTGAGATCACGAGCCTCCAGCAACGGCTGGCTCACGGTTCACATCCTTCAGTGACTACACAGCGGACAGAACGGGCGGACGGCAGCGGATCGCCACCAGGTCACCGGTCAGACCGAGCTCGCCGGCCGCGTGCGGCACGACGAGGGTGCTGCCCTTGTGCACCTCCAGCTCACCGAGCTGGCCGGAACCCTCCAGCACGACCAGTACGGCGAACGACGGCTCCAGTGCGAAGGAGCCCTCCACGTGCAGGCGGTCGGCCTGGAAGAACGGGTCCGCGTCGTGGCCGAGCAGATCGACCGACGGCGCCCACTTCTCGGACGTCTGACGCACGAGCTTGTCGAGCTGACCGCTCCAGCCCTGCCGGTCCACGCACTCCAGCGCGACGTCGTAGCCGAGGCCGAGGTGGCCGATGTCGGCGTTGGCGAGGAAGCCCTGCCACTCCAGCGTCACCGAGAAGTCCGTGGGCTGCTGCAGTTCGACGATGAAGACGCCCTCGCCGATCGCGTGCGGCACACCGGCGGGCACGAAGACCGTGTCACCGGGCCGGACGCAGATCGGGTTCAGCGCGTCGAGCATCGCCGAGGTGTTCTGCGTGGCGACCCAGTCCGCGACGGTGGCGGCGGGCACGTCGTCGCGGAATCCGATGTAGACGGTCGGGGTCGGCCCCGTCGTGCCCACGACGATCCACGCTTCCGTCTTGCCGTGGCGGCAGTTCAGGTGCGAGGACGCGAAGGCGTTCGACGGGTGGCAGTGCACCGGCAGGCGCTGGCCCGCGTCGAGCAGCTTCACCAGCAACGCCGTGTCGCCGCCGAACTTGGCCGCGTGGTCCGCGCCGAGCCATCCGGTCGGATCCGCTTTCACCGCGTCGCGCAGGAGCACGCCGTTTGGCAACGTTGTCAGCCCTGCGTCGTCGCGTCCGTAGAGCGTGGTCGTCGACGCCACCCAGTCCTCGGGACCGAAGTCGCCACTGGTCCCGCCGCGCAACGCGGCGATCGCCTCACCGCCGCGGTAGAACTGCTTCGGCTGGTTGGCGGGCAAGTTGACAGGCTGGTGGAGAACACCAGAACTCACGCGTGGACCTCCCCGGATCCTCGTGGCACCAAGCGCACCGGCAGCACGACGCGGCGCGGTGGTGAGTTGTCGCCGTCCAGTCGGGCGAACAACAAATCGGTGGCCGCCTTGCCGAGCGCGCTCGCGTCGTGCGCGATCACGGTCACCGGCGGCGACAACAGGTCGGCGAGTTCGAAGTCGTCGAAGCCCACCAGAGCGGGCCTTTCCGCGACGCCCGCGAGCGCGCGCAGGATGTACACGGTGATGCGGTTGTTGCCGGCCACGATCGCCGTCGCGGGCTCCCGCATGCTGTGCAGGCGCTGCAACGTGGTCCTGACGCTGCTTTCGTCGTGCGGCCCCATCGCCACGAGTTCCTCGTGGTAGCCGATGCCGGCCCGCACGCAGCCCTCGCGGTAGCCGCGCAGGCGCTCGTTGGCGGTGAAGATGTCCGGCGCGTCCCCGAGGAACGCGATGCGGCGGTGCCCGTGCGCGGCCAGGTGCGTGACCGCCTCGACGGTGCCGCCGATGTTGTCCACCAGCACGGTGTCGGCCACTACGTCGCCCGCGGGCCGGTCCAGGAACACCACGGGCGTGCCCGCCCGCATCTCCGGGACCAGGTAGCTGTGCTGCAGGCCGGCGGGCACGATCAGCAGCCCGTCCACGCGCCTGCTGCAGAACTCCAGCGCCAGCTCGCGCTCGCGGCTCGGATCCTCGTCCGAAGACCCCGAGATCACCTGTCTGCCGCGCAAACGGGCGATCTCCTCGACAGCGCGCGTCACGCCGGAGTAGAACGGGTTGCCGACGTCTTCCAGCACCAGCCCGATCGTGCCGGTGGACGAGCCTCGGCGCAGGTTGCGGGCACTCAGGTTCCGCCGGAACCCGAGCTGGTCGATGGCCGCCAGCACGCGCTCCGCGGTGGACGGGTGCACGCCCGGCTCGTCGTTGACCACGCGTGAGACGGTCTTGATGCTCACGCCCGCGAGCCGCGCGACGTCGTTCATCGTCGCACGACGTACCTTGCGCTGACCGGCTACGGGCCCGCTGGGGGACAACGTTGTCATAGTGGGCGTATCTCACCTTGGCTTTACGGCCTTGTCAACAGTTCCTGACCGGTCAAGGCCGCAGACGCCTATGGCTCACAAAGCTGCCTGCGACGCGACGAGCCGGGTCATGTGCGACGACGGCGTGACGCCCAGTTCGCGGTGCAGAAGTGCGCGGTAGTGCTGGTAGTGCCGCAGGGCCGACCCGCAGTTGCCCTGGGCGAGATGTGCCGCGATCACCGTCCGGTGCGCGGTCTCGCGGACCGGGTCGATGGAGATCGCGGTGAAGGCGGCCTCCAGCGCCGCGAGGTGCGCACCGGCCGAGATGAGGTGCTGGGCGATCGCCTCCAGCGCGTGCAGCCGGACCTGCTCCCACCGGCGGCGTTCGGGGGCCAGCCAGTCGTCGGTCCAGTAGGGCAGCAGGTCCCGCGACAGGGCACCGACCAGTTCGCCGGCGCCGGTCGAGGTCGTGGTGGTGACGACGTGGTGGGCAGCCTCCACGGCCCGGCAGAAGTCGATCGTCAGAGCCGGAGAGAGTCGCAGCCGGTCCACCGAGGGTTCGACGACCGGCCGTTCCGTGGCGCGGCGCAGGTGCCACAGCGCCTGCCGCACGTTGGCGGTCGCGCGTTGCCGGCGGCACTCGGGCCACAGTTGCTCGGCGACGGCCTGCCGGTTCACCGCGTCGCCGTGGTGGATCGCGAGGAAGGCCAGCAACCGCTGCGCCCCCTTGGGCAGCACGACGTCCCCGCGTCCGGCGAGCAGTTCGAACCGTCCCAGCAACACCAGGTGCGCGCCATCGGCTTGTCTCATCATGGTCCCCTCCGTCAGCCGTTCCGAGCATCGCCCGGCCGCGTCTCCAGGGCATCTCTCACCAGCCTGCGTCGGCGTCCACCCCGCGGCCCTCCGGCGAAGGCTCCTCAGTCGTGCGCGCACTTGACTGCCACCCGGTCGGGAGCGCGCGGCGACAGCGCGTCGCCGATCGTCCGCCGGCCGTAACGCCAATGGCGCAATGGAACCCGCTTGGCCCAGTCCAGCCCATCGAGTGACGCCGACAGCCCGGTGACGGAGGCCGGGGCGCCGCGAAGACCTGACGGAGACGGTCGTCCCGGAGCGTCTGCCCGGTACCGACCACACCGAGCACAGGAGCAGGACCATGACGGACGGGCAGAAGAGCGTGGAGATCCGGATCGCCCCGGACGACCTCGACACGCTGAAGGACGGCAAGTACCGGCTCTGCATCGCGAAGAAGGTCAACAAGACCTACAACGTCGTGTGGCAGTCGCGTCCGGACGAGGACTACATGGAATCGAACACGTTCTCATGGGAGCCGCAGTACCAGCTCTTCGTCAGGAACGAGTTCGAGAACAACGTCAGCGTGGACGTCCACACCGGGCTGGTGGACGTCGAACTGGGCCAGACGGTTCCGCTCGACGCGCACGGCAAGCTGGGCGAGGCCACCACCGGCGGTCCGGCCACGGGCATCACGCTGGAAAACGGGTTCGGCTCGGTCCACCCCGGACTGTCCGCGCTCTCGATCGTCAAGGGCAAGGACGGGGTCGAGAAGCGGGTGATCACCCCGATCTACGTCGCCGAGAACCCGATGGTCAAGGGCAACGACGTCCTCACGCCGGTGGAGGCCGTGCAGGTGTGGTTCGAACAGGACATCGCCACGTCGACCATGTTCAGCGAGGCCAGGTCCAACGTCGTCGAGATCGACCTGACCAGGACCGACTCCGCGGTCCGGCTGTACAAGGGCGAGGACTGGTCGACTCCGAAGCAGGGCGCGCTCGCCGCGGACGCCAAGACGATCCTCACGATCGTCGCCGGCCTGACCGCGGCCGTCATCACCCACGACCTCGCGACGAAGATCGCCTCGATGCTGACCGGCGTCTACAAGGACATCAGGGTCGACGTGACGCAGGGGGCGAGCAAAAGCAACGTCAAGATCGTGTACAGCGAGCGGGCCGGCCTCACCGGGACCCGCTACCACGAGACGAGCTTGCAACTGCTGGATCCGAGCGCGGTCGACCAGCTCACCGGATTCGCTCTCGAGTCGTTCGAGTCCCTCGGCGTCGGCTATCGGACGCTGACCGCGACGTCGGCCGGTTGATCCGCTGTTGTCCGAAACCGGACAAGTGATCGTCAAGGGCTTGACCTGGACCGTGTGCGCTCAGCGATGATCTGGTGACGGACAGCGTTCTCAGCCCACGCGGGTCCGGCGAGTAGGCCCCCGGGCCGGGGTGCGCATGCGGCGGCGGTCGCACCCCGGCCCGGTCCCTCCCGGCAACCACCCGACCGGACCACAGCGCGACCCCACACCACCCCAAGATCCCAACTAGGGTGAAACCCGTGGACGCACTGGATCCCATTGAGTCGGTCAACACCTTCATCGGCACAAAGGACGAGGGCAACACGTTCCCCGGCGCGTCCATGCCGTTCGGCAAGGCGCATTCCAGCCCGGTCGGCTCCCACTACGCCGGCTACCGCTACGACGACCAGCAGATCCGCGGCTTCGGGCACTTCTTCCTGTCCGGCGCGGGCTGCTGGGAGCAGGGCGGCCTGGTCCCGATCCTCCCGGTCACGCAACTGCCGCAGAACTTCGACCACAAGCGGTACGCCAGCGGCTACACGCACGACGGCGAGATCGGCAAACCCGGCTACTACAAGGTCAAGCTGGACCGGGACATCACCGTCGAGTGCACGGCGACCACGCGCGCGGGCGTCGAGCGGTACACGTTCCCCGCCGGCGTCCAGGGCACGTTGCTCGTCAACGTGGGCCAGGCCAACGACAAGGAACCGGTCAGCGCCAGTTCCGTCAGGATCGTCGGCGACCGGACGATCGTCGGAACCGTGGAGACGCAGGCGTTCTGCGGTGGCCGTCCGTACCTCACGCACTTCACCACCAGGTTCGACCGCCCGTTCACGCAGTTCGGCACCTGGGGTCCGACAGGATCCAAGGCGGGCCAACGGGATTCCGCCGGTGGCGCCGGACTCAGGGGTGCCTGGGTGACGTTCGGCCCCGGCCCCGTCACGGCCATGACCGCACTGTCCCAAGTGGACGAGCAAGGTGCGGCGAACAACCTCGAGACCGAGACCGGCGGCAAGACGTTCGACGACCTCCGCAACGAGGCGCAGGAAGCCTGGCGCGCGGAGCTCGGGTGCATCGAGATCGAGACGGACGACTGGGACGAGCGCGCGGTCTTCTACACCGCGCTCTACCACGTGCTGCTCCAGCCGCTGACCGGCAGCGACGCGGACGGCAGGTACCGGGGCTTCGACAACCAGGTCCACCAGGCCGACGGCTGGACCTACTACGAGTACTACTCGCTGTGGGACACCTACCGCGCGCACAACCAACTCCTGGCACTGCTCCGCACGAAACGCTCGCAGGACATCGCGCGGAGCGTCCTGGCGATTCACGACCAGGGCGGCTGGCTCCCGCGCTGGGCGTACGCGAACCAGGAGACGAACTGCATGACCGGCGATCCGGTCACGCCGTTCCTGGTCGACCTCTGGCGCTTCGGCCATCTCAAGGGCTTCGAAGAGCAGGCGTACCAGGCACTTCTGCAGAACGCCGACGGCGTCCCGCCGCAGAGCTCCCGTTTCCAGGGCAGGTCCGGCAACCCGAACTACCTCGCGAACGGATTCGTCCAGTACGACAAGCGCTTCCCGAAGAAGGGCCAGGACACCGATCCGCACCACGGCGCGTCGGCGACCCTGGAGTACGCGCTGGCCGACGCCACGCTCGCGATCATGGCCGCGGAACTGGGCCATGCGGAAGACGCGGAACGACTCCGCAAGCGCGGCCTCAACCACCGCGCCCTCTGGGACAACAGCGTCACGGACCGGGGCTTCACCGGCTTCCCGCGGCCGAAGCTGCAGGGCGGCGCGTGGCTCAGCCCGTTCACGCCGCAGGGCCCGGAAGGGTTCCACGAGGGCACGGCGTGGCAGTACCAGTGGCTCTGCCAGCACGACATCACCGGGCTGATCACGGCGCTCGGCGGCAAGGCGGCGGCCGAGGCACGACTGGACGACTTCTTCGCGTACCCCGACCTCTTGAAGGACCCGGCGAAGACCGTCCGCGAGAAGTGGGTCGTGGGGCCGTACGACTACTACAACCAGTTCAGGTACAACCCGAACAACGAGCCCGACCTGCACGCGCCGTGGATGTACGCGCTCATCGGCAAGCCGGAGAAGACGTCGGTGGTGGTGCGGGCCGCGCAGACGTTGTTCGTCAACGGACCGGCGGGTGTCACGGGCAACGACGACCTCGGCACGATGTCGGCCTGGTACGTGTTCAGTGCGCTCGGCATGTATCCGGCCGTGCCGGGAACCGGCGAGTTCGTGCCCCACGCCCCCAAGTTCACGAAGGCCGTCGTCCATCTGGAGAACGGCAAGGACATCGTGATCAAGGCGGAGGCGGCCGACATCACGAAGACGCAGGTGGTGCAGCGAATCCGCAGCGGCTGGCTCTCGAAGACGAAGGATCGGATCGAGCTCGCGGAACTGCGTTCGGGGACCACGTTGGAGGTAGACCTCCGCACACTTTCCAATTGAGATGCCGAAACGGTCGTAGTCTCGTGCGATGGGCATCTGCGCGAGCTGCGGCACGGGCTTCGCGCCCCTGCCGTCGCGGGCGCGATATTGCTCGAACGCGTGCCGTCAGCGCGCCTATCGTCAGCGGTCCGCCGGAACGTCCACTGTGGTCGCGGAGCTGCCCCGCTACGACGACGCGTTCGTCGGCAGGGAGAGCGAGCTCGCGGAGCTGCTTTCCTTGCTGCGCAGGCACAGGATGCTCACGCTGGTCGGGCCCGCCGGGGTCGGCAAGACGCGGCTCGCGGCCGAGCTCGCCGGACGTGCCAGACGCACCGAGATCCGCACCGTCGAACTGGGCAGGCTGAGCCGGCCGGAGCAGGTGGTGCAGGCGGTAGCGGAAGCCGTTGGGGTGTACCAGCACGCGGGTGTCGCGCTCCGGACCACGTTGCTTCAGGAACTGGCCAATCGCCGAATCTTGCTGTTCGTCGACAACTGTGAGCATCTCGTCGAAGAATGTTGTGCCGTCGTGGACGCGCTCCTGTCGCGGTGCCCGCACGTGCAGGTTCTCGCGACCAGCCGGGAAGCGCTGAGATCCATCGGCGAGGTCGTCTATCCGCTGCACGGCATGCAAGCCGACGCGGCGAAGTTGTTCACCGAACGCGCCGGAACCAGCGGCGACCGCGACGCGATCGCGGCGATCTGCACCCGCCTGGACGGCCTGCCGCTGGCCGTCGAACTGGCCGCGAAACTCTCCGGATCGGTGCCGCTGTCCGAGCTCGCGGACCGCCTAGACCACCGGCTCGACCTGCTCAGCGACGTCGGCGAGCAGTTGCGGCACCAGAGCCTGCGGGCAGCCATCGCGTGGAGCCACGACCTGCTGACCGCGCCCGAGGAGGAGCTGTTCCGGCGGCTCGCGCTGCTGCCGGGCGGGTTCGGGCTGGAGATCGCCCAGGTCGTGCACGGCGGCGCGGTGATCGGCCTGCTCACGGCGTTGCAGGCGAAGTCGTTGGTGGTGCGGGAGAACGACGGCCGGTTCCGGATGCTCGAATCGGTCCGCCTCTACGCCCAGGAACGGCTCGAGGAGCAAGGCGAGCACGAGGTGACGGCCGAACGGATCGTCGAGTGGCTGTGCGAGAAGGGCGAACCCGCCGTCTCGTCGTCGATCCTCACGCCGGAGCAGGTGAAGGCGCAGCACCAGGAGTACGACAACGTGGCGTACGCGTTCGCCCATCTGGTGGCATCGCGCGACGACCGGCGGCTGATGCTCGCCACCATGCTGCTCAGGGTGTGCTTCGACCGCGGCTACTTCGCCGAGGCCGGCGCGGTGCTGATGCAGGTGCTGGACCAGTCGCCCGCCGACGCCCGCTACCGGATCCTCGCGCTGGAGTACGCGTCACTGCTGGCGGGCCACGACCAGCGGCACGACGAGGCCGTGAAGCACGCCGTCGAGGCGGTAGAGACCGCGGAGGCCGGCGGGCAGGACCTGATCATGTGCCGCCTGTTCCGGACGTTAGCGAGCGCTTACGACGGCATGGGCGACGTGGCGAACACCGCATGGGCGTTGCGCCGATCGATCCAGCACGGCGTGCGCAACGGCAACGACGTGAGTGTCGCTGTGTCCAGCCAGAACCTCGGCTGGCGACTGCTCGTCCAGGGTGACGTGGACGCCGCCGCGGCGCTGATCGAGGGCGCGTTGCCGGTCCTCAGAGTCCATGCACGGCAGGACGTCGTGGCCGCCGCGGTGCACACGTCGGGATGCATCGCGTTGGAAAGAGGGGATTTGGTGGCGGCCGGCGCCCGGTTCGCCGAGAGCGCGCGAATGACGGCGACCACACCGCGGGCCGTCCTGGAGTCGGTCGAGGGCCGCGGCCTGGTCGCGATGCTGTCCGGACGTCACGAGCTCGGCGTGCGGCTTCTGGCCGCCTGTCAGCAGATGCGCGCGACATGGGTCGTTCCGTCCGAAACGTGGTGGCGGCGGAAGAGGGACGCCGCGATGGACCTCGCGCGGGAATCCTTGTCTCCACCGGCTTTTCGACGGGCGCTCGGCGCCGGTCGGGCGATGGACGTGCGACACGCCCTGGAAACCGCGCTGGACAAGGAGATCGTGCAGGACCCGGTGCTCAGCGACCGGCAGCGGATGGTCGTCGAACTGGTGGCGCACGGCCTGACGAACGCGCAGGTCGCGGCCAAGCTCGGCATCTCGCACCGCACCGTGGAATCCCACGTGCACAACGTGAAATCCGTGTTGAATCTTTCGTCTCGCGCGCAGCTCACGGCCTGGGCCCAGTCGCACTGACGCGTCCAACTGAGACGTAACGCTGCGGTTCATCCGGATGACTTCCCGCCCCCCGCCGTTCATTGTGAGTACAACGACGGAAGGGGAGGGGTGACGTGGAACCGTTCCGCCTGCTGCACCCCGACCTCGTGCCCCAGCAGCGCGAGTCGTTGCAGCACGCCGCGTCCACGCTCGTCCAGATGGGGCTGGACGACACGGTGCTCTCGGCGTCGCCCGTGCACCAGCGCCTCGCGCGCGTGGTGCTGGCGAGCAGCGGCGTCATCGAGTGGACGCCCGGCTACTGGGTCCAGGACGACGCCCTCGACGAGCGCTTCGGCGTCGTCCGGGTCGGCGGCGACCGCGGCGGGATCTTCCTCTCCGGCGTCCTGATCGCCTACCTCGACGTGCTGGAGAACGCGGCCAGGATGGGCACCTCGATCACCGAGGACTCCTGGCGCACCCTGCTCTGGGCCCCGACCGCGCTCTTCGACCACGTGCTGCGCCGCCCGCAGGTCGGCATGACCGTCGTGACACCCGGCTGCGGCGCCGAGGACCTGCCGTTCGAACGCACCCAGGCCGGCCAGCGCCTCTACCTCGCGCTGATGCAGGCCGCCCGGTTCGCCGTCAGCGGCGTCCTGCGCGCCCAGGACGACCGCACCCTCGTCGAGGACTGCGTGACGCTCGCGACCGCGTGCCTGCGCGCCGCGGCGGTGGCGCTCGCGTTCGCCTGCGACGTCCCCGGCGACCCGGCGCTGCCCGTCGTGGAGACCGCGGAACACCGCTACCTGTGGCAGGTGATCGGCGAGGTCCGTGCGGCCGTCCCGCGGGCGCGCTTCGACCAGTTCGCGGCCGCTCTCCGCAGGCTCAACGACGTGTACACCGCCTGTCCGCTGCTGGTCGCGGGCGGCTGACCCACTTCGTCTCGACTTCGCTCCGACTTTCGTCTTTCCGCCCCGCGAACCACCAGGTGCTGACCTACCGTCTCGCCCATGACGGAGGAACGGCCGGCGGTCGTGGTGCGGGACGTCCGGAAGAGCTACGGCGACTTGAAGGCGGTGGACGGGGTCTCGTTCACCGTGGCCGAGGGCGAGTTCTTCGGCATCCTGGGGCCCAACGGCGCCGGGAAGACCACCACGCTGGAGATCGTCGAGGGGCTGCGCAAGCCCGACAGCGGTGAGGTGCGACTGCTCGGCGAGAGCCCGTGGCCGCGCAACGTGAAGTTGTTGCCGCGCATCGGTGTTCAGCTGCAGGCGACGTCGTTCTTCGACAAGCTGACGGCCAGGGAGCAGCTGCAGACGTTCGGCTCGCTCTACGGCGTGAGTCACGGCACGGCCGCGGACATGCTGGAGCTGGTCGGCCTCGCGGACAAGGCGAACGAGCAGGAGAACAAGCTCTCCGGCGGTCAGCGCCAACGGCTGTCGATCGCGTGCGCGCTGGTGCACGACCCGGACATCGTGTTCCTCGACGAACCGACCGCGGCGCTCGACCCGCAGGCCCGCCGCAACCTCTGGGACGTGCTGCGCGCCATCAAGGAACGCGGCAAGACCATCGTCTACACCACGCACTACCTGGACGAGGCCGAGATCCTCTGCGACCGCGTGGCCATCATGGACACCGGCAGGATCCTCGCGCTCGACCGGCCGGCGGTGCTGGTGCGCGGCCTCGACGCGCCGACCCACGTGACGCTGCAGAAGGGTGTTCTGTCCGTTGTGGACGCTTCCGCGCTCGAAGGTGTCGACGAGGCGCAGGAGGACGAGGTGTCGCTGACGCTCTCCACGCGCCGCCCGGCTCCCGTGCTGTCCACGCTGGCCGAACGGGGTGCGCTCGACGGCCTGCAGGTCCGCACGGCCACCCTCGAAGACGTTTTCCTCAACCTGACCGGTCGGGAGTACCGCGCTTGACTTGCTTCCCCTGTGAAAGAGGGGATTCCTGCGGCTCGCACCGCAGGGATTTCTGCTTCGTCGCTGACTGCCCGCCCGGAGTGTTCCGTTGAGGTCTTACACCGGCTCCACAGACCGACGCCGCCAGCCCGGCGGCCAGAATGTTGCATGCCGCGTTCACGTCCCGATCATGGGTCGCGCCGCAGACACACGTCCATGTGCGCACATGCAACGGCATCACCGCCGTAAGCGCGCCGCAGACCGAGCACAGCCTGGACGACGGGAACCAGCGATCGACAACGATCACGTCCCGTCCGTACCAACTCGCTTTGTACTCCAGCAACTGCCGGAACTGTCGCCAGCCCGCGTCACTGATCGTGCGGGCGAGGCTGTGGTTGCGGATCATGTTCGACACGGCCAGATCTTCGATCACGAGCGTTTGGGTTTCACGCACGAGCCGAGTGGTGATCTTGTGCAGGTAATCCGTGCGCCGGTCGGCGATCCTGGCATGGACACGGGCGACCTTGATGCGGGCCTTGGTCCGGTTGTTGCTGCCCTTCTGCTTGCGGCACAGCGCGCGCTGAGCCTTTGCCAGCGTTGTTCGGTCGCGATCTTCGTGCCGAGGATTGCCGATCTTCTCCCCTGTCGACAGGATCAGCAGGTGATCGAGCCCGGCATCGATGCCCACCATGGAATCGGCGGCGGGCAACGGGATCACTCCGGGGTCCTCGCACAACAGGGAGACGAACCAGCGCCCGGATGCGTCCCGCGACACGGTCACCGTCGAGGGCATCGCACCGTCGGGCAGCGGTCGCGACCAGCGGATGTCCAGCGGCTCGACCATCTTCGCCAGCGTCAGCGCCCCGTCGCGCCACCGGAACGCCGAGCGCGTGTACTCCGCCGACGCGCGAGACTTCTTGCGCGACTTGAATCGCGGATACCTCGCCCGCTTGGCGAAGAAGTTCGTGAACCCGGTCTGCAGATGCCGCAAGGACTGCTGCAGCGGCACCGACGACACCTCACCCAGGAACGCCAGTTCCTCGGTGCGCTTCCACATGGTCAGCAACGCCGATGTGGCCTCGTATCCAATCCGTTCCCCGCTCTGCGCCCACGCTTCCGTACGGGCCTGCAACGCCAGGTTGTAGACCTGGCGGACACACCCGAATGTGCGCGACAGCTCCACCGCCTGCGCCTCGCTCGGATAGAAGCGGTATCGGAACGCCCGCTTCACCTGCCCGTTCACAGTTCACAAGCTACCAACTCGTTGTGGACCCGATGGGGTGGGTGGTGGACGCCCTGTCGCCCCGGCTGCGATGCGGCTCCTCCTGCCTTGCTTGGCAGGGGTCCACTTCCTTCCCACCTTGAAGGACGGGTCGTTTCGGAGGACTTCAGATGACCGCGTTCAAGACGCTCTCGGTGGCGATGCTCAAGGGATTCCTGCGGGACAAGGTGACGTTGTTCTTCACCTTCCTGTTCCCGTTGATGTTCCTCATCATCTTCGGCCTGATCCTGCGCGACGTCGGCACGGACAAGACGAAGATCGCGCTGGTCGGTGACGGCCCGATCGTGTCCGCCCTGCGCGACAGCGGTGCGCTGGAACTGGAGCCGTACAACGACGAAAGTTCCGCCGTGCAGAAGGTGAAGGACGGCGACCTGCCCGCCGCGCTGATCATCCGCGGGCAGCAGCTCGACGTGCGGTTCGCGCAGAGCGACCAGGTCAAGTCCGCGACCGTGCTCGGGATCGTCAACGGGTTCGTGGACAAGGCGAACCTCGCCGCGACCGGTCAGCCACCGACCTTCACGTTCGCCGCGGAGAAGGTCGAGGACGCCTCGCTGAAGCCGATCCAGTTCCTGACGCCGGGCATCCTGTCGTGGGGTGTCGCGGTGTCGGCGGTCTTCGGCTCGGCGCTGACTCTCGTGTCGTGGCGCCGGAAGCAGGTGCTGCGGCGCATCCGGCTGGCACCCGTCTCGACGGGTTCCGTGCTGTCGTCGCGAATCCTGGTCAGCGCCGGCGTCGCGCTGGTGCAGGGCGCGACGTTCATCGGCATCGCGTCGCTGCCGGTGTTCGGGCTGCGGTTGTCCGGGCAGTGGTGGCTCGCGATTCCGTTGCTGCTGCTGGGAACCATCGCGTTCTTCGCGCTCGGCATGCTGGTCGGCGCGTTCGCCAAGACCGAGGAGGCCGCGTCGGCGGCGGCGAACATCGTGGTGCTGCCGATGGCGTTCCTGTCCGGCACGTTCTTCCCCGTCGACCAGGCGCCCGCGTGGCTGCAGACCGTGTCGAAGATCTTCCCGTTGCGGCACATGAACGACGGCATGCTCGACGTGCTGGTGCGGGGCAAGGGGATCGAGGCCTTGGCGATGCCGGCGGCCATCCTGGTCGGCTTCTCGCTGGTGGTCGGGTTCGTGGCCTCCCGCGTCTTCAAATGGGAGGAATAGGACAGGGGTGGTTGCCGTGTGCCGCCGGTCACGGTTCATGATGGGGAACCATGACGTTCTCCAGCGTGGTCGGACGGTTCCGCATCCTCGCCCTGGCCGAGGCCATCTCCTGGGCGGGCCTGCTGCTCGGGATGTTCTTCAAGTACGTCGTCGTGCAGAACGAGATCGGCGTCAAGGTCTTCGGCCCGATCCACGGCCTGGTCTTCGTCGGCTACGTGCTGGTGACGCTGATGGCCGTCGCGCCGCTGAAGTGGGACGCGCGCACGACTGTCCTCGCGCTGCTCGCGAGCATCCCGCCGTTCGGCACGGTGATCTTCGAGCGCTGGGCCTCGAAGACCGGCCGCCTCAGCGAACCAGCCGCCGAACAGCTCTGAGTTCCGTCTCGGGGTCGCCGTCGTGGTAGATCCGCTCGGACTCCTCGATGTTGTCCAGGAACTCCTGGTACTTCACCGCGTTGTGCAGGTGTGACGCGCGGCGGGCGACGTCGAGCGCTTCGAGCGGGCGGCTGTCCGGGCGGTGCTCGAGCCACGCCTCGCTCCACACCTTCCGGATGCGGTCGTGCAGTTCCGGTCCGGCGTACTCCATGACCCGGCACGCGTCGAGCGCCGGGTGGCCCCACACCGCGTCGGACCAGTCGATGACCTCGCCGCTTCGGCGCCAGTTGCCGGGGTGGAAGTCGCCGTGCGTCAGCGTGTCCGGCAGCCCGAACGACGGCATGGGCACGGTCGTCGGCCGCAGCCGCGCCTCGCCGGCCAGCGCGTTCTGCACGGCCACCCAGCGCGGCACGATCAACTCGATGTGCTCGGCCGTGACGGGCCAGCACTTGTCGCCCGGTGCGTCGCCGAGCAGGATCCGTTGCGGCGCCGAGGCGATCAGCGCCGGCACCAGCGTCGGGTCGTGCGCGCCGACCATCTCGATCACCGCGCCCTCGTCGGCGAAGAACGCCGGGATGGCCTTCAGCCACACCGGGCCGTTCGCGGTGGGCAGCCGGTGCACGGTCGAGAGGTTCCACGTGCGGACCTGAACGGACGGGCCGGTGCGTTCGACGTGCTGGTCGGCCCACTTGATCAGCTCTGCAGGGCCGCCCAGCCGCGCGTACGGCGCCCGGAACTCCGCGTCCGCCTCGGGCTCCTGAGCTGAGTGGAGCTTCGTGCGGTCGGGCTCGCCGTGCGCCTCGACGTGGTAGGTGACCAGGCCGTCCTGCGACGCGGTACCGCCCTCGACGGAGATCAGTCTGAGCACGCTCGTCCGGACGCCCAGGTGGGCTGCGAGCACCTCGTTGACCGGTTCGACGTGGTTCCAGTCACGGGTGGGCACCGGGAGCGCGTCCGTCCGGCCCGCGAACCCACTGGGCCCGCTGACCAGGGCGATGATCGACCGTTCCGTCACGCGACCATCATCGCGGGACGATCAACCGGATTTCAGTCCTCGAAGTCGCCGCTCGCCCGGCGGACCTTGGCGAGCAGGTCCGTGAGCTGCTCTGTCTGCCGGTCGGTCAGGCCCTTGAGGCCCAGGTTGACGTCGACGACGGCGGCCGTCGCGCTCTCCCGGCGCTGCAGGCCCGCGTCGGTGATCTCGACCAGCGTGGTGCGGCGGTCGGTCGGGTGCGGCGTGCGGCGGACGAGGCCGTCGCTCTCCAGGCGGTCGACGATGTTCGTGACGCTCGTCGGGTGCAGCTGCAGGCGCTCGCCCATGACCCGCATCGGCAGCGCGCCCTTGCGGGAGAAGTAGAGCAGCACCAACGCCTCGTAGCGCGCGAACGTGAGCCCGTGCGGCTTGAGAGCTGCGTCCACGGCGGACTGGATGATTTGCTGGACACGCATGACGCTCGTGACGGCGGCCATCGATGTGGAGGAACCCACCCGGTCGTCCCACAGCTCGGCCGCGCGGGCGATCGGATCGAACGGCAGCGGTGTCATGGGCAACGAAGCTACCAGTCAGTACCACCTGTGGATCACGAGGAGGCACGTGTGCTTGTCGCGTTCAGCGTCGCTCCGTCCGGTTCGGACGAGACAGGAGGCGTCGCGAAGGCCGTCGCCGAGGCGATCCGGGTCGTGCGGGAGTCCGGCCTGCCCAACGAGACGAACGCGATGTTCACCTTGATCGAGGGGGAATGGGACGAGGTGATGGACGTGGTCAAGCGCGCGACGGAAGCCGTGCAGGCCAGTTCCTCGCGCGTGTCCCTCGTGCTCAAGGCGGACATCCGGCCCGGCTACACCGGTCAGCTCAAGGCCAAGGTCGAACGGATCGAGGAGCACCTCTCCGACACGCCGTGATCCGGGTGATCCGGTTGCGGCACGTCCCCTCGGATGGCCGAACGCTCTACGCCGGCACGGTGAGGGGACCCGTGCGGCGACGTTCGCTGGGTTAGCGTGTCGGGCGTGGACGCGAGACAACTGTGGTTGAGGTTCGAGCCCTACCACGACGTCACGTACTTCACGCCCGAATCCCGCGCCGCGACCGACGCGCTGGGCTGCAAGGGCGGATGGATGGGCTACTTCGGCATGCGCGCCGCACCGCTGGGCGCCGCGTCGCCGGAGCTGGTGACGGCGGTCTTCTACAACTTCGCGCCGCGCATGGTCTCCCGTGCGCTGCCGGACGCGTGGGCGGTCGCCTCGCCGTCCGAGTACCTGCGTGTTCGGCTGGCGGGTGCGGACGGTGCGTTGCGTCGTCTGCTCGGCTCGGTGGACACGCCCGAAATCGCCGAGGCTGCTGCTTTGGCTCGTGCCGCGGCCATGGCGGCGCCTCTCGCGGGGCGTCCGTTGGCGGCGGCGAACCGTGCGTTGCCGTGGCCTGCCGAGCCTCATCTGGAGCTGTGGCACGCCTGCACGATCCTGCGCGAGGCCCGCGGCGACGGTCATGTGGCCGCGCTGGTGGCTCAGGGCGTAGGGCCGTGCCAAGCGCTTGCGCTCTATGCGCGTGAGCATTCCCTCGATCCGGCATACATGCGCACCGCGCGTGGTTGGACTGTCGAAGAATGGGAAGCAGTGGAGGGATTGCCCGGTGACCTTCCAGCGGTGGAACGCGCCACGGACATGGCCGCTCTTGGTCCGTGGGAAGCACTGGGTGCAGTTGGTAGGACGCGGTTCATCGACCTGATGACACCGCTGGCTCTACGCATCGCCTCAGCCAACGAGGCGATGCGCGTCAACCCGATGGCCCTGGACCCGGTCCGGGAACTAGCCGTGCCAGGATGGAACACGTGACAAGGCCTGATCCTCGCAAGACCGCCGCACTGTCCGCCGCGCTTTCGGGCGCCGTCGATCTGGGCGCCCTGAAGGCCCGCGCCGACGCTGCCCGCACTGCCGCCGCCACGCCGGCCGCTGCCGCCGCTTCCGCGCCCGACAACGGCTCTGTGCCGTGGATCGTGGACGTCACCGAGGCCTCGTTCCAGGCCGTGGTCGAACAGTCCCTGCAGGTGCCCGTCGTGGTGCTGCTCGGGGCTTCCTACAGTCCCGAATCGCAGCAGCTGGCCGCGTCCTTGACCCGGTTCGCGTCCGCGTCCGGTGGGGCTTGGATTCTTGCCCGCGTTGATCTGGAGGCCTCGCCCCGGATCGGGCAGGCGTTCGGGGTGCAGTCGGTGCCCACGACCGTGGCCGTTGCCGCCGGCCAGCCCATTGATGCCTTTGCCGGGCCCATTGACGACGGTGAGTTGTCGCAGTGGATCGCTCGGTTGCTGGATGCTTTGCGGGAGCGGCTGCCTGGGATTCGGGCTGGGGAAGCCCGGGCCGGGGCTCCTGTCGCGGCTGAAGAGGACGTTGTCGAGGATCCTCGGATTGTTGCTGCCGAGGAGGCCTTTGAGCGTGGGGACTACGTTGCCGCTCAGGGGTATTACTCGGAGATTCTCGCAGTTGAACCTGGGCATGAGCTGGCCAAGGAAGGGCTTGCTCAGGCTCGGTTCGCTGAGCGGGCTGAGGCTGTTGATCCTGCGGTGATCGGCAAGGCTGATTCCGCGCCCGAGGATGTCGACGCTCAGTTGGCCGCTGCTGATGCCGAGGTTGCCGGGCAGATGGTCGACGAGGCGTTTTCTCGGCTTGTTGCGACTGTTCGGCGGGTTTACGGGGACGATCGGGATCGGGTTCGGTCGCATTTGGTCGGGCTGTTCGAGTTGTTCCCTGCCGATGATCCTCGGGTTGCTGCGGCTCGGCGGAGTTTGGCTTCCGCGTTGTACTGATTCTTCTGTTTCGCGGCTTTGTGAGTGGTCACCTTGCGGGCGGCGACCTTGCGTTGGGTGCTTCCCCTGGGGGCTCTGCCCCCAGACCCCAATGCCACGTAGCTTAAGTTGATCTTGGTGTGGGGTTGAAGTGGGTAGAACCGGATGGTGGCGGGTCCGGGGTGTCGGGTGCTGGCGGGTTC